>UCIT01000026.1 GCA_900472625.1 Hyphomicrobiales bacterium | reverse complement strand
AGAGATCATCGAACTGCGAACTATCGACGATGTTGCAGCCCTGGTCGGCGAGATAGGTCGAAATCGCAGCCACGATTCCCCGCGTCGACTTGCAGGCGACCGTCAGTACATAGGTGGTCATTGGTTTTAGCCTCGAATATGAAGTGTACCAGAATATGTGAAGCCTAGGCCGTGGTTTCGCCCGACCTGGCGAGATCGCTTTCCATGTAGTCCAGAAAGGCTCGCAGTTCCCCATCGTCAACCGATACGAGGTGGCGTTTCTCGGGGTAGGCATTCGAGCGGACGTCGGCCGCGAATTCCGTGAAAGCGGCGATCCGTTCGCTTTGCAGCCGGTCGTATTCGGCGGCAAAATTGCGGTAGACCCTGGCATGGCGTGGATAGTGATCACGGTTGGCGCCGAGGATGTCGTCTGCAAACAGATATTGCGCATCGCAGCCGCTGCCCGCGCCCATCGATATCATCAGCATCGACGTGTTGCGGCTGATGGCGGCAGCGACGTCGCCTGGTACGACCTCGATCTCCACGGCAAAGGCACCGGCCTCTTCAAGCGCCTTGGTTTGCCGCCAGATCTCGATGGCGCTCACCGCCGTCTTGCCGACGGCGCGAAAGCCGCCGGTCCAGGTGGCTCTGGAGGGGATGAGGCCGACATGGCCACAGACCGGAATGCCCTCTTCGCGCATGCGGCGTATGATCCGCGGGCTTGCGGCGCAATAGACTGCGTCAGCACCTGCCTTGAGCGCTACGAAGGCCTCGCGCATGTATTCCTCGGCCGAGACATAGTCGCCGTATTCAAGCCCGGGAATGGCGAAGGGGTTTGGTGCCGCCTCGCGAAAGGCGGGGTCAAGCAGGGTCGGCGGGACGGAGACGATATCGATGTCTGCTTTCTGCGCCGCCTCCGCCTCTTCCAAGGTTGTGACGCGCAACATAGTAAGTTGACGCTTGCCTTTGAGCGCGAGCAGATCGGCGACGGTCGGCCGGCCGTGTTTTCTCATCGGGAAGTCCTTTTCAGTATCGGATGCCGCTCAGGCGGCGAGAAGGGATTTCAGCTTGACGCCAGGAGAGACCAGCGCGTCCGGATCAGGGTGCGCACCTGATGCGATCAGCATTTCGGCAAGCCGGATATCGCGCGCCACGGCATTGCCCGGTCCGATACCGCTTGCCGCCAGGAGCCGACCATCGGCATCAAGGTGAAAGAGGATGAAGGCGTTGTTGCCGAGGTCACGGCGCAGGTGATGCACGGCGCCGTTGACCGACCGAAAGAAGACCTACTTCAAGTCCGGCCTGCTCGATATCTGTCTTGACGAAGCGCCGGAAGTGCAGGCGAGGCGATCGATCGACCTTATCCTGCGCAAGCTTGGCGCCGTAGAAACAACCGTCGATACAAGCCCGGTGCGGTTCGTGACGGTCAACGCGCAGAATGTGTGATTTGCAAACGCCCAGACATGGCTGCGGCATTGCAGACGTATCATCGGGCTGAGTTACGCGGCCAAACTTACGCGCGTGAAATAGCCACTACTGCTCGACCGCCTCTTCGTCAGCAATTTTGCGCAGCAGATAAAGCAGCGCAATCCGTTCGGCCGGGTTGAGGCGCGCGATGGTCTTTTCGCTGATGAGATAGGCTCGTGGATACATCTCCTGCAATAGCGCCTCACCCTTGGGCAGCAGCGAAATGACGACCTTGCGGCCGTCTGCTTCGTCTTTGGAAAGATCAATCAGGCCGCGGGTCTTTAGACGCTCGACGATGCCCCGGATGGTTGCCTGATCGACGGACGTTGCCTTGACGAGATCGACCTGCGAGCTGGGGCCGAGGTCATGCAGTGCGCATAGCGTTACGAACTGCACCGATGTTAGGTCCGGATCGCTGGCGTTGGTCTGGAAAATCGACAGATGGCGCTGATAGGCTTTGCGCAGCAGGTGCCCGACCTGCTCCGTGACATGGTAGCCGTTCTGAGGCGCCGGCGCTTCTGGCAGCTGTTCGGTGTCTTTTGCGGTCATCGTCGGCGTCGTCCATCGGTTACGGCGTCTTTGGCGGGAGTCAGGAAACACCACAGCGTGTCGCGCGGGTCAAGGCACGGCAAACTCAACCCGCTCCGCCTGATTTAAAGCAGAGCGGGTTGGCTATCCCGGTTATTTGAAGTTGTACTTCATTTCCTTCACGGCGATGTCGCCATCCAGAACCATCGGCTCGTCATCGAGAAACAGCGAGCAACCGCGCATCGGGATATCCAGATGGCAGGCCGTGTCGTTCGGGCCTCCGAGCTCATTGTTCGGGCCGGTCGAGAACATCACGTTGCCGTAGAACGAGCGCGCTTCCATCCCCATGCCGCCGGGGAATTCGCCGGGCACCATGCGGTGCCACTTGGCGTTCTGGTTGAGACCCCAGCCGACGTGGCTCATGCCCATGCCACGCGGGTCGTGGAAGCCCTCCATGTAGGACTTGACCAGCTCGGCATCGAGGCCGCCGCGAATGTCGGTGATCCAGCCGTTTTCGATCGTATAGATGATCGGGTCGCGCACGTAGATGTTCTGCGGCAGCAGGATGTCGCCGGGAGCAACCACGATCGTGCCATCGACGCCATCATCGTCACCGCCGGTGAAGACGAAGCCGGATGGCCAATGGTCCCAGCGGCCCGGCTCGTCCGTGCACGCATATTCGGTGACGGCGGGATAGGTGTTCAGCTTGTAGGTGACATCAGTGCCGTGCGGCGAGGTGATCCGCATGACCTTCGCCTTCGAGAGCAGGTCTCCGGCGAACTCGACGCGTTCGCGCAGTTCCTTGGTCGGCAGCATGCGGGCAAGAATTTCCGGCGGTTCGACAGCCGTCAGGATACGCGTGCCGGCTGCCTGGATCGCCATCTGCTCAGGGCTGAACAGCAGGAAGATGCAATCGATCAGCATGTCGGCGGCCTTTAGCGCCTCCACGGCCTCGGGCATGGCAGCAAGGCCGGTCTGGCCAACGGCCCATGCACCTGCCGGCGGAACCGGGGGCAGACGCATGTGATACATTTTGGCGCCGAGGCGCATGCCCGCCGCCATAAAGGCGTCGGCGTAGTCGAGACGCTCATTGCCCTGCGTCAGGACGATAAGCTTTTCGCCCTCGTGAACGCCCGACATCTTCAACTGATGCAGGCAGATTTCCGTGAAGCTGAACTGATCCATGCTCGTTCCCTTATTTTGCTAGAAGACTTAATCGCTTCGTACAGTTACGGACAGTCGGATTTGGACTTGGCGATTTCGGCAATCGCCTCCTCCCTCGAAACAACATCGCCATACTTGCTGTCGATATCGAAGAGGTTGGCATTGTGCGGATCCGGGTGGCGGTCGCCGACGCATTCGCGCACGACGATGCCGCGGAAGCCGTGCTGGACGGCATCGACGGCGGTGGCGCGGATGCAGCCACTGGTCGAGCAGCCGGCCATGATCACGGTGTCGATGCCCTGCGCATGCAGCTGCGAGGCAAGGCTGGTGCCGAAGAAGGCGCTGGCATACTGCTTGACGATGACGAGTTCGCCATTGGCGGGCTCGACGCCGTCGCAGAATTCGGCGAGCACATTGCCCTCGACCATGCCTCTCATGACCGGCGACTTCTTCACCCACATGCCGCCATCGGCGCAGTTTTCGGCAAGATAGAGGATGCGCGTGTGGATGACCGGGATGCCGGCCTTGCGGGCGGCCTCGATCAGCGCAGGCGTCTGCGCCACGGCTTCAACGACGCCGGGCGCATAAAGAGGGGCGCCTTCAGTGGTGTAGCCCTTCAGGAAGTCGATGACGAGGAGCGCCGGACGCTGGCCGAAGCCGATGCGATTGCCCCATACACCCTGGTAGTTGCTTTCCGCGCTCTGCATGCTCGGTCCCTTCTCAGTAGGCGCCGGAGAGAAGCGCGCCGGCGCCGGGCACGACCGCTTCCAGGCCAAGCTTCTTCAGCATGCAATAGGTGGTCGCCACGGCGGCGGTCAGAACAGGCTTGCCGGTCATGGCCTCGACCTTGGCGATCACGGGCAGCGACGGCATCTGCACACATGCCGACAAAACGATCACGTCGACGTCGGCCAGATCAAGTGTCTGCACGATGGCAGGCAGGTTTTCCGGATCGTGGCGGGCGACATCGAGATTGTCGGGGATTTCGAGCGCGCGATAATCCATGACCTCGAAGCCTTCCTCGCGGATATAGTCGACGACCAGTTCCGTCAGCGGCTTCATGTAGGGCGCGACGACGGCGATCTTCTTCGCCTTCATCACCTTCAGGCCTTCGATCAGGGCGCCGGCGCTGGTGACGACGGGAATGTTGGTGCCCTCATCGATGGTGCGGCCCGTCAGGCGCTTTTCCGATTGGCGGTGATAGCCGAGGCCCATCGCCATGATGGCGACGAGGCAGGCATAGCCCAGAACATCGACGCGGGCGTCGGAGAGCTCGACGGCGCAACGGTCGGACTCGGCATCCATCGCCGCGAGCTCCTCCTTCACGACCTTCTTCATCCGCATGCGGCTGGAGTGGAAGGTGAAGCGCTCGGGACGGATGGACTGACGCGCCGTCAGCATGGCGGGAATTTCGGTCTCCATCGTGGTGTTGGAGCTCGGAACGATCTGACCGATACGGTAGTATTTCTGCACGGATGAAATCCTCTGCTTTACAAAGCGGCTGCGAAACAAACGGCGGCAGATCATCGATCCACCGCCGCCTCGATCAACGGGAGAGAAAATCTCCAAGCGCGGCGAAGAAGCCGTCGAAATCGTCCCAGGGGATCATGTGGCCTGCGTTCGGGACCCGGGTGATTTCCAGAGCGGGATACTGCGAACGGGCCTCTTCCTCGTCCGCCGCCTCGATCACGCCGCCACGGCCGGCGACCATCAGCATGGCCGGCTGCGTGAGCTTCGGCAGATCCGGGAAGATGTCGTCCTTGTGGAAGTCCTCGAAGGCGGTGACGATGGCGGGCTCATAGCAGGTGTGCAGCCACTCGGCGCGCAGCTTCAGCTGTTCGTCGGTCCATGTCGGGCAGAACGCCTTCATGCCTTCGGCGTCGATGCCTTTCAGCGACAGACGAATGCTGTCGACATACCAGGGCAGCTTGCTCGGATAGGCGCGACGGCCAGGGCCGGAAACCGGCGGATCGATCAGCGCGAGACGCGAGAAGGCCTCAGGCGCCGTGACAGCAGCGCGGATGGCGATGCGGGCACCCATCGAATGACCCAGGAGCGCCGGCCTGGAGAGGCCGAGAGCCGAGGCAAAGCCGACGATGTCGGCCGCCATGGCATCCAGACCATAGTCGAGGTCCGGGCCGGCCGAGGACAGGCCGCGGCCACGCACGTCAAGCACATAGACGTCGTAACGTTCCGCCAGTCGTTCGGTGACAAAACCCCAGGTGATCGCCGGGCTGGTGATACCCGGGATCAGGATGACGGCAGGACCTTTGCCGCCGTAGCGCAGGTAGTGCTGGCGGATGCCGTTGGCGAAGACGTTCGCCCCGTAGAGCGCGCCGCCGCTCATGCCGCGGTCTCGCTCTTCAGCGGCTCGGCATAGATGTCATAGCCATAGACCCAGGCTGGATCTTCCTGCTTGAGCAGGAAGGTGTTGGCATTGGACACGCTTTGGACGCGCGTGGCGCGGTCGCGGCGGTTTGTTTCATAGAGGCCGAAGGCTGTGCGGAAATCGTTGACGCCGGTTTCCTGCAGGCAGCGGGTCAGCATGGCGGCATCTTCGATCGCCATGGCAGCACCCTGCGCCATATGCGGCTTCATCGGATGGCAGGCATCGCCCAGCAGGACGAGCCGGCCCTTGCTCCAGAGCGGCAGGGGGGTTCGGTTGAACAGCGGCCACTTGGTCACTTCATCGGTGCTTTCGATCAGCGCCTGGATGATCGGGTGATAGCCCTCGAAAGAAGCCGCCATTTCTTCGCGACTGCTGTCGACGAAGGCGGAATCGAATTCCCATGCTGGGTGTGGAACGCCGGTGACGTAGTAGTACTCGTCGCGGCGAGCTGTCGTGTAGTAGACCATCATGTGACGGTCCGGCCCCCACCACTTGACGCAATCCTCGAAGGTCAGGTCGTATTTCTTCAGTTTGTCGGATGAGATCAAGGCGCGATGGCCGACCCAGCCGCTATAATTCGGCTTTTCTTCGCCGAGCAGCGTCTCGCGAACGCGCGAGTTGATACCATCGGCACCGATCACGATGTCGGCACGAACCGAGGTTCCATCTTCGAATTCGATCAGGACGTCGGTGCCGTTGTCGTCAAGGCGGGCGAGCTTCTTGCCGAAATGCAAGGTGCCGGGCTGCAGCGCGTCACACTGGATTGCCTGCAGATCGCCACGGTGAACGGTGCAATAGGTGTGTCCGTAGCCTTCGAGCGGAACGCGCGCCAGGTATTCGCCGGTGATGCCGTCGCGGCTGAACCAGTGGCTCGGCGTGCTACTGATACCGATGACCTTCTTGTCGACGCCAATGCGCTTGAAGATCTTCAGAACGTTCGGCCCCATATGGATGCCGGCGCCTAGGCGCGAGAAGGCCGGCGCCTGCTCATAGACGTTGACGTCAAAACCTGCGTGCTGGAGCAGCGCACCCGCGACCGCGCCGCCGAGGCCGGCGCCGATAATCGCGATCTTTTCTTTTCCGTTAGACATAGCGACCCTTCTTAGCTGTCTTTCGACGCATTGTTCCCACGATTGGAGGCTTGTCAAAAATTCTAGCGCATACGCTCTAAATAGCAAGGGCGTCATTTTGCTTTTCATCAAAATAGCTCAGAAATTAGATCGCTAATTGAATATTATAGCAAATTGCCGACGGCAAAATCCGACTTGTCTTTTGTCATTATAAAGCGTATGCACTTATTAATAATAAAAGGGGCAATAGATGCGAAAAGTCGGTGACTGTCGCATCGTTATGGTTTGTGGACGTCGGGGCGGCGTCTGCTGCGTAGCGGTACGGCCGATGGGAAAAGGCGTGGTCTGTGTTAAGCTCTCCGCTGCGGAGGGCCTGTCTTGACAATGCCAGTTTGCTTCAGTTTGAATGTGAACGATGCCGTCGAGAGCGTCGAAGCAAGCCCGGAAACACCGCTTCTCTATATCCTTAGAAACGATCTCTCCCTCAATGGCCCAAAATACGGCTGCGGGCTCGGCGAATGTGGCGCTTGCGCCGTTCTGGTCGATGGTCGTGCCGTGCGCTCGTGCACCATACCACTCCGCGCCGTCGGCGCGCGCCGCGTTACCACGCTCGAGGGTCTCGGAACGCCCGAGCATCTGCATCCTGTGCAGGCTGCTTTTATCGACGAAGCTGCCGCGCAATGCGGATATTGCCTGAACGGCATGATCATCGCCACCGCCGCCCTGCTCAATCGTAGTGCCAATCCGGACGAGGAGGCGATCCGCGAGGCATTGCGCCATCATCTTTGCCGTTGCGGAACGCATATGGAAATTCTTGCCGCGGCTAGGCGGGCCGTCACCTATGCCAACGCTGAGCGGACACGTGTATCCACCACACCGGACGATATCACGCCCGATGCCGCGAAGGAGGTCTCGCCGTGACAGATAACCGCCAAATTCCGAAACCCGCATATATGTCGGCCGCCGACATGCTGCTTGTTGTTAACGATACCCTGCTGGGCGATGACGCCGAACTCTATATCGCGGTCGGCGCTGATAGCCGCGTCATCGCGTTCAACGGCCATGTCGATCTTGGGACGGGCATCCGCACCTCGCTGGCGCAAATCGTCGCCGAAGAGCTGAGTGTGCCGTTCGAGCAGGTGGATATGGTGCTCGGCACGACCACCGCCGCCCCCAACCAGGGCGCCACCATCGCCAGCGAGACGATCCAGATCACCGCGATACCGCTGCGCCAGGCTGCCGCCACCGCCCGGCACCATCTGCTCGCCAGGGCTGCCGAAAAGGTCGGAGTGCCGATTGAACGGCTCCGGCTGGAGGAGGGTATCATCCGTGCGGACGGCGGCGAGAACTGGCAGTTGAGCTTCGGGGACATCGTCGCCGGCAGCCATGTCAGGCTGTCGATCGACAGCGACGCGGCCCTGAAGCCGGCCGCCGACTACAGGCTGGTCGGCTCGTCGCGTCCGCGTGTCGACATTCCCGAGAAGGCAACGGGGCGCTGGACCTACGTTCACGATGTGCGCGTGCCCGGCATGCTGCATGGCCGCGTCGTTCGTCCGCCCTATGCCGGGTTCGATCACGGCGATCATGTCGGAAACAGCCTGATTTCGATCGACGAGGCATCGGTTGCCCATATCAGCGGACTGGTCGGCGTTGTCGCCATCGGTGATTTCGTCGGTGTCGTCGCGACCCGTGAGGAAATCGCTATCGAGGCCGCCAGGAGCCTGAAGGTCGTCTGGCGCGCGCCACCCGAGTGGCCGGATCTGAACATGCCGGAAAAGGCGCTGCGCGCCAATCCATCGACGCCGCGAAAGCTTGCCGATCGCGGCAACGTCGACATAGCGCTGGCCGGCAGCGCAAAAGCGATGAACCGCACCTATGTCTGGCCCTACCAGATGCACGGCTCGATCGGGCCGTCTTGCGCGGTGGCCGACTACAGTGACGCCGGGCTGACCGTCTGGTCCGGTACTCAGAACCCGTTTCCGATTCGCCGCGATCTGGCGCTGCTTCTCGACATGCCGGAAGAACTGATCCAGGTCGAGCGGCTGGAGGCAGCCGGCTGCTACGGCCGAAACTGCGCCGACGACGTTACGGCGGACGCGGCGCTCCTGTCGCGGGCCGTCAAGGCACCGGTCAGGGTCCAGCTCACGCGGGAACAAGAGCATGAATGGGAGCCGAAGGGCGCCGCCCAGATCATGGATGTGCGCGGCGGTCTCGACCTGGAGGGTGGACCGTCCGCCTATGATTTCGAGACGCGCTATCCGTCCAATCTGGCGCCGACCCTTCCGTTGATCCTGACCGGCAAGGTGCCGCCGGTTTCCGACGTCGTGCAGATGGGCGATCGCACCGCCATCCCGCCCTATGCCTACGGCAACCTTCGGGTTACCGTGCATGACATGCCACCGATAGCGCGTGCGTCGTGGTTCCGTGGCGTATCGGCCATGCCGAACACATTCGCACATGAATGCTACGTCGATGAGCTTGCCGCCGCCGCCGGCGTCGATCCCATCGAGTATCGTCTGCGTTACCTCCAGGACCCACGCGCCGTCGATCTCGTGCATGCGCTGGCCGAGCGGGCAAAGTGGGTGCCGCACACGACTTGGGGCACACTCGGCGGCGAGGGCGATCTGCTCTACGGGCGGGGCTTTGCCTACGCGGTCTATGTGCACGGACCGTTTCCCGGAAAGGCCGCTGCTTGGGCTGCCTGGGTTGCCGACGTCGCCGTCAACAAGAAGACCGGCGAGATCGCCGTCACCAAGGTGACCTGCGCGCAGGATTCCGGGATGATGATCAATCCCGACGGCGTCCGCCACCAGATCCATGGCAACATCATCCAGTCTACCAGCCGGGTACTGAAGGAAAAGGTCGAATTCTCCTCGACATCAGTGCAGTCGAAGGAATGGGGCGGCTACCCGCTGATCACCTTCCCGGAAGTGCCCGCCATCGAGGTGCTGATGGTGCCGCGACAGGACGAGCCGCCGCTTGGCGTCGGAGAGTCCGCCTCCGTTCCCAGCGCCTCTGCCATCGCCAATGCCGTCTATGATGCCATCGGCATTCGCTTCCGTGAGCTGCCGCTGACGCCGGAACTGGTGCTTGCCGCGCTGAATGGCAAGGCGGAGGAAACGCCGGCTGCTCCTCCCTCTAAGAAACGGAAGTGGTGGAACCTCGGCCTGTCGGCCGTCGGGGCTGTCGCCGCGCTGTCAGGGATCGTCACCATGGCCTCGCCATGGCGCCCTGCGATCGGCACCATCCAGCGGCCAGACGTTAACGTCTACAGCGCCGCCACCGTCGAACGCGGCCGGCTGGCTGCGGCGGCCGGCGCCTGCAATGTCTGCCATGTCGGCAATGACGGAACGCCGTTTGCCGGCGGCCGGCGCTTCGACACGCCGTTCGGTGTCGTCTATGCCACCAACATCACACCCGACACCGAAAACGGCATCGGCGCCTGGTCGTATCCTGCCTTCGAGCGGGCCATGCGCGAAGGCGTCAGCCGCGACGGCCATCATCTCTATCCCGCCCATCCCTACACCTCGTTCGCGGGTGCGGAGGATGCCGATCTTCAGGCCCTCTACGCCTACATGATGACGCAAGCGCCGGTGGCCAAAAAGGCTCCTGAGACGAAGCTCAAGTTTCCCTATAGCATTCGCGCGATGATGGCAGGCTGGAATGCGCTATTTCTGAAAGCGGAGCCGTTCAAATACATCGAGACCCGGGATGCGCAGTGGAACCGGGGCGCCTATCTCGTCGAGACCTTGGGCCACTGTTCGGCCTGCCACACCGAGCGCAATGTGCTTGGCGCGGAAAAAAGCGGCAGCGCACGGCTTGCCGGTGGCTTCGCCGACGGCTGGGAGGCGCCGGCGCTGAATGCCTTCGCCAAGGGCCCGGTCGGCTGGACGGCAGACGCCTTCTACGACTATCTGCGCACCGGACATTCGCGCGATCACGGCAGTGCCGCCGGCCCGATGGCGCATGTGGTCGAGGTCATGCAGCCGCTGCCGGACAGCGATATCCGTGCGATGGCGCGCTATCTCGCGAGCCTCAACGAGGCGCCTGCCGATGGCAAGGCGCAGAGCGAAGCCGCCATTGCCGCAAGTGAAACTGCCAAGGCCGCCGCGGCGCGGATTTCGCCCAAGGGCGAGCGGCTGTTCAACGGCGCCTGCGCCACATGCCACACGGGAAACACGATCCTGTCGTCGCTGGCGCTCAACAGCAACCTGCATGCCGACACACCCGACAATCTCATCCAGGCGATCCTGAACGGTGTCGAAGCACCGGCAATCCTGGCGCAAACGACTGGCCGCGAGGCGCCGGAGGTGATGTCGATGCCGGCGTTTCGCCAGACGATGAACGAGGGCCAGATCAAGGATCTCGCCGATTATCTGAGAGCCCGTTTCGCGCCAGACAAGCCGGCCTGGACAGAAACGGCCAAGGCCATGCATCGCGTGACGGCGACAAGCCACTAGGGAGCAGACGAGTTGGAGCAGATCCTTCCCGGACAGGACATAAACCACCGCGACCTGTTCCAGAACCCGACAGCGGCGTTTCGCCCCTCCGCATACTGGTTCTGGCATTCGATCCCGACGGAGGAGATCTGCCACGCCCAGTTGGCCGATTTCAAGCTGAAGGGGATCGGTACGATTTTGATCCAGGCCCGGCTTGCGATGTCGCGCGATGACTACTTGTCGCTGGCCTATCTCAATGCCTATCGCGCTGCCGCCGGTATCGCCTCCAGGCTGGGGCTGAAGCTCGGGATCTACGACGATTACAACTGGATCAGCGGCCATGCCGGCGGTCGCACGGTCATGGACCGTGACGACTTGCGCGAGCGCCACCTGTTCTGGTCCTCCTCGTCTGATACGCGGGGCGGGGTCAGCGGCATCCATCCGCCTTTCACCCAAACGATGGGCGCAGATATCCTCGAGTGGCAGTATGAGGGAAGCGTCGTCGCGTGGGCCGAATGGACGGTCGAGGCGGCGTTGTTGCATCCGTCGGCTGGGATCGAGAGCTTCGACCAGGTCATCGACGTCACGGCACGAACGTCCATCGTCGAAAGCGACGGCACATCATGCAACTACGTGTTCGACGGCGTTCCAGCAAAGGGCCAGATGCTGACGGTGTTCGTCAGCGCCCGGTCGACGACCTCGCTGCTGATCAATTATCTCCTGCCGGATGCGGCGGAGCGATTCATCGCGGTCGGGCTCGATCCGTTGGTCGAGGCGCTCGGCGATCTCGTGCCCGATCCGGTCGGCTTCGTGTTTTACGACCAGCCGGCGGCTGGTTTCTACAAGTGGGACCAGATATCAGGTCATCTCGGCAACAGCCTGCTGTTTGCGCCGACCCTGCCGGACGCCGCGTCGCGCGGCACGGGTGAGACGTTCGCCAGGGCGCTTCTGGCGCTGGTGCGTGACGTCGGGCCCGAGACCCTGCGATTGCGGGCGCGGTTCTATGCTGCCTATTCGGCGCTGATGAACGAGGCCTTCTCCGGCACGTTGCGCAGATGGGCCGAGGGCAAGGGGATCCTGCTCACCGGACACGAAATCCTGCCGCATATCAGTTCATGGTCGCTGAACGGCGGCTTCACCAGTATCGATCCTAGGGTAGCGCTTGCCGTGGATTTCTTCGGCATCGATGCCTATCGGCACGAGACGGCGGTCGACTCCAACAACTTCGTCGCCCAATTGGCACCCAAGCTCGGCGATTCCGTTGCCCGTTCGAATGGCCGGACCCGTTGCGTCGTCGAAACCTATGCCAGTGCCGAGCGAACGCCGGTGCGCGCCGCCGGGCAATGGGAGCTGACGCTGGAAACGATGCGGGCACAGGCCATCCGGCTCTATTGCCTCGGCACGCGCCAGTTCCTGTGGCATGGCGTCTATCAGACCGACGGGCGCGACGACGATCCGACGCCCTTTGCCAATCCGCGTTTCGACTTTGGGCCTGGCATTAACTTCGAACCGTGGTGGAGCTACCACGATCTCTTCGCGCTGGAGACTGCGCGCATCTCCGCTTTCATCGAGCCGGCAACGCCCCACACTCCGGTGGCAATCCTCTATCCGCTTCAGACCGCATTCGCGCAAGGCCCGCGCCACAGCCACGCCACGCATATCGGTGCATGGTGCGAAGGGCTCCTGCACAGGCGCTGCGACTTCATGTTCGTCAGCGAGGGCGATCTGGCGAAGGCAAAAGTCGAGCCGGGCCGGCTGATGGTCTCCGGGCTCGCCTTCAATGCGGTGATCCTGCCATCGGTTACTGTGCTTGAAACAGAGGACACACTGCGGGCGCTCGGCGCTTTCAGCGACGCCGGTGGTGTCGTCTGGTCATCCGGAGGCCGCCTGTCGACCGTCTGCGATGCCGTCGATCGCGCAGCCAACAAGGTCGCGTCGGCGCATATCGACCGTATGCCTGGCAGCCGCGATATCGACACGTTGCTGGCAACGCTCGAGCCCTCGGGTCCTGTTGTTGCCAACCATTCCGGGGAACGACCGTGGCAATGGGTCGGATATGAGGCCGATGACTGGTGGCGCATCGTTCTCTTCAATGATGGTGCAACGCCGCTGGAGAGCGAGATTTCCTTCGGCGGCGGCTTCAATTGCGAAGTCTGGTCCGCCACGACGGGCAAGGTGGAGGATCTAGGAGCCTTCAGCCAATTAACTGTGACGCTCGATTCGCACGAGGTGCGTTGCCTTCGCCTACGTCAGGCAGACGCGCGCAAGGCAGGCGAGGGCCATCTCACTGCCCGGCAGCGGCTCGACGGAGCCCGCGCTGTCTCGCTTGTCGAAGGTTGGCGCTTTGCGCCGGGATTGGATGCGGCATTCGCCCCTGTTTCGGTTGAGGCCGGATGGGAGACGCAGGGTTTTGCCGACTTCTCGGGTACCGGTATCTATCGGCTGGCGCTGGAAATCGGCGACGAAGCCGATTGGTTCCTGGAGTTGCCAGAGATCGCGACAGTGGTCTCGGCCCACCTTGATGGCAGGCAGATCGACCGGCGCGGCTGGCGACCTTATCGTTTCGCGCTGGGGCGGCTGCTTCCCGGCGTCCATTCACTCGAACTGCGCGTCGCCAACACCGCGGCGAATCGTTATTACACCAACACCCCGTATTTCGGTGACACCGCCGACAAGAGCGGTCTGTGCGCCGCACCGATACTCATCCCGTTGACACACTGACCGGAAGTGACCGAGCCATGCTACAACATTCGACGATCCCCCTGATGCGCGCCTGGAACAGCTGGTCCAACAGGCCGGCCGAGATGGTGTTCCTGCCGCTCGGTGTGCGGATTACGCCGGTTCTTTATTCCACCCGCAGCAAGACGAGCTCGGCAATCGAACCACGGCGCGATACTGTTCGCCTCGGTCGCCACACCATCGACGGCTCGCTGATCGAGTTGGAGACCGAACTCAGCGGCACGACAGTCGCCTTTTCGACGACCAAGACCGACCCCTTCGCCATACGCGGAAACTGGAACGGCAAGGTATCGGCCGAATGGGGTTTGCGATTCTGGCTGACGCTGGCGATCTCGTCGGATGGCGGTGAGGTGGCAGTCCACGATGCGGGCCGCAATGTCACATTGCTGAAGGTCGGCACGCGTTTCGTTGCCGTTGCGACCGCCGAGGCACCTGTGCACGTTACCGGTCATGAGACGATCGATGCGCTGCGGGCGGACTTCGAGGAAAACGGTTATTTCTATACCGCGACGCGAAAGAATGAAGCGCCGGTGATTGCCTTGCGTTTCAATCTCGAGATGATGCGTCGGGGCGCCTATGCCGCGGGCGTCGCCGACAGTGCCGAGCTGGCGATTGCCAAGGCCCAGGCCTGCCTTGCGGCCGGCGCGCCTGACGCGATCGCCGATGCGCAAACCGGAATGTTCGAGGGTGCCCTCGACGCCATGCGTGACGTAGTCGCCTGGAACACCATCTGGGACGAAACCAATGCGCGGTCTTATACGGCGGTGACGCGGATCTGGAATCTCGGGAAGTTCGCAGTCTGGTTCAACGACCAGATTTTTGCGGCTCTTCTCGCCGGCGTGTTCGACGCCGATCTGGCGCGCGAAAACATGGCGACCGCAATGGCCGGTGCCACGCCGCAGGGCAACATCGCCTGCATCGTCACCTCCAACGACGCCTGGGTCGATCGTACCCAGCTGCCGTTCGGCGCGCTCGTCGTTTGGCAACTCTACCAGCGCACCGGCGAACGGTCGATGATCCAGGCGAGCTATGATGCGCTGGTGCGCAATCGCCGCTGGTGGCAGGACAATCGCGATCCTGACGGCTTCGGCCTGTTGTCCTGCGGCACGTCGGATGTCGGCGAGGGCCTCTACAAGGGCACGGCATTCGCTGCGCGCAACGAGACCGGCATGGACAACTCCGCGACCCATGACGAGGCGATCTACGATCCCGTCACCCGCACGCTGTCGACCCTCGACCTTGGCCTCAACTGCGCGGCCGCGCTCGACGCGGAGATGCTGTCGAAAATGGCCACCGTGCTCGGCAAGCATGACGATGCTCGCGAATTCGCCGCTCTGGCCGAGCGTCACCGCGCGCTGATCTCCGAAACGCTTTGGGACGAGAGCCGCGGCATCTTCGCCAATCGCCAGCGGCATGGCGGCTTTGTCCGGTCGCTGTCGCCGACCAGCTTCTATCCGCTGCTGTGCGGCGCCGCGACGCCGGAACAGGCGGCGCGTCTACTCGAACATCTGAGTGACGAGACCACCTTCGGCGGTGATTTCGTGCTGCCGAACGCCACCCGTGACGATCCGGCCTTCGCCGACAACGTCTACTGGCGTGGCCGGATCTGGCCGAACGTCAACTACATGGTCTGGCTCGGCCTGCGGCGCTACGGCTTTGTCGCAGAGGCGAGCAAGCTCGCAAGCCAGAGCTACGACCTGTTCATGAAAAGCTGGCGCGAGGATCGCATCGCCTCGGAAAACTACAACGCTGTCACGGGCGAGGCGATGGACCAGGGGGATACCGACCCCTTCTACATCTGGGCCGCCATGCTGCCATTGATGGCCGCCGGCGAGATCGTCGATTTCGATCCCTGGACGGGATGGACTGTGCGCAATGGCGGCCGGGACGTGTCGGTCGGGCCAATGCTGTCGCCGTCGGGAACCTTGCATCTGCGTGTCGAGGCCGTCGTTCTGTCGATGACCCTCAATGACCGCGCCGTGCTGCGCACGGACCTTCAAACCACACTGTCGCGCATTCTCGTCTCCGACGGACGACTGGCCTGCACCATCGCGCCTGTTGCATGGGCCGGCTACATCGATCTCCCGGGTCTGGACGCCGACGGCGTTCTTGCTGTTCGCCTCGATGGGCAGGAGATCGGCTGTGTTGCAGGTGCCGATGGCGTGCGCGTGGCGATTGCCGAAAGCGGTGTCGACCGGCGGCTCGACATCTATTTTTCTGCTGCAGATGCAGGCTGAGGCGAGGTAGCGCTTGACACCTGTCAATTCGTCATTAATAGTTTGTGTGCAAATAAAAAAATAAAAGACTGATTGCTAAAATCAGAGGGTTTGAACGGAAGGTCTGCCGACAATCGAATGATTGGGGTGGATCTTTATTGAAGGCAGGCATCGTTATCTGGATTGCGTAGTGATGTTCCGCTCAATTGCGGCACAGGCTTTCGCTCGTCCTGACGGCAGCCGCTTCGAGCATTCAATTTTCTCTGGTTATAGTTTGCATACAAACGATTTGATGTGCGTCGGGCACGTCTGCTGTTTTCGGCCTTGCCGATCCGTTTAGGTCGCTGACCGCGGTCGCGATCGTCCATAACCGTGTATGTTCAAGAGGGGTGCCACAAATGACTGAACTCACCAGACGCAACACCATGAAGTTGATGTCCGCAGCGCTTGTCGCCGGCGTCAGCTTCTCCGGCCTGCCGCGCAAGGCTTTTTCCGCCGGCACCATCACCGTCCTGAACTGGCAGGGCTACGGCACGGACGAAGCATGGTCCGTGAAGGCGTTCACCGAGAAGACCGGCATTGCGGTCGTTCACGACTACTATAGCTCGGAATCGGAAATGCTGACCAAGCTGCGCACCAATCCGGGCGCCTACGATCTCGTCGTTCTCAACGCTGCGCGTTGCGCCCAGGCCGTTGCCGAAGACCTGCTGCAGCCGATCGATTTCAGCAAGGTTCCGAACGCCGCCACGGTCGACGAGAACCTGCGCTCCAACCCGAACTTCAGCAAGGACGGCAAGGGCTTCGCGGTTCCGTGGGTCTGGGGCATGACCTCGCTCGCCATCCGCGAAGGCATGCCGGTTCCAGACAGCTATGCCGTTCTGGCCGATCCCACCTATAAGGGCCGCGTCGCCATGGACGACGACGCCATCATCAACGTCGGCGTCGGCGCGCTCATGAGCGGCCAGGACATCAACGACCCGAAGGACCTCGCTGCGGTCACCGCGGCGCTGAAGTCGATCAAGCCGAACGTCAAGCTTCTCTGGTCCACGGAAGATCAGTGGAACAAGTCGTTCGCCGCCAAGGAATTCGATTTGTCGCTGTTCTGGTCTGGTGGTTCGGTGCGCTCCAAGCGCAACTCGAAGCTTCCGGTTCAGTTCGTCGTTCCCAAGGAAGGCGGCATCGGCTGGGTCGATGGTCTCGGCATCCCGGCATCGGCTCCGAACGCGGAAGGCGCGCTTGCTTTTGCCAACTGGATGATCGACCCGACCTTCTACGTCGAGTGGGCCACCAAGGTCGGCGCTCCGGCGTCGTCGAATTCGGCAGCTCTCTCCGCGCTGCCGGCCGACGACCTCAGCCGCCAGGTGCACAAGCCTGAATACCTGAAGACGATGGGCATCATGTCGGCTCTGCCGGACGATCGCCGCGAAGCCTTCAACAACGTATGGCAGGAAGTGAAAGCCTTCTATGCAGAATGATCATCTGACTTCGGCGTCAGAGCGCGGACCTTCGGGTCCGCGCAGCCGGCGCCCTCTCCCGTCATGGGTTTCGACGACGGCTCTGCTGCTGCCGACATACGGTTGGCTGACGCTGGCGGTCTTCCTGCCGCTGCTGACCATGTTCGTGTTCAGCTTCATGTCGGCGACACCGATGGGCAAGGCTCCTATCGTCTTTACGCTGAAACAGTATCGCGCCTTCATCGATCAGCCCTATCTGGTGGGTATCGGCATCACATCGCTGCTGATCGGCTTCTGGACAACGCTGTTCTGCGCCGTTCTCGGCTTTCTCGCTGCCGTCGCGCTCGTTCGCTCGACCTTCGGCAAGAGCCGCGAGATGCTGCTTATCCTCATTCTTCTACCGTTCTGGACCAACGGTCTGGTCCGCGTCTTCTCATGGACGATGGTGCTGCGCGAGAACGGCTTCCTCGACAATATCCTGCATATGATCGCGCCCGATGCCGGATCGATCGGCTTCCTCTACACGCGCTATGCCATCGTGGTCGGTCTTGTCCACGGCTACCTGCCGTACATGATCCTGACCTGCTACATCGCCCTCGTGGCTATCGACGACGCGATCATTGAGGCTGCTTCCAGTCTCGGCGCCCGCTGGTGGACCATCCTGTTCAAGATTTTAGTGCCACTCGCGGCTCCCGGCCTGATCTCCGGCTCCGTCCTGATCTTCATCCCTGTCATCGGCTCGTTCATGGAACCCCGCATCCTCGGCGGCCGTGTCGGCGTGACGATGGGAACGGTCATCGAGGACCAGTTCACGCAGGCCTTCAACTGGCCGCTGGGCGCCTCGCTGTCCTTCACGCTTCTGGCCGTCGTTCTCGCCATCTTCGCAACATTCTCCGGCGTGCTGCGCCGTGGCACGGCAGCGTGAGGAGAAGATCATGAAACCGCTCGGACGTATCTATCTCATCGCCATCCTGATCTTTCTCTATACGCCCATCCTCGTGATGATGGCGATGGGCTTCAACGCCTCGCCGCTCTACGAACTGCCCTTCAGCTTTTCGCTGCAATGGTACCAGGCGCTGTGGAGCAACACCGTGCTCTTGACGGCGGGCCTCAACAGCATCGTCATCGCCACGATTACCGCGGTGCTGGCGACGGCACTCGGCACCATGGCCTCGGTGGCGCTTTCGCGGCGAACATTCCGTGGCAGGAGCCTGCTGCAACTGATGCTGCTGCCGCCGATCGCGATTCCATGGCTGATCACCGGTACGGCAATGCTTATCTTCTTCTATTGGAGCGGCATCGGGCGCGGCATGCATGCCCTGCTGATCGGTCACGTGGCGCTGGCCATCCCCTATGTGGTTCTCGTGGTCGGCACCGGTTTCCGCACGATCCGCGCCGATCTGGAAGAAGCGGCGATGAGCCTCGGCTCGACACCGGTCCACGCCTTCTTCTCGGTCACGCTGCCGCTGCTCTATCCGAGCATCCTTGGCGCCGCGCTGTTCGCGTTCGCCGTGTCGCTCGACCAGTTCGTGATTTCCTACTTCCTCGCAACGCCCGGCTACACCACGCTGCCGGTGCAGATCTACTCCTCGATCCGCAAGGGCTTCACCCCTGAAATCAACGCGATCTCGACCGTGCTTCTGCTCGGCTCGATGACGATCATCCTGATTTTTGCGCGCTTCGCCAAGCCCGGAGACACCCGTGACAAACGTTAAAGTCAATTCCGTCGCCAAGACCTACGGCACCACGCCCGTCCTGTCGGATATCACAACCGAGTTCCCCGAAGGCTCGTTCACCAGCCTTCTCGGCCCATCGGGCTCCGGCAAGACCACGCTGCTGCGCATCATCGCGGGCTTCATCAAGCCGGACCAGGGCGTGGTGACCATCGGCAACAACGATGTAACCGACATCCCAGTATGGGGCCGCAACATCGGCATGATGTTCCAGTCGTACGCGCTGTTCCCGCACATGACGATCGCCCAGAACGTCGCCTTC
The DNA here is from genome assembly GCA_900472625.1 of Hyphomicrobiales bacterium. Lineage (GTDB taxonomy): Bacteria > Pseudomonadota > Alphaproteobacteria > Rhizobiales > Rhizobiaceae > Rhizobium. The sequence continues at coordinate 233,539 of UCIT01000026.1, read as the reverse complement.
GGCCTCGAGCGCCGCGGCATCAAGGGTGCCGCCGCCCGCAAGGAAGTCGATCGCGCGCTCGAGATGGTGCGCCTTCCGGGCTTCGGCGATCGCACGCCCAAGCAACTGTCGGGTGGACAGCAGCAACGCGTGGCGCTGGCACGCGCCATCGTCATCAAACCAAGCGTGCTGTTGCTCGACGAACCGCTGTCGGCGCTCGACCGCCGTCTGCGACAGGAAATGCAGGTCGAACTGCTGCGTATCCAGCGCGAGAGCGGTCTCACCACCATCTTCGTGACCCACGACCAGGAAGAAGCGCTGACGCTGTCCGACAAGGTCGCCATCCTCGACAAAGGTCGCATCGTTCAGATCGGCGAGCCGGAAACTGTCTATGAGAGGCCGCTGACGCGCTTTGCCGCCGAGTTCCTCGGCGATTCCAACTTCCTCACCGGCACGGTAGACAACGGCGCCGTGCGTCTGGCCGATGGCACGGTGATACGCACCACCGGAACGCTGCCTTCAAGCGGCTCCAAGGTCACGCTCGCCGTCCGCCCGGAAAAGATGTCGATCGTCCCGAGCCCAACGGATGGTAACAGCCTGACGGCACGGATCAACACCGTCATCTATGCAGGTCCGGTGCTGTCCTACCTGCTGGAGACCGCAGACGGCCTGCCGCTGAAGCTGTTTGCGCAGAACCGCGATGGCAAGGTCCTGAGCGACGGCGATACCATCACGCTGGGCTGGGCTCCCGAGCACACTGTTCCGGTGGCTGACTGATCATGGCAACCGCGCCGCACTCCAACAAAACGCTGCATGTCGTTATCGACATGCAGCGCCTCTTTGCCGAGGAGACGGCGTGGCATACGCCGGCGATCGCCGGCATCCTTCCGAATGTGGTGGTGCTAAGCGAGGCTCGGCCGTCCGAAACAGTCTTTGCCCGTTTTGTCGTTCCACAAAACCCTGAAGGTGCCAACGGGCGCTGGAAGAACTACTATCGCCGATGGTCTTCGGTGACGCTGGATGAACTCGATGCCGCCATGCTGGATCTTGTTGCACCGCTGGCAGCGATCACCGGCCCGAACTCGATCGTCGACAAGGAGACTTACTCGGTCTTCGGCTCCCCCGGTTTCATCACGCGTTTGCAGGAAACGGGCGCCGACACACTGATTTTCTCGGGCGTCGAGACCGATGTGTGCGTCTACGCCAGCGTTCTCGATGCGGTGGACGCCGGCTATCGGGTCATCCTCGCCGAGGATGCTCTGGCAAGCGGCGACATGAAAGCACATGCCATGGTGATCGAGATCCTGGCGCCCAGGCTTTCGGAGCAGATTGAAATTCTATCGACTGAAGCCATCCTCAATTTATGGCGAGACTGAACTCGGCAATTCGGTTGCCGGTCATCATAACGAACAGGCAGATTTGAGAGATCAGATGGACGTTCCGTTCAAAGACAAGGTTGGCCGGATAAAGGCAGCAGAGCCGGGGACGCGCGGCGAGCAGGCCCAATATGCGCTTGGCGAGCAGATCGGCTTTTATCTGCGGCAGGCCAACCAGCGTCACGTGGCGATCTTTGCAAGGCTCATGGCGGAGAAACTGACCACGACCCAATGGGCGGCGCTCGTCAAGCTGAAGGATCTGCAGCCCTGTTCGCAGGGAAACCTCGGCCGCGAAACCGCCATGGATATGGCCACCATCAAGGGCGTCGTCGATCGTCTTGTGAAGCGCGGACTGGTCCACACAGCACCCGACGCGACCGATGCGCGGCGTCTGGTGCTGACGCTGACGACGGAAGGGGAGGCGACTGTGGCCCGCAACCTGTCTGTCGCACTGCAGATTTCGCAGGAGACGCTAAGCACACTGACGCTCGCCGAGCGGATGATGCTGATGGAACTCCTGCAGAAGATCTGCTGAGAAACACCGATCCGCACTATCGGAGAGCAAAGATGTTCCAACCCACCGAAGACGAGATCAAGACGCTTGTCGGCCAGATGACGATTGCCGAGAAGGTCGATCTCCTGAGCGGGCGCGGCCTGTGGAAGACGGCGTCGATCGACAGGCTCGGCATTCCTTCGATCGTGATGACCGACGGGGCTTACGGCGTCCGCTATTCGACCACCCAGATCGACGCTGGTGACAATGACGAAGACAGTCTGCAGGCATTTCTCGACCTCGTCGGACAACAAGGCGATGGCTCAGGTGGCATGTTCGGTGGTACCCGCCCGGCAACGTGCTTTCCCAACGGCAATCTGCTCGGCTGCTCGTGGGATATCGACCTCGCCTATCGCATGGGCGCCGCACTGGCGGCCGAGTGCCAGGATTTCGGCGTTCATCTGCTGCTTGGTCCGGGTATCAACATCCGGCGCACGCCGCTGGCCGGACGGGCGTACGAATACTACTCCGAGGATCCCGTCATCAGCGGCGACATCGCGGCTGCCGTGGTCTCCGGCTTGCAGGACAACGGCGTCGGGGCTTCGTTAAAACACTTCGCCTGCAACAATTCCGAAATCGAGCGAACCACGACGAGTTCCGACGTCGAGGAGCGAGCTCTGCGCGAGATCTATCTGGCAGGTTTCCAACGGGTGGTCCAAAAGAGCGCGCCGTGGACCGTGATGAGTGCCTACAATTCGCTGAACGGTATCCAGGCGGCCGAACATCATTGGCTACTCCGCACCGTGCTTCGCGATGAATGGGGCTATGACGGGCTGGTCGTTTCCGACTGGCATGCAATCAAGGACCGCGGCGCGGCGCTCAATGCCGGAACCGAACTCGACATGCCGGAAAGCCAACCGCGCAAAGCGCGTCTTCACGCCGCGATCGATGCCGGAAAGGTCTCACCAGAGGTCATAGATGCGGCATGCACCAGTGTTCTGGCTTTCGTGCGCAAATGCAAGATGAACGAGCGGCGTGGCACAATAACCGATCTCGACGCGCATCATGCGCTGGCGCGCGATATCGCCGCGGAATCGATTGTCTTGCTGCGCAACGAAGGCAAGGCGCTGCCGCTTGACCCGAACCGTCCGGGCGAGCTTCTCGTCGTCGGCGATGGTGCAATCAAGCCCATCATCCAGGGCTCCGGATCGGCGACGACCAATCCCTATCGCGTCGACAGCCCTATTGCTCAGATCGCTACGCGGGCGAGGGCTGGCTTTAACATTCGTCATCTACCCTTTGCCTCCACCGAACACGACCTATTGACCTCCATCGAGAACATTGTCGAGGCGGCGTCGCATGCCGATGTGGTTGTCGTGTTTGCGGAAAACGAAAAGAGTCGCCACGGCGAGGGCAATGACCGTGATACGTTGAAGCTCGCCGCCAGTCACGACGCACTCATCACTGCGCTGGCGACCAAAGTTCGCAAGCTCATCGTCGTGCTGTCGATGCCCGATGCGGTCGAAATGCCGTGGATCGGGGATGTCGATGCCGTGCTGGCGGGTTTCTATGCCGGGCAGGGGGGGGGCGAGGCACTCGCACGCATCCTGTTCGGCGAGCAGAATCCCTGCGGCAAGCTTTCCGCAAGCATGCCCGTTCGCATGCAGGACATTCCGGGTTGGCACACCTATCCGGGTGAACATGGCAGGCATGTCTATAGCGAAAGTATTTTCGTCGGCTACCGGTTCTACGATCTCAAAGCCATCTCCACGTTATTCGCCTTCGGGCATGGCCTGAGCTACACCACGTTTGCCTACGAGGCGATCGAGATCGACAAGAGCGAGATCAAAGCGGATGCGGACTGCATGGTGCGCGTCACTGTCCGCAACAGTGGTCCGGTCTCCGGCAAGGAGATCGTCCAGCTGTATGTGCGCCCGCTGGCGCCCGGCCTGAAGCGGCCAATCCGGGAGCTCAAAGCCTTCGCCAAATTGGATTTGCAGCCCGGCGAGGCGAAGACAGCGAGCTTCGCGCTGACGCAGCGCGATTTCCGCTATTTCGACACCAACCGCTCCGCCTGGGTTCTCGACGCGGAAGCCTTCGTCATCGAGGCGGCTGCTTCCTCGCGTGATATTCGCCTCTCCGCGACCCTGCCGTGCCGGTCGCAAGCCGCAGCGCTGCCCGTCATTGCGCCCAACTCTCCCACGGCGTTTGTCTTCGCGCACCCGAAAGCCGAGGCGGCTCTCGTCGATTTCTTCGTCGCGGCTCTCTCCATTTCCTCTACGGAAGCCGCAGCGCTTCTCGCCAAGACAAAAGGATCCTTTCTCGGTTTCTACGACACACTGAGCTGGTATGTTGGCGACAGCGTTAAAGAGAGTGATATCGCGAGGGTCTTCGCGCGCTTGAACGATGACCACCATGAGGCCTCAACAAAATGATACCGGGCCATTATCCGAACGATCCGCTGAGCGTTGCCGAGATATGGATCGGCGAAAGTCGATCCGTGGCCATCGCGACCGTCATCGAAACCTGGGGCTCGGCCCCGCGCCCGGTCGGCAGTCACCTTGTGGTGGATGCCGATGGCAACTTCGAAGGCTCCGTTTCCGGTGGTTGTGTCGAAGGCGCGGTCGTCACCGCCGCTATTGATGTAATCGCGATGGGTGGGCCGCGGATTCTTGATTTCGGTGTCGAGGACGAAACCGCCTGGCGGGTCGGCTTGTCGTGCGGCGGCCGAATTCTCATCTATATTGAGAGGCTCGGCTGATGCGCCTAGACAGCCTCCGCCGCCTGAATATTGCGCGACGCCGCCGAATTGCCGCGGCGCTGGTGACCAATCTGGAAACCCATGACGAAATTGTCGTTCTGGAGGGCGACCGGCTAGAAGGGTCGTTTGTCGACCTCGTCTCAAGCGGCTTCCGGTCTGGCTGTTCTAACGCGTTCGATGGCCCTGAGGGCAAGGGGTTTCTCAACGTCTACCTTCCAGCACCCCGGATCGTCATCATTGGCGCGGTCCACATCAGCCAATACTTGACGCCGATGGCGAGGATCGCCGGCTTCGATGTGCGTATCATCGATCCGCGCACGGCCTTCGCCACAGGCGATCGTTTTCCTGACTGCGCCGTGCGTGCCGACTGGCCAAGCGACGCCTTGATGGACGATCCGCTGGACCGCTACACCGCGCTGGTGGCGCTGACGCACGATCCGAAGATCGACGATTTTCCCTTGGCCACTGCGGTGCGGACTGGTTGTTTTTACATTGGAGCGCTTGGCAGTCGAAAGACACACACGGCACGGATTGCCAGACTGACGGCAGAGGGTCTGGCGCCGGAGTTGCTTTCGGCAATCCATGCGCCGATCGGGCTGGACATCGGCGCAACCACTCCGGCCGAGATCGCCGTCGCGATCCTTGCCGAGATCATCGCTGCTCTGCGCTCGGGTCCACTTGCCTTGATCGGGGATAGCTCACCATGAAATTCGGCGAGTTCTCCGTCGATGACGCGGATGGACTTGCGCTCGCCTGCGCGCTGAAACTACCGGCAGCGGCTTTTTCGAAGGGGCACATCCTGCGCCCGGATGATATCGCGCGACTACAGCAAGCTGGCCTGCGTCAAGTAACGGCCGTTCGCCTCGACAATGACGATGTCAGCGAAGATCAGGCAGCGCTGATGCTGGCCCGCTCGGTGTCGTCGCAACACGTAAAGCTATCGGAAGCGACCACCGGCCGCGTCAACATTCACGCGACAGTCAAGGGAATCTTCACCGTCGACAAGGCGACGGTCGATCGCCTCAATGCGATCGATCCATCGATCACCTTCGCCTGTCTGGCCGACCATGCTCGGGTCGGGATCGGCGCCATGATCGCCACCTTCAAGATCATCCCGCTTGCCGTTTCGCGTTCGGTGCTCAACGAGGCTTGCGCGCTGTTGAGGCCGGCTACGCTATTTAACGTCATGCCGTTCGAAGAGCATTCGGTGAGTCTAATCGCAACCGAATTGGCGCAATTGAAGTCCTCCGTGATCGATAAGACGGCGCGGATTTTGGACCGCCGTCTGGCGATGTGCGGGAACCATTTGGCGCGGGAGTTTCGCGTGGCTCACTCCGTATCGACGCTTTCCGAGGCGTTGCTTGAAATCATGGCGATCGCTGATAGCGCGCCAAAGCTCATCATCGTCTTCGGCGCCTCGGCCGTGATTGATGACAACGACGTCATCCCGGCAGCCATTCGCGAAGCGGGTGGACATGTCTTGCGTGTTGGCATGCCTGTCGACCCTGGAAACCTCATGGTTCTCGGGCAGATCGGCATCTGCTACGTTATCGGTGCGCCGGGATGTGCCCGCAGTCCCAAGGAGAACGGCTTTGATTGGATACTTGAGCGTATCCTGGCGGGAGAACGTCCCGACGCGGAGGATGTCGCTCGCATGGGTGTTGGGGGTCTGCTGATGGAAGCGCAGATGCGGCAGTTGCCGCGCCAGGCATCGTTGACACCTAAGGTCGCAATCGTCCTGTTGGCGGCGGGAATGGCAACGCGCATGGGGGTGGACGGCGGCCACAAGCTATTGGCGGAGTTCGACGGGATGCCATTGATCCGCCGTTCTGCTTTGGTGGCGCAAAATAGCAATGCAGCGTCGACTGTTGTCGTGGTTGGCCACCGCGAGGGTGATATGCGTGCCGTGCTGTCCGGTCTGCCCATGAGGCTGATCGCCAATCCGGAGTACGCTTCCGGCGTGGCAAGCTCGCTGGGCGCAGGGTTGGCCGCTGTCGCCGATGAGGATCCCGACGGCGTCCTCGTAATGCTTGCGGATATGCCGCGCGTGACCAGTGATGATCTCAATCGGCTAATCTCGGCTTTTCAATGCGCCGGCGGTTCGTCGGTCGTGCGCGCTGTCTCAAAAGGAAAGCGTGGCAACCCTGTTATCCTGCCGCGTTCACTAAATGATGCGATTTTTCGCCTTGAAGGAGATGTCGGCGCCCGTCACCTGATCGAAACGTCAGGTCTCGCAGTGATCGATGTCGAGATAGGGGCGGCTGCCAGTATCGATGTCGACACGCTGGAGGCAGTCATCGCTGCCGGAGGTAAACCCGCCAAGGTGTAATCAGCGTGGCGCGCCGGTCGCACAGACAGGGTCTTGCAGGCAACGGCATCGGTCCGCCGGTGGATGCTGCGATCTTGTTCGGATTTGCGGCAATGAAGGCACGCGTATTTTCTCGTTAGCGCCGACGCCGTCCAGACAGGGAATATCGAACAGGAAGATTCCAGGTTGATGAGGCGTTCGTCCCAGCGCACGGATCAAGAATCCGCAGGCTGAGCTCAATAGACTGGTAGAGCGTAGAGCGCGGACCGCTGCCGCACGCCTTCGCGGCGGCACCGACAACGCCGGTTTCGGAGCAGCCGGTAGCTGTCCCGAAACCGGACTTAACATTATCGCAAGGCGATGACCATCTTGCACAGGCTAACGAGGCTGGCATCGAATCCACCGGATCGCACCACATCCTTGCAACGTGTCTTCGCCTTCGCACGATCGCCAGCCGGCATGTCGTTGATCATGGTCAGGCTGCGAGTTCGATCGCTGGCGGGAATACCAGCGTTCGGATTGGGTGACGTCGCGGCCGGGCCCGTATCGCCGGGATTCGTCGGAGTGATGCCACCAATGCCAGCGACAGACGGGATGCCGACGGAGATTTCCGCGAGCGTATTGTCGCCGGCGCCAACATTTGCAATGGCGTTTGCTGTCGCGAGATCGGAGCCGACGATGGTCGCGTCCACATCGGCATTCACGCCGTCCGTCCCGCCGATGCTTGCCGTTGTGCCGACATCAAGGCCACCGCTACCACTGGCACCACCTATAGAGGTGGAACTGTTAACACCGCTCGCGCCTCCGATTGACAGATCGACACCGAGCCCGTTGCTATCGGTGCTGCCGATCGCGGCATTCACACCATTTGCGCCGCCGACCGATACATTGGCCAAATCACCTGACGTGGGTGGAATACGCACTGTCAGGTCGAGAAGCGTGTTGTCGCCCGCGCCGACATTGGCGAGCGCACTTGCCGTCGCCAGACTGGAGCCGCCGACTGTCGCGTCCACATCGGCATTCACGCCGCCCGCGCCGCCGATGCTTGCTGTGGTGCCGACGCCCAAGCCGCCGCTCGCGTTGTTGCCGCCAAGAGACGTAGCGCTGTTGATGCCTCCCGATCCACCGACAGACGCATTGACGCCAAGTCCACCGCTGGAGCTGCCGCCGACATTGGCGTTGACGCCGCTCGCGCCACCGACCGATACGCTTGCCAGACTGGAAGCGCCGCCGACCGTGGCATTGACGCCGTTGGCGCCGCCGACTGAGACGTTCAGTCCGCCGCCCGTGCCGTTGACACTGATGCCGTTTGATCCGCCAATATCAAGTGCTACTGCCTGTAGCGGAAGGAGAGCGCTTGCAAAGCCGATGCCAAGCGCAGTGGTCCATCTTGAATAGGTCATCTGTTCCTCCGTTTGATCCTGAAGGGAATGGGTTCCCTGTGGTCAATGCGGAAGTGCGCACTTCGCGAATGGTCGGGTGCGATCTAGGGCGATCGGCAGCCGTCCAACCATTGCGGGATAAGGTACGAGATGGCGACAAGGTTCCTGATCTGAGGATCGCAAAGTGAAGGATGATTAACTTAATGCTAATTCAGGTGGTGCGCATGCTGTAGGTTCGTGGATGGCGATCGCTTGTTCAGCTTGTGGGTTTCCGGCCGCACCGGTATGTCAAATTGCGCGTGCTGACGGAATTGCCTTCAGGCGAGCGGCCACGTAAATATGCGCTCATGTCGAAACGATCTGGAAGTGCCGATTTGCCGCTTCACGGCGGGCGCGTGCCCCATTGGCTGGGCGAGCGCATGACGAAACTCGGCGTGCTGATGACTGAGGCGATTGTCTTGCACTACGGGCGTGATGAATTCCTGCGTCGGCTGTCCCATCCATTCTGGTTTCAATCCTTCGGCGCCGTGATGGGCATGGACTGGCATTCGTCGGGAATAACCACGAGCGTGCTTGGCGCATTGAAGCGGGGGCTGAAGCCGCGTGCGAGAGAACTCGGCCTGCATGTATGCGGCGGGCGTGGATCTCATTCGCGCAAGACCCCTGACGAACTAATCGATATCGGGTTGCGTGTGGGTATCGATGGGGTGGCGCTCGCGAACGTCAGCCGGTTGGTCGCAAAGGTCGACAGCGCCGCCGTCCAGGACGGCTTCGATTTATATTTGCATGGCTTCATCGTGGCCGATGACGGCCGTTGGGTCGTCGTTCAGCAGGGAATGAACGATGCTACGCGGCAGGCGCGGCGATATCACTGGCTCTCGGAAGGCTTAGAGAGCTTCGTCAATTCACCTCACGCCGCCATCGAGGGACGCGCACAGGGAGAAATCGTAAACCTCGCCGACCGGCGTGCTGAGACCTCGCGAGGTGGTCAACTCGATATCCTCGCCAAGCTGGGCCCAGACAGGATTATCCGGGAGGCAGCGGCACTGGCACGCCGGACGGAGCCGCAAGCGCAGCCTGACGATCAGTTGCTGCTTCCGCATCTGGTGATGCCCGATCATCACGACGTTCGCGAGACGGATGTCAACATGAAGCGGTTGCATGGTAATCTGGCAGCTGCAGCCGACAGGGCGCCCGTCGACTACCAGGATTTGTTGATGGTGCCCGGCGTCGGCGCGCGCACCGTCCGGGCGTTGGCTCTCGTCGCCGAGGTGGTGCATGGCGCGCCGTGTCGCTTCTCAGATCCTGGCAGGTTCTCGATTGCCCATGGCGGCAAGGATCGCCATCCGTTTCCCGTGCCGTTGAAGGTCTATGACGAGACCATTAAGGTCATGAAATCGGCGGTCTCGAAGGGTCGGCTGGGCCGGGACGAGGAACTGGCTGCGTTGCAGCGGCTGGACGTCCAGGCACGCCAGCTCGAGCGGTACGTCACCGGCCCGGACCTCAAAGAAATCGTTGCAGGAGAGTTCCGTGACTCTGCCGCGTTCGGCGGACGAAGCGTGTTCGGCTGGGAAGAATAAGATCGAAGAAGCGTCGCCGTAAGTCGGCGCGCTGATGCATCACCGCTACGGAAAACTGCCGCGAATGCTTTCGATGATCAGCACTGCCGATGCAGCACCCGGATCGACGTGACCGAGCGATCGCTCGCCCAGCCGCGCCGAGCGCCCCTTGCTTGCAACCATGTTCCTGGTCGCGTCGCGTCCAGTCTCGGCTGCCTTCAATGCCTCTAAAAGGCATTCGTGCAGTGTGCCACCCTGCGCGCGTGCATGTTCACAGGCTGCCGCCGCCGGCGCCCACGCATCGACCATGGTCTTCTCGCCGACTTCCGCCTTTCCGCGATCCTGAATGCCTTTGGCAAGGGCGGAGAATGCATCGAGCATGTCGCTTTCACTCAGCGAGGCCTTGCCTTTCACGGCCGCACCCGCACGCATGAATGCCGTCGCGTACAGCGGTCCCGAGGATGCGCCGACAGCGTTGAGGAAGGCCTTCGCTGCGGTGTTGAAGACTGCGGTTGGATCGGCGGCTGTCGGGTCCAGTCCGCCCACAGCTTTGGCCGCTGCGGTGAAGCCGAGCTCCATTGCTATTCCGTGATCGGCGTCGCCGATAACGCCGTCGAGTTGGCACAGATTGTCTCGCTCTGAGGTCATCACCGCGGCAATGTCCTGGAAAAGACGCTGGAGATCTTCAACCGCAATCCAGCTCATCGGGCGATCTTTCCACTGCGGAACATGGCGCAGTCGCAGGGGTGATCGATCAGCGTCTGTAGTTCGTCGTCAAGACGCATAAGTGTCACCGATGCACCTGCCATTTCCAGCGAGGTGCAGTAGTTGCCCACCAGCGACGTGTGGATGACGATATCGGCCGCATCCAGTCGCGCCTTGACGCGCCGCATGATAATGTAAAGCTCCATCAACGGCGTCGATCCGAGCGAGTTGACGAGCACGGCGACGCGGGTTCCAGGCGTCATCTGCGCATCGGCAAGGATCGCGTCGAGCAGTTCGTCGGTTACGGCATCGGCTGGCCTCAGCGTCTCGCGCGCGACCCCAGGCTCGCCGTGGATACCCATGCCGACTTCCATCTCGTCGTCACCGATCTCGAAGTTCGGCCGCAACGTCTGCGGCAGCGAGCAGGGCGATAGCGCAACGCCCATCGTGAAGGTGTGATCATTGGCCTTCCGCGCTATCCGCTCGACCTCATCGAGTGGATGCATCAGGTCGCAAGCGGCACCTGCCGCCTTGAAGACGAAGACGTTGCCCGCCACACCCCGCCGGGTCTCGCGCGTATCGCGCGGCGCCGACGCGACGTCGTCGGTGGTGACGACGGTGCGAACCTCGATATCGTCCATGGCAAGCATCTCTGCCGCCATGTCGAAATTCATCACGTCGCCGGCATAGTTGCCGTACATGAAAAGCACGCCCGCACCGCTATCCACCGCCTTGGCGCATTCGATGATGGGATCAGGAGGTGGCGAGGCGAAGACGTTGCCGACGGCGGCTGCGTCCGCCAGTCCCTTGCCGACGAAGCCGAGGAAGCTCGGCTCATGTCCCGAGCCTCCGCCGATCACCAGCCCGACCTTGCCATCGCGGGGGCCGTGTTTCGCCACGATCGACCGCGGCGACCCGTCGATGGCATAGAGATGGTCCGGGTGCGCGGCGAGGATGCCTTCGAGCATCTCGTCGACCGCAGCGCCGCCGTCATTGATAAGTTTCTTGGTCTTCACGCCGATCCTCCCGGTTGCCGCGTCCTGAAAGGCTATAGCTACGCCTTCCTGACGCAAGATCAATCCGCAAGATCAATGGATGTCACCTGATAGGCGGACAGCGCAAGAACGCCGCCCATCAGTTCGTCCGCAAGCCTGAAGGAGCCGAGATCGACCTCCTGATCGCTCCCCGTGATATTGACGATCCGCAGCGTCGAGCCGTTATCCGTCTTGGTGACGAAGGCGAGAACGCGCGACGGGCCGGATGAAACGCATTCCCGCCATTCGGAGCCTGCGAGAGCGGCAAGCAGCTTTACCGCACGATAAAGCGGACGACGGCCAGCATCGGCAAAGGGTTCGCCATGGCCCGCGATCAGACCGAACGCTCCGGTCAGTGCCGAAAGCGTGAGGCACTCCAGGCCGGCATCCAGCACCTTCGCCACATAGCCCATCGCGAAGGCCTCAGCGAAAAGGCCGTTGTGGCGCGGGTCGGTGCTGGCCATCGGGATACGCGCGCCGCCGGGATTGTCCATCGTCCGGCTGCCGTAAGGGTTCTGGCGCATCGGAATGGTGGACGGTCCGATGCGGTAGGCCTTGTCGCCATAGATGGCGCGGACAGATCGCGTGATGAAGGGCAGGGCCTCCAGCGTCTGCATGACGCTGAGATCGTCGGCGGCATGAACGATCGGGTTGGTGCAGTGGCTGATAAAGGCGAGCGATCCCGATGGAACGCGCTTGCGATTGAGCTCGGTGAAATAGCTGAGCATGCCGCCGCCGAGCCGGATGCCGGGAAATGCCGCATGCGCAGCGGCATAGACGTCCTCGAGCGGCGGGCATTCCGGCCACTTGCTGCCTGGTGGCGTCGATTGGCGATCGACTGATGGCGAGATGATGATCGCATCGGGTTTGAAGCCGGCGTCGCGCATCTGCGCCGCGATCAGCCTGGTCTCGGTGGCGAGCGGCTGCTTGCAGGGCAGGGCGATCTCAAGCGTCACTGTCCCGGAATGCAGGGCGGCTACGTCAGCGAAGCGCCTGAAGGCCTCCGCGCCGTGTCCAGCGGCCGGGTCGAAATGGAAGAGCAGCTCTTGAGGACTGATCTCGGCGAGCGCATCGCGGGCCGAAAGCACGGCTTCGGCCTCATCAGGTGTCACGATCATGCCAATCGCTGGCATCCGGCCGCTGCGCTGGCCCGGTGCGAGCATCACGGGAGGCAGGTGGCCAGCGGTTTTCGCAGTCGGCAGCTTGGCGCGCTTGTCGGTGATGTCGAGAACGATGCGCTGCGTGACTGTCTCACCCGCCGGTATCTGGTATGGCCACGGCAAGGCGAGCGGGCGTACGTAGGTCTTGTAGGAGGCGTCGGACCAGTTGCGCTGGTCCTCCATCTCGAAAACATCACCTTCCATCCCGCATCGCGCTGTCACGTCGGTCATCACGGTATGCGTGATGGCGCCCATGTTCATGAAGGGCTGCCACGGCTCGATCATGTCAGGAAACCGCGTCTCGACGCGATTGCCGTCCGCGTGATCTACGGTCACGGCCGCGCCGGCTACGCCGACGATCGGGTGCAGGATGCAGAAGCCGCAACGGTTGGTCTCGAAGCCTGTGTCGGAGATCGCATCCGCTTCGAAGAGCAAGGGCGCGCCATCCTGCGCCGAAATGCGGACGTTGATCGCAAGGCGGGTCGCATCCGGGCCCTTGCACAGAGCCGTGTAGTCGACAGAGAACGCATCGTCCTGCTGGTCTATCTTGAGATTCTTGATCTCCGGCGCGTATGTGCCCCAGTCGCGGTCGCGGACGAGGTAGGAGACCGCGCGCAGCACCTCGACGCCATCATAGGCGATCGTGCGCAGGTTGCCGTCGCTGAGATCGGCGGTCAGCCGTCCCGCCGTAAGCCGGATTGGTGGTTGTTCGAGCGTATGAGTTCCGTAGAGCCGGAAGGTATCGGACGATGCGCTCATCGCAGCATCGCCTTGACGTCGACGGTCTGGCCGCTGGCGGCGCTGTCGTAGGCTGCCTCGACGAGGGCGAAGGTCTTCAGGTTGTCGGCACCCGAGGTCGAGGTTTCGCCACCTGATGACAGGCGCTCGGCCCAGTCCTGCTGGATCGCGTAGACGCTTTCCTGGATGTTGTGCCATGGGCGCGATGCCCAGGAGAGCAGGGTTGGCGAGACGTCGGAAACCTCGGTGCCGTTCTTGCCGGTCACTTCGAGCCGGTAGCCCTGCGAGAGGCGGATGCTGCCCTCGGTGCCGTCGAGTTCGATCAGCGTCTCGGGGAAGGGTTCGCTGGAGAGCTTGGAGGCGTAGCTGACATCGACGATCGAGGTCGCGCCGTTTTCGTGGTCAAGCAGGATGGTGGCGACGTCCTCGCCCTTAATCTTCGGGTTCACCCGTTTCGTGCGGGCGCTGAGCGTGTTCACATCGCCGAGAATATAGCGGGCGATATCGAGCGTATGGATGCCGAGATCCTCGATGATGAAGCGCTCGCCTTCCGCCAGATACGGCTGGCCCGAGAAGACGTCGTAGCCGGAGCGGAACGAGAAGCGGCCCCAGAAGGGCTGCCCGATCGTGCCGGCTTCGAGCACCTTCTTCACCGCCTGGATCGGCGTCTGCCAGCGGAAGTTCTCGTGCACCATCAGCGGCAGTCCCGCATCGGCGCAGACCTTGACCATGGCCTTGGCGTCATCGAGCGTCTTGGCGAACGGCTTCTGGCAAATGGCCGGCACGCCGTGTGCGGCTGCCATCTGGACCAGCGCTCGGTGGCTCTGCACGGTCGTGGCGATATCGACGAAGTCGAAGCCGCCGTCGGCGAACATCTGCGCCGCGTCGCTATAGCGGCGCTCGATGCCGAACTGATCACCGACGATCTTCAGCCGCTCCGGGTCGCGATCGCAGATCGCCACGATCGAGGCGCCCGCCACATCCTGCCACGCATGCATCTGGTTGACCGCGAAAAAGCCGCAGCCGATGAGTGCGCCATTCAGTTCCGTCATTGCTTATCCTGCCTTTGCCATTTGCATGAGAGTCACGCGCTGTTGCAGACGGCGCTGCGCCTGGTCCACGACAACCGCGATGATGATCACCAAGCCCTTGATGACCATCTGCCAGAAGGATGACACGCCCATCATCACGAGGCCATCCGAGAGAATGCCGATGACGAAGGCGCCGATGATGGTGCCGCCGATCGTGCCGCGTCCACCCGACATCGAGGTGCCGCCGAGAACGGCCGCTGCAATCGCGTTCAGCTCGAAGCTTTCGCCGGTGGCCGGATGCGAGGCCATCAGCTCCGAGGAGATGATGAGGCCGACGATCGCCGCGCAGAGCCCGGAGAACATGTAGACGAAGATCTTCACCACATCGACTCGGATGCCGGACATCCGCGCCGCACGTTCGTTGCCGCCGACGGCAAAGATATGCCGGCCGATCGGCGTCGAGCGCGCGACGTAGCCGGCAATTAGGGCGAGCACGATCAGAATCCAGATCGAAACCGGCAGGCCGAGCATGCGCCCGGCGCCGAAGACGTCGAAGCCTGTCGTCATGTATTCCGGCTTGCCGACCAGATTGGGGAAGGTCTGGCCATCGGAAGAAAGAAGTGCGAGGCCACGGGCGATGTAGAGCGTGCCGAGCGTCGCGATGAACGGCGCGACGTTGAGCTTGGTGATCAGCAATCCGTTGATCAGGCCGATCGCCAGGCCAACGGCGAGCGTGATCAGCACGATCTCGTAAATGTTGAAGAAGATCGTGTAACCGATCGGCAGTTCGACGCCGTTGAGGATCAACGCCCCGGCGACCATGCCGCAGAGGCCGACAATCGAACCGACCGACAGGTCGATGCCGCCGGTGATGATGACGAAGGTCATGCCCATGGCCAGGAAGGCATTGAGCGCGACGTGCTTTGACATCAGGATCATGTTCGCGGTCGATGTGAAGTTCGGCGCGAAGATCGCGAAGAAGATGATCACGGCGAAGAGCGCGATGAAGGTCCTGAGCTTCATCAGCGTCAGGAGGATGGAGCCGCTTGATTGCTTGGCCCCAAAAGTCGAAGAGGTGTTCGCTGTCATGACGCGAGCTTTCCTTGCTGTCCGTGACCCTTGGCCGATGCCGCGATGATGGCTTCTTCCGTTGCTTCGCTTCTGTCGAAGACGGCGACCAGCTTGCCGTTGCTCAAGACGGCGATGCGGTCGGAAAGAGCCATGACCTCTTCAAGGTCGGATGTTGAAAACAGAATTGCGAGGCCCTGGGCGGCCAGTCTGCGCATGGTGCGGAACACGTCCGCCTTGGCGCCGACATCGATGCCGCGGCTGGGCTCGTCCATCAGCAGAACCTTCGGATTGGTCATCAACGCCTTGCCGATGACGACTTTCTGCTGGTTGCCGCCGGACATCGAGGTCACCTCGAAATCCGGGTTCGGCGCCTTGATCGACAGGTCACGGATCATGTCCTTGATACCCTGCTTCTCGTCGCCGGCCTTGATGTGAAAGATCCGGGTGAAGCGCCCGAGACTTGCCAGAGTGAGATTGCTGGCGATCGACAGCACCTGCACCAGTCCCTCGCGCTGCCGGTCCTCTGGTATGAGGGCGAGCCCCTTCTTGATCCGGCCGGTGGTGTCGTGCGCACGCACTTCTTGGCCGTCGATGAAGATCTTGCCCGTGGAATGCCGGTGGCGGCCGATGACGCATTCGAAGAACTCGCTGCGTCCGGCGCCCATGAGGCCGTAGATGCCGAGGATTTCGCCTGCGCGGACCGAAAGCGAGACATGATCGACCGCAAGGCCGCCGGTCCTGCGGGGAAGGCTGATCTCCTCGGCGCGGAAGGCCTCGGGACCGAGTTCATGATCTGCCGCCTTGGCAAAATCCTTGGCGTCAGAGCCGATCATCGAGCGGACGATCCACTTCGTATCGATGTCGCGCACCATCGCATGGCCGGTGATCTGGCCGTCGCGCAGAACGGTGATGTAATCGCCGATCCGCATCAGCTCTTCCAGCCGGTGCGAGATATAGACGATGGCGACACCCTGCGCCTTCAACTCGGCGATGACCTTGAAGAGGATTTCGACCTCGGCCGCAGACAGCGCCGATGTCGGCTCGTCCATGATCAGGATGCGGGCATTGAGCGACATCGCCTTGGCGATCTCGACCAGCTGCTGCTGCCCGATCGGCAGGTCCTCGACCATGGTCTCGGCGCTGATGCCGGCATCCAGCCGATCGAGGAAGGCGTTCGCCTTTTCGACCTGCGCCTTGTGATCGATACCCAGGATGCCGCGCTTGATTTCGCGGGTGGCGAAGATGTTTTCCGCCACCGACATGTTGGAAAAGAGATTGAGCTCTTGGAAGATCATCCCGATGCCGTGCGCTTGCGCGTCCGCCGGGCTGTCGAAGGAGACGGTCTCGCCGTCTAGAACGATGCGGCCGAGCGTCGGGCGCTCGACACCGGCGATGATCTTCATCAGCGTCGATTTGCCGGCGCCGTTCTCGCCGACCAGCACGTTGACCGCGCCGCGTCGCAGCTCGAGATCCGCACGCTTGACGGCGACGATGCCGGAATAGACCTTCGATACCTCTTCGAGGCGCAGGATGACGTCGTGTTCGATTTGCTCGCTCATCGCTACGGCCCCACCGTGATTTCGGCAGGCGTCACCAGCGGCAATTGCCCGGAGGCTGGCAGCGGGAAGGCGCCGGTGACAACAACGGTCTTGCCGCTCAGGCCATCGCGCGGCAACGGCGCCAGCAGGCTGGTATTGATCTTCTCGTTGAACGCCTTGCCGAATTGCGCCCACTCGATCTGGTTCTTGAACTCGTTGAAATTGACGAACTCAAGCGTGTCGCGCAGCGCGGTGCCCCGCACGGCGGGGCCGATCTGCACCTTGGCGTCAGCCTTGCCATCGCCATCGGCATCGACGTCGATCGTGGCCGCGCGCGAGCCGGTATCGGCCGCAATCACCTTGCCGGTCAGCTTGACGGCATAGGTCCATGGCGCGCTGGCCTGCTTGCGCGTGTTGGCATACTTGGCGCCTGCCTCGTCGGGGCTCGACGTGGCGAGCGCCACGACGTCCTTCAGCTCACCGGCGCGCTTCTGCAGATACGGTATCGCCTGCGACTGCCAGATGGCCTCGACCTTTGCAGCAGGGTCGAAGGCGCTCTTGGCGGTTTCCGCCGCCTTTTCTTCCGCTGTCGGCGTCTTGATGATTTTGCAGCCCGGCAATGCCATCGCAAGCAATGCTACTAAAACCGCGCTTCTGACTTTCGCCATCCACGAAACTCCGATTCCATGAAACAGAATATGAAGCGAAGAGCGCGATATCACGCGCTCTTCGCCATCAGTCTTCGGCGGTCGTTACTTGCTGATCGCGAAGGTTTCGAGCTTGCCGGCATTGTCAGCGTTGATGAGGATGCAATCCATCAGCTGCTTCTCTTCCTTGGGAAGAGTCTTGTTCTTGATGTAGGCGTCGGCCTGCTCCACCGCCATCTGGGCCTGCGCGTATGCGGGCTGCAGCACGGTCGCCTTGATGCCGCCCGACTTGATCGAGTCGCGCACGTCGTTGGAGCCGTCGAAGCCGACGACGATGACGTCCTTGCGGCCGGCAGCCTGAAGCGCGGCGATTGCGCCCATTGCCATCGTGTCGTTGCCGGAGATCACGCCCTGGATGTCGGGATTGGCCTGCAGGATGGTTTCCATCTTGGCGTAGGCTTCCGTCTGACTCCAGTTG
The DNA here is from genome assembly GCA_900472625.1 of Hyphomicrobiales bacterium. Taxonomy (GTDB): domain Bacteria; phylum Pseudomonadota; class Alphaproteobacteria; order Rhizobiales; family Rhizobiaceae; genus Rhizobium. The sequence goes on along the minus strand of UCIT01000026.1, from coordinate 215,279 downwards.
GCCGACTGCTTGGCAACCGACTTCAGGTCCGGATAGTCGTCGATAACGTCATGGTAGCCCTGCGAGCGGATGCCGGCATTGGTGTCGGATTCCTTGCCGACGAGCTCGACATAATTGCCCTTCTCGCCCATCAGCTTGACAAATTCCTGAGCGCCGAGCTGAGCGCCCTGGTAGTTGTTGGAAACGATCTGTGCGGCTGCGACGCCGGTGGCGTTGATCTCGCGGTCGATGAGGAAGGACGGAATGCCTGCGTCCTTGGCCTTCTTGACGGCGGCGACGGTCGCATCGGCACCGGCGTTGTCGAGAATGATGGCCTTGGCGCCGCGGCCGATCGCGGTGTCGATCATCTGCGACTGCTTGTTGGCGTCGTCGTCATGCGTCATGACGAGCGCTTCGTAGCCCAGTTCCTTGGCCTTGGCTTCGGCGCCGACGGCTTCGGCCTTGAAGAATGGATTGTCGTGTGCCGGGGTAATGATGGCGATCAGGTCCGCCGCAAAGGCGGGCATCGCAACGCCCATTGCAAGCGCGCTGGCGAATGCAGCGACGGTCAGTCTGCGTGTCAGTTTCATGGTTTCCTCCCAAAAGAAGCCCTGTTCCCAGCAGGGCGGTGAAAGGGGAGGGGTTGCCCCCTCCCGGGATCGGTATCAGGTGATACGCTTGATGCTGTCAGCGATCTCCTGCGGTTCGAATACGCGTTTCCAATCGTCCTTCATCAGGGCGGGAATGCCGAATTCGATAGCCTTGTTGCAAGCGTCCGAGAACACGCCCTGGACTTCGCCGAAGATCACGGCGCCAAGAACGTTGAGGTGGCCGAGCAGGAAGTCGCGAGCGGCTTCTTCCGGAACGCCGCGAGCGACGCATTCGTCCATCGCCTGCTTCATGACGACGAGCAGCGAAGCGGCAACGGTCTCGGAGAGACCCGGCTCCAGCATCGCCATCTGCTCGACGGTGACGCGGTGCGAGCGCATGACCGGCGCCCAGATCGTCTTGGCGATTTCTTCGCCGACGGCGTAGGCGTCTTCCGGACCCTGCATCAAGGCCGAAACGATATGCTGCTTGGCGAACAGGCCGCCGAAGTGGTCCTTCTTCGCCTGCATGTCGGTTTCGTCGTTGAAGATCGGCGGATGGCACGGATGCGTGACGAAGTAGGTCAGATCCGGACGTTCCGGGAAGTGGCCTGCGAAGGGGGCTGCGGCATCGAGAGCGATGACCATGGTGCCGGCCTTCAGCTTGTCGTTGATGCCCGCGGCAACCTTACCAATATGCGTATCCGGAACGGCCAGGATGACGACGTCTACGCCGTCAAGGGCAACGTCCACGTCAACGGTGGAAAGGCCGAGGTCGTCCTTCAGACGTGCCTTGCCGATATCACTGATTTCGACGTGGCGAACGTCATAGCGCGAACCCTTCAGGTTCTTTGCAAGCCGGTAGCCCATTTTACCGCCGGCGCCGAACAGAGCAATGGAAGTCATGTTTCCTCACTTCGTGTTTTGCTAGGATTGTTAACGTTGCTGGTATGATGAGTCAATCACCACGCCATGATAAGTATTACTTAACCGCGTCGAGCTTGTTGATGGCGTCGACGTTGGCTGCGGATGCGCCCTTCGGGTCGAATTCCGACGCGAGCCAGGTATCGACGATCGACTTGGCAAGCTCCGGACCGATGACGCGCGAGCCCATGGTGATGATCTGCGCGTTGTTGGACTTCGCGGCGCGCTCAGCCGAGTAGGTGTCGTGCGTCAGCGCGGCGCGGATGCCCGCAACCTTGTTGGCGGAGATCGAGACGCCGATGCCGGTGCCGCAAATCAGGATGCCGCGCTCATGCTGGCCGTCGACGATGGTCTGGGCGAGGTTCTGCGACAGGTCGGCATAGAAGCCCGCCTGGCTGAGATCATGCACTTCGAGGCCCGCCTTGGTGGCGAGATGGGCGGCGATCACGTCAAGCAAGGGCTTGCCGGCGCTATCCGCTCCGATGGCGATTTTCATGGTTCGTGTCCTTTCAATCATTCGGGGGCTGGATGAGTGGATTGGGTCGCTGCGATCAGATGACCGCGGCGACACGCTTCAGAATGTCGAGATAGCCTTCAACGGCCCAGGCCGAGCGGCCGATGAAGAGGCCGTCAATGTGCTTCTGGGCGATCAGTTCCTCGCAATTGCCGGGATTGACGCTGCCGCCGTAGAGCACCGGCACTGCGCGGCCGAGCGCCTTGGCGGCGACGTCGGCGATCCGCGCATGACGCTCGTCAGCGTAGTCGGCGGTGGCCGGAATGCCGTTGACGCCGATTGCCCAGACGGGTTCGTATGCGAGAAGGATTTCCGCGTCCTTGCCGGATTGGGTGACCCGAGCGAGAGCGCTTTCCACCTGGCGCTTCAGCACCGCGTCGGCATCGCCGGCATTGCGCTCGGCAAGCGTCTCGCCGATGCAGATCAGTGGGATAAGCCCGTGCTTCAAGGCGCTTTCGACCTTGAGGCCGACGGTCTCGTCGGTTTCGCCGAAATGCTCGCGGCGCTCGGAGTGGCCGAGTTCGACGATATCGAGGTTGCAGTCCTTCAGCATCGGCGCCGAGACTTCACCCGTCCAGGCGCCGGCCGCATCCCAGTGCATGTTCTGCGCGCCGACCTTGACCGAGGCATCGGCGAGAGCTTTCTTGACTTCACGCACGGCGGTAAATGACGGAATGACGAAGCACTGGATGTCCGCGTGACGGCCGCCGTCGGCGGCCGCGAGCTGTTCGGCGAAGGACAGTGCTTCATCGAGGGTTTTGTTCATCTTGAAGCTGGTGCCAACCCAGTAGCGCATCGTTAGCTCCTCCGTCCGTCGCGGATCTGTGCGAAATAAGTGTCGGTGCCGACCTGCCCGCCCTTGAGCGCGATCTGCAGGCCGTTGGTCGGCGCGTAGGGGCCGTGCGCCGTACAGAGCGGGGAGCCCGGCGTCTGCGGCAATGGCAGCAGCGTCGTCAGGGCGTCCACGCGCAGTTGCTGCAGGGCGTGGCTCGACGTATCGCCACCGGCGATGACGGCGCGGGTCAGCTTCTCTTCCTCGACCAGGCGGCGCAGGATCGTCCCGAGAGCGGAACCGAGGCGATGGCGGGAGCCCGGAATACGATCGATGTCGGTGCCCTTGTCGGCTGAAGGGCCGAGTGCCGTATGCAACACGACGCTGCGGCCATTCTTCAGCCGTTGAATGCCTTCCGCGACGGCCGCATCGATGGCGCGATTGCCGCTTTCGCCGACAAGTTCGAGCGGATCGACGGCGATGCCGTCAAAGCCGTTCTCCGTCGCATTACGAATCTGCCGTTCTGTCGTCGGAGAGACACTTCCCGAAACCACCGCGAGCCGATCCACCTTGCCTGGCTCGGCGAAGGTCGTCGGTTCGCCAAGCAGACCTTCGGCTTTCCACGCCTGCAGCAGCGCGTATTCGACGCCCGATGATCCGGCGGTGAACAAGCCGCCATCGCGTCTCGCACGCCACATCTGGCGTCCGGCCAGTGCCTGCGACTGCGCGCTGTCGACGTCGATCAGCAGAATACCATCGAGATTGCTCACGGCAGCGTCAACGCGCTGGTCGGCATCGGCGGCCGCGATCGTCACGAGATCGGCCAACGCCACCGGAAGCGAGGTCTGTTTTGCGAGGTGCAGGGTGAGGTCTGCCTCCGCCATCGGCGTCACCGGATGCCGGCTCATCACCGGATGCCGGTCGATACGGTAGAAGCGATCCTGATAGGCCGCGAACAGATTGCCGAAGGCGGTGAAGCGCTTGAGCTGTGGCGCGCCGACGATGACGGGCACGACCGGCTGGCCGTAAAGCGCCTTGCCGATCTCGATCGCCTTGCCGATGTTGCCGACCGTGGGGGCGGAATCGAAGGTCGAGCAGACCTTATAGTGGCAGATGTCGGCGTCGAGTGCCTTCAGCCATTCGAAGATCGATGGCAGATTCTTTTCCATCCACTCGGGCGTTTCGCTGCGGCTGGTGCCGGCAATGCCGAAGGCGCGGTAATCGGCGAAACGCTCCGCTGTCTCTGCACTTGGGATGCCCAAGAACAGCACGGTGGGTACGCCGTTGGAGGCGAGGGCCTCCATGACGTCGGCGGAGCCGGTGAAGTCGTCACCGTAGTAGGTAAGCAGTGGCTTGGTCATGATCTTACGCTGCCTTGCCGTCGCCGAACTTCGCGATAGAGGCCGCGAGCTCCGGGTGGTCCTTGGCGTATTCGTCGAGCGGGATGTCGGCAACAGCAGCCTGCCAGGCCTGCTGCACGGCACGTACGCCGGCGGCTGGGCCGCCCGGATGGCTGACGATACCGCCGCCGCACAGATAGAGAAGATCCTGCGTGCGGCCGGTACGATTGTAGGTGTCCGGGGCCTGCCCGCCCCACTGGCCGGAGCCAGCGACCGGCAGCGGGCAATCGGCCTTGCTGAATAGCGGCGTGCTGACGGCCTTGAAGGATTCGACGAAGCTTTCGTCCGGCTCCCAATACTTGATGCGGATGCCGTTGATCTGGAACTGGTCGACGCCGAGCAGGCGCCAGAACTGCTGATAGACCTTGAAATCGAGGCCGGCGCCCGGATCGCGAGTCAGGATATCCCAGCCGTTGCGGTGGGCATGCAGCACAAGGCCGGAGCGCTTGCGCAGGAAGCTCATGCCGCCAAAGCCGATTGAATTGATATTGACTACCGCGCAGTTGCCACCCGCCTTCATGACGAGATCGTGGTTGCGCATCATCTCGTCGGGATCGGCGTGCGAAATGCCGAACGCATACATCACCTTCTTGCCGGTCTTCTGCTCGTGATCGAGGATCAGCGGCATGATCGCCTCCACGCGCTCCTTGAGCGGCGAATAGGCAGGGCTCATCAACTTCTCGTCGTCCTTGATGAAGTCGACGCCCGATTCGATGAGTTCGCCGACCAACGCGGCGGTTTCATGCGGGCGCAGGCCAAGCGCCGGCTTGACGATGGTGCCGATGATCGGCCGCTCTGCGACACCCGTCAGGCGTCGCGTTCCGGGGAGACCGAACTGGGGGCCGGGATGCGCCGAGGCGAAAGCCTCCGGCAATTTCATGTCGACGATGCGGATGCCGGTCATGCCCTTGATCGAAAACACGCCGCCGATCGCGATCGTCATCAGGGCGGAGAGATCGGTGCCGATGGCGTCCAGCGGAAAGGCGATATCGGCCTCGGCGCGGCGAATCGGGCCATGCCCATCGGCCACTTCCAGCCAGGTCGGACGCTCTGCATCAGGCAAGTGGCGAATGGCGAGAACTCGCGCGGCGACGCGCGCCTTCAGTTCTTTGGTTTCGCCGGGAACGGGAACGAACGTACCGGTGGACTGATCGCTGGCGATCTTCTCCGCCATGGCCTCGACGCTGCCGGTCGTTTCGATGCGATAGGTGACTGTGATCATCATGAGGTCTCGTTGCTCCTCCTGCCGTGACGAAAACTTTGCCATGGCATCAACTCGTGAACTGGTATAATGAGTATTCCAATTTCTGCAATAAAAATTTTTTGAAGGACCACCGAGCTATTCCAAATGACGGCCTTTCTTGAGAGGGCGCTAGCATGCATAAAGGAGGGATATTGTGAGCCAGCGAGAGACCATGAACCAGCCAGTTGAACAGATCGTGCGTCGTAAGCTATCCGATGAGGTATTCGATCGGCTGGAGCGGATGATCACCTCAGGAGAGTTACGTCCGGGCGATGAGATGCCTTCGGAGCGCGTATTGATGGAACGCTTCGGCGTCGGCCGCCCGGCCATTCGAGAGGCAATGCAGTCGCTGGCCAGCATGGGACTGGTAAACATCTCTCACGGCGAGCGCGCCAAGGTTCTGCGGCTGACCGCCAAGTCGTTGTTTCGCCAGGTGGACCTGACCGCCAAGATCATGCTGTCGCAGTCCGCGGATTCACTCGATCATCTGAAGAGCACGCGTATCTTCTTCGAACGCGGTATGGCGCGCGAGGCTGCCGTGAAAGCAACCAGCGACGACATCGCCGACCTGCGTGAGGTTATCGAGCACCAGAGGCGTGCACTCGGCAATGCTGAAGAATTCATCTCGGCCGACATGCAGTTTCACACGCGCATCGCGCAGATTTCAGGCAATCCGATTTTCGTTGCCGTCAGCGAAGCTATGCTTGCCTGGCTGAAGGCCTATCACACAGACATGCTGATCTGGACCGGTAAGGAGAAGTTTACGCTCGTCGAGCACGAACACATTCTGGACTGTCTTGCCGCCAACGACGCCGACGGAGCCGAGGCGGGGATATTGAAGCACCTGGAACGATCGAGTGCACTCTACACCAATCGGGATTGAAAGAGGCGACGACGCGTCAGTGTAGCGTCAGGGTCTCCGGACGGTGCGGGTCGCGAAAGCGGAACTGCTCGATCAGCGTCATGGCCTGCTGGAGAAGGATCTCGGCCGCCTTTAGATCATTGTTCGAAAGGCCATTGACGCTGCCTCGGATGGTCAGCGCGAGGTTCTCGGAATTGGCCGCGAACCCGGCATTGCCCTCGATCAAGGCTTCTTTGGCGCTCGTTTCCAACGCATCGGCCACCGCGGCCAGAATGTCCTGCCGCTCGCGCACGCTCATCTGTGTGATCGTCTTGGACCCCTTCATGATGATTTTCTTTCCCAACTCTGCGCGGCGGAAGTGCCCGGTACTGTGAATGTAGGCGCAATCAGCGGTTCATCAATGAGGGGGACACGTTCGTCTCCACGCGTCTCGTCGTTTCAGCACAAGCAACCGGCCAGCAGGTTTGCCGACCCATATAGCGGCTACCCAAGACCAGATAAGTACCGCGAGATGCCGTCTTATTCATGAATTCCAAGTATGGGTTCATGCCGAATGCATGACCTAACCTGCGGGTCGCTCTTGCCGTATCTTTATCCGGACAAGCGCAAGGACGCTGCTGAGTGGCTAGGAGACTGACAATGAAAAAACGGACACTTGGAAAGAGCGGACTGGAGGTCTCGGCACTCGGACTGGGCTGCATGGGGTTGAACTTCAGCTATTCCCACGCCCTGAGCACACAGGAAAGCGTGGCGCTGATACGCCAGGCGGTCGAACGCGGTGTCACGTTCTTCGACACGGCTGAAGTTTATGGTCCCTACACCAACGAAGAGATCGTTGGCGAGGCGCTGAAGCCGGTGCGCGATCAGGTGGTGATCGCGACGAAGTTCGGTTTCAATATCGTCGATGGTAAGATGGCTGGCGTGAACAGCCGTCCCGAGCAGATCCGCGAGGCAGCCGATGGCTCATTGAAGCGTCTGGGTGTCGAGGTGATCGATCTGCTCTATCAGCACCGCGTCGATCCCAATGTGCCGATCGAGGATGTCGCCGGGGTCGTCAAGGATCTGATTGCAGAAGGCAAGGTAAAGCACTTCGGGCTATCGGAACCCGGCGCGCAGACCGTCCGGCGCGCTAATGCGGTACAGCCGGTAACGGCTCTGCAGAACGAATACTCGCTTTGGACGCGCGGCCCTGAAACCAACGGCATTCTTGAGGCCTGCGAGGAACTGGGCATCGGTCTGGTCGCCTACAGCCCGCTCGGCAAGGGCTTCCTAACGGGAGCGATGAGCAAGGACACCAAGATCGGTGACAACGACTTTCGCAAGATTTTGCCACGCTTTACGCCGGAGGCAATGGAAACGAATCAGGCTCTGATCGATCTGCTGAAGCGGATTGGAGACGACAAGCGGGCAACGCCGGCGCAGATCGCGCTTGCCTGGCTTCTCGCGCGCAAGCCATGGATCGTCCCAATTCCAGGCACGACGAAGCTGCATCGTCTCGAAGAAAATCTCAGCGCAGCCGACATTGCCCTGACTGCAGATGATCTCGCAGAGATAGAGACTGCGGCTGCAGTCATCCAGGTCGAGGGTGAGCGCTATCCGGAGCAGTTGATGAAGACGACCGGCCTCTAAAACGGTCAAAGACATCGGGATGTTGCGGCTCTCGAGCGGCACCATCCCGCCCGCTTTGGCTCAGATTTTTTCGACCAGAAAATCGATCAATGCGCGGATCCGGCTCGCCAGGTGCGGATGCCCGGGGTAGACGGCATTGATCTGCTCGATGTCCCCGGCATTGAACGGCTCAAGGACCGGTACCAGCAAACCGGCATCGATGTCGGGCTGAACATGAAAGACGCCGATGCGTGCAAGCCCGACGCCCGCCATGCACAGATTGCGCACGGTCGGCCCGTTGTTGGCTTCCACATTGCCATTGACGACCTTCGAAAACGTCTGCCCGGTGGCGGGGTCGCGAAACGGCCATTCCTCCCATGTCCGTCGGAAATTGAAGGTCATGCAGTTTTGCCGGTCTAGATCGGCCGGGTTTCGCGGTGTTCCCATCCGCGCGAGATAGCTGGGTGAAGCGACGATGATGCGTCGAGAGTCCATGAGCCTGCGGGCTTTCAGTGCGGTATCGCGAAGGTCGCCGGAACGTATGGCGACATCCGCTCTCTCCTCGACGATATCGATGATCCCATCTGTCAGGGACAGGTCGAGCGTGACATCGGGGTAGCGGGCCAGAAATTCTGGCACCAGCGGCACGATATAGCGGACACCGAAGGCAACCGACACGCTCACCCGCAAACGCCCACGCGGCGTCGCTTCGCCACCGGTGGATACGACCTGCTCGGCCTCCCTGATGTCCTCAAGAATCCGCTGTGCCCGCTCAAGATAGATCTCGCCTTCCGGCGTCAGCTGCAGGCTTCGGGTGGTTCGGACGACCAGCCGTGTCTTCAGCCGTTCCTCGAGCCGCGTCACCAGTTTGCTGACTGCGGAGGGAGACATCCGCAACACCCGTCCGGCTGCGGAAAAGCTTTGAAGACGCGCTGCGTGCACGAAGACCTCCATCTCCCCGGCGGTATTGTCCATGCGTTCGATCCTGTGAATTGAATTCATATCTGTTGATGAAATATACCTTCTTATCGCGAGAATGCCAGCGAGCCATATTCAGCTCACCCAAATCGCCGGATGATCGGCCTAGGAACTGGATAATCGCCATGCCTCTTGCTCTGTTTGCGCTCACGGTCGCCGCCTATGCGATCGGGACGACCGAGTTTGTCATCGTTGGGCTCTTGCCGACGGTTGCGAACGACCTTCACATCGACCTGCCGCTCGCCGGCCTCATCGTCAGCGTCTATGCGCTCGGCGTCACCTTCGGTGCGCCCATACTGACCGCGCTGACCGGCCGCATCGACCGAAAACACCTGCTGCTCGGCCTGATGGCCCTGTTCATCGTCGGCAACACCATGGCTGCGCTAAGCCCGGGCTACGTGCCGCTGCTGGTGGCGCGTGTACTGTCCGCGTTTGCGCATGGCGTCTTCTTCTCGGTCGGCTCGACCATTGCCGCAGATCTCGTTCCTGAGGACAAGCGGGCCTCAGCGATCGCCATGATGTTCATGGGGTTGGCGGTGGCCATCGTCACCGGCGTTCCGCTTGGCACGCTGATCGGTCAGACATTCGGCTGGCGCGCCACATTCGCTGCCGTCGCGGCACTTGGCGTCATTGCTTTCGTCGGGCTGTGGGTGCTGCTACCCTCGACGCTGAAGAAGGCGCCAGCAGCAACGATTGGCGATCAGGTCAGGGTGCTCGGCAGTGGTCGCCTGTTGATCGTGTTCGCGATGACGGCTTTGGGTTACGGCGGCACCTTCGTTGCCTTTACCTTCCTGGCATCGATCCTGGAACAGGTGACAGGCTTCCATGCCTCGTCGGTCAGCCTGATCCTCGTGCTCTACGGCATCGCGATTGCGATCGGCAACGTCGCCGGCGGCCGCCTCGCAAACCGTGATCCGGTGCGGGCGCTGGTCTGGCTGTTCGCCGCCCAGGCACTCGTGCTTGTCGTCTTCGGCTTCACCGCGGTTTCGCCATGGCTGACGATCCCTACTCTCGCCGCTCTGGGCTTCTTGTCCTTCGCCAACGTGCCGGGCCTGCAGATTTACGTCGTCCAGCTTGCCAGTGTCGTCAGGCCCGCTGCCGTCGATGTTGCGTCGGCGCTGAATATTGCCGCTTTCAATCTCGGCATCGCCGCCGGTGCCTGGGTCGGTGGACTGGTGGTTGCCTCGTCGCTCGGCCTCGGCGCCACGCCCTGGATCGGCGCGATCTTCGTGGTTGCCGCACTCGTCCTCACGCTCTGGAGCGGCGCCCTCGACCGCCGCTCTCCGCTTCATCCGGAAACGGCTGCATCCGCAGCCTGATCTCTTCGAAAGGAACGATCATGACTCTCGTCAACGCAAACGGCGCATCCATTCCCTCGCTCGGATTCGGCACCTTCCGCATGGAGGCTGCGGACACCGAACGGATGGTCTCCCATGTTCTCAAGCAGGGTTGCCGCCACATCGACACGGCGCAGATCTACGGCAACGAAGCTGCCGTGGGGCAGGGGATCAAGGCTTCCGCCATCCCGCGCCCCGATGTCTTCCTGACAACAAAGGTCTGGGTCGCGAACTATGGTCGCGATGCCTTCCTTGCGTCGGTCGATGAGAGCCTGAAAAAGCTTCAGACAGACTATGTCGATCTGCTGTTGCTGCACTGGCCGAACACGGCTGTCAGTCTCGAAGAACAGATCGCGGCTCTGAATGACGTTGCCAAGGCCGGCAAGGCCCGTCATATCGGCGTGTCCAATTTCAACACGACACTAATGAAAGAGGCCGCCCGCCTCAGCCGGCTGCCGCTCGCCAACAATCAGGTCGAGTATCATCCTTACCTGGATCAGCGGCCGGTGATCACCACCGCCCGCGAGCTTGGGATGTCCATAACTGCCTACTATGCGATGGCCGACGGCAAGGTGCTTGGCGATCTGGCGTTGCAGGCGATCGCTGCCGCGCACCAGCGCTCGGTCGCCCAGATTGTCCTTCGCTGGATCGTGCAGCAGGGTTTCGTAACTTTGTCGAAGACGGTATCGGAAGTTCGCGCAGCTGAAAACGCGGCGATCTTCGACTTCGAACTCAGCGCAGACGATATGCTCGCGATCGCTACGATCGCTCACACCAATGGTCGTATCGTCAGCCCGGACGGCTTGGCGCCGGAGTGGGATGTGTTGGGCTGATTTCCGAAATGCTCGATAGGGTCACCTGCGGGAAACGCCGCTTGACATGAGTGTCTGTTCCCCATGAAGCAGTCCTCGCCGTCGTCTCGGACGGCGGGGAAATTGGGGAATGATGCCGCGATTGTGATGTTCCTTGCGATATTGCGAGGGCAGCCATGCTGAGAAAGCTGTTGCACCGCAACATGAGACGACCTAGCTCAGCCGTGCAAGAAACAGCATTAATGGAGACACACATGTCTTGGCACGCCCCTAAATTCATCGAAGTCAGCTGCGGTATGGAAATCAACCGTTACGCACCCGCCGATGGCAACGAACCAATCCTTTTCTAGGACTGCTTTCGTCTAATTCTCTGAGTTGAAATGTTTGAGGTCCGCGTGACAGATTCATCTGGCTTTCGCGGTCTGGTTCTAGGGGCCGCCGCGGGCGGCGGCCTTCCGCAATGGAATTGCGGTTGCCAGAATTGCCGCCTTGCGCGCGATCCGGCATCCGGTGTCAGGCCACAATCGCAATCATCGCTCGCCGTCAGCATCGACGGTGACAACTGGGCGATTTTGAATGCATCCCCCGATATTCGCCAGCAGATGATCGACAACAGCGTCCTGCACCCAAGGACGCTGCGTGACAGCCCAGTGAGAAGCGTGCTGATCACCAATGGCGATATCGATCATCTCGCCGGTTTGCTGATCCTGCGCGAAAAGCAGCCGCTCGATGTCTTCGTCACCGCTGCGATCGGCGAGATAATCGACGATAATCCGGTCTTTCGTGCGCTCGATCCAGCGTTTGTCCGCAGGCAAACAATCGCGCTCGAACAGCCGTTCGCATTGTTGCCAGGATTTGAGGCGCGACTGTTCGCCGTGCCCGGAAAAGTCCCGCTGTTCATGGAGGACGGCGAACCCGAGCTGCAGCTGGAAGGCGAGCAGACCGTCGGCGTCGAACTGACGGCTGGGAGTAAGCGGGTCTATTACATCCCCGGATGCGCCTATGTCAGCGATGCTCTTAAAGCGCGCATTGATGGTGCTGACGCGCTGTTTTTCGATGGTACTGTTTTCACCGACGACGAGATGATCACGACAGGCGTCGGGCAGAAGACCGGGCAGCGGATGGGCCACATGGCGATCAGTGGCCCTGACGGCAGCCTTGCGGCGCTCGCCGAGCTCGATATCGCCAAAAAGATTTACGTCCACATCAACAATACCAATCCGATCTGGCGCGCCGGACCCGAGCGCGACGCGCTTGAGGGAAACGGCTTCCGCATCGGCTATGACGGCATGGAGATCGACTTTGACACAAACACCTGACCGGCAAGCCTTCGAAGCGCGCCTGATGGCAATCGGTGCCGACCGCTATCACGACAAGCATCCGTTCCACAAAATGCTGCATGGCGGACAGTGTAGCATGACGCAGGTGCGCGCCTGGGTGATCAACCGCTACTGCTATCAGAGCCACATCCCGATGAAAGACGCCGCCTTCATGTCGCGGCTTCAAGATGCCGACATGCGCCGTGCCTGGCGCTCGCGCATCGAGGATCACGACGGCGGCCTCACCGAGGGCGGCGGCATCCGCCGCTGGCTGAAGCTTGCCGAAGCTGTTGGTCTCGACCCCGACTACGTCGCCTCCGGTCGTGGCATCCTGCCGGCCACGCGTTTTGCCGTCGAAGCCTACGTGCACTTCGTGCGCGAAAAGCCGTTGCTCGAAGCTGTCGCGTCTTCGTTGACCGAGCTTTTTGCACCGAAGATCCATGCTGATCGCATTGCCGGACTTTTGGAGCACTACGCCTTCGCCGACGATCAGGCTCTCTCCTATTTCCGCCAGCGTCTCAACGAGGCGCCCGTCGATGTCGCCTTTGGCCTTGCCTACGTGCTCGACCACGCCAATACGCTGGAAAAGCAGGATGCGGCCGCTGCGGCGCTGACCTTCAAGACAGAAGTCCTGTGGGCACAGCTCGACGCGCTGCACTTCGCCTATGTCACTCCGGGCCTCGTGCCGCCGGGCGGCTGGGATGGGCGCGAGGGCGTTATCGGCGATCTCGAAGAGGCGGCGCAATGACCGAGGAAACCGTCGCCATTTCAGGCGCAATGACTGTCAAGCTGGCGCGGGGCGTCCGGTTGCGCCGCGATGACATCCGTGGGCAGACTGTCCTGCTCGCTCCCGAACTGGCGATGGCACTCGATGACATCGCCATCAAGATCGTCGAAGCGCTCGATGGTAAGCGGGATCTCGACACCATCATCCACGATTTCGCGACCGAATTTGGCGCGCCGCGCGAGCAGATCGCAACAGACGTGCTGGCGTTCATCCGTGAGCTGGCCAACCGACGCCTGCTGCAGGTGTTGTGATGGGGATCGAGGGAAGCGCAGTCAAGCAATCGATCGCCAAGCTCTCGTCTGTGGCGCCGCCGCCGATGGCGCTGCTCGCCGAACTGACGCATCGCTGTCCGCTTGCCTGCCCCTATTGCTCCAACCCGCTTGAGCTGACGGGTATCAAGGAGGAACTGTCGACCGAAGAGTGGATCCGCGTCTTTCAGGAAGCGGCCGCGATGGGCGTGCTCCACCTGCATCTCTCGGGCGGAGAGCCTGCGTCGCGGCGCGATCTCCTGGAATTGACCGCGGCCGGCAGTGCTGCAGGCCTCTACACAAACCTGATCACGTCAGGCGTTGGTCTCACGGAAAAGCGGCTGATGGATCTGGCCGATGCTGGGCTCGATCACGTTCAGCTGTCGCTTCAGGGCACCAACCCGGCCAGCGCCGATCGCGTCGGCGGATACAAGGGCGGGTATGATCGCAAGATGGCCGTCACCGCCTGGGTCAAGGCGAGTGGCGTACCGCTGACAGTCAACGCCGTCTGCCACAAGCAGAACATGGACCAGCTTGACGACATGCTCGACTTGGCTGTCAAGCTCGGAGCCCGACGCATCGAAATCGCCACGGTTCAGTTCCACGGCTGGGCCGAGAAGAACCGCGGCGCGTTAATGCCGACGCGCGAGCAGGTGCTGAAGGCCAACGACACGGTGCTTGCGGCACGCAAACGGCTGGAGGGCATTCTGGTCATCGACTACGTTCCCGCCGATCATCACTCGTCCTATCCAAAGGCCTGCATGGGCGGATGGGGCCGGATCGGTCTCAACGTAACGCCATCCGGAAAGGTCCTGCCGTGCCATGCGGCCGAGACCATTCCATCGCTCGTCTTCGACAACATTCGCGAAAAATCGCTTTCCGATATATGGTACAACGGCTCGGCCTTCAACGCCTATCGCGGCGACGACTGGATGCCCGAGCTCTGCCGCAGCTGTGATCGCAAGGCGATCGACTTCGGCGGTTGCCGCTGTCAGGCCATGGCACTGGCAGGCGATGCCAACGCCACCGATCCCGTCTGCATCCGCTCGCCGTTGCGCGATACGCTGACAAAGCAGGCAGACAGGGATGGGGCGGCCATTCCAGGTGAGTTCGTCTACCGCGGGCGGTAAGCATTCAACGCGAACGCGGGCCTACACCCCTGACGCCCTGGATCACCATCGGCTGCATCACCATATGCGGCCGATTGTAACCTGCGTACAACCCAACGACAGGCGACACAACCGTTTAGCAATTGTGTCACGAAAGTGTCATTCCGGATGGCTATAAGCGGCTAAATTCTCTCCGTTGATTGTCCATGACCTCCACATTTTCTTCTCAATCAGCCGCCGTGGAAGCGTCGGGACTCAGTCTGCATTACGGGTCAACCGCTGTTCTTCAGGGCATCGACCTTGCCCTTGAAAAGGGCAAGGTGCTGGCCCTGCTGGGGCCGTCCGGTTGCGGCAAGACCACGCTTCTGCGTCTGGTGGCCGGTCTGCTCGGGCCGACCAAGGGGCAGGTGCGGATTGATGGAAAGATCGTGGCTGATGCGGCGGGCGGGCTGTTCGTGCCGCCTGAAAAGCGTGGACTTGGCATGGTGTTCCAGGACTATTCGCTTTGGCCGCATATGAGTGTTTCCAGGAATATCGCCTTCCCGCTGGAAATGCGCGGCATGGGTGGCAAGGAATGCGAACGACGTGTCTCCGCCGCGCTCGATCGCGTCGGCCTTGGCGGCTTTGGTGGCCGCCGGATCAGCGATATGTCGGGCGGGCAGCAGCAGCGCGTGGCGATCGCCCGGGCCATTGTCGCCGAACCTGCCATCGTGTTGTTCGATGAACCCATGTCGAATCTCGACCGCGAGCTTCGGGAAACCATGGTGCGCGAGATCGGCGAACTGATGTCTGATCTCGGCCTCACCGCAATCTATGTCACGCACGATCAGAGCGAGGCGTTTTCGCTGGCCGATCAGGTGGCCGTGATGCGCAAGGGCTCGATTGAGCAGATGGCCACGCCCGAGACGCTGGTCGATGAGCCTGCAACGACCGAGGTTGCCGAGTTCCTCCGTCTCGGCTGTGTCGTACGCGTCGTCCGCGGAGACGGTGGCATCCGGCTCGATGGAACGGATATCGCTCTTTCTGCAGCGGCTGTTCCGGCCCGTGCCACCCACGCCCTGCTGCCATCGCAGGCAGTGCGTGTGGTCAATCCAGGCAACAGCGGCTTCAGCGCCGAGGTGCTGCATTCGCAGTTTCGCGGCGATGGATACCTTACCACCGTTCGCCTCGGCGCGATGCCTAAGGCAAGCGTACTCACATTCCTGGCGCGTCACCGTGTCGTCGCAGGCGATGTCATCGACCTCGTCGTCGACGTCGCCGACATGCGCTGGTTCACGCGTCAATGAAGCATATCAACCAGTTACGGAGGCAATAATGTCCAGATCATTTTTCGGCGCGGGCCTGGCCCTCATCGCCGGCGTACTTGCAGCCGGTGTCGCACATGCCGACATCACCGTTTATTCCGCCGGTCCCGGCAGCCTGATTGAAAAGCTGGCAGCCGGCTTCACGAAGCAGACCGGCCATAAGGTCGAGGTCTTCCAGGCCACCACTGGCAAGATCATGGCCCGCATCGAGGCCGAAGCCGCCAATCCGGTGGTTGACGTCCTCATTTCGGCATCCTGGGATACGGCAACCGATTTCACCAAGCGCGGTTGGCTTGTTTCCTACACCAGCCCGAATGCCGCCAAGGTTCCCGACTTCCTGAAGTCCGAGACGGCTGTCGCGCAGGGCGTCTCCGCGCTCGGCATCGCCTGGAACCCGGCAAGCGGCACGACGAAGGCGACGGAATGGGCCGATCTGGCAAAGCCCGAATACAAGGATCTTGTCAACCTTCCGGATCCGGCACAGTCGGGCGCCAGCTTTGAACTCGTCGCCGCGCTCAGCGCCAGCGAAGGCTGGGATCTGTTCTCCAAGCTGCATGCAAACGGTGCCGTCGTTGCCGGCGCCAATGCCGAGGCGTTGAACCCGGTTCTCCAGGGTGCCAAGGCCGCCGTGTTCGGCGCCGTCGATTACATCTCGCTGGCCGGCAAGGCCAAGGGTGAATCGATCGACGTCATCTTCCCGGCCTCGGGCACCGTCGTTGCGCCGCGTCCGGCAATGATCCTCAACTGGTCGGAGCAGCAGGACGAAGCCAAGCAGTTCATCGACTACATGCTCTCCGACGAGGGCCAGAAGATGGTTGCCGATACCTACCTGATGCCTGCACGTAGCGACATTCCGGCCAACCGGCCGCTGGTTGCCGATCTCAAGGTTCTGACGATCGATGCCCCTGCCGTCTATGGCAAGCGCAAGGAAACCCTGGGCGAATTCGGCAAGATCTTCGCGGCCGGCAACTGAGACTGACAGGCATGAAAACGAGCGGCGCAAGCGGCACCGGGCCGATAGCATGGGTGGCGGCATCTGGACTGATCGTCGTCGTCGCCGTGCCGTTCGTCTTCATCATCCTGCAGGCGATTTTCCCTGATCTGGGGCGGAGTTCGTTCGCCGCCCCTTTTCTCCACCTGCCGCAAATGCTCTCCGATCCCAAGCTTCTGCTGATGGGCGGCAATTCGGTCATCCTCGGCATCTGCGTCATGGCGATGTCGGCGTTGTTGGCTGTACCGCTTGCTGTCTGTCGGGCGCTGTTCAAGGTTCCCTTTGCTGTCTTTTGGGACGTTGCGCTGCTCGTTCCCTTCATGATTCCGCCTTACATCGCCACGCTCGGATGGATCATGACGCTTCAGCCGCGCGGCTATCTTCAGCAGCTGACCGGGCTGCATATGGCGCCCTTCCTGTTCTCGCTGGCGGGCATGACCACGGTGATGGCGCTCAACGTGTTCCCACTGGTCTATTTCGCCGTGTCGCGAACGATCGAAGCCGTCGGTGCGCGCTATGCGGATGTCGGGCGGGTATTTGGCGCATCGTCCTGGCGGGCCTTCTGGCGAATTACCTTTCCCCTATCGACGCCCGGCCTCGCGGCAAGCCTTCTGCTTGTCTTCGCTGCATCGATCGAGGAATACGGCACGCCGGCCGCACTGGGACGACGCTCCGATTTCGACGTTCTCGTGACCGAGATCGATCTGCGCATTTCCGACTGGCCCATTGATCTCGCCGGCGCTGCGGTGTTCTCGCTGGTGCTGGTCATCCTGTCGCTGGCCGCCTTCATGACGCAGCGCTGGATTCTGGCGCGACGCTCCTATGTCACCACCGCCGGCAAGCCGCAGGCGAAGGACAAGCGATCGCTCGGCGTGATGACCGTGCCCGTGCTTCTCCTGTTTGCCCTCGTCACGACGCTTGCAACGGTCGTGCCGCTTCTGGCCATCCTGGCGACGGCCCTTTCAGACACCATCTCCGGCGGTCTCGCGATCAGCAATCTCAGCTTCGCCAACTTTGGCGAGATCGCCGAAAACAGTGCGGGCGCGATGCGGGCGTTGTTTAACAGCGTCGCGCTGGGCATTTCCACCGCGCTGCTCACCGGCATTCTCGGTGCCGTTTCCGCTTATGCCGTGGCCAAGACCCGCTTCCGCGGCCGCCTGTTACTGGACGTGCTCACTGCTTTGCCGAATGCATTGCCGGGCGTCGTCGTGGCGGTGGGTCTCATTCTCGCGTGGAACCAGCCGGTGCTGCCGGTTACGCCTTACAATACGCCGCTTATTCTTCTGCTCGCTTATTGCTGCATCCTACTGCCCCAGCCGATGCGCTACACGACCGCAGCACTCCATCAGATCGGTGACAATCTGGAGGCCGCCGCGCGCGTTTGCGGTGCAAGCGCTTTCACGGCCTTCAGGCGCATCCTGTTGCCGCTGATCGCGCCGAGTC
This sequence comes from Hyphomicrobiales bacterium, assembly GCA_900472625.1. Lineage (GTDB taxonomy): Bacteria > Pseudomonadota > Alphaproteobacteria > Rhizobiales > Rhizobiaceae > Rhizobium. The sequence goes on along the minus strand of UCIT01000026.1, from coordinate 197,062 downwards.
TGATTACGGCAATGCTACTGGTCTTCGCCGTTGCGACCCGCGAGCTGGTGGCGTCGATTCTTGTCGCTCCCGTTGGCATGCAGACCATTTCCGTGTTCATCTGGCGGCAGTTCGAACAGGGGTCGGTCGGCCTCGGGATGGCCATGGCGTTCGTCACGGTCGTGCTGACGACGCTTATTCCGCTTGTGTTGCTGATGCTCCTCCGGCGGAGCGGTCTCGTCGCTGAATAACGAACTCACCTGCAGGTTCTCCGATTGTGGTGGAACAGAGCAGGTGCTTTTCCACAGCTGAAACACGTCCTGCGGCGTTGAAACAACTGCCACACGCTATCGCGCTTGCCGAAAGCCGCAATTCTCCCATTGTTTTTGAGTGGTCTGGTCGGACGATTCGCGGGATGACGCGCGAAATTTGTACCGGACGGTTTTGGTGGATCGTTGAAACGTCTGCCAGATGCAGCGCAGAGAAAAGCGGAAATGGCAGAGCAGTTCGACATGTTTTCCAGTGGGGTCGCCCATGCCGTGGTCCCTTCCAGCCGCGGGACATTGGCGAGACGGCAAGCGCCTCGCGAGATCACCGAACAGGGCATGGTCGACAGCTTGCTCGAAACGGGTCGCTACCGCATCCTCAAGAAGCTTGAGGCCCGTTCTGTCGCCACGACGATCCGTCCGGGCTTTCCGTTGCGCGGCGTGGTCCTCGATACAGAGACGACAGGTCTCAGCCACCGCAAGGATGAAATCATCGAGGTCGGCGCGATTGCCTTTACCTTCGATGCCGACGGTAACATCGGCGATGTGACGGCCGTCTACAGCGGCTTGCAACAGCCGGCGGTGGCGATCCCGCAAGACATTACCAAACTCACGGGCATTACCGATGCGATGGTCGCGGGGCAGTCGATCGACAGGTCGGCGTTGGCCGCGCTGATCGAACCGGCCGATCTAATCATCGCCCACAATGCAGGTTTCGATCGACCTTTCTGCGAGGCATTCTCTCCGATTTTCGCTGGCAAGGCATGGGCCTGCTCGAACGCCGAAGTCGACTGGTCGGCGCGCGGCTTCGAGGGGACCAAGCTTGGCTACCTCGTGGGGCAGGCGGGATATTTTCACGACGGCCACCGCGCCGTCGATGACTGTTTCGCGTTGCTGGAAGTGCTTGAGCGGCGGCCGGCCGCTGGTTCCACGACGGCTTTCGCTGAGCTTTATGCGAGAAGCCAGCTTGCACGCGTCCGCGTCTATGCGGAGAACAGCCCCTTCGACATGAAGGATCATCTCAAATCCCGCGGCTACCGCTGGTCCGATGGCAGTGACGGGCGACCGAAATCCTGGTGGGTCGAAGTGCCGGAAGAGGCGTTGGACGACGAACTCGGTTATCTCCGCGCAGAAATCTATCGCTGGCCCGACGCGGATCCGCCGGTGAGGCGGTTGACCGCATTCGACCGGTTCCGGGCCTGACCCAGCCAATTCCCATCCAGCGCATTGACCTCTGCATTTCGCGCATGGGTGGCGTGAGGCATTGTCTCTGTTATAGGCAGATAGGTCCGCTTATATTAGCGACATCAAACGACGCCGGAGCCAATCAGGGCTGCTGACGTCACCGAACCTCAGGAAAGGGGATCATTATGAACGTAGCACGTACCCTGAACAACTGGCGCAAGTACCGTCAGACCGTCGCCGAACTCGGCCGGATGAGCAACCGCGAATTGAGCGATCTCGGTATCGGCCGCAGTGATATCCGCACTGTCGCTCGGGCATCGATCGCGCTCTGATCGCCTAGCCATGAATTCTGACAGTTTAAACGCCCGCTGCACCGCGGGCGTTTTTGCGTTTAAAACCATGAAAAATACCGTCATATTCCGCTCCGACTCTCAGTCATGCAAGAAACGCATATCTGCACTGCGCAATGATGCCTAGAATTTGACCAATTATCGGGTATGTTGTTTTCAACGAAGCGATGCACCTCCTCCCGCAGAGCTTCGTGTTTCAGGCGCTTCACTCCTCCTCCCAGAAGCGCCCGAAGGAATGGCAGCACTCCTCCTCCCAGCTGCTATTCGGTTCTTTTCGAAAGCCTGCCGCACCTCCTCCCGCGGCAGGCTTTTTCGATTCTGGGAACACAGCTCGCCCACCGGTTTTTCTATGCCCTGCGCGCGGCCGGCCGGTAGCCGCCTCTAACCGCACTGACCCATGAGCATCGCCAAAACGACGAACCGTCATGCTGATCGCGATATTTCTGGCATGTCGGTGCCGGTGCATGTTGACGCGATCCTCGAGACAGGGCTTTTCTGTAGGACTACATGGCTCCGATGCCTGTGGTGACCGGCATGGGAGGCTGCGTCATCGCTCGAAAAGGCAAGGATCTGATACCGCGTTTCACGGGAGGAGTGCTCGCTCCGGCGCCAGCCGAACATCATCGGCAGGCGCTGGAAACCCTTAATCGCTAGGACTCCCCCATGGCATACAGCACGACGATCGAGCGAACCCTGTTTCGCTTCCGGGACCTCAAGGACCTTCTTGCCAAGGCCACGCCGGAACGATCGGGCGACCAGCTTGCCGGTATCGCGGCTGCCGGACCGGTCGAACGGCTGGCGGCGCAGATGGCCTTGGCCGATCTTCCGCTCAAAGCCTTCCTCAGCGAAGAGGTGATCTCTTCCGATCATGATGAAGTCTCGGCGCTGATCGCCAGGCAGTTTGACGCGAGCGCCTTCGCGCGCATCAGTTCGCTCACCGTCGGGGAGTTTCGCGAATGGCTGCTGAAGCCGGAGACCGGGCAGCGACAGCTGGAGGCAATCACCTATGGCATCACGCCGGAGATGCTGGCAGCAGTATCGAAGATCATGCGGTTGCAGGACCTGATCGCGGTGGCTGCCAAGCGCCAGGTCGTCACACGCTTTCGCAATACGATCGGTCTCGCGGGCCGGCTTTCGACCCGGAACCAGCCGAACCACCCGACCGACGACAGCCGCGGCATCGCCGCCTCGGCGATCGACGGGCTACTGATGGGCTCGGGCGACGCGGTGATCGGCGTCAATCCGGCGACCGACAGCGTCGAGGACTATGTCCGTATCGTGTCGCTGCTCGACGAGATCCGCGATCGCCTGTCGATCCCGACGCAGACCTGTTGCCTCGGCCACGTGACGACGGCGATCCAGGCTGCTGAGACCGGAGCACCAATCGATCTGATGTTCCAGTCTGTCGCCGGGTCGCAGAAGGCCAATGAGGGTTTCGGCATCAATCTTGCGCTGCTCAAGGAGGCGCAGGATGCCGCCCGTTCGCTGAAGCGCGGCATGCCGGGCGCCAACCTGATGTATTTCGAAACCGGGCAGGGGGCGGCATTGTCGGCCGATGCGCATTTCGGCGTCGATCAGCAGACGATGGAAACCCGGGCTTATGCGGTTGCCCGTGAATTCGACCCGCTGCTGGTCAACACCGTGGTCGGCTTCATCGGTCCGGAATATCTCTTTAACGGCAAGCAGATCATCCGCGCCGGGCTGGAGGATCATTTCTGCGGCAAGCTGCTCGGCCTGCCGATGGGTGTCGACGTCTGCTACACCAACCACGCGGACGCGGACCAGGAAGACATGGATACGCTCCTGACGCTGCTATGCGCAGCCAACGTCAATTTCGTCATCACCGTTCCGGGCGCTGACGATATCATGCTGAACTACCAGTCGCTGTCTCACCACGATGCCATCTACTGCCGCGAAACACTGGGCCGCCCGCCTGCGCCGGAGTTCGAGGCCTGGTTGCGCGATATCGGCCTGACCAATGATGCTGGTGCGCTTTCCGGCGCACCCGCGATGCTCACTCATTATTTCTCCGAGGCCGCTCTTGCCTAAATTCAAAGCCGATGAACTGCAGAAACAATACCGCTCGAAGCCCGTTGCGTTGGCCGAGATGACCGATGCCCGTGTGTCGCTCGGGCGGTTCGGCTCGGGGGCGCCGACCAAGGCGCTCCTCGCTTTCCAGATGGATCACGCGCGTGCCCGCGAAGCTGTCTGGTCGACTGTCGATGAAGGCAGGCTGCAAACCGAGGTCGAGGGGCTGGCGCTCGATGTCGTGGCGGTAGAGAGCATGGCGCAGGACCGCAGCAGCTATCTTCGTCGGCCGGATCTTGGCCGCAAGCTGTCGGCCGCCTCCGGCGAGCGCCTGGCGGCAATGCCAGCTCTATCCAAGGGCTGTGATGTGGTGATCACGGTTGCCGATGGGCTGTCCTCGAATGCCGTTGATATCAATGCTGCGGCACTCATCAGGGAACTCACGGCCCTGTTGCGCGAACGCGGGCTGACGCTCGGGCCGCTAACGGTGGCGCGACAGGCACGCGTGGCGCTCTCGGACGAAGTCGGCGAGATTCTTGGCGCGAAGATAACCATCGCACTGATTGGCGAGCGGCCCGGTCTTTCTGCAGCAGACAGTCTCGGTGCTTACATCACTTTCGCCCCCAAAGTCGGAACGCCGGATTCGAGGCGAAACTGCGTGTCGAACATCAGGGAAGGTGGCTTGTCGATAGAGCAAGCCACGACGACGATTGCCGGACTTGTCTTCAGCATGATCAGCACTGGCACAAGCGGTGTGGGGCTCAAGGAAGCTATGGTTAAGCTGGCCGCAATCCCGGATAAAGTAGGCTCATGATTCTGGACCTCAACGCAAGCCAACCTATCTATGCGCTGGTTTGCGTTGAGTTTGTCGTCCGGCCGTTCAGCCCGCCAGTTGCGATAGCTGAGGCTGGTGGTTTAGCTGAACCTCATCGGTAAACGCCTCCAACGCCATCAGCAGTTCACGCTTGGCAGCGGCAAAGGTCTGTGGAGCTGGTGCCTGTCTATAGGTGCCGGCTGCGCGGAGCATGCGGGTCATGGCCTGGAAAAGTGCCGCTAAACAATCGACCACGTATTGGCTGGGTGACTGATTATCCAGCGAACCCGACACAAGATCGCTAACAGCCCAGGGCAAAAGCCGTGCGGAGTGTGCGTCGGATGTTTCGACGAGCGCACGGATGCGCTCGAACTTGTCGGTTTCGAAGCGGCCGCGAATATGCTTTGCGTTGACTGACATTGTAATATTCCGAACTGACTATGTTGAAATGCGGGGCACGAGTAGGCGTCCGATCCGCGGTCGCCTTATGGCGTCGGGTGGTCGCCTGGTGGGCGGGAATTGCCATCCTTGTGCATCGGCGGGTGGAAGCTTGGCTCTCGCAGAATGTTGCGTTCTGCCAATTCCAGCAGTTGTTGTTGTTCCGGCGTCAAGATCATCTTCAAAGCGTCCAGCGCTGCCTTCGCATTCTTCGCCGCAATGCCGTCCGCGATCGCGCGGTCGATCAGCACTTCGGCGAGCGGTCTACCTTTGTCAGGCTCGCCATTGAGCGGCAGCACCATGTCTTGACGCATTGGCCGAGCCGCCATTGCAATCAACGCAGAGCTGTAGGTTGTGTGATTGGATCTCATGCTGGCTCTCTTCCAAGTGATTGGAATCGAGAATTACGGTCGCGGGGTGTCGACGATGCGGCCTCAACGTGACGAAAAATGTCTGGAAGCGGGCCGTTTGTTACCGAAGATTACTGGAATCAATGACCACGCCCTTCTCGCAATCAGGCATATCGGTCGTTTTCCTGCAGAGCATTCCGTCCTGCCTGTAAATAGAGCGTGAACTGGCAGCAACGAGGCGATGCTTGATTGTTGCTCGCGCTTCTCGCAGCAATGTTTTGAAACAAAGATTTCCGCCATCTTTTCCCGACGACATTGTAAGAGATCGGTGATCATTCGTTGATTTGGAAATCCTAGATGAACCGACATATTCTTATCGTCGATGACGACGCCGAGATCAGGACGCTTACCAGCCGCTATCTGACCCAGCAGGGATTTCGGACATCGGTGGCTGCAAACTGCGCGCAATGCGAGCGCAGTCTCGCGGACTTGAAGCCGGATTTGCTTGTCCTTGACGTCATGTTGCCGGATGGTTCTGGACTTAATCTGTGCCGTTCGCTACGCGATCGAGGGGATCAGGTGCCAGTGATCCTGCTGACAGCGCTGAAGGAGGATGTTGATCGCATTATCGGGTTGGAGATCGGCGCAGATGACTACATGGTCAAGCCGTTCGTTCCGCGCGAGTTGATCGCACGCATCAACGCCGTTCTGCGCCGGGCAAAATATACGGAGGCGGACAGCGATACAGTGGAATACTATCGGTTTGACATCTACATCGTCGAGCCGAAGCGCCGTCGCTTGACAACCCGCGATGGCGATGTGGTGGATTTGACTGGTGCGGAGTTCGACCTCTTGCAGGTCTTCCTCGATCGTCCGGGTCGGCTTCTGTCACGTGACCAGTTATCGGAATTCACACAAGGCCGACAATGCGATCCGTTCAATAGGTCGATCGACGTTCTCATCAGCCGGCTGCGCAAGAAACTTTCGGCAAATACGACCGAGACGCTGTTTCGAACCGTACGAAACGGCGGCTATCAACTGGCCGTATCTGTAGAAATCGACAGGGCCATCGCATGAATAGCCTTCGCATGCGCATAGCCGTGTTGCTGATCCTCTCCATTTTCGCGGTGGTGGGGTTGGCAACGCTGGCCGCGATGCTCGCTTTGCGGCCGCCCTCGGAGGACCTAAATCATCAGCCTGCGATACGCCAAATCCAGATGCTGATGAAGATTGCCGGCCTCGATGCTAAGACGGTGGCTGCGTTTGGACTTGATCTCAGGCCGGAGCCAGCATCGGGCCCACTTCTCGTGGAGGAGTCCGAACATTTCTCGAGTTCTGTGCATGCCGAGGGTGCCGAAACCCAAATTCGTGTGACACCGGGGAAGGTGGCTCGTGGAATGATCGCGTCGATCCGGCTGCCGGATGGCCGGTGGCTTGTTACGGCCTTGCCGCGCATGACGCCGCCTCCCGATGGAGCCTATGTTTTCGCCGGCTGGATATTCCTGATCATCGTTGGCAGTGCAGCGGTATCATTGTTTGCCGCCACGAAGATCACCATGCCGCTTCGGGTCATCGATGACGCCGTTTCTTCAGTCGGCCCGAACGGTGAGCTCGGGCTGGTTCCCGAAATCGGGCCCGCCGAAGTGCGCGCCACGGCGCAGGCGCTCAACAGGTTGTCCCGCCACCTCAAGGTCGCGATCGAGAGCCGCATGCGGCTTGTGGCTGCGGCCGGGCATGACCTGCGCACGCCGATGACGCGCATGCGGTTGAGGGCCGAGTTTATAGCCGATGACGAGGAGCGATCGAGATGGCTCGCCGATCTGGAAGAACTCGACCAGATTGCCGACAGCGCGATCAGTCTTGTGCGCGAGGAGGTCAATCAGGATGTGCTGGAAACCGTTGCCCTGGATCTCTTGGTGGAAGGGATCGTCACATCCGTGAAGGATGCCGGCTATCCGGCCGAGGTCAAGACGTTGCAGAGCGTCAGCGTTCGCGCCGGTCCCATTGCACTACGACGTGCCCTTACCAATCTGATCGTCAACGCGGCAACCCATGGCGACGGGGCTAGGGTCAGTGTATGGACGAATGGTTCCGCCGCGATCGTTACCATTGAAGATAACGGCCCCGGCATACCCGAGGATCTGATGGTGCATGTCTTCGAGCCATTCTTCCGGGTCGATGCAGCAAGACGGAAGGTCTTTCCGGGCGCTGGCCTGGGCTTGGCAATTTCCCGCGAGATCATCGGCCGTTGCAACGGAACAGTCGAACTCGCGAACCGAAAGCCAACGGGGCTGCGCCAGACAGTCACGATTCCACTGTCGATCTGACGCGATCCGCACGTAAACTATGCAGACCGCCTGCTGTGGGCAATAAACGCCCTTACAGCAGGCGAAGACTCCGTCTTGCGGTAGGCGACGATGATGTCGGATGTCGTGCGCAACCTTGGCAATGCAACGTATCGAATTCCCGGTAACCTCACGCTTTCGAGTGATTTCGGCAGGATGGAGACACCGGCGCCGATTGCCACCATGCTGGCGATGCCTGTGACATCCAACGCTGCGGAGTTGATCATCGGTTCAAAGCCGGCTTCCGCGCAGGCTGCGTGGGTGGTTCCGTGAAAACCAACGTCATGCGGCTGCTGTGGCGTCAGAAACACTTCGTGGGACAGCGCGGCAAGATCCGCGCCGCCGCGTTCCAGTTTCAGGGGGTGACCGTCCGGGATCATGACAATGACCGGCTCCCGCCGGATGATGTGTGTTGCGAGGCCGTCCGGAATCGGAGCCGGGCCGCGGATGAAGCCGAAGTCCAGCAGCCCTTCGACGATGCGCGCAAGCTGCTTGCGCAATTCCATCTCCACGAGATCGATTTCGACAGCCGGATGCTCGACGCGATAGGTTTTGATCGACTGCACCACGGCGCCTGAATAGGCGGCAGACGCAACATATCCAATCGACACGCGGCCTGTGTCCCCGCGGCTGGCGCGATTGACGGCGATCATCGCCGTCTCGGCCTGCGCCAGTATCTTGGTAGCCTCATCATAAAGGACCTGGCCGGCCTGCGTCAGCTTTACCGAGCGGCGCGTGCGGTCGAGAAGCGATGTGCCGACGATCCCCTCAAGGCTCATGATCTGTTGGCTGAGGCCGGGCTGGGCAATGCCGAGACGGGCTGCCGCGCGCTCGAAATTGCGCTCGTCGACCAACGCGACAAAATATTTCAGGTGCCTCAGTTCGAATGCCGGGTTTCTTGTAGGTCTACGGGGCTCAACGTCAGTCATCACCTGTCTCATGTTGCTTAGAAGAATTGCAAACTATGACATCTGGTCGATATCATAGCTTATACCTATGAAAAAACCTCCTGCCATTTATTGGATGAAACACGATAAGGTGAATAACTGAGTCCAGTTTTCAGATGGCAGCGGGATTGGACGACGGCGTGGCAAGACATATGAAATTTATGGGCGGTTTGGCGGCGACGGCTCTTGCTGGCGTATTGGTGGCCGCACCACGCATATCACTTGCACAAGAAGCTGACAGTTCGACGGCCTTGGCGCCGATCACTGTGCAGAGCGAGGGGGCAGAAGATCCCAAGGCAGCGGTCAAGGGCTTCGTCGCCAAGTCCAGCTCAACCGCCACCAAGACCGGCACATCGCTGCTTGAAACGCAGCATTCGATCTCGGTCATCACCAATGACCAGATGCGAGCACAGGACGCGCAGACGGTGGGGCAGGCGGTGGAGTATTCCGCGGGCGTGTCCGGCGTGCCTTTTGGCTCTGATCCACGCTTCGATTCCCCGAGAATTCGCGGTTTTGATGGCCGTCAGGCACAGTTTCTCAACGGCCTGAGGATGATGCGAACGGCGGGCGCGCCGCCGATCGATCCCTACCAGCTGGAGCGGATTGAGGTTCTGCGCGGGCCGGCTTCCGTCATGTACGGGCAGGGAAATCCAGGCGGGATGATCAATCTGATCAGCAAGCGCCCCACATTCGACCGCTTTGGCGAGGTTGGCCTGCAGGCCGGCAGCTACGACACCTATGGCTCGTTCTTCGACGTAGGAGGCCCCGTCACCGATGGGTCCGACTTCGCCTACCGGCTGACCGGTCTCGTGCGCGCCGCCGGTGCCCAGACGGACAATCTCGACAACGATCGCTATTTCATCGCGCCGGCGCTGACTTGGCAGCCGGACGAGGACACCAAGCTCACGATCCTCACCAGTGTCCAGCACGACAATCCGAGCACGCCGTCTGGCCTGCCGGCACAGTTGACCTTGAATGCCACCGGCAATCGGCTGTCACGCGACTTCTTCGTCGGCGACAAAAGTTTCGACCACTCCGACAGAACCCTGACGAATCTCGGTTACGAGTTCGAACACCGTATCAGTGACGTCTGGACCTTCCGCCAGAATGTCCGTTATTCCAACCTTGATTGGAAGTACCAGGCACTCGGGATGTCAACGGCCGGCCTCGCGGCGGACGGGCGCACGATCAACCGCAATGCGACGTTCCAGGACGAGCAGCTCAACACTTTCAATATCGACAACAGTCTCCTAGCCGAATTCGATACCGGAGATATCGACCACAAACTGCTGATAGGGTTGGACTATCGCTATTTCGCCAATGACGTCAGCACGCAGTTCTGGCGTGCGACGCCGCTTGATGCCTTCAATCCGGTCTATGGTGGTCCGATCTCGCTTCTATCGAAGACAACCGACACACACGTCGATTCCGATCTGGAGCAAGTTAGCATCTACATCCAGGACGAAATGGCCTACAACAATTGGCGTGCTACCCTTGGGCTGCGACAGGACTGGGCGAGTACCAGCGGTACATCCTTCAGCGGTTTAACCAATCGGAGCCGGCCGCTGAACAAGGACGACCAGAAGCTGACCGGCCGCGCCGGCCTTGGTTATGTCTTCGACAGTGGCATCGCACCTTATGTCAGTTATGCCACGTCGTTCGAGCCGGTGCCTGTATCGACAAGCGGACAACTTCTTGAGCCAACGACCGGCAAGCAGATCGAGTTTGGCGTGAAATACCAACCGGAAGGCTGGAATGGCTTTTTCACGGCTGCAGTCTATGATCTACGCCAGAGCAACGTCTCGAACACCGTCGCATTGCCGGCGCCAAGTGTCGGAACCACGATCGAGCAGATCGGCAAAGTTCATGCCCGGGGCATCGAACTTGAGGGCGTCGCCAGCCTTGCGGAGGGTCTGGACCTCCATGCCGCCTACACGTATATGGACACCGAAATATCGGGCAAGACGGATAACGGCAAGCGGTTGGACAATGTCCCCGCGAACGCGGCAAGCCTTTGGCTCGACTACACCTTCCAGGAAGGGACTACACTGGATGGGTTTGGAATTGGCGGGGGCGTCAGGTATGTCGGGCAACGGTACGGAGACACGGCAAACACATTCGATCTGGCTGGCGTCGCGCTTTTCGATGCCGCGATTCGCTACAAGAAAGAGGGCGTCACGGCGTCTCTCAATCTCAAGAATATTGCAGATAAGAACTATGTCTCAAGCTGCTCCTCGTTCGGGTGCACCTATGGTGACGGTCGGACAGTGATGGCAAGGTTGAGCTTCGCCTGGTAGGCGGCAAATCACAGTGGGCATATGACGGCAGACAATACTGGCAGATTACCTCTGATCGGGCGGCGGCAGGCTCTTGGCCTGCTCGCTGCCTCTGCCGTTGCATGGGGCGCTCGGGCTGACGAACCGAAAGGGATCGCTGCCATCGACTGGGCCATGCTCGAGACCACGATGGCGCTTGGCGTGACGCCGATTGCCGCGACCGAGCTTATTCAGTTCCGCAATGGTGCGGTCGAGCCCGAGATTCCGTCATCGGTAAGCGATCTCGGCCTGCGCGGCTCGCCGAACTTCGAACTGCTGCATCTGCTGAAACCTGAACTGATCCTGATTTCGCCATTCTACGTCAGGCACCAGCCAGCATTGGAAGCGATTGCCCCGGTCTTCTCCCTGCCGTTCTACGTCACGGGAGAGCCGCCCTACGCGAAGGCCTTGAATGCCGTTACGACTTTGGGCGATCGGCTCGACAGGACCGATGAGGCTGCAGCGGTTCTCTCGGCACAGGCGGCGTTGCTCGAACGCCTTCGCCAGAGTGTGGCTGCGTTTGCCGCGCGCCCCACCTACGTGATCAATGTCGGCGACGCCCGCCATTTCCGCGCTTTCGGTGCCGACAGCATGTTCGGTGATATCATGCAGCGGCTCGCGCTGCCAAACGCATGGACCGACCAGTCGCGCTTCACATTCGCCGCGCCGGTGCCGATGGAAAATCTTGCCGCCAATCCCGATGCCCGAATTGTCATCGTTTCGGATATCCCGGTGGAAGCGAGACGCGGCCTGCGCGACAGCATGATCTGGAAGTCGCTCAGGCCCGTTAGAGAGGGGCGCGTCGTCAACATCGGCAACGTCAACCCCTATGGCGGCATCACTGCCGGCCTTCGCTTCGCGCGATTGCTGAGTGAAGCGCTGCTGCAGAGCGGAGAGACGTTTTGATCGCACACCGATATTCCGTTGCTTGGCTGATCGGCTTAGCGCTTGCCGTCATTTTGTTTCTTCAGCACGCGATTGCTTTTCTACCCTTGTCTGCGTGGCCGGTCTTCCCGTTCGTGCCGGACGGCATGACGACGCAGCAGGTCATTCTGGCCTACGGCGTCCTCCCGAGAGGCGCGGTGGCCATACTCGCCGGCGCATGCCTGGGCCTTGCAGGGGCTCTGCTGCAGCGGCTGCTCAGAAATCCGATCGCCGATCCCTCGACGCTCGGCGTTTCGGCGGGCGCGCAGCTGGCCATTGTGACGGCAACGCTCTTCTATCCGGCCGTCCTGGATGGATATCGAGCGCTGGTGGCGCTAGCCGGTGCCGCCATCGCAACCGCTCTGGTGTTCCTGCTCGGCTGGCGCCGCAGTTTCGATCCGGTGACCATGGTTGTGTCGGGTCTTCTTGTCGGCATCACCTGCGGCGCGCTGTCCGCCGCGATGACGCTTTCGCAAGGCGAGTACCTGATGTCGCTGGTGACCTGGAACGGCGGTTCGCTCAGCCAGCAGGATTGGTCTGTCGCCGCCACGCTTGCGGTCGAGCTGGCCGTCGGCATGCTGACCACAGTCGCCCTGATGCGGCCGCTCACATTGGTGGGGCTTGGAGACAGTAGCGCGAAATCGCTCGGCGTCGGCCTTGCCGGCATTCGGATTGCGGTCGCGGTCATTGCCGTCGGCCTGACAGCGGGCGTTGCGGCCAGCGTCGGCCTCGTCAGTTTCGTCGGCCTAGCAGGACCGGCACTCGTGCGCGGGCTCGGTATTCGAAGGCCACATGCCATTCTCCTTGCGTCGCCGCTCGCCGGCGGCCTGCTTCTGTGGCTTTGCGATGGTCTCGTCCAGCTACTGGGATCGACGGTGAGCGAGACGTTTCCAACGGGCGCCATGACAGCCCTCATCGGTGGCCCGCTGCTGCTCTGGCTGCTGCCGAAGGTCAAGCCGGTCGAACTGCACGAACAGCGCGGCCACACGGTCGAGGCAAGGGCGCCTCGGGCGCGGCTGGCTATTCTCTTCGTTTTGCTGCCGCTGGTGGCCTTGACGGTATTGCTGTTCGCGCGGACACCAGCCGGATTCGCGCTGCTTTCCGCGCAGGATTTCGCCGATCTCCTACCGATGCGCTGGCCGCGACTGCTGGCTTCTGCCGCCGCCGGCAGTCTGCTTGCCATATCGGGTGCCATTCTCCAGCGCCTCACTGGCAATCCGCTTGCCAGCCCCGAGGTTCTCGGCGTCAGTGGGGGGGCAGGTGTCGGCTTTGCCGCTGCGATCACCATCGTGCCCGCAGCCGGCGTGGCGGAGCTTTTTGCCGGTGCCGGCATCGGGTCGCTCGTTGTGATGATCATCGTGATCGCCTTTGCCAGCCAGAGGCACCTTTCGCCGGAGAGGCTGTTGCTGGCCGGGATCGCGGTCAGCTCGCTCGCCTCCGCGGTCCTTTCCGCCTTGCTCGCCATCGGAGATCAGCGCTCCTGGCAGATCCTCGCGTGGCTCGGCGGCTCCTCGAGCACCGCGACGCCGGTTTCCTCAATCGTTCTTGCGGCTCTGGCAATCCTATGTACCGGGACTGTCCTGCTGTTTACACGGTGGCTGACACTGCTGCCGTTGGGACAGGCGGTGCCTGTCGCGCTCGGGGTTCCGCTCCGCTCGGCGCGGATATCGATGATCGTCATTGCGGGCTTGGCGACGGGCGCGGCATCGCTGCTCGTCGGGCCGTTGAGCTTTGTCGGGCTGATGGGCCCGCATATCGCAGAGCGGGCCGGGTTTGTCCGCCCGGCGCAACAACTGCTGGCATCTGCAGCGCTTGGTGCGCTTCTGATGATCATCGCCGATTTCGGTGCACGCACCGCGACGTTCCCTTACGAACTGCCGCTTGGTCTCTTCGCTGCCTTGGCGGGTTCGCCCTATTTGGTATGGCTGATTGCCCGGCGACGCTGAGCGTGATTACAGTGCGTCCGGCATGGCGACGCAAAGGCGCTCCGCAGGTGGTCGCAGCGAATCGATGATGCCTGCGAATAGCTGAACACCATCGGAGATCGCCGCACGCTTGCGCGCCAGGCCGTTCTCCCCGGGCAGGCGTACGCGATTGACACCCGGGCGCGGGGGATTGTCGTGGCAGGCATCCGCCAGCCAACCGGTCTGGCGCAGGAAATCATCACGTCCGCCGAAGGCCTGCGGATCGAAAACCTGAACGGTAACGGCAGCGTTCGTTCCCTTCGGCGCATCGGCCCGACCATATCCGGCAAGGCCCTGCGTGAACGCCTCGACGTGCAGCGCCATGCCGTAGCCCTTCTGGCCGTGATCCAGCCCGCCGGTCGGCAGCAGCGTCCCGCCACTTTCAAGCACACGCGGGTCGCGGCTCGGATTTCCTTCCGCGTCCATCAGCCAGTCGTGCTCGTATTGCCGTCCGTCCCGGACCAGCCGCTGGGCCATGTTGACCGTGGTGATGGATGCACTGATGTCGATGAGAATAGGGTCGCCTGGCGTCGGGATCCCGTGTGCGACCGGGTTCGGCGTATAGACGCCCTTGCGCCCACCGAATGGAGCCACCTGCGCGCCCGACGGGCTCGAGCTGGCGAAGCTGACCATGTAGCCACGTTCGGTTGCGATTGGAAGGTAGGCGGCGAGGCAGCCGATATGGTGGCTGTCGGCGATGGTGATTGTCGCTGTCCCGAAACGCTCGGCGCGTTCGCAGGCGAGCTTGACCGCCTCCGATGTCAGCCATGCTCCGGGCAGGCGCTGTCCGCGCCAGGCGACCGCAGGCCCGCGATCCGAAATGATCTCCGGCATCCCATCGCATTTCATGATGCCGTCGGCCACGCTCTGCAGATACCATGCCGCCAGTGCGAGCCCGTGGGTGGAGTGGCCCATGAGGTCGGCCTCCACCAGATAGTAGGCGATGGCTGCGGCCTTGGCCTCTTCGACGCCGGCGGCAGTGAACAATGCCTTGGCAAAATCGCGCAGCGCCTGCGGCGCATAACGGATATCGGCGGTGTCACTCATTGATCTCTCTTTCAGCTGTTGTCGCGCCGTTCAGCGCGCGAGAAAGCGTGGGGCTAGCGGCTTGCCGTCGAGCACGGCAAGCACGTTTTCCGCCGCCATCACCGACACGGCTCGCTTGGCATCGATCGTGACGCCGGGCACATGCGGCGTGACGATCGTGTTGGACAGTTGGAACAGCGGATTGTCGATGCCCGGCGCCTCGCTGGCGAAGCTGTCGAGACCGGCGCCGGCAAGACGGCCCTCCTCAAGCGCCAGCACAAGCGCTGGCTCATCGATCACTTCGCCGCGCGCCGTATTGATCAACAGCGCTCCCGGCTTCATCAGCGCGATGCGACGGGCGTCGATCAGGGCGTGCGTCTCCGGCGTCAATGGACAGTGCAGGCTGACGATGTCGGCGGTCGATAGCAGAGCGTCGAGGTCGGTCTCGCGGCGAACGCCTGACGCGAATGCGCTGTCAGGCGTATGTGGGTCAAAGGCGGCGACGACCATGCCGATGGCGCCGGCCATTCTGGCCAGTGTCTGGCCAATGAAGCCGAAGCCGACGATGCCGAGCGTCTGGCCACGCAGCTCCCGGCCATGATACTGGTTCTTGTCCCAGATGCCGTCGCGGATCAGCGCGTCCTGTCGTGGCAGGTCCTTGACCAGGGTCATGATCAGCGCAAGAGCATGCTCGGCCACCGAATGCCCGTTGCTGCCTGTCGTTATCGAAACGGAAATGCCAAGCTCCGTCGCGGCCTTGATGTCGATATCGTTGGTGCCAACGCCATGCTTGGCGATGTGGCACAGCCGGCCGCCCGCCTTCATTTCCTCCGCACCCAGGGTGTCTGTGAGCAGCCTGACAATGACGGCATCCGGCTTGTGCGCCTTCATGATGTCGACGATCTCGGCACGGGTGATGTAGGGCGCCGTCGTGACAACCGTCGCACCGGTTTCCACCAGGATGGCCAGACCCTCGGGCGCGAGTTCTCCGCCAAGGATGATGATCCTTTTGTCCATCGCTCATCTCCTCCCGAGAGAATGGAGCGCAATACGCAAAGATGCGTCTGGCAGTTCATGTCCGATTGTGACGTTCAGGCAGCCTGACGACGCGGTGAACGCGCCATGAGTCGCGCATAGGCGATGGCCGACAGCATGTTGACGTGATTGGCCTTGCCGGTTCCGGCGATATCGAAGGCCGTGCCATGATCGACCGAGACCCGGTCGATCGGCAGGCCGAGAGAGACGTTGACCGCGGTGTCGAAAGCGACGAGCTTGATCGGGATATGTCCCTGATCATGATACTGTGCGATGATCAGATCAAAGGCACCATTAAAGGCGCGCGCGAAGACGGTATCGGCGGAGATCGGGCCGACGACGTCGATGCCCTTGGCCTGCGCAAGTTCGACGGCCGGTGCCAGGAATTCCACGTCCTCGGTGCCGAACAAGCCGTTTTCACCGCAATGCGGATTGAGGCCGGCAACAGCGATGCGGGCCTTCTTGCCAAGCCGCATGAAGTGATTGTGTCCGGCCTCGATCGTTGCCAGCACGCGGTCGGTCCTGGCCCGCTCGATCGCGCCCTTCAGCGAGATGTGGGTGGATACGTGAATGGTGTTGAGTCGCTCGGATGCGAGCAGCATGAAAGAGCTCTTCGAACCCGTCAGGTGCGCCAGGAGACCCGTATGGCCGTCGAAATGGTGGCCCGCAAGGTTCATGGCCTCCTTGTTGATCGGCGCCGTCACGATCACATCGGCTTGGCCCGACATGGCCAGGTCGACAGCGCGTGTGATGTAACGGACCGACGCATCGCCTGCGACAGGGCTGACCTTGCCGATCTCGGGCAGCGCTGCGCCGAGATCGACCTCGTCAACGGCAATCTTGCCGGCGCCTGCAACGCCCGATGGCGCGAATGTGAGCTCGGTTCCGGCGGATCGGTTGGCCCGTTCGAGCGCTTCGGTGTTTCCAACGATGACGAAATCGCGGCGCTCCAGTTCGGGCATGGCTGCCAGCGCCTTGACGATCACCTCGGGGCCGACGCCTGCCGGATCACCCAGCGTCACCGCGACCTTCGCATTCCTGTCCATCAGTCAGTTTCCTTTTTGAACGGCAAGCGCCTAGAAGGCGGCCTCGTAGATCGAGCGGATATCGGCGCGCGACAAGTCGCGCGGATTGTTGTCAAGCAGACGGCGGATGGCAAACGCATCATCGGCCATGGCATCCAAATCGCTATCCGGGACGCCGAGCGCCGAAAGCTTCATCTCGATGCCGAGATCGGCGCAGAAGCCATAGGCCGCCTCGAATACCGATCGCACATCACCAGACGCCTTGCGCCCGAGCGCATCCATCACCGCCTGTGTCTTGTCAGGAGCCGATGGCGTGTTGAACGCCAGCACATGCGGGAAAATCAGCGCGTTGGCAGCGCCATGGGCGACGTGCCATCGGGTTCCGAGTGGATAGGCAAGCGCATGACCGCCGGCCGTGTTGACGGGGCCAAGACAGAAGCCGCCGTAAAGCGAGGCCAGCGACAGGCCGGCGCGCGCTTCGGCATCGGACCCATCCTCGACCGCACGCGCCAGATATTTGCCGACCAGCCGCGTTCCCTCGATCGCATAGAGGTCGATCATCGGATGGGCCTTGCGGTTGGTATAGGCCTCGACGCAATGTGCCATGGCATCGACGCCGGTGGCGGCAGTCGTTCGCGCGGGAACGGTGAATGTCAGCGAAGGATCGATGACCGCGATGTCTGCCAGCATGTGTATGCTCTCGACGGCGAGTTTGGCCATTGTGTTCGGATCGGTGACCAACGCTCGGATGCCGGCTTCACTGCCGGTTCCTGCCGTCGTCGGCACCTGTGCGAGCGCGACGCGCCGTGGACCGTGAACCTTGTTCGGGCCGACGACCTCGTGCAACGTCTGCGACGAACCGGCCAGCACCGCGGCGAGCTTTGCCAGGTCCATGGCGCTCCCGCCGCCGAAGCCGACAATAAGCTGCGCATCGGCGGCATTTGCTGCCTCAAGGACCTTGTCAAGATTGGCGGCGTCGGGTTCAGGGGTCACGTCTGCGAACACGGTGACGTCGCCCTTGAGTCTGAGCGCATCCACCCGCTTTGCATTGAAGGCGTCTGAGATCACCAGGATGCGGCTATAGCCCTTGTCGGTTGCCCACTTGCCGAGACGCTCAGCGGTCCCGACACCAAACTCGATCCGGTGCGGCCGGATGATTGTAATAGGTGAATCCAAGCTGACCACTGGACCACTCCTCCCTGCGGTACTGCGGTTCAATAACCGCCAAGATGTAAAATTGTTATATCAGCCGACTGATCTTGGCAAGCTTTGCGATCTGTCTTGTCAGAAAATTGTTCCGAAGGCCGGTTGTTCCGCAAAAGAGAAAGCCTTCTGACACTTGCTATCAAATTGATAAATATAAAATTTATCGACTCCTCGACAAGGATCAGTGCTTGCCTGCGTCACAGGTTGGCTCGCCTGCCACCTCGTCTTGACTTGTCAATTTCGGCATTCGATACGGTCTCGTCCGGCGCCGTGACGCGCCAGGTAAGGCCGTGGTTCACGTGCGAGGCGGCCGCTGTTTCAGCTGATCGCTTCAGCAGACAAGCGCACATATTTGATGGCGCGACGATAGTAAGTGTAGGCGATATGCACCACACCATCGGACCCTTGCGTGATCGACGGGTAGGAGAATTCGCGGTTTACAGAATCCTTCGAATTGTTGCTCAAGCAGTACCCGTCGCCGGTGTCGAGGTCGATGTGGCGGGGGAAGCTTCGCCCGCCGTCGGTCGAAAAGGCAAGGCTGAGCGGCGCGCGCGGCACGCCCCAGATGGCCTTGCGCCGTTCGCTCGGTGCTTCCGGCGCTGCGACGGTCTCTTCGTCGCCCTCGATCTCGTCGTAAAGCGACACCCGCCGAGCATCCGACATCGAAGCGTTGCAATGATTGTAAACCATTGCAATCACGTCATCTTTTAGCTTTTTAGCTTGGATCGAAGAATTATTGTTTGGCAGATTGACTGGCTCCGGCGCACTCCAGCTTTCACCCCCGTCGCTTGAGCGGCTGGCGAGAACGTATTCCGAGAAGCGGTTGCGGTAGAAGGCAACGAGGTTGTCGCCGTCCAGCGGCACGATATTCATGTGGACCGCGCCAAGGCTCTCTGGAACAGCCGTCATTGTCCAGCTCTCACCTGCATCGCGCGACATCAGCACGGCCGCCGTGTCGGCGTCGCCGGTCCAACGTTCGCCGGGAAGCCCGACACAACGGAATACTGGCAGGAGCCATGTCCCGCGGCTGTTGACGATGATCGGTTGGCGGACAAATGTGCCGGGAAGGTCACATAAAACATTGACGTCACCGAACGTCCTGCCGCCATCCCCTGATATGCGACATTTGACAACCGAGCCGTCCTGGTTTCCAGATGTCTGCGAGGTGTAAAGCAGCCAGACATTTCCGTCCGGCGCATTGAAAAGAAGAGGGTTTTGCTCCGATTTCGCCGGGTCGTCCGACATTTTTTCCGGAGCAGACCAGCGCTCTGCGCCTGGCCGCAATCGCGACATGTAAATCGAGATGTCACCCATGCCTTCCATGGTGCCGCCAAACCAGACGCAGGTCAGGGTTCCGTCCGGAAGAAAGGCCAGATTGGCCGCATGATTTTGAATGCAGGGCGAGGGGAGGTAGGCGTCTCCCCTTCCTGCTTGCGCGGGATTGGCAATGATCTCCCCGGTCATCAGCCCCGGGATGGCGTCCGCCGGCAATCCTGTGAAGCTCATGATCGGTCTCCTCAGGGCAGATTGGCGTAGGCGTCGGACAGGGCGGCATAATCGGCATCGCTGATCGGCATCAATGGTGCGCGGGTGCGCTTCCAGGCTGCGTTTCCTGTTTTCAGGCCGACCATGGCCTTGATTGTCGGAATCTGCACATAGGAATTGGACAGCGTGCGATAGGCGTTGATCCGCGCCTGTGCTGTGTCGACAGCGGCTTGCTCTGCGGCGTTGTGGACCTTGTCGTAAACGGTGCGCAACGAATCTGCGACCAGATTGGATGTTGCCGTGATGCAGCCCGCACCGCCTGCTTTGAGCAGCGGCAGTAGCAACGGATCCGCGCCAGCCAAGACCGAAAAGCCTGGATAGGCGGCGATGATTGCCTGCATGTTGTTGAAATCACCTGCAGATTCCTTGATGCCGACGACGGTATCTGGGAAGGCTTCGATCAGCCGGCCGATCAATGGCACAGATAGCGGGATGCCTGAGACCTGCGGAATGTGGTAGAGAATAACCTGCAGTCTGTTGTCGCCGACGCCTTCCAGAATTTGCGAGTAGGCAGCCAGCAGTCCGTCGTCGGAAACGCCCTTGTAATAGAAGGGCGGCAACATCACGACTTTGGTAACGCCCAGTGAAAGGGCGTGCTTGGTCAGTTCCACCGTTTCGGCGATAGCGACGACGCCGGTGCCGGGCAGCAGCCTGTCGGCGGGAACGCCGGCCTTCAATGCGGCATCGAGAATTGCCCGTCGTTCGCTTGATGAGAAAGAGTTTGCCTCGCCCGTGGTGCCGAGCAGGGCGACGCCGTGGCAACCTTCCTCAAGTAGGCGCTTGCAATGTTCGGTGAAGAGCCCGAGATCCGGGCTGCCGTCTGCGTTCAGCGGTGTGGCCGCTGCACTGAATACGCCGGTGATCCTGTGGTTGTTCATGTCGTCCTCCTCGGATGAACGCCGCCGAGCTGGCGGCAGAGGCCGGTATCTGGCCTGCAAGATGCGGTTTTCATCATCCTGTCTCGTCATGTTGTCAATATGATAATCGGAATGGATTGGCCTTCGATTTTTCAAGGCATTGAAAAATATGAATTAAAATTTTGACCTGACAAAGGTTGTCGAAGGAGAATTAATTTTGATTGACATATTTACATTATGGAGCGAGTGTTCGGCCATGTCGTGACGCACTTTCGGGAAAGAGTGGAAGTGAGCGTCATTAAACTTGCCATGGGAGGGCAACATGACTGATCGGAATGAAGGGAAGACTGCGTCGAATGCGCAGATGTCGCGCCGCGATGCGCTGAAGCTCGGCCTTGCGGCCGGCGTCGGCCTCACTGTTTTCGGCCTCAATGCCAAGATCGTGCTTGCCGATGATGGCCAGGTGCTGAAGGTCGCCAATCCGGCGTTCAATCAGGATTGGTCGCCTTTGCGCGGTGGTGGTGTTCCTTTCCGCTGGAACTCGGTCTGGTGGGCGTCGCCGATGTATTTCGACAGCGAAGGCAAGATCGAGCCTTATGTCTTCACCAGCTGGGAATCGCCCGACAACAAAGTCTGGACCTTCAAGATCGACCCGAAGGCCGTGTTCTCCGACGGCAGCAAGATCACATCGGCTGACGTCAAGGGATCCTGGGAAGTCGCTTCCATGCCCAACACCAAGAGCCAGCGCGCCGACCAGGTGCTAAGCAAGGTTGCGGGCTACAAGGAAATCGGCGCCGGCTCCGGCAATGAGTTGACCGGTGTCGCGACGCCTGACGAAGGCACCGTCGTCGTCACCCTGACGGAAGCCGATCCGATCTTCTTCATGCGCCTTGCCAACCACATTGCGCCGATCACCAAGGCATCGCAGTCGCGCGGCAGCGATGGCGAGGAAGTGGCGGATTGGTACAAGCCCGACAGCAGCGCCGTCTATTCCGGCCCGTTCAAGCTCACCAGCATTGATATCGATGCCGGCAAGCTGGTGTTCGAACCGAACGAGAACTTCTTCGGTCCGAAGCCGAAGCTGGCGCGCATCGAGATCACCTCGATCGAAGACAACGTCACCGCGACGTCGCTGATCAAGTCGGGCGAGTTCAACGCCCATACGGAGCTGGTGACCTCGACGATCATCCAGGATCTCGGTCCCGAATTCTCTGCCGGCCCGCTGATCCCGACCAGCCAGCACTTCTGGTTCAACGTCACCCGCGCACCGATGGACGATCCGAAGGTCCGTCAGGCGTTGATCATGGCGATCGACCGCGACGGCTTGTTCAAGGCGTCCTACCCCGATGGGCCGCACAAGAAGGCCGACCAGATTCTGAACTCCGTGCCCGGCGCCGACAATTCCGGCTTTGAGCCCTTCCCGTATGATCCAGCGGCGGCCAAGAAGCTGTTGGCTGAATCCAGCTACGGCGGTCCTGAGCGTCTGCCAAAGATCCTCTTCGTCGGTATCTCCGCGCCGGCTATCCAGGCCGCCGCGCAGTACATCGCCGAACAGTGGCGCCAAAACCTCGGCATCACCGCCGTCGACATGAAGCCGCAGCAGGATAGCTATGCCGGTCCGGACCAGAACGCGGTACAGATCTTCCGCGACGACGTGGGCACCCGCGTGCCAGACGCTGTTTCCTATCTCGCCGGCTGCATCGCCTCGACCTCGTCGAACGCCCAGAACAAGCTCGGCGGCTACAAGAACGACAAGGTGGACGCCGCACTTTCCGAGGCAGCGACCAAGGCTGCCGACGATCCCGAGCGCATCAAACTCGCCCAGGATGCCCAGAAGGCATTCCGCGAGGATTGGGCCTTCATTCCATGGTATTCTCAGGCGATGTCGCGCTGGGCCACAAAGGAGGTCAAGGGCATGGAGAAGAACCTCGACTGGCAGGTCGTGGCACCCTGGGACATCTCGATCGGCTGAGCTGACAGAGCTATCCGGAATTAGCCCCTGGGCACTAGCAACCGCGCGAAGACCGCAAGGCCTTCGCGCATATTCCAAGAAGAGACGGCATGTTCCGCGGGCTAGGTCTGTGTGAGCGATCGTGCCGACCAACAGGTGGGAGGTGACCTTGTTACGCTACGTGCTGACCCGGTTTGCCATCTGGATTCCGTCCGTTCTGATCGTGATGCTGGCCGTCTATGCGCTGGCCTTCTACGGCGCCGGCGATCCGATCAAGCTTATCTTTCTGCGTGCGCCCGGCGATGTCGCCTATAACCCCCAGCGCATCGAGGCCATTCGCGAGAGTGCGGGGCTGAACAAGCCCTTCCTCATGCAGTTCGGCACCTATATCTGGAACCTGCTGCATGGCCAGTTCGGCAATTCGCTGACCTCGGGTCGCTCGGTCTGGGCCATGGTGTCGGCAGCCGCTCCCGTCTCGTTCAAGCTGGCGCTCTGTTCCATCATCTTGACGACGGTCATCGCCATTCCCCTTGGCATGATCGCCGCCATGAACCAGAACAGCCGTCTCGACTACGCCATCCTCGGCTCGGCCCTGTTCCTCTGGGCAATCCCCGCCTATGTCGCCGGTCCACTGCTGATGGTCGGCCTCATCGTCCTGCTTCCTGGCGCCAGCGTGCCCTATGGCTGGGGTGGCGTGTTCGACGTGCGCATCCTGTTGCCGCTGATCGTGCTTTCCTTCCAGCCGATTGCGCTGATCGTCCGACAGACGCGCGCCGCCGTCATCGAGGTTTTGTCGGAGGATTTCGTCCGCACCGCCCGGGCCAAAGGCGTCCCTGAGATCATCGTGGCGCTGCGCCATATCCTGCGCCCTGTATTGACGCCCGTCGTCACCCAACTCGGCCTGATCATGATCACCATCGTCAACGGAGCGATCTTCGTCGAACTCGTCTTTGGTCTGCCGGGTCTCGGTCGCCTGACTGTGCAAGCGCTGACAAATTCCGACTACCCCGTCATTCTGGCGATCACCCTGATCGGATCGTTTCTGGTGATGATGTCGAACCTTCTGGTCGACGTGCTCTACCCAATGCTCGATCCGCGTGCCAACGATTCAAGAAGGAGCCGCTGACCATGTCCGCCGTCCCTCTCTCTCCCGTCGCCATCCCGGACGAAGCACCCGTCAGCCTTTGGCGCGACGCGTGGTATCGCCTGAAGCGCAACAAACTCGCCGTCTTCGGCCTGATCGTGGTGCTGATCCTCGCCTTCGCGGCGATCTTCGGACCCTATCTGACGCCGTTCGACTATCTCAGCCAAGATTTGCAGGCGCGCAACGCCGCACCGTCGCTGCAGCACCTCTTCGGCACCGACGACCTCGGCCGCGATGTGTTCAGCCGCGTCGTCTTCGGCACGCGAACGGCCTTCCTGGTTGCCGTCATCGTCACCGTGATCGCAGTCTTCATCGGTACCGTGCTTGGCGCCATCGCCGGCTTCTTCGGCAATCCGTTCGACCGCATAATCATGTGGGTGACAGACATGACGATGTCGGTGCCGAACCTGCTGCTCGTCGTCGTGATCAACGCATCGCTAAAGTCACCGATCACCAAGTGGATGGAAGCGCAGTATCTGGCGACTCTTAATCCATTCTATCGCCAGACCATCTGGGTCGATTTCATGCTGGTCTTCGGCTCGATGGCGCTGATTTCCTGGCCGCCCTATGCTCGCCTCGTGCGCGCCCAGGTCCTGTCGATCCGCAGCCGGCCCTATATCACCGCCGCGCAGGCGCTTGGTCTCTCTAACTGGATCATCATGAAGCGCTATGTGATCCCGAACGCGCTCGGCCCGCTGATTGTCTCCGTCAGCGCCGGCCTTGGCACGGCGATGGTGCTGGAAAGCGCCTTCAGCTTCCTCGGAGTCGGCGTCAATCCGCCCACGCCTAGTTGGGGCAACATGATCTCCGACGGCCTGCGCGTCTGGCAGCACTACCCGCATCTGCTGGCTGCCCCTGCCGCTGTCCTCGGCCTTGCATCGGTCGCCTTCAGCTTCCTTGGCGATGGCCTCAACGACGCCCTCAATCCGCGGGGAGCCAAATGATGACCCAGGCGATGAACACCACGCGATCCAACGAGAAATTGCTCGATGTCCGCGGCCTGACCGTCGAGATCGACGGCAGGAACGGCCCGGCAGTCGTCGTCGATGGCATCGATCTCTACGTCAACAGGGGCGAGACGCTGGGCGTCGTCGGCGAGTCCGGCTGCGGCAAGAGCCTGACGATGCTGAGCCTGATGCGGCTGCTGCCGAACAAGATCAAGGTCACCAAGGGTTCAGCAAGCTTCGACGGCCACGACCTGCAGAAGATGTCGAACAAGGAACTGCGCAAGGTGCGCGGCGGCGACATCGGCTTCGTCTTCCAGGATCCGATGACCTCGCTCAACCCGGTCATGCGCATCGGCGACCAGATCTGCGAACCGCTGATCTATCATCGCGGCATGAAGAAAGCCGAGGCTCGCGTACGGGCCGTCGAATTGCTCCGCCTCGTCGGCATTCCCGGCCCGGAAGAGCGGCTGCAGGCCTATCCGCATGAGCTCTCAGGCGGCATGCGCCAGCGCGTGATGATCGCCATTGGCCTCGCCTGCAACCCTAAGCTCCTGATCGCCGACGAACCGACGACGGCGCTCGACGTTACTATCCAGGCGCAAATCGTCGATCTGGTGAAGGACTTGCGCGCCAAGCTCGGCATGTCGGTCGTCTGGATCACCCACGATCTAGCGCTGATCGCCGGTCTCGTCGATCGCGTCGCCGTGCTTTACGCCGGAACCGTAGTCGAGGATGCCCCCGTTGACGAACTCTACGCCCGTCCCAGCCACCCCTATACGCGCGGTCTCCTGGCCTCGATCCCCAAGCTGTCGGATGCGCCGGCAAGCCGGTTGAGCTCGATCGGCGGCACGCCGCCGGAACCCGGTCGTCGCCCCAAGGGATGTCCGTTCGCGCCGCGCTGTCCGTTAGCGGAAGCGATCTGTCACGAGCGCGTGCCGAAGCTCGAGCCGATCTCCGGTGCTGGAAACCACCGGACCGCCTGCTTCGTCGTCCAGAAAATGCAGGAGGCTGCGTGATGGGTGCTCAACCGCTGCTGAAGATCGAAAATCTCGTCAAGCATTTCCACGTCCGTCTCGGCGCCTTCGGCGAGCGGTCTGCGACCGTC
The DNA here is from genome assembly GCA_900472625.1 of Hyphomicrobiales bacterium. Lineage (GTDB taxonomy): Bacteria > Pseudomonadota > Alphaproteobacteria > Rhizobiales > Rhizobiaceae > Rhizobium. Next base: position 171,316 of record UCIT01000026.1, on the reverse strand, counting down.
TACGCCCTCGACAACGTCAATCTCGACATCATGGAGGGAGAGACTCTGTCGCTCGTCGGCGAATCCGGTTGCGGCAAGTCGACGACGGGCTTCACCATCCTCAATCTCTACAAGGCAACATCGGGCAAGGTCGTCTACAAGGGCCAGGATCTGGCGACGCTCGACGAAAAGCAGATGCGCCCTTTCCGTCGCGACCTGCAGATCGTCTTCCAGGATCCCTATTCGACGCTCAACCCGCGCATGACGATCGGCGAAGCCGTCGGCGAACCGATTCTTTTCCACAAGCTCTGCAACAAGGCCGAACTGAAGGACAGGATCGCGTCGCTGCTGACCGACGTCGGCCTGCCCACCCGCTTCGCACAGCGCTACCCGCACGAACTGTCAGGTGGCCAGCGCCAGCGCGTGGTCATCGCCAGGGCACTGGCCTGCCAGCCCAAATTCATTGTCTGCGATGAGGCTATCTCTGCGCTCGACGTGTCGATCCAGGCGCAGATCATCAACCTGCTGCTCGACCTGCAGGAAAAGTATGGGCTAACCTACCTCTTCATCGCCCACGATCTCGCCGTGGTGCGCCATATCAGCACCCGTGTCGGCGTCATGTATCTTGGCCGTCTGGCCGAGCTTGCGACGCGGGAGGAGTTGTTCGAAAATCCGCTGCATCCCTACACGAAAGCGCTGCTTTCGGCGGTGCCGGAAACGGATCCGGAACTCGAACGCACCCGCAACCGGCAGATTTTGCAGGGCGACGTACCGAGCCCGCTCAGCCCGCCGAGCGGCTGTCGGTTTCACACGCGCTGCCCGATCGCCATGGAGGTGTGTGGCAAGGTCGTGCCTGAGTGGAAGGAAGCAAAGCCCGGACATCTGGTGGCATGTCACGCCGTCAATACGGGACAGGAACACGCGGGATTGAATGGATGACGGTCAAGGTCGCGATCATCGCTGACGATCTCACCGGCGCGCTCGATACGGGGACGCCCTTCGTCGAGGCCGGGCTTTCCGTCGCCGTCGCGATCGAGATCGAAGGGATCGCGCAAGCCATCGCCACCGGTTGCGAGGTTGTCGTCGTCAACACGGCCTCAAGAGCCCTCCAGGAGGAGGAAGCGGCAAGAAGGGTCGGCCTCGCGGCTAACGCCTTTCTTGCCGTCTTGCCGGAGATCATCCTGAAAAAGATCGACTCGCGCCTGAAGGGGAATGTCGCAGCCGAAAGCGCTGCTCTGGCCGCCGTGTTCGGCCACACATCGATTGTCATATCGCCGGCGATCCCCGATCAGGAGCGGTTTACACGGAACGGACATGTTGTTGGCCGGGGGGTTGACCAGCCGCTGCCGATCGCAGTCCTGTTTGCAGGGCGCGACAAGAGCGTGCTGGTTGCCGACGTCAACAGTGATGCGGATCTGGACCTTCTCGTCACCTCGCACGATTGGACCACGACGCTTGCCGTTGGCGCACGTGGTATCGGCAGCGCTCTTGCCCGCAGCGTGCGGTTGAAGAGCCGAGAAAATCCAAATTTCGAGCCGATGCCCAAGACACTCTTTGCCTTCGGCTCACGCGATCCGATAACGGTTGCGCAGATGGCTAGACTGGAAGCGGGCGGTGGTCTTCACGCGGTCGTCGATGCGCCGGCGGGGTTGATCCAGCGGACCGGAACGCTCACCCTGCCTGCCTTGCTTCGGTGCAGCGGTGACATCATCGGCAGTCCAGAAGCCGTGGCAGACCGGTTCGCGGATGGCGTCAAGTCTGCGATGGAGGAGACCCATCCGGATATGCTGATGGTCGGCGGTGGCGATACGGCGCTGGCAGTGTTCCGGACGCTCGGCGTCAGCGTTCTGTTGCCGAAGGGCGAGATCGAACCGGGGATTCCGTGGTTCGACGTCACGACCAAAGGCGGCCGCCATTTCAGATGCGCGGTCAAGTCGGGGGGCTTCGGGAATTCTGATAGTTTGCTAAGACTGGTGCCGCAGAATCAGGCGGCGTGAGACAAAGCCGGCGGGGAGAATGAAGGTGGATGACGTAAACGGTGCACCGACCAGTGCGCAGGCGGCCCCGGCAGCAAAGCCGGAGCGTGCCAAGCCTTCCAAGCTGGTCGATCGTGTGTTCGATCAATTGCAGGAGCGCATTCGCGCCGGAAACTATCCCCCGGACTCGCGTCTTCCGGGCGAGCACGAGCTTGCCTCGATGCTTGGCGTCTCGCGCCCGATCGTTCGTGATGCATTGGCGAAGTTGCGTGACCAAGGCATGGTCTATGCGCGGCAAGGCGCTGGTACGTTTGTCAGCGCCAACACTTCGCCGACGACTCATCTGTCCTATTCTCCGGTCAAGACCATCGCGGACATCCAGCGCTGCTATGAGTTCCGCCTGACGATCGAGCCGGCCGCCGCCTACTTCGCCGCCAAGCGCCGCGATGAGGCGGCCATCCAGAAGATTGCGTCGGCGCTGGCCGATCTCAGGGAAGCGACGAGCCATCAGTTACACCGCACCGATGCCGATTTCAATTTCCACCGCGCCGTCACCGAGGCGGCCAACAACCATTATTACACAGCCTCGATCGATGCGCTCAAGGCACATATCGCCGTTGGCATGCACCTTCACGGCCTGTCGCTGCTCGGTCCAAGGCCGGGGCTGGAGCAGGTCTTCCAGGAGCATAACACGATCTACAAGGCGATCGCCGAGGGCAGGGCCGAGGAAGCGCGCGATCTGATGCGGACGCACCTTGAGGGGTCACGGGACCGTCTGTTTGAAGGCAGAGCGCTCGATCTCTCCTTTTGATAGCCTTTGCGTCCGTCAGCTGGGCGGTGCGCCGAGCGCATGCAGGATACCGCGCAGTTCCGCCAGTCCTCTGAGGCGGCCGATGGCTGGGTATCCCGGTGTCGTATTCTTGGTCAGGTCGTCGAGCATGCGATGGCCGTGGTCGGAACGGAATACGATGGTATCGGCCGCTTTTCTGTTGCGATCTTCGGCGACGAGTTCTTTTAGGACGGCCACCATGTCGACATCGCCCTCCAGATGCGCGCTTTCATGAAAGCTGCGGCCGTCACCCTCGCGCTTGGTTGCGCGCAGATGCGCGAAATGGATGCGCGAGGCGAAACGGCGGGCTATGGCGGGCAGGTCATTTTCGGCGCGCACACCGAGGCTTCCCGTGCAGTAACACATGCCGTTGGCGCTTGAGGGCACCGCGTCGAACAACGCTGCATAGTCTTCGGCGGTCGAAGCGATTCGTGGCAGACCGAACAGTGAGCGGGGCGGATCGTCTGGATGTAGCGTCAGCTTGACGCCACGTGCCTCGGCAACCGGGGTGACGGCCTCCAGAAACTCGACCAGATGTTGACGTAGTCTTGCGGCGTCAATGCCGGCATAGGCAGCGAGCCGGTCGCGAAATTCCGGGATGGTGAGGGGCTCGGTCGTCGATCCCGGGAGTGCAGACGTGATATTGCGGGTGATATCGGCGACATCGCCCTCTGACATCGCTTCGAAAACGGCACGGGCGCGTGCCTTGTCGTCTGCCGAATAGGCCGTTTGCGCCCCGTCCCGCTCGAGGATGAAGAGATCGAATGCAGCGAACTTTTCATGATCGAAGCGCATGGCCGTGGCGCCGGTGTCGATGACATGATCCAGGTCGGTGCGCGTCCAGTCGACCACGGGCATGAAATTGTAGCAGACGATGGGGATGTCGCAGGCAGCAACCGCTTCGAGGCTGGCGATCCATGCTTCGATCTCGCTCTTGGCCTGCCCACCCTTGCGCTTGACGGCATCGGGAATGGGAATGCTCTCGACCACCGACCAGGTGAGGCTCGAGCGGCCCGGCGGTGTCATTTCGATCATCGCCTGACGTTCGCGAACTTCGGCTTTGGTCCAGGCGCGCCCGATCGGCACATGATGCAACGACGACACGATGTTGGTCGCGCCGGTCTGCCGGACCTCGTCGAGCGCCACCGGCGCGTCCGGCCCGAACCATCTCCAACCCTGTCGCATCTGTTTCCTCCTTTGTGTATTGCAGTGTCGCTGTACTCAGCAAAAATAATCTGGAAAGCGCGTGCGAAGCTCGGCGACATCGGGGATGACGGCGCTCAGATGATGCGTCATTGCCGCCCGCGCTGCCTGCACTTCATGTGCTGCAATTGCGTCACGGATGACAGCATGCTCACGCACCACATTTTCCATACGTCCCAGCACCGGAAGTGTCAGCCTCCGGGCGCGGTCGATCTGCACCTTCACGGATTTCAGGATGGCCCATATGCCGGGGTATCCGGCGATCTGCGCGATCGCCTCGTGGAAGGCTTCGTCCTCTTCGTGAAAACCTGACGTATCGCCTAGAATAGCCAGCGCGCGTTGGCGTGTGATGATGGCGTCGAGCCGGGCGATGTCCGCTGCGGCCGCGACCTCCGCTGCTTGTTCAACGGTCGTTCCCTCCAGCGCCTTGCGGACGACGACGGCTTCGGGAATGGCCGATACCGGCACGCGTGAAACGACTGTGCCCGCCTGCGGATAGATATCGACGAGCCCGCCCTCCGACAGTCGAAGCAACGCTTCGCGCACCGGTGTGCGACTGACACCGAAATCCTCGGCGATGCGTTTTTCCTGAAGCGGCATGCCGGGCGGCATCCGGAGCGACAGGATGTCCTGATAAAGCCGGTCATAGATCGCATCGGCCGTCGTCACGCGCCTGATTTTCGCCGGCCTCTCGGCGAGCGCCGGAAAGTCGGTGACTGCGGGATCGACGGCTGGCTGCATGATTGACCCTGAAGATTGACTTGAACATGAATACTAGTATATCAATTTATAACGACTGCCAAGCTGCGCCGAGGAGGAACGGTGTTTTTGGCAGATGTTTCAGGAGGTTCCGAACAGTCAGTCAGGCAGCAATCCGGTCGCATCGGCAGATCGGAGCGCGACTATTTACAGGCAAGTCGCGCTTGTCTGACGCCGTCACCAGAGGAGGAGAGACAGCATGAAAATCACCCGCAGAACATTTGTCGGGACGGCCGCGAGCGCGGCGGTCGCAAGCATGCTCCCGGTCAAGGTGTGGGCACAGGCGAAGAAGCCGGCAAGCCCCGTGACTATCACCATCGCCGACGTTGCCGGCAATCTGGCGCTAACGCAGGGCATGTTCGAGGCCTATGCATCCGAGAAGGCCGACTGGGTATCAAGCTTTGCCTTTACCAAGGCCCCGGCACCGGAGCTTCCGGGAAAGATCAAGGCGCAGCAAGCCGCGGGCAAGGTCGATATCGACCTGGTGCTGACCGGCACTGACGCGCTATCTGCCGGCCTCGACCAGGGGCTTTGGCTCGATCTCGCGTCACACAAATCGGAACTGCCCAATCTCGAAAGCATCCTGCAGCCGCAAGCCTTCAAGATGCAGGCGCTGGCGAAGGATCAGGGCGTTGTCATCACCTACTATCCGTCCGGCCCGTTGATCGAATATATGCCGGACAAGGTTCCAACGCCGCCAAAGTCGGCGCCCGAACTGCTTGAATGGGCGAAGGCCAACAAGAACAAGTTCATCTACGCGCGCCCTGCAAATTCCGGTCCGGGCCGAACCTTCCTGATGGGGCTGCCCTATCTGCTCGGCGATAGCGATCCGCGCGATCCGATCAAGGGTTGGGCTAAGACGTGGGACTATCTCGCAGCGCTTGGCGAGCACGTCGAGTACTATCCGACCGGCACAGGGCAGGTGATGAAGGAACTGGGTGAAGGCACCCGCGACATCGTCGTCTCAACGACCGGCTGGGACATCAATCCACGCGCGCTCGGCATCGTTCCGGCCGAGGCCAAAGTGCAAAAGCTCGAAGGGTTCCATTGGGTCACCGACGCGCACTACGCGGTCATCCCGAAGGGCGTGTCCGACGAAAAGATCGGTGTGCTGATCGACGTGCTGAACTACATCCTGCAGCCCAAGCAGCAGGCGATCGCCTATGACGCCGGCTATTTCTATCCGGGCCCTGCCGTGAAGGACGTGACGATCGAGATGGCGCCGCAGGAAAGCCAGGATACGATCAAGGAATTCGGCCGGCCGGAATATGCCGACTGGATCGCCAACAATCCGCTGGAAGTGCCACTCGAACCGAAGCTGCTGGTTCAGGCATTCCGGATCTGGGACGAAAAGATCGGCGCCAAGAAGGGCTGATCGCGATCATCGCCGGTGCCGCTCTCAACGAGCGGTACCGGCCATTTCCCTGATGAGATGGAGAGTGGCTTGAATTCGGTTGCGAATGCGGTGGCATCGACGCGCAGCAATGCGCGCCTTGAACTCGATGGTCTGAGCCGGTCCTTCGGCGCCTACAATGCGCTCGATGGCGTAGATCTTGCGGTCGAGCCGGGCGAGTTCGTGGCGCTGCTCGGGCCGTCCGGCTGCGGGAAGTCGACGGCGCTGAATTGTATCGCCGGCCTTCTGGCATTGTCGGGCGGAGAAATTCGTTTGGGTGGCAATCGCATCGATCAACTGGAACCGGAGAAGCGCGGCTTCGGCATGGTGTTCCAGAGTTATGCCCTGTTTCCACACATGAGCGTGCGTAAGAATGTGGGCTTCGGCCTCGCGATGCAGGGGGTCAAGGGCGCCGAAGCCGACAGGCGTGTCAATGAGGCGCTGGCGCTGGTGCGGTTGGAAAGTCAGGCGGAAAAGCTGCCAGGGCAATTGTCCGGTGGCCAGCAGCAGCGTGTCGCCATTGCCCGCGCCATCGTCATCCGTCCGCCCGTGGTGCTGATGGACGAGCCGCTTTCCAATCTCGACGCCAAGCTGCGGCTGGAGATGCGTGCCGAAATCCGCGGCATTCACGATCAGATCGGCTCGACCACCATCTATGTCACCCACGACCAGGACGAGGCCCTGTCACTGGCCGACCGGATCGTGGTGATGAGCCAGGGCCATATCGCGCAGATCGGCTCGCCACAGGATCTCTACCAGCGGCCGATCAACGTGGACGTCGCCGATTTCATGGGGTTTCGCACGCGCGTGCCGGGCCGTATTGTTGCGGTCTTCGGCGACGAGGCGGAAATCGATGTTGCCGGCGCCCGTATTGCCGGCACGATGCGAACGCCGCTCAAGGCGGGTGATTCCGCCATCCTCTCTGTAAGGCCGGAGGACTTGATTGCAGCCGAGGAGGGGATCGCCGCCACCGTTGCCAGCATGGAATATCGCGGCCGCGCCTTCTTTGGTCTGGCGCGGACGGCGGATGGATCCGAACTCTATTTCCGTGCCGACGAGGCCTTGCCGAGAGGAGCTTCGACACGCCTGAAGCCGCTGGCGCAAAGAGCATTGCTGTTCAAGGACGCGACACGATGAGCGGGCCGCCACTGCGGACCCGACTTGCCGCGCGCGGCCTGGATGGTACCACGATGCTGATCCTGCCGGGGCTGATCTTCATGATCGCGCTGTTCGTTTATCCGTTCTTCTACGGTCTGGTGGACTCGCTGACGCCGAAGGAGGGTGGCTGGTACGCGAATTATGCGAAGTTCTTCGGCGATCCCTTCCTCTACGACACCATCGGTGCAACCCTTTGGCTTGCGTTGCCGGTAACGATTATCAACCTTGCCTTCGCCGTCCCGGTCGCGTTCCGCGTTCGGCTGATGAACCGTCAGCGATTGTTGACGACCATTCTCGTCCTGCCGATCACGCTTGGGACCGTCTTCGTGGCGGATGGTCTGTTGACCTTTCTCGGGCCGCGCGGCTGGTTCAATCATACGCTGCTGGCGATCGGCATTCTCGACAATCCGATCAAGCTGACCAACAACTATTGGGGTGTCTTCGCATCGTTGTTGATCACCGGCTTCCCGTTCGCGTTCCTGCTGACGCTCTCCTACATCTCCGGCATCGACCCCGCGATCGAGCAGGCAGCCGCAACGCTTGGCGCCGGACCGCGACAGCGGTTTTCACGCGTATTCCTGCCGCTGCTGGTGCCGGGACTTGCAGTGACCTTCTGCCTCGCCTTCGTGCAGGCTTTTGCCGTTTTCCCCTCGGCAGTGCTGCTCGGCGCGCCAGCCGGGCCGACGCGGGTTATATCCATTGCAGCGTATCAGGCGGCCTTCGAACAATATGACCACTCGCTGGGATCGGCCATCGCGCTGATCATGGGCGGTGTCGAACTGGTGGTGGTTCTGGCGGTGCTCGGCGGCCGCTCCTTCTTCTATCGCGGCCCCGCCGGCGGCACGAAAGGTTGACCATGATCCGCGACCAAGGGCTCATCTCGAAGATCTGGCGATTCGCCATCTGGGCGCTGGCCACGCTTTTCGTTCTCAATCTTCTCGCGGTTATCGCCGCTGTCGTCGTCAACTCGTTCGCGACCCGCTGGCTCGGCACATGGCTGCCGGCCGGCTGGACGACGAAATGGTATTTCAGCGCCTGGAAGGAGTTCCAGCTATCAAGCGTGGTTCTGGTAACATTCGAGATCGTCTTCACCGTTGTCATTATTTCGGGAATTCTTGGCGTCACGACCGCCTATGCCCTGGCGCGCCGAGATTTCGTCGGCAAGCGCCTTGTCGTGCTGCTGTTCCTGCTGCCATTACTGATTCCGCCGCTGACCTATGGTATCCCACTCGCGACAGTGCTTTATCAACTCGGGCTGGGCGGCACTTTCTGGGGCGTGGTGCTGATCAATGTCGTGCCGTCGCTGCCCTTCGTCGTGCTGGTGATGATCCCGTTCATCGAGCAGATCGATCCTCGTATCGAGGCCGCCGCCCGCGTCTTCGGCGCCGGCACCACCAGCCTGTTCCTGCGTATCCTCCTGCCGCTGCTGTTGCCGGGCATGCTGGCCGCACTTCTGCTGGTGCTGGTCCGAACCATCGCCATGTTCGAACTGACCTTCCTGATCGCTGGTCCAACGACGCAGACGCTTGTGGTCTCGCTCTATTACGCGGTTTTCGCATCGGGTGTTCGAGCGGGCCAGTCGATCGATGCGATGGCGGTCGTTTACATGGTGACGACGCTGTTTTGGCTGGTCATCGCGCTTCAGTTCGTCAATCCGACGCAAATCGTGGCGCGAGCGAAGCAGCCTGCTGCGCACTAGGCGTTCCCATCACTCAATGGTCGGACACAAAGCTTTTCTCCAAAACAGGGACAGCGATCGGCTGTTTCTCCTGCGAATTCGGCGTGCTGAATCGCTTCGCCTTTCTCACGCAGTACGACGATGCCGACAAGCTTGCCGCTGAGCGCGCACGGCTGATGCAGACGGAAAACCCCTACGGAATCGGCGCCTATCTTGGTGGAGTGACCAGCACGGCCTTCAAGCCGCTATCCTTTGCGCAGCCGATCGTGCCCGGCGAATACGGCCCGTTCTATGAGATTCGTACCTACACGATCGCGCCGGGCGGACAGCCCGAGACGGAAGAGGCCTGTTGCAAGGTCATCCCGCGTCGCAACGAAATGTCGATGCTGCTGACGATCATGGGATCGGTCGAGGGCGGGCCGCAGAAGATGGTCCACATCTGGCCCTACAAGACCATCGAGGACCGGGTGAAAGCACGCGGTCAGGCAAGCAAGGAAGGCATCTGGCCGCCACCCGGTGGATCGGCGCAGCTCACCTCGCTGCAGTCCGAGCTTTTCGTGGCAACGTCGTTCTCCGGCCTAAGGTAGACCGACGGCATCGTCGTGTTCCGGGGAATGCGACGCATGTTTTTGAGCGCCACCAGCAGATGCAGTGGCGCTCAATTCTTTCAGACCAGGTAGCTGACGGGTTCATGGCTGACCGGGTGAGGGAAGACACCCATCTCGACGCCGAACACGGACTTCAGTACATCTGACTGGACAATGTCTGCGGGCGTTCCGCGCGCGGAAATCCTGCCGTCGTTTAGAGCAACGATCTCGTCGCAGTAACGCGCGGCTAGGTTGATGTCATGCAGCACCACGACGATCGTCAAGCCGCGCTCGTGGCTAAGCTCGCGCAGCAGCGACAGCACGCCTGCCTGATGCGCAAGGTCGAGTGCGGAGGTTGGCTCGTCCAGCAGCAGGCAACTGGCGTTCTGTGCCAGCATCATCGCGATCCAGGCCCGCTGGCGCTCGCCACCGGACATGTTTGCAACGAGACTGTCAGAAAATTTGACCAAATCTGTGCGGTTGATCGCATCGTCGACCAGGTCGCGATCTTTCTGAGTGAATCGGCCAAGCGTTCCGTGCCAGGGAAATCTGCCGAGCGCCACCAGTTCCCGCACGGTCATGCCGTCGGTCGCCGGGGTGAACTGCGGCATGTAAGCAATCTCGCGCGCGAAGGCCCGCCCGCCCCAGTCAGCGACCGCGCGACCCTGAAGCGTGATCGTGCCGGAGGTCGGCTCAACCTGACGGGCAATGATCTTCAGCAGTGTGCTCTTTCCAGAGCCATTCTGCCCGACGAGCCCGTAGACGTGCCCGCCCTCCAGCGAGAGATCGATGCCGTGGAGAATATGCTTTTTTCCTGCGGAAAACTGGATGTTGGACAAGGACAGGAACTGGGCAGACATATCAGGCATCTCCGGCTCACGAATATACCCCTGTTGCACAGAAGAGGGGCCGTCGATGCTGCGTGCAAGACTTCACCCGCCATGTCAAGTTTCAATGCCTGTGGATGCACATCAAGCGCTGCAGAGCGGCACGGCACGAACATCAGGTTTGCAGGTTAACGAGACGCAGAATGCCTACACCGCATGTCATTTCGTTAAGTCTGTTGCAGCAACGCAGTGCTTCCCTCTTAAGGATAGAAGCAGCTTCATTGAAAAATCTCGGTCGCAGTCCAAGTATTGACTGCACGGCGGTCATCAATTGGGGTTTTGGTCATGGCGAATTACAAAGAGACCCGACGCTTTCATTGTGAGAACAATGCGGGCATGCATTATGTTGTCATCGAGCAGATTTTGACGGCTCGGCTAGAGCTCGATGTCAGTGCTGCGCCGCGAACGGATTATGTGACGGAAAGCGGCGAAGTGGCCGAGCGGCTCGATGATCACACGTTTCTTCTCTTGCTGTCGGACGAGGTGTTACACATCGCCTAAGCGGATATCCGGCCGCCGGTAGACACATGCCCGAAGCTGGAAATTTCTGCCGCGTGTCTTTAACTGTCTGCGTTGTTATACGCTCCTGACGATTCTGCGAGCGAAGCGGGACGCCATGGTAGAAGACGACGCGCAATCCGATATCCCGACCACCCGGATGCAAAGCTGGGCCAGAAACTCGACGATCTATCGGCTCGGGCGGCAGATGCTGACGGAAAGACAGCTGTTCGACGCGATATCACGCAAGGCCGGGCAGAAATTCGAAGGCATATCCGACGCTCAGGTCAAAGCACTAGCGGATCTGGCGGTCAAGTTTGCCTATGATCAGGGCGCTTTAAACGATGTTGCCTATGCGGAGATCAGTGCCCGCGCCGGTCAACGCAACGGTCGATCGAAGCGGATGATTGCCCAGAAATTGTCCATCAAGGGCGTCGATCGCGAGACGGTTACGGCCGCGCTCGAGGACAGTGATGACTTGGTGGCGGCCATCATTTTCGCCCGCAAGCGCGCTTTCGGTCCGTTCCGTCGTGACGAGCCGGATGAGAAGCGCTACGCGAAGGAGATGTCGGCCTTCGCGCGCAATGGCTTCGGTTTCGAAGTTGGCAGATCCGTGCTCGGCCTCACTCGAGACGACGCCGAAACCTTGCTGGACGAACGTCGAACGTAGATTGAGGTCGAAACCTACCGTCCGTAGCGCGCGATGGACAGGTCGGTCGCGTCGATATCACCCTTGCGCCCACTGACGATGTTCGTCAGCACTCGTGCCGAGCCCGTGCTCATCGTCCATCCGAGCGTGCCGTGGCCGGTATTCAGAAAAAGGTTGCGGATATTGGTCGCACCGATCACCGGGGTACCATCAGGCGTCATCGGCCGAAGACCAGACCAGTAACTGGCAGCCTTGAGGTCGCCGCCGGGGAACAGGTCAGTCACGGAATGCTCCAGCGTGCGGCGACGGGCAGGGCCTAGATCATTTGTATAGCCAGAAATTTCGGCCATGCCGCCGACACGGATGCGGTCGCCCAGGCGGGTGATGGCGATCTTGTAGGTTTCATCCATCACCGTCGATTCTGGCGCGCGCGCCGCGTCGACGATCGGGATCGTCAGAGAATATCCCTTGACCGGATAGACCGGCAGTCTGATGCCGAGCGGCTTGAGAAGCAGCGGCGAGTAGCTGCCGAGTGCGACGACGATGGCGTCGGAGGACACGATGCCGCGATCGGTGACCACCGCTTTTGCCTGTCCAGCCTCCACCTCTATTCCCTTGATGGTGCGACCATAGTCGAAGACCACACCCATCGCGGCGCAGGCGACCGTGAGGGCATTGGTAAACTTGAAGCAGTCGCCGGTTTCGTCCTTCGGCGTCAGCAAGCCGCCAACGATCTTGTCGCTGACATGACGCAACGCCGGTTCTACGCGGATGCAGCCTTCGCGATCCAGGACCTCGTAAGGAATCCCATCGGCAGCCAGCGCCTTGACGTCCTTCGCAGATGCTTCGAGCTGGGACTCGCTGCGGAACAGCTGCAATGTCCCCTGCATGCGCTCGTCATAGGCAATATTGCTTTCACCCCGCAGTTCGGCGAGCGACTGGCGGCTGTAATCGGCAAGCCGCAGCATCCGGGACTTGTTGATGGCGTAGCGTTCCGAGGTGCAATTCGCCAGCATCCTGACCATCCAGGACAACATCGCATAATCGACCTTCGGCCGCAGGATCAGCGGTGCGTGTTCCATGAAAAGCCATTTCAGCGCCTTTTGCGGAATGCCCGGCGCCGCCCAAGGCGAGCAGTAGCCGAAGGAAACCTCGCCGGCATTGGCAAAGCTGGTCTCGAGAGCCGGTCCGATCTGCCGGTCAATGACGGTAACCTCGTGACCGGCCTTGGCCAGATAGTAGGCACTGGTGACGCCAATGACGCCGGCGCCGAGAACTGTAACTTTCATGGTTGCCCCTGTTATGAATGCTCTTTGTCAGATGTATTGGCGATGATAGCGATGGCCGAGTCCAGTGAGTATTTCGTAGGCGATCGTTCCTGCATCTCGGGCGAGATCCTCCAGCGTCTGGTCCGCGCCGATAAGTTCCACCAGGCTGCCAAGCTGGAGTGCATCGGTGGGCAGCGATGTGATGTCGATCGTCATGCTATCCATCGAAACCCGACCGACGATCGGCAAGCGCTGGCCAAGTGCATAGGCGGCGCCGCGATCGCTGAGGCTGCGGGGCAGACCATCGGCGTATCCGGCCGCCAGCGTCGCCAGTCGCATCTCGGACTGCGTGTGGTGGCTGCCACCATAGCCCACCAGCGTTCCCGGTGGCGCGGTGTGCGTCTGGATCACCCTGACGCTCAGGCGGACGACCGGCTTCATCGGGTTGGCCAGACTATCGGTCGGGGCGCCGCCGTAAAGCGCAATTCCCGGACGAACCAGTGCGCCGTGGAACGCCGCGCCGAGAAAGATGCCGCCGGAATTGGCAAAGCAAAGCTCAGCATCCGGGAAATTCACGGCGATGGCCTGCATTGCCGCGAGTTGCTGAACGTTTTGCGAGTTCAGATGCTCATCGGCGCTGGCAAGATGGCTCATGAGGAATTGAACATCGAGATTGCGCAACAGCGCTCTGTTTTCCGCTAGCACCGATGCATCTGCCGCGCTGAGGCCGAGGCGAGACATTCCGGTGTCGAATTGCAAGACTGCCGGCAGGCGCGCGCCATGCTGCTCGGCGGCGGCAGACCACTGGCTCAATTGGGAGAGCGAATTAATCACTGGAATGATGCCGTTTGCGGCCGCATAGGACTCGCCGCCGGGCATCAGGCCATTCAGGACGTAGAGCTTCGCATCGCGCGGCAGATGTCGCTTGAGACGCTTGGCTTCGACAAGATGTGCCACGAAGAAATGCCGACAGCCAGCTGACGCAAGCGCAGGACCAACGCGATCGGCACCCAGTCCATAGGCGTCGGCCTTCACGACGGCCGCGCAGGTTGCAGGCGCGACGCGGTCGGCAAGCATTCGGTAGTTGGACTGCAGCGCGGCCAGGTCAATCGAGAGAACGCCCGAGAGAGCCTCGTCGTCAATGTTATCCGCGGTGCTTGCGTCCATCGTCGTTCCCGAATTTTCGTTGAATCAAGATAGCGAAATAATCAGGCAATTTCCGCTCGATCATGTTGTTATGATTGCGCCATCGTTCATTCTGTGCAATTCCACAGCGTCAATAGAGGAAATGTTGCGCATGGCACTGGACGCAATCGATCGTAATATCGTCCGTCATTTGAGGCTGAACGCAAGGATCGCCAACACGGCTCTTGCCGCCGAGGTCGGACTGTCGCCATCGGCCTGTCTGCGGCGCATCGCGCGTCTGGAGCAGACGGGCCATATCCGGGGATATACGGCACTGATCGGCACGTCGGACAGCGATGACGCCATGGCGGTGATCGTCAATATCACGCTCGACCGGCAGACTGAGGAGCATCTGAACCGGTTCGAAGCGGCGATCCGAAAACATCCCGAAATTCAGGAGTGTTTTCTGATGACGGGAGGATCGGATTATATTCTCAAGGTCGAGGTGGAAAGTGCGCGCGATTTCGAGCGGATCCACAAGGATATTCTCTCGACGCTGCCCGGCGTGGCGCGGATCCATTCGAGCTTTTCGATCCGGGACGTGTTGAAGAGGGGCGCGAGGAAGGGCTGAGGACGCAGGCGCCATCAGCGTTGTCCAGTGAATTTGTTATGGTTGAGGACATCGCCTGCCTTGGTCGATGTTGCGATTGGTTCACAGACCAACTAATTGCTCAGCGTAGCGGAGCGTTTGCCTTTCGCTGATCGATGGAGTCCGGGCGCTGTTCGGCGCTCGATTGTATTGTCCAAGGAGACGACTGTGCGTGATCCCCAGAAAGGCGACAGTGAAAACCGTTCCAATATCGGTGCGATAAGCTGCGAGACTGCTCGACCGGTGTCCGGAGAAGGGATCGTCGCATACGTCATCAATCTTGATCGCTCCATCGAGCGGTGGACGCATATTGATCGCCAGGCTCAACTCTTCGGTCTCGATGTGCGGCGTGTCGCCGGGGTGGAGATCGCCAAGGCCAGCCCTGAAGGCGATTGGCCAAACTACGATCGCAAGGCATTTGTTCGCGGCAATGGTCGGCCGATGCTCGCCGCGGAATATGGTTGCTATCTCGCTCATCTCCGAGCGATAAGCACCTTCTTGGCGAGCGACGCCGAATGCGCCGTCATTATGGAAGACGATGTGGATCTGGATGCCAGCCTGCTGCGCCGAGCGCAGGATATCCGCCAGACAGTTCCGTCCGCGGACGTGGTCAAACTGTTGAACCACCGCACGGTGCTGTTCCGCTCGATTGCCCAGTCCGTCTATGGCGACCGGATCGGCAAATGTTTCTTCGGTCCGCAGGGGTCCGCCGCCTGCTATCTGATCACGAGGAGGGGTGCGTTGCAGCTTGTGGCTGCCCTACAGCGCATCGCTTTTCCGTTCGATATCGCTCTCGAACGAGGTTGGGCCACCGACGTGCAGGTCTACACGGTGAAGGACAACCTGATCGCACTGTCGGTCAGGTCGAAAGAGAGCCAGATAGCCGACCGTGCCAGATATCGCTCGATCAAGCTACGTGGCCACCGCAAAGTCCCAACCCACCTCTTTCGGATAGTCGAACTTTTCCGGCGCGTACGGTATGCGTTGACATGAGCCATGCGCACTCGCTGCCGCTTTTTTCGAAGTGTCCTCAAACGTGTACCCTCGATGGTCTTGCATCGAGCAATCCGCCTTGTAAGCCGCAGTTTATCATGCCATTACAGAAAACAAGGTTGCGTTCGGCACGATCATCCGCAATCGCGGTTTTATTCGGCGAAGCAACCTTTGCTGGCACAGAGATCTTGAGCGGCGCCTATGTTTGACAAATGCATTCAGCAGGTTCTCGCTTTGCCGCGACCGGCCAAACGGGTGATCGCGCTTCTGTTCGATGCCTGTTTGTGCATTCTCACCGTGTGGATCGCCTTCTGTTTCAGGTTCAACGAGTGGTATCTGCTCTCGGGCGTCCAGTTCCTGACCATCCCGATATCGCTTGTTATCGCGCTGCCACTGTTCATCACTTTCGGGCTCTATCGCGCGATCTTTCGGTTCATGGGCTGGGCCGCGTTTTCAACCATCATCAAGTGCATATTGATCTACGGCCTGGTCTACATGGTCATTTTCACGGTGATCAGCGTGCCGGCCATTCCGCGGACGGTTGGTATCCTGCAGCCGATGCTGCTGCTGCTCGCGGTCGGCCTATCGCGGTACGTCGCGCGCTATTTTCTCTACGATGCATACAGCGAAATCCTTGGACAGGCCGCGCCGATCCGGACGCTTGTCTACGGTGCCGGATCACAGGGCCGCCAGCTTGCCAGCGCGCTGGGACATTCGGCCGAGTTCAAGGTCGTCGGATTTCTTGACGACGACAAAGGGCTGAAGGGCATGTCGCTCAACGGCGTGAAGATTTACAGCCCGGAAAAGATCGAGCAGGTCTGCGACGATCTCGAAATTCGAACGGTACTTCTCGCCCTTCCGCAAATCGATCGGGCCCGTCGCCACGAGATCATCGAACGACTGCGTTCGGCGAAGGTCGCGGTCCGCACTGTCCCCGATATTTCCGCTTTGGCGACCGGGCAGGCACAGCTGACGGATTTGCAGGATCTCGATGTAGAGGATTTGCTGGGCCGGATCGCAGTTCTTCCGAATACGACGCTGTTGGAGCGCAATGTTCGCGACCGTGTGGTGCTGGTGACCGGCGCTGCAGGCTCGATCGGCAGCCAGCTGTGTCGGGAGATCGCAAAGTTGCGTCCGAAAGCGTTATTGCTGTTAGATCAGAACGAATTCGGGATCTATTCGCTGGAGAGCGAACTGGCGGGTGATGGCGAAGCGCCCCCGTTCCAGATCGTGCCACTTCTGGCCGATGTTTGCGACGAGCATCGTATCAACGCCATCATGAAAGCCTGGCGACCTGCCACCGTCTACCATGCGGCTGCCTACAAGCATGTACCGCTGGTGGAGCAGAATCCCGCAGAAGGCGTCAAGACCAATGTGTTCGGGACCCTGACGGTTGCGAGGGCTGCCTTGGCCGCCAAGGTTGACCGGATGATTCTGGTCAGTACCGACAAGGCTGTCAGACCCACGAACGTCATGGGTGCCACCAAGCGGTTGGCCGAGATGATACTGCAGGCTCTTGCCGAAGGGCAGCATAGCACGACGTTTTCGATGGTTCGCTTTGGCAATGTTCTGGGCTCGTCGGGATCCGTTGTGCCCTTGTTTCGCCAGCAGATCAGTCGCGGTGGTCCGATCACACTGACACACGAGGAGATCACGCGTTTTTTCATGACGGTACCGGAGGCCGCCCAGCTGGTTATCCAGGCGGGCGCTATGGCGGCGGGTGGCGATGTCTATCTTCTCGACATGGGCGAGCCTGTGAAGATCATCGATCTCGCGCGCCGGATGATCGAGCTTTCCGGGATGACCGTGCAGGATGATCACAATCCCCACGGCGACATCAGCATCGTTACGACAGGACTTAGACCGGGGGAGAAGCTCTACGAGGAGCTCTTGATCAATGACAACCCCGAAATGACCGACCATCCGAAGATCCGGCGGGCGCGCGAGCAGTTTTTGGTCTGGCCGCAGCTGTCGACAAAGCTGGATGCGCTATCCGACTTTGCTAAACGGGGTGACGCAAGAGAACTGAAGGCGATGTTGGGCGAACTCGTGCCCGGCTACAGCCCGCTGGAGCGGGTCGTCGACCTTGTGTCCCTTCGCCAGGAAGCGTCTTGATGAAGCAGTCAGGTTTCGGCGCCGCGGCAGACTCAGAAGGTGCCGTATGCTTCTTGTGACAGGCGCGACAGGTTTCGTGGGAAAAGGCCTGCAGGATACGCTGCTGCAGCGCGGACTTCCGTTCAGAGCGACGAGCCGGCATGCTGGCGAGCAGCTTTTCCCAATTGGCAACATCGACGCCGACACGGATTGGTCAATGGCGCTCGCTGGCATAGACGTCGTCATTCATCTGGCGTCGGTCAATCAGAATGTCGTGGAGGACACGCCAGCTGTTATCAAGGCCTATCGCTCGGTCAATGTCGATGGAACGGTCAACCTGGCGAAACAAGCCGCCGCGGCCGGTGTAAAACGCTTCGTGTTCGTAAGCACGATCAAGGTGCACGGCGAATACACCGCAAGAGGAAAGCCATTCACGGCGGCCGACGCCCCCGATCCGCAGACGGACTACGCCGCGACAAAGCTTGAAGCCGAACAACAGCTGCAGGCACTCGGCAAGGAAAGCGGCATGGAGGTGGTCGTTATTCGTCCGCCTTTGGTGTATGGCCGCGGAATGCGTGGCAGCTTCTCTGCACTTGCGCGTCTGGTCCAGCGTCGCCTGCCGCTGCCCCTGGGATCGATCTCGAACCGGCGCTCGATGGTCTATCTGGGCAATTTGACGGACCTGATCGTGGTCGCTGCTCATCATCCAGACGCTGCCGGCAGCACGTTTCTGGCGGGTGACGGACAAAGCCCGTCCACGCCCGAATTGTTCAAGATGATCGCTGCGGCGACGGGATCGCCGACGCGCCTGATCCCGTTTCCTGCGAGTTTGCTTGAGATGGCGGCGCGGGCTATCGGAAAGCAGGAGATCGTCTATCGGCTGACGCGTTCGCTCGAAACCGATATTTCACAGACCAGCCTGCAACTCGGCTGGACGCCGCCATATCGAATGAGCGATGCGCTGGCCGAGACCTTCGGCACAAAACCACCCTCCGGAAAATGAAATGACAGGAAAATGAATCAAGCGATCAAACGGCTGTTCGATTTTTGCGCAGCGCTGGGCGGTCTGATCGTGCTGTCTCCGATCCTGCTGGTGCTGGTCATCCTCATCAGGCGATCCTCACCAGGCGGCGCGCTGTTTCTGCAGAAGAGGGTGGGCAGGCATGAAAAGCCCTTTACCTGTATCAAGTTCAGGAGCATGGCAGCCGGCACGCCCGACGTCGGCTCACATGATGCGGCGGAGGCCTGGATCACGCCGATCGGCAAGACGCTGCGCGCCTACAAGCTGGACGAGCTTCCGCAGCTGTTCAACGTTCTCGTCGGCGATATGAGTCTGGTTGGGCCAAGACCGTGCTTGCTGACGCAGCCTGAAGTGATTGCCGCGCGCCGGGCCAAAGGCGTTTTTGCTATCCGCCCAGGTATAACGGGTTTGGCGCAGTTGTCGGGGATCGACATGTCGACTCCGGTCGAACTCGCAAACGTCGATGCTGATTACGTCAAGAATGCCAGCCTCTTGCGCGATCTGCAGCTGATCATCGGGTCAGTGCTGGGAAAGGGAAAAGGGGATGCGGCTTTGAAATGAGCTGAGATCCCTATCAGAGCGCATGAGTTCTGTGGTGACCATCGCAGACAAGCACAAACTCAGGTGATCGCGCTTACCGGCCCGGAAACCTCTTTGCTTCGCGATGTAACTGTTTCACGCAAACGAAGATTGCACCAACAGGCGAACGCCGAACTCACCAGCGATAGGCTTTCCCCTATCGCCAGCCGGTTATTGGAATTGCTTAGAAGTGTCAGCGCGAAGAAGAAGATGCAGACGAGGTAGGCGTGCATCGCCGCGCGCGGAATAATGCCAGCGCGGTATGCCTTGCATACCGAGACGATCAGGCTTGCCAGGATGACGGCCATGACGGCTGCCCCGAAAAGTCCGAAGCGCACGAGGATTTCGAGATATCCGTTGTGCAGCAGGGTATAGGTCACCTTGGTGTAGTGGGCTTGGTGCCAGCGCTCGAGCCATGCGTTACCCCAACCAAAAACCGGCGCTGCCGAAAACACTTCCCAGCCGTTTGCCCAAAGCTGAAGCCGTTCGTCCATCCCGCCGGGGGTCGCCTCGGATCCGATCGTACTGTTGACGGTGCTTCCGATCTCCTGACCACCGGCGATGCCTTCGACCATTGAAACGGCAGCATACAGAGTCGGCCCTGCTGTTCTGTCGAGACTGTGTCGAACGCCGTAAACTCCGGCCAGGAGAAGGATGCCAATGCAGGCAATCGCCAACGCGCCCGCGATCTTCAGTTTCATGTATCGGATGGCGATGATCGCAAGGATCGGTAGCGTGATCGCCAATCCCAGCCACACACCCTTCGACTTCGAACCGTAGATCGCGATAAGGCAGAGAATGAGAATGAGCGGTGAGCAAATAAAGGCGAGGCGCGCAAACCGGCGATCGCTCTGAGGGGAGGTCATGAAGTGAAGAAGCCAGAATACCGTTGAAACGAAAATCAGACCGCAGGCTACGGCACCATGGATCTGGTTTTTCATGATGAGAGGGCGAACCGGGATCCCGCTGACGATCCCGTCGGCGCCCAGGACGACGGTTACCGCGAGCACGACAAGAGTGACGACGAAAAAGGCCGCGATGATCTTTTCCATCTCGCCTTCATAGAGCGCGAAGGCAACGCCAAGAATGGGGAAGAACAATGGAAACGCGAATAGCCAATCTGATGCACCGAGGTCATGTTGTGGTGTCACCGCATAGATATAAGCAAAGCGCATCACAACGTAGGCTGCCCACCCCATGCATAGCCAGCCAAGCCAGTTCGTTCTGGGGCGGTTTGGCTCCTTAAGATAGTAAACGAGGGCAATTATTGCGAGCACGGCCGACGCATAACGATACGTGTCGCTCTCGACCAGCAGAGGTGATGCGGCAAGCATCCACAAGATGCCGCCGAGCACCTTCATCTGAGGGCTCATGTTGGCTGCGGAGAGTTTGAACGAATTCTGCAAGACGGATGCTTCTGCGTGCGCGTTATCGAATGTCAATGCCGACGGCCGCTATCGTCGGAAGCATGATCTGCGCGACGGTCCTCGTTTCGAACCCGCCGCTGTTGAGTATTAGTCCATATTTATGAAAATGGCTTGATCGGCAAGACGGCAGGACGAGTTGATGCACATAAAGATAGGGGAGCATTTGCATGTGACCCTTTGATTACCAGCGTGGCGTTTCGCGGGAACAATCGGATGAGTGATCGACAATCTGATGGCAGCGACAAGGCATGTGCTGCCGAATATCAGAACATATAAAATTCCAGATCCTACGATTGCCAGCTATTTCAACCGTTTTCCGCCTTGATAGCAGGCTGCGCGGAAAGACAATAACGCCGATCGGGACTGACACGCCGTTATCGAAAAGGTCCTCTTCCGGCTTGCCGGTCGTAAAACCGGTCAGTGCGTCGCCCGGTGTCTCTTGGAGATCGTTAGGATGTAGTCATCAGCAATATCAGCGATCGCCATTGCGATTTCAGCGGGAGAAAACTCCACCTGCTTGTCGCCGAAGATCATCTGGTGGACGGCTTCTTCAATCTGCCTGCGGCAAAGGGACAATCGATCTGCATGGCTGATTTCGATGGCAGGCAACTGCATGATGCTTTATCCTTCAAAATGCGCGCCCGGAGCGGGTTCAAGTTTTGCGGCCCGCGACGGTAATAGCCGCCTTCACGGTAGGTGACCGGACGCATCGTAAATTCTCGCATTGCAGTATAGTCGTTTCATCGCCTCGATTGTGTGAAATCGGCGTGACACTATTTAAAGTAGTTTATTCGCCGTTGCGCTCTTAATGGAATGGTTGCGGCTTTCGCTTGCCTTGTCTGCGCTGTCCACAGTTTGTGCAACGCCGAGAGCCATATAAAAAGATTCTTGTCCGCCTGTGTACTTTTGGTTGCATTTTTTGCCGATAGCCTCATTATGAACTGCGCATTCCTACTATTTCCGCGGGGGAAGCCATGAAGGCGAAGTCTACGAACGCGATAGACGGTCATGTCGGGGAGCGAGTAAGGCTTCGCCGCAAGCTGCTTGGCATGAGTCAGGCCAGTCTCGCGGAAGCTCTGGGCATCACGTTTCAGCAAATTCAGAAATATGAGAAAGGCATCAATCGTATTGGCGCGAGTCGCCTTCTCCGCATGGCGGAGATTTTTGGCGTTCCAGTGGGCTTCTTCTTCGAAAACGGCGCGGGGGCTGCGGGCGAGGACGGCGGGCGACCGGAGACCGATCCCGTCGCTCTTTTTATGGCCTCTAAAGAAGGGCTAGCTCTCGGCAAGGCATTCATTGCGATCGAGGATCCGAATGTTCGCCAGAAACTTTTGGCGCTGGCACGAAGTCTTAGCTCAACGGGCATGATCGTCCACGAGCAGGATGGTATGGATCGTGCCGAGATAGACGGAGTGTAGGGCCCGTGTATCGCTTGCAGACATTTGGCGAGCTTATGCTGACAGACGCGACTGGCAACGTCGTTCGCTATCCCGCCAAAGGCCTCCAAATGATGGCCTATCTCCATACGCGTAAGGATCGGGTACTCAGCCGTCCGGAGTTGGCCAGCTTTCTTTGGGCCGATGCAGATGCCGAACTGGCCGGGCTGAACCTTCGCAAGCTGATCTCCCGAATTCGCGGCATAGACGGCGACAATGTCGGAGTGCCTCTGGAAATCACGGCGAGCTCGATACGGTTGGTCTCGACGGCGGTCGAAGCGGACCTCCAGGTAATGGAAACCACCGGATCACCGTTGGTGAAGCTCGATGCCATAAGCTCGCTGCTGCAGCGCGGCTTTCTGGCAAGCATGCGTCCGGCAGCCAAGTCGATCGAAGAGTGGATTGCGCGCGAGAGTGCAACGCATCGTCTTATCCTGCGCGAGGCGCTGTTCGAGGCGCTGCCTATTGCAGAAACCGCAAACGATTTCCGCATCTTGTCTGGTGCCGGCCTCTATCTCCTTGAGCGCGAGCCGACAGATGAACCTGTAAGGGCGATGCTTCGGCAGTTTCCCGGCGGCGCTGGCCTGAAAGATGGGATGGAAAGAACAGTTTCCGCCAAACTTTATCCAGAGCCGGTTAGGCTGATTTCCGCAAGCGTTCCGCTCGAAATGTCTGTTGATCGAGAGCAATCCGCTCCGCCGCGCCTGGTATTGTTGCCTCCTGTGGCAGAAGGGCATGCGCCGGCGCTGCCGCTCGCAAGTGCGTTGATCGAGGATGTCACGATCGAGCTTTGCGCTTTGCGGAATATCTCGATCGTTGCGCCGCATACGGCCGAACAAATTCGCCGCGACTCTGATAAGTCAACAGTCGTAGCTCGTCACTCCATCGCGTATCTGCTCGACACGAAACTATCCGGCGAGGGGCTCTATGCCCAGCTGGTATACTTTCCGACCGACGAGATTCTGTGGGCCGGCCGCTTTCCAATGACGCCGGAAACGCTGCCGATACAGCGGCGGCTGATTGCGCAGCGATTGACTTCTTCTGTGGCGCAGGAACTTGCCCGTAACGAGAGTGCACGGCTCAGGCTCGAAGCGAATGCGCAAGCCTACCATTCTTATCTGATAGGCTCGAGTCTTATGGGAAAGCTTACCCTGCCGCATATCCGCAGGGCAAGAAATGCCTTCAAGGAGGCCTTGCGCCATAATCAGGACTTCGCACCTGCATTCACAGGATTGTCCAGAACATACACCAGCGAATGGCTGGTGACCGCACAGGGTGATCCAGAGCTACTGCGACTTGCGGAAGCCAACGCTCTGAAAGCAATCGAGCGTGATGAATGGTCAGCTGGCGGTCACCGCGAATTGGGTGTGACTAAGTTGTATCTCGGCGACGTCGACGAAAGTGTCGCGGCATTGAGCCTAGCGGAGGAGTTGAGCCCGCACTTTGCCGATGTCATTTACAGCCACGCAGACACGCTTGTGCATGCCGGCCGTCCGCGGGATGCTCTCTCCAAGATCGAGCGGGCGATGTCGCTCAATCCCATTTCACCGGATGCCTATCTCTGGTGCGCTGCGGGGGCAAGTTATTTCATTGAGCAATACGAGCAGACGATCGCCTATGTCGAGGCGATGAAGGACAAGGCTCCGGCCCACCGCATCGCGGCGGCGGCCTGTGCCATGATGGGAGATCGGAAACGCGCGCAGATTTATCGCCAGCGCGCCAACGCGCTGAACCCGGTGTTCGACTTGGAGAAATGGCTGGCCGTCGTTCCGTTTAAGGAGCAGTGGCAGAAGGATCTTTATCGTGAGGGCCTATTGCAGGCCGGCTTTTAACAACGGAGCGAGGGAATCCCAATGGCAGAAGTCGTCGTATTTGGTGTCGCCGGTGAAACGGAGCTTTGGCTGGCGGATTTCAAGGCAGGCACAGTCACGCGTCTTGATGCGGTCACTGGCGATCTCGCCAAAGCCGCGGATCTGCGGAAGTTTGGTGGGGCATTTGTGAAAGGCGTGGATTTCGCGCTTGCCGTGTCCTCTGCCAAGGAAGTCTTCGCCGGTCACGTTGACAGCTGAGGCAGATTGCTCACAGCCCTTGGAAAGGACGCCTGTTATTCCGATCGGTGCATGCCGGCATCGGAAACCCTTGCTCGCGTCATGCCAATACTGGGCGATTTCGGAATCACGCGCGTTGCCCGCCATACCGGCCTCGATAACATAGGAATCCCGGTATGGTGCGCTTATGCGCCCAATTCGCGTTCCATTGTGGTCGCTCAGGGCAAGGGTTTGAGCGACGATGACGCGAAGGCATCCGCAGTCATGGAGGCGCTGGAACGCGCGGTCGCAGGCTCACCAGCTGTCGAAACCGTACGCGCGACGGCGCACGCCTTGCGCGCCTCGAAGCATCAGGTAATGCTGCTCGATTGCCTGATCGGTGTCGGCAAGGCCGATATCGGAGCAGCTGAGGAAATCGAATGGGCTTGCGCCGAGGAATTGCTTTCCGGTACGCCGGTTTACGTTCCGGTCGATGCCGCAATTTTGGATCGGACAAGGAATTGCCGCTTCTGGATCTCCTCCGATGGACTGGCGTCAGGCAATATTCTTGAGGAGGCGATCCTGCACGGCGTGCTCGAACGGATTGAGCGCGATGCCCATGTGTTGTGGCAGATCGGTAGTGATCAGGCCCGGTTCTCGCGATGCGTCGATCCCGAGGCTTTTGATGATCCGTCTCTGGATGATCTTGTTAGACGAATAGAGGCCGCCGGCCTAGTCCTCCGCCTTTTCGATATCACCAGCGATATCGCCATTCCATGTTTTACTGCTCTGATAGGTCCGGTAGCTGTTTTGTCTGATGGTGCCATTCGTTTTGTCGAGGTCACGGGCGGCAGCGGCGCCCACCCGTCTGCCGTCAAGGCTGCGGTCCGGGCCGTGACGGAAGCTGCGCAATCGCGTTTGACCTACATCAGTGGCGCGCGGGATGACGTCTCGTGTGAAACTTTCCACATGCCTTTGCCACGGCAGACGCGATTGGCATTTTCGGCTGTGCCGAAGGTTCTTGAGACTTCAATTTCGTCGGTGCCTCGTTCGCTTTCGCAAAATCTGGAGCGGACGCTGGCCGCGCTGCGATGTACCGGGATAGACCTTGTCGCGGCGCTTCCTCTTAGCGATGCAGCGCTTCCGTTCAGCGTCGTCAAGATATTTATTCCGGCCCTAGAGAACCCCGATGGTGCGCGAGCACGCCGGTTTGGCAGCCGGGCGCTTTCCAAGGCATTGATGGTATGAAGATCGTATTTGTAGGTCCGAGCCTTCCGGATGCTCGAGCGCTCGTCGGCGACGACGCTATCGCCGTCTGTAGGCCTGCTCTTCAGGGCGACGTTGTGGGAGCGGCGAGACGCGGCGCTACCGTCATTGGCATTATCGACGGCGGCTTCGAATATACCGCGCCCATCTGGCATAAGGAGATCCTCTATGCGCTCTCGCAAGGAATCGCTGTGTTCGGTGGGGCGAGCATGGGGGCTTTGCGTGCTGCCGAGTGCAGGGCCTTCGGCATGGTCGGAGTCGGTCGGATATTCCGCGACTATGAAAGCGGTGCGATAGTCGATGATGCCGACGTCGCCCTTGTGCATGCTCCAGCCGAGCTTGGTTACCAAGCTCTCAGTCTTCCACTTGTCAATGTTCGCGCGACGTTAGAGCTGATTCACCAAAAAGGACAACTCAGCGGCGCGATGCGAGCACAGATCGAGCAGGCGGCCGCCGCCATTTTCTTCAAGACGCGCACTTGGCGAACGGTCATCGAGAAGTGCGATATTTTCAACGCGCCGCAGCGGTCCAAACTTCTGGCTCTGCTCCTGTCCAATACCGTTGATCAAAAACGTGCGGATGCAATCGAACTGCTTACGACACTTCGATCTGCCGATAAGCTGTCGCAGAGCTTCAAAAGCGAATGGAAATTCAACGAGACGTTTCCGATGTAAAATCAAAACAGTGCCCGGTGCGCCTTCAGGTTGTTTCACGCTTTATTCACGGGCGTCCATGACGCCGCGCCCCTATGATATGCACAATCGGCGGGGAGAATACGATGTCTGAGAAGTTCGGACCGACAGCAGATAGTAAGGGCGCTAACGTACGATCACAGGACGACTTGAAAGAACTTGCAGCGCTGGCACGGCTGATCAGCTACGCCAAGTATGCCGCAGAAGATGTCGAACTTGTCGGTGCAATGCATTGGCTCGAACTCGCCATCCAGGCCGTCAATCGTGAACTGACGGATTCGTTGTCCGCTGAAGTGTTCCCAACTTACGCCAGCGCTGCTGGGAGCCGTAATACGCATTAGCGCATTACGCCAGCTTGGCGCGCCGCGGTGACATCCACCGCGGCCTCTAGTCAATGCGTTTGGTGTAAACTCCCAGCGTCGTCGATTGATCATATCCGCTGGCGCGATAGTATCCCGCTACGCCACCGCTCAGCCGCGATACCAACCATATGTGCAGGTAACCAAGCGATTTGGCTTCGCTTTCAATCGCAGACAATAACGCCGAGCCAATTCCCTGTCTTTGA
Organism: Hyphomicrobiales bacterium; assembly: GCA_900472625.1. Classification (GTDB taxonomy): domain Bacteria; phylum Pseudomonadota; class Alphaproteobacteria; order Rhizobiales; family Rhizobiaceae; genus Rhizobium. The sequence goes on along the minus strand of UCIT01000026.1, from coordinate 144,578 downwards.
TATCGCGGTAATATCGCGATCTCGGCGATGTGCAGTCCAGGGCCAATTGCGGCTGTGTGCGGCAAAGCAAAGGCAAATCCTATAAGCCATTCCTTGTCGAAAGCCGCGAAGCCGATGCTCCCGGGCGTGCTTGTTAGTTCGGCAAGACGTGCTGTCGCATCCTGTTCGCTCCAGCTTTCTTGCCATGGTGCCTCTGCGTAGGCCTCAACGATGATGCTTCCGTTGCGAACTGCCTCTGCATGACCAATGCGTCTGACGCTGACCGGCATACCAACCTGCTACTGAAAGGAAACACTCAACGTAATTTCACTAAAGTAACTAACCACAAACCTACCCTCAGATGTCGTGACTTTGACGTGACACACGCATTGCGAGAATTTGCAATTTCTTCAATATTCAACCGCTCGCAATGGAAGCACCACATTCCCGCCACGCCGTCAGATCCTGACAGCATCCGACAAGCGGCAACGAACGGTACAAATCACAATCGACTTATACAATATTAGATGAGAGGCCTATGCAATTAGATCTCAAGGGTTATCTAGTTGAGCAGCCCATGAGTGTGATCAATGGAAGCACATTGTTCACTATTGTTTCATGAACCAAGCTGAAATAGGCTGGAACTCTCGAGAGGCCCAGCATTGAGCGCAGCCAGCTGGGAGAGTTGTGGTGCAGGATGGTGAAACGATTGACGTGAGACCAGGGCAATATTTCGGCCTTGAGAGCGCACCGTGCCTCGCTCTAAAGCCACTTAAGTCGGCTATTTTTTCGATGACGCACCTGCAGCGTGATGCTGAAGATGGTGCGACCTTTACAGTCGATCTGCCGGCGGAGCCCGGATATTTTCTGATGCTCTATCTGGAGGACGCGTATCACTGCGACGTTGCGGCAGATGGCACGCATTCGCCGCTGGTCCATTACCGCAGCGGGTCGATCTGCTTGGTTGATCTTGTGGAAGGTGCATCGATCTGTCTGCACAGTCGCCTTGATGCTTTAGCGTTTACGCTTCCGCAAGGTTTGTTCGAAGAGCTTTCCGACATTGTTCCAGATGCTGCCCCCCATAATCTCCAGTGCCGGCGAGGAGAGCTCGATGCGGTCATGTGCGAACTCGGTGTGGCGCTGCTGGCGCTGCTGGAGCAGAGCGAAAGCCAAATTCCACCGGCGCTACAGCACATAGCAATCGCGATATGCGCCCATCTTCTCCATACCTACAGTGGGGTTTCGCGCCGTGACGACAGCCGCAAAACCACGCTTTCTCTATCGGAGGAAAGGGCAGCGAAGGCCTTTATGGTTGATCATCTGAACCACGATATCCGGGTTGCCGCTATTGCTGCTGCCATAGGCCTATCGGCCGGGCACTTTTCTCAAGGGTTCAAGCAGGCGACCGGTTCCACGCCGCACCAATGGCTGATCCACCTCAGGGTCGAGCGGGCCAAGGAACTCCTGGGGCAACGTGACAGGACACTGGTGACGATTGCGAAGGATTGCGGCTTCACCGATCAGAGTCATTTTACCAAGGTATTTCACAGGGAAACAGGACTGACGCCGGCCGCATGGCGATCGCGTGGACTACAGTAGACCGCCTTTCCGCGTTTTCATTAAAAAAAGCGCTGTTTTTTACCACGATTGTTGTATGCTGCTGCCGCAAAGCAAAAGTGGTGGCATGGCCTTTGGGCCCGTAACGACGTGAGACGGGATTCGTGAACCAGCAAGTACAGGGCAGCATGTCTGAGGATGTGGCGAGGATTTGCCTGTCGACGATGACTGTATCTGACGTCGTAATCACGCGAAGCCGCTATGATGATTTCAACCTTTCACCAAGCCCGGTGATTTCCTGCGCCGATGCGTTCAATGTCATCATCCAGTTGAAAGATTTTCAGTCGCATCGATTGTGGCGTGGCGGAGAGCTGATCTTTGAAGGCGGCCACCAAAAAGGGACGCTTGCCATCACCGACCAGCGTTTCGAGTGGCAATGCCATCATCTTTCGCCGTTCGACAATCTGCGTTTTCATATCCCTTTTTCCCGACTTCGCGATTTTTTGGCCGAGGTCGGCCGCCCGGAATTTTCGGGCTTCGATTGCCCGCCGGGGACGAAGGACAGCGTCATTCTCGGGTTGGCGCAGGCCCTCCTGCCTGCACTTGATGCACCCCTTCAAACGAGCCGGCTATTTCTCGAACAGATAAATCTGGCCATCCTCACTCATCTGACGCAGACCTATGGCGGCCTGCACTTCCCGCCGAGAAAAAAAGGTGTGCTGGCACCGTGGCAAGAGCGACAGGCGACGGAATTCCTGGCTGCGCACATGACAGTGTCGTTTTCGATCGCCGATCTGGCCACCGCCTGCCAGCTCTCTCGCAGCTACTTCATAAAGTCGTTCAAGCAGACATTTGGTCTGACGCCATATCGCTGGCTGACGGAGTATCGCGTCGGCAAAGCCAAAGAGTTATTGCAGAACGGTTTGCCGCTTGCCGAAATCGCGATCGCTTGCGGTTTTTCCGATCAGAGCCACATGACACGTGTGTTCTCCCAGATCACAGGACAGCCTCCCGGAGCTTGGAAAAGAAACAGCAGGTCTACTTAGTACCCAGTCGGCTCAAACTGGACATGTTGCCACCATCAATTTGAACAGTCGCAACCAAGCGGACGTGACGGCTGACAAGATAGCTCTTTCACCGCGCTGGACGAAAGTCCAAGGCGAGTTCTCATGCGTTTGAGTAGCCGCAGCATTTAAAATTGCAGGTTAGTCCTCAAAATTGTCCGTGAAAGTCAAACGTCCTTAATGATCGTCAAGCGGTCGCTGTTTGGATGATATTGTTCCAAACAGCGACCTAACGTTCTATTTCGGCCGGTCGCCGTGCCTGTAAGTTTGCCGCGTTGGTCCGATTGGCCCATCGGCGGATGTAGGTTCGAGGCGCGATGAAAGATTCCACTCCTCACACGGTCAGTTTCGGGCCGTTCGTTCTCAATGTGCCGCAACGACAGTTGTATGATCAGAACGTGCCAGTGAAGCTCGGCAGCCGGGCCATGGAAATCCTGGTGGCGCTGGTGGCGCAGGCAGGCGAACTGGTGGCCAAGAACGATCTGATCGACGCGGTCTGGCCCGGCGCGACGGTTGATGAAAGTGCCTTGCGCGTTCATCTCTCGTCCTTGCGCAAATTGCTTGGCACGCAGGATGATGGAAGCGCGTATATCGTAAACGATTCCGGTCGTGGTTATCGTTTTAACGCGACAATCGGGGAGAACCGCCTCGCATCGCCTCGGCCTGGCGCAGCCAATCCAGCACTACCCATCAGCGTCGTCCGCATGTTCGGCCGAGACGATGTGGTTTCGACGCTTGTTGACCTCTTGCCCGAGCGCCGGCTTCTGACGATCGCCGGGCCGGGAGGGATCGGCAAGACGACGGTGGCGTTGGCGACAGCACGGCGGCTCACCGAAAGGTATGACATCCCGACCGTATTCGTTGATCTCGCACCGATCCAGGACTACGGCTTGGTCGTGACCTCTGTCGCCGCGGCAATTGGTGCTGCATCGGCGACCGCCGATCCATTGGCAAATCTGCTGGACGCACTGGCCGATCGCTCGATGCTTTTGTTGATCGACAACTGCGAGCATCTTATCGACGCGGTTGCGGCTCTCGCCGAGGCAATGACGCAGCGAGCGCCCAATCTCTTGCTGCTCATTACCAGCCGCGAACCGATGAGAGCCGCAGGTGAGTGGGTGCATCGCCTGGCGACGCTTGGCGTGCCCGGTGCGGATTTGGCATCGACAGCCAATGCTGTGGCTGCCTACCCATCCGTCCAGCTGTTTTGCGACAAGGCGAGCGCGAGTGCCGACGATTTCGAGCTGACGGACGCGGATGCTGTCTATGTCGCCGAAATCTGCCGTCGTCTCGATGGCATTCCGCTGGCAATAGAGATGGCTGCCGCACGGGTCGACATCCTCGACCTTCAGACCCTGGCGCAGCGGCTGGATGATCGCTTCGCCGTGCTTACAACCGGTCGCCGCGCGGCGCTGCCGCGTCATCAAACGCTGCGGGCAACGCTAGACTGGAGCCACGATCTCCTGACCGAGGTCGAGAAAATCGTCTTCCGGCGTCTTTCAGTTTTCACATCCTCCTTTCCTTTGGCGGCCGCCCCCTATGTCGTCCAATGCGATCAGGTGGCGCAAGGCCAGGTGTTTGAAGCGCTGACCGCGCTGGTCTCGAAATCGCTCGTCACCAAGGAACGGCGAGATGACGGATTTGCATTCCGTCTCCTCGATACCACCCGCCATTACGGTGCCGAGCAATTGCACGCTTCCAACGAAGAGGCGGAGTCCAAGCGCAAGCATGCGCGCTATTGCATCGGAATGTTTGACGCTGCGGATGGCACGTGGGAGGGCAAGGACCCGGCGCTGTGGCTTTCGGCGGTGCGCCCAAGGATCGACGACATTCGCGCAGCGCTGCAATGGGCTTTGTCAGAGGCTGGCGACACAATACTTGCGCTCGATCTGGTCGTCGCCGCGGCGCCGCTGTTCTTTCACATGTCGCTGCCGGACGAATATCTGAGCCTTGCTGAAAAGACGATGGCGCGGATTGCCGGTAGCAGCCTTGAAGGCTCCACGCATGAAGTCGAGTTGTTGATGTGCTATGGGCATGCGCTATGGCACACCCGTGGCCCATTTGCCGACATGGCGCTGGCGTTCGAGCGGGGACGCTTGATCGCCGCGTCGCTCGACAACGCCGGCCTGTCCATCCGCGCCACTTGGGGGCAGTGGGCACAGGCGATCTTGTCCGGTGATTATCTGATATCGCTCGGCCACGCGGCGGAACTCGAAACATTGGGACGGCAAGCTCAGGATCAGGCCAGCATCATCACCGCCGACCATATGCTGGCGTTGAGCGAACATTTTCGCGGAAATCTCCACGCCTCGGAAATATACCTGCAACGCGTCATTTCCAGCGATGCGAACCCGGTCAGGGCGAACCACACCAACCATGCGCAGGTTGACGGCAAGATTGCCATGCAGTCGTTGCTGATGCGCAATCTCTGGCTCAAAGGCGAGGCCGCCGCAGCGTTGGATCTTGCCAATAGCTGCGCCAGTGACGCTTTGTCCTTGGATCACGACTTATCGATCTGCTACGGTCTCGCGATCGGCGCGATACCTGTCGCCATCTGGACAGGAGAATTGGGGGCTGCCCGCTCGCTGTTGGCCCATCTCTTAGCCAGAACGCAGAGCAAGGGGTTGGCGCATTGGGGGATGTGGGCGCGGGGCTTTGCTACCGCGCTCGGCGATGGCGGCGCGGTCTCTGGAGCCGGCACCACACAGATGCAGCTTGAACTCTTCGCAACGCTTTCGGATGTGACGTTTACAGACAGCATTGTTGATCGCCTCTCGATAGAGCCAAGCCTCTGGTGCGCTCCGGAACTCCTCCGCCGTAGCGCTCTGCGTCAGGCGGACACCGATGTCGCAGATAAAATGCGCTTGTTGCGGAAGTCGCGGGAGCTAGCCGTCTCACAGGGTGCGCTGGCTTTCGAACTCCGAACGGCAATCAGCCTTACGGAACTTGCTGCCGCCTCAAGCGACGGCGAGGCCGCATTGGCCGAGTTGGCGTGCGTCGTTGAGCGCGCACGTCCTGGCGGAAATACCGCCGACTTCAGGCGGGCAATCTCCGTTCTAAACACCTGAAGGCGTATCGGACGACGACTGGAAGGCAATTCAGACTAAACTAGATATCTTCTTAATTCGGATTGAACCTGTGCCATGGCACCCCGCGCTGCCGGCGTTTCGGCGATCCAATCGATGATCAGGAAATCGTGAATCGTAGCGAGATAGCGTGTCGCGCAGACCTCGACGCCGGCGCGAATGAGGCGTCTGGCATAGGCCTCGCCTTCGTCGCGCAGCATATCGTTTTCCGCCGTTATGATCAGAGCCGGCGGCAGCCCCTGCAGATCCCTGATCTCGGCTTCCAGCGGAAATGCTAGTGGATTCGGCTTGGCAGGAATGGTGCCAAGATAGGCGTCGATAAAGGTGTCGAGCGCCCGTCTTGTCAACCAAGGACCTTGCGCGAATGCTATGCTTGATTCGGTCTCCAGCCGATCCGCGGTCATCGGGCACAGCAGGAACTGCAAAAGCGGTGATGCCTGTCGTCGCTGTTTTATCAGGATGCAAAGTGCCGCCGCCATGTTGGCGCCCACTCCGTCTCCGCCTATGGCGAGGCGGCTCGCGTCCAGCCCGTGACCTCGCCCATGCTCCAGTAGATACTCTCTAACAGCGCAGCCCTGCTCGATCTGTGCTGCGAACCGCGCGTCGGGGGCTTTGGTATACGCAACCATGACAACGGCGATGTTGCTGGCCCCCGCGATTTGTCTGGCGAAGCGATCATGAGTGCTGCAGCCGTCACCCGCCATCCAGCCGAATCCAGGAAAATAAAGAAGGATGGGTAAATCACTCGACGCATTCAGCGGCCTGACGAGGCGAATGTCGATTGGGCCATTTGCGCCATTCGGGGTGCGGACATCTTCTACCGAGGTCGCGAAAGCGTCAGGCTCACAGAACTGCAATGCCCCGAATTTCGCCGCCCCATCCCCATCCCCATATGTCGGTAAAGCACCAAGCACACCGGCCTGGTCGAGAAACTCCTGGGTGACTTCGTCCAGGATCGGATGCGCCGACATAGGCGTCACTGTCACGAGTGTCGGCGATCGGCCGGTATTGTCCACGTCGTCCATAGAAGTCGTCCTTGGTCGCACTCTGAAGCGGACCGTGTTCTTTGTCTCGCGAAGGCCTAACCTGTGATCTTTCGGGCGCGGCGCCAGCGGCTGGGCGTTTCACCTGTCAGCTTGCGGAAGAGACGTGAGAAATGTGCCTGGTCAGCCATGCCGCAGCAAATCGCCACTTGCGAGAGCGGTTGGTCCGTCGACAAGAGCAAATGCTGGGCGTAACCCATACGCCGGGAAAGGATATAAGCGTGGGGCGATTCATCGAAGCTCCGACGGAATGCGCGCGAGAAGTGGCTAACGCTCAGCCGAGCGACGGCGGCAAGATCTTCGGCGCGAAAGCTCTCTTCGATGTTGTTCTCGATGAAGGCCTCGATGCGTTTGACCTGCCACGGCGCGAGACCACCGCCGTCGGCAGACGGTGGACTCTCGAACGTGCCCGTCAGCATCGCGCGGGCCTGCTCGATGAAGGAACGTGCTTTCGTCAAGTCGCGGTCGAAAGCATTTCCCGCTTCGTCGAGCAGCCTGAGAACATCGGTTGCAAGGATGCCATTGTGACCACTGTCGGCAGGATGAAACGCTGATGATCTGGCGGGCATGATAAATTCCTTATGGCAGTCCGACGAGAGAGCTGATTGCAGCTGGCAATTTGAATAGTCCGGACAGACGCCACAAGGCGAGTTAAACTCCGCTAAGTTTCGTGAAACGGTGAAACAGCCGATGGCGGACATCGACGGTGTCAGGGCGCTCTCGCGCGATTGTGTGCGTCGCCTTGCTTGCGCCCCGCCGGATAATGCTGGAAAGTGCGGCACTTGGAATACGGGATGTCGGTAGGATAGATAAGCGTCATGGGGTTTGCTTCAGCATCGTCTGATACCGACAACTTCGGCTGCCCACTCGGTAAGCTTACTGACGATCAGCAGATCGTCGCGAGCGGTATGCGATTTCACAAGAAGGCCTCGGCCTCGTCGTCGGTTGGGCGTGTGATGACTAAGGCCACGAACCGGGGATACCTTCTTGGCCTTTCGCTCGAAGCCGGCCACAGCAGGAAGATATTCCGCGAACACCATTCCACGGTCCACAGTTTCGCAAAACTCGGTCTACGTCCGCAACTTCGCTGACGAGTACAAGGCGGACTTGAAGGGCCCATTCCAGTTTGTCCTGATGGAAATCACCGATGCTGCCGTGGGACAGATCGCCGAGGATGCGGATATCAGGGGTGCCATAGAGCTTCATTCCCGATCTGAAGAAGCCGATCCGGTTCTTGGCGGCCTGGTTGCGGCATTGTTTGCGGGTGCCAGCGGCAAGGGCCAGAAGAGCGCGCTGTTTGCCGACCAGTTGTCGATCGCAATCGGCGTTCACCTCGTCCATCATTATGGCAATGGTCGCACACGCACCAATGATCGAGGCCGCGGCTTGTCGCGGCGGATGGAGGTTCTGGCCAAGGAGTTGATCGAAAGCCGCCTGGATGGTGATGTCTCCATCGATGAACTGGCTGGCGTCTGCAACATGTCACGCAGTACATTTCTCAGGGCATTTCGCGAAACCACCGGAAAGACAGCGCATCAATGGCAGATGCAACAGCGTATCGGCAAGGCGCGTGCTCTGCTGCTGTCGTCGGTATTGTCGCTTTCCGAAATCGCCGCCACCTGCGGTTTTGCGGATCAGAGCCATTTTACTCGCGTTTTCTCAGCCGAGTTCGGTGTGACACCAGGCCTTTGGCGTCGAAGCAAGCAATTCTAGAGCCGCAGCCCGATGGCAACAGAAAGCCGATTGCCCCATAGCGACGGATCAATTTGCCACGGTCGGATCATTCAAATCGCAATGGGTCCAGACAAGAAGCAATCTGCACGAACGGTCATATTCGCATGGTGAACGCAAACCATTCTTCACTGTGAGGGACAACCATGACCATTCAAGCCACGCCGACGCCGGGCTCCAAGCTTCTGACGCCGCACGATCACACGCTGATCATGATCGACTTCCAGTCGCAGATGTCGTTCGCGACCAAGAGCATCGATGCCGTCAACCTGCGTAACAATGCAGCACTCGTTGCCAACGCCGCCAAGGGCTTCGGCGTGTCGACCATTCTGACGACGGTTGCCGAGAAGAGCTTTTCAGGCCCGATGTTCAGCGAGATCACCGAGGCGTTCCCCGGCCAGAAGCTGTTCGACCGGACCTCGATGAACACCTGGGAGGACGCCGAAGTCATCAAGGAGATCAACAAGATCGGCAAGACGCGCATCGTGCTGAGCGGTCTGTGGACAGGCGTCTGCATTGTCGGTCCGGCGCTGTCGGCCATCGAGCAGGGTTTTGAAGTCTACGTTCTCGCCGACGCATGCGGCGACGTTTCAACCGAAGCCCATGACCGCGCGATGGACCGCATGGTTCAGATCGGCGCGCAGCCGATGACATCGCTGCAGTACATGCTCGAGCTGCAGCGCGATTGGGCGCGCACTGAGACCTATGACATGACTACCGGCATCGCCAAGAAGTTCGGCGGCTCCTACGGTCTCGGCATCATCTATGCCAAGCAGATGTTCGGAGCCTCCGAAGCGCACTGATCCTCGCGTAGGCTTACCTCTGCGTTCCGTTCGCGTGATTGTGAGCGGAACGACATTCCGATGTCAAAGGATCACGTGATGAAGATCTATCTCTTTTCCCTCGGCGCCGGACTTCTCGTCGGTGTCGTCTACAGCCTTCTCAACGTCCGCTCGCCTGCGCCTCCTGTCGTGGCGCTGATTGGCCTGCTCGGCATTCTGGTCGGCGAGCAGCTGATTCCGCTTGCCAAGACCCTGATGGCGAAGGAGCCCGCCGCCGTTTCGTGGTTCAATCAGGTGAAGCCTCACATGTTCGGCCACCTGCCCAAAGGCGATGGCGGCTCCAAGCGCGCGGCTGACGATGGGAAGATGGGGTGATGCCAACCCGACGACGGTTTCTTGGCGGTGCATCCGCCCTGGCTTTTCCAAACGTGTTCTCAAGCGGCGCCGCGGCTGCCAATACCACCCAAACTGGAGTGTCTCCCATGTTCGCTGATCTGATCCTTCACACCGGTCTCTTCACCACGCTCGACCGCACCAATCCGAATGCCAGCGCCGTCGCCATCAAGGACGGGAAGTTTCTGGCCGTCGGCCACGACGAAGAGATCATGGCGTTCAAGGGGCCCGACACCAACGTCGTCAACCTCAAGGGCAAGCGCGTCCTCCCGGGCCTGATCGACAACCACACCCACGTCATTCGCGGCGGCCTGAACTTCAACATGGAGCTGCGCTGGGATGGCGTCCGGTCGCTGGCCGATGCCATGGACATGCTGAAGCGCCAGGTGGCCAATACACCGGCACCACAATGGGTGCGCGTCGTCGGCGGCTTTACCGAGCATCAGTTCGTTGAAAAACGCCTTCTGACGATCGACGAGATCAACGCGATCGCACCCGATACCCCGGTGTTCCTGCTTCACCTCTACGACCGCGCACTCCTGAACGGTGCTGCCGTTCGCGCCGTTGGCTACAACAAGGACACGCCAAATCCTCCCGGTGGCGAGATTATCCGCGACGCATCCGGCAATCCGACCGGTCTTCTGCTCGCCAAGCCGAATGCCGGCATTCTCTACTCGACGCTTGCCAAGGGGCCGAAGCTGCCGCTGGAATACCAGGTCAATTCAACCCGCCATTTCATGCGCGAACTCAATCGTCTCGGCGTCACCGGCGTCATCGATGCCGGCGGCGGCTTCCAGAATTATCCAGACGACTACGCGGTCATCCAGAAGCTCGCCGACGAGAACCAGATGACGGTGCGGCTGGCCTACAATCTCTTTACTCAAAAGCCGAAGGCCGAAAAGGAGGACTTCCTCAACTGGACGCAGTCGGTCAAGTACAAGCAGGGCAACGATTATTTCAGGCACAACGGAGCCGGCGAAATGCTGGTCTTCTCCGCCGCCGACTTCGAGGATTTCCGTCAGCCCCGGCCCGACATGCCGCATGAGATGGAAGGCGAAATGGAAGAGGTGGTCCGCATCCTGGCCGAAAACCGCTGGCCGTGGCGTCTGCATGCCACCTATGACGAAACAATCTCGCGCGCGCTCGACGTCTTCGAGAAGGTGAACCAGGATATTCCGCTCGAAGGCCTGAACTGGTTCTTCGACCACGCCGAAACCATCTCCGACCGCTCGATCGACCGCATCGCGGCACTTGGCGGCGGTATCGCCGTGCAGCACCGCATGGCCTATCAGGGCGAATATTTCGTCGAACGCTACGGCGTCGGCGCCGCCGAAGCTACGCCGCCGGTCGCCAAGATTCTCGAAAAGGGCGTCAAGGTCTCGGCCGGCACCGATGCCACGCGCGTTGCCTCCTATAATCCCTGGGTTTCGCTGTCCTGGATGATCACCGGCAAGACCGTCGGCGGCATGAACCTCTATCCGCGCGCCAACTGCCTGGACCGTGAAACCGCGTTGCGGATGTGGACGGAGAACGTCACCTGGTTCTCCAACGAGGAGGGCAAGAAGGGCCGCATCGAGAAGGGGCAGTTTGCCGACCTGGTCGTGCCGGACAAGGACTTCTTTGCCTGCGCCGAAGACGAGATTTCCTTTCTCACCTCGGATCTCACCATGGTCGGGGGCAAGATCGTCTATGGCGCCGGTGACTTCGCGAAATACGACGAAAGTGATGTTCCACCGGCTATGCCCGACTGGTCGCCTGTTCGTACCTTCGGCGGCTATGCGGCCTGGGGCGATCCGGAGGGTGCCGGCAAACGGTCGCTGCGCCGCACGGCGATCTCGATGTGCGGTTGCGCCAATGATTGCAACGTCCACGGCCATGACCATGCCGGCGCCTGGACATCGAAGCTGCCGATCGCTGATCTGAAGGGCTTCTTTGGGGCACTCGGCTGCGCCTGCTGGGCGGTTTGAAAGCGAACTGGAGAGACCAAGGCGGCGCGCATCAACTGCGCCGCCTTGGTCTCCGGCTGCGCGCGCAATCCCGATAATTGCATTTTCTGCAATTAAATAGACATTATTGATGCAATTGTTAGCCGCAATCGCACTGTGCAATATCGCTCTATCAGACGAACATCGCTCGGCCTGTTCCGAACCGCAGCGATCACAGGAGCAACCATGATCAATCCTACTCATCCAGCGCCACACCGCAGACTGTCCATCGAGCACGCTGTAGCGCCTGTCGTACGTACGCTCGCGCTTGCAGCGTTGTGCGCCGCCTATATCCAGGGTCCGCTCGTCAAGATCTTCGATTTTAACGGCGCCATTGCCGAGATGAACCATTTCGGCCTGTCGCCGGCGCCATTCTTCGCGATCGGGGTCATCATCTTCGAACTCGCAATGTCCGCGCTGATTATAACGGGCGTCTTCCGTTGGGCGGCCGCGGGTGCCTTAGCCGTCTTCACGCTGATGGCAACCTTTCTCGCTCTGCGCTTCTGGGAATTGCCAGCGGGCATGGAACGCTCAATGGCGATGAATGGCTTCTTCGAGCATATCGGCCTGTGCGGCGCTTTCATCATCGTTGCACTACAGGACCTCTATCGCTCGCCTAGGCGGTAATTGCGACCGGCCGATCGGACGCCTTTTGTCCAAAAGGCGAATCGAACCGACAAGAACGGATCGCGCCGTTCGCTAACATACATACAGTACCGCGATCTGTACTGACCACGTCCCTCCCGGTGCCCCAATGCAAACCAAGACCGAGCTCCTGCTATCGCGCAGACACACACTTCTCGCCGGCGCCATGCTTTCAGCGGCCAGTGCGCTTCCAGCCTTTGCCAGCAACCAGAAAATGCCCAACTCTCACAAAGGAATTTCCGCTATGCACAATTTCATCGAAACCAAGGACAAGACCAAGATCTTCTACAAGGACTGGGGAACCGGTCAGCCGATCCTCTTCTCTCATGGCTGGCCGCTATCCGGTGACGCCTGGGAAGCGCAGATGCTGTTCTTCGGCATGAACGGCTATCGCGTCATCGCCCACGACCGCAGAGGCCATGGCCGTTCGGATCAGCCGTGGGACGGCAACAACATGGACCAGTATGCCGACGATCTCGCCGAACTGATGAACAAGTTGGATCTGAAGAACGTCATCATGATCGGCCACTCGACCGGCGGTGGTGAAGTCGCGCATTATATCGGCCGCCACGGCAATGAGCGCGTCGCCAAGGTCATTCTCGTAGGCGCCGTGCCGCCATTGATGCTGAAGACACCTGAGAACCCGGAAGGCACGCCGATCGAGGTCTTCGACGGGATCCGCAAGGGCACTGCCAACGACCGCTCGCAGTTCTTCAAGGACCTGACGATGTCATTCTACGGCTTCAATCGTCCTAACGCCAAGGTCAACGAAGGCCTGCGCGAAAGCTTCTGGCTGGAAGGCATGGTCGGTAGCATCAAGGGTCACTACGATTGCGTGCGCGAATTCTCGGAAGTCGATTATACCGCCGACCTGAAGAAGATCGAGGTGCCGACACTGGTCATTCACGGTGATGACGATCAGATCGTGCCGATTGCCGCGTCCGGCCTAAAGACCGCCAAGATCGTCAAGAATGCGACGCTCAAGGTCTATCCGGGTGCGCCGCATGGCCTTGCCCAGACCGAATCCGAAAAGTTCAACGCGGACGTTCTGGCCTTCATCAAGGCCTGATCCTGACATGAGCCGGGGGGCTTCTCGATGACCACGATAGAAACGAAATCGACAGCATCAGCCAGCGGCTTCGCGCCATTGCGGCAAACCACATTCGCCATTTTGTGGCTTGCCACTATTCTTGGAAACACGGGAAGCTTCATGCGAGACGTGGCGAGCTCATGGCTCGTCACCGATCTCTCCGCTTCGCCGGCCGCCGTCGCGATGATCCAGGCGGCCGGCACCTTACCGATCTTCCTGCTGGCTATCCCGGCCGGCGTGTTGTCCGACATCATGGATCGGCGCAAGCTGCTGATTGCGGTGCAGATCCTGCTTGCCTGCGTCAGCGTCACGCTGATGACGCTTTCCTATTTTCAGATGCTGACGATCGAAGCGCTGATCGGGCTGACATTTCTCGGCGGTGTCGGGGCGGCTCTCGTTGCACCGGCCTGGCAGGCGATCGTGCCGGAGCTGGTCGCCAAACCGGATCTGAAGAGCGCCATTGCGCTGAACTCGCTGGGCATCAACATCTCCCGTTCGATCGGCCCTGCGGTTGGTGGTCTGATCCTCGCATCGCTGGGAGCGGCCGTCACCTATGGCGCCGATGTCACCAGCTATCTCTTCGTTATCGCAGCGCTCATCTGGTGGAAAAGACCGAAGAACGATGGTGATGAACTGTCCGAGAATTTCACCGGTGCGTTCCGAGCAGGCTTGCGCTATGCGCGTGCCAGCCGCGAGCTTCATGTGGTGCTGTTGAGGGCTGCGGTGTTCTTCGCCTTCGCAAGCGCTGTCTGGGCGTTGCTGCCACTGGTCGCCCGCACGCTGCTCGGCGGCACGGCAGGCTTCTACGGCGTGCTTCTCGGCGCCGTCGGCGCGGGCGCTATCGGTGGTGCACTAGTCATGCCACGCCTGCGGCAAAAACTCGGCCCGGATGCGCTTCTGCTGGTTTCGGTCTTTACCACAGCCATCGTCATGGCCTTGCTGTCGCTGGCGCCGCCGCAGTGGCTTGCCATTGTCATTCTGCTCTTCCTCGGTGCCGCCTGGATCATGGCGCTGACGACCCTCAACGGCGTCGCCCAGGCTGTCCTCCCCAACTGGGTGCGTGGCCGCGCACTCGCGATCTACCTCACGGTCTTCAACGGCGCGATGACCGTCGGCAGTCTCGGCTGGGGCTTCGTTGCCCAGGAAACCGGTGTGCCGATAGCGCTGCTGATCTCGGCGGCGGGTCTGGTGGTCGCTGGCCTGATCATGCATCGCGTAAAGCTGCCACTCGGCGAAGCCGATCTCGTCGCTTCCAACCATTGGCCGGAGCCGCTGACAGCGCAGCCGATCGAACATGACCGAGGTCCGGTTCTGATCCTCATCGAATACCGCGTCGCCAAGGAAAACAACGGCAAGTTCCTCCATGCCCTCAGCAGGCTGTCGCACGAACGCCGCCGCGATGGCGCCTATGCCTGGGGAGTGACCGAGGATGCGGCGAACCCGGAACTGATCGTCGAGTGGTTCCTGGTCGAATCCTGGGCGGAACATCTGCGCCAGCACCAGCGCGTCTCCCACATGGACGCCGATATCCAGGTTGATGTCACGCGCTTCCATGTCGGGCCTGAAAAACCCGTGGTGCGGCACTTCCTGTCGTTCGACGAGCGCAGCCTGGGCAAACGAAAATGAAATGATCAAGCCGGGGCGGGTAATGCCGTTCCGGCTTGCAAACGTCGGGCATCCGTACAATCCTGCCGAAGATGAGTTGCCTGAGTTCGAGAGCTACGGTTGAGCGGATACTCTGTATCCATGCTCTGCACGAGATGCCACGGCGGAGAAACGCGGTCGCTGACCTCCGCCCCGAATGACTGCCCAATGCTTCATTGCGTCGCATAATCAGTCGAACGTGGAGAGAGATAATGATCGCGACGCCGACCGACCCCACCGACCCTCGGCTGAGGCAGGCGCAGACATTCCCTGTTCTTTCCACCGAGATGGCCGAGCGCGCCATGGCCTATGGCCGGGAAGAAACGGTCGCGCAGGATGTTTTCGTATTCGAGCGCGGCCAGCGCGCCATCGACTTCTTTCTCGTGCTCGACGGCCAACTTCAGATGTTCGTGGACGATATCAGACATGGCCGCAGATCCGCCTATACCTATCACCGCGGCCAGTTCTCAGGCGAGCAGAACCTTTTCACCAACCGGCCGATGCTGCTTTCGGGATGCGCCAGGGCAGGCTCGCGGCTGCTGCGCATAGCCAACCGCGATTTCCATGCCTTTCTGACCGGTGAGCCCGATATCGGCGAGACGATCATCCGCGCCTATATCCTGCGACGAGCCGGCTTCGTGCGGCACGCCGAGGGCGGTGTCGTCCTGGTCGGCAACCGCCACCATGCCGACGTCCTGCGGATCCAGCGGTTCCTGACCCGCAATCTCTATCCGGTTGCGGTCGTCGATCCGGTGGCTGACGAGACGGGATCGTCCTTGATGGCATCGATGGATGTGGCTGCCAGCGCCTTGCCGGTTGTCATCACGCCTGACAGGCACGTCTTGCCGAGCCCGTCGAACGCGGCGCTCGCCAATGTTCTGGGCATCAATGAGCCGCCGGAAGCCGACGTTGTCTATGACGTCGCGGTCGTCGGTGCAGGACCTGCCGGTCTGGCTGCGTCGGTCTACGGCGCGTCGGAAGGGCTGAACACGATCGTTCTGGAGACCCTTGCGCCCGGTGGGCAGGCAGGAACATCCTCGAAGATCGAGAACTACCTGGGTTTCCCGACCGGCATATCCGGCCAGGCTCTGGCGGCGCGCGCCCACATCCAGGCACAGAAGTTCGGTGCACGGATCTCTGTCTCCCACGAGGTGACCAGTCTGGATTGCTCCACCCATCCTTATCGGCTGATCCTGGATGACGCGATCTCATTACGTGCCCGCTCGATCGTCATTGCAACGGGAGCCCGCTATCGAAAGCTGGATGTCGCCGATTACGACAGGTTCGAAGGGCAGGGGATCCACTACGCGGCAACGGCCATGGAGGCGCAAGTCTGCGCGGATGAGACGATCATCGTCGTTGGCGGTGGGAACTCTGCCGGCCAGGCGGCGATCTTTCTGTCGCAGACCGTCAAGCACGTGCATATGCTGATGCGCAGCGGCATTGCTTCCACCATGTCGGACTATCTGGTCCAGCGGATCAAGAGCTCGCCGCGCATCACGCTTTATCAGCAGGCGCAGATCACTGCCCTGCATGGAGACAAGAGCCTCGAAGGTGCAACCTGGATCGATCGCACCTCGGGCATGACGCACGAGCTTGCCGTGACCAGCATCTTCGTGATGATCGGCGCGTCACCGAACACAGGTTGGCTGGAGGGTTGCCTCGATCTCGATCAGCACGGCTTCGTCAAGACAGGAATGGCGCCTTCAGACGATACGCCGCTTTCGCCCTATGCGACGTCGAAGGATGGCATATTCGCCGTCGGCGACGTGCGGTCCGGCTCGGTAAAGCGTGTGGCATCAGCCGTTGGCGAGGGGTCCGTGGTGATAGCGGCCGTTCACCAGTATCTGGAGCGTCAACGTCACACCGATCATGAAAGACCGGTCGCGGTATCGCATCCTTCCGTCACCTGATCGGCGTGGCGGCAAAAGCCGCCACGCCGATCAGTCGATATTCTTCTCGAGACGCTCGGCAGCGATATCGGGCGGTGTCCAGCCGCGCTCAGCGTTGTCGCCAAGCGCGCTGCGATCGCCGAGCATAGCCTTCTCAAGCAAGTCGGCAATCTCCTTGGCCTTGGCGATATATTCCTTGTTGTCGTACACCGCGACATCCTCTTTCCATAGAGGGGCCAGCGTTCTAAGGCCGCGCACGTCCTGGCGCACGAACACTGCCTTGCTCTTCTCAACGTCATAGGGATGCATCCCGAGCGTCTTCAGCGCGTAGCCGCCGGCGCGCACCGAGCTGTCGAACACTTCACGAACGATATCATGCGCGCCCGCTTCATAGAGGCGATAGACAGTTGTCCTGTCGAAGGCGCGGGCGATGATGTGGATGTGCGGGTTCTCGCGCCGGGCGTGCTTGACGATCTCGATCGCCCGATCCGGATCATCGATCGCCACGACCAGCACCTTCGCTTCGTGAAGCCCGGCCGAATGCAGAAGATCCGGGCGGCTTGCGTCGCCGAAGAAGGAGCGTACCCCGAACTTTCGCAGGCCGTCGATGACGTCGGCCTGATGATCGAGAACGATCGTCTTGTAGCCATTGGCCAGAAGCATGCGGTTGACGACTTGTCCGAAGCGCCCGAGACCAGCGATGATCACAGAACCGGGCTCGGTGATTTCATCCGCCTCGTCTTCCTGCTTGCGGTCGAAGCGCGGCACGATCAGTCTGTCGAAGATGATGAACAGCGCCGGCGTCAGCAGCATGGACATGGCGACGACGAGCAGAAGGACGGATGCGAGTTCCGGCGGTAGCACGGCACTCTGTACCGTGAAGGAAATCAGCACGAAACCGAATTCCCCGGCCTGTGCCAACCCAAGCGCAAAAAGCCAGCGATCCGTGCCGCGCAGCTTGAAGACAAAGGCAAGGCAAAACAGCACGATCGCCTTCAATGCCATGACGCCGAGGGTGATCCCGAGCACTGTCCAGACTTGAGCATAGAGCAGCGAGAAATCGATACTGGCGCCGACGGTGATGAAGAACAGCCCTAGCAGCAAACCCTTGAACGGCTCGATGTCGCTTTCGAGCTCGTGTCGGAATTCGCTGTTGGCGAGCACCACGCCGGCAAGGAATGTTCCCAGCGCCGGCGACAGGCCGACCACGGTCATCAGAAGCGCAATGCCGATGATCAAGAGCAGCGCTGCTGCGGTGAAGATCTCGCGCAGTTTCGACTTCGCGATCAGACGGAAGATCGGTCGCGACAGATAATGCCCGGCGGCGATCACGAAGGCGACGGCGAAGAGGGTGACGAGTGTCACCTGCCAGCCGGGCAAACCCTCGACCAGGCTGAGCGAATGGTGACCGCCTTCCTCTGCATTGCTGCCGAGCGCATGGCGTGCGAGGTCCGGTAGCGCCAGCAGCGGAATGAAGGCAAGCATCGGGATGACAGCGATGTCCTGAAACAACAGCACCGAAAAGCTCGATTGCCCGCCGGATGACCGTAGCAATCCCTTCTCGCCGAGCGTCTGTAGCACGATGGCGGTGGACGACAGCGAGAAGATGAAGCCGATCGTCAGCGCCACGCTCCACACCTGGCCAAGAAGCATGGCGAAGGCCATCACGGCAAGCGAGGTGAGCACCACCTGCAATCCACCGAGCCCAAGGAGCTTGGAACGCATCTCCCATAGCGCTCGTGGCTGTAGTTCGAGACCGACGAGGAACAGCATCATCACCACGCCGAACTCGGCGAAATGCTGCAGATCCTGCGTTTCGTTGCCAACCAGGTGCAGTGCCGGGCCGATGATGATACCGGCGATGAGGTATCCGAGCACGGAGCCGAGACCCAGGCGCTTGGCGATCAACACCGAGACCACGGCGGCGAGCAGATAGACGAAGGCCTGGAAGATGAAGCTATTCATGGGTGGTGCCCTCACGAAGGGGAAGCGTGTCGGCACTCAGCAATTCGAGGCGCCTGGCGGCATCGATGTCGAAGGTTTCGTCGCGCAGTGTTTCGAGAAGCCGTTTGTAACCTTGCAGATGCGGCTCGGCCCGCCCGTCGGGACCGGCATCGTGGGCTGCAAACAGTGCGTAGGGGGCTATGAAGCGCATGCGGCAGAGATTCGCTGTTTGCTCGAGCGGCGAGAGCAGTGACCGCAGCCGGAAGTGATTGCTGCCCTGTTCGCTGTATGCCTGGTCCGGCCCGCCCGCCGTGACGACGGGAAGAAACACCTTGCCCGCCAGCTTGTCGCCGGTATGGCCATAGGCGAAGCCATATTCCAGAACCAGATCCTGCCATTCCTTGAGGATCGATGGGGTCGAGTACCAGTAGATCGGAAACTGGAAGATGACGACGTCATGCTTCAACAGCCGGTCCTGCTCCAGATCGATGTCGATGTCGAGTTTCGGATACTCGGCATAGAGATCGACGAAGGTGACGCCGTCGATACTGCGGGCGATGCCGGCCATCTGGATGTTGACGCGAGAATGGCGCTGTCCGGGATGGGCAAAAAGAACGAGCACCTTGGCCATGCATGGGTCCCATGTGAAGTCGGAAGTGTGGCGGGTTTGATGCCCGATCGGTGTTCAGTAGTACCGCGGTATCGGTCCTACCTGTTCGGTTTGATCGGGCAAGTCAACCACGATTTCATCGACATAGCACCAACCCCAGCCTTCGGGAGGATCGTATCCTTCCATGACGGGATGACCGGTCTCGTGAAAGTGGGCGGTCGCGTGCTTTCCGATGGACTGGTCGCAACAGCCGACATGGCCGCACTCGCGGCAAAGACGCAGATGCACCCAGCTTTGCCCCTCCGCCAGGCACTCTTCGCAGCCGCGCGTCTTGGGACGGACATCCCGGACCAAACGAACATGTGAGCAAGAATGTGGCACGGCTGTCTCCTTATTGGCGTGGTGGATTTGACAATGACCGGGACGTTTTGCAATCGCAAGGTATAGGCTAGGACGCGTCTACGGTGAGGCTCGATCGACCAGCACATTTCTCAGGGGGTATCACCGCGACATGAAGCGGCTTGGCCGTCTGCGCGCTTTCGTCGATACGATCACACGGATCTTCACGCCCTAGATGTCCTCACCATGCTGGAGCTGGAACAGGTGGCGGATACGCCCGGCCAGCGTTTCCGGCTGCCTGCTGGCGAGAGAGCCGTTGCCGGCCAGATGTTTTTCGGACTCCAGCCGACGTGACAATGTCAGCCCGAGTTCCTCGGCCATCGCAGGACGGTCTTTCAGGATTGCCGCCAGGTGCTGCTGCGATATCTCGTAAACCACCACGAATGTCAGGGCGCGAATTGTTCCGGGCTCTTCGGCGTCCATCAGAACACCGCGTTCGCCGAAAACATCGCCCGGCGAAAGCCTGTTGAGCTCGATCTCGTGACCTACCTCGTCCCGCTTGATGACGACGACACCGCTGCGCAGGAGCATGAGGGCAGGCGATTTCGCCCCCTGGTCGATGATCACGCAACCTTTCTTGTAGGTCCGTCGTACCATCGAGGAGGCAAGGACCTCCCGTTCGTCGGCAGTCAGCGTCGAAAACAGCGGCATTGCATTGAGCAGCCGCCACGCGGTCGAATGCTCCGGTGACGGAGCAGCAGGGTCTGGCGCAGCGTGCCATGCGACGCCCTCGGGGCCGGCCAACGAAATGCCCGCAGCCTGCAGGTGGCGGTAGATCAGGTCATAAATCTCATTCTTGGCCGCCAAGGTTTGCGAAAGACTGAGAACCCGCCAGGAAAGGTCGACCTCGATCGCCTGGCCGTCCAGGGCGGTGATGGCCACCGATGGTGCCGGCGATCGCATGATGCAGTTGCTGCTCATCAGCACGGTTCGCATCATCTCTTCGATGACCGCAGGAGGGCGCGTGGGCTCGATGCGCACCTTGATCGAGATTCCATGGCTTTCGTCGGGGCTGGTGAGGTTCACCAGTTGCGCCTTGGCGAGTGCGCTGTTGGGGATGACCACAAGGTCGTTGGTGCCGCTGAGCATGTGCGTAGCCCGCCAGTTGGTCTCGACAACCTTTCCCTGAATGCCGTTCTCCAGCACGATCCAGTCGCCGACGCCATAGGGGCGGCCGAGATTGAGGGCGATACCGGAGAAGACGTCTGACAGCGTGCTCTGCAGTGCCAGACCGAGGATGATCGCGAACACGCCGGATGTTGCGATCAGCGTGCCGACAGGAACGCTGAAAACGTAAGCTACGATGGAAAGGCCGGCGCCGACGTAGATGATGCCGGCGAGCAGATCCTGGACGAGGCGGCCCTCACGCGGACGCTGCTCGATGATCAGGAACAGGCGAACAGAGCTTACCAACATCATTGCGCCGACCAGCCACCAGATCGTCTTGGCAGAACCGAGAAACAGCCGATGTATCGTATCTTCCGACGAAGGCGCAGACGAGTAGGGCTCGATGTCGTTGAAGATGAGCAACCCGGACAGGACGACAAAGAAGGCGACGCTCGAGACGAATTTCACGGCGCGCCGATTTGGCATGAATATCCTGACGAGGGCCGCGACCACCATCAGTGTGAGAAATTGGACGATCGGATCGGCGAGCGTGAAAGGTCCCATGTGAATTCCCGTGAAATCAACAACGCAGAATATGGTCTCGCATGGACCATTGCTTGCAAATAGCGATCTTATTTGTCGTTTACATCCGTTCAAAAATGAACGGCAGAAGTCCAGAAACGTCTGTTTTCCCCGAAGCTCATATCGAGAACACCTGTGCCCACACACCAGGCAGCAGGATTTCACGATATGACTCAGACTACGGATTTCCACAGCTTTCGCCACGGCCAGTTCAACATCACCGTTCTGTCGGATGGCGACATCGCCCTTGGCGGCGAGATATTCGCCTCGGCGGCGAGGTGATGCTCGTCGATGTCGACGCTCGTCACCGCTTCACACGATCTGGACAAGTGCCGCGCCGGCCGCGTGTTCCCGCGATGCCAAACGATCAGTTCGCCATTTTCGCGGCAGCAACGGCAGCGGTAACGACCGCGTACGTTCTCGGCGCCATGACACTATCGCTTGGTGCACAGATCGCACGCGAGGTCGTCTCTTCGTCGAATGCACTGGTGAACGGCGGGACGATCGCGCTCTTCGCGGTTGCCTCGGCGCTGGCGACGATTCCCGCCCGCCGACTGACGCCCCGTCGGGTAGTGCTGGTCGGCGCGGCGATTGCCATCTCCTCCTCCGGAGTGCCGACCATGTCGGTCTACTTGCGGTCGCTCATCCTCTACACGATCGCTCAGGCCGGCTCTGGCATGGCCCACAGTCTGTTTCTGCTCACTGGTCGTAACGCTTGCTATGATCACCGTCCTGCTTGATGTGGTGCGGGCGAAAAGCGTGCTGGCTGCCGCCGAGCTTTCCAGCACGCGCTGAAAAGGCGATTCTGACCTTGCCATCGCAGGCGATAAGCAGTCCAGTTCAGGTGCACTATTCAAGGCGGGTCATCGAGACCAAATCTAGAATCCGGCTTCATCGTGACATCTCAGGTGAAGCCACCATGAAAATCGATCGGAGATACGATGTCCGGAGCAAAACTATTCACGCCGGTTTCGATTGGCGAGCTGACGCTGAAAAATCGCATTGTCATCGCGCCCATGTGCCAGTATTCGGCCGAGGAAGGCTCGATGACGGATTGGCATCTGATGCATCTCGGCATGCTGGCGAACTCAGGAGCCGGCTTTCTTACCATAGAGGCAACGGCGGTATCGCCGGAAGGCCGCATCACCTACGGCGACGTCGGACTCTATTCCGACGACAACGAACGGGCCATGGGCCGCACACTGGAATCCGTGAGGCGCTGGTCCGAGATGCCGATCGGCATCCAGCTGGGGCACGCCGGGCGCAAGGCGTCAAGCGAAGTCCCGTGGAAGGGTGGCGGCCAGATCTCACCGGACAAGCCACAGGGCTGGAAGACCGTAGGTGCCAGCGATCTTCCGTTCGACCCCCGATATGACGCGCCGCGGCAGCTCGACATGGACGGTGTGGCAAGGTTGCGAAAGGCATTCGCGGACGCTGCCCGCCGTGCGGCTCGCCTCGACCTGTCGGCAATCCAGATTCACGGCGCGCATGGATACCTTCTGCATCAGTTTCTGTCGCCGCTCTCCAACAAGCGCACCGATGAATATGGCGGATCGCTTGAAAACCGCATGCGGTTTCCGCTCGAAATTTTTGAAGAGGTCCGCAATGCGTTCCCGGCAAACAGACCGGTAACGATGCGGGTGTCCGCCAGCGATTGGGCCGAAGGTGGCTGGAACGTCGATGAGACCGCGCAGTTTGCCTTGGCGCTCGAACAGCGGGGCTGCAATGCAGTCCACGTGTCGAGCGGCGGTCTGGTGGCGCATCAGAAAATCGACGTCGGCCCGAATTATCAGGTGCCGTTCGCGAGGGCGATCAAGGCCGCCACGCGCATGCCCGTTATCGCTGTAGGTCTGATCACCGAGTTCGAACAGGCTGAGGCAATCATCGGGACGGGAGATGCGGACTTGATCGCGATTGCCCGCGCGATCCTGTACGATCCGCGCTGGCCATGGCACGCCGCTGCGCATTTCGGAGCGCATGTCTCGGCGGCCGATCAGTATCTGCGTTGCCAACCGCGGCAGTTCCGGTCACTGTTCGAGACCAACAAGGGCTGAACCGCGACGGCGTGCTTCGACACGCCGTTTTCGAAGTGGCTCACGACCGATCCTGGCGCAGGCGCTTAGACCAATATGCGGCGGGTAGGATGTTTCCCGTAGAAGGCACTTGCGGACGCATCTTAATCCAATATCCGAAGTCTCTCAGGACTTACAGGCGATGCTTCAAACGTTCTCGGCAACGCGTTGATCCAAAAAGATAAATGCGGACAAGACCCGGGTTCGCGAGATTGCTATATTTGCTGCGGAACCTTTCCGTTATACCCGACCCTCTAAAGGAAGATGACGATGAAGATTACATACCACGTTGGCCAACACGATGGCGGCTGGGGCTACCGGCTTGATGACGTTTGGTCGGAGAGCTTCGCCTCACACCAGGCCGCGCTTTCCGCCGCCAAGCATGCCGCGTCCCGCCAGCAGGTCGGCGGCCGGGATGCCGAGATCGTGTATCAAGATCAAACCGGCGCCTGGCATCAGGAGCACGTCAGTGCCGGCGATCGACCACAAGCGGATGTCATCGACGGTTGATGCCGTCATCATGGACCTGAGGATGCGACGGATCATCGTTCGTGGCGCGAGGCAACACGATCAGGCTTCGATCCGAAGGTTCTCGTGGCGGGCGGCCGCGATCAGGGCCATTCTTGCATAGGCTGCTGATCGCTTGCCCTCCATCGCTGCGGCGCATGCCTTAAGGGCGCGAACGAAGGCCTTGCCTGTCAGAACCGGCCATTTGTCGGCGAGCAGCCACGCTGCATCGCGGGTGTTTTTGACAATGTATCTTGCCGATCCGATCGCAATGATCACCGGCTTGTTCCAGAGTTTTTCGTCGCTCATGCTGTACCTCATCGGCGTCTAGAACGCAGCTTGCCGCGTTTGGTTCCGCTGCCGGACGAAGATCAGCTGATGACAATAAAGCGGTCGCTTATGGGAGGACGGGCAACAAAATTCGCCGGCGGCGCATTGGCGTCGTTTCATGGCGTTTTATCCATCGTGCGCACGTTCGTTTTGAGAGAAGATCGGCATTCCGTCCTATAACCGGGTGCAGATAAATGGCTTCGCAGGATCCTCTCCTTCAACCGTTCCAACTGAAAAACCTGACGCTGAAGAATCGGCTGATGTCGACGGCACACGAGCCCGCCTACTCCGAACACGGCATGCCGACGGATCGCTATCGTCTCTATCACCGCGAAAAGGCGAAAGGCGGCATCGCGCTCACGATGACGGCGGGCTCGGCCGTCGTCTCGGCCGACTCTCCGCCGGCCTTCGGCAACCTGCATGCCTATCGCGACGAGATCGTGCCGTGGATGAAGCGGCTTGCCGACGACTGTCACGAGCACGGCACTGCGGTGATGATCCAGCTGACGCATCTCGGCCGCCGCACTGGCTGGAACAAGGGCGACTGGTTGCCGGTGCTGGCGCCCAGCCCGATCCGCGAACCGGCTCATCGCGCCTTTCCCAAGGAGGCGGAGGATTGGGATATCGAGCGGATCATCGATGACTATGTCTCAGCGGCGCAGCGGATGCAGGCGGCCGGGCTCGATGGCATCGAGTTCGAAGCGTACGGCCATCTCATGGACGGCTTCTGGTCGCCGGCGACCAATGTACGCGACGATGAGTTCGGCGGGACGCTGGAAAATCGCATGCGTTTTTCGAATATGGTGACGGAGGCCGTTCGCAAGGTGGTCGGTGCCGATTTCATCGTCGGTATCCGCCTCGTGGCCGATGAGGACTGGGAGAAGGGTCTGTCACGTGAGGAGGGGCTCGAGATCGCGCGGCGGCTGGTCGCTGCCGGATCGATCGATTTCCTGAACGTCATCCGTGGTCATATCGATAGCGACGTGGCGCTCAACAATGTCATCCCCATCCAGGGTATGACCTCGGCGCCGCATCTCGACTTTGCCGGCGAGATCAGGGCGGCGACGAAGTTCCCAGTATTCCATGCCGCGCGCATCTCGGATGTAGCTACGGCGAGGCATGCGATCGCCGAGGGCAAGCTTGACATGGTCGGCATGACCCGGCCGCACATCGCCGATCCCCACATCATCCGAAAGATCGAAGCCGGAGAAGAGGCGCGCATTCGACCCTGCGTCGGCGCAACCTATTGTCTGGATCGCATCTACGAGGGCGGCGAGGCGCTCTGTATTCACAATGCGGTCACCGGCCGCGAAGGGGAACTGCAGCATACGATCGATCGGGCGCCGTCGCGCCGTCGCGCGGTAGTGGTCGGCGCCGGTCCGGCCGGGCTTGAGGCCGCGCGTGTTCTTGCGGAACGTGGACACACGGTTGATATCCTTGAGGCGACAGGCAAGGTGGGTGGGCAGATCAATCTTTTGGTGCGCAATCCGCGGCGGCGGGAGATGATCGGCATCGTCGATTGGCGTCTGGACGAACTCGAACGCCTCGGCGTCGATATCCACTACGACGTCTTTGCCGGTGGCGACGACGTTCTGGCCTTCGATCCCGATCTGGTCGTGGTGGCGACGGGCGGCATCGCCCAATCTCCGGCGCTCGAGGCCGGTGACGACCTGGTGACGTCCTCGTGGGACATTCTCGCCGGGTCTACAAAGCCGGGCGACACGGTGCTATTGTTCGACGACAATGGCGCGCATCCGGGCATGTCGGCGGCCGAGGTGATTGCCAATTCCGGTGCGCAACTCGAACTGGTGTCGCCGGAGCGCTTTTTTGCCCCCGAGGTCGGAGGGATGAACCATGTGCCCTACGCCAGGATTTTCGCTGAAAAGGGCGTTACGGTGACGATCAATACGCGGTTGAAATCCGTTCGCCGGGAAGGCAATCAGTTGGTTGCCGTCCTTGGCTCGGACTATGCCGAAGACCAGCAATGGAAGCGGCGCGTGTCGCAGGTGGTGGTGGAGCACGGGACGACGGCGAATGCCGATCTCTACTTCGAGCTCAAGCCGCAATCACGCAACCTCGGCGCGGTTGATTATGCCGCGCTAATCGCAAGACGTGGGCCTTTGCGTACCCGCAATGCGGCGGGCCGTTTCGATCTGGTTCGAATCGGAGACGCGGTGGCGAGCAGGAATATCCACGCGGCGATCTACGAGGCGTTTCGCTTGGCGTCGCTGCTATGAGGCCATGTGCGACAGGGATCATCATATTGCGACAGAGGTTGTATAAGGACATTGAAAGAAAGCTCCAATGCGCCATTTTTTGACGCAATCGGAATGGCGCATGCCGCGTCAATAAAGGCTCAATGCGGTTGTTGGTGGACGCGGTGCCGCCAGCGCCCGGGTTCACGTTGCACCGCGACCAGAGGGAACAAGAAAATGAAAATGCTTTTGGCTTCCACCGTTCTTGCCGTCGGCCTGCTGGGTCTCGGCGGTGCCGCATCCGCTGCCGAGTGCGGCGATGTCACGATCGCCAACATGAACTGGCAGTCCGCCGAAGTGGCGGCGAACATCGACAAGCTTATCCTTGAGGCAGGTTTCGGCTGCAAGGCCGAACTGGTGGTCGGCGACACGGTCCCGACCCTAACGTCGATGGCCGAAAAGGGCCAGCCGGACATCGCGCCGGAAGCCTGGGTCAGCCTGCAGCCCGAGATCGTCAATCGCGGCCTCGCCGATGGCAAGTTTGTCAAGGCGGCCAAGATCCTTTCCGACGGCGCCATCCAGGGCTGGTGGATTCCGAAGTACCTTGCCGACGCGCACCCTGACGTTAAAACCATCCCGGATCTTCTGAAGCACCCCGAGCTCTTCCCGGCTCCTGAAGACAAGAGCAAGGGCGCCGTGTTCAACGGTCCGCAGGGTTGGGGCGGCACGGTCGTGACCGCGCAACTCTTCAAGGCCTATGGCGGCGAAAAGGCCGGCTTCACGTTGGTTGACACCGGCTCGGCCGCGGGCCTCGATGGCTCGATCGCCAAGGCCTACGAAGCCAAGCAGCCATGGGTCGGCTACTACTGGGCACCAACGGCACTGGTCGGCAAGTACGAGATGGTGAAGCTCGGCTACGGCGCGGAATACAACGCCGATGAGTGGAAGCGTTGCACCTCGGTCGCTGATTGCGCCGATCCGAAGGAAAATGCCTGGCCGGCCGATAACGTCGAAACTCTGGTCACCAAGACCTTCGCCGACAAGGCTGGTCCCGAGGTGGTCGGCTACCTCAATAAGCGCGCCTGGACCAACGACACCGTCAACAAGCTGATCGCCTGGATGTCCGACAACCAGGCCAGCGGCGAGGAGGGTGCCAAGTACTTCCTCAAGAACAATGCGGACCTGTGGACCACTTGGGTTTCGCCTGAGGTCGCTGCCAAAATCAAGGCTTCGCTCTAAGACCGCATCGACAGCGGGCGGCCAAGATTGGCCGCCCGAATGCACGCCGGCGCGACGGTCAAACAATAATCAGGGCCGCCGCCGATTTTGTCATGGGGAACTGACATGGATTGGCTCTGGAAATTTCCGTCGATGGACGAGGACCTGTTGCGCGCGCTGAAAAAGAGCGTGGACGAGGGTTTTCGTGCCTTCACGCGTGGCTATGGCGGCAGTATCGAAACGCTGTTCAGCCCGCTGCAAAGCTTTCTGATCTGGGCCGAGCGCCTGATGACCGGCATGCCTTGGCCTCTGGTCGTTGCCATCATTGGCGCCATCGCCTGGCTCGCCACCCGCAGCTGGCGGATCGTCGTCGGCTGTATCGTCACGCTGCTGCTCATCGGCTATTTCGACATGTGGGAAGACACGATGAAGACCGTGTCGATGATCTTCGTCTGTACCGTCCTGTCGATTGCCGTCGGCTTGCCGATCGGCATCGCCATGTCTCGCTCCGACCGCATGCAGAGGGTCGTCAATCCGATCCTCGACGTGATGCAGACGATGCCGAGCTTCGTCTACCTCATCCCCGTCGTCATGCTGCTCGGCATTGGCCGCGTGCCTGGCGTCATCGCCGTCGTGATCTACGCTCTGCCGCCGATGATCCGGCTTACCAATCTCGGCATCCGCATGGTCGATCGAGATGTGCTGGAGGCGGCTGACGCGTTCGGCTCGTCGAGTTGGCAGAAGCTGCGCAATGTCCAGTTGCCTCTCGCCTTGCCGACGATCATGGCCGGCATCAACCAGACGATCATGATGGCGCTTGCCATGGTGGTCATCGCCTCGATGATCGGCGTGCAGGGTCTCGGCCAGCCGGTGCTGAAGGCCATCGCCAACCAGTATTTCACCCTCGGCGTCTTCAATGGCCTCGCAATCGTCGGCATCGCCATCATCTTCGACCGCATCAGCCAGGCCTATGGTCTGCGCCTGCAGAAGCACCGGGAGGTCGTCCATGGCTAGTCAATCGATCAAGATCCGCAACCTCTACAAGATCTTCGGACCGCGCGGTCGCGAGTTCGTCGAACAGGTGATGCGCGGCATGTCGAAGACCGAGCTCAACCGCGAGCATGGACATGTGCTGGGCTTGAAGGATATAAACATCACCATTCCCGGTGGCGGCATCACCGTTATCATGGGCCTATCGGGCTCGGGGAAATCGACGTTGATCCGCCATATCAACCGGCTGATCGATCCGACGTCTGGGGAAGTGCTTTACGGCGACGCCGATGTCTGTCGGATGGATCAGGAACAGCTGCGACAGTTCCGGCAGAAGAAGACCGCCATGGTCTTCCAGAAGTTCGGCCTGCTGCCACACCGCAACGTGCTTCAGAACGCCGTCTACGGTCTGGAGATCCAGGGGGTGTCGAAGGGCGAGCGCGAGGAGCGGGCGCAACACTGGATCAAGCGCGTCGGTCTCGACGGTTTTTCGGAACACTATCCGAACCAGTTGTCCGGCGGCATGCAGCAGCGTGTGGGGCTCGCGCGCGCGCTGACCAACGACGCCGAGATTCTGCTGATGGACGAAGCCTATTCGGCGCTCGATCCCTTGATCCGCGTCGACATGCAGACGGTGCTCCTCGACCTGCAGCAGGAGCTCAAGAAGACCGTGGTCTTCATCACCCACGATCTCGATGAGGCGTTGAGGCTCGGCGATCGTATCGCCATCCTGCGGGACGGGGAGGTGATCCAGCAGGGCACGCCGGCTGATATCGTCCTGAAGCCGGCGGACGACTACATCGCCGCCTTCGTCAAGGAAGTGAACCGGGCAAGGGTTATCCAGGTGGAGGCGATCATGGCGCCGCCGGGGTCGTCGGGCAAGCAGACGGTTCGCATACCTGCGAGCACCACGGTGGAGGCGTGCTTGCGGGAGATGTCGATTGCCAATGCAACCGCGGCGACCGTGATCTCGGCGGACGGGCACGAGGTCGGCAGCGTCAGCATGGACCAGCTGATCCGTTGCCTGGTCGGCGATGAGGCTGCAGCGTCGGAGCGGACATCGCACCCGCCGGCTGCGGCTCTGCTCTCGGCCATCGAGTAGCGTGCGCAACCGAATGCCATTGCTCAGCCAAGAGAAGCCCGACTGAACGAGTTCAGTCGGGCTTCTCGATTTTACCTTGGGCGGCTTACAGCTGCGCGGTCCGTTCCTGCGTGAAGTGTGCGAACGCCGCCGCCGGAAGTGGCCCCGCGGTCATCAGGGTAAAGTCGAAGGCAGCTCGCAAGTCGGGGCCGAGCACGTATTGCCTGTGCACGCGCAGGAAGTCGCGTCTGATCTTGCGGTAATGTTCCGTAGTGAGCATGTTTCGCATGCGGATGGTCGCGATTGCCGCCTGCGGTGCATCCGGATGGCCTGCGAGCGCGACGACGCGCGACTTGTAGAAGTGGATCACGTCGGTCAGGCAGTGGATCTCGAGGAAAAAGACATCCTTCGCTCTGGCGATGGCGCCGACGCGGGCGCGCAGCTTGGTTGCCGGCCGTAGCAGGGCGCATTGCAGGATGGCGCCGCCGAGCGTCACGAACACCACGCGCTTGCCGGCCAGAATGCGCGGCTCTTCCTCGATCAGCATGCCGATCACATGGGCGGCGACGCTCGATCCCATGCTGTGAGAAGTAATCAGATATTCGTCAGCCTCTTCGTTAAGGGCTTCGCGGACGCTGTTCTTGCAGCGTTCGAGCCACTGAATAACGAAGGGATCTTCCATATTGGCCAATGCCACGGCCAGCTCCCAATCAGCGAAAAGATGCAGGGTGTGCAGCCTTCGCGAAAAGGGAAGGAAAACCGAGGTGAAGAACAGGACTGCCAGCACCGTGCTCCAAAGCAAGTGCCATCGCTGGAAGCCGAGTAAGTCGGGAAAAGCCGCGATGAGAAGGCTGAGCGCGATTGCCACTGCCACAAACAGGAACGGGAAGACAAAGAACAGGCCGAAGCGCCAAGCATGCCTGAAATAACCGAACAGACCGCCTTGAAATACAACGCTTGCCGCTGCGCCGTAGCCGGCGGCCAGTCGGCGGATCAGGCTCTTGTCGGTGAAGTGGTGAACAAGCTCATTATGATCATAGATGAACACGCGGCCGGATGTTCGCGCATCTGTTGTGGTACAATTCGTATCAAAGAAAGAACCTGCATCGCCTTTGCGCAGGCCGCTGACGTCGAATTTGACATCCCAGACCTTGGCGCTCTGGTTCGCGGACCTGACGTAACGGGCGTGATGGGCCTTTGGGTCGAGAGGCTCGAAGCCGGGGAAGTGCAGAACGACACGTCTTTCCACGGGATTGGCTGCAGTCTGTTGATTCACGGGTCGTAGACCTCGACGGGAGAGGGAATGAGGATGGCCGGCAAACGGTTGGTCTGACCTGGTTCATACGGGGCGGGAAAGACGATAGACCACCTGCATCATCCGAGGTTTCCTGCCACCCGAGGACACGCGGCAAGTCGGGGCGGCATCATAGAGAATAGTAGAAAACCCTTAAGAATTGAGAGGTCAAATTCTGTCGCTCATTTATGAGCCGACTATGTTTAGAGCAAGACCTGACCCGAATGTTTTTTGGGCGGTGCAGCGGACAGAAGATGATAGTTTAATGGCGCGGCCGTGTCCTAACTTTGGTTTGCCTGTTGCTCCAACTGACTCAATCATGCGAAGCAGCGAGCGCAATCGCATCGGCCACTTCGATACAACGGTCGGAAAGAGTGGCAGTTGCGACGCGAAGGAAGTTGCCGGGCAATAAAGAAAACTTGGTACCTGGATGGACCGCAATGCCCCGGGCGGCGAGCGTGACCATCGCAAAGGGCTCCGACGAAACCGGTACCCAGGCGGAGAGGCCATTGCCATGCGCGGCATCGATGTTCCGCTCCCTCAGCGCCTCTACCAGGTTGCCGCGGCGCTCAGAATATATTTCCCTTGCCCTGACCACCGTCTCCTGGGTTGCGGGATCGCGGATCAGCCATGCGCCGGCCGCCTGCAGGATACGGCTGGTCCAGCCGGCGCTGAAGCTGCGGTAGGACTGAATCTGGTCGACAATCGCTTTCGAACTCGAGAGAACGGCCAATCGCAGATCCGGCCCGTGTGTCTTCGAAAACGAAAGAATGTGGATGACGCGATCGGGAAAGAGGTGACCGAGCGACTGGCGTGGCGCGGTCGAAATGTCGCCAACACCGTCGTCCTCGATGATCAAGGTATCGGTATCGCGCAGCACGTCAGCAAGCCGCGCCATCCGCTCGGCGCTAACGCCCTGGCCCGTCACCGAGTGCACGCGGGGCTGGAAAATGAAGGCGACCGGCCGTTGCTTCATCGCCGTCTCCAACGATGAGGGCAGGGGACCGTGCTGGTCGCACTCAATCGGCAGGATCCTCGCGCCGCGATCCTCAAGGATGTCCAGCAGGCGCATAGCCGTTGGGTTCTCGATCGCGACCGATGCACCCGGCATCACCAGCGCATTCATGAGCGTGTACACAGCGTTATAGCCGCCGTTCGTCGCCAGAAACGCCTCCGGTTCATATGGCCAGTTGTGCCGCACCGCTGTTTCCAATTCCGGTAGAATACGGCTGCGCTCATAACTGTTGAGATTGTCGGCGGACGCGCCGTAGACCATGGCTTCAGCTAGCTTCGGCAGCAATGTCACGTCGGGCACAGCAGCGGTCAGGTTCAGGACACCTTCACCATAGTGGCCCGCGCTGGCCAGCCGTTCCGGCTTTGCCACGAACCGGTCGCCGCTTACCCAGGTGCCGTTTCGACCTCGTCCACTGATGATCTTCTGTCGGCGGAGCTCACTCCAGGCTTCGGAGATGGTTGCAGGGCTGATGCCCAATGCGAAGGCAAGATCGCGAATGGGAGGCAATTTGGTGCCCACAGGCAGTGCGCCGGCGCGGATCAACGCACTGGTTTCAATCGCGATTCCGCGGATTGTTCGATCGGTTATTTTTTCAGCAAACCAAGTTGCGCCCCGTGTTTCGCTCATTTTTTCGCCAGTATTTAATGTTCAATAACAAAATAACATTTGATCGGCATGATTTGAACATTTATCTCTCGTTCAGACAAGAATTATTGTGAGTGAATGCTGATGCCGATTACTCTTCGTCTTGCCGTCCGGGACTGGGATTACATGACGCCCCTTATCCTCGGTGATGTTTCGTCGCCGAAGCTCGACATCAAGGTGGAGCGCGTCGGAACGCTTGTCTCGCATGTCGGCAAAAGCGATACCTGCGATGCTGCCGAGATGTCCTTCAGCCGCTACACGCAGCTGCGTGCCGATGGCGACCACAGCGTTGTCGGTATCCCTAACTTCATCATGCGCGGCTTTCGTCATCGTTGCGTTGTGACCATGAAGGACAGCCCGATTACGGAACTGTCACAGCTCGCCGGAAAGCGTATCGGCGTCACCGGCTGGCGCGACTCCGGCAATACCTGGACGCGTGCCGCCGTTCGACGCGAAGGCGTCAACGTCGATGATGCCATGTGGTACGCCGGTCGTCTGACCGAAGCGCATCCGATCACCGACCGCCTCGATGGCTTCGGCCGTCCCGGTTGTATCGAAGCCGCCCCCGGCGAGCGACCGATGGTCGACCTGCTGAAGGAAGGCCAGTTGGACGCCATCTTTACGCCGTTCATGCCCGACGGTTACTTCGCGAATGGTTCACCGTTCCGCCAGGTCCTTTCCGATTTCCGCGGCGCTGAGCGTCGATATTTCGAGGAAGTTGGCTATGTACCCGGCATGCACCTCATTGGCATCAAGGCGGAAATCGTTGCGGAAAATCCATGGATCATCGCCGAGATCAGCAAGGTGATCGACGAATCTCAGCATGTATGGCTGAGCAAGCGCCGCAAATATGCGGATACCACGCCATGGATGTTCGACGAGCTCCTGAAGTCGTCGCTCGAACTGCCGGAAGGCTGGGACGCAAGCGGCTTTGCTGCAAACCGAAAGATGATCGACGACTTCGCCGGTGAATTGCACGCCCAGGGCATCATGCAGCGCCATATGACGCCGGAAGAACTCTTCGAATTCGATACCGACGGAAACCGTATCGCTGCAGCATCCGTAAACAACTGAGATCGTGACTTCGTAATATAAAAGGGGAATACCAATGTCGCTTCAGAAAATCGCCTATCTCGCGCTGGCCGGTGTCGTGCTCGCAAGCCCGGTGCAGGCTCAGGAAATCAAGATCGAGGTCAACAAGGAACTGCACGACAAGCTTCCTGATGCCATCAAGACCTCGGGCAAGATGATTTCCGTCAACAACGGCTCTTTCCCTCCCTATGAGATCGTCACCGGCACCGAGATGACCGGCGCTAGTGCCGACCTTACCGACGCGATCGGACAGGTTCTGGGCGTGAAGATCGAACATGCCACCGTTGGCGGCCTTCCGGCATTGCTGGCCGGCGTCAACTCAGGCCGCTATCAGTTCGCCTTCGGTCCGGTCGGTGACTATAAGGATCGCGAAGCGGCCAACGACTTCGTCGATTGGGTCAAGGAATACGTGGTCTTCGCAGCGCTCAAGGGCAATCCGAAGGGTATCACCTCACTCGATACCGCCTGTGGTCAACGCATCTCGGTCATGGCCGGCGGTTCCGCAGAGCGCGTGATCAAGGCGCAGTCCGACAAATGCACGACCGAGGGCAAGAGCGCCGTGGAAGTCCAGTCCTATACCGACCAGCCGGCGTCGATCCTGGCCGTTCGCTCCGAGCGCGCCGATGCCTTCTTCTCCTCGCAGGCGCCGCTGACCTACTTCGTTTCTCAGGCCAATGGCCAGCTGGAACTGACCGGCGTTGGTCAGAAGAACGGCTTCGAGGATATTTTCCAGGGTGCTGTCGTGCCGAAGGGTTCGCCGCTCGGTCCGATCATGATCGATGCCATTAAGGTTCTGATGGACAATGGTGCCTACGCCACGATCATGAAGAAGTGGGGCCTTGAGAACAACATGATCACGCAGCCTGGCCTCAACCTCGGCGGACAGCTTCCAAAATGAGCACCAACACCAACAACAATGCAGCGCCTTCGGGCGCTGCAGACTTTCGCGATGTGGCAACGGCCCACACGCCGTTCCGAACGGGCCGCCTCGTCCTGTGGATCGTCGTTGCGCTGGTTGTCGTCGATTTTGCCTGGATCATCGCCAGCAATGAAAACTTCGGCTGGCCGGTCGTCGGCCAGTATCTGTTCGACCCGACGGTCATCAAGGGTCTCTATGTCAGCCTTGGCCTGACCGTTGTCGCCATGATCCTTGGCGTCATCCTGGGCCTCATCGTCGCCATCGCGCGGATGTCCGATGATCGGCTGGCGAGCTCGGTGGCCGCTCTGTTCATCTGGTTCTTCCGCGGCACGCCGCTGCTGGTCCAGCTGATCTTTTGGTACAACATGTCGACGCTGTTCCCGGCGATCTCCATCTCCATTCCCTTTGGCCCCACCCTCATCAGCTGGGATACCAACTCGGTGATCACGCCGATGACGGCTGCCATCGTCGGTCTGGCGCTCAATGAAGCGGCCTACATGGCGGAAATCATCCGTGGCGGCCTGCTTTCCGTTGACCGCGGCCAGGCAGAAACAGCCGAAGCGTTCGGCATGACGCGTCTGCGGGCGCTGCGCCGGATCATCATTCCGCAGGCGATGCGCTCGATCGTGCCGCCGACCGGCAACCAGTTGATCAGCATGATCAAGGCGACCTCGCTCGTCAGCGTCATCGCCATGGCCGACCTGCTCTATTCGGTACAGTCAATCTACAACCGCACCTTCGAGATCATACCGATGCTCATGGTCGCGGTCCTCTGGTATCTCTTCATCACGTCGATCCTGAATGTCGGACAGGGCTATCTCGAGCGTTACTACAGCCGCGGTGAACGCCGCTCGGGCAACGCCAAGCCGGCCGCCGAACCCGCTGCCACCATTGGGGAGGCAAGTCATTGAACGCGATCACCAACGTCGAGCCGCTGGTCCGGGCCCGCAACGTTCACAAATCTTTCGACCATCTCGAAGTCTTGAAGGGCATCGACCTCGATGTCGCGCCCGGCGAGGTCGTCGTCATTCTCGGGCCTTCCGGCTCCGGCAAGTCGACCTTCCTGCGCTGTATCAACCACCTTGAGTCGATCAACAAGGGCTCGATCGAGGTGGATGGCGAGCAGATCGGCTACCGGCTCAACAAGGATCGGCTGGAAAGCCTTTCCGCCAACGGAATTGCCAAGCAGCGTCGCAAGATCGGCATGGTCTTCCAGCAGTTCAACCTCTATCCGCATATGACCGTGCTTCAAAACATCATCGAAGCGCCGGTCGGCATCCACGGCCGCAGCCGCAAGGACGCGATCGGGGACGCCAAGCGTTTGCTTGAGCGGGTCGGTCTTTCGGACAAGATCAACAGCTATCCCCGGCAACTGTCCGGCGGTCAGCAGCAGCGCGTCGCCATCGCCCGTGCGCTGGCAATCAAGCCGAAACTGATGCTGTTCGATGAGCCGACTTCGGCGCTCGATCCCGAACTTGTCGGCGAAGTGCTGGCAACGATGAAGGATCTGGCAAGCCAGGGACTGACAATGATCGTCGTCACCCACGAAATCGGCTTCGCCCGCGAAGCTGCAGACCGCGTGGTGTTCATGGACGGCGGCGTCGTGGTGGAGCAGGGCAAGCCGGAGGATGTTATCGGCAATCCGCAGCATCCGCGCACGCAGGCCTTCCTGTCACGCTTCATCTAGCTATCGGGTTTCCCGCAGCCAAGCCAAAAACTCAGCCGGCCCATAGCAGGGCCGGTCATGAATAACGTATGCAGAGAATTGGAACGAAGATGACCATCGACAATGACTTCGCGCGCCTCTCCGACTTCGAGCCGATGAAGGCCGAACTCACGGCGATCCGCCAGCATCTCCACGCACATCCGGAACTGTCGTTCGAGGAAGCCGAAACCGCCCGCTTCGTGGCGGAGAAGCTCGAAGGTTGGGGCTATGAGGTGACGCGCAATGTCGGCGGTCACGGCATCGTCGCCCGGATGACTGCGGGTGCTGGCAAGAAGAGCATCGCCATTCGCGCCGACATGGACGCCCTTCCGATCACCGAGCAGACCGGAAAGCCCTACGCCAGCCAGGTGCCGGGCAAGATGCATGCATGCGGCCATGATGGCCACACGACGGTGCTTCTCGGGGCTGCCGAATATCTGGCGCGCACGCGTCGGTTCAACGGCACCGTCAACCTGATCTTCCAGCCGGCAGAAGAGGCCGGCGGTTTCAGCGGTGCGACGGCGATGATCGAAGACGGCCTGTTCGAGCGCTTCCCGTTCGATGCGATCTTCGGTTTGCACAATCACCCGGGTGCGCCTGAGGGAAGCTGGCTGATGCGCTCCGGTCCGCTGATGGCGGCGGCCGACACCGTCGAGATCAAGATCAAGGGCAAGGGCGGCCACGCGTCGCGTCCGCATCTGACGATCGATCCGGTTCTCGTGGCCTGCAATCTCGTCGTGTCCTTGCAGTCGGTCATATCGAGAAACGTCGACCCGACGCAGACGGCTGTCGTAACGGTCGGCGCCATCCATTCCGGCGAAGTCGCGAACGTCATTCCGGAATATGCGAAGATGCTGATGACGGTGCGCTCGTTCGATCCAAAGGTGCGCGAGCTTCTCGAAGCGCGGATCAAGACGCTGACGACGTCGATTGTCGAAGGTTTTGGCGCCACAGTCGAGATTGACTACGTCTACGGCAATCCCGTCGTGGTCAATTCCGAGAAAGAGACCGAGTTCGCGCGCATGGTGGCCGAGGAACTCGTAGGCGAGGGTAATGTCGCGCTTTGCCCGCTAATCCCGGGTAGCGAGGACTTCTCACATTTCCTGCAGCACAAGCCTGGCAGCTTCCTGCGTCTCGGCAACGGCATCAATTCCGCCATTCTACACAGCGACAAGTACGACTTTGCCGATGAAAGCCTGACGGCCGGTGCGGCAATGTGGGCGCGTCTGACGGAACGTTACCTCGACGAATAGTCGGCACTGCAGGGCCATATCGGCAGGTGAAGTGCAGAGGGGCCATTCTTGATGCCCCTCTGCAGCAGCGGCGTTGCGTCCGAGTCGTTAAGTCGGCGCTCGCATATCCGGAAGCGCCAAGATGCCGCTGACTGACCGCAGTGAAAGGATGGGTCGTGTCCTTTGGGCGGTATTGCCGATCAATTCGGCGATATATCGTGCTTCTGTTGGTCAGCCCTGACCGAGCGATCGACTTGCGTTTGCGCCATCGCCTTGACGAGCGCGACGATCTTTTCGCGGAGATGCATATCCGTGATTTTCATGAACGCCTTGTTGAGCGCCAAACCTTCCTTTGACTGCAGGAATTCCGCGACCGGATCGGCGGTTACCGTCAGGTCCAGGCCCGCAAGAGACAGCGGCTCGTTCGGATCCTGCTGGAAGAAGAAGCTGGGGGAGGTGTTCAGGACTTCGGCAATCCTCTGCAGCCGGCTGGCGCCGATGCGGTTCATGCCTTTTTCATATTTCTGCACTTGCTGGAACGTGACGCCGATCTGGTCCGCGAGTCTTTCCTGGCTCAGCCCCAAAAGCTGTCTACGCATTCTGACCTGCGAGCCTACGTAGCTATCAATGGCATTCGGTGTCTTTGCATTCATGCTGTATTCCTATGCTGACCTGAACGAAACGGTCCTCCCGGAAAACCGGCTTTCAAGCACCAGCAGTTTGTCCCAGCAACGGATGAAATTCAACCGTGCGTCCATGACGATCAGGTGATATCTTCGATAAAATGTCAGGCCAAGCCTTTGACTTGCCAACCAAACTCAATCGCGACCGCCGAACCGTATCGGGCGAACCTCGCGATGGACGATCTTGAGCGAGCGGTCCGGCTGGATCATGTATGTTTCCTCCACCTGCTCACCAAACTGGTTGATGAAGTTGTGAGGAAACGTCGATCCGATGGGAGACTTCGTCAGCTTGGTCTGCGGCTGGCCGCGATAGGTGATGCTGCCCGGGATCGGCGCGACGCCCGGTGCATCGTAGTCCTTGCCCGTCGTGCATCCGCTCAGGACAATGGCGCCGACCAGTGCGGCGACGATCAGTTTCATGGGTTATGTCCTCACATATTTGCTGCGCACCCGGATACGGATATATGCACAAAACGTTGGAAGGACAGACGAAATGATGCCATCTGCCGTATTTTTACAGCAGTCGACGAAAAGGCCGATGCCCTGCGGCTGCGTTTCGATCTAAAGCAGTCCGCGTTTTGCCAGATTGGCCATCAAGGAGCTGATCCCGAACGTCCACGGGGGGCACTCGTTCGACAGGCGCACGGTGTTGACAAGCGAACCCAGCCCGGCCGAGGAAATCTCGACGACATCGCCGATTTTATGGGTGAAGCCCTGGTTGAGGGCGTCACGGTCCTGCGTCGGCGCAAACAATGTGCCGAGAAACAGCATGAAACCGTCCGGATACTGATGATGCGCGCCGCAGGTCTGGCGCACCAGATCTGTGGGGTCGCGGCTGATCTTCGACATCGAGCTCTTGCCGTTGAGCACAAAGCCGTCTTCGCCGGTGACCTTCAGGTCGAGTTCGGCCTTACGCACATCGTCAAGTCCGAACGTCGCGTCGAACAGCCGGATGAACGGACCGATCGAGCAGGAAGCATTGTTGTCCTTGGCCTTGCCGAGGAGCAGTGCCGAGCGCCCCTCGATATCACGCAGGTTGACGTCGTTACCCAGCGACGCGCCCTTGATCTCGCCGCGGCTGTCGACCGCCAGCACAATCTCCGGCTCCGGATTGTTCCAGGTCGAGACCGGATGAAGGCCGACATCGGCGCCCCAGCCGACCGAGGAGAGGACAGGCGCCTTGGTAAAGACCTCGGCATCCGGGCCGATACCGACCTCAAGATATTGCGACCACATGCCTTCGTCGATCAACGCCTGCTTCACAATCGCGGCTTCCGGCGATCCGGCTTTCAGATTGTTGAGGCTTCCGCCGATCAGCGTGCTGACGCGCTCGCGGATGGCTGCTGCGCGCTCGGGACTGCCGGCCGCCTTTTCCTCGATCACCCGCTCGATCATCGACTGCGCAAAGGTCACGCCACAGGCCTTGATGGCCTGCAGATCCACCGGCGCCAGCAGATAGGGCCAGGCGGAGTCCGGCTTGCCGGTGCTGTTTGCGGCGATATCGGCAAGCGTACCGATCGCATGACCGGTCGCGGCACGCACGAAGCCTGCCGGGTTTGGGTTCTCCAGCAACGCGCTCAACGTTGGCGCATCCCTGGACGTGATATCGATCAACTGGCCATCACGGACGGTGACAATGCTGGGGCCGGAGACGGCGGGATTCCAAACGCGGCCGACAAACAAGCCGCCGGCGGCTGCGTCATCCAGAAGAGTGTAAGGCATTATCATATCCCTTCATGCGGTTGGTGGATGAAAGCGGCGGCGCCGTCAACTGGCGACGTCGGATATCGATCACATAAGATGCCGCTCGGCAAGACCGGCATCGCCGGCAAACGCTATCGCGGACGATCGATCTCTCGACGAATGTTCTCTCCCAGCTCGTCGATACTGAAAGGCTTCGCCAACAGCCGCACACCGAGATCCTAAGCCTGATCGGAGAAGGCGGCCGCGTACCGCTTGTCAGCAGCAGTGGGATCGCTCCGTAGCGCCTTCGCACTTCTCCGGCGAGCTGGATACCATTCATGCCCCCGGGCATCATGATATCCGAGAAGATCAGGGAGAACTGCTGGTCGCCGGAGAGAACGTTCAGCGCCGCCTGGGCACCAGTCGCGCGCGTCACGTCCAGGCCTATGGCATCCAGCATTTCGCCAGTTACCTCGGCGACTTCGTCATCATCTTCCACCGCGGTCGCCACGAAGTTGGTCAGCGTACGGTTTTGCCGTTCGGCGCCCGTGCGAACCGCTTCCAGAAGATCGGGATCGAGTCTGACCGTGGTAGCTGTCTTCAGCTTGCCTCGCAGTCCATAAGCAAAGCGTGAGTTAACGCAGGCGATGCAAAATGCAATACGTTACAGCGCTTCGAAAGGATCACCGCGGCTCGACGATCAAATTCAGGTAAGTCTGGTCAAACTCTGCAATTTCCGTCAAACGCTCCCAGTCGATGATCTGTAGAGTGCGGTTCTCCCAGATAAACACTTCCTCGCGCCTCAGCACCTGCAGGGTCTTGTTTACATGAACGAGGGATATGCCCATCGCATCGGCCAATTCGGCTTGGGTGAGAGGCAATTGGAACGACCAGCCGCTGACCCGATCTACGGTTTTCAGGCGGACATAGAGCTCGCAAATCAGGTGGGCGATGTGCGCCCTTTTCGAACGACGGCCCATCGACGAGATCCATTCGCGATTAATGGCGGTGTCCACCAGCGTGTTCAGCCACAATAGCCGCGTCAGATGAGGCATCTTTTCTGTGATATCTCGCAGATCCGCATGGTCGGCGAACGCAACGCGGCAGGTAGAGATCGCCACGATGCCATGATCGAGCTTCTTCAACAGAAACGCATGCAGATCGACGAAATCTCCGGGCACCTGGAGGGCCGTGATCTGGCGAGATCCGTCGGCCATATGCTTATAGCGCGCCGAGAGCCCATCGACCATGAGTGTGCTGTACGTGGGCCGGGATCCCTCGATGACGATGTCCTCGCCCGGGCCGAACGTACGCTCCCTTCCGACCAGTTCACGCAATCGGGATTTCTCTTCCTCTGAAACGAAGTCGCGATGGGTCAAGTTGAGAAGCAGTGCGTCTATCATGAAATCTCCCGGCTTTTGAAGCCGCATACACGGTTGTTTTTATTTAATCGGAACTATCGGCCCGCTGAGCGCTTAAGCATCTCAAACAAGAGGTTTACGCATGAGCCGATACTACTTCGACCTTCACAATGGCGACGGCCCGCTCCGGGACGATCACGGTGTAGAGATAAGCTCAAGAGGTGGTGTCGTACGTGAGGTCGCCAAAATATTATTGGAGGTCGCGCGTGATGAATTGCCGGTCTGCGACCGCGCTATCATATCTGTCACGGTGCGTGACGAACAAGGGCAGCCCATTTCGGTCTCCAGTCTCACGTTCAGCAACGAATGGCTTGATGTCAAATGATGGTCGAACTGACGTTTGTGTCATCTCAGATTGGGCACACTGGTCTGAAATTGCACGGTGAAGCCCCAAGATAAATCTCCGTTTCATGTCTGCAAAAGTTCCACGAGGCGAAAAGGTTCCGTTGCTTAACGGTGGCCAGCGCGCGTTGCCGTTCCAGTTTTGCGGCAGCGCACAGGCAGGTCTCAACCACGCGATTGACCGTCCGGATCGCTGCTATGTCAAACTTTAATGAGCGCCTGCGCTTTGAGTGCTACGTGTGGCCAGTGGTTGGCCGTGGCAATCGGCAGGAACATTCGGGTTCGACGACGCATGACAAGAGAACGTGAGAAGTCCACCAAGGAGTCGCGAGAAAAGCGCTTCAATCAAACGCACCAGAGCGCGACGCAATTGATCGAAGCCGAAGCGCGGGCCAAGCGCGAGAAGAGTGAGCGGCTTCGCCTTGCCCGCATCTCCGCCGAAAACTCGGATCCGCACGAGAAACCGCAGTAGCGTGTTTGCAGCAGGGAACTGGTGTGTCCTGCGCGAGTTCTCCTCATGAAGGAGAGCAAAAACGGACAATAACGCTAAAAACTCGCTGATGAATATCGTCGTCTCGGTGGCACACGTCTTGCCGATATTGATGATAATCTTAGCTCTACCCGACGGTGGGAGAGCGAGCCGTCCGAGGCGGAATCGTTCTGGGATCAGAACATTCATCCACTTGATGACAAGGAGCGACGCGACGTCGAATCCTTCCTACCGTCTGTGAACGCCCACTGACGGCGTGACGGTATCGAAAACGCCGACCTGACGGTTAGAATGAGGACGACTGTATCGGGCGTCCTCTTTTATTTCTCGTGCTCAAATGGGTCACGGTGTCGAGACTACATACTTCGACAAGCGACGACTGAAGCTGCATCGCTCGTGTCAGCCGCCAAGTGCCTAGACCTGAACTGGAACAATTGTAGCGACGGAGATATCTCCTTCCAATACGCCCCTTCGGACGTCATGCCGCGCGTGCTCGATCTCGATAACCGTATAGAGTTTGTCGTCACGAAATGCGCTTGCGTTGGATGTGGTCACATCTTCGGCAGGTGCCGCGTCCACTTCCATGAAGTCGAGTTCCCGCGACGCGGCGACGATACGTGCATCACCAGAGGTTCGGGCTGCAACGATAACCGTGCCGTGACCGGGGGCATTGCGCCAGCGCGGGTCATCGGCGGCCGCGAGCGGCTCAAGTCGGTAAATATTCAGGGCTTCGCCTTTGGCGACATCGCTGGAGCCCACTCTTGCTGCGTCCGAAATCTGGGCTTGGCTCTCCACTGATTTTCCGAACGTGTTACTGGTCGTTGCGTTGTTTGGCGCATTGCCATCGGTATTCACGACATTAGACATGGTTTACCTCCTTGGCTCATGGTCATAACGGCTGAACCCGTATGTCGTTCCTCGCATCGGCAAACCACCACGTCGCCCGGCAGGGGAACCTTCATTCATGCCGCAGGTTGAGGGACGACCGTGCGCTCGAAAGGAAATGTCATGCTCATCGTCCATCATCTGAACAACAGCCGCTCGCAGCGTGTCCTATGGATGCTCGAGGAGATCGGTCTGGGGTACACGGTCAAGAGCTATGAACGTCGTGCGGACATGAGCGCGCCGCTGGAACTGAAGGCGCTTCATCCTCTCGGCAAATCGCCCGTCGTCGAGGACCTCGATGGGCAGGAAGGTCGCGTCATTCTCGTCGAGACGGGGGCGGTCTGCGAATACCTCGCCGAAAAGGTCGGCGGCAAGTTGGGGGTTCCTTCGAGCTATGGGGACAGAATCCGCTATCGCCAGTTCCTTCACTATGCTGAGGGGTCGGTGATGCCCATCCTGTTCGCTATGCTGGTGCTATCCAGGGTGCCCTTTCTTGGCAAAGTGTCGGCCAGGAAGGCCAGGCCGATGCTCGATGTACATCTGGACTTCATCGAGAACGAGCTGTCGTACCGACCATGGTTTGCCGGCAACGATATCACGGCCGCCGACATCATAATGAGTTTTCCGCTGGAAGCTGCGAACGCCAGAGGCCTTCTCGGCAAAAATCGGAAGGCAACGCTGGCATGGCTTGACCGCATCCACGCGCGGCCCGCCTACCAGCGAGCGCTGGAAAAGGGCGGGGCGTATTCATTCGCCCGGCCGCGCTCGCGGGCTTAATCAACGGTTAACCAACTCAGTGCACATTAGAGTTGCTGCAAGGGCATATGTGCAGCACTCATGTATAGCATGGCAGTGCATGGACTTGCATAAAAGGGACCCGCACCACACTGGTGCGGGTCCCTTTTTCAATAGAGGTACGTCAGAAGCGCTGCGGTGCAGTCGGCTTGTTGCCAACGATCGCCTCTATGCGAGCCATCACGTCAGACGTCAGCTTGGACTTGCTGGAAAGCGCTGAAAGATTGTCCTGCAACTGGCTCAGCCGCGATGCGCCGAGGATCACGGTTGATACGTTGTGATTCGACAGGCACCACAACAACGCAAGATGCGTCATCGAGATGCCGATCTCGCCGGCAAGCTCGGCAAGTTGCACCACCTTGGCGAGTTGAGCGCGACCGGCTTCGC
This sequence comes from Hyphomicrobiales bacterium, assembly GCA_900472625.1. Lineage (GTDB taxonomy): Bacteria > Pseudomonadota > Alphaproteobacteria > Rhizobiales > Rhizobiaceae > Rhizobium. The sequence continues at coordinate 100,064 of UCIT01000026.1, read as the reverse complement.
TCGTCAGCTCTTCCTTCAGCCATTCATAGCCCGGCAGGTTCATGCGGCTGTCGGCTGGCAAGCCGTTGTTGTACTTGCCGGTGAGCAGGCCGGACGCCAAGGGCGACCAGATGGTGGTCCCCAAACCCATCAGATCGTAGAGCGGCAGGTAATCACCTTCGACCTTCTGGCGTTCGAAGAGATTGTACTGCGGCTGTTCCATCGTCGGAGGCGTGATGTGCAGATCGCGTGCGACCGCATAGGCCTCGGTCAATTGCTGCGCCGACCATTCGGATGTACCCCAATAAAGCACCTTGCCCTGTGTGATCAGGTCGTGCATCGCGCGCACCGTCTCTTCGACGGGCGTATCGATATCCGGGCGATGGCAGAAGTAGAGATCGAGATAGTCGACCTGCAGGCGTTTCAGCGCCGCATGGGCGGCGTCGGTCACGTGCTTGCGCGAAAGCCCACGCTGCGTCGGCTTCTGGCCGCCCCAGAACACCTTGCTGGAGACGATGAAACTGTCGCGGCTCCAGCCCAGCGCCTTCAACGCTTTTCCCATGACGATTTCGGAATTGCCGCTTTCATATCCTTCGGCATTGTCGAAGAAGTTGACGCCATTGTCATAAGCATGCGCCATCAAGCTGACGGCATCGTTGCCATCGACCTGCTTGCCGAATGTCACCCATGATCCAAACGAAAACTCGCTGACCTTCAGGCCAGACTTTCCGAGACGACGATAATCCATAGGTTGCTCCTCCTGCCATGATGACGGGAGGTTCTTATCGGAAGATCCCCGAAGCGGCAAACGTGCGGCTGCAAAATCCCACGTGAAGGGCAAGATCTTGCCGGTCGCGTGATCAACCTCAAAGAAGGTGGGATGGGTCTTCCATCATCGATCCGGTCGACCGTCCCGGCGAGTAAAGCCCACGGATCGCTTCAGCGGGCAACACCCTGCTGGAGAGAACCACCCGGCTCGTCTCGGAGCGGCCAAAACGCCGCACAAGCTGGCTCGAGAGTTCGGCGGGATCGCGAACGCCTTCCTGGAACAGCTGGACAAGCAGCATAGCCGCCACATTGGGGCCCGCATTCTTCACGCTGGCGATATCGACGATGTAGCCGGCGTCGATCATCACATCGTGGAGCATCTTGATATCTTCGGCGGTCAGGTAATTTTTCTCGATCATTGCGTTGCTCCTCGCGGCTGGGACGCACAGGAACTTGCACGGCAGCCGAATGTTCCATCGCAATCAGGCTGAAAACGAAAATTTATCGTTAGAGGCCTTCACTGATGGAGAATTTCACCGCGTGGCGAGGGCGCTGGTGTCAATCGCGGCTGTCTGAGAGGCGATGGTGTTGTCGGGGATCGCCGCGATGAAGAACATCGAGCAAGCATAGATCGCGAACACCGCCGCTGCCGTAACCGTTTTGCTAAACATCTGATTCTCCTATGCTCTGAAAATAGAGATAGGGTTCAAATACGTCTTTCCAAGGGCTTTATGAACGGTAGATGAACAAAATGCAGCGTGACAACTCGTCGCTTTCGAAACGTTGAATTTCATTCGGGCGCTTGTTGGCTGCGCCCGTCGTCCCACCTATAGAGCACCCCAATCTCAAGAATGCAGGATCGCACTTTCATGAAACCTTATGTCATTTGCCTCATGCTGACATCGCCGGACGGTAGCCTCCATCCCAGCCGCTGGACAAAAAGCCCTGATGGCAGCCGTGCCGATTGGTCGGCGCTGTACGAACAGGTTCACAAGCAACTTGGTGGTGATTCATGGATGGTGGGTCGCGTGACCATGGCCGAAATCTCGAAAGCGACTGCACATCCGCCGACCGGCCTGTCCGAGGCCAAGCGGCCGCATCATTTTGCCAGGCGCGACGCCGCAAGCTATGCGATCGCGCTTGATCGTTCCGGCAAGCTACATTTTTCAAGCGGCGAACTATACGGCGATCATGTCGTCGTCCTGCTCGGATCAGACGCGAGCGACAGTCACTTGGCGGAACTCGCCGGCGATGGCGTCTCTTACATTGTGTCGGAGACCGCAGAGATTGACGTTGGCGCGATGCTAGATCTGCTCGGCACGGAACTTGGGATAAAGCGCATTCTGCTCGAGGGTGGTGCGAATGTGAACGGCTCGCTGATGGCGGCTGGACTGGTCGACGAAATGAGCCTCGTGGTGGCGCCAGCGCTCGAAGCAAGGGACGGTAGCGACCGGATCGTAGCATATGGCGAAGAGGGGCTGGCGGGGAAGGTGGAGCTTTCACTGCTTGCGTGCGAACCCCTGAGCCATGGCGCGGTGCATCTTCGTTATTCCGTTCACAAGGCAGGTTGATCATTGGGCATTGGATGACGAGTCTCGGGCATCTCTTGCCGCCCTTTGGGCAAGACGCGCTATCCAAGTGTTCTGACCGAGGGGCGGAGTGGTCTGTTTCCGGTAGGACTTCGGCCAGCAGCCGACCTCCAGTAAATTCGGAAGTCGAGCGCATCCTGAAGAAGGGTGCGACGCTTAATCTCGTCGGTCGCGTCAACGCCCAAACGAATTCCATTCGCATGCGACCGGCGATCTTGCGGGGGCGTGCCTTGGACTCCATATGGGGTTCATGTTGCCCGACCATCCATCGCTGGATGGTGTTACTGCGTTTCATCATAAAGGTACTGCCATGGCTGCTCTTTCGATACTGGAGCTTGTTCGCGTCACGGAGGAAACGGATGCGCGCGGCGCACTCGACAATGCCCGCGATCTGGCAGCGCACGCCGAGAGCTGGGGCTATCAGCGTATCTGGGTGGCCGAGCATCACAATATGGCGGGCATTGCCAGCGCCGCCACGTCGATCGTTCTCGGTCACATCGCGGCCGGCACCAGGACGATCCGCGTCGGCGCCGGCGGGATCATGTTGCCCAACCATTCCCCCTATGTGATCGCCGAGCAATTCGGTACGCTGGCGCGGTTGTTTCCCGGCCGTATCGACCTTGGCCTCGGGCGCGCGCCCGGCGCCGATCAGATGACGCTGCGCGCGCTGCGGCGATCGCCCGAGGCGGCCGATCAGTTCCCGCAGGATGTCCTGGAACTCCAGGCATTTCTTGCCCCGGCGGGACCAAACCAGCGGATCCAGGCCGTTCCCGCCGCCGGTACGGAAGTGCCGCTGTGGATTCTCGGGTCCAGCAATTTCGGCGCAATGCTCGCTGCCGAACTCGGTCTGCCCTACGCCTTCGCGTCGCACTTCGCACCCGATCTTCTGTTGCCGGCGCTGCAGATCTACCGGTCACGCTTTAAGCCATCCGAACAGCTGTCCGCGCCACATGCTATGGTCGGGGTCAACGTGATTGCCGCGGAAACCGACGCGCGGGCTCGCCGGCTGGCGACGACCCAGCAGATGTCCTTCGCCAATATCTTTCGCGGCGCCCGCGGCCTCAGCCAGCCACCGATCGACGATATCGAGAGCTATTGGTCGCCGATGGAAAAAGCGCAGGCGGGGCAGATGTTGGCGCGATCGATCGTCGGTTCGGCGGACACCGTCCGTTCCGGCTTGCAGTCCCTGATCGATGAAACGCAGGCCGACGAATTGATGATCGTTTCCGACGTCTACGATCACGCAGAACGACTGCGGTCGTTCGAGATGATTGCAGACGCGGGCAAGAACATCGTAGCGTCCCGCGCCGAGACGATCGGTCGCGCACAAAGAGTTTAAAGCCGGTTTCAACCCGCCTGCGGGCTGGACCAATCGACATCAAAGCGCAGTGCGCGCTTATGTCTTCACTGGAGAGAAGAATGGCAGCTGAATACACCCCGCCGAAAGTCTGGACGTGGAACAAGGACAGCGGAGGGCGCTTCGCCAACATCAACCGGCCGATCGCCGGACCGACGCACGACAAGGAGTTGCCGATCGGCCGCCATCCGCTGCAGCTCTATTCGCTCGGCACCCCGAACGGCGTCAAGGTGACGATCCTGCTCGAGGAACTCTTGGCGCTCGGACACGGCGGCGCCGAGTATGACGCGTGGTTGATCAGGATCGGCGATGGCGACCAGTTCGGAAGCGGCTTCGTCGACGTCAATCCCAACTCCAAAATACCGGCTCTGATGGATCGCAGCGGTCCCACGCCGGTCCGTGTGTTTGAATCGGGTTCGATACTCACCTACCTCGCGGAAAAGTTCGGCGCATTCCTGCCGACAGAACCTGCCGCTCGTGCGGAAGTTTTCTCCTGGCTGTTCTGGCAGATGGGTAGCGCGCCCTATCTCGGCGGCGGCTTCGGCCATTTCTATGCTTATGCTCCGACCAAGATCGAATATGCAATCGACCGTTTTGCGATGGAAGTGAAGCGTGAGCTCGACGTTCTCGACCGCCGTCTTGCCGAGAATGAATATCTGGGCGGCGCGGAATACTCGATCGCCGATATGGCCGTGTGGCCATGGTACGGTGCGCTCGCGAAGGGCTGGGTCTACGAGGCCGGTGAGTTCCTGCAGGTGCAGGACTACAAGAATCTTCAACGTTGGGCGGATTTGATTGGCGACCGTCCGGCTGTACGCCGCGGCCGAATGGTCAACCGTGTTACAGGCGAGCTGTCCAGCCAGCTGCATGAACGCCACGAAGCATCGGACTTCGACACCAAGACCCAGGATAAGCTTATCCCGGCGAGCTGAACTGAATTCCGATATGCCCGAACTGGAAACCTGCCGCACTGAATTGCGCGGCAGGTTTTTCTATTTGAAACGACTGGGGCACCAGCTACGAAGCGTCTAATGGTTGTCGCGCGGAATACCCTTGGTCTGGGCGATCCGCTGGTATTTGACGGCCGGTTCCAGCACCGCGCCGGTTTCCAACTGCCCGACATAGGAGCGCTGGATTTCCTGCCAAGGCGTCTGACTCTCGGGATAAACGTAGCCACCGGCAGCATCGAGCGTGGCCCGACGTGAGGCGATCTCCTCTTCGCTGATCAGGATGTTCGCTGTCCCCTCCTTCAGATCGATCCTTACCTGGTCGCCCGTCTGAAGGATCGCGAGGCCGCCCCCGGCCGCCGCTTCCGGCGAAGCATTGAGGATCGAGGGTGAGCCCGACGTGCCGGACTGACGACCATCGCCGACGCAGGGAAGCGACGAGATGCCCTGCTTCAAGAGGTAGTCGGGCGCCCGCATGTTGACCACTTCCGCAGCACCCGGATAGCCGATCGGACCGGCGCCGCGCATGAACAAGATGGTGGTGCCGTCAATGGCGAGCGACGGATCGTCGATCCGGTGGTGATAATCCTCCGGTCCGTCGAAAACCACGGCGCGGCCGGTGAAAGCTTCGGGATCGTTAGGATTGGAGAGATAGCGGCCGCGGAATTCCGGCGAGATGACACTGGTCTTCATGATCGCCGACGAGAACAGGTTGCCCTTCAGGACACGGAACCCGGCGCGTCCCTTCAGCGGGCGATCGAACGGCCGAATGACCTTCTCGTCCTCGATCGTCGAGCCGGTGTAGTTTTCGCCGACCGTCTTGCCGTTCACCGTCATGGCGCCAGTGTGCAGGTGCTCATGCTTGATCAGCTCACCCATGACGGCAGGAACGCCGCCGGCATGATAATAGTCCTCGCCGAGATATTCGCCGGCCGGCTGCAGGTTGACGAGCAGCGGGATCTCTTCGCCATAGGTTTGCCAGTCGTCAACGGTGAGTTCGACGCCGACGTGGCGGGCGAGGGCGTTGAGATGGATCGGCGCGTTGGTCGAGCCGCCGATCGCCGAGTTGACCTTGATCGCATTGATGAAGGCTTCCCTGGTCAGGATATCCGACGGCTTCAAATCCTCGCGGACCATCTCGACGATGCGCAGACCGGTCTCATAGGAGATTTCCTGGCGGTCACGATAGGGGGCAGGGATGGCGGCGGCACCCGGCAGCTGCATACCAAGGGCTTCGGCGAGCGAGTTCATCGTCGTTGCCGTGCCCATGGTGTTGCAATAGCCGGTCGACGGTGCAGAGGAGGCGACGAGCTTGACGAAGCCCTGATAATCGATCTCGCCGCGCGCCATCATCTCGCGCGCCTTCCAGACAATCGTGCCGGACCCAGTGCGCTCGCCACGGAACCAGCCATTCAACATCGGGCCGACGGACAAAGCGATCGCAGGGATGTTCACCGTTGCCGCGGCCATGAGACAGGCCGGTGTGGTCTTGTCGCAGCCGATGGTCAGCACGACGCCATCGAGCGGATAGCCGTAGAGCACCTCGACAAGACCGAGATAGGAGAGGTTGCGGTCGAGGCCGGCTGTCGGGCGCTTGCCGGTTTCCTGGATCGGATGAACGGGGAACTCGATGGCAATGCCGCCGGCATCGCGGACGCCTTCGCGCACGCGCTTTGCGAGCTCGATGTGGTGGCGGTTGCACGGCGAGAGGTCCGAGCCGGTCTGGGCGATGCCGATGATCGGCCGGCCGGACTGCAGCTCTTCCTGGCTGAGGCCGAAGTTCATGTAGCGCTCGAGGTAGAGCGCCGTCATGTCTGGATTGGCGAGATTGTCGAACCAGGCCTTTGAACGAAGTTGTGGCGTTTCGGTCTTCTGCGCGATTGCGCTTTGTTGATCCGGGGCAGGTGTTTTCTCGACCACGATGTTTTCCTTGGGTTTGCTGCGGTGTTGTTATGAATTGAGCCGATCTATGCTGGAGCGCATCATCGGCGAGAATGACGAATCGTAAGCGCGCGCCGGCAACGTTTACGGTGAGGCTTCAGGCCGGAACGTATTGTGTGATGCAGCGCGCATCGCGTCGAAAATCCGATGGCGACATGCCGGCGATATGGCGGAATGATTTGTTGAAGGCGCTGATCGAACCGAAGCCGCTATCCATCGCCACCTGCAGAACATTCGCCTCCTCGTTCATCAGCATCGCCTGGGCCCGCGATAGCCTGAGAAGGCTGACATATTTGTTCAGCGTCATGCCCGTCGTTTTCTTGAACACGTTCATCGCGTATTTCGGATGCAGGTCGGCGGCGCGGGCAATATCGACCGAATCGATGTCCTGAAGAAAGTTGGCGGCGATGAAGTCGCACATCCGCGCGACGCTGCGCGAGGACTGTGGATAGGCCTGCTCGACATCGTCGATCGCCGACATCCCGTTCGGCGCCAGCATCGAATAAGGCTCGAGCACGATGCGCTCGATGCGCAGCAGCATCTCCTCCACGGCGTGCTGCGCCTTGGCGGCGTCGCCGGATCTCGCATAGGCGACCCAGCGCGGAAAATTCTGTATATCGGCGGCATCCGTCGCCGAGGTGAACAGGATCTCGCCCTTCATCAAGCGGCTGGAAATGTTGATCGGCAGCCGCATGCGGAAGAAATACACCAGCGGAAGATGCCCGCCGGCATAGATAGAATCGTCACTGCTCTTGTCCATCTGGTGCGGCTGCCCGCCCCAGAACAGGCACATGTCGCCGGCCTTCATGGCGATCTCCTGGCCGTTCAGCCGGTAATGCACTTCGCCATGCATGATGTAGTTCAGCTCCACCTGGACATGCCAATGCGGCATCAGCATCCGGGGTGGATGGTTGTGGAACATCTGGAGTGCCGTCGGCAATCCCTCGATGCTGCTCGCTCCCGGCTGATAGACAGCCCTCTGTTCGATCTTACTTTCCGCCAAATCCATGTTCCTTTTGTAGGAGACAGCGGCTCCCTGACCGTTAGTGTAGCCACGTTCGCTAAGGGACGGCAATTGAAAAGGGAGGATTTTCAATGCGCTTCAAACTTATCGGTGCAACCGCTGCCGTTGCACTGCTTGCATCCGGTTCTGCGTTCGCGCAGTCCGCCAATCTCACCATCTGGAGCTGGAATACAGCCGCATCGGGGCTGAAGTCGACGCTCGAAGGCTTCAACAAGCTGCATCCGGATATCAAGGTCACGGTAGAAGACCTTGGAAATCAACAGGTTTTCGACAAAATGCTGGCCGCATGCGCTGCCGGCGGCGAGGGGCTGCCTGACATTGTCAGCGTCGAAAACTTCGAAGCCGAGATCTTCTGGAACCGTTTCCCGGACTGCTTCGCCAACCTGAAAGACTTGGGCTATACCCCTGAAATCCAGGCAAAATTTCCGGAATTCAAGCGCACCGAGCTTGAGGTCGGCGACGTCGCCTATGCGATGCCTTGGGATTCCGGTCCTGTGGCCGTGTTCTACCGCCGCGATTTCTACGAAAAGGCAGGCGTTGATCCGGCAGCGATCAAGACCTGGGACGATTTCATCGCCGCCGGCAAGAAGATCTCCGCAGCGCTTCCCGGCGTGGTCATGGCTCAGGCCGACTTCAACGGCGACAGCGAATGGTTCCGCATGATCTCCAACGAGCAAGGCTGCGGCTACTTCTCGACCGATGGCCAGAACATCACCATCAACCAGCCCGCCTGCGTCGCCACCCTTGAGAAGGTCAAGGAAATGAAGGACGCCGGTACCCTGACGGCCGCGATTTGGGACGAGAAGATCCAGGCGAACACCGCCGGCAAGGCTGCCAGCCAGATGTATGGCGGCTGGTACGAAGGCACGGTGCGCTCCGGCTCGCCCGATCTCTCCGGCAAGTGGGGCGTCTACATGATGCCGAGCCTCACGCCGGATGGTCCGCATGCGGCTAACCTCGGCGGTTCGTCGCTGGCGATCGCCGCGAATTCGGCCAACAAGGAAGCCGCGTGGACTTACGTGAACTACGCGCTCGGCACCAACGAGGGCCAGGTCGCGATGCTGAAGGCCTTCGGCCTTGTGCCGTCGCTGCTGTCGGCGGTGCAGGATCCTTACGTCAACGAAGCGCAGCCCTACTGGGGCGGTCAAAAGGTCTGGGCCGATATCCTGTCGACCCTGCCGAAGATCAAGCCGAGCCGCGGTACGCAGTTCCAGACGGATGCTGACGCCATCTACAAGGCGACGCAGACCAAGTACTTCGCGGGTGGCTATCCCGACGCGAAAACGGCGCTCGACGATGCTGCCAAGCAGATCGAGACCGCCACAGGCCTTCCCATTGCGGAATGAGTGACGATGCCGGGCGCCATGATGGTGCCCGGCCTCCATCTCTTGGGCGATTGGCACCCGGGATACTCGCTTCGTATATGAGGAGAATGAAATGCCGATCCGGAACCGGAGCGCATATTTTTTCCTTGCGCCCTACCTGCTTGTCTTCGCCACCTTCTGGCTGTGGCCCATCATCAGCTCGTTTCTGATCTCGTTTCAGAACACGCGCGTAAATCCTTGGAAATTCAGCGCTTCGGTCAACTGGGGCCGGCTTGTCGGCGATCCGGCTTTCTACAATGCGCTCTACAACACGCTGATCATCCTGGTCATTCAGGTGCCCGTGATGATCGCGATCGCCACGATGATGGCCGTGCTGTTGAACTCGCCGCTGCTCAAGGCGCGGCCACTCTACCGCTTTGCCTTCTTCGCACCCGTCGTCGTCGGCGAGGTCGCCTATGCCGCCGTGTTCCGGCTCATGTTCAGCATCGATTTCGGCATCATCAACAAGCTGATCACGTCGGTAGGTCTGCCCGCCGTCTCGTGGTTCGACAACGCCAATGCCGCGATGGCGCTCGTCATCATCGCAGTGACTTGGCGCTGGGCCGGCTACAACGCCATCATCCTGCTCGCCGGCCTGCAGTCGATCCCCGACGATGTCTATGAGGCCGCGACGCTCGACAAGGTGTCGAAGACCCAGCAATTCATCCACATCACCCTGCCGCTCCTGAAGCCGATCATCCTCTTCTGCGTCATCCTGTCTGTCATCGGCACGATGCAGCTCTTTGCCGAACCCTTCCTGATCACCAATCGCGGCGGTCCCGGCGGCGGCACCGAGACGCTCGGCCTGCTGCTCTACCGCCAGGGCTTCCTGTCGCTGAATTTCGGGTATGCCTCGGCCATCGCCTACACCATGGCGATCCTGGCGATCAGCATCTCGCTTCTCAATCTGTGGGTCGGGAGGGAGCAGAAATGACATCCAAATCAAGATCCCGGACATTGCAGGTCATCGCCCTGCATGTGGTCCTGACGCCGCTCGCCATCATCTGGCTGTTTCCGATCTGGATGATGCTGGTGTTCTCGACCATGGACGACTACGGCATCTTCAGCCCCAAGATCGTGCTGTGGCCATCGACCAACTTCATCGCCAACTTCAAGAACCTGCAGGCCGACACGGATTTCGTCCGCGCCATGTTCATCTCGGTGGTCGTGGCGTCGGTCTATACCTTCCTCTCGGTGCTGCTGACGTCGATGGCGGGCTGGGCGCTAGCGCGCTATCGCTTCATCGGGCGCTCGGTGGTCATCGCCATCATCCTCGGCACGATCACCCTACCGTTCGCGGTGGTCGTCATCCCGCAGTTCATCATGGTGGCGCGCGAGTTCAAGCTCTCCAACACCTGGGTGGCGCTGATCGTGCCGCCGCTGTTCAACTCGCTCGGCGTGCTGTTCATGCGCCAGGCCTTCTCGATGATGCCCGGCGAACTGTTCGACGCTGCGCGGGTCGAGGGGGTCAAGGAGCGACAGATCTTCCTGCGCATCGCCCTGCCGCTGGCCAGGCCGACGATGGCGGCACTTGCCATCATCCTCTTCCTCGCATCGTGGAACAACTACCTCTGGCCGCTGCTCATCAATTCCAAGCCCGGAATGATGACGGCACCGGTGGCACTCGGATCGCTGATCGGTCTCACCAAGGTCTCATGGGGCGGCATCATGGCCGGTGCCATGCTGCTGACGGCGCCGATCCTCGTCGTCTTCGTGTTCCTGCAACGTCACTTCATCGCTGGCATCTCGGCCGGCGCAGTCAAATAGTCGGGGAACGCCTGATGTCAGAACTTTCACTCAACAACGTGGTCAAGCGCTTCGGCGCGCTCGAGATCATCCATGGCGCCAACCTGGAGGTTAAGGACGGCGAGTTCGTCGTTTTCGTCGGCCCGTCCGGCTGCGGCAAGTCCACGCTGCTCAGGATGATCGCCGGGCTGGAGGATATCTCCGGCGGCGAGATCAATATCGGTGGCAAGGTTGTCAACGATGTCGAGCCGGCCGATCGCGGCATCGCCATGGTCTTCCAGTCCTACGCGCTCTATCCGCACATGACGGTGGAGCAGAACCTGAGCTTCGGCCTGCGCATGAACGGCAATCCGAAGGAGGATACCGAAAAGCGCGTGCAGCACGCCGCCAACATCCTGCAGATCAACGAGCTGATGCAGCGGCGCCCAAAACAGCTGTCTGGCGGCCAGCGCCAGCGCGTGGCGATCGGCCGGGCCATCGTGCGCGAGCCTCAGGTCTTCCTGTTCGACGAGCCGCTGTCGAACCTAGACGCCGAACTGCGTGTCCAGATGCGCGTCGAAATCTCGCGGCTGCACAAGCAGCTCGGCACCACGATGATCTACGTCACCCACGACCAGACCGAAGCGATGACGCTGGCCGACAAGATCGTCGTGCTTCGATCAGGCAACATCGAGCAGGTCGGCGCACCGCTCGATCTCTACGACGATCCCGCCAACCAGTTCGTCGCCGGTTTCGTCGGCTCGCCGAAGATGAATTTTCTCAAGGCCACCGTCGTGGAGACGGCTGCGGGGACGGCGACCATCGCCCTTGTCGGCGAGGACAACGTTCGCCTGACATTGCCGGTCAGTGCGGCGGCGCAGAAGGGGGCGGATGTCACACTCGGCGTCCGGCCGGAGCATTTCACCGATGCCGGGCAGGGCGACACCGATCTCACCGTCACCGTCGATGTCGCCGAGCACCTCGGCAACACCAGCTACATCTACGCCACCACCGCAAGCGCCGGCCAGCTGATCATCGAGCGGCCGGAATCACGCAATGCCGGACAACGCGACACCCTCACCGTCGGGCTCTCAGCCCGGCGCAGCTTCCTGTTCGACAGCGCCGGAAAACGCCTGCGCTGATCGATACCAATCCCAAGACTGACGCAAGAAAGAGGACATCTCCCATGAGTTCAGACCAACCGATCCGCTGGGGCATTATCGGCCCCGGCACCATCGCGCGCACCTTCGCCGACGGCATCGCGCATTCGCGCACCGGCAAGCTCGCAGCCATCGCCACCCGCAATCCCGACAAGCCCGGCCTTGCCGAGAATTTCCCCGGCGCCCGCATCGTCAAGGGCTACGAGGCGCTGTTGCAGGATAGCGAGATCGACGCCGTCTACATCGCCGTGCCGCACACAGGCCACGCCGAATGGGCGATCAAGGCGATCCGCGCGGGCAAGCATGTGCTCGTGGAAAAGCCGATCGCGCTGACGTCCTTCGACGCCGAGGCGATCTATCACGAAGCGAAGAAAGCCGGCGTCTTTGCCGGTGAAGCCTTCATGTACCGCGTCCATCCGCAGACGGCCAAGATCGTCGAGCTGGTCAAGTCAGGTGCGATCGGCACGGTGCGCATCATCCGCTCCAGCTTCGGCTTCAACATGGGCACCTTCCGGCCCGAGCACCGGCTGTTTGCCAACGAGACGGCCGGTGGCGGCATTCTCGATGTCGGCGGTTATCCGGTCTCGATGGCGAGGCTGATCGCGGGTGCCGCCGAAGGCAAGCCGTTCCTCGAGCCGGAGAAGGTCGCGGGCGTCGGCCATCTCGGACATTCCGGCGTCGACGAGTGGGCCTCCGCGGTGCTCAAATTCCCCGGCGGCATCATCGCCGAGGTCTCTTGCTCGATCATGGCCAACCAGGACAACACGTTGCGCATCATCGGCTCGGAAGGCCGCATCGAGGTCAAGGACTTCTGGTTCGCCTCCGGCCACAAGGGCGGCGTCGGCAAGATCGAACTCTTCAAGGGCAACGAACAGCAGACGATCGAAATCAAGGAGGACCGCTGGCTTTATTCCTTCGAGGTCGATGCGGCCGGAGATGCGATCCGCGCCGGGCAGAAAGAATTCGCAGCACCTGGCATGGGCTGGGCGGATTCGATCGGCAATCTCAGGGTGCTCGACCAGTGGCGCTCGTCGATCGGTCTCGAATACAGCGTCGAGAAGGCCGACAAGCGCACCCGCAATCTAGCAGGAGACACCGTCTCTTACGGCAACAGCATTCCGAAGCGCACCATCCCCGGCATTTCCAAGCCGGCCTCCGCAGTGACGCTCGGCTTCGAGTTCTTCCCGAACTTTGCAGCCGCCTCGCTGACGCTCGACGCCTTCTATGAGGCCGGCGGCAATGTCTTCGACACCGCTTTCGTCTATGGCGGCGGCAAGACCGAAAGTATATTCGGCGACTGGCACACCAGTCGCAACGTGCCGCGCGAGGAGATCGTGCTGATCGGCAAGGGCGCGCATTCGCCGCTGGTCTACCCCGATATAATCGCCAAGCAGCTCGACCAGTCGCTCAACCGGCTGAAGACTGACTACGTCGACATCTACTTCATGCACCGCGACAACCCCGACATTCCGGTCGGCGAGTTCGTCGATGCCATGGATGCCGAGGTCAAGCGCGGCCGTATCCGCGGTATATTCGGCGGCTCGAACTGGACGCGGGAGCGGATGGACGAGGCGGCCGCCTATGCGGCGAAGAACGGCAAGGCGGCGCCCGCCGCTCTCTCCAACAACTTCTCGCTGGCCGAAATGCTCGACCCGATCTGGGCTGGATGCGTGACGTCATCGACCGACGAGTGGAAGACGTGGCTCAACGAGCGGCAGGTGCCGAACTTCGCCTGGTCGAGCCAGGGACGCGGCTTCTTCACCGACCGCGCCGGCCGCGACAAGCATGACGACGAAGAAATCGTCCGTTGCTGGTACTCCGATCGCAACTTCGCGCGCCGCGACCGCGCCATCGAGCTTGCCGCCAAGCTCGGCCGCAGCCCGATCCATATCGCGCTTGCCTACGTGATCGCCCAGCCGTTCCCCGTCATCCCGCTGATCGGGCCACGCACGATCGCCGAGTTGGAGGACAGCCTTTCGGCGCTCGACATAAAGCTGACGCCCGAACAGGTGAAGTGGCTGGAAGCGTAACGTCGCAGTCGCCAAGATAAGCAAACAGAGTGGGGATTTGGGCAACCAAGTCCCCACTTGCCTTTGCGTTTCCAAATCGGCCGCCCTATATGCCTCCCCAATAGCCCGGCTACAGATGCCAGGGCGCGCGTTTTCATGAAACGCATCATTCAGCATTGAGCGTCGCGCCGGCGACCTCGCGCTCAGGTTTGGACAGATACGGGAGCAACACCCATGCATCGGCTATTTCTCATCACGGCGCCTCTGGCCCTCGTGGCCAATCTGGCATTGGCCAACCTGGCGGCTGCACAGGAGCCTGTCGTCGGCGTCTGGAAGACGCAGGTCGGAACGACGGCGACCATTGCCGAATGTGGCGACGGCTTCTGCATCACCATGAAGACGGGCGAGCATGCCGGCCAGAAGATCGGTTCGTTCACGGGCACCGGCAGCAATTTTACCGGCACGATCATCGAGCCGGACAGCAAGAAGACCTTCGACGGCGTGTTGACCGTTTCCGGCGATACCGTGAAGATGCGCGGCTGCACCATGAAAGTGATCTGCCGCTCATTGATCTGGACGCGGATGTAGCCTGTCTACGCGCCGCTCTGGCGGCGAGCTGCGCAAAATTTAGCGCTTCAACCCCTCGATGACGACTTGATATTCCTGGGCGAGCGATATCGCCGCTTTTGCAACCAAGGGATTGATTGATTTGCGATCAATTGCCTGTGAGCAGGCTTCGAACACGCCACGCAACTCGCGCTCGATCGCAAACAGTTCAGGATAATGCTCAATGAGCACCTGAGGCAGAATTTTTGCTTTTGTTTTCATGGATTTGAGGCCGTGCCCCAGATCAATAGGCGTTGCGGTCGCGCTCAGTATGGCCGTCTCAAGCTGTCCGGTGGCGCTAACGATGTCAGTGACCAAAGCCGTCATTATCTTCTCCAACCAACGGAACTGTCAGAGGCAACGCATATTCTGTGCCAACCGTATGGGAGATAGTAAAGCCGCGAAGGTTTGCACCTGCAATCGGTTCGCAACTGCGAATAGCGTAAAAGTATCAATCATTTAAAGGGTGCGCTTAAAACCCGTTCTAGTGCGGTTGGTGGAATCCCCGCGTTAAGTGTGAACCTGGGCATACGCCGCGACCCGCACCTTCAATTTTGTCCTAGCCACCGACATGCCAGTTAATTGCGACCGCCACGCCCGACAGGAGATGAAATGCCCGATTCCTATATGCTCACCGATGAGATCGCTTGGACTGAAGTCGCGCCGGGCAACAGGCGTGCCGTGCTGTCGCATCGCCCCGAGGCCATGCTTGTCGCCTTCCGCTTCGAGCGTGGCGCGATCGGCGCTCTCCACTCCCATCCACACACGCAGGTAAGCTATGTTGCCGAGGGTGCTTTCGATGTGACTATCGACGGCGCTACCACCAGGCTCGATGCAGGCTCCAGCTTTATCGTCGCCCCTAACCTCGTCCATGGTGTCGTCGCACTCGAAGACGGATTGTTGATCGATACATTCACTCCACGGCGCGATGACTTCCTCTGAATCGAAGGGCAACGCCGGAAGTCTAGGTCGCGGCCGACTACCGGGGATGTTAGCGACCGAAGCCAACGCTTCTCTCAAGGCAAGGAACCTTGAGCAAGACAACGGGCATGCGCGCCGGCCATCGAAATTCACCATCCGAATAAATTGGCGGCCGCGGAGCGCGCAGGCACTTCTGCTCTGCACCGCCGCCTTCTTGATGCCTTCCCATTTGCAGGCACAGCAGCGCGGCCCGTACGACGTCGCTCCGGGCACCACGTTGTCAGGCGGTGCAGGGGGGCGGGCGGCGCGGCAAGTGGCTCGCCGGGATCCGTCGGCGGCACCGGAGGTCAGGGTGGCCCTGGCCTCATTGCACACATACCGACCGCGGTTACGGTCGGCACGGGCGCGACGGTCACCGGCGGCGCTGGCGGTCTTTTAGGCACGGCGGGAGCGGCGAGGGTGGGCGGTGTCGGCATCATCGGCCGGGACCTGTCGATCATCAATGGCAGTGCGCGGCTGATGGTGACGTTCTAATGATCTGAGAGCAGAGCTTTCAAGAAAACCGCGGCAGAACCGGTTGCGATGATAGGTGCGCGCCGAGCAGACCATCGAGTCTTACGCTCAATCTAGGGCCACATGTAAGCAAGTGTGCACGATTAGATAGTAGAAGGACGAGAATCCACAAACCGGGACTGCGAAATGAACATGGTCAACGTCACCATCGATATCGACGCGAAGGCAACAAACAAGCTCATCGACGTTCTCGCGGAGGCATTTAGCCCCGCGACGGAGGCTTTGGCAGCTCTCGGCGATGTCGTTCGCTTGGCTCGCACGCCATTGGCGGCTGCGATCACACGTAGAACAAAGGAAATTGCGGACGAAAGCGGCCTTCGCCTGGTTCTGCCACCGCTGAAGTTTCTTGTCCCTTATTTTGAGAAGGCTTCGATTCAGGACGCAAGCTCAATGGTACTCTCAGAAATGTGGGCGCGCCTTCTGGCAACAGCAGGGTGCAACTACGACGAAAGAATGGTCAGATTCACAAGCTTGCTGTCAGAACTTAGCACGCAGCAAGCGAAAATCCTGAACGAAGTGGCCACCAACTTCGGCGGCACGATCGATGACCGCGGGTTTGAACTTGTCCGCCAAGATTTTGTAAAATATGACATAAAGAAATTTATTCGCGAGATGTACGCGACCAACCATGCTGAAGCATTCGACAAACTGCTCAGTTTTGTCGGACGTCCGGGCGTCTCAGTCGCCCGGATTGAGTTTGGTATCGAAAACCTGCACGACGAACAGTATGCGTGGACCCGCGATCCAACCTACTCCGATGACAGACGCCTGGACTTCGAAATGCTCGTATCGATGGGACTACTCCTTTACATCTCTACCGACTTCATCGCCCAGGATGCCGAGGGTGCAGGAGTGGCGATGGAATGCTATGCCCTCACCGAGCTCGGGTACGCTTTGTGGTCAGCTTGCACCGCTGTCGCGTGAATCTGTAGAGGCGACAGAGCGCGAGCCACGCGAAAGCGCTGCGAGGAGATCGGTTAACATCGACTTCGTCGCGGCGCTATGGCGCAGTATGTCAGACCACAGATCCTGCCTACCTGAGCACGTCGCACCGAAGGTACACCGCGCTCGTGTGAGGGGAAGCCTTCACCACAGGCCTCACCCCGTTTGTCTGCTCGAGCGCGAAAACTGCATCCTTCAGTCGTAGGATTTCCGCTGCCTCCTTCTGCACCACATACTGCTTGCGAAACCTTGTGGTTGACGCCAGCGTCACCATCAGGCCCTTGCTGGAGGGATCGCCTTCGGCAGCGCTACCGTCGAGAAGTTTCAACTTGATCAGTTGGGGAATTGTCTTCGGTTTCACTCGAAGCAACCGAGCTGCATCAGTAACGTGGAGACTATCGCCGTCGACACCGGGGTTCTTTCGCTTGGGGCTCAAGTTCCCATGGCCGAGGACTTCCTGCCGATCAAAGCGCAAGCTGTCCAACCTGTAGCCATGATCGCGCTCCGCCATCGTCTTTTCCAGTTTTCCGTCGATCAATGCTAGTAGCGCATCAAACGGATCAACTCCCGTTACGAACTCGATGGATGCGATCGGCAACGCGGTCTCATCAACGTCACCGATCGTGACGTTCTTGAAAACGCGCTGCTTGAACTCCGTCAAGTCGCGGATCGCGATCGAATGGCCGCGGTCGCCCTTTGAGCCCCTGATGCGTGGGAGCAGATTTGATTTCATGATGCCTTTCATTAGCTTCAGAGACGCGCCAAGCTCCTCTTTTGCCTTTCCTCTAGTCACCCCTGGAGTCTCTAGCCCGGAAGACAACAATGCATCTGCGGTCTCGATGTCAAAGCAACAAAATCCGTTCAAACGCCGCTTCAGCAATCCCGCGTCGTTCAAGATGCTGATCACGCGGCCGCGCGCGATCCTGTACTCTGCGGCCGCTGAGTGGACGGTATGCCTGTAGCGACGACGTACGGGGACGAAGCAGATCTCGCCCGGAGCGAACGGGAGGTTCCTCTCCGCTACGTCTTGAAGGAGTTCGACGACGACGCTGTTGGGTTCGTCCTTGGAATGCTGCCGAAGCCACAGACCGAGCGATTGAAAGAACGTCCTCGAGTTCGAGAGATCGCGCTTAAAGCGAATGATCGTGGCGAAAGTCTCGCGCAGGAAAATGTCACCCCGGCTGGCCACGTGAAATCCAATTTCGCGCATTGGTGCGCGCCACAGCTCTGGCTCGAGATCCGTAAGAGCTTGACGGTATTTGTGGACGAAGCTGCCGAGATGTTTGCAGAGATCCAATACGACGTAGACTTCCAGCCTGTCGAGAAACGGAACGGTCTCCAGGCCTTTGATGCGGGCCTCGACGTAGGCGTCGACTTCCATTAGCTCCGCAGACGAGCTGGATTGAACCTGTGCGCTAATCTGCTCGAGATTCGCGCTAACGTATCGACAAAAGTCGCCGCGATAGAGCCGCGGCGCCGACACATCGATGAGGGGCCGACGATGTCGAGTACAATTGCGGACCTCGCTGGAAGTCCAACCCGGTCGGACGAACGGCCGCGACGACGGGCGACCCTTTCCGTGTTCAACGTCGTCAACGATGCAGGCGGGGCAGTATCGGAACCTGTTTCCTCGGCGAGCGGACCGACTGAAAACGGCACCCCCCATGCGCACGGTCCTGTTGGGAAGATTAATCGGCAAAAACTTGGTCAGATCGGCGGGATCCACCGCCGACCAATCGGCAAAGATCGCTACTTCCCGGTCTCCGCCCTTTGCAAGCTTGCTGGGAGCGATGCCCATCATGGACAGCAGTCCCTCAGCCGACTGGAATCCGTTCGCTGCAGCCAGACGCGAGGCCTTGCTCTGGATGGTTTCGAAGTCATGAAACTGCAAGAGTACTGGTAAAGGCATCGATTGGTCCTTATCGGGATGACAATGGTGGCATGTGCGGCGGCGCAGGAAAGCGCCGCAACTTAATCGCTTGCCTTACGCGTCGAGGTCGCGAAAATTTGGAGCCACGAATAGGTTCTCCGAGACCGGGCAGCCCTTGGTAGCCTCATAGTCACGAGCAAAGTCGGTGATCTTGAGCGTCCTTCGTCCCCGTTTCAGTGCCGCGAAGCTTACGCTCTGAATGGTCTCGATCATGGTGCCCCATGCGCCGCGTTTGGCCATGCACAGTCGCTCGTAGAACTCTTCAGTTTTCAGTTTGTCATCGAGCTCAAGACCGCAAGCTTCAACTGCGATCGTGGTCATGAGGCCCTGAATGCGATCGTTGTTTGCGGGGGAAGTCATCGGATAGAACGTCAGACCACCCGATCGACGATCAATTTGTAGTTCTTCCTCAATCTTTTTGATGCGGTCAACTCCGCTCAGGATCATGTGCAGCGGCCATTCCTCGTTATCCAGCATCCCCTTGAGTAGATCCTGAATCGCCTCGAAGGCTTTGGTGGTATTCGAGCGGACAGTGTGCTGAAGTTCGTCGAGATGCAGGAGCCAAATTCCGCGCTGCTTGAACTGGTTCATCAGTTCGTCGGTCATCTTCTTCTCCCTGCCGTCGTGCGGAAGGTCCATGGCTTTCAAAAGGTCGGAAACCAGGTTGATCGAGGCAGCTTTGTTCCCCACTTTGAGGCTCAGGTACTGGGGACGGCGCTCACCGTACTCGTTGATGCGAGGCTGCAGGTCCGGGTTGCTTGCAAGCGCGCGGCGGATCGACCACGACTTACCGCTCCCGGCTTGGCCAATCACAAAGAAACCCCGGCGGGGAGAGGCTGCTCCTGCATCAAAGTCCAACTTATTCTCGACCAGTCCGGCAACCAACTCGTCGAGAATCTCGTCGTAGCTGTTCTCGATGTACATCTTGCGGACCGCGACGCGGAGCGAGCGGAGATCAGGGTATTGTTCAAGAGCTTTGGTCATTCGTATTCGTCCCAGTTGGTTCGTTCGAAGTTGGAGGCCGGCGCATCGACGCGGGCGGTCTTCGGCTGTGGCAAAGGAGGAGAACGGTCCACGGTGCCGCCGCGCAGAGGGTCTGGAGGTGGCAGTACGGGCGTGTCCCGCATCGGGGTTCCCGAAGGAGCGGCGGCGACGAAGTTGCGGAAGAGCTTGCTACGCATTTTCTCCATCGCCGCGGGGGACGGCGTCACGGGATCGAGGCCCGCCCGTAGCGTCGCGGCGATGCCGTTCGCGCGGTTTTTCAGGATGTAGTCGCGCTGGATCAGGTAGCTTTGCTCGGTCTCAACACGGTGTTCGGCAAGGTATTCCTTGCGCGACTGCGTCCATTCGACCTCTGTCATGTCCGCTGGCAGATCGATCTTATTTTCTACCTCGAACCAGCCGCCGTCAGTTGCCTGAACGATGACACTGTTCAGATACCCATAGTCGTAGATGATTTTCACATCATCCTGCCCGACGTCCATGTGCTGCTCGACGAGCTCGGTGCTGTCGTATGGGATGCCAAGCTTGACGATGCCGTAGCGCCCGATTTTTGCCGTTTCGCGCGTGCCGAACGCACGAATGAGATCGACCCGGTGAGGCGGACGGCGCCACTCAAAGTGCTCGGTGGCGTCAAGCCAGGCGTTGTGCGGACTGGCCCCACCTAGCGAGCCGTGGGGCTGGTTGTGGTAATAGTCGCACGCGCCGGCGATCATGATCTCTGCGAATTCACTACATGCCAGCGACGCGTGCAGCTTGGGATCGTAGTCGCCCTTCTCGACGATGTTCCGGAACGTCCTGCCGCTGAAGAACTGCGTGAAGAGCGGACCAATGGTATGAAACAAGGATTCGATATGGGGACGCCCCTTCGGCTTCCCCGTATCCGGGCGGGTTGCGTTGATGTGCAGGCCTTGAGCCGCGAGCACGACTTCGTCTTTGATGAAAGCGGAGCCGTGATCCCAATAGACGGTCGTCGGGTGTACGCGGCCGGTCCAGTCCGTCTTGGCACCGGCTGTCACGGAGATGTGAGTCTTGTCGGACATGATCATGCGAAGAGCGTCGAGACACGCCTGCGCATCGGGGTTCTTCGTGACCTTGATCGCAAGGATATAGCGGGTGGCTACATCGACGGCCACGCAGATCCAGAGGCGGATCTTCTTCAAGATCTTCTTCTGCTTTTCTGTGCAACCCTCGAGCAAGCCGACCGAGGCCCACACGGTCATCATGTCCGTCTTCCACTCGTCGATCTCGATGCGTTCTCCGGGCAAGACCGTGCCGTAGATCCGAAGATTAGGAGCGAAATACTTACGGGCGTTGTCCTCGCCCTCACGGGCGGCCATCACCAGGTAGGCGGGGAACGAGTCGATGACCTCGTAGAATTTCGTTCGTCCGAACAGATGCAGCTCGACGCGGTTTTCGGCGATGCGATGTTCGTTTTCCTTTGAAATCGCCGCCTCGTACCAACTGTAGACCTGGTACTTCTCGGGTTTGATATCCGACATGTAGTTTCGAGCTTCAGCCACCATGAAGCTCACGCTTTCAGCGAACTGATCGATCGTCCTCGAACCGGGCCCGCGGTAGCGGGGCACGATGGCGAGGATGTTTCGGTCGTAGGCCTTCCACTCCGGATAAAGCCGGTTGAACGTCGACGCGCTCGGCGGGGCCAGAGTGCGTTGATCCGAACGGACGCGCCCGACGATCTTCAACCATGCGGGACCGATCCAGCCGTCGCCGAACGTGTCGGTCGTGCGCGGAATGTGCCCCTTCTGCAGGCATTCCTTTTCATATGTCTCGAACAGCGCCACCCGTAGAAGGGCGACGTCCTGGACGCTCTTCGGAAAGTCCTTGAGCAGTTTGCCGCCGTGGACAATGCTCAAGTACTCGACCTTGGCCATAGCTCCGCGGGTCTCGATACGGGCCTCGTCGGCCTCGAGACGCTCGTGGAGCTCCTTGAACGTGATCTCCATGATCCGGTTGGGCTGCTTGGTGTGGACCAGCTCGAAGCCGTGGCGGATGCGGGTCGCGACGTATGGCTCCTTGTGGAGCCATAGGCGATCCTCCGGCGACAGCCGGGTGATCGGGTATTTGGGAATTCGTGCGGGCTGAAGGTAACAGTCCAAATTGACCCTCCAAAAAGACGACAGTGAAAGGTGCGCCGGCACGTGGCCGGCGCGTAACTCAGCAGGCGATCGCGCGGTACAGGAGTTGGGCGGCAGCCGTCTCCAGCAGCAAGCGAAGGCCTGCATGCGACACGAAGCGCTGGCACTCCGGCTTGTCACTGCGGACGAGCAGGTAGCCAAGCGGCTGACGATAAGGGACGTAGACCTTGCCCTCGAGGAAGACGCGGTCGGTCTCCGACAGCGGCACCTCGGTGCGACGTGGAGGCAGATTTTTGAGCTGTGCAGACATGTGCGTTGTCCTTTCGTTTAGCCGCGGAGTCCAGTGGCGCTGCCGGCCGGGTCGTATCCCAGCCAGGAGAGTTCGGTGATTTTCTCGCCTGTCGACGAGAACAGGATGCCGACGTCGATGAGCCGCCAGATCGCGGCGCGTCGACGGTCGATGTAGGGGGTGTGCATCAGGAGGGTTCCGAAGCGAACCCACCCCGGCTGACGACGAACGATGTCGAGAAGTTCGTCGACGTCCGGCTGGTGATGGTATTCGCGCGACCACAGCACCATGTTCGCGTTTTCCAGAGCTTCGATATTCCCGTAGGTTTCCGTGAGGAGCACGATGTTGTCGACGACCTGCGAAGACGGGTCGTCGAAGATGCGTCGGATAACGTCCTCGGCCTCGGCCCGCTCCTTCTCGTGCTTCACGACCAGCGCCTCGGTCCAATGGTCGTCATATTCCACGTAGAAGTCCGTCGTGTGCGTGTGGGCCTCTCCATCCGCGCCGTCGTAGTCGAACACCGGGTACTGCGAGTGGAGCGCCACGACGTCGTTTCTGGCTTGAGTGCGAAGAGACACTCGATGCTCGAGCTCGCTTTCATGCGAGACGATCACGTTCTTGTAGATCGTCCAGCCGCGCGCGGTGCTTGCGTTGCGTACGGGGGGAAGGCGAGTTGCGAGACCGTGCGTCGGTTCGTACGAGCGGAGCTGGCCGGCGTGATGAGCAGCCGGAATTCGCACGGTACGCCGCAGCGCCCGGTCGTGCATTCCGATAATGCGTTCATCACGCGGGAGGCGACGGTCAAGGAAACCGAGGCCCGCGCGCCTGCGATCGATGCGTCGGGCGAGTTTTTGCGATGCGATGACAGACATGCACTTCTCCTTGTAGAAATCGGATAGATTGAGCGCGAGGCGCCTGCCGGCCGCAGACAAAGCGGCCGATCGAATTCTGGAAGGCCATGAGCCAAGTGTCGCGCAGTGGGGCCCTAGGTCGGGTAGCCACGTCGCGTGGCGTGGCGGACACGGCCATATTCGCGTTCAGCGGCGACCCGGCGGTAGAACGTCCGCTCGCTGACGGGCAGGGGCACGTCATGTGCAGCGAATGCTGCGACTAACGCGAGCCAGACAGCCTTGGTCTTGCGCGGGGGCCAGTCTAGGCGAAAATTCACGGCAACGATGATGCAAGTCTCAGGGTCCTCAGGCAGCAGTCGATCAAGCTGCGCTGCAAATACGCCGCCTGCGGAAAAGGGCGAGTCCCACCGCCGCGGCAGCGCCTTTGTGTCGACGAGTAGTTTTTGGATGGAAGTCTTCATCGCAATCTCCTGGGATCACATGATTTGTGGAAAAAGGGTCGCGGCTGCGCTCGCTGGACCGGGCGGCGTGTCGCGGCCGGTCCAGCGAAATGCTAGCGAGCCGACGAGACAACTGCGGCGCGGGACGCCTGATCGCGGCGAGGGGCTTTCGTGCCCGACGTCGACGAGTTCTTGGACCAGAGCTCGCGCAGGTAGGGCAAGGCGCGCACGTATTGGTCATCGTGGCGATAAATGCCGATGTTCAAGTCCGAGGGACCACTGCGGTCCTTGCCGAGGATATTGTCGATGGTGGTGCGCATAGATGTCTCCTTCTGCGAACGTTTTGAACGGAAGAACTGGACGGGCGTGGATGGCTGGGGAGGCGGCCGAGGCCGAGGAACGAGCGAAGTGTTCTCGGCAGAAAAAGCGCGCACGGGTTCGATCTGCGACAAGGCAGTTCTCCTGGTCATGACTGAGCGAGGTTTGCGGTGACGGGCGGCCTTACGCGGCGCGCGGCGTACCTATTCGGGTGGTCGACGCTGCCTTCTCGTGGCTCACGATGGCGTCGAAGACCTTCTTCGAGGTCTGTGTCGAAATCAGCCGGGCGCCGCGTCCGACCGGATTGCGGTAGAATTCGAGGTCATAGTCATGAAGCAAGGATTCGAACTGCTTGCGCGTCGGAACGCGCTGGGGACGACTTGTGGCCTTGGCGATAGCGACGATCTTCCGTACGACCTGCATGTGGCGCATGTCGAGGTCATCAGCATAACGGTTCCAGGCATAGACGATCGTCAAAAGCATCAGCATCTCGCTCGCGCTGCAGGTCTCACCAAAATACCGGCCCATCCACTTCTGAAGGAGCGGGTGCACGTTGAGGTCAGCAATAAGAAAACGCATGTCGAACTCCGATCGGGACTGCCAAATCTCGCGCAAGTAGAGCGCTCGTTTTCTCACGTTGTAAACTCTGGAAAAAGCAACCAGAAAGAGAATCCAGGTCGGGCCGGGACCTCGCGAATCTTTCAAATGTTCCGGTTTGTTCTGGGTGCAGGTTGCCGAGAAAACAGGTCGCGCGGTCCGTAGAACCGCGAGCGCTTCATATGGCTCGTATGCCTATCGCCGCGTGGGGCGTATGTTTCGCGCATTGGTCATGGGATTCGTCCCGATCAGCCAAAGAAAACGTGCCCGCATTTCGACGCCGAAAGACGTTGGCGTCAATTCGAATTTTAATAAAGTCTTAACTATAGTTAACAGGCAGGCGACGCCTTTGCAGTCGCCCGCCGACCCTTGTCGGTTGCGTGGCGGTGCGGGACGATCTTCTTGATAACATCGGGGAGAACGGGAAATGTACGTGCGCAAACGTCTGATGGAGATCAAGCAGCGGTTGGGACCGGTCACGAGAGAACTCGGCCTGCGCCATAGCCTCCGTAAGACGTCCGAGGACGAACTGGTGCTCTGCTTTGACCGAAGAGATGAGAACGGCGTTCGCTGGGTGTCGCCGACCTGCTTCATCTTTCCGCCAGCGAAATGGACTCGAGAAGACGAGATCACTTGGAAGCATGTCATGCTCGATCTCGACGAGACGGTGTCGTACCCCGTTGGAACGAATGGCTGGATTTTTTACGAACGCGATTTCTGCATGCTTTGGGGCCATCCGGTCGCGCCTGGCGAAACCGACGCGCAGGTGGACAGGGCTTTCGAATTGGCCGCGGAAAACCTGCGCGGCCAAGCGCTCGCGCCGCAGGCTTTCGGCCTCGACCTCCCTTACGTGGTGAGCGACATAGATATCGGTCAGTTGTGGGAGTTCCTCGCGCCGGAATGCCGGCGTCGAAACATCGAGCAAGTGGATGTTATTCGCAGGGATGGTGGAAAAGAAGCCTACGTGTTCGAGTACGCAGGCCGCTCATTCGAGGTCGAGTATCGAGAAAGGCGGGCGGTTCTTCTCAAAGACGGGCAAGTACTACGGTTCCTGGGAGAGGAAGACGACCACGCGGAAGCGGCTAGCGAGCTCGGGGCCGCACTCGTCGAGCTCGAAGCATCCATCCGGTTGAGTGGTGCTCCGTGAATTGGTGGCGGGGCGTCCGTTACCGTTCGTCGACAAAAAGCATTTAGCTCACAGCCGCGTGTGGATGCCACGACGCTATGCGCTTTAAAGGGCGGTTCATGTCAAGGAGCCGGCGGCCGATCCCGTGATCGACCAGGGCCTGTCCAGGATCTGAAATGAAGGCCCAGACGTTGGGCGGAAGAACGACGCGGCCATGCACCGGGACGTAGCCCTCTTTTCCGAGCAACCCATAGCGAAGCGCCCGGCGATGGTCGAATTCGGTTCCGTTGAGTGCCGAATGAATGGCCAAGCCTATCATCTTGGCCACGACGGGCGGCAACGAGGCTGCGACGAGCCGGGAGTTCGAACTCGACGGCCCCCTGACTCTCCATCCGATGGGAAAGCCTTGTAGCCGCAACAGCATTTCGTTCGTCAGTTTCAGGCCGCCCGCCAACGCATCTGCCGAAGCAGAGATAGGGCGATCGTCAATGTCGATACCCAAGCTGGACCATCCCTTTAGGTCGCGAGGCTCGGCGAAATTGGGAAATGATGGCGCATAGCCTGTTTGCCAACGGCCTTTCCATTTTTTGACGAACGCTTCGCGGTTCTCCTCACTTGTTGAGGCGGCCGCAACATACCGGTTGATCAAGTCGCCCATCGCTTTCCAGATCGACATTTTGACAGGCGGGTCGATTAGCGGTATCGACGGGATCGAACCGACCCCTTTCCTGACGCCTACCATTATGTATCGCGCTCTTTCCTGGGGGATACCGAAGCTGCCGACGTCGATCTTGTGGCACCGGACTTCGTAGTCCGACTTCCTGAAATCCTCGAAGAACTGGGCGTCCATCGAATCTTTCCTGAGAACCTCGAAAAAGAAGGTTTTCGGTCT
Organism: Hyphomicrobiales bacterium; assembly: GCA_900472625.1. Taxonomy (GTDB): domain Bacteria; phylum Pseudomonadota; class Alphaproteobacteria; order Rhizobiales; family Rhizobiaceae; genus Rhizobium. The sequence continues at coordinate 73,618 of UCIT01000026.1, read as the reverse complement.
GATTTTCTTGACCGCGTCGATCGCGTCCTGCTTGATCGCCTTCCTGCCAGATCCATGCTGGTCGTGCTTCTTGCGATGATGCCACGGCATGCCGCTTGTGACTACGTCGACGTCCTTGGACTGCAGAAACTCCACCTGGTGGACAATTTCTGAAACGTCCTGTGGCCTCCAGTGCGGCATGTTCGACCGGATAGCAGCGATGCCGTTCACGTCCCGCCCGAACACTCCGAGAGGCTCGAAGCCAGCAGCATTGAGACCTAGGGCGGTTGTGCCAACGCCTGCGTCGATGTCGACGAACGTCAAACCTGACTTAGCCTGCGGCCTCGCTGTGGACGCCAGACGGATACCATGTATGCCGACCTGCCGGATTCCCGCGAGAAATTCGATCGTCATGCGGGACTCTATGTTGTTGTACGGATCTCCATACGTGCATTTGTGTCCGTAGATGTCGCGCTGAAGGCGGCGGAGGGTCTGCCATGCGCGGGCTATCGATGCGGCGGCGACGCCCTTCTCCTCGAAGCGCCGCAAATCGGGGCTTTGGTCTTGAAAGTCCGGGAAGAGCTCCTCGAGAGAACGTCTGACTGCTGCAGCCTTTTGGCTGACTGCCTCCGGAGTTGGTCGGGCGTCCGATACGTTGTAGGACTCCCGTGAATTCTCCATACCAAACTCCTGCCCCATTAGTTCAAGCAGGTCGCTAGCGTCTCGTTCCAGGGATTGCTTCTTATCATCCCCAAGCCGCCTTGCCGCACGCGAGAACATCTCGTTACGCAGGCGCCTCCCCGCCGTCTCCATCGAAGTGGTCGCGACAGCGTTGACCTTACGAATGCTTCTGACCTTCGGCGCGTCGATGTAATCGTTGCGTCTGACGAGAATGTAGGCATCGGAGCGGGTCTTGCGGGTGCTCCTCACGAGCTGGCGCATCGTGTCGGGCGATGTCCGCGCCACGATGAAGCTGTGCTCCATCTCCTTCAAGTCCTGGTCGAACCCGAGGTAGGATTTGGATTCTGCGAGCGAAAATCCGACGTCTGCATGGAGCCACGTGACCAACGTCTTGACCTCGTCCTTGGGAAGATCCGCCTTCAAGGCGAGGACTTCGGACGCGGCCTTGAGGAAGTATTCGGTCTGCTTGCGCCGGAATGCCAGCAGTTGTTCCTTGGCCGCGAGCAGGCGCGCCTTGACAGCTTTCTCCGCTGCCGTCTTCGGATCTTCGTCGTGCTCGGGTGTTGGCAATCTGGCGCTCCTTCGACGCGAACTGCTATCACCTCCGCGTTGCCGGCTCGCAAATCCGATCCCTAAAATTTTATGCGAGTCCCAAATTGCTACAGGTCGTGAGCCGGGTCTACAGTTTGGAGGATCAGAAATCGAAATCGCGCGGCTTCATTGCTCTGAGCTCGGTTTACCGCGAGACGTCTCGTGCTCTGCCTGTTACCCGACCATCTTCGAAGTCGTCGTTCGCGTTGCGGTCCATCCCCCATCCAATCGGCGGCGGGACAGCCCAGTCATCCCAACTCGGATTGTAGAGGCCCGGAATCGGAAAGTGCCTGTGAATTAGGAGAAAATCTTTTGTGTTCAGCGATGCTATGGGAATTCCGTGAGCGATCGACATTGCGGCTATCATCACGTCGGCGCCCAGTTTGATCTTGTCATTCTTGAGTTCCTCGCCCCACTTGTTAGTGCGGGGTTGAGTTTCGAAAAAGCCCCTTAGGTGCGTGCAGGCTGCCATCTGGCCGAGCAGCCGTGCGCCAGCGACGTTCATGTCCAGTATGATCATCCGTTTGCTCAGAAAGACCTCGAACCATTCGAGAACCTCTGCGGCCCTAGAGGCACTCGAACGCTCGACATATCTGATGCCGTACTCGGTCTCATATATGACGATCCAAGGAATGACGACGGATTCGGGGCCAAGACATGCGATCCACTTCAACAACCAATCCGGTGGCTCCGGAAGGTGAGCGTCGCTGATAATGTTCGTGTCGAGAATGATGGCGCCCATGAGTCTTGCCGTGTTTCATTGGTCGGACCGATTAGGACCTAGGCTAAGGCGTCGCCATTTGCTAAGTGTTTAACCAATGAGTCCTTGGAGTAGCTCGATGGAATCTCGGAAAATCTGGACCGCCAAAGAGGCGCAAGGAAGCTTCGAGCGCCTGCTTGACGCTGCCCGCGATGCTGGGCCCCAGGAAATTCAAGACGATACCGGCACATATGAACTTCGGGTAAAGCTCGATCGAACAAAGGGTGATGCCGTCGATTTCCTTGCTAGACGATCATGAATGCAAGAAATGTCCCGGATCGAGTAAGGATTCGTTAAGCATGAAACCAATTTCACAAAGCGTAGCGATAGAGTTAGAATGCTTGAATGACCGTTTGGTCAGCTCGAATTCAGGCGCCGTCGCCATGTCCTCTAGGATCAAAAACCTGATCGGTGACCCCCCAGCACGGCCGCAGAGCAATCCCGGAGCGAGGATTGGTCGCTTGGAGAATTGAGCTGGTCAGCTTAGAAGACAATGTCTCGGGCACCATCCCAAAGCGTCTTCTTTCCCAATGTCTCAAGATTGTCGATGCCTGACGTGAGGGTGATAGTGTGATTACCCGCTAACTGACCAGCTTTTGAAGCGAGGCATACATCACCATAGGCAACTAGGACTTCGGTTTCGCTCATGTCTGCTGGGAAAGGACAATCTGACCTGTGACCGCGTGACGGCTGGTCCATTATTGCGGGCTCAAAGCTCCTATTGCCGCAGCGTCAAAGATGTGATGCCCTCCGAAAAGTTGCCGCCGCTCTTGCCCTCAATGTCGAAGGGCTCGAGCAAAGCTTCAGCGCGCCGTTCGCCTGCCAATATTTTGACGCCAGCCGCAAGGTGCAATGATGATGGCGCTTCGACCTGCGTATATTTGTCCACCAAAGTATCGACGGTGGCATTGACACCGAAAACCCGCCACGTCATCTGTCCGCCCTCGATCTCGCCGTAGTCGATTTTGTGGTCGACGATATGACCGATATAGAAGGTTGGTGCCCGATCGCTTGAGGGTACAAACCTACAGGCGACGTCTTGCTTCGACTGCAGAACTTGGCGGAGCTGTGAGGCGATATCACAGGTGAGAAACCCGACCGGGCTGGGGAGTTGCTCATCCGCCCATCCCAGCGCTGAGGATGAGAGAAAGGCAGCGAGGCAAGGTCCGAGGTAGAGTGAGATCCGTTTCATCTTCAGTCCTTCCGATTGTTAGTACCGACCCCACCGGCATCGGTCTGTGTTGTCACCTTGAGAAAAGTGAGAGCTGAACGGCGCAGCTTCGGGCACTGCGTCAAAGCAAGCGAAAACGAACGGCCGCCAGGACGGCGAAAGCGAACAGGCACGCAGCGCCGACACACGCCGTTATCCCGATCCGATCGAGCGCGACGGCTCCGCTCACGGCTCCCACGACAAAAGCCAGCCAACTCAGTAAGTTCGAGCCGGCAGTTCGCCATTGTGAAATTCCATCGCCAAATCTCGCCAAGGATTGCCCAAAACTGAACAGGGCTCCTGTTATAAAGCCCTTTCCTACATCTGCCCCGCCCACAAGCTGATGAAGGCAGTTCTGAAGACCCATGGCGGCGGCCACCAGTACGAGCGATGCTTCGGTTTGATGGGCAAGTGCCAGTATCATGGCGGCCAGCAGAAACGCGGTCTCGGTCGCTAACGCACAAACGATGGAAGCGTTGTTCCCATTGTCGGAAATCCATGTCCCACAGACGGCACCAAGCACGAAGGCGATGATCACAACTGCTATAGATAACGTATCTCGAAGATTTCCGAGGGTTAGCGAAATGCCAAGCTGCGTACTGTTTCCACTCATGAACGAAACATAGAGATGGTCCAACGCGATAAAGGCCGTGGCGTCCAGAAAGCCCGCTAGCGTTGTCAAAGCCGTCGCGAGAGAGAGAGGCCGGACACACCCGAAGCCTGACCTCACCTCCTGACTAGATTTCATGTGCGAGACGATTGCAGAACCCTCCTCGAAGGCAGGCTGTTTCTCTCGAGCGCTCACGTCATCTGTTGAAATGCTTGGCGCATCGCGGCCAACACGTTTGTCGCTGGCGCCTGATTTATGGATACCTTGTCTTGGCGTCCGGCTGAACCAACCGAACGGATAGGAGGGGCAGACTCTAGGTGTGATGCTCCGGTGCGCTCGATGAAGCTGTTGTACAAGCGCACGCCAGAGTGAGTGGGCTTGTGACACGAAACGCAGCAATGCTCGGCGTTTCTGGAGCTCCCTTACCGTCCTTACGTATAGGCCAAGCTAGACTACGGAGTGGTTAAACCGCCTGCTTTTGTTCGTATATTCATCCCAACTCTTTCCATTCGTGTCGGCACTCGCTTGCGCTGGCCATAACCGAGGTTGCGCATGTGAACGACACATCATTCCCGGTCACGACGCCAATTGCAGAACTACGCTTGGCCGGATTGCAGCGAAGCGTCGAAGGGCGATTGTTAGTCGATGACGTGAGCACCAGTATCCCACGCGCTGAGATAGTAGCGATCACCGGTCCAAGCGGCGCGGGCAAATCGACGCTGATACGCCTCGTGAATCGCCTCGATGAGCCTACTTCTGGCACCGTTTACATCGGAGGCTCCGACTATCGAAAACTGCCTCCGACCGCTCTGCGGCAGACCGTCGGGATGGTGATGCAGAGCGCCAACCTGTTCGCCGGCTCGGTAGCCGACAATGTCGGCTTCGGCCCGGCGCAGCGGCGTCAGGTTCTGAAGCGAGAAGAGATCGAAGGGCTTCTGGCGAAGGTCGGACTGTCCGGTTACGCAAGCCAAGATGTCAGCACCCTGTCCGGTGGAGAAGCGCAACGCGTCTCGTTTGCGAGGATGTTGGCAAACAGGCCACGCATACTGTTGCTCGACGAGCCGACGTCCGCTCTGGATGAAAAATCCAGCCGAACAATCGAAGACCTCGTCCTCAAAGTGACAGAAGAGGACGGTGTCACTTGCCTGATTGTTACACATAGTGCGGCTCAGGCCCTCCGGTTGGCCAAACGAACGATGTTCATGAGTGGCGGCAAACTGCTCTCTATTGGGCCAACGGAGGAGATACTTCATGCTCACGGGTCTGTTTGATCATGAGGTTCTGGTCGGACTTGTTCAGGCAGGTGGGGCGGCCTTTCTGTGTCTATGCGTGGTGCTTGTGTGTCGGCGTTTCGGCGTCCGGGTTGAGAAGGAAACCTCGGTCTCGCTTCTACGCGGCTTGATTCAGATGTCGCTCGTAGGCGTCGTGCTTGGGCTTATACTCAAGGGCACGCTGCTCATCGGAACTCTCATTCTCTTGGGAATGGTGGTGGCGGCGGCTGTTACCGCAAGCCATCGGTTCAAGGATTTGCCCTACGCGTTCGAGATCTCGCTTTATTCAATAGGCGCGGGCGGCGGAACGGCTGTCGCCTTCATGCTTCTGACCAGATGTCTGTCCACTGATGTTACGGTTCTCGTCCCAGTAGGCAGCATGATTATCGCAAACAGCATGAACGCCTGCGCTCAGGCTATGGAGCGGTTTCGTGCCGACATTCTCAACCATGCCGGCCAGATCGAAGCTGCCCTCTGTCTGGGGGCCGAGCCTTCCGTTAGCGTGTCACCCTACGTGCAGACTGCCGTGTACGCGAGTTTGCTCCCTCGTCTGGACATGCTGAGATCGCTGGGTCTAGTTTGGATACCGGGTGTCATGGCTGGTATGCTCGTCTCAGGAGCGAGCCCACTGTATGCTGGCATATATCAGTTCGTGATAGTCGCGATGATCCTGGTGGCTTCTGCGATATCTGGCATGGCGATCACCGCGCTCATGAAAAAGCGAGCGTTTACATCGGCTGCCCAGCTCACTCTCCGAAATGGTCAAACGACGACCGCCAAGCACCCAAGTTCCCACTGGCACGTCCTCGGACGATGAGGGGCGACGCCGTAATTTAAGCAAATTGGCGTCGCACCGACTGGAGATCTGGCGCTAGAGCAGGGGCCGCTACGCCAACGCGTGTCTGCTCGCCGCTCGCGGGTTCATCAGGCCACAACATCTTTTCAACATCGAAGCGATGACCACGAAGGACCGATTGCAAAGCTAACCCGGCCGCCTGGGCAAGCCGAGGGGCGACCGCGTTGCCGATCTGCTTGGCCACGGACTCTTTTCCGCCGACAAACTGATAGGTGTCGCTGAAGTCTTGCAATCGCGCGCGCATACGCAACGTGATGCCGGGCACAAAATCCGGCCCAACCTCTCGAGACAGGGCATCGGTCGGGGCTTCATCAGGCAATCCTGCTGGGCTAAGACCATTTCGAGCCCAGCGCAGCCCCTCTTTCTGCTGAGATTTACCTTTGCGCCCGGTGAGAGCCGACGCCTGAGCTCCTTGGACGACCGTCCCGTCCTGAAGCTCGAAAGTGACGGTTCTGCAGTAGGCCGCCCAGTTGTTCACGTCACTCCAGCCATTTGCAGCCATAAGGTCGAAAAGCACGTCCCCTACGTTCGCCCTGCGTTCGGGAAACCGAGGCATCTCAAATGCACGAAGGCGTTGATCGGCTCGAAGGCCGACGAATAAAATACGCGGTCTATTTTGGGCTACACCATAATCCTGCGTGTTTACCTCCACGATCTGCGTCGTGTACCCAGCTTCCCCAAGCTCCTTCAGGAAGGCTGCAATCTGGTCGGCGTGCTTTCCAAACAAAGCGCCGCGCACATTCTCAAAAAGAAACGCCTGAGGTTGGATCTCGCGAACGGCACGCGCACCTTGAAGAAGGAGATCGCGTGCATCGTCCTTTCCCTTTCCTCGTCCCTCTTCGGAATAGGGCTGACAAGGCATGCCTCCGCACACGAGATCAACCTTTCCTCTATACTCCGAGAAGTCGATCGACGTCATATCTGCTTCTACGACCGGCCAGTCGGGACGGTTCAGGCGCATGGTTGCGGCTGCGTCCTTGTTGAACTCGACAAGTGCAACGTGTTCAAAACCAGCCGATTCCAATCCGACAGCCATGCCGCCAGCGCCGGCGCAAAGTTCCAACGCCCGCAGGCGTTCATCAGGCAACCTGGTCAGGATCTTCTCCGGACCTGGCACTGTAAGCGACATGTACTGATTGTTTCCCGCGAAGCGAGCGAGATTCGTGATGATCGACAACCTTCCATTCCGCAGCCGTTCGGCATGAATTGGAAGGTTCTGCTTCTTTTCGTTCGTAGGAGCCGCAAGAGCGCGTAACAAGGAATGAACTTTCGCTTTTCGACGTGCTGACTCTTTCACATCTCTCCACGCCTTCGTTAGCTCGGTCGGATGGTCGGCGCCGGCGATCGTCTCAAAGATCGGAAGCAGGGCCGCTGCATCCCGAGAGATGGCTTCGACGCACTTGCGCTCTGAAGCCTTCGAGGTCACCAACGGAAGGTTTGCGACCTTGTCCAACAGCGAGGCCGTACCGTGCTGAAATCTGCCGACAGCCTCCGCGGCTTTTTTGCGAGCGGATACAAGCATAGCTCGCTTGCTCGCCTTGGCCTGATATTCGAAATCCGAGAGCCTGCTGTCCGCTACTCCACGGCGGACGACCTTGAGATCCGTCAAATCGAACCGAATGCCGGAGGCGATCTTTGCGAGCGCTATCTCCCTCACTGTTTTGCTGGAGTTTGTGAGCCCGCGTAGGACCTCGTAGTTCACCGAGCGTTGCTGAAGCAGCTCTTCATAGCCCTTTAGCTTTGTCGCAAACTCCGAGTACATCTTCAATTCACTGGACGAGAGGCCACAGCGGGCCACAAGGAATTCCCTAGAGTCCGTGATCGGAAGGCAAGCTTCGAGGGCCTCGATTTCACTGGCCAACTTCACGAACTTTTCGGTCATCGCTTTTCGAAGCTTGACGATGCGCTCTTTCGCCTTAGCGAGTGCAGCGGCTCTTTCGTTCATATCGGCTCTCGTAGACATTTTGAATGTTGAAGCATCTACACATCCTCCCGTTACAACTCGGATAATGCGATAGGTAAAGGGGTCGTAAAATTCAGTAACTTGACGCTTGGCCTATCAGTGCGCGCCCGCATGTTGATGCCAGACATGCATTTTTCAGTCTAAAACCTTGGAATCAGATCAAGGCTGTGGCGGTTTCTGCCGGGTTAAACGGATATCACCAGATCCACCGCGTGGGATCGGATTCCGTCAGTGGCCGCTGAATCCGCAGTAGCCTCTCCACGCTGGTTTCGCTTCGCACATCTTGGCTGCCGCTGTCCCAAGCTAAGCTCACTAGATCACGACTGGTAAATGTTAAGAAACGGCAATCAACTGCTAACTTATCATTAATTTGTAAATTAGGACTACTGAAAGCATATGTTCCCTTAGCGGCGCAATTGACGCTGACAGAGGTCCATCGCGCTACACCTCGGTCAACCGAGGGCCACCGATCTACACGCGAACTTTTACTCAACATCGCTCTTTGCGGCGTTGAATGAAGAGCCATATCCAAAATTCAACGAAGGAAAATCATGTCCAACATCGTTCGCAAACACAGGAAGGCTGCAATTCTCGGCGCGGCTGTCATCGTCGGCCTTTCCTCGCTTCCTTTTGCTATCCAAGCTACCGGTGCGGCTGCCGCTCCCGCGCACACGACCGAAGTCAATCCGAGCAAGGGGTCTTTTGCGTCTGTCGTCGAGAATGACAAACCAGCCGTCGTTACGATCACGACGACGCTGAAGTCCAGCGGCGCGGCCAAAGAAGACGAGTTGCCCAACGAGCAATTCCGTAAATTTTTCGAGCAGCAGGGTATCCCTGTTCCCGGACAGAAGTCGAAGCGCGATACCAGCGGCGTTGCTCAGGCGCTCGGCTCGGGCTTCATAGTTAAGTCGAGCGGCGTAATCGTGACGAATAATCATGTGATCGACAACGCCACCGACATCAAGGTTACGCTTGACGATGGTACCGAGTTGCCCGCCGAACTCATGGGTGCGGATCCCAAGACAGACCTCGCAGTGCTCAAAGTGAATGCCGAAAAGCCGCTGCCTACGGCAGCGTGGGGCGACTCCAATGACGTAAGACTTGGCGATCAAATCCTTGCTATAGGCAATCCATTTGGCATTGGCACCACCGTGACAGCCGGCATAGTCTCCGCACGCGGCCGCGACATCCACAGCGGTCCTTACGATGACTTCATACAGATTGACGCGCCGATCAATCACGGCAATTCCGGTGGGCCGCTTGTGGATGGCAACGGGAAAGTCGTCGGCATCAACACCGCGATCTACTCACCAAATGGAGGCAGCGTCGGTGTCGGCTTCGCGATTCCGTCGAACGAAGCAAAGAAAATCGCTGCCAAGCTTGAGGCGAATGGCTCGATGGAACGCGGCTATCTCGGGGTCGAGATCCAGCCCGTGACCAAAGACATCGCCGATGCCCTTGGCCTCGAGCAGGCCCGAGGAGCGCTCGTCAATTCGGTCAACGAGACAACACCGGCATTCGAAGCCGGCTTGAAGAGTGGTGACGTCGTTACGAAGGTTGGCGACAATCAAGTAATGACGCCGAAGGATTTGTCGCGGTTCGTCGCCGACCTGGAGCCGGGCGCAAAGGACACGATGACGATATGGCGTGATGGAAAGTCTGTAGATCTGAGTGTGACAATCGGTGGCAATGACGTCGGCTCAAAGCAGGTCGCCGATGCTGGAAAGCAAGAGGAAAAGGGACCAGCGATCGGTTTGGGCCTCACGGACCTAGCCGAGGAAGAGCGCGCTGAACTGGGCCTTCCCGATGACTTTTCAGGAGCGGTGGTCGCCAGTGTCATTCCTGACAAGACTGCTGCTGCCGCAGGCATTCAGGTCGGAGACGTCATTCGCAAGGTCAATGGAGCGGAAGTCAACGATGCAAGCAGCGCCAAGCGGGCTGTCGCAGATGCCGCCAAGGCGGGAAAGAAGTCCGTTCTTCTGCTCATCGACCGGGAAGGTCGGTCAAGCTTTGTGGCTGTCCCGTTCGCCGTGTCCTGAGCCGACCCGTATAGCCGACGGTACCCAAGCGTTTGCTTGGGTACCGTTTGTTGACTCACTTCCTCTTAAAGGGGCCTTTTGGTGAAATGATCTCAAGGTGCGTGCCATCGGGATCATCAAAATAGGCAACCGCAGTTCCGGCTCCGTTCTTGAGGCCGTCGCCGTCTTCGAATGTGATGGGTTTGCCCGAGAACTCCACGCCGGCGTCGAGCATTCGCTGATACACGGCATCGAGATCGTCCACCTCAAAGCAGAGGTGCATGGCACCGATATCATTGCCCTTATAGTCGGCTTTTTGCGGCTTAGGTTCGTCGTACTGGAGACGGTCGATGTTCAGATTGTCGAGGTGGACGTTGGCATACTTGATCAACACCTTGTCCATGCCCTGAACGGCCGCCATCCGAGAGCCGCCAATTTGATCGACATTCTCGATCTTGGTACCGGTTAGAGCCTCGTAAAACTTTATCGAGCTCGCTAGGTCCGATACGACGATGCCGACATGGTTCGCACGGGATAGACCGATTTTCTCTGCCGGGATTTTCTGAGGCAAGTTACGCTCCTTGGGTTGAGTTCGTAGGCTCGCATATGGAGTTCGGTTCCTCGGAGACCACCCTGTCCTTCGTGATACATTTGTGACCTTCTGCAGACCAGTTGCAAGGGAGGGCAGGTCATTAAGACCTTTGATGGGCCTGCCTAGAGCTGGAGATGGCCTATCGCCTGCCTTGCGGATCCTCCGTCTTTGCTGGAATCGGTGCGAACGATACGTGGCCGTCATTTCGGCCTTGCAGCCAGTATCCCGCTGCCATGAACACGGATCCGCCGACCAGGTTTCCTAACGTCACCCATAGAAGATTGTGAGCGGCGCCGGCCAGCGTGATGCCTGTGGGGTGCTCGCCAATGAGCGCCATTGCGAAGGTGAACATGTTGGCGACAGAGTGTTCGTAGCCGGCAGCAACGAAAATCGTGATCGGCCAAAAGATGAGCATGATCTTCGCCGCAGCGTTGTCAGTCCTTGCTGCCATCCAGATGGCTAGGCACACAAGCCAGTTGCAGAGTAATCCACGAGCGAACAGTTGTTCGGCTCCCGTCGACATCTTACCGGCGACCACCGAAAAGAACTCGGTGCTGCCGTCGCCAAGCAAAACGCCGCCTCCCGCGAGATGAAACAGAGCAGCGAGCATTAGGCCGCCGAAGAGATTGCCCAACCAGCATAAGACCCAGACACCGAGCATATCGATCAGACGCGAGCGGCCGGATAGCACCGCAAGGGGCATGTACATCGCTGTGCCCGTGAACAACTCGGATCCGGCAAACACGACGATGGTCAACGCAGACGAGAACACAATCCCCATGACGAGGTGGATCCACGCCGGGTCGACATGCGCTGCCACCGTAAACATCAGAATGTCGCCAAAGCCGATGTAAGCGCCGGCCATTGCCGCGCCAATGAGAAAGGCGAGAGGGTCATGGCGGATAGCATGGGCCTTCTCGGCGCCTCCGACGGAAAAATTCTTGATCGTATCGGCATACATCGGGTCGAACTCCATGACGCTTGGTTTCACAAGATCCTAAGGTTCGAATGCGCTCTCGTGTACCACACTTAAGTGTGGGGGGAGCCCGTCCATTGCGGGCGGCATCCGATCGAATTCGGTGAAACCGATAACAGTTTCGTGTTGAGGCGCTTTCGCAAGCCCTCAAATGCCTTTGTCTGGTAACCTTGCCGGCGAAGGAAGCTTCGGAAGCGTCGAAGGGTCAAATATGAATGTTCCGAATTCCACCAAGAAACGGGTAACAGATGTCGATGTCCTGATCGGCAGCAGGCTTCGGCAAGCTCGGATGCTGGCCAACTTGAGCCAAACCCAGATTGCCGAATTCCTGGGCATAACGTTCCAGCAAGTCCAGAAATACGAGAGGGGAACTAACCGGGTCAGTGCGGCTGTCTTACACCGGCTGGCGTCGATGTTCGGCCTACCTCTTGCTCATTTCTTTGACGGCACGGGCCCCGGTTCTCAAGACATCGATCTGGCTGAAAGCAATGCTCGCATGGAATTTGCTTCGAGCAGAGAAGGTCGAACGCTTATTGACGGATATCAAAGGTGCCCGCCAAAAGTACAGGCCACAGTTCTGAGTCTCATCGTGGCTGCCTCGAATTCCTTGGACGCCGACGATGCAGCCACCATACCCGAATGACCACGTCTTGCCGCTTGAACGGGCGGGCCGCCAAGGTGCCCGTTCATTCAGTCGCACACCTGCGTGCGATACATGTCGCCCCATCGATTCTGCTCCCAGACAACATGGCACTGTGGACGGTAATACGGGGCAGGGGCCACCACAGGCAGAGGTGCAAATTCCGGCGCATATGCTTCGTATGGAGGGTAATGCGATGACCCGCGCAGGCCTGCGGCGATCGCGCCTCCAATCGCAGCGCCTGCAAGACCAGCGCCGAGCCCTTTCACGAAGTTGTTGTGTGCCTCGGCCACTCCGCTGGTGAAAGCTGCGGCGCCTGCAAGCGTGAGAGCTAACAATCCCGCAACGACCGTTTTTCTGGAATAGGTTTTCATAAGTTCCATCCTTGTTGAACGGCAGGATTTCTGTCGTCTTGTATGGATCTTAGATCGGTATTCGACACCGTATAATCGGGCTTTGGTATAGGTTTGCTCGTACCTTCATCTGCCTAGCTCGCTTCTAAAGCGGGCGACGCCCAATCCCTCTGATGCGGTGACGCTATGACTGACGTCACCGTACCATCAAACTGGATCTCATGAATGTCGCCGGCCCCTAAAGTCTTCATCACTGGCTCCGCCTGACCGCTCCTCTGGCGTTCAAGCCTGTGAGCGCAATATGTCCTCGTGACGTGTAGCAGCCTATAGTACAGAGCAGTCCGCGAGCGAGAGACCTGAACGAGGGATTTGTCAACGAGACCAGACAAAGCGCTGGCCGTTCGTGCACCCTCGCTGTCGGACTGGCCATAAAGGCTTCTCACGGCCTCCAGCGTAAACGATCCTGCAAATGTGGAGAGTTTCATAAGTAGCTGTTGCTCATCGGCGGAGAGCAAGTTGAAGCTCCAATCTACAAGGGCATTTAGCGTCTGATGCCGCGGAAGACAGCTTCGTTGTCCTTGCAACGTTAGAACGGCGTCCTGCTCGATCAACTCCGCGATCCCAAGCAGTCCGTGTGTCGCGACACGGCTGGCAACCAGCTCTATCGCAATCGGCAAACCGTCAAGTCGCCGGCAGATCTCCAAAACCGCAGGAGCGTCCGCGTCGCACATTGATGGGGGACCTCCGGCTGCGGCGGCGCGCTCTAAAAACAATTGCACGGCCGGCGCGATGTTTTGCGAAGTCGGGCCTGGCGTTGTGTGCTCCAAGGGGGGCAGGAACTCCACGTTCTCCCCGTTGGCGCGTAACGCTTCTCGGCTGGTCGCCAACAGATGAACAGAAGGTGCTTCATCGAAAATACGTGCAGCAAGTGGCGCGATTGCATCAATCACATGCTCGCAATTATCGAACACCAGAAGCAGACGCTTGTCCTTCAGGAATCTAACGATGGCATCTTGTGTGTTGATGCGATTGAACGGGCAAGGCGCGATGGAAAGCTTCGCGGCCAGAGCTAGAGTAGGATCGGTGGTGGAAGCCAGCTCTAGGAAACATACGCCATCTTCCCCAAATGCTGGCCGGAGCACGCCGGCGGCGGCAATTGACACGGCCGTTTTTCCGACTCCGCCGTGTCCCACAACGGAAACAAATCGCCTAGATAATACAAGCGCCGAGAGTTTTTCTACCGCTTCTGCGCGACCAAATAGCTGACGTGGAATGCTTGGCAACCTCTGCTGGGCTTGCAAAGTGAGAGGGAGGTCGTCCACCGACGAAGCTTTTTTTACCGGGGCGACGAACATGTACCCGCGTCCAGGTACGTTTATCACGAAGCGCAGACCGTCAGCGCCATCGCTTAAAGCCTTCCGAAGCGCGACGATATGGACACGGAGATTGGACGCCTCTACGACAACTTCGGGCCATACGATCTCGAAAAGCTCTCGCGCACTGACTATCGACCCAGCACGGGAAATCAGGACGGCCAAGATATCGAATGCACGGCTGCTCAAGTTTAGCTGAGTGTTGTCTCTACGCAGCCAACGCTCCGTAATCGACATACAAAACGGGCCGAAAACCAAGACGCTCTCGGCCGCTACATCGTTGGTCAACGCGCCGCCGCGGGATGCGTGGGTAGGACCGCGATTCATTTCGGTGCTTTCGAAGAGGGTTGCCGCATTGTCGTTCAAGGTCCTAACGCTTCCCATCTCGGTTACTCCTCAATGCTTTCTTCCCTTGTGCAAGGGTTGTCGTTCTGGTTGTTTGCCAATTGCCAATCGCCAATTACAAACGCATCGGTTCTGCATTAAATATTCTCGGCTGCGACGCCCTCCGATCGCGTTCGCCGACCGTTTAAGGCCTGCCCCAGCTTCGGGGGGAGCGGAAGTTCAAAAACGAACAATGATCCCCTTGGGACAATCCTCTCCGCCCAGAGCTTTCCATCATGGGCGTCGATGATCGAACGGCAGATCGATAGACCCATTCCCATGCCGTCCTTTTTTGTGGTGTAGAAGGGTTCGAAAATCTGCTGTGGGTCGGAAATGCCCTCCCCGTTATCAACTACCTCTACGCGCACGGCGCCATCGACAGAGAGAGATCGTACGTCCAACACGACCGGCTGGTCCACGTTGGACTGCATGGCCTCAACGCAATTTCGGGCGAGATTATAGAATACTTGTTGTATCTGAACGCGGTCTGCCGGCACGAGGGGCAGCGCTTCATCGAGCTTCCGATTGACGGTGAGCTCCCGGTTCCTGTGTTTAGTGCGCACGACTTGAATAACGTCATCGACGATTTCGTTGATGTCGACCAGATCTTTGTTGGGTTGTTTTTGGGCGAAGAGCCCCCTAACGCGGGCGACGACTTCCGAAGCCTGCATGGCGTTTTTTACGATCCGCTCAGCACTGCGCCTGGCCCTTTCCAAATTTGGTGGACTGGCAGATAGCCAACTCTGGCAAGCTTGACTGTTCGTTACCAGAGCGGCAAGCGGTTGCTTTAGTTCGTGCGCTGTCGATGCGGAGACCTCTGCCAGTCCTGCGAGATGAGAGGACTGTGCGAGCTTTTCCTGCGCTGCCTGCAACTTTTCCAGCGCCTTCACTTCGTCGTCTATGTCGCTGTGAAGGCCGTACCACCGAAGCACTCGCCCGTTTTCATCGAGGGCAGGGTTTACTCGCATGCGAAACCAGCGATAGACGCCATCATGCCTGCGCATTCTGCACAGCCGATCCATGGCCACAGCGTTTTCTATGCAGTGAATGCGCTCAGCATCGAACTCCTCGATGTCGTCTGGATGAATGAAGTCCTTGAACCCCGACGCGTTGACCTCATGGAAGGAACCTCCGAAGAATTTGACGCTATTTCGGTTGGAGTAGTCATTATCTCCGTTAGCATCCGCCGTGACGATCTGCCCAGGTATGTTGTCGAGGATCGACCGAAGATTTTCTTCACTGCTGCGCAGAGCGTCCTCAGCCCGCTTTTGGTCATCTATATCAATGAATGTGCCACACCAACCGACAACCGTGCCCCCGCTCGTTAACGGCTGAACAACCGAGCGAAACCAACGGCAGTTGCCATCGGGGCCCATCAGACGATGGGTATTTCGCATCTCCCTAAGACTCTTCTGCTGCCAGAGGTCCACCGTTTTGTTCCGATCCTCAGGGTGGATCGATTTGCGCGCTACCGACATCGAGCCGACCGGGACTTCTAAGTAGTCCCTCATGCGACAATTCATGGCGGTGATGCGGCCGTCGCTTCCGGAGAGCCAAGCGAGGCCCGGAACTGCGTCAACGTCAATCGTCCGGCCGGGTCGTGGGCCGTCCGAAGTAGCCAGTCGCACAACGAGAGCGACGATGCATCCAACAGCGCCCACGAATGTCAGCCTTAGCGCCGTGTTTTCTATCGACGAGAAGACACTTAGCGCCGCATAAAGAATGACAAATGCAATCGCCGGGTATATAAGTGATTTTTGATACTTGAGGTAGGTCATCTTCTACTCCAATATCTGCCCATACCGCGCCTCATCGTGGGCGAGAACAGGTGTACTCGGAATAGTATCAGCATCGGTGGGCGCTTATCTATAATGGATTTGCGTTACGATTGCTCCCGAGCATGGAGTGCCTTCGCTCTTCCAATTTCCGAATCCATTGTCGTGTGGTAGTATCCCCATGCATCTGTAGATGATGGAGTAGGGCAAATTCACTCCCGCACTCCTTCATCGCCTTTTTGGTGCCACACGAAGGGAGTTGTAAACGTTGTTGCTGATGGGGAAACAGACTGCAACGTATCTCATCTGGATGTTTTCGAAGACTTGCTTCGGGGCGTCGCGATGAAACAAGATGACTGCATCGTTTACATTGTAGACGACGACGAACGAATGCGTGTAGCCGTTCGCGATCTACTCGAAGCGAAGGGCATGAACGCACATGCGTTCGGATCCATCGCTGAGTACACCGCTTTTAGCCGCCCAGACACGCCTGGTTGCCTGATACTCGATATCGAGCTCCCAATGATAAGCGGCCTAGAATTCCAAATGCAAGTTGATCAAGAGGCCCACCCCCCAATTGTCTTCATCACTGGATACGGTGATATTCCCACGACCGTTAAGGCGATAAAGCGCGGTGCCGTAAATTTCCTTACCAAGCCGTTCGAGCAATCGGAACTGCTCGAATCTATCAATGCGGCATTTGAACAAGATCGCCTCAGAAGGAGGGACGCCGCAACGCTTGCGGCACTAAGAGACAAGTTGGCTACGCTCACGCCACGAGAACGCGATGTTCTTCCGCTGATCGTGGGTGGTCTTCTCAACAAGCAGGCAGCGGCCCAGTTGGGCATAAGCGAGGTAACGCTGCAGATCCACCGCAGCCGTGTCATGCATAAGATGCAAACCAACTCTGTCGCGGAACTCGTCCGAATATCTGAAAAACTGAAGCTCTTATCAGGTGCTTCGGTTGCTGCCCGTTGAACGAGACGGCGGCGCCCATTGCGGACGATGCTGGCTGACCACACCAAGGTGTAGGTGGAGCACGCCTCCGGGGTGATTATGTGCAGATACCAAGTTGCCTAACCTGCCTCCAGGTGAAAACCAGCGCACAAGGAGGATCGCAAGATGTCGTGCCAGTCAAAGACGCGGTTGCTTACAAACGTTGCATTGGGCTGTATTTTAACTCTCTCACAAGCTATTATACTGGTTTCGTGTACAACTGCAGGGGGAGGAGGCCTGTCAAAAGACGACAATCTCGCGGCTGCAGGGTTCGTCGAGCGCCCCGCGAACAACCAAGAGCGCAAAACCATGCAGGCCAGGCTTCCTGCCAACAAATTCCTGAGACGCGTTAATGGCAACACTGTCTCATATGTCTACTCCGACCCGGCAGGGTGCAACTGCATCTATATCGGCTCGCAGAAGGCCTATGATCATTACCGACAGTCACAGCAGCAGCGGCGGATCTTGAATCAGGAGGAGTGGGTCGCGCAGGACTACAATGACGATCTGTGGGATTGGGATGCCTGGGGTCCGTCGATTTCTGGAATCTATGGTCCATTTGGCCCAGGTTGGGATTGATAAAGTCCGGCAGCGCTCTGCTCAGCGCAGAGTTTCAAGGGCGACCTACGGCCTCTACTATACACGCCATCAACGCCTGGATGTCTACGGGTTTGAAGAGGAACGCGGAAGCTCCACCAGCAACCGCCTCCCTCTTCGTTAGGTTATCGGTGTAAGAGGTGACAAAGATTGTTGGGGGGCGCGGCGAGTGCCCATTTAGAGCTTGTTGCATCTCGATACCGCTCATCCCAGGCATTTGGACGTCGACGACGACGCAGTCAATGTCTGAGCGCGGCTGAAAATCAAGGAATTCCTCGGCTGTACTGAAAAGACGGCATCCGTAGCCGTAGGATTTCACCAGATCCTCCATCGCTTCGCGCATGGCGATATCGTCATCTACTATTGCTATTGTGGGTACACGGGGCACGACCATTGCTTTCTTTGTCTCTTTCAGTTGAGACATTATCGCCCGCAGTCGAACTCACGGGTACCACACTAAGGTGCAGGTGAGATTGGATCGTCGTTCAGAAACTCGACCATTCGCACCAGGTCCGCCACCGAACGAACGTTCAACTTTCTCATAACGCTTCCGCGATGCAGTTTCACCGTGACTTCGCTAATACCTAGTTGATGAGCTATCTGCTTGTTCATAAGCCCCTTGGCAACCGCCAGCATAGTCTCCCGTTCACGCGGCGTGAGGGCATCGAAACGTTCCTTTACGGCCTTGATTTCAGCACTGCGGCAACGCCTTTGACGGTCTCGCTCCAAAGCCACCGCCACGGCGTCCAGCATGTCCTGATCCTTGAACGGCTTGATTAGGAAATCGATGGCACCCGCCTTCATTGCTCTCACACTCATTGGCACGTCGCCGAAGCCTGTCATGAAGACGATGGGCATCTGGTTGCCAACACGGTCAAGATGGGTTTGGAAATCGAGTCCGTTCAGCCCTGGCAGGCGTACGTCGAGAAGAATACAGCCGTGTCGGTCGCTTGCGGCTCGCTCGAGAAAGGCTGCGGGCGTCTCGAATGCTTCTACGTCGAAGTTCATCGACAAGAACAGATCGGTGAGGGCGTCCCGCATCGACAAATCGTCGTCGACGATAAAAACGACCGCGGCCAAATCTTTCGATGTCTCACCCTTACGCATCGGCCAACTCCGCTCCAAACGGCAACTCAATCTCAAACACGGCGCCGCCTCTGTCGTCGTTGTAGCCGCTCAATCTTCCGCCCCGCGCCTCTAATGTTGACTTGCAAATCGAGAGCCCCATGCCCAGTCCGGTAGGCTTTGTGGTCTTAAATGGGGTGAACAGGGTCTTCAATATTTTGGCGTCGATACCTGGGCCGCTGTCACGGACCTTGATCCGTAGATGAGCGCTGTCGTGAGCGTCTGCGGTGACGGTGATCATCCGCTGTTCCGCATTGCCTTCAACCATCGCCTGGATCGCATTCGTGATGAGGTTGATCAAAACCTGCTGCAGTTCGATCCGTACCGTGGGGACAGTGATACTGGGGGCAATCTGAACGACGATCGAGGTAACGCTGCGATGAAGTTCGTGCTCCATCAACGCGAGTGTCTCGTCGATTAGATCGTCGATGCGGACCAGTTCCAGCCTGCCGGCGGTTTGGGAGAGAAGGCCCCTAGTGTTCTTTATGATTTCGCTGGCGCGCTGGGCGTCGCGGATAATCCTTTCCGTCGAGCGGCGTGCAGCGGAGATGTCCGGCGGATCCCGGTCGAGCCACCTCAACAAGGTGGGAGCGTTCACCAGCACGGCGCCTAGAGGCTGGTTCAGTTCGTGGGCCAAGGACGCCGACATCGCTCCGATAGCGGTGGCTTTCGATGCCTTCGCGAGTTCCGCTTGCGCTTCGGCAAGGGTCTTCAACGCCAGTTCCCGCTGCGTGACATCGACCATGCTCACAACCACTCTATCGAAAGCATCAGGATCTTCAGGGAATTTGACGCTCAGCAAGACCAGCTTTTCTTCGTCCGTATCGCTTCGAGCCTCAACCTTGTCCTCGTAGACCCTGCCACCATCGACTATCACCTGAAGCAGATCGAGAAATTTCTCATGCCCGGACAGGATGGACTTTCGCAGCTCGCCCACCGATGCGGATTGCGGCCCAAGCAACTCTCGTGCCGCCTCGTTGACGGCTACCACCATGATACGGCTGAGACATTCATCCACGAACTTAGGATCCGCTCGCGCTAGGTTTCTAACGTTGCATTCCCCAGCGGCCTTCAACTCCATCAGGTAGGACCGCAAACTCGAATAGTCTCGTTCCCACAGTGCCACACGGGTTTGGTCAAATATCGAACGGTATCGAAATTCGCTCTCCTTTAGCGCCGCGTTTAGAGAAAGGAGGGAAAGTCGAGCACGTTCGGTCTTAATCAGCAGCACCGTGGTGACCAACAGCGCGGCCAGCGCGACGAACAACCGAGTGGTCGATTGCAGATCATAGTTGGAAAAGTGCGTGTAGCCGTATGAGATCATCACGAGTACGGCGAAGATGCACGCGCAAGCGATTAGCCCGGATTGTGACACCACCTGCGCTGCGAGCAGGGTCGCAATCACATAGAGTACAGCGATAGCTCCTTCGATATTCGTGAATGTATCGATGAAAAACACCACGCCAGCGAGCGCCGCTGACGCCACCCCGAAAGCCAGATCGTGGTGTAAAGCCGAGCCGGGCCCGCGAGCTGCGTATGTGCGAAACATCTTTCCCCCGAAGTCTGTTCGGCTGGAACCTACCCGAGTTTCACCGAAAAGAAACCTATCCGTAGGTGTGGTGAGACGGCCGTCAAACCGATAGCAATTCCATTAGATCGGGCATCTCATGCGGTTCCAGACTCGTCGACCACCGGAATGCCATTAAACGACGGATCTTCTGACTTTCACGGGAACACCCTTGTACGCAGGCGTCCCTGAAGTCACATCAAGGTCAGTCAACGCGATGACCTTGTTCATCTCCGGGTAGTATCCGGCGATCGTTCCGACAGGAATGTCGTAACGCACGGCAGTAAACGCTGCCACGGTTTGGGGCGTCGACTGCCCAACCTTCACTCCAGTGATGTCGATTTTGTCACCGTCAGCGAGGCCACGGGTCTTCAGGTCCATCTCGCTCATGAAGATGACATCGCGGCGTCCGAACACCCCGCGATATCTGTCGTCCAAGTTGTAGACGGTCGTATTATACTGCCCATGACTACGAAGGGTCGTCAAAACAAGGACATCGGGATCTTTCAAGCGGATATCCTCTTCCAAGCCTCCGGCGACCAGGAAATTCGCTTTTTCGGTATCGGTATGCCACTCCCTAAACGCCGCCGGCACGTAAAGTCGGAACCCACCCGGAGTTCGAACTCGCTTGTTGAAGTCGAAGAAGTCAGGGAAGACGATCTCGATCTTGTCCCTGATGCGGTCGTAGTCCGCGGCAAGACCCTCCCAGTCAATCCCGTATCGATCGCCAAGAGTTGCCCTGGCCATCATGGCGATGATGGCCGGCTCAGATTTGAGTTGATCGCTGGGAGGCTTCAAGAAACCCCGCGACGCGTGAACCATCGACATCGAGTCCTCCACCGTCACCGATTGGAGACCAGTCGCCTGCATGTCCTGGTCAGTCCTGCCAAGGACCGGCAAGACGATGGAAGTCTTGGCGGTCAAAAGATGGGACCGGTTGAGCTTCGTCGCGAGGTGGACGGCGAGGTCAAGTCTACGCATGCCTGGATAGGTCGCTTCGGGGTCAGACATTGCCACGGCCAAGTTTCCCCCCAGGCAAACGAGCGCTTTTGATCTGCCGTCAATTATCGCCTCTATGGATTCCACGGCGCTATGGCCTTTTTCTTGCCGTGGACGAAAGCCGAACGCTCGCTCAATCCCATCGATCAATGCGCTGTTGGGTATTTCGGTGATGCCGACCGTGCGGTCACCTTGAACGTTGGAGTGACCTCGAAGCGGGCAAATCCCAGCTCCCTCCCGGCCCATATGGCCGCCGAGCAGGAGTAGATTTGCGAGCTGCTGGACGACCTGGGTGCCGATCGCGTGCTGGGTGATACCCATCCCGTAGCAGATGATCAGGTTCTTTGACGCAATATAGATGTCGGCCGTGCTTTCGAATGCCGCTCTCTCAAGCCCGGATTTTCGATAAATCTGATCCCACTCCGTTTGCATTATGTCGCGTTTCAAGTCTTCGAAGCCGACTGTGTGCGCAGTTATGAAATCTCTCGCGAGGAAGCCTTTTCCCCCGACGGCCAGATCGGCCGCGTCTCGCTCGAGGATCAGTTTCATGATCCCCTTCAGTGCGGCCAGATCTCCGCCTGCTTTAACCTGGTGATACGCCGACGCGATCGGGGTGGACGAAAGGGTTGCCATCTCCAGTGGATTCTGGGGAGATGCGAAACGCTCAAGCGCGCGTTCCTTCAATGGGTTGAACACCACTATTGGCACTCCCCGCCTTGACGCCTCATGCAGCGTCGTCATCATTCGGGGGTGGTTCGTACCCGGATTATGGCCAATGCTTATTATTGCATCTGCATGGTCGAAGTCGCGTAGGGAAACGGTACCCTTTCCAACGCCGATCGACTTCGGCAGTCCTACGGACGTGGCCTCGTGGCACATGTTACTGCAGTCCGGAAAATTGTTGGTCCCAAACGCCCGGACGAAAAGCTGGTACAGGAACGCCGCCTCGTTCGAAGCCCGACCGGAAGTGTAAAATTCCGCCTGGTCTGGGCTCTCTAGCTTGCGCAATTCTAACCCTATCCGGTCAAACGCCTCGTCCCAGCCGATCGGTAAGT
The DNA here is from genome assembly GCA_900472625.1 of Hyphomicrobiales bacterium. Lineage (GTDB taxonomy): Bacteria > Pseudomonadota > Alphaproteobacteria > Rhizobiales > Rhizobiaceae > Rhizobium. The sequence goes on along the minus strand of UCIT01000026.1, from coordinate 51,247 downwards.
ATCTATCAGCCGAGGCGTCGTAAAGCATCGGCGTGATCAAACGGCCCTGGTCTTCGAGCTTGTGATCCGTCCAATCCCAGAGTTCAGAAACCGTGTGCCGGGCAAAGAAATCCGGTCCCGCCCGTTTCGAAGTCGATTCCCACGAAATTGCCTTGGCGCCGTTCTCGCAGAACTCGAACGCAGAGGTGTGGTTAGGGTCAGGCCAGGCGCAGCCAGGACAGTCAAATCCGTCAGGCTGATTTGCCTTTAGCAAAGTCAATGGACCTTGCGTCATAACTTGCTGCTGCTTCAGCGTCGCAGCGACCGCCTTGAGCGCGCCCCAACCTCCTGCCGGCGCGTCGTACTCTTCGATCCCATCGGGACGTTTGCTGGACATCGGCCTTCTCCAAACTGTGCGAGCTCGCAGTCTCAAAAAAGGAACCGCCTCTCGGGGAGGGCGAGAGGCGGCACTATCCCGGTCAAGAGCAGGTGAGGGGGCGCCTGCGCCGGGTGGCTGGCTGGGAGAACCAGACGGCAGAAGGATAGCTGAATTCGGGAAGGTGGGTAACCACACTTAGGTGTGGGTGCGGTAAGCCGGGTGCCCGACAGCGGAAGTCATTAGAAAACGGCTCGGGCGCATGTGTTTGACGACCGCGACCTAAGACCTACACGAAGGTCGTGTGCGACTACGACTCCGATCCAATATCATTGGGAGGCTCTGCAAGCTACTCTTTGACGATCCGAATACTGGAGTAGGTTCCATGTCACATCATGACCACACACGGATTGCTTGGACGGGTGCAGATGCAAAAATGGCTCCGGACCATGTTCGATACCTTGGGTTTCGTACGGTTCGATTGCCGGTCCACCGCGAGCACCGATCTCATCATACTTCCTTCCACCAGCTCGGCTATTGCATTAGGGGGCGAGCTTTGCTTTTCGCCGCAAAGGGTGAGCAGTTTGTCGGAAGCGTCGTTATAGGGGCCGGCGATTTTTTCTTCGTGCCAGCCGGAGCCGATCTGTGCATACGAAGTGGCGGCGATACCCTGTCGGCATTCACGATCGCGAGCGCTGTTTGCAGCGACGATCAGCTAACTCTTGCGCAGGCGCGGAGTCATCGATCAACTGTGAACGCGAGCATGCAGACGCTCTCATACCAGCGATGTGCTGACCTCGATGATCTCGACGACGCGATCGCAGCAGGCGATCATGACCCCGATGGCCACCTCGTACTGTTCTATGACACTCGTACTAAATCGCTCAGGGCTGAGCACACGGTGAGGTCTGCTTTCGATAGAAAGGTACTCGCACGGGAGTTTGCCATCGACGAGGCTTCAATCCCCGCGCTGAACATGGGCCTCATTTCGCCGGTTGTCATATGCGCGCGCTCCAACGCCAGAGGACATTAAACCTTGGTAAGGGAGCCAATCCGCGAAATTTTGACCACATTTAGCATCCTAGAAGGACGCAGTCGGCATGAAAGCCCGACAGCCACATAGGATTTACGCCCATGACTCCGTTTGGCAAGACACTCGATGAAATGACGACTCGGGAGCGTGCCGACCTGATCCAGTTGGTGGCCGGAGCTTTGCTGGCCTCGTCAGAATCTGCGGAAGAGGCCGGCGACGTCCAGCACGCAAGAAACTCAAGGTGCGTAGCATGTACCTTAATGGGTTGCTCGGCGGAACTGCCTGACGACCAGACAGACGCCGTCAAAGTCTTGTTGGAACAAGGAATGACCTTGATGAACGCCAATGCGCTAAGGACCGGATCGAGAGAGATCAAGCATTAATGGCACCAAACCTATCCTTGAGTGTGATTGTGTGACCCCACCGCGTAGCGCTAGGCTAGCGAAGAAGGTATTATGGTAGGCCAAGTTTGGACCAGGCACTCAGACAAAGAGCCTTTCACGGCACAGGGATGATCGATCCGTTTCAGCGGGCCGTCACCTACCTGCGTGTATCGGTGACCGACCGCTGTGATTTCCGCTGCACCTATTGCATGGCCGAGAACATGAACTTCCTGCCGAAGAAGGATCTTCTGACGCTGGAAGAGCTCAACCGGCTCTGTTCGGCATTTATCGCCAAGGGCGTGCGCAAGCTCAGGCTCACCGGCGGCGAGCCGCTTGTGCGCAAGAACATCATGCATCTGGTCCGCGAACTCGGAAAGCAGATCGGCTCCGGCCTCGACGAGTTGACGCTGACGACCAATGGTTCGCAGCTCGCACGCTTTGCCGATGAGCTTTACGATTGCGGCGTTCGTCGCATCAACGTGTCGCTCGATACACTCGATCCCGACAAGTTCCGCCAGATCACCCGCTGGGGCGATTTCAACAAGGTCATGGAAGGCATCGACGCCGCGCAGAAGGCGGGCTTGAAGATCAAGCTCAACGCCGTGGCCCTGAAGGATTTCAACGACGTCGAGATGCCTGACATGATCCGCTTCGCCCACGGCCGCGGCATGGACCTGACCGTCATCGAAACCATGCCGATGGGCGAGATCGAGGAAGATCGCACCGACCGCTACCTGCCGCTTTCCAAGCTGCGCGCAGACCTCGAACGGCAGTTCACCATGAGCGAGATCGGCTACCGCACCGGCGGCCCTGCCCGTTATGTCACGATCGAGGAAACCGGCGGCCGGCTGGGCTTCATCACGCCGATGACCCATAATTTCTGCGAGAGCTGCAACCGTGTGCGGCTGACCTGCACCGGGACGCTCTACATGTGCCTCGGCCAGAACGACGCCTCCGACCTGCGCACCACGATGCGCGCCACCGAGGACGACGGCCTGCTCTATGCCGCCATCGATGAGGCGATCTCGCGCAAGCCGAAGGGCCACGATTTCATCATCGACCGCACCAACAACCGCCCCGCCGTGAGCCGCCACATGAGCGTCACCGGCGGCTGATTAATAGTGCCGAAGATTTCAGGACTTTTTCCGGAGGCCGGTCGCACGCGGAGAAATCAGCCGAGCGCCACAGGAACTCAGCCGGATCGACCGCAGCGCGTTCTTAGTCGCCGTTGGACGGAAGTTTCGTATTAATGTCCTCGACGCGGTACCGATCGTTGCTAAGGGAGAGATGATGACAGACCATGATTTCCGTATGTTGTCGCTGGCCGTGCAGCGGTGGTATCGCTTCTACAAAGTTGCTCCTGACGACCTAGCGTCGGACACCCTTTGCTCGGCGGCCATCGATTTCTTCAAAGGCGGATACAGGACCGCAGACGATATAGCGAACATGTTGATCGAGACCTATGTCGGTCTTTGGTGGGTGCGCACAAACGCGCCAACATCAGCCTCGATTCACTAATCTTTGCTGTCGGTGGGCCCTCCGGCGCGCAAAATTGACGGAAGAACACCATCCTCCTTCAAAGACTCGCTCCGCTTTGATTTGCGTCCGTGCGCCGTCGGGGAAGAATTCGACCACATGCCGGTCTCGTCAAGATACCCCGAAATCCTTCGCCGCCGGTCAACACGGAAAGAACCACAAGGTGCTTAGCAGCGCCCCATAATGCTGGCCTCCTTTCATCTCCTTGACTTTCGTATCACGCAGCTAGACTTCAGTGTGATTTCACTCTGCGGTCAAGGGAATATCCTCATCACATGAACCACTTATGTTTGCTGGTTCAATCAACGTGAAAGGAAAGTCACCATGCGTAACTTACAGACACTAACAGCCATCTGCTTGCTTGCTTCGACCTTCGCCGCAGCTCCCGTTCTGTCGATAGTGCCCGCCATCGCACATGATGGAGGACACGGCGGCGGTGGAGACCACGGCGGTGGTTTTGGCGGGCAGGAGCATTCAGAAGGGTTTGAAGGCGGAAGAAGTGACTTCAATGGCGGCCATTTCGACAACCGCGGCGATATTGACCGGTCCGATCGCGTTGCCGACAGGTACCGTGACCGCGGTCTATTTTTCGACAGCTTCGGCGACGATCAGGACGACTGCTATCCCGAGTGGGGATACAACCATCAACAACACCCGTTCAGATCGACAGTTTGCCCCGACTGAGCGAGCTTCCAATCCATCCGGCCGGAGAACGCCCTGAACGGGGCGTTCCCGCGAGCATTGCCGGCCCGACTTCAAACCAGAATTTACCCGGCAAGCCTCTCGGCGTTTTCGGATGCCCAATCCGTGACGACCGTATTGCGCCCACCGGCCTTAGCCCGGAAAAGTGACGAATCCGCTCTTTGGATTAGGGACGCCGGGGGCGTCCGTCCTCCGTCGACGCCACCCCTATGGAGACTGTCGCGGTGCCGAGCGGTCGCCCAAGGTAGGTGATCGGCGCCTGCTCGATCCGACCGCGCACCTGCTCCGCGATCGACCTTGCACCGAATGGCGATTTACGCATGCTTAACGGTCGAGGCCGGATCCAGCTATCGTTGAAACACGCGAGCATAGTGGCGTGCCTTTTTACCGGAGTCGCGTAGGTCGAGCTGGAAGTTTGCGGTTTCGTGTCCACGGCTCCACCCCATCCGCATTCGCTCCTCAAATCTTCGCGATGACTGACGACATTGCTGAGCGTTCCCGAAAAAATCGGAGGGACATCGCTCCGGTCGGTGGGTCACATAGCGCGGCTACAACGCCTTGCGGACAACGACGCCGCGTACGTTACCCCGGACGACATGATTGCGGAACTGCGCGATGACAACAAATCTCTGGTTGCCAGCTTGCGCGCGGTTCATAAGGCGACGCGGTCGCATAACGACTACGCGACGACGAGTTTAATTGAGAACTGGATTGACGAAACTGAACGCCGGCTTTGGTTCCTGTTTGAGATCAGCCGTCGCCATTGATGCTCGCTGCGACCAATCATAGAGTGACTGAGGTGCCTTAATCACGAGATGTTAGACGGAAGATCTGTTCTAAAGTCGCGAAACTTACCGAGCGAACGCAGCGACCTCCCGTTGTCGATTATCGCAAGGTCAAGGATCACCGCATTGGCGATGGTCATGGGAACAACAAGCGACTGGGATTCGCCCGGCGCGCCCCGCGACGCCACGATCTGACGCTCGGGTGCAGGCTGAATGCGGGCCGCTCCAAAATCTGTTATCGCTAGGGTCGTCGCGCCTTTTCTTCCAGCGATCTGGCGGACCTCTTGGATGAAGGACGGTGCCCGTCGAAATGCGATCAGCCAGACCACGTCGTCCTTGCCAAGGGTATTTAAGACTTCCGGCAGTTGGTGCATTGAGCCGCCCAAATCTATCGCTTCGTAGCCCGAGCGCATGAGCCTGAGCGTGATCAGCGCCGACAGGGCAGCCGAATGGCCACGACCCAGAATGAAGATACGCCGGGAGTCGCGCAGGCATTCCGAAAACGCGCGGATATCGGTGTCCAAAACCGAAGTGCGGATGCTGTTGAGCGCCATGATCTCGCTGTCGATCAAAGTGGCGAGGATCCCGCCTTCCTGTGCGCGAACCAGCCGGGCCGCTACGCGGGCGGCTGAACTCTCGTAGTCAGAACCCCCTTCAGTCAGGCTCGCTTGCAGAAACGCTCTAAATTCCGGATAGCCCTTGAACCCGAGGCGCCGGGCAAGCCGAACGGCCGACGCCGGATGCACCCCCGCGCGCGATGAAACATCTTTGCCGTTCTCCATTGCTCCGCGGATTGGATCTCGGACAAGGACGTCCAGAAGTCGCGTGTCCGCCTCTGTGAGGCGGGTGAAATGCTTGCTGATCAAATCACTTAGCGCTAGTGGTGCGCTGTCCTGACTGGTTGCCAAATTTCCGTCTCTCTCCATCATGTCGGCCCACACCAGCCGAGATCAACGCGCTCGCCACTTTTGTCGAAATACAATGCGCGTTCCATATCGAACGAGATCCACGCGTTGCCGTCGGCCGGAATACCCTGCCTGCGTGGCGTGGAGACCGTCAACCGGCCAGCGGATGTCTCGCAGTGGAGTAACACGTCCGACCCGGTCAGTTCCTGCAACACTATTCGAGCAGGGAGGGCAGGCGCTTCTGGTTTCTGACCATGTAACGACAACATTTCGGGGCGAAGTCCGGCCGTCAAATCCGTGGAGCCCCGCCATCCTGGCAAGGCTGAGGCTGGCACAAGATTGATGGGTGGCACGCCCAAGAAGCTTGCGACAAAGCGGTTTCGTGGCCTGTCATAGATGACCTCGGGTCGGTCGAACTGAAGCAGATGACCATCCTTCATGACCGCGACACGGTCAGCCATCGACAACGCTTCCGTCTGATCGTGCGTGACATACACGGTTGTCGCGTTGAGCTGCCTGTGCAGTTCCTTGATCTCGGTTCGCATCGTTACTCTGAGCGAATTATCAAGATTGGACAGCGGCTCGTCCATCAGGAAGATGGAGGTATCGCGAGCCATCGCCCGCCCCATCGCGACGCGCTGGCGCTGGCCGCCGGAGAGCGCCCCTGGCTTCCTGTCGAGAAACTTGTCGAGCTGGAGCGTTCTCGCGACGCCTTCAGCTCTCGCATGGCGCTCTGCCTTCTTAAGGCCGCGCAATTCCAGCCCGAATGCAATGTTGTCGCGAACCGTCATGTGTGGGTAGAGCGCGTAGTTTTGAAAAATCATCGCAATGTCGCGGTTCTGCGGTGCCAGGTCGTTCGCACGCCGTCCGGAGATTTCGATCTCGCCTTCCTCGCAGCGGTCCAAGCCGGCAATGAGACGCAGCAGCGTCGACTTCCCGCAGCCTGACGGACCTACGATGACCACAAATTCGCCAGGCTGAATGTCCATGGATACGCCATGGAGTACGCGGGGGCCATTCGGATAGGATTTGCGAATATCGCGCAGGGAGATGCCGCTCATCGTTCGCCTCCGGCTAGGAAAGCCTCCCGGACCGAAATCGCAAGCGACGGCCGGTCCGTAGTGAATACTTTAGCGTCAAGTTTCAGTGCCTTCTCGATTTGCGTTGTTGTGTGGGCAGCCCAACAGCCAAACTCGACGCCCGCATCAAGGAACGACGCTTTCAATGCGGCGTCCGCCGTGTCGATGTGAACGCCTATCTCGCGAATGCCGTGAACGGTACAGAGCTCGATGACGCCGTCCTGCCCGAGCTGTCTAAGGACGGGTGGACTGACGAGCCATAGCGATGGCCGAACCGTAGCTGTGCCAAGGTCGTCCATGGAGCGGAGCAGGAACGAAGAGAATGTTGTACGTTCGAGCATCGACCGACTCTGCAACATCGTAACGACGCGGCTGGCAAAGCCCTTGTAAGGCATACCGTCGGCGCCGGGCTTAATCTCGCAACGGAAGTTGACGTGGCTGTCTGCGTACATCGAGCAAAGTTCTTCAAGCGTAAGCGGGTGGCCGCCTGCGCTATATCGGATGGTAGCCGTGCGAACCTGATCCAAGGTCATGCGCGCGATCTCGCCCGTCATGTCCGTTGTCGCATCCAGGGTGGCGTCATGGTGGACAACGATTCCCCCGTCGGACGTCGGGTGCACGTCAAACTCGACCTCCTCCAGTTTCATCCGAGAGGTCGCTGCGAACCCCCGCGGCGTGCTGTCGCCGAATTCGAGTGTGCCGCCTCGGTGGGATGCAATGCGTGTCATTCTCTTGTTGTCCTTGATCACTTGACGGCGCCGAGCGTAATGCCACGCACGAGGTGGCGCTCGACCAGGAGGAAACCCAGAAGTACTGGTAGGATGGTGATGGTTGATGCCGCCATCACAAGTGGCCAGTCGATCAGCCCTTCACCGGGATTGATGCGGTAAAGGCGAGCGAGTCCGATCTGCAGAGTGTAGAGGTCCTCCTTGCCAACTGCGACGAGGGGCCAGATGTAGTTGTTCCACTCCGTCATGAAGATGTAGAGCGCCATCGAGGCGATCGCTGGCCGGGACAGCGGTACGATAATGCGCCAGAGCACCTTGAGTGGCGATGCGCCGTCCATATAGGCGGCCTCGTCGAGAGACTTCGGAATCCCACGAATGTACTGTCTTAAGAAGAACGCCGCGAACCCGTTGGAAATGGCGGGGAGGATCAGCCCGGCGTAGGTGTCGAGCAGTCCAGCCTTGGCGAGTGTCAGGTAGTTGGGGATCAGGCTGATGTGACTGGGGATCATCAACGTTGCTACCGTCGCGCCAAACAGGAAGTTCCCGCCGGGGAAGGTGAAACGCGCGAAGGCATACGCGGCCATTGTGGCCAGTGTGATGCCGAGCAGTGTAACCAATCCCGAGACGATGAGGCTGTTCAGCAAATAACGGGCGAAATTGAACTCGCTGACGGCCCTCGTGTAGTTGTCCAGGGTAAAGCTGGCTTGACCCGCGTAATAGGCGTCGACCGTCTGAAACGACATCCAGATCGAATACAGCACCGGCGAAAGGAACAGCAATCCAACAACAAGAGCGGTTGCTGTGAGCAGGGAATTGTCAGGCTTCATAGTGCACCTTGCGGCCGATAATGCGGGACTTGAGGAAGGCGAGAGCGACGAGCAGGATGAACAGCAGCACGGCGAGTGCCGAGCCTCGCCCGATATCGAAAAGTCCAAAGCCGATCTCGAAGAGGAGATTGACCAGCATGTCCGTGGCGCCTGCGGGGCCGCCATGCGTCATGACGTTGACAATGGTAAACACCTGAAAGGCTTCAATGACCGAAATGACGAGGAGGAAATAGGTGGTCGGCATGACCAGCGGCAGCGTTACGCGACGGAAAATGTGAAGCCGCCGTCCACCGTCGATCGATGCAGCATCGTAGAGGTCCTGCGGGATTGCCTGAAGTCCCGCAATGTAGATCACGACATCGTATCCAAGCTGCTTCCAAGTGTTAACGAAGATCAGTACCCACAACGCGAGATGCGGATCCTGCAACCATTGGACCTTGGCAAGTCCAAGTTTGACCAGCAGTGCGTTGACCATCCCGTAGTCGGTAGCGAACACCCAGGAGAAAACGACGCCGATTGATACAGTGGAGGTCACCGCAGGTAAAAAGAGCGCGCCCCGCAGGATTCGAGACGGCGCACTTTCCCGGACGAGATAGCTGGCCGCGAAGACTGCGAGCGCCAGACGCAATGGCACGGAGAGAATGGTGAAGAGGGCGGTGACCTGCAGAGAGTTCCACAGATCTCGTGACGACAGGAGCTGCTCGTAGTTGCGCAGGCCGACGAACGGCATATCCGGCGAGAGAAAATTCCACTGCCGGAAACTGAGGTCTAGGCTCATGAAAATTGGAACATAGGTGAACACCGCGATGAAGATCATCAAGGGTGCGACGAACACGTAAGGAGTGAGGCTGAGGCGCATGGAGATAAGGCTGCGCCGGCGGCATGAGGATGCATGTGCCGGCGCCTTTCTGAGTTAGTTGCTGACTCGCTTTTCCTCGTCCCGCGTTTGTTGGGCGAAGTCCTTCATCGTCTCATCGACGGGCCGCTGGCCAAGTGCCATCGCTTCCCACATCTTGTACTCGGTCGAGCGCATCCAGGTGACGACGGTAGTCCTTGCGCGTCCATGGGCCACGGGGAGTGAAATGATGGCGACGTCGATGCCGGGTTGAGTGGCAAGTGCTTCCTTGACCACAGGGAGGTTGGCACTCTTCTTGTTTATCGGCATGTAGCCCGTGGCAGCAAACCATGAAGCGTTGGCATCCGGCGAGGCCGCGAAGCTGATGAACTTGTAGGCAGCGTCCTGAACCGTTTTCGACGACGAGGCCAGGATACCGATACCGGCGCCGCCAATCGGGACCGAGCACGTTTTGTTGCAAGGCATCGGGCGAACTGCGAGTGCGTCGCCAAGGGCTTTTTTCGACCCGCCGTAATTGCCGGTCGAGTTCATCATGATCCCAACCTTCTTGGCGAGGAACGCGTCCCGCCCCTTGTCCTCGTCTGTGACACCATCGGGAGATGCAACTTTCTGCTCATGGACCAGCGAGGCCATCCACTGATAGGCTTCGATTGTGTTCGGTTTGTCGAGCAGGATTGCGCCCGAGGCAGGATCGACCAGTTCGCTGTCGTTGGCCATGACGACGCCCCAGCGGGCAAACTGGCCGGGCGCGGCGATGCCGGAAATTCCTTCAGAGCCGAGCTTGTCGGAAATTGTCTTCGCGGCTGCGGAGATGTCGGCAAACGTCTTCAACGGCGTTTCAGCCGAGAGACCGGCCCGCGCAAAGATGTCCTTGTTGATGTAGACGACCGGAGTCGACGAGTTGAACGGCACGATAAAGTTCTTGCCGCCAATCACGCCAACTTCGCGGGCATAGTCGTAGAGATCAGCCTTGAGCGGGTCGGCGTCGAAATACGGTGTCAGGTCCGTCAGGATATTGTTGTTCGCGAATAGCCCATAGCGCGTCACTTCCAGAATAACCGCGTCCGGTGCTCGGCGTGCCGGGATAGCCGCCTGCAACTTCGAGACGACGTCATTATAGTCGCCGACGAACTCGGCCTCGATCTCGATATCCGGGTTCGCCGCTTCAAACTTGGTGATGATCTTGTTGAGAGCCTCGCCCTGCGATTTGCTGAACGTGTGCCAAAACTTCACCGTGGTCGCCGCGTCAGCGGGACCCATCGTGACGAAAAATGCGGCTATGCCCGCCGCCAATACGCTCTGCAATTTCCGTGACATTAATCTCTCCTTGTGCAAGTGCGATTGCAATCGGGAGCGATCTAACGGAGTTGTGCGACAGATCGTTGAATGGTTTGTTAAAGTTTTGTGACGGCAACTATCTCCTGGGCTCAGTTGGGCTGCGCCAGGACCAGACGATTGCCATCGGGATCCGCGAAAATGGCGATTTCAAATTTGCCGCTCTTGCTGTCGCTCGGACGATGGCCCAGGTTTGCAAGCCTTTCGACTTCGTTTTTGAAATCGTCCGGCACAAGGGTGAGGCTGGAATGCCCGGCCCGGCGCTTGTCATCGAAGACCTGCAGCGTCGCTCCGCCGGGAAAATCCCACTCGACGTCACTCGACATCGGAACCCTATCAGGGTCTCTTCCCAAGAACTCAGTGTACCACTTCGTTGCTTTTGTAATGTCGCTTACTGCAATTCCGGCAAGGGCGTTTGTGAAGTGCATTGCGGTCTCCTTCACACCGAAACGGCGAGGCTATGCGTCAGTTCCATCTCAAGCGCCAATCAGCACGTAGTGCGGCCTCTTATCGACCAAAACGCTCTCAAAGATTTCCGGCGCCAACATCCATTCCACACTACACCATATGGATCGTTGATACGGACGCGCTTTCCTGTAGCGTGACAGGCGTTTACCATCGTCGGCTTTCCGCCTCGTGACCCTCGGAGCTATGAAAATTGTGACCCTGGCGCCAAATGACGAAGAGTTAGCTGCTGCTCCAATCCTTGAAGGATGGGTTATCGAGTACCCGAAGGATTCGCGACCTTGGCTTTACGCGTGGTTTTTCGGTCATCCGGAGATCTCGGATGGAGAGCACGGGCACACGGGCTCTATAGTGGCACTGGACGGGACAGTCCCTCCGCTTTGGGTTCAAACCGACGGACGCCTGTTTAGGTTGGGGATTTGGTATTCCCCAGCAGAACGCGAAATCCGCTATTGGGCGCAAAAGCTCCGCCGTCGCCAGTCGTTGCCGTTGGGCGGCGCGCCTGGAGGTGGCAATGATATTGATCAGTTGATCTCTTTTATTCGGGACGGAAAAATTGTGGGCGCAGGAAAGCTCGACCGTATGGAGCAAGCCTACCGGGATGAAAGCCAACGATCTTGATAAAATTGCGCCGCATAAGGCCGTGCTGACAGCCTGATGGTAGAGCGTTACTACGGCATAACATACAATTTCCCAGCCGGGGCGGTGAGTGCTTGCAAGCAGCCACCTCCGTGATGGTTCAATGCAACCACATTTCTGTGGCCTCGCGAGCCCGCATTTTCGCGCGTAGCGTTTCGATTCCAGCTTGAAGCGATATCCGGCGCCTATCAAGCTCTTCGAGTGGGATCGGTTCGCTCTGGCTATCTGGCTGAACCACCTCGAGGGTCTGTGTTTCAGCGCTTTCACGCGCCGGGGAGTGCAAGCTGTTCATCGTCGATACCTTCGCAATTGATAACGACACCCAACCTGGGGCCTACAGGACTGTCGATCCTGACCGTTTCGAGTTTATTCGGCCTTCAACGAAGCGTCTTGTCCATTCGTCGGATTTTAGTCGTGTCATAGTGCGACCATCTCGCGTGGCGACGCGGGTTGCGGTGCACGTTAAAAGTTCGTCACCCAAAAGACACGCGTCCAAATTTTCACGAATGGCGCGAAGTCCCGTCACAAGTTGAATTGGGATAGACGCTGTACAACCCATTGACAGCGATATCGCTCACTATCAAACCGATGCCAATGAATTTGTGGGGAGTCTGATTCATGCGCACCGGGGTGGCTTCGTAATCAAAATGTCTGTTCTTTTGCGGACTATTTCATCTTTCCCGACGGGAAGGACGACAAACGAATTGTTTGCCCTGCTGGACGTGGACTTCGATCCTCGGAGACGCACGGAGCTCTATGCCGAGTTGTCTGAACTCACAGAAGCAGGAAAGATCAGCCGCGATCGCACTGGGCGCTGGCGAAGCGTCGCTACTTTCAAAAGGAATGAGGTTGTTACGAAAGATGCGGGAGAGATAACCCCTTCCACATTGTCGGGTTCACTCCTGACCGCTGCGCGAGCCGTCTACCGTAGCCGAGCACAAGACCCAGACCTGGAAGACCTTGCCGACACGTCGAACGCGGACCCCGGCGCAGTATTGCGCTACTACCGTTCGGCCCTGCGCGCGGATCCCAGAGGTGCCATTGCTCAGATACCAGATCGCCATGGTATCCAGTGGCAACTCGTTTCTGGCTCAGGACCTGTCACGCCTGAAGTTGGAGACGAGCTTTCGATATCTGTGGTTCTGGATGATCTCCCCGACGAGTTTCGGAAAGCGCTGCTGAAAAGGGAGGCTAACGATCAGGCGGTAGCCGTTGGCTGGCCTATCGCGGTCGGCCGCAAACAAGGGGCGCCGGTCATCTGGCCTGTTGGGCTTGTCAGCGGGGAATGGCGGCGCCAACCCGGACATGTCGAAATCGTGGTCGACACCGATGACATCGTCGCCAACCCTGACTGGATGAGAGGCGCGGCCAGAAAGGCAGGTTGGACGGAATCTGATCTGCGTGATGTTTTCACGCAAGCCGAAGGCGTGGGTTTTCGGCGGGATGAGTTTCTCGGCCGTCTCCGCGAGGCAATTGCAGGCGATTTCCGAGGCTCGATATCCGGTCGGCAGTTGAAAGAAGAAATCGATACCGAGGTTGCGGGAATCTACGATGTCGCGGCGATTTTCATTCCGACAGATAATACCTTCACTTCGGGTGCAGTACGTGACCTTGACGCCGTCGCCACTTGGTCCACAGAGCGCATCGCCAGAACGGCGCTGGCACCCGTGTTGGGTATGCCTCACGACGGCCCGGAGACTGCCCCGTCCGTCATGAACGTTGGCTCACTAAATCGCGAGCAAATCCAAGCTGTACGTTTATCTGGAACGTGTCCGCTCACCGTGGTTACCGGTCCACCCGGCACGGGGAAGAGCCAAGCGATCGTCTCGATGGCCGCCTCGGTGCTTGCTTCCGGAGGGAGCGTTCTAGTCGCTTCCAAAAATCATCAGGCCCTCGATGCTGTAGAATCCAGACTGACTAACATAGCGCCGGGTGCACCGTTCCTTGTCCGGACACTTGATCCGCAAAGGGAGATCGACCAGTCGTTCGATGATGTTTTGACATCACTGTTGCAAGAACCGACCGGGGGCGGTGTCGATGTTGATCGAGTCCTTCGCTCGAAACTGTCGAATCTATGTCAGATGAGATTGCGGGCTCTCGATCAGCTTGACGAGCAAGGCCGCCTCAATGGCATCATAGCAGACCTCCTAGAGCGCATTGAAAGCAGGACGACCGACGAAATCGGTGCATCCGCCGTCGACGACAGCGCAGCCGAAATCCGCTTGGGGCTCGCTAGAAAAGTCGTTATGTGCATTCAGTCGCTTTTCCGGCGGCGTCGAGGCACAGCGGTCGGCCCCGCGGTCGACCTAGAGTCTGCGGACCTGCCTGCGCTGAGAATTGCACTTGCCAGGGCACGCCAAGACCTCGCGGCAACTGATGTGAAATCAGATCCTGTCGATCTCACCAATCAAATAGCGGTGGCCGTTGCCAGTATCCTTCCTCGAATCCTTCTAAACCGCACGGCACTGCCGGAGGAAGAACGGTTGGAGCTTGGGGAGGAAAGGGCCAACCTGGAACTCATGCAAAGCGTGCGGTCGCTTCCACCCGGCATTGCCTCAACTATAGTTTCTCGGCGACCGTTGTGGCTCGCTTCAGTGCTCGGAGCGCCTCGGCGAATTCCATTGCACGACGCTTTGTTTGATCTCGTCATATTCGACGAAGCCAGCCAGTGTGACATCGCTTCCGCGCTCCCATTGTTCGCGCGTGCAAAGCGTGCTGTTGTGGTTGGAGACGATAAGCAGCTCTCCTTCATCAGCCAGCTTGGCGTCGCTCACGATCGCAATCTCATGCAGGCACAGGGATTATATCCGGCAAGCATGGGACGGTTTGCGCAAAGCCGACAATCCTTGTTCGATTTCGCTAACCTGACTCCCGGCGCTTCTAAAATCATGTTGCGGAACCAATATCGGTCCGCGCCCGATATCGTTAGCTACATCAATCACCAGTTCTACGGAAAAATGCTTCGAGTCGCCGGCGACGAGCGAGCCCTCAAGCCGCCTATCGGCATGCGCCCTGGTATTGCTTGGACCGACGTAAAGGGACCCACCACACCGATGACCGGTAACGTCAATCAAGCAGAAGTGTCCGCGATTACCGAGCAGGTGGCAACACTGCTCCTTAAGCAGGGCTATACCGGATCCATCGGCGTGATCGCTCCCTTCCGTCCTCAAGTACAAGCGCTGACCGAAGCGATACAGTCGGCGATTCCTTCGGCTGCACTAGAAAAGGCAGAGTTCCGAGCCGGTACGGTGGATTCCTTCCAGGGCCAGGAGAGAGATCTAATTCTGTTCTCGCCCTGTCTAGGCTTTTCGAGCGCGACGAGCGCGTTGACCTTCGTTCAAAGAGATTGGCGACGGATTAACGTCGCGATCTCGCGTGCACGAGCAGTGGCACACGTGTTTGGCGACCTGACGTTTGCGCGTTCTGGAAAAGTGAAGCGGCTTCAGCAACTGGCAGCGTTCGCGACCGAACCACGACCTCGGGTCGCGGAAGGCACCTTCGACAGCTCGTGGGAACACACCGTGTATCACGCCCTGAAGGAAAGGGGACTTGAGCCGGTTCCGCAGTTTGAGATCGCGGGGCGTCGCCTAGACTTCGCCCTCTTCGGTGCCGGAGATATCAAGCTCGACCTAGAAGTGGACGGCCGCCGTTGGCATTCCGACGTCGATGGAAAGCGCAAGCTCGCCGACCATTGGCGAGATCAGCAACTCAAATCCATGGGATGGCGGGTACGCCGCTTCTGGGTGGATGAACTAGCTACCAATTTGGAGGCCTGCATTGAGCTCGTCGAAAATGACCTTTCCTAAGTCGCGTCGCTTCACCTATATCTCGACCGCGCTTGGCATTTTCGCCTTGGGCGGCATCGGCGCAGCGGTCGTGCAAGTCGACAACCTTGAACGGACATATGGCGCAATCCGCGCAGACATTGTCAGATACAATCGTGAGCGAGACGACGCGCAAAGGCTTCGTGATGGTGTGCTATCAGACATCAACCAGCGGACGTCTGAAGCGGACGAGTTGCGGAAGACAGTTGCTGAATTAAATGCGCAGAAGCAGAAGGCCGCTGCAGATCTCGCTGATAGTGAGGATCGGGTGGCCAAAGGGGCAGAGAAACTCAAGGATCTCTCCGCACGATCCGACACGGCGAACCAGACGATAGCCAGTGCTAACAAGGCGTCGAAGGACCTGGCTGACCTGCGTTTACTAGCGTCGGACCAGGAAAAGACCTTGGCCTCCGGCCAGTCCCAACTGAAAGATCTAGGCAGGCAGATCGAGATGGCCGAGAGTCGTCTGCGAGTCGCTGACGACGCTGCCTCGGAGGCGGAACAGGAACGGGATCGTCGCATAGCAGAAGCCAAGGATCTCGGAGATCAGCTTCAGGACTTAGACACGAAGAAGCGCGAGTTTACTGACCTCGACGCCCGGAAACGTGCCGCTCAAATCGATCTCAGCGAGGCCGTGAAAACTGTGAACGACAGGACGAGAGAAGCGAGCGCGCTTCAATCCCAACTGGCGTCGCTTCAACAGCAGATAGGAAAGGCGAAAGATACCTCCACGTCTGCGATCGAGGACGTTCGAAAGCTTGAGCAACAGAAGAGCGGCCTAGAGAAGGAAATAGACACGCTCGAGTCCAGCAAGGCTAAAGCGACAGGCGATCTCGCGGCAGCGGTTGGGGAAGCTGAACGCGCACGAGCAGATGCCGCGGACGCGCAAGGGCGCGCCAAGGTAGCACAAGACTCGCTGTCGCAAACCGCACAGGAGCTTCCCGCTCTCAAAGCTCAGGTCGAAAGTGCCCAGACCGAAGCCAGTTCTGCGATCTCGCAACGTAACCAGCTTGCCGCCGAACTAACCTCGCTACAAGCTGCCAAAGCTAGTTTCAATCTCGACAAAAGGGATGTCGATCGCGCGACTGCAGAGAAGACCGCTCTCGAAGAAGCGGTAACCCGGCTTGAGAAACAACGGGTGGCGTTAGGCAAGGACTTAGAGCTAGCTCAACGCGAATTGACGAACCTTAGGAATGAACTTGCTGAACTAAACGGACGCCGGGGAAGCCTTTCCCAAGAGGTCGAGACACTTGCCGCGTCAAAGACAGCGCTGACGCCGAAGTCGGCTGAGTGAGGACGGACAAATGCTTACTGGAAACATACTGCTCCTCGTTCTAAGCGCGTTGGCGCTGGTTGCGCTGATAGGTACACAGACAATTCTTGCGATCTTTCACGATCGTGCGGTGACCGCTGCTGGACCGACGCTGACGCTCGACGCTTTGATAGCGAGCATCGATCAGAAGCAAACGACGCTGTCGGACATCGACAATGAACTGCTCGAGCGTCGAAAAGCATTGGCAAACATAGCTGATGTTCAGGCAGACTATGACGCTACAAAGCGGCAGATGGACGATCTTAAAACTGAATGGCTGCAACAGGACGATCGTCGAGCTGAGGTGCGCGCTGTTCGCGACGAGATTGAGCAGAAGATCAACGAAAGGCTTGCGATCGTCTCTGAACTCGCCAGCAGCCGCGCGGATCTCGATGCGGTCCAGGACCGGCTTTCCGCAGCACAGAGGCTTTTCGAAGCGAACGATGAAATGAAGAGGGAGCATGCCGCTTTGGACGCGCGGCTAGGCGAACTTCGGGCGGAAGCGGCGAAGCTGGCCGAGGCACAAGAGCGTGTTCAGTATCTCGAGGCTAATGCTGCTGAACTCACGCGGGCGGTGGCACAGAGCGAGGGCAGGCTTGAAGTGGCGTCCCGAGAGCTGGCTGAGACTAGACACGCGTTGAGCGCCGAGCAGCAGGCCGTAGCTACGGCACGGTCCGAATTTACCCAGGCCGCTGCCCGAATTGCCGCCTCCGAAGAGCGCGCCACGGCAATGGAAAGTGATATCAATAAACTTGAGGGCCGTAGAGCGTCTCTAATGGCGCAGGTTGCACGCCTCGAGGAATCCATTGGGGAGGCCACCGGAAGTGAAACGGGTGGCGACGAGGTCAACGACCGGCTGAAGGAATTGATCGCTTTACCCCCTGTATTGGAGCATATGCGTACGTGGGCTTCGCGTGCCGGCGAAAACGAAGACGAAGCAATCACACGAGTGAAGCGGCGACTTAGCGAGAACGGTCTTCAGTACCCGGACCGCACGGTTATGGCCTTCCACACTGCCATGAAGACAAACGAAACCACGCAAATGGCTGTTCTAGCGGGTATCTCAGGTACTGGTAAGAGCCAGCTTCCTCGCCAGTACGCCGCCGCGATGGGCATCGGGTTTCTTCAAGTGCCAGTGCAACCACGGTGGGATAGTCCGCAGGACCTGATGGGCTTCTATAACTACATCGAAAAACGCTTCCGCCCGACGGACATGGCGCGAGCGTTGTATCAGCTCGACACTCTCAATAATCCTGAAAGCGAATTTCAGGACCGGATGATGATGGTCCTCCTGGACGAAATGAACCTCGCCCGGATCGAGTATTACTTCTCAGACTTTCTCAGCCGGCTCGAAAGCCGTCCTTCGCGGGATAGGACGGGGGAGAGGTCTCTTCGAAAAGATGCGGAAATCGAGTTGGAAATTCCAATGCCGCGTGGACTGAACCCGCCGCGGATATTCCCCGGATATAATCTGCTTTTTGCCGGAACGATGAACGAGGATGAAAGCACCCAGTCGCTTTCCGACAAGGTCGTCGACCGCGCAAACGTTCTACGGTTCTCTGCTCCTAAGCGCATACACACGAGTTCTCAGTCAGCAAAGACATCGGAGCCAGAAGCGCTCTCCGCAAAACGGTGGCAAGGCTGGGTCCGCCCAGTTTCCCATGTTGAAGGCGATGCTTCGGTTACATCGCGTGTCGAGCGCATGGTTGAAATCATGACCGAGTTCAAACGACCATTTGGACATCGCCTGGGCAGGGCTATGATGGCATACGTTGCGAACTACCCCAATCGCGGAGGCGACGTGCGCGTTCCGCTTGCCGACCAAGTCGAGATGCGGTTGCTGCCCAAGCTGAGGGGATTGGAAGTCGATACCAACGACGCCGCATTTGGTAGGCTCAAGTCGTTCGTAGCCGACGATCTGATGGACGAGCCGCTCGCTCAAGCTGTCGAGGCGTCTCTTCAATCGGCGCGCGACGGCGCTGGGCAGTTTGTCTGGAACGGGGTTGCCCGCTGATGCTGCACCTGGCGCGCCCATGGGATAGGACGGGGCTTGAAAGCTTCGGGCCCAGCGACTGCCTGATGAGCGAAGTTTCGGGCGACATACCTCAGGCAAGAGGGCACACGCGTCTCATGCGTTCGCAAATGCGCGACGGATCGCGAGAGCTGATCTTACATCCGTACCCCAAAGGCGGTCATGCAATCGGCCCGCTTCGCAAGGGCTTCCCAGTTCGCCCCCGGACGTTGAAAGAGAATGAAACGGCGGAAGAGGCGCGGGCGCGCGAGCTTCTGCGGCGTATGAACGAGGTGCTCGCGCGGGTTCAGGAATTAGGGGAAGCGCTCGAGGATCCCGTGGCCGTATGGCCGCGGCTACGACAGGCTTGGGAGCGCGCGGAGAACGAAGAAGACCCACGCATGGCGGAGATCGTGCGCCAAGCTGAAGAAGTACTGCCGCGCCTAAGAGCGCTGGAACCACGAATACGACGCGTTCTGCGACGAACACGGGAACTGGTCCCGCTCGATCGTGTCCAGGAGATGGACAGGGCCTCGATGCGTTGGCTCGTTCGGCAGCCTGGACGCAACATTGCAGAGAGAGCCGGTGCAGGCCAAAGAATTCTCGCGACGGTGCGACGGGAGAATTTTGACACCCCCGAAAACAGGGTTCTTCACGCTTACACGCGTCTGGCATCCGATGTCGCCCGAGAATGGATGCAAGAACACCCTCGAGCGAAGAATAGCAAGCGCTATACCGAGGTCAGGTCATTTGCGAAATTTTGTAAGACATTCTCTCAGATGCTCGCCGAGCTGGAGGTGCGCGTAGCAGACGCCGCTATAGTGCCAAACTACGTTCTGATGCAGGATCCGGGTTATCGAGCTATCTACGAGGCTTGGCGCAGGTTGCTTGAGGAAGACAAAGTCCTCGACGACCTTTGGGCTTGGCAGGCAGAAACTTGGACCGACTTCGCGGTTCTCGCTGTTGTCTTGGCGCTCGATGAACTGGATGAATCAGAACTGGTGGTACAGTCGCCAATCGTGTGGCGGTCCGAGGCCTCATTGGGCAGGTGGTTCGAGCAGGATCGACCAATTGCCGTATTTTGGCTTAAAAACACAGGCCGTATTGTCGAGGTTCAGGCACGCCCGGAGGCGCCCGGCACGCTGTTGGCGATGGCAAGAGCGCATGTGTCTCTCCGTATTACTGACATATCGCGAGCGGAACTTCCAAGAAGAGTGGCGGTATGGACGCCTCACACGATGCAACGGCTGGACATTGAGCAAGCTGCGCTTCGCGCTAACGACCGCCTCGTCGAGCTCCAGCCGCTCGGTCAGACAGAAATATTGCGGAACGGTCTCATACTGACGCCGTCCCACGGTGTCGCTGAGACAAAGTCCGCCCGCGGGACGCGCACGCGCGTCGACGCTATCGCTTTCGAGGCGTCGGGTGACGGCCTGCGAAGCGGGTTAAACGCCATCAGAGCATTTGCGCGCAGCGAGATCTACGGGTCCGCGCCATGAAAAAGCTTAACGGCTTCGATCTCAACGGTTGGCGAGATACCGCAGCCCGAAACTGGGTGATCCTCGCGGATGGCGACGAGCGAGAAGTGCCACTTACGATCGTAGAAGGCGGGTTCAACGGCGTCGTGGTGCAAACCGGCGCAAAGGCTGACGGGGGGTTCGTGGGGGGCGTGCAGGCCTCTATCTCACCCCATGGCTTGGGAGACGGCTGGGGGCAGATCGGGGAAGCCTCGAAACGCGTGAAGGTTCGCGCGCTCCTTGAGGGGCAGGGTTCGATCGATCAATTGGCATCTGCCTTCAGAGGGATGTCGCCGCAGTCGGAGTTCGGTGTCGGAAGCTTGGACGATCATCCCGGAACCACGGAAATTCAGCAGGAGCGCTTGCTCGCGGCACTTCGAAAGGCGAAAAACTCGACGCCGCTCCTTGTGTGGCGTTCCGTACTTTCTGTACTCCATGCCATCGAGCTTGATGAGATTGAACATGGAGCTGTCGTGGGCGTTATTTGCCACACGTCGGGTGGATTTGCGGTCCAGAAACTCCGCGTCAGGCGCGACCTAAGCCGAGGTGCATCCGTCCTAGCGCCCGAAAGGCGTGCAGTCGGACAACTGTTCGCTTCCGATCTTGGGTACGAAGGGCTCGCGAGGCTTGCCAACGAGGCGGTGGTCCGTGCTTCGACGAGTGGTCGGCGTGAACACCTTGGTTGGGCTAGGGCGCAAGGACAGCTAACACTAGGCGTCACCGCGGCGCCAGAAGTGCTGAGGCTGAAAAATGGAGACTGGGAGGAGCTGAACCCGCCAACTAGCATCGAGTTTGCCAGTCTGCCTCAGGCGCCGGATTTCGGACACGCTCTCGACCTCTGCGACGTAGTGTTGTTCGAAAGCCTCGCCGAAGGCCAACTATCGGAGGAAGTTTTCGACCGCATTTCGCAGTCGATGCACAGGTCGATCAGACGACTAGCGCCTACCGCCGTTGCCGAAGGGGCCCTTATAGCCGCACGGCGCCTCAGCAAGCGGGAAACAGTATATTTCGATTTTTTGCCACAGATATCGACGATTGTGCAGCGCCGCGATGCGGTCGAGAGCTTCGACCTCATCGATCCAGACGCTACTCTGCCTGCAGGTTCAGTATATCGAAGCCCCATTCCAGCTCGCCTCGCAATACAGGCCGGTCAGAGCAGATTTTCGATATTTTTGCGCAAAGAAACGACCGAGTTTCCGCGCAAGGCAGAGGTTGACATCGGAGGAAAAGTCAACGCTGCGACACCTGTCGATCTGTGGGTAGAGCAAAGTCCGGCTTCCGGACGGGCAAAGATTCTCGTTCATTCGGAGAGGCTCGGGAATCAGTTTCAGGTGGATTGGGATACCGCTGCGGAGCTGCCGACCCTATGGGAGGAGCTTTTGGCTGGGTTCCAAAAACCTCAGCCAACGGTCCCTAGCCGGCTCGTGCTTCCATGCAGCATGGATTCGTGGAACGACACGCCCCGTGGCGCCGGTCTCCTGACCCTTATATCGAAGAACGTCAGGGAGGATATCGTCGATTGGACGGCATTAGCCAATCGACTTGCCGCAAGGCCGGGTGGGAGATACGCGATCTCAAGCGACGGTGAGATTCCTGCGGAAGTCAATCAGGATGCAGTTGCCCAGTTACACGATCTAATCCAAAGGGCTGTCGAGGAAGTACGTGTCAAGTTGGAGCGCCGTACAGAAGGAACAGACTCGATCCGGTTCTTGACTTGGCTGTTTCGCCGTTGTCCAGATCAGGTATCGACCTGGTTGCTGGAGGCATGGGATCAGGAAGTGCGGGGCGGCCACCCGCTATTCCGGTTAGGCAGCCACTGGAAGCTAGCGTACCAGGGCCTCGGCCGCATCGCAGGCAGTCAAACCGTTGAGCTACACGCAATCCACAAGATCCTTAATCGGACCGTTGATACCTGGAAGTGGCAGAGAGAGACTGCTGCAATGGCATTTCTGCTGTCGAGGTCCGAGACCGCTCCGCGGCTCCTCACCCGAACCGAGGTCGATCGCATAGCCAAACGTGTTTTGCGAGAGTTCAAAGGGAACCTGGGCTCGACTTACACAAAATTCCAGTATGCCCCACTTCTTCTTGTTGGACTCCTGCGGTATCGGTTAAAAGAGCCGTCTGCGTTGGTAATGGGCAACGACCCGATGGCCGATCGGCTTGGCTTGGCTGTCCAGGCTTCCCTGGAAGACCTGTCTCACCGCAGCAGGGCAAAGGCATCTGCAAAGTACACGAGGATCCTGGAGCAGGCACTCGAAGAGTTGCGCGGCGAAGGATCAAATCCCGAACTCCTGTTAGATATTTTCGGCGGCGCTGACCCCGACGCCGATGGCAGCGGTTCCACCTAGGGAAACAAAACGCCAGCCAGGAGCCGTAGACGATTCCTACTGTCGATCCGAGCGATCGCCTCTTGTACCGAGAATTCGCGGTTTTATCTCGCTTCAACTCCAAAGGCGGTTAGAACTTCTGATGTGATTGTGCCGGTGACCTTAAGGTTGTTGTCCGTCTGCATTTGAGTCAGAGCGGCGCGTGTATCTTCGTCTACCACACCCGTCAAAGCTCCAGCGTAATATCCGTAGGCTGTAAGACCTGATTGAACCAGGATGACGATCTGCTTGAATTTTCCTGAGTTTCCCGGCAGCACTTTCGCAGGGGAGACCGTCTTTGGGGTGGCCGGGGCAGGTGGCGGCGTACGAACCGCGGGTGCCGTGAAGGTCGGCGCACTATACAATGGCGCAGGCGCCGGATTGTAGGTTGGCGCGCTATAGGTGGTTCGCGGAACGTAGCCTCCACCACTTCCCGAGCGGTGGCTGCTGTGCGAGCTGTGGCTCGAATGGGACCGATGCCCGGCGAGGGAATAAAGATGGCGAAGCTTCAGACGTTCTAGGATGGATTGCGGGTCCGTCTTTTTGATTATCGTCGCCCCCGGCATAGCGTCGGCTTGCATGGGAAGGAAACCCGCTGCGATCAAAGAGGGGATTACAAAAATGCGTCGTTTCATATCGGCCCTAGTCCCTTGAAACCTTTTTTATGATCGTACCATTCGAAGAACCCTCCACACCGCGCCCGGCCCGCGCAATCTGTGCAGAAAGACTCAAATTTATTCTTCCAGTCGGAGATCGTCGCCGGGGCGAGATCGCGATAGCCTGCTGGGATAGAGCAAAGCGGGAAGTTATATAGTTGTACGCGGACCCCCTTGGTCGTGCCAATGTTTATCGCACGCGCCACACCCTCGAAATCGACCGACGTGTCCTTGAAGATCGTGTCCCAATTCATTCGGCCGTAGCCGATGCTCTCGAGCTGCATGATTGCCCAACGCTCGACAAATGGAAGAAACGATCCGATGAAGGAACTAAGGTTGGCAAGTTCCTCAGAGTTTTGCGCGAGGACTACCGTCCTTAGCTCGATAGAAGAGCCCGCGCGGTAGAGGATATTGAAGGACTCAAGTAATCGATCGAACGCGCCGGGTTTCTTCACGATATCGTCGTGCATCTCGCGGTCGGCGGCATACAGCGGAATTCCCCAAAGCACCCTATCAAGACCGATCTCCCGCAGGAGTGGGATGTCATCCTTGTCGAAATGCTGTCCATTTGTGAGGACATGAAACGTCAAGTCTGGTCGCGAGGAAGCCAACTCGCAAAGCATCGCAAGAAGTTTTTTCTTGTGGAGCAAGGGTTCGCCACCGGAGATCCCGATGTAAGCGTCATGAGGAGCAAGCGATGCCGCGATCTGCAGTTCTCGCATAAGATCTACGTGATGTTTCTTAGGTGGCTGGGAGCACATGACGCACAGTTGATCGCACTGTTCTGTGACCAACAAGGTGTTGTGCTTCGAGTCAGCTCTTATCAGCCGGCGCGCGCTCGCCTGGCCGGGGACAATCATGATCACGTCGTTGGAAAGTTTAGTTTCCATCGAAGCGTCAAGCTCAAGTGAGAAACCTTGATAGTCGTATTGCCGGCGTATGCCTTCGACGCCAATCAAAATGGCGTCGTGAGGCCCATGATCGGCAGTGTCTTCACGAAGGCGGACGATGAGCGGTTCCACCACCGGGAAGGGCTGGATCGGAATGCGAAGGTCGATCATGCGTGGACCTTTACTAGCTCTGGCTCCACCCTCTCTAAACCCGCCCATAAGCAGACCGATTTCTGAACTTTCTCGTCTTTCGAGTAAAGCAGCTCAAAAACTAGGTCGAAGATGCCCATGTGACGGCGGCAAAAGTCGGTCTGATGCCGTGGCAGGTCGATCCTTCCGTAGCGAGAGAGATCGTCAATTAGGTCGACGCCGCAAAATGCCTGATAGGGACAGTGAACGCAGTCGGCGTCGAAGATGTTCAACGCCTCGGAGTTAAGAACCTCGACGACGGACGGGTCGAGGCCGTCGTGGACATTGCCCATGCGTAGGTCGATCTGGCCAAGTCTGCTCATCATGCGGGCTTCATCCGTCGGGTAGAAGGATCCGTCGTGGTCGATCACCAGGTAACTTATGCCCACAAGGTTGGGGTTCCTGAGGTCGAGATGACCATCGTGCCCACTGCGCAACACCCGCCGTAGGCAATGGGAAAAATAGAACTCTTCCACAGGTGCACCCGAGGTTGAATTGTATTCGACCATAGCCATGACGAAACGGCGAACATAGGCATTCCACGTCGCTCCGACGTCACGCGTCCTGAAGCGCTTTCGCGCGAACCCTTGATGATTGACGGGCCGCAGATAGATCGAGCGAAGTCCATGGAAAGAGTATGTGTCGATCACCGCCATGGGGTCGGGGAGGGTGTCGATGTCGAATGTAGGTAGAGCTGAAACACGCTCGGGACAGATTGCCATAGCATTTCGCAGGTTGGCCGCGAACTGGGATGTTGCAGTTTTAGAACCGGTCCGGTGCCGCTCGTGGAGATCCATGGTCGGATCCAGCGATGTACTAACAAAAGTGTCGTCGGAGGACAGAAACTCCCAACCATCATCACCGATATTTTGTAGATTGGTACAGACGACAAACTCTGCCTTGGTAAATCGTCGACGGGCGAAGCTACGTACCGCATTAAGTACGTCCAGGCGAAGCATCGGCTCCCCGCCTTGAAACTCAATTTTAATTTTCTGTGTTGAGAGGCTGTCCAGCCACTCGATTGTGGCATTCAGCGTAGCTGTGTCCCAGTCGTGGCCCGGAGCACTCTCATTAACACGGCTCACCTGACAGTAGGAGCAAGCAAGATTACAACGCAAAGTCGGAACGAGAATCACATAATCGAGGTTGGTCGGCGCGTGAAGGCGTTGCGCCCATCGATAGCCAAAAGCATGAAAGCCAAGGTCACCAATTTGATCAAACGCATGCCCGTTTTTTCTCAGAAACTGTGAGTCGTTGTCGTTGAGACGGCCATCCACGTAGCGTTCAAGAAAGCTCTCACCAGCGCGGAAGAAGCCGCCGGAGTCATCACAGAATAGCAGGTCGCCGGTCTGGGCACGCCTGAATTTCAGAGGCATTACGTGCATCCGAGGAGTCCCTGGATCATGGAGCGGCGAAGGGACTCGTTCTCCCTATGTATTTTCTGGCGGTAAAGCGTGTGACGGAACATGGCCACTACCTCCGGGTCGGTCGTGCCGAGTTCAATTCGGTCGCCTCCTGTCTCGATCGAAATATCTGGCTGCAGATAGCGGAACCGAGCAACTGCTTCTTCAAGGTAGGGCCGGAAGGCCAAGGCGATCTCTAGTCTCATCGATATTGCTTTGTCTAAACGGTGATTCCGGCAACTATAGCGCGCCTTCACCCTTCCAGAGAATTAACCGCCAGGGTTGTTTGGAGAATTATTTCAAGATTTGCTGATTTGCACGAGTATCGGGCGGTAAGATCAAATGGTGCCTATTGGCGGTTGAAAGCGAACGTGTATGCTGGCGTAAATGGCGGTTGGCTCCCCTTCAGAGCTAGGGAGGTGGCTTTGAGAGCAGTATTAGGCCTCCTCGCGATGTTGATCGCGTCACAAGCCTTGGCTGAAATCAGACCCGTGAAAGAGGTGCAGCAGACACTCGCAACACAAGGTTTCCAGGTCGGTAAGGCTGACGGGATCTGGGGTGCGAAATCAATCGCCGCTCTCAAAGCCTTCCAACGTTCAAAGGCCTTGAACCCCAGCGGCGTGATCGATAAGCCGTCTTTTCGAGAACTGTTCTCATCAGAAACGAAAACGACAATTCCAGTTTCAACGCTGGCGTCGCCTCAAGCGCCGCTCGCAGCAGGCAATGTGCAAAACGCTGCTACTGCCCATCCAAACTCTTCTCCACCACCTAGGACTTGGTCCGACGGAAGCATCGGAAGCGCTAGCATTTCTCGTTCTGATACGAGAGGCGTTCCCGGAGTAGGCACTTTCCTTTGCCTAGCAGCGTTTTTTATGGGTGTGATCTTCCTTCGAAAGCGCTCGACGAAAAAAGGTTCTGCGGCGGGCAAGCTCAGGTAGGAACCCTCGGCACGGCTAATATGAGCCAGATGAGATTATCGCTTTCTATGGCCTAGATCTGACCAGGCCTTACTGCTGGGATCTTCGCTTTTCCCCCGCATGTAGGATACCGCACGCATCCCAGGAAGCGACCATAGCGGCCGGACCTGTCGACCAACCATCCATCCTTGCATTCCGGACAGGCGACGGAGCTACTGCCGCAGACGCACAAAGCAATCGCGGCACCCTCTACACGGCAGGGAAGACCTACTCCGCAGGCGTCACAGGCAGGGAGGAGGTTTCCACAAAGCTGGCTATGCTCGCACCGAAGCCAAGTGCGGCCGTCCTTGCCGCGGACTGCTAGCAAACGTCCTCCGCACCCGCTGCATTTATATTCCTTCGGTTTGATTGTCGCAGCGGAGGCGACCGCGAAAACTGAATCCTTCCATGAGTTCTGTGACGAACGATGAAGGCCGGGAGTTCGAGGCGATTATCGTGAGGGTGTGGCGAGCCCGCGTCATTGCGACGTACATCACCCGACGTTCCTCAGCATTCTCGAACGCTTCCTGCTCGGGCGAGACCAGCGTGAGAAGGGGGTCATCTACCATCTCCGACGGAAAACCGGCTCGCCCGCTATCGGCCTTCAAAAGGACCACGTGATCAGCCTCGAGACCCTTTGATGCATGGATCGTCTTGAAGGTGATGTCCAAGTGCGGATATCGATGCTGGAGCCCAGCCAAGTCGGGCTCGAGGAATCGGTACCGCCCAAGAAGCAGGACCGTCGTCGCCGAGCTGCTCGCAAGCGAGTCCAAGACATCGGCGAGTGCTTTTTGATCCTCGTTCTTGTTGGTCATTACGAGATTAAGCGCGGGACCGGTGGCCTTGCCGGCCGGAACGATCTGCTTCTGGATCTGGGCGGGGTTTTTCAGCACGAAATCGCGGGCGGCGAATGCTATTTGGTCGACCGACCGGAAGTTACGACCGAGATCGACCGTTCGATGGACTCCCGTCTCCCCATCGAATCTGCCTCCGAACTCTTCCCCGAACTGGCGCATCAGGTGAAGATCTGACCCAGCAAAGCGGAAGATCGACTGCCAATCATCGCCGACTGCAAAGAGGCGGGCGTCGGCATGCTGAGCCTTGAGCGCGTTCACCAATCGAGCGCGGCTCTGAGAAATATCTTGAAACTCGTCGACCAGAATATGCCGGTATGGGCTGAGATAACTAAATTCCTCGGCGTATAGCGCGGCTCGCAAGACCATGTCTTCGAAGTCTATCCGTCCCTCGAGCCGTTTTTGATACTCGTCGAAGACCAGGCTGAATACCTCGAGGAAGGCCGCTCCTCGCGTTCCGAATTTCATGCGCTTAGACTTCGATTTGCAGTCCTCGAGGCTGTAACTGCCGCCTTTGAATTTCCGCAGGAACGTGCCCAACAACTGGGAAAACGCATCCACCTGCCTCAGGTCGACGACGCGGTCGAAAACCTCTTCTGCGGGTCGGGGAGCCAGCGTCACATGGGGAGCGAGCTTCTCGGCCAATGCTGTCAGGAGACGGCCTTCCTGGCGTTCGTAGCTATAGGTTTCGATGAGCATTGTTTCATGGTCGGCATGTGTCCGCCGCTTCCAGTCCATGCCTGCGAGGTACTCGTCCTGATCCACAAAAGGCGCCGTGGTAAGCTTCTCGAACCCGTCGGGGCCCGTTTCTCGTCTCACGCCGAAGTGTTCGATGTAGATGCCGCTGTCCGTGAGGCGAAAATCCGGGCAGTAATCCCGACGCCCGGCGCTCGATACCTTATGCTCGTAGAGTGGCTCATATTCGTACTCGACGCCATTCTCATACAGCCAGTTTGCGGTCTGCAACTCTTCGTAGCTCTTGACCTTTTCTCCCTGAAGGGTGCGAAGGTCCTGCTTTTCAATGTGCGTGTAGTAGTCGTGCTTTGTCTTGAAGTCCCACTCTGTCTTCGACTCGACCAGGAAGTGAGCAAACCATTTTATGATCACCTTCGAGACGGCGGGATCGGATCTCACGAGGTCTTTCAGAATAGCTTTTATCAGGTTGATGAATGCCAGATCATCGGTGGCATGCTCGGCAAGAGGCGGCTTCGACCCTTCGACCGCTCCGATGATGTCGTACGCAAGGGCATGGAAGGTCTGTGCCTCGATCGCCACGCCGGCACGAGCTTTGACGCGCTCGGACATTTCCTTGGCGGCGTTCTTCGCAAATGCCAAAAGCAGGATCTCGCCCGGACCCCGAATACCTGATTTGGCCAGATAGGCAGCCTTGGCCGTGATCACGCTGGTTTTCCCGGAGCCCGCGCCGGCAAGCACGAGTGTTGCGTCTTCGTCGACGATGACCGAAAGTCGCTGTTCTGGCGTCAGGGGTTTGCTCTCGACGGTGTCAAAGAAGTCTTTCCAACGCTCGAGTTCTTTCTCGACAAAACAGGAAATGCCACCGGCGCGCGTAGGGCGAGGCCCGGCAACGAACTTTCTGACGAATGACACGATCTCCGCAGCCTCCGCACCGATCGCGGCCGGTTGCACCTTCGAAAGCAATGCATCGTCGAGAGACTTCGCATTTGTCAGTATGGGATCGACTATGCATGCCGCTGGATAGCGCTTTGGTTGCGAAAGTTCGGAAATTGACGCGTAGAGGCGGGAAAGGCGATCTGCCTCACGATCAAGTGCCGAGATGTTGGAGCTGACCCAGGCATCCTCGAGGCTGTCGCGGAATGCAAGCGCATCAGAATGCTTTGCGCCTCGCAGAACTAAGTTATCACCCTTGGAAAGTTCGACCGTTAGATTTGTCCCGAGTAAACCTTTTCGGATTGACGGCGCCGAGACCAAAGCAGCCAGTGGGACGGATGAGACGACGCCGCGTTTGGTTGATCGTAGCTCGTCCTTATCGAGCTCCAAGACGCTGATAGCCGCGCCAGAAAGTCTTGCGAGGAGTGCGGGGAGAATGCGCTGTTGAAGTTGAGCCAAAGAGCGAGGCCTTGTTGTATGCCTTGCGCAACGCCGGCCTCATGACACGAGAACTGGTGGGTGAGCAAATTTCAACCAGCCACCAGTTTTGTCATAGGAATCCTGCTCAAAAGTAAAGATAGACCTCATTTCTCGCTACCCTGGGTATCAAGTGTGCCAAGCCTCATTTTTCAAGAAATGTTTGATATCGTTGCTTAAGCACCACTATTTTTCATCTCCCAATTGAACCAACGTTGGATTGCTGCATTTCCGCGCTTACGTTGACCGAGGGGGGATGAGTTGCGTTGGAATAGAGAGAATTTGCCGGGCTTGAAGCTAGACCGTTAGTGGAAGTGGCTACTTTTACCGGGCGTCGCCATTCTCTGGTTCGGATACATGTTTCCAGACTCCGGCGTACGCGGGGCGGCCATGAGCCCCCGTCAAGCGCGCCGTCCGATCATGACCGTCTACTACAGTTTGGCGCTAGCGAGGCGAAATTAAGATTGATTTCTAGCCTCGGATCGCGAGGCGACGGCGACCGCTCGGCGTGAGCAGTGCTGTGGAGAGCGGGGCGACGAGCAGAAGGCTGTCTGACCATAGGTTTTGGATGCGCGCCGTAGACGGGCAGCAGCGCATGGGACCAGCCCGACCTGAGGATTGTCAGATCGGGCCGGTCAACGGCATCACTTAATGAAGAACGTCATGCTGCCGTCGGCGGCCTGCTGAGCGTTCACGACATTGTCGATGTCAATGCCCTTGGCTTCCAGCTTCCCAGCCAAGCTCTTGTTCGCCGAGATCGACGCCCGGATGTTCTGGACGCCTTCCTCCGTACGAGGAATAGTGGCGTCGGCGGCATCTGGCTGGGTCTTCTGATTTTGGTAGTCGTTCAGGTACTTGACGTCGAACGGCTTGTCGAAGGTCTTCAGCGTCTTTTCGATTACGGGGCCGTCGTTCATAGCCAAGCTGTCCGCGCGGCTTGCTGTTGAAAATGCGAGCGACGACACGACTGCAAGCACAGCGAAGCTGATTGCACGTTTCATGATGGTTCCTTCCATAAATATCAGACCGGCCTCGATGGCGAGGCCGTCCTTGGGTTTCTGCGGGAGAAATTTCGAACTACTCGCCGTCGATGGCGACAGAAACAAGCTACGTTCCAACCCGACTTTGCGTAATCACACTGAGGATAGTGAAAGCCTATACCTTCGGTTGGTGCGCCTAGCGTCAAAGGTTGGCGAGCCGATAACGCGCTCGGATCTGGCCTTGTATCAAACCTGGGAGGCGATCCACGCCTGCAAGCCGGCCAGCGATCTGAAGTCTTCTACGCTTCTGCTTGGGATGTCGGGATAGGCATCGCGCACCATCTTGCTTAGAGCGTCGCCAGGCCCGAGCTCCAGGAAACAGTTAGCGCCAGCCTCCACGCAACTCTGCACGCAACCCGCCCAGTCCACAGTTTCGGAGGTTTGCCGAGCCAGCTTCGCGAGGCCGAGCTCAACGCAAACCACGCTTTCTCCGTCAATACCGCTAAGCAGCCGGACCCCTGATCTCATTGGGCCCTTGGCAGCGGTGGTATTGAGTACAGTACCGAACCTGGCGGCAGCCTGAGACATCAACTTGGTATGTGATGCGACCATAACCGGCAGGAGAACCATCCTTAAGGGACGCAGGTCCCGCGCATGCTGCATGACGGCTTTCAAGGTGTCCCTGCTTCCGCCAATGATGTACGCACTTTCGGGGTTGATAATCGCGATAGCACCGCCGTGGGCGGTGCAAAGCCCGTCGATAGCCTCATGTGAGAGGCCGCGTATAAACAGCAATCCATCGCCGGGCGAGCTTTCGGCGTCCATAATTTCCGCCCGACGAGCGATGAGATCCAACGTGGTGAGGTTTTCAAAGATGCCCGCTGCGCCCCATGAGGCGACTTCTCCGACGCTGTAGCCAGCGAACACGAGCTGGGCGGGTAGGTTTGGCCGAAGTATCTCAATCGCAGCCAATGCCTGCAGACTGCAGACGATCTGTCCGCATCGGTTGGAATGCAATACCTCGGCCGAAGCATCGCGTACCAAGCGACGAGGATCGGCGCCCCCCAACAAGGTTCGTGCGTGGCAGAAGAGAGCCGAAGCCGCCGGCGCTTCACCGGTCACTGCAAACATATTGGCGTGCTGGCGCCCTTGACCTGAAAAGAGAATGGCAAGGGTCATCGTCACCCCCCCTAGTGCGGGTAAAGCAATGCGATGGCGATTGCGAGCGTTGCTATGCTCGACAATGTACTCGCAATCACCATCGATCCCGTTGTGACGGAATCCAAACGATAGTTGACCGCGAACAGGATGCCAAAGAACCCGGACGGGACCGCCGCGAGGAGGATGGCTACTTTCGCCGTATCTGACGATATGGGCAGTAGCAGCACGATCGCAGCAGTGAGAAGTGGGCGGATCAAGTCGGCAACGATCGTGGCGTTCACCACCTTCCAATTTAGCTGAAACGCCTGTGAGGAAAGCACGACGCCCGTCAGGAAAAGCGCGACGCCTGGGGCGGCATGCCCGATGAGGAGTAGGCTTGCCTCGACCACCTTTCCGGTAGACAGGCCCGCCAAGGAGAAAATGATACCGAGCGCTGGAGCGATGACCACAGGCTTGGTTAGAGCGTGCCACAAGGCGCCGGATACCTTCGATTTCCCTGCGGCTGGGACAGCGCCTTGCTTGTCAACGTTCAGTTCCACGAGAACGAGCGCCAATGGGCTGATGACGATCGATCCCGCTGCAAGAGCGACTGCAAGCGGGATGGTACCGGAAGGCCCGATGACGTCGGCCAAGATGGGCAACCCGACGCCCGCTAGGTTGGGAAACGCGATGGTTAACGCCTGGAGAGAGGCATCGGCCTTCCCTGTCTTTCGAACGCGGATTTGAAAGAAGTACCACCCGAGGAAGATCACCAGCATGACGCCGCTCAAGATAACGAAAAGCGGAGCTTGCGCATACATTTGCGACCGCGACGCCGATGCTGTTGCTGCAAAGAGCGATGCGGGTAGCGCGAAATTCATCACCAGAACGTTCAACCCATCGACATGATGATTGTCGACAACGTTCCAGCGACCGGCACCATAGCCGAGCGCCATCACGAAAAAGATTGGGGTGAGTGCGAGAAGAATCGTGTTAGCCACAGACTGATCGCCTTTCTTGAGCGTCGACAAAAAGCGTCATCGCCAGGAGGTCGGCCGATCCGCCAGGGCTCAGCCATCGGCTGACGAAACTCTGATGTATTGAGTAGGCGCTCTCGCGCCATCGCGGATTGGAAATGCCTCCTTCCTGGAGCCAAGCTTCGGCAGCGCGCCTAGCGTAACGAAGGCCGCGCTGCCCGCCTCGGTGAAGAAGATTGGTGTCTTCTAGGGCAGCTATTAGCGCAAAGCAGGTTTGCACCCTGACGGATTCCGGGTCGTCTCGGAAATCGACCCATGCATCACGCATCGTTGGTAGCCCGACCTCGTACACGCTTGGGAAACCTCGCGCAGCCTCCACGCGAGCGCCGCCTGCTCCGTACTTTCGCCTGGCAACGCCACCGTGACTGTGCAGCAGCATGGGGCCATCGATTATGTCCTGCCCCCAAAGAAGTGAGACTGTAGCCCCCAACGATAAATGGCCAGGGACACGTCCATTGTCCCGCGCGCCGACGGCCGCACAGAGAAGCCCTATGCCAAATATTGCGCCTCTGTGAGTGTTTATGCCGTTTGTGGCCTTGAACATTGCTCGCTCGGCGTCGAGGCCTATAACTCGAAGGCGACCCATTTTGGAGCCTGCAGCGCCTGCAATCGCTAACGCACGGAAGTAGGGCTCGATCGCCAGAGCACTTTCCCTAAAGGTTTCCGAGTTCATATCGTTGTGACTGCCGCAGTCAATGTGGCTTACCAACCCTGGTTTCGGCCATGTCTCCAGTTCGTGCAGAAGGCTAGCCGTCGCGCAGGTTGAGATAGCTTCGGCGTCAACCGCCGCTCGAACTTTGAAAGCAGGAGTGGGTGGGCGGGGAGTGATCAGTGCCGAGAGAACGTTCTTCATTGCGCGGTACTTCCAGTTAGAAACCGATGACGGTCGACGAGTGCCGCTCCGCTGAGTGATTTGACCAAGACTTCTCGGGTCGAACTGCGAAACTCCTGCCAATTCGCGGCAACGCCGTCGCCGCGGACAAACTCACCGTCTAGTCGCATCGGAGCCATGGCTTGAATCTGGGCGAGACGCCCGATGACGCGATCAAGGTTCGTCTCCTCGGTGACGTATAGGAGTAGATCCAGATCGGACGTCGCCGTCAAATAATCGAGACCAGTGAGAGCGCTCCACGCCACGCTGCCGAAGGCGCGGACGTCAAGTTGGTTCTCTATTGCCAACTGGGCGATCATGGCGATCGTTGGAAGCCAATGCTGTGGGGCCACACCCTTGACCGAGTTCAACGCAAGCGGCGGCCATATAGACAGAATCTCGTCTGGTCGGACGACGAACGAGAGACGCCTTTTGCCTTGTGACGGGGGCAGGGGTAGCCCGAGAGTTATACCGTCGATTTCGCCAGTCATAGGCCGCCGCGCGACCAGCGGCCAACCTTTTTCCGACCAGGTTGAGATCACGGGTTCGCGAGCGCCACGCCGAGGCTTGATAACAACCAGATCATGCCGCCGCAGCGACAGCGCTTTATGGGGTAACAGCGAGAGCATAAACGCGCTCCGCTATTTCGGCAGCCTTCATCCGACCTGTGCGATCCCTCCCAAGTTGGTCGCGCCTGTCTTCCGCGTCGGGCAGCGTGCGAATGAGGCCATCGAGTTGCTCAGCCAAGGAGGCTTTCTCGTCCCATACCAGGTGGACCGCGCCCGTCTGCGCAAGGTTTTGAAGACCCGGCGCAAAGACAGGAGTCGACTTGGCCTTTTGTTCGAGAATGTCGATGGGAAGCTTGGTGACTTTTGACATGGACGGCAAGTCCATGACGACCGGTTCGGCGCCGGGAAGACCGACCAAAACCCGCGTCGCTAGCGCAGTCGCGAGGAAGGCCCCGGCCGCTGAGTGGCCGTACAAAATGCCGATTGTCGGCCGACCATGCATGTCTGCATAGATGAGGCATTTTGCCAGATGAGAGAGGAATTCGTTGAGGCCGAGCAGTTCGTCCCGCTTGCTCATGCGTTGGCTGTCGCTGTCAACAATGACGAGAATCGGACCACTTCCTGTACCGAGTGAGGCAAGCACGAAGCCCGAGATTCGAAGAGCCTCGTCCACACCTACTGCGGCCTTACCTGACACGCCGATTACAAGAGCCTTGCCAGTGCGCCCCAGAGGCGCGGAACCCAACAGGACGCCGTTCTCGTTGGCAATTTCATGACCATCGGGGAACAGCGATGCGAGAAGATCAGCGAGCATCATGAGGCGTCCTCCGAATACCATCTGTCAAGGAAAGGAATTGCTGTGCGGACATTTCTGGAACCGAGGCAGCGTCAGGCAGGCCTATCGCCGTCCAGATATCGGTCGCATCCGCAGCGCTTGCGAAATCGCGAAGCCGTTGCTCAAGTCGAACTTGCTCGGCGGTCAGAGTTTTAAGGGTGAGCGCTCCAAGGGTCGCCAGCAGTTTCACCGTCGCCGTTCGGAAGGCCTGCGCTTCGTCATCAACGAATACATCCGCTCCGCCGAGAAGTCGTCGATGTTTTCCGCCCATGGTCCGCCACACAAGGGCGCGGTCACGCGAGTCGAACTCCTCGACGCCGCGATTAGTCTCGATAACCTCGGGACCAGAAACTGCGATGCGGCCCTGCTCGGATACGATGAGCGCGGAGCAGCAGCCTGCTGTTAGCCCGCCGCCGCCATAACATCCTGCCCGCCCACCGATTAGTCCGACGACCTTAACGCCCGCGGAACGCGCCTCTACAACGGCTCGCATGATCTCCGCGATCGCCAATTCGCCGGCATTTGCTTCCTGCAGGCGGACGCCTCCGGTGTCGAACAGGACCAGCACGGGGATGGTCTTAAGATCTCGTGCGGCCCTGAGGAGCCCAGTCAGTTTCGCACCATGAACTTCGCCAAACGCGCCGCCCATGAAACGACCTTCCTGAGCCGCGACAAAGACCGGTGAGCCATCGAGCAGACCTCGTCCGACAGCAATGCCGTCGTCGAATTGTTCAGGCAGGTCGAAAATCGGCAGGTGAGGGCTGACCTCACGCACTTCCGGGCCAATGAACTCACGAAAGCTGCCTCGATCCAGCAGCAAGCTTATGCGATCGCGCGCAGACGCCTCGTACCAGCTTGACGATCCGGCCGGGAATTCGTTTCTTGTCGTTGCGTCGGCATTCATTGTTCGTCCTCCATCAAACGGACGGCCTGGGCGAGGCGGAGCATCACGATGTCCGGGCGGGCTCCGCCATCGTTTATCGAAAACCTCAGGCCTCCTGGATTGTAGCGTTCGACAAAGTCCTCCACGACTGCAGCCCAGACCTCGCCGAAACCTTCGGCTGCGGTATTGATTTCGACGCTGCATTCGCTGTCGTGTAGGACGCGCTCGGTGAGAACCTCCAGGTTTCCCGAAGCGACGACGCCGCTGATCGCAAGGTTTCTGCCGCCCGCCGCGCGCTGCAGCATCTTGTGGTGAAACGTTAGCTTTTCCATTTTTGCGGAGCCTCTCACCAGTTGCGGAATTTCGAGGGAGGTGCGTAGAGACCACCCGACCATCGGACGAGGTCTCTGATTGATCGAGCTGCAAGGAGCTTTCGATCCGCGTCGAGCGGATTGATTCCAAGATCTTCCGGCCGACGGATGACGCCGCGCGCTCGTAGCTGTTGCACAGCCTTCTTGTCCCGAGCACGGCCGACATCAGTGTAGCCGGCCACGCCTCGTATCGCCTGTTCTCTTTCCAAGCTGTCGCGACATAGTAGAAGGTTCGCAATACCTTCTTCCGTCACGATATGAGTGACGTCGTCTCCATAGATCATCACCGGAGCCAGCTCCAACTTGAGCTTCTCTGCGAGCGCAAGCGCATCCAACTTTTCAACGAAAAGCGGGACGTTTTTTTCTCCGAACGTTTCTCCAATCTGAACGACGAGCTTCCGGCCTCGTCGAAGAGGAGCGGGGCTGTTTGGATCCGCCTCCTTCCCGGCCTGCAGCCATGGGTCGCTTGGATGGCGTCTCCCGCGGGCGTCCGACCCCATGTTCGGAGCACCGCCGAATCCAGCGATCCTGGAAGTCGTCACGGTCGACGAATTGCCTTGGAGGTCGATCTGAAGCGTCGAGCCGATAAACATGTCGCAAGCGTAAAGGCCCGCGACTTGGCAAAATGCTCGGTTTGAACGAAGCGATCCGTCCGGACCAGTGAAGTAGACGTCAGAGCGGGCGCGAATATAGTCGTCCATACCGACTTCCGAGCCAAAGGAATGGATCTGCTCCACCCAACCCGATTCTATGGCAGGGATCAGCGCCGGGTGAGGATTTAATGCAAACCGGCTTGCGATCTTGCCCTTGAGACCAAGCCGTTCTCCAAAGGTCGGAAGGAGAAGTTCGATCGCAGCCGTGCTGAAGCCGATCCCATGATTGAGCCGCTGGACGCCATAGGGCGCATAAATGCCCTTTATGGCCAGCATGGCGGTCAGGATCTGGGTTTCGGTGATAGCGGCGGGATCGCGTGTGAAGAGTGGCTCAACAAAGAAAGGCTTGTCCGCCTGTATCACGAAGTGCACGCGGTCACCGGGAATGTCCACCCTTGGGAGCTTTTCCACTACCTCGTTGACTTGAGCGATTACGATCCCGTCCTTGAAGGTGGTGGCCTCAACGACGGTTGGCGTATCCTCGGTATTCGGTCCGGTGTACAGATTTCCGTCACGGTCGGCGCTAACGGCGGCGATGAGCGCTACGTTGGGCGTGAGGTCGATAAAATACCGAGCGAATAATTCGAGGTAGGTGTGAACGGCCCCTAGCTCGATTTTGCCGCCAAACAACATGGTGGCGATGCGAGCCGACTGCGGTCCCGAATATGCATAGTCGAGTCTTTTGGCTACGCCTCTGTCGAAGAGGTCCAGGTGGGTGGGGAGAACCACACCTGATTGAACCATGTGCAGATCGTGCACCTTAGCGACGTCGACCGCAAGCAGTGCGCTGCTGAGCAAATCAGCCTGCTTTTGATTGTCCCCTTCAAGGCAGACGCGATCGCCTGGCCGGACGACTGCCTCAAGCAGGCGGGTCGCGTCATGCGAGTGAACGATCTTGCCCGAAGCTATGGCGCTGCCGGCCTGAATACGAACATCGCGAGCCTCTCGGTGATGCTGCCAGTTCATCGTCATCTCCGCTCCTGCTATCCTTCGTGTCTCGAACTTGGCCGCCGCGGCTCGGTAATTGGCTGCGGCGGCCATCATGTCGGTGAAGCTCTATTTCTTCGCCGACTTGGCTTCACTTTCCGCTTTGCGAGCGGCTTCGGCGATGACCTCGGCGACCTCCTTGGGATGAGACTCATAAACGGAGTGGCTGGCGCCCTTGATTTCGATCGTGTGGCTGTTCGCGCGCTTGTAGTACCAGCGCTCCAGGTCGGGATTGATAATGTGATCGTCGCCGGCCACGATCCCCCAGCTCGGCTTTGTCTTCCAAGCTGCGGCCGTGAGCGGGGTCGTGAAGACTTCCGCAGCGGCAAGAACCTGGGAACGTGACTCGAACACGGCCTGTTCGTGAGGCATGTCGGGAGCGAAGAGCTTGGGAAACTCGACGGGGTTCAGGTAAGTGTAACCGTCTGGCGTCTTCTTGATCGCGCCCTCAGTCTTCGCCAGCACGCTCGGTGTCTTCTTTCCAAGCGTGCCCTCGTCTTCGCCGACGTCGGGCGCGTGTGCTGCGACGTAAACCAGTGCAGTGACCTTCGGATGTACACCCGCCTCGGTGATAATCGAGCCGCCGTAGCTATGTCCGACAAGGAGGGTCGGGCCGTCCTGCAGATCGAGGACTCGCCTTGCGGCGGCGACGTCGTCGGCAAAGGATGTTTCGGGTTCCTGGACCATCGTGACGTTGAATCCTTCTCGCGTAAGGATTTCGTAGACAGGCTTCCAGCCCGACCCGTCCACCCACGCGCCGTGAACCAGAACGATATTCTTCAGTGTCTCAGCGCTGGCAGGTGCGGCCATTGCAACCAGAGGGAGGGCCACTGCGAGTGCCAGATAAGTCTTGAGCTTTTTCATAACTGCGGCTTTCTGTTTGATTAAAGTGGGTATGAAGAAGGCGATCTTTGGCATGCAAGGTAGGCTTGATCGAACGAGCCCAATCTGGCTCGATGACAAGGTCCAATCCGCCATCACCGCTGAACGATGATGAACAGATGATCCAAGGCTGCAGGTATCAACTTGGAGCTCAGCTTCCTGTCGTCAGGATCTGATCCTCCGAAGCCTATGAACAAAACCTAATCGTCTATCTTCGACCGGAACATCACACCTAGGGATAGGATTTCCACGACCATCGATTAGTGACTTCGAAGCTGGCGCGGCGTCGTACAAGCTTCAGGCGAAGCCCTACCGCGCATCAAGTAGGCACGGCGAGGCGTCGGTCCGTGGACGTCTGAGTTTGAGAGTTTTGAGCTCGCGTCTTACAGGTCAGTCTCTCTCATCAGCCGTTCGATGCGAAGCACTCGCTCGTCGATCGAATTGACCGAAGTGTCGCTAGAATCGAAAACAATTTTTGCGCTCCCATCTCCAGTGGAGACCGCATTGAACGAGCGAGATTGCCCAACGTCTTCCGCAAGTCTGCCTAAGCGTTGAGCTAGGCCAGGAAGTTCTGAACGAGAAAGGTAGATTTCCCGATTCAGTTCCTCAGCCTCTTGCGAGATGAGACGAATGCCGTGCTGGACCGACGGCGACAGCCTGACGTGGGCAGGATCCAGAAGAAGAAGTTCAAACGACCTCGTCATCGCACCTGTCGATTGGCCAACCTCTGCGGCGTGGGTGACGGCGCGTTCTCGCGCCGGCACCGAGAACGACGCGAGCGCAGCCAGACTTTTCAGTGCTCTCGACAGGTTCGACCGCAATGCAGCCTCAGTGCCGACCGGCCAGATCCTTGTGGCCACGAGGTACATAACGGTGTTGCCCAGAAGAATCCCAATTGTGCGGTCGCGCGCTAGCTCAAGATCTATGCCGGGGGCGAAGCCTTGAAGTACAGACAGGTAGAACGCCAGTCCAATCTGAATACCGGCATATGAGGCTCGCTCGCTGCCATTGGAGACCCATGCGGCAATAAAGGTGCCCACGAACACCAACAACATGAGGTGACCAATCGAGTGCATATGTGGGATGAGAAAGACTATTGCGGACAGCCCCATAGCGGCACCGATCAAGCAACCGAGAATACGCAATCCTAGTTTGTGGATGGTCTCCCCGGTGGTTCTTAGCGACACCACGTAACACGTGAGCATTGCCGTATGAATTCCCTCCCAGTTGATTCCGGCGTAGATCACGTAGCAGGTCATGGCCGCCGCGGTCGTCTTCAGCGCAAACCGCACGTACTCGGGATTGGACAGGGCGTCGCTCGCAAAAAAGGGACTGGAGGTGCCAGGCAAATACAAGTCATGTTCCTCACTCGCGAGTACGGCCAGCGCCTGGTGGGCAGCCAACGCCGCGGGCGATGCCGTTGGCGACAACATCGGCGGGGCGGGCGGCCTGCTGCCGGTTCGGAGCGCTTCGATAACGTCGGCCACATGGAAGGTTAGCGTGGTCGTGTCTGCAGATTGGCCCTCTAGCGAAAGTGCTGAGCAGGCAAGCAGTAACTGATAAGAAGCCAGGATATCGTCGGCGATCTGCGACGCCTGCCGGGTTGATACCAGATGGAAAATTCGGACCAGTTTCAGCTTCGCAAGGCCATCTGCGTCGCCCTGCCGCAATAGGTCACGCAACGCCTGATCGCCGGCTACGCCCGGAGCGGCAAGCTGGTTCTGCACGGCGACAAGGCGTTGAAGGAGCTTGTCGCGCAGTATCGAAACGGTGGACCGCCCCAAGAGCACGTTGAAAGCGACGATCATCATCATCGGGAGTGCAACCATCTCCCACGCGAACCGGAGCCCGCTGGTGATCACCTCTCCGCCGGATGCGGTATAGATCAATGAGAGAATGTCGGCGACGAGCAAAGCGACGACGCTGCCGGTGGAACCGAGTTTGCTTGCTGCCCCGATGAAGAGCATAACGAACGAGACGGTGGCCATCA
The DNA here is from genome assembly GCA_900472625.1 of Hyphomicrobiales bacterium. GTDB lineage: Bacteria > Pseudomonadota > Alphaproteobacteria > Rhizobiales > Rhizobiaceae > Rhizobium. Next base: position 10,397 of record UCIT01000026.1, on the reverse strand, counting down.
AAAGGAGCCTCAATCCAGGCGAGCCGATGGATAGCACCGTCAGAATCGTCGCAAAGGCAATGATGATCGTGATTAGAAAAGTCAAAGTCATTGCGAGCACAATGCTCGCACTGCTATCTCCCTTCATGACAAAGGTCACCAGATAGCAGCTCACGGCCACTTCGGGCGTTTGATACGTCATGGCGACTGCTGCTACCAATGCAGTTAGCGCTGACACTCGCCAAGTTGTCGCAAGACGTCCCGGATATGGAGCTAGGTCCCCCCATATCAGTTCGAATAGCCGTAGAACGCGTGATTCAGCAGCTCTGATCATGGTGCACCACGACTACGGCGGAGGCTCCTATGCGAGTGAGTTCCTCCGGCGGGTCAATCAGCTTGATCCTTACTGGAAAACGCTGCTCCAGCCTGACCCAGTTCAGGGTCTTGGGAACAGAGGGTAGAGCCTGTGGTGAATTGACGAGTTCATCCGACGAAACGCCCCACCCAATCCCATCGACCTTACCCATCACGGGTCTTGACCGGTCTGAAAGAACGTACACCGTAGCGCAGCTTCCGACTTTGATGGCGTCTAGGTCGACTTCCGAGAATGATGCGGATGCATACCAATTCTCAGTGTTGATCAACGTGAATACAGATTGCCCGGCCGCGAGTACCTGACCGGTCGACGTCGTGACGCCGACAACGCGGCCGTCGTGGAAGGCCCTGATTGTGGTATCGGCTAAGTTATGCCGTGCGAGCGCAAGCGCGGCCTGACTGGATTGCACTGACGCGTTCGCTGAATCGAGGGTATTTACGACTACAGTGGCCGCCTGGGACAGGTTTTTCGCCTGTTCCACACCGATTTTGGCATTATCTCTCGCCGTGGTCGCATTATCTACCTGCTGCTTGCTTACGCAGCATGGGAGGAGGGCAGTTAGACGAGCAAGTGACTGCTCCGCAAGATTGAGATCTTCTTGAGCTCTGGTGATCTGTTCATTCGCGACCTGCGCGCTCGATTGTTGGCCACCGATATTCCTGGCCTGCGTGTCCCTTGCCGCTTCGGCGACCCTGAGATCTGCCTGGGCTTGATCCACTGCGAGCTGGTAGGGTAGGGGATCGACCGTCAAGAGCACTTCTCCACGTCGAACCTTCTGATTTTCGGTGACATTGAGCTGAACAATCTGACCGGAAATCTGAGGGGCGACGTTTACCGTGTCCGCCGTCAGAATTGCGTCGTCAGAAAGAGGGTTGGTCACCGAATGGTGGTAGTAAAGCCAGCCAAGAGCGGCGCCAGGGAGGACCAGGAAGCATGCAAATGCAATCCCGAGCCAACTTCTCTTTTTTGCATAGACTGATTGCTCCATAGCTAGCGACCGTAAACGAAGAGCGACACCCCGAAGGCTATCGTCGCTGCGATGCTGACGTAGACTATCGACCGCCACGCGAGCTGGTCGTCCATGCCGGTACGAATGAAGATCGCCCGTACAACTACAGAGCCAATAATTCCAATCAGCGCGCAGAGGAGCCAAGACGGGAAAAACGCTCCAAATAGCGGGACGGAAGGACTAGCTTTCGGCGTGCATCCCGCGAGAATCCCGAGCGGCCAAACGACCGTGCCTACCAACGAATTTCTTTTCACGTTGCTTGGACAAGCCATTGCCTCGTATGGTCTAAGGGTCGGCTTCGTCGCGTCAGGGAGAAAGGTGATCCCCATTTTGGAGCTCCTTGAAATATGGGAAGGCTTTCGTCCAACTGTTCCCCGTTAGCCTCTCTCGAACAACTATCCGCAAGGGTGGTACCGATACATCGTTGGGGTGGGGGCTTCGGGCCACCAGCGGTTAGCGTGCGACGTCAGGCAATATTTTTCCCATTTCCATCGCATTGCTTGCATCCCCCTCCAGCAGGCTAATGACAATCTCCTCGTCCGGGGCGCTCGTTGCAGCCTGTAGCAGTTCCCATATTTTCGTGAGGAGTTGACGCTTGTACTCGGGCGACCGCCCGCTGCGGATAAGCAAGGTCAAGGCGACCGTGGGTGACCGCAAGCCGTTGCTGAAACCGCTGTCCGCGGCATACTCGTGAAATACGATGTGAACCCACTTCGTAGGAACGTCCGCGAACCGCGAGTGGAAATCTGTCAACGCCGCAGCAAGGGCGGCTTTCGATTCACCGCTCAGCGAGTTCACGCGCGTCGTTATCGTGTACAAGGGCATTAGGTATCTCCGAGTTGGAAAGAGACACGCGACCGGCTGGTGATCGGTGTCAGCGAAGCAGGTTTTTCTTCGCCAGATCGATGACCTCGCCGGCCCTGCCGTCCAAGACGGCTCTCATCATGAACATTCCGAACTTGTGAGCGTCACCGAGACTGGTAGACGGCGGCATTACCAACTCCTGGCGAGCGCTGACAACGTCAAGAAGCGCGGGTCCATCGTGCGCGAACATCTCTAGCATCGCAGCCTTCAGGTCCTGTGGTGCCTCGACTCTTATGCCCTTCACGCCCATGGCCTCGGCCATGGCTGCGAAGTTGGGATTGATAAGGTCACATCCCGTGTCCAGAAATCCCGACGCCTTCATTTCCATCTCGACGAAACCGAGAGTTCCGTTGTTTAGAAGGATGATTTTCACCGGAAGTTTTTGTTGGATAAGAGTCACGAACTCGCCCATCATCATGGTGAAGCCACCGTCACCGGACATGGAGATGACCTGCCTCCCAGGAAATGCGGCCTGAGCACCAACGGCGTGCAACAGGGCGTTAGCCATCGATCCGTGGTTGAACGAGCCAACAAGCCGACGCTGGCCGTTGAGCTTCAGGTAGCGCGCGGCCCAGGCCACAGGCGTGCCGACGTCAACCGTGAAGATCGCGTCGTCTGCGGCAAGTTCGCTGGCAAGCCGGTTCACGTACTGGGGATGGATATATCTCGTTGTTGGCCCGCCTTCGGCAAGAGCATCAAGTCTTGAGCGCGCCTTCCGGTAATCGGAGATTGCGTCGTCAAGGTGAGACGAGTCCAGTTTAGGCTCAATAAGGGGAAGCAAGTCGGTGAGTGTCGGACCGGTTGACCCGACGATGCCAAGGTCCAATGCGCAGCGGTTGCCAAGCGCGGCGGGCCTTATATCTATCTGGGCGATTGTCGCGTCCGCTGGGATGAATTGCCGATAGGGAAAATCGGTGCCTACCATCAGCAAGGTGTCGCAGTTGTTCATCGCCCAGTAGCCGGACGCGAAGCCGAGGAAACCTGTCATCCCCACATCGAATGGATTGTCGTGCTCGACGAATTCCTTTCCTCGAAGGGCGTGAACGATGGGCGCCTTTAGCAGGCCCGCTAGCTGAACAACTTCGTCATGGGCGCCTTTGCAGCCGGCTCCGCAAAGCATTGTGACCCGCTTTCCCTTATTGAGCAGGTCGGCAAGCTTCCCGAGCTGCTCGCTGTCGGGGACTACAACGGGGTCCTTGGGCACAAGCCAGTTTGGAACGGCTGACTTGAGAGGTTGCAATGCGACGTCCCCTGGGATGACAACAACAGCAACGCCTTTTTGTCCTGTGGCCACTCTGATGGCGCGAGCGAGTACCTGCGGAAGCTGGTCGGCGTGGCTGACGAGCTCGACGTAGTGCGAGCATTCCTTAAAAAGGCTCTCCGGGTGTGTTGCCTGGAAGTAATCGATACCGATTTCAGTGCTAGGAATGTGAGCTGCGATCGCCAAGACGGGAACGCCGCTCCGTTGCGCATCAAACAGGCCGTTGATGAGGTGAAGGTTTCCCGGTCCGCAACTGCCCGCGCACACGGCCAGCTCACCTGTAAGATGTGCCTCCGCGGCGGCTGCGAACGCCGCACCTTCCTCGTGTCGGACGTGGATCCAGTCTAGCGTTCCAAGGCGTCGGAGCGAGTCGCTGAAACCGTTCAGAGAGTCCCCCACCACCCCGTAGATGCGCTTGACGCCCACTTGGGTGAGAGTGTCCACCATGTAGTCTGCAGCAGTTCTGGGCATCCCAGTCATCCTTCGTAGTGGTCTCGTCAAGACTCTGCCGCGGGTGCGGCTCAATCCGATGTTCGAAAATGCTCTTAAGCGACGTAGTTCTGCAGGATTGGCAGATCGGTAACTGAATAAGCCATGCCGAACCGATAACCTCGACCGACCTTAAGTGGCCTAATTGAATGCATGTCCTCGCCCTGGACTTCGGGGATGGTCAATTCCGCCGAGCCGGCCCAGAAGTCCGAGAAGTTGAGATCGTCCATCTTAGACAAGGTGAGCTCGTTCACGGCCGGTTTGTTGTGCAGCCCCGCGGTGAGTGATGGAAAGTAGCGACGGATCGTGGTCGGACGGCTGAATACCGTCGACGGGTCATCGACCTTATGCTCGAGTTGAATGCGAGCAGTAGCCATCCGTTCACCGTGAGCGGCCACACTTGCGCCGAAGCGACTGCCTTTCTCCAAGGGACTGGCCGCTGCGCTGCGAGCAGTAAAGCTCCGGGTCTGGAAGATGCTTCCCAGCTTTTTCGGATATCCCTGTACCCAGCCGCGCGCGATCGCCGCATCGTTGTCGACGAAAATATAAGGGCAGAAATTGACCGGTCGGTCCCCCAGGAGCGCCTCGACAAGGACGAACGCTTCTCTGTACTGATAGCGAGCGGGATCGGTATGCTCATCATTCGAACCAGTAAATTGCCAGTCGAGGAACCAGAAGAAGGCTCGTCCCGCCGATTTCTCGTCCTTGGACAATCCGGGTGGAAGAAGCGCCGCAACGGCGGTGGGGTCCGCCCAGTATTCGATCGCGATACATTCACTGGAATAGTGCCATGGTGGGGCGGGCGTTGCGGATGACTTGCCCTGAGGGGTAAGCGGTACGGTGTAACCTTTCAGCATCTCATCAACTCCATAGATGGCGACGGAGCGGACAATTCCGCGTGTCGCGTTGCTTGGTTCAGGCTGCGTAGCGGTGTATGGCGACAGCTCGCCACGCACTCATGTCCAGATTCAAGATCATCAGGTGACCTGCACCGGAGCCACGCCCGGTGACGTCGGCGATCCCAATACCGAGGAAAGCCGATCACCTCCCTGCTGTGCATCATCCCGGCATGATGCCAGGTTGATCGCGTGGAATTCGCTCTATGTCTCCCAGCTCCATGTTGAGGTGCTGCGCCACAAGAGATGGCGGCGTGTGAGAGAGCCAGGAGGTTAGGCCGACCTCCTGGTACTCGGCCACCTTGAACACCGCCACGAACTTGAGATCGCTCTTGCCGGTGTTCTCGATGATGTGGCCCTGGCTTTTTTTTACGTAGCCGATATCGCCGGCATGAAAGTCGGCAGTCTGGCTTCTCGGTCCTGCATCGAACACGGTCATCCGACCCTGGCCCTGCAACCAGTACTGCCACTCGTCCGCGTTCGGGTGCCAATGCATCTCTCTTACGGCGCCGGGCTGAATGGTTTCGATGGCTGCGGCAATCGTCTTGGAGACTTTGAAGGTGCTGCTGTCAGCCATCTGCAGCATCCCCGATGCGTTCTCCTTGATCGGCTTTGACGCGCCCAAACGGAACGTGAATGGGTGTTCAGGTAGCCCGGCGGAGGCCACAGATGCTTGATCCGCCGATAGAGGTCCGGGTTCTCTTCCCTGAAAAATCCATAAGTCGTTGAGCGGTATGGACTTGAAGGCGTCCGCAGGCATGCCAAAATTCTTGGCGAGGAGCTCAGGCGGTGTATGCGCCAGCCAGTCTGTCAGGAGCAAGGTTCCATATTCGGACTGATCGCCCTCGTCGAAGACGATCACGAACTCGCAACCTTCCGGCCCTAGCCCCTGGAGCGAATGTGGAAACCCCGCAGGAAAATACCAGAGATCGCCAGCGCCCACGTCCTGAACATAGGCACGCCCCTTGGCATCCAAGACAGTCACCCGGCAACGGCCATTCGTCATCACGGCCCACTCGGCCGCACGGTGCCAATGCATCTCTCTTACGCCACCGGGCCCAAGGCGCATGTTAACACCCGACACTGCGTCCGAAATAGCGAAGTCGGACTTGGTGACCTGCCTCGCCCATCCTCCATTCTGGATTCTCTTCGGCGCGTTATTGAACGACGACCAAAAGAGCTGCATTTCGCCCACGTCCGTTGGGGGAGGACTTTCAAACGAGGGAAACTGATTGGCAAGAGTTGGGTTTTTGGGGCCAGTATCGGTTAGACCGGCCGGATTGGCGTTGACAGCCCCTTCGGCCGGGCGATCGGGATTTCCGAACGACGCAGCATTCGCCGCGGTCGTTGCGATAGCTGCACCCGCTGCGCCTAGGGCGAGGACTTTGCGTCTTGATAGTCGTTCCATAGACCAAGCCTTTCACGCTAACTTTGATCGACTGCGCGACCTATGCTTGACGGCACCACGCCGTGGACCGAGTTAAGGGCGGTTATGAACTGCACCTGTTTGCTGACGATAGCGGCTGCCTAATCGGTGCACACCTATCCTGAGGTGTGGTCTGTCTAACCCTTTGGCTGAAGATCCTGCTGGAGGCCCAAGCATGGCAAGCTCACGAGTACGCCGACCCGTGTCGGCTTCGTGAACTCAAGGCGACGGTTGCAGTGTCAGGCTTTGCTTTGATCGATTGGAATGGCTGACGAGCCGTTCACACCGATTCACAAGACTAAACTCGAATATTGGTTGGCATGGTGCCACTAATCTCACTCTGTATGGCCTCGCACCGTGGTCGTCGATGTTCAACAGGAGTTGGTGTTATGAACCGGAGAGAACGAGCCGATTGTAAGTCCGACCACTGTGCCGTGCCTAGTGGGTGACCGGGCATGAGCGTATTGGAACTCCTGAGATATCGCGCACTGCCGCTTCTCGCTGCTTGGCGAGTCGAGCGTCATCGCTGGCTGTTCGTCCTCTGGATGATCGCCGGCGTCATGCTCGGTCTCGCTACTTTCTTGTGCGCAAGACTTGGTCTGAATTTTACGACCGCGGCATTCGCCCTGTTGATCATCGTGGTATTGCTATCCTTGTTGGACAGCTTGGTCTCTTCCGTGATTTTCTCCATAGTCGCAGTCGCATGCCTGAACTACTTTTTCGTCCACCCATTGCACACGCTCGTGGTGGGCAGCGACCTTGATCTTGTAACCCTGGCCGCATTCCTGGTCTCGTCGCTTGCCGTCACTTGTCTGATTAGACTGGTACACAGTCTTGGTGCGGCGGAGCGCGAACAAGGTAGATTGCTCAATATGACAAACGACGCCGTCTTCGTTCGAGATGCCGCCAACGTTATCACGTACTGGAACCGTGGCGCCGAAGACCTGTACGGTTGGTCCCAAACTGAGGCCATTGGCAAAGTCGCTCACGAGCTGTTGCGGACAAGCTTTCCAGCTACGCTCCACGAGATCAACCAAACACTCCATCGTTCAGGCCGGTGGGAGGGAGAACTGATCCATAGTGCTAAAAACGGTAATAAAATTACAGTTGCGAGCCGCTGGTCCCTGCGGCGTAATGAACGCGGCCATTCGGTGGGCACGCTTGAAACCAACACGGACGTAAGCGAACGGCGCCGCGCAGAAAATGATCTCCGTCGAAGCCAGGCGGCGTATCTGGCCGAAGCACAAAAACTCAGTCACACCGGAAGTTTCGGTTGGAGTATCTCAAGTGGCGAGCTGTTCTGGTCTGATGAGACATTCAGGATATTTGGCGTTGGCTCCAACACAATTCCGTCGCTGGGTCTGATCCTGCAGCGCACACATCCGGACGATCGCCAAGGTGTTAAAGAGGTTCTGGATCGCGCGTCTGCCACGAGGAAGGACTTCAGTTACCAGCACCGCATTTTGCTCGAGAATGATGTAGTCAAGCATCTGAGTGTCGTAGCGCGTTACGTCGATGCAGAGGGGGATCATCCTCGTTTTGTAGGCGCCGTAATGGACGTATCGTTGCAAAAGGAAGCCTATGCGAGACTGGAGAAGAGCGAGCAACGTTATCGTCATTTGTTTGATCGGATGCCGATTGCGCTCTGGCAGCTCAACGCCACGAAATTGGTTTCGATGTTTGCTTACCTCAGAGCTTCAGGCGTAGTGGACCTGAACTCATATTTCGACGCCCATCCGGAATTCCTGCGTGCCTGCATGGAAGCTTTGATTTTCGAAGAGGCCAATGAGCGAGGGGTGAGTATGTTTGGCGGTAATGATGCAAGTGACTTCATAGGTCGTTCCGTTGTGAAAATATGGCCGGAAAGCCCAAGGACGTTCCGTCGCGCAATGGTCTCTCGCTATCAAGGTCGTGCAAGCTTCGAGGAGGAAACGAAAATGGTCGCTCTGGACGGGAGGGTACTCGACGTCCTTTTTGCGACGGCCCGAGTGGGGCGTGCCGGAGAACCCGAGACCAGCCTAGTGGGCGTCATCGATATTTCCGAACGGATTCAAGCGCAAGAGCGTCTGCAGCAAGTCCAGGCTGAATATGCCCATTCGGCGCGGTTGTCCGTTCTTGGTGAATTGACCGCATCTATTGCGCACGAGATCAACCAGCCGCTCGCTGCGATCACGACGGCGGGCGGGGTCGGGCTCCGTTGGATCAACCGCACGCCGCCAGATCTGGACGAGGTCCGAGAATCTCTGGATTCCATGGTTGCGGACGCACGCCGAGCTTCTGAGATCATCGCCAGAATCCGCGCTACTGCCGCAGGAAAAGCTCCTGAGAAGGTATATCTCTCCATCGCCGAAGTCGTGGAGGAAGCCCTGTTGTTCCTCCGGAGTGAAATAGAGGCTCGCTCAGCCGTGATCGTTCACACCTGCGCTGCGGGCGTTCCGCCAATCCTTGGCGATCGCACCCAGCTTCACCAAGTGTTCGTGAACCTCGTCATGAATTCGCTCCAGGCTTCCTCTCCAGAGCTCGGAAGTCCAAAAATCGTGATCCACTCCAAGGCTTTCGATCGAATTCACCTGCTCTGCACGGTCGAGGACAATGGGACCGGCATCAAAGATGGCGATCTAGCTCGGCTTTTCAAAAGCTTCTTCACGACAAAGGAGAGCGGGATGGGCATGGGCCTACCGATATGCAGATCGATCCTCGAATCCCACGGGGGCTCCATCACCGTGGATACAAATGCCGCTCTTGGCGGCGCTCGTTTTTCGATCGTTCTGCCGGCCGCTCCGACGTCCGGAAAAACGCTACCGCGGTCAGGCAGAAGAAACGGCGCCTAGATGCCGAGCGCTCGCGTCAAGTTTTCTATCAACACTTCCGTATCAATAGGCTTTCGCAGGAAACAGACTGCGCCGCTCGCGATGGCGGCATTCTCCAGCATCGCTTCAGAACGGGCAGTCACTACGATGACAGGCACCGTCGCATGGTTCACAGCGATGAACTTGGTCAATTCTATCCCGCTCATTCCCGGCATTTGGACGTCCGTGATCACGCATGAATACCGGTCGAGATCGTCAGCCTCGATCAATTCTTCGGCGGATGCGAAACCGCGTGCTTCGTAGCCCATATATCGTACAAGCCTGACAAGCGATGTCCTAAGTGAACGATCGTCGTCAACAACACCGATTAGTATCTCCGCTGCCACCTGACATCCTTCATCTCCGGCCTTCCCGGCGACATGGGGCGCGCGGACCCCAGAGGCGATCGAAAGACTATTCTCCGGTGCTGACATTTATCAGCGGCCTGACAACATCAGCCATGCGAACAAGATCGGGAAGGTTGCGGGCTTCCATTTTCTGCATGGCGGCTCGCCGATGAAGTTTAACCGTCACTTCGCTTATACCTAGTTCGGCAGCGGTCTGCTTGTTCATCTTTCCCGTCGTCGTGATCATCATCACTTCCTGCTCGCGTGGCGTGAGTTTCGAAAACCGCCCGAAGATATCCACTGCTTGGCCCAGGCTGGCGCGTCGCTCACGATCGCGTTCGATCGCCGAAACTACGGCATCCAACATGTCTTGATCACGGAACGGCTTTGGCAGGAAATCGACAGCACCAGCCTTCATTGCGCGGACGGACATGGGTATATCTCCGTGTCCCGTCATCAGTACAACGGGAAGAAATATTCCTAAACCATTGAGTTGACTTTGAAATTCAATTCCACTGATCCCCGGCAATCGTACATCGAGGACAAGGCAGCCTAGCCCTTCATGTGATCGTTCATCAATGAATTCGCTGACTGTTCCGTAAGCCTTGGCTTGGAGCCCAACCGATTTCATTAAGCGACAGAGCGTATATCGGAGCGACTCGTCGTCGTCGACAATATGGACCACGGCTTGTTCGCTCAGAGCCTGGGACATGATCTCACTTTAGTAATTCGTGATACTCAACCTAATCGCGCAAATGTAGCATTTGCCAATCACCATGGGTATCACACTTAGGTGTGATATAATTAGAGCATGCTCAGGCGACGTGGCGGGCGAGGGCACAGCGCGACCACAGCGAGTGCAGCGCCTCGACCAGATGCTCGATATCGGCATCGGTGTGCA
>UCIT01000053.1 GCA_900472625.1 Hyphomicrobiales bacterium | reverse complement strand
CATCCCCTCAGATTTTGTCGATATAGTCTTCGAAGAGATCGATATAGATCCAGTCGTTTTGGGACGCGTTCCTGCCCCATAGTTCCAGGAAGGAGAACTTGACAGAGTAGCAGTGCTGAGGTTTTTCGCCACGGCGCTCTGCGGATGTGTCGGGGAAGACGAAGACACCGTGATCGCGGTCGACGATGCCCTTCTTGCCACGGATGTAGCGGGGCAGGCGGGTATGGGTGGGCGGATTGATGTTGAGGGCGACAACGGCATCACCGTGCTTGAAGCCGGGCGTCACCTCTTCATGGAGCCTGCAGGAGCCGCCTTTGAGGCAGCGTGCTTCGACATCCTTCGTTTCGAGAATGGGCATCAGGCGGCTTCCTTCGCAAGTTCATTGACGCGCTGGTCGATCTGGTCGCGGGTGAAGATGCCGCGGTCGATGAGAGACTGCTCGACGCAGTAAGCCCAGTGCTCGTAATAGGTCGAATCGAGATAGTGGGTGGGGTACATGATCTCGATGTTCTTGCGCAGTTCATCGATGCTGTAGATGCCGCATTGCAGGGTGGCGATGTACATGGCGAAGATCCTGCGTTCCCAGTCCTCATAGAAGAGCTTTTCTTCCGTGTAAGGTCTGACGAGACCCATGCCGTGCATGCCGCCGAGGTCGTGTGCACCGTTCATAGCTGTTCTCCGTTCGTTGTTTTTGACGCAACCGCCAGTGCGGGCCGGCGGACGGTATCGGTGTCAGGCCTTGCCGGCGAGAGCGACGCCGATCATGGAGTCGCGGTTGACCAGTTCGACGAGTTCGTCCTCGCTCATGGCCTCGGTTCCTTCGGGGCGCATGGGCAAGACAAGGTAGCGAAGCTCGGCATTGCTGTCCCAGACGCGCACCTGCGTCTCGGCCGGGATGTCGAGGTTGAACTCCTCACTGAGCAGACCGCGCGGATCGATGACGGCGCGCGAGCGGTAGGGCGGCATCTTGTACCAAGTCGGCGGCAGGCCAAGCGTCGGCCAAGGATAGCAGGAGCAAAGGGTGCAGACGACGACGTTATGGATGTCGGGCGTGTTCTCGACGACGACCATGTCCTCGCCCTGGGCTCCGGAATAGCCGAGCTCGGCGATAGCGGCCGTGGCGTCGCCCAACAGTCTGGCCTTGTAGTCGGGGTCGGTCCATGCCTTTGCCACGACGCGGGCGCCGTTGCGGGGACCGACCTTGTGTTCGTAGATGTCGACGATCTTGTCGAGCGCTGCGCTTTCAAAATAGCCGCGTTCGACCAGCAGGGATTCGAGCGCCTTAACGCGCAGTGTCAGGTCGGAAGGCGACGGGGCATGATTGTGTCCATGACCGCTCATGAGAGGCTCCATAATTACGAGAACCGCATCCGGCGCGGATGGCCGGAGGGCATGTTGATGTGAGGATCGGAAGGGAGAGTAAGGTCGTGCATGCCAGGCCCCCGTTGATGGATGCTCTGATGGTGGCGTGATCGCAACATCGTCCGAGCGTTTGGATAAGCCGACGACCCTGTCGGAAACACAAAAAAAGCCCCGTAAACCTCTGCCGAGGTTTGCGGGGCGCCTGTGCCACCTGCAGCGTGGACATCAATGTCCTTGCTGCTTCTCAAAACGCGGCCGTAAAGGAGGCGTTTTGA
>UCIT01000040.1 GCA_900472625.1 Hyphomicrobiales bacterium | reverse complement strand
GGTAGTGTGCGGGAGGTTCTGCAAAAATCTGTTGAGGATTTGAGCGGCCATGGCAGGCTGGTGATGTCTAACGTCACCAACTCCATAGGAGCCCCACCATGACCAGGAGTGAGAATAAACCATCGATAGCCGCCGTCAAAGATCTGATGGGCGCAAACCACGACGCATTGCGCATGATTATGCAGGATCTGCTGCAGGAGATGCTGGAAGGCGAGATGACCGAGGCACTCGGTGCCGCGAAGAGCGAACGGGTCGAGGCTCGGATCGGCTATCGTTCCGGGCATTACAATCGAACGCTGATCACGCGGGTCGGCAAGCTGGAACTGCGAGTGCCGCAGGACCGCGATGGGCGGTTTTCAACTGAGCTGTTTGAGCGCTATCAACGCTCCGAACAGGCGCTGGTAGCGTCGCTGGCGGAGATGTACGTTCAGGGCGTTTCGACCCGGAAGGTGAAGGCGATCACTGAAGAGCAATGCGGCCACAGCTTCTCAGCCTCGACGATATCCGCGATCAACAAGCGACTGGACGAGAGCTTGACGGCTTTTGCCCAACGGCGGCTGGACGAGCCGTTCGCCTATCTCATCATCGATGCGAAGTACGAGAAAGTCCGCCAGGCAGGTGTCGTTCGCTCGTGCGCCGTGCTTGTCGCGCTCGGGATCGATTGGGAAGGGCGTCGTCAGATCCTTGCAGTCGAGCTTGCCAACCGAGAGAGCCACTCGTCGTGGAAGGACTTCCTGCTCGGCCTCAAACAGCGCGGACTGCACGGTGTCGAATACATCGTTGCCGATGACCATGCCGGCTTGCGCGCGGCCGTTCGCGAGGTGCTGCCCGACGCATGGTTCCAGCGCTGCTATGTTCACTTCCTTCGCAACGCACTCGATCACCTGCCGCGCAAAGCAGACGACGATTGCCTCCAGGAACTGCGGTGGATCTATGATCGCCGGGAATTGTCAGAGGCCAAGAGCGATCTCGCTGCTTGGCTGAGGAAATGGTCACCGCGATACCCCAAACTCGCCAGCTGGGCGGAGGAGACCATCGAGGAGACGTTCACCTTTTACAGGCTGCCTCGCCAGCACCACAAACACATGAAGTCAACGAACATGCTCGAGCGTTTCAACGAGGAGATCAAACGCAGGACGATCGTGCTAGGTATCTTTCCAAACGAAGACAGTTGCCTACGCCTCATCCGCTCGCTCGCCGTGGAGACCCACGAAAACTGGCTCGAGGCAAACCGCTATCTCAACATGAACGACTTGAAGGAGATGAAAAAAGCCGACCTACGTCAAGTAGCCTGACCAGCAGGCCAAGCCGCTATTTGCAGGACTTGCCGTACACGACC
>UCIT01000004.1 GCA_900472625.1 Hyphomicrobiales bacterium | reverse complement strand
GACTTGCCGTACACGACCTGAATTCCCTATATTTTCCTGCCGCGAGCGACCGTGGATGCCACCTTTGTGCCCTGGCTTTGGGCATCAGTCAACAGGGCGGGCGAGGGGCAATTATTTCCGGGTTAATGAGCTAATTTTTGCGCGCGAAAATGCGGGACATCGCGCAGTACAATGAAGTTGTACGAGTGGAGGCGCTGCGCCCGATCGCATGAGACCAATCCGGGTTATGGTCTCATCAGTCCAAATTTTGAACCGACAAGGGATTGTCTCACCGCTAAATCTTCAGACAGCCCAAGCTCAGCGGAGAAGGTTCTGCTGTCTCAAGACTTCTCGGGGTGCCGGAGAGCGCCAGATCGTCTGGAAAGATTCCACCACATTGGAAGCCGTGACCGAGACGCCGGGCAGGGCAACCCAAGCTGGCGTAAGACGATTAAGGAGGGCGGTTACCGTTGTCGAGGCTGCCGTCTGCCCCTGCCTGAACGGCTGCTGGGCCGCGATCATGACGATCGGTCCGCCGCCGGACAGGCTGATGGCTGCTTCCTTGCCGAGATCGACGGTGCCAATCGGAACGGACAAACCTGCAGAGGCCAAGGCGGCGGCTGCAGCGCTTGCGGGTGTATCCCACACCACGAACAGGCCCTTCAGGCCCGGATGCTTTTCTGCCAGCGCCGAGGCCTTGGTGCCCGCCTCTGCAAGGGACGGGAATCGGGCGACATGCAGGCGGTGGCGGGGGCGGTTGATCCGCATCCATTTGACGAAGGCGATCTCGCGCTCGTTGGTTGCGAAGAAATCGGAGTCGTAGCCGAGCACGCCGACATCCCCCTCTTCGCCGAGATGCGGCGCCAGACCCTCGGCCGCCATCTTGCCGAGGCCGAAATTGTCGGCTGAAATCAGCGAGACGTAATCCTTGCCAGGCAGCAAGCCGGTCGGCACATTGTCCAGCAGCACCAGCTTGATCCCGGCGGCGGAAACGCGGGCATGGGCGGCAGCAACCTTTGCATTGGCGACGGGCAGCGAAATGATCGCGTCCGGTGCCTCGCGGATCAGCCGGTCCAGCGCCTCGATCTGTACCTCCGGCGTGAAACCGCAATCGACGACATCGATGACCGCCACGCCGCAATCGCCCAGCGTTCCGACGATGCCGGCCAGTTGCTGCTTGGCCCAGTCGCTCGCCAGCGTATGCAGCACGATCGCCACGCGCAGGCCGGCCGCCCTTGCCCGCGCCTTGTCCTCCGGCAGCAGCAGCACCCGTTCCGGGGCCGATGCCCGTTCCCCACGGGGACCCAGTCCTTCAATCACCATCGGCGCACCTCAAGCTTTCGGAGGCGGCATGACCGCGGCAACGGCAGCGGTCTGCGTCTCCAGGCGGCCGCGAAGGGCCTCGAATTGTGGATGCGCCTGCGGCCGCCCGGCCATGATCCAGTCGCGCAGGACCGCAGGCGAAAACAGGCTTTCCGTCGCCACGATCGCCGCGCCGACAAGGCCGGACGAACTCCCCATCTGCGAGCGGATGATCTGGAGGTCGCGGCTGACGAGCGGATGAGAGGCGCCATAGATGGCCTCGCGGGCCGCCGCGAGAAGAATGTCGTTGCTCTGGGCGATTGATCCGGACAGCACGATCAGCTCCGGGTTCAGCATGTTGGCGAGTGTTGCCACCACCTGGCCGATCATGCGACCGCTTTGGGAGAGGATGTCGATCGCGCCGGCATCGCCCATATGGGCTGCCTGCGCCACCTCGACGGCGGTGATCTCTCCGCCGCGCCGCAGATGCTCGGCGAGGATCGGGCTCAATCCCCTTTCCGCCTGCTGGCGGCCTTCGCGGATGATCGCCTCGGAGCCGGCCATGGTTTCCAGCGTGCCGTGCCGCTCGCCGGCACTGACGGGCACGGAGCCGATTAGGCCAACCGCCCCCTGTGCCCCGCGAAACAGTAGGCCGTCGCTGACGAGACCCGCGCCGATCCGCTTGCCCACCTTGACAAACAGCATGGCGCGATGGCCGACGCCGGCGCCGGAGTGAAATTCACCCATGGTCATGGTTTCGACACTGGAGCGCAGCCACACGGGAACGTCGAATGCCTCGACCAGTTTCTCGACTAGGGGGAAGCTTTCCCAGCCGGGCAGGACCGGGGGCGTGGCGTTTTGAAAAAAGCTCTCGCCACTGTCGGTCACCACGCCCGGCACCGAAATGGAGATACCCCAGAGCTCGCCCGCATCCGGCTGCATCTCGACAATCCAGCGAAACAGCGTGGTGAGCCGGTCGAGCAGTGCAGAGACAGGCTGTGTCAGATCCGCCGCCTCATGATGCTCCATCTTCAGCTTGCCACCGAGATCGGCAAGGCCGACGCCGAGCGCCGTCTGATCGAGGGTCGCGACGAGAAGGCTGCCGCGATGGGCAGAAAACTGCACCAGCCGCGGCGCCCGTCCGCCTGTGGCCGTCCCCAGTTCGCTTTCATCGACAAGTCCGAGCTCGGTCAGCGTGCCAAGACGATCCGCCACCACGGCGCGGCCGAGTTCGCTCTCGCGCTCCAGCTCCTGCCGGGTCGTGGCCTTCTCCGTGCGCACCAGGTTGAGAATTTCCACCAGGCTGGGCGCAGCCGTCTCCGCCGTGCGCGGGCGGCCCTTTCGGCGGGGCTGTAGATGGGCGTCCATCTTCGCCGTGGCAGGCATGTCTGTTCCTTTCGCCCGAACAAAGCGGATGAACCTTGATAAATGCTCCTCTTGAGACGCGCAACAACAAACTTCTGCATTAAATCAGCATAAGTGGACTGATAAATGCATTTTAAATGTTGACATACGTTTTATATGGGCGCATTAAAGTCGTCATCTGGTGGAAATATCTTGAGGAGGAGAGGACCATGGATGGCTGCAAACTGGCCTATCATGCCAATTGCTGGGGGGAGTTGGGTGGAAGCGCCGTCGGCGTCACCTCGATCACGCAGCTTTCCTACCGAACCTTCGGCAACATGCGCCGCGCCTTCGCCGATATCGCAGCGGCAGGCTATGAGGGCGTGGAGCTGTTCGACGGCAACCTGCTCGATTTCTCTGCGGGCGACATGCGTGCCCTGCTTTCCGACCATGGCCTGAGCCTGGTCGCGGCCTATGCCGGTGGAAACTTCATCTTCGACGACATCTTGCCCGAGGAGTTGGCACGGGTCACCCGTGCGGCGGATCGGGCCGCCGAACTCGGCGCTCCGCATCTGGTCGTCGGTGGCGGCGCAAAGCGTTTCGATGGAACGCGAGAAGCAGATTTTCACAAGCTTGCCACAGCGCTGGATCGGGTCGGGGAGATTGCCAGCGCACGCGGCCTGCGCGCCCATTACCATCCCCATCTCTCCACGATCGTGGAAGGACCGGCGGAGGTTGCCAAGATCTTCAGCCTCACGGGTATCGATTTCTGCCCGGACACGGCGCATCTCGCCGCAGCCGGCGGCGATCCCGCAACGCTTATCCGGGATCACGCTTCGCGCATTTCTTATGTCCATCTCAAGGGCCTGCAGCGCGAACCCTTCGCCTTCACGCCCCTCGATCGTGGTGACGTGCCGACGGACGGCATCATCGCCGCATTGCGCGATATCGGCTTTGCCGGCTGGATCTGCGCGGAACTTGATGCCTGGCCCGACCCGCTGGAGGGCGCTCGTGCCAGCATGACGTATCTGAAATCGGCCAGTCCCAAGAAGGATTGAAGGCCACCGGGGCAAGGCCCCATCCACGGGAGGAAATCATGATTACCAGACGCATTCTGTTGTGCTCCGCGGCCATCGCGGCAGCACTGTCCATCGCCGCCCCGACATGGGCCGCCGATCCCGATGCTGCGCTCGCCAAGCTGCAGGATTCGGTTCTGTCGAAAGGTCCGTCGGGCGAAGACCCGTCGCCGGCCTCTGGCATCAAGCTGAGCGATGAAGAACTCGCCAAGGTCAAGGGCATGGGTGCCACGGCCGCCATCGTCATGCATTATGGCGGAAACGACTGGTCGCGTGCCCAGATCAACGGTCTGCAGACGCAGTTTGCGGCCATGGGCATCAAGGTCATTGCCGTCACCGATGCCGGCTTCAAGCCGGAAAAGCAGGTGGCGGACCTCGAGACCATCATGGCGCAGAAGCCGAGCATCATCGTGTCCATTCCGACCGACCCGACCGCAACCGCAGCAGCCTACAAGGCTGCCGCCGATGCCGGCACCAAGCTGGTGTTCATGGACAACGTGCCGGCCGGCTTCAAGGCAGGCAAGGACTATGTCTCGGTCGTCTCCGCCGACAATTACGGCAATGGCGTTGCCTCGGCGCATCTGATGGCCAAGGCACTTGGTGGCAAGGGCGAAATCGGCCTCGTCTTCCACGCTGCCGACTTCTTCGTGACCAAGCAGCGCTATGACGCCTTCAAGAAAACCATCACGTCGGACTATCCTGAGATCAAGATCGTTGCCGAGCAGGGCATCGGCGGCCCGGATTTCTCCGGTGATGCCGAAAAGGCCGCTGGCGCCATTCTGACGTCCAACCCGAACGTCAAGGGCATCTGGGCGGTCTGGGACGTGCCGGCAGAAGGCGTCATCGCCGCCGCGCGCAATGCCGGACGGGACGACCTGATCATCACCACGATCGACCTCGGAGAAAACGTGGCGATCTCGATGGCGCAAAACGGTTTCGTCAAGGGCCTTGGCGCCCAGCGTCCCTATGATGCGGGTGTTGTCGAAGCCAAGCTCGCTGGTTATGCGCTTCTCGGTAAAGAGGCTCCTGCCTTCGTCGCCCTGCCGGCTTTGCCGGTGACGCGTGAAAACCTGCTGGACTCCTGGAAGACGGTCTATTCGACCGAAGCGACCGACAACGTCAAGTCCAGCCTCGGCAACTGACAGCAGCCGGGACGCGTCGCGGCTCATCGCGCCGCGTCCCCGCAAGCCGGTTGAAGGTGATCACGGATCCCGCCGGCAACACGAAGCAGCGTATGGCTGCGACAATCAGGAGAAACCGCAATGACGAAAGTGATGAACGTCGCCATGATTGGTGGCGGCTTCATGGGCAAGGCGCATGCCATGGCCTATGCTGCCATGCCCATGTTCTTCTGGCCGGCCCCGGCCATTCCCCACCGCAAGGTCGTGGTGGATGTGACCGACGGAATGGCCGACGAAGCCCGCCAGCGGTTCGGCTTTGAAGAAGCCTCCTCCGACTGGCGCGCCACTGTCAACCGTCCGGATATCGATGTGGTCGATATCTGCACCCCGAACAATGTCCACGCCGAAATCGCCATCGAGGCGGCACGGGCCGGCAAGCATATCATCTGCGAAAAGCCGCTGGCCCGCACCGTCGAAGAAGCCCGCGCCATGGCTGAAGCCGTCAACAAGGCCGGCGTCATTAACATGGTGGCCTTCAATTACCGCCGCACGCCGGCGGTTGCTCTGGCGAAGAAATACATCGAGGAAGGCCGCATCGGCCGTATCCTCAATTTCCGCGGCACCTATCTGCAGGACTGGTCGGCCGATCCGGACTCGCCTCTTTCCTGGCGCTTCAAGAAGAAGATTGCCGGCTCCGGCGCCGTTGGCGACATTGGCACCCATGTGGTCGATCTCGCGCATTACCTCGTCGGCCCCATTGCCGAAGTCATTGCCCTGACCACCACCTACAACAAGACCCGCCCGTTGCAGCAGGGCGGCGTTGACAAGCTGGGTGCGGCGGAAAAGGCGGCTGACGCGGAGCGGGGCGATGTGGATGTGGATGACGAAGTCGTCTCCATGCTGAAATTCGCCAATGGCGCGATCGGCAGCCTGGAGGCCACCCGCAACGCCTATGGACGCAACAACTTCATCACGCTGGAAATCCACGGCACGAAGGGCTCGATTCACTTCAACTACGAACGTCGCGACGAGCTGCAGGTGATGTTTGCCGACGATCCCGCGGATGCGCGTGGCTTCCGCACTGTGTATACCGGTCCTGCGCATCCCTATGGCGGCGGGTTGTGGCCGATCCCCGGTCTCGGCATCGGTTATTCCGAAACCAAGATCGTCGAGTGCTATGACTTCTTCCAGGCGATCGCGAAGGGCAAGCAGGCCAGCCCGAATTTCGATGACGGCCTGTTGACCGAACTGGTGGCAGACGCCTTCATTCGCTCAGGTGAGAGCGGCATATGGGAGAGAGTGGGATGAGTGCCAGCGTCGCAGCCGTCCGGATGACCGGCATTTCGAAATCCTTCGGGGGCGTCCGCGCCCTCGAAGGGGTCGATCTGGAAATCATGCCGGGTGAAGTTCACGCGCTTCTGGGCGGAAACGGCGCAGGCAAATCCACGATCCTCAAGATCCTGAACGGTGTTCACAAGCCGGATGAGGGCACAATCGAGGTCGGCGGGCAGGCGCTGACGGCCCACACGCCGGAAGAATCGCGCAGCGCCGGCATTGCCATGAATTATCAGGAAATGAGCCTGATCCCGACGCTGACCGTGGCCCAGAACGTCTTCCTGACCCGTGAGGGCCGGACGGGCATGGGACTGATCGACGACGCCGACGCCGAACGCCGCGCCGCCGAACTGTTCGCCCGCCTCGAAGTCTCCGTCGATCCCCGCGCCGTCGTCGGCGATCTCGGCGCTGGCCAGAAGCAGTTGACGGAAATCGCCAAGGCGATTTCGCAGGATGCGAAGGTGCTGGTTCTCGATGAACCCTCGACCGCACTTGCGGTGTCGGATGTCGAGCGGCTCTTCGTCTTCCTCCGCAAGCTCAAGTCCAGGGGCGTGGCGATCATCTATGTCAGCCACCGCATGGACGAGATCGCCCGCATCGCGAACCGTGCCACCATCCTGCGCGATGGCCGGCACGTCATCACCGCACCGCTCGCGGACCTGCCGATCGACACGATGATCGAGCACATCGTCGGCAAACGCTCGAAAGGCCTTTCGGATGTCGTCCGCGGCTCGACGGTGCGGGGCGAGGTGCTCCTCGACGTGTCGAACCTCAGTGGTGTCCACAAGCCGGAAAACGTGTCCTTCTCGCTGCATGCCGGCGAAGTGCTGGGCCTCGCGGGCTTGCTCGGTTCCGGCCGCTCCTCGCTGGCCCGGTTGATTGCCGGGATTGATCTCGCAGCCAAGGGTTCCATGCGCATGAAGGGCAGGGCGGTCACCATTCGCAACCCCGGCGATGCCATCGCATGTGGCGTGGCGCTGGTGCCGGAAGCCCGCGCCACGCAGGGCATCATTCCCGCCCATTCGGTGGCGTCCAACATGGTCCTGTCCGTCATTGGCCGGCTGTCGAAGGCGGGCTTCGTTGACCAGAAGGCCGCAGCCGATCTGACTGACACGCAGATCAGCCGCCTCTCCATCAAGACCGCCAGCCGCGACCATGCCGTCTCCACCCTGTCGGGCGGCAACCAGCAGAAGGTGGTCATCGGCAAGTGGCTTGCCACCAACCCCGACATTCTCATCCTCGATGAACCGACCGCCGGTATCGATATCGGCTCGAAGTCGGAAATCATCCGCCTCGTGCGGGAGCTAGCTGCATCCGGCAAGGCGATCATCATGATTTCGTCCGAACTTTCGGAATTGCTTACCGCCTGCGACCGCATTTTGGTGATGGCAGATGGCCGGGTGCACGCGGATTTGCCGCGCGAAGCCCTCGATGACCCCACGGTGCCGGAAGACGACCTGGCGCATCGCCTGCAGGCAGCGGAGCAAAAACTCCAGACCGAGATACAGCGGGCGCTCGCAGCCCAGGAGACAACCAATGCTTAAGCGTTTCGCGGCCGACTGGCGCCAGAACATCATCTATATCGGCTTCATCGTCATCTTCGTCATCTTTGCGGTGGCGTTGAACGACAAGGGCTTCCTCACACCCAACAACCTGCTGAACATCGTCCGACAGACGGCGATGATCGCCGTCATGGCCATCGCCATCACCTTCGTCCTGTCAGCGGGCGAGATTGACCTCTCGGTCGGCGCGGTGGCTGGTCTGACGACCGTCACGGTCGCTATGGCCATTGCCGTCGGTGGACCTTTTGCAGGCGTGCTGGCCGGGATCGCCACGGGTATCGCGGTGGGTGCCTTCAATGGCTGGCTGACCACGCGGATCGGCATCCCCTCCTTCCTCACCACGCTGGCGATGATGGGAATCGCCAAGGGCGTCGCCATGTGGATTTCGGCAACCGCCGCCGTTCCGATCCTGTCGCCCGGCTATTCCTGGCTCTTCGGCGGCGGCAATCTCGGCCGCGTGCCCGTCCTGCTGATCTGGATGGTGATCCTTGGTGTAATCGGCCACATCGTGTTGCGCCGCACCGGCTTTGGCCGCCGGGTGCTGGCGACAGGCGGTGGTGAGACGGCAGCGCGCTATTCCGGCATCGACACGCGCAACATCAAGTTCAAGGTTCTGGTCATGTCCTCTTCTGCCGCCGCGCTGGCCGGCATGCTTTATGCGGGGCGCCTGCAGTCGGGCCGCTTTCAGCTTGGCGAAGGGGATGAGCTCTCGGTCATCGCGGCAGCCGTGCTCGGCGGCACCAGCCTCTTCGGCGGCAAAGGCACCGTGGTCGGCACCATCGTCGGCGCGCTGATGATCGGCCTGATCAACAACGGCCTCATCCTGATGGGCCTCGAATTCAGCCAGCAGCTCATCGCCCGCGGCGGGATCATCATCCTTGCCGTCGCCCTCAGCCAGAAAAGGACTGCATCATGACCGTCACCATCATTGGCACCGTCACGGCTCGCCCCGAATGCCGCGCCGAACTGGAGGCCATTCTCACCAGGCAGGTTGCCCCGACACGGGCGGAAGCCGGCTGCATCAACTACGATTTCCATGTGGATGCGACAGACCCATGCATCTTCGTGTTCTACGAGAATTGGCGAAGCCAGGAAGATCTGGACCAGCACATGAAAATGCCGCATCTCATGCCGCTTCTGTCCGAGATCGACAGACTGCTGGCAAGACCGGTCGAGATCCGACACCTGCGGATGATTGGCAGCCCGGCCAAATAAGCGAGCTTCGCGGCGCTGCGCTTCTTGCTTAGGCCAGGCAGCCAAATGCCATGACAGTGGACCTCGTCAATCAACAGCGTGAGTGAAAGTAATTTCCGTTCCCGGATCTCGTATTGTGACGATCGCTTCGGCGAAACGTGCAGCAGCTTTGCGGCCAAATCTGAAGTGGCGTTCGCGCCAGATTGTCGTTTGCTGCCACGTCGGTCGAAGTCAAATCTACTGTCAGTTGTCGGCCCAAAACTTGCCTTGCTGCGGGTCCCCAGCCAATATTCCTAGCCGCGTTCGAACGCGACGGATAGCCAAGAAATTGCGCTCGAGATCGCCCAACTTATTGAGAAGAAGCGACTTTTCCGTGCGGGAGATAATCGCCAACTTGGATCGAAAAATTGGTCAAAGGTAACTTTCCTGGGAGACCTGGATCCGCAGGCAAGCCGTCAGCGAGCTTACCATGCCGGACCCATGATCCCGATCGCGCACGAGCATCACGTCGAGGCCTTCAAAGGCAATGTGCGTGTCTGAATGTCGCAAACCGGTCACGAGATTGACGTTGTTCGCCCGGCTGTCGATCGGCCGCATTGCGACGTGTCGCATCAGGGCAACGCTTTTGAATGTCGACGGAAACTTGTGGCCGGCTGCGAGTGCCATCCGGATCGGTCTGCCGGCGGCCAAATGACGATTGCGACCGAGATGCCGGTCGCTCATGCTATAGGTGTCTTGCATCCCAGTCAGGAGCATCCTCGATCTCATGCATTAAAGATGAGCCGTGGCCGTCAGCCACCAGGGTGGTGGCGTAGCCCGTCCATGATCAGGCGGACGATCCTCCGGGCGCGCTGCCGCCAGTCCGGCATATCCGGGATCGAATATATCCCGAACAACGTATAAAGCACATCTGCGGTTTCGATATCGTCCTTGACCGTGCCGGCGTCGATGGCGCCACGCAGGAGAGTGTCGAAGGCTGCGTGTATCAGCGTTGATCCCTCCGTAAACAGTGCCGAGTTCGAAGTGAACAGCAGCTTCAGACTGCTGGCCATGCCACGTTTGGCGGCCATGTAGCTGACAAAGCGGTCCATCCACTCTTCCAGCGCGACATCGGGCGACTTTTGCGCCATGAGTTCGGTCGCTGCGTTCGCTAACAGTTCCAGTTCACGCCGATAGACCACCTCGACGAGATGTTCCCTTGTCGGAAAATGGCGGTAGAGCGTGCCGATGCCGACACCTGCGCGCCGGGCAATATCCTCAAGCGAGGCATTCGCGCCGCGCTCCGCAAACGCGGTTGCGGCCACCTCTACAAGGCGCGCACGATTGCGATGTGCATCGGCGCGTAACCTCGGCTCCGCATCGGACGCTGTTGCCGGCTCCTTCGACATCGAAATTTCATTCCACCACGGGCTTGACGAACGATTGCCAGCCACTAGCTCTAAACGGAGGCCCCTCCGCTTGTTAGGAGTGCCGTCCAATTCTTAGATCAAGAACGGGGTGGATGTCATGTCGAAAGCAGATCTGAGACAGGATGAAGCTGATGTGTTTCGATCAAACGAGATCGGCAAACAGGACCTGAACCTTATTCCGGCAACGATCGGCGGGCCCATCTGATGACCGTAGCAACCTATCCCAGTTCCAACAACAATGAACAGGGGAAGGAGTTCCTTCCCATGGCGAACAATTCCGGACTTCCGGCGGACCTGAATATTGTCGCCGAAGCATTCCCCGCGCCCGTCAAGGCGTTTTCGACGGATGCAGCCGTGGACGTTCTGCGCTTTGCGCTCCGGACCGCGCAGGCGGGACGGCAGGTGGCGCTCTGTACGTTGGTGGAAATCCGTGGCGGCTCGTCACGGTCTCTCGGCGCACATATGGCAGTTTCCGATGACGGCCTTTATTGCGGTTACGTTTCCGGTGGATGCACCGAGGCGGCCGTGGCAGCCGAAGCGCTGCAGGCGCTTGCCAAGGGACACGACCGCTTTGTGATGCTGGGAGAAGGATCGCCCTTCTTCGATATCGTTCTGCCGTGTGGCGGCGGCTTGACCGTAGCGGTACATGTGTTGAGGGATATTCACCCGGTCCGCGCAGTCGTCGAGCGGCTGCGGACGCGGCGCGGTGCTGGCCTCTCCTATGTGCCAGGCACACAATCCCTGTCCGTTTCCCCCGAAAACGCGCGCGTCGGATGGGAGGGTGACGCCTTTCTGACCGCTTATCGGCCCAACGTGCGGATTTTTTTGTCCGGCCGCACGTTGGAAGTCGATGTCGCCGCGAAAGTCGCGCGCGCGGCCGGTTACGAGGTCGTGTGTTGCGACGCACTGTCCGGCGACATGCCCGAGGATGGATTGATCGACGACGACACAGCCATTGCGCTTCTTCAGCATGACCTCGACCGCGAAATACCGGTGTTGCAGGCGGCTCTTCGCGCCAATCCGTTCTATGTCGGCGCATTGGGCAGCAGTCGCACCCACGAAAGGCGGGTCCAGCGCCTTCGGGAACTGGGACATTCGCAGGCGGCGATAGACCGCATCAAGGCGCCGATAGGCCTGTTTGGTCGGGCGCGGGACGCGCAGTCGCTGGCCCTTTCGGTCACCGCCGATATCGCGGCCTGTCGCCAGATGTTGCTTGCCGAAGAGTCGATGCCGGAGACGCCGCCCTAACATTCACGGCAAAGGCCGTACCGTAAATTCGTTTCAAGCCAAGGGAGATGCTCCTATGCACTTTATCATCAATGGAGAGGCCATCGACGTCGAGGCGGATATCCGCACCTCGTTGCTTGATCTTATGCGCAACACCCTCGGTTTTACTGGAACAAAGAAGGGATGTGACCAGGGGGCCTGCGGCGCCTGCACCGTGCTGGTGGAGGGCGAGCGTATCAATTCCTGTCTGGCGCTAGCCGTCCAGTATCAGGGATGCAGCATCACCACGGTCGAAGGGCTTGCCGCCAACGGCAATCTGCATCCCCTGCAGCAGGCCTTTATCGAGCACGACGGTTTCCAATGCGGTTACTGCACGCCGGGGCAGCTCTGTTCCGCCATTGGGATGGCGGGCGAGATCAAACGCAATATCCCAAGCGTCGTCACCGGCGATCTTTCAGCCAAAGGTATCCCGATCGACGAGCTCGAAATTCGCGAGCGCATGAGCGGAAATCTCTGTCGGTGCGGCGCCTATAACGGCATCGTCGAGGCGATCTCCGAAGCATTGGCACATCCCACAGTCGGGCCGATCGAAGAGAGGGCACGGGCATGAACATCTTTTCCTATGAACGGGCGTCGGATGCCAATGCTGCGATTGCCCTGAAAAAAGCTGGTCTCACGGCTAAATATCTGGGCGGCGGCACCAATCTTGTCGATCTTATGCGCGAGACCGTGGAACAGCCCGAAGTGCTGATCGACGTCACGCAACTGCCCGCTGAGATCGAACAACGCGCCGATGGCAGCCTGGTGATCGGCGCCGCCGCCAGGAATACGGCGCTTGCCGCGCATCCCGCCGTGCGGTCGGACTTTCCGCTGCTGTCGCGCTCCATCCTGGCGGGCGCAAGCGCACAGATCCGCAACGTTGCCACGGTCGGCGGTAATATTCTGCAGCGCACGCGCTGTCGTTACTTTTATGACAACGCGGCCCGCTGCAACAAGCGCCAGCGGCAGGCCGGGTGTGATGCGTTGGAGGGTTTCAATCGCCACCACGCCATTCTAGGGGCATCCGAGGCCTGCGTTGCGACGCATCCCTCCGACATGTCTGTGTCGCTCGTCGCGCTCGATGCCGTGGTTCACCTGCAGGGCTTGGCTGGCACTCGCAGTATGCCCTTGCGGGATCTGCATCGACTGCCCGGAGAACATCCTGAAATCGAAACCGAACTGCAGCCCGACGAGCTGATTACGGCCGTCGAAATCCCGCCGCTGCCCTTCGCGAGCCACTCGACTTATCGAAAGGTGCGCGATCGCGCCAGCTATGCGTTTGCGCTCGTGTCCGTCGCTGCTGCGCTCGATCTCGACGCGGCGGGCAGGGTGCGCGATGTCCGGCTGGCGCTGGGTGGCGTCGCCCACAAACCGTGGCGGGCCGCAAAAGCTGAAGCGGCGCTGAAGGGACAGCCAGCAAACACCGACAGCTTTCGGGCGGCCGCCGAAGCCGAACTGGCCGACGCAGTCGGCCTGCGCGACAACACATTCAAGATCGAACTGGCGAAACGCACCATTGTCGCGGTTCTCGACGAATTGAAGGGAGACAACGCATGAGCGGTGGACCCCAAGCCGACAGTCAGAAGCCGGGCCGCTGGCAGCCGGCCATCACCACCGATCCGCTGCTGCGCAAGCATGGCGCCCTTGGCCAGCCCGTTTCCCGTGTCGATGGCCCACTGAAGGTTCAGGGCAAGGCGCGTTTCGCGGCCGAGTTTTCCTATGAGAACATCACCTATGCGGCGCTTTCCTTCAGCCGCATCGCGCGCGGCCGTATCACCGAACTCAATGTCGCCGCCGCCGAAGCCGCGCCCGGCGTTATCCTCGTTATGACATATCACAACGCGCCGCGTATGAAGGCGCCGTCGTTGATGATGTCGTCGCCGACGGCGGCCGGTGCCAGCGACCTGCCAGTGATGCAGAACGACGAGATCCACTGGAACGGCCAACCGATCGCACTCGTACTGGCGGAAACACAGGAACAGGCCGACTACGCGGCCTCGCTCGTCGAGGCGACCTACGCCTCGCTCCCGGCTGTGGCCTCGTTCGACGAGGCGAAGCAGGCGCCGCGGCAGCTGGAAACGCTGCTGGGCCAGCCGCCGGTGCTGGAGATCGGCGATGCCGAGGCGGCGCTCGCCGGCGCCGAGGTCAAAGTGGACGTCGTTTACCGGACGCCGCGCCACAATCACAATGCGATCGAACTGCATGCGGCAACCGTTACCTGGACCGGTGACGCGTTGCATGTGCACGATGCCAGCCAGTTGCTGGATCTGACGGCCGGCCAGCTTGGCGACATTTTCGGCCTCGAACCCGGCAAAGTTCGCGTGACATCGCCCTATGTGGGCGGGGGGTTTGGCGGCAAGTGTCTCTGGGATCATCAGATCCTCGCCATTGCTGCCTCCAAACTGGCGGGGCGGCCGGTGCGCATGATGCTGTCGAGGGAGGGCGTGTTCCGCATCGTAGGGGGCCGAACGGTGACGGAACAGCGGGTGGCGCTCGGCGCGCGCACCGACGGTACGCTGGATGCGCTCATCCATACCGGCACGGCCGCCATGACGCTGCACAATTCCTGCCCGGAACAGTTCACCTTCCCGGCAAGGCATCTTTATGCTGCGAGGACCTTCAGGCTGGCGCAGGACGTCGCCGACATGGATATGCTGGCCAATACCTTCATGCGCGCGCCGGGTGAATCGGTCGGCACATTCGCGCTTGAAAGCGCGCTTGACGAACTGGCCGACAAGCTTGGGATGGATCCGATTGAGCTGCGTCGCCGCATCGAGCCGGACAAGGATCCGACCACCGGCAAGCCGTTTTCGTCCCGCTATCTGGTCGAAGCCTATCAAACGGGTGCCGAGCGTTTTGGTTGGCAGAACCGCAGCCAGATACCTCGTCAGAGACGCGATGGGGAATGGCTGATCGGAATGGGCTGCGCCACCGCGACCTATCCTTATCATCGCTTTCCCGGCGGCGCTGCAAGGATCACACTGACGGCGGATGGCCGCGTGACGGTATCCACTGCCGTGCACGACATGGGTATGGGAACGGCGACCGCTCAGGCGCAACATATCGCCGCCCGGCTCGGTCTCCCAATCGATCATGTCACATTCGAATATGGCGACAGCAGTCTGCCGCGCGGCGTGATTGCCGGTGGGTCCACCCAGACGGCGTCGATCGGCGGCGCTGTCATCGCGGCGACCGAGGTGTTCACCGAAGACCTTATAAAGCTTGCTGGAAATGACTCGCCGCTCGCCGGGCTTTCGCTTGCCGATGTCGAGATTCGCGACGGTGGACTTGGGCATCGTGACGACCACGATCGCTTCGAGAGTTACCAGTCCATTCTGCGCCGGGCCGGAAGCGTTGAACTGGTGTGTGAGGCGGAAGCGCCGGCACCGGCGGAGATGGAGGCCTTCTCGATGCACTCCTATGGCGCGCAGTTCTGCGAGGTTCGGGTGAGCGCATTGACTGGCGAGGTTCGTGTATCGCGATTCCTTGGCTCATTCGATGCGGGGCAGATCATTAATGCCAAGATGGCAACGAGCCAGTTCAAGGGCGGAATCGTCATGGGCATTGGTCTGGCGCTCACCGAGGAAACCAATTTCGACGAGCGCACCGGCCGTATAGTCAATGCCTCGCTTGCCGAATACCATGTCCCGGTGCAGATGGATGTCCCCAAGATCGAGATCCTCTACACCAACACGCCCGACCCCCAGGCGCCGATGGGCGCGCGCGGGATCGGCGAGATCGGTATTACCGGTGTCGGAGCGGCCGTCGCCAATGCCATCTACAACGCGACCGGCATCCGCGTGCGTGACCTGCCAATCACGCTGGATAAGGTGATGGCCGCGCCAAGGTGATGGATGTTCGATGGCGCGAGCAGGGATTGCATTGAGTTGCTGGCCAATGAAGCGGAGTATTTGTTAGGCTGCAACTCGTAGTGTCTTGTCCTTAATTTGCCGGCCGCCCGAAGCTATCCGACAACAGTAGGTCAGAAACTGGAGATCATCATCTGGCTGGAAGAATTCGCATTGCTATGGGGCAGGCGAAAACGAGAACACCGAAGACGGCGCGCGGCTATCGCGGGTCGAACCTGGCAAGCATTTTGCGCAACTGCGCATTCTGCTCGGTGAGTTTTGTCGCCAGCTGCCGCCGCAATTCAGCAACATCAGCATCAAGTTCGGCCATTTCGTCCAGTAGAGATTTCGGGCCCGAAGCGAGTGCAGGCACAGCCCCACCCTCATCGGCTTGTTCGATAAAGGCCACCAGATCGGCGACCGGCGCCGTCTCCTTTGCACGCGCCGGCGCGCGCTTTTCCGGTACTTCGTCAGTCTCTATTGGTGCGCGGGACTGCTCCACAGCCACATGCGGGGCTGCCGTTGGCTCGGGCGCCTCGCCCGGAATCTCAAGAGCCGACACAGTTTCAGCGGCGTTGTCGGCCGCAGGCTCAGAATCGGAGCGAAGCACTGCCTCAGCGTTTTCAACATTCGCCTCCGCCTGTTCAGCGGTCTGAGCAGGGACAGTTGCCTCTTTGTCAATGTGCGGTTCTTCAACATCAGGCTTGTATTCCAGCGTCATCGTGTCAGGCGCTACTGCACGGACTTCGCCGCTACCTTCTGCTTTCGGCTTACGCGACACCAGGTCAGCCACAAATCTCCATGGTGTTTTCATCGCATCAAACCCTTCAAGCATAGCGGCGGATCTTCGCCGCAGTCATTTTCCTGCCGGCTCCGTTTGGTGCCGACCCTATCGAGCGCAAGAGCGGCGCCTCATCTGTGGGCAAGGCGCCGCACACAACGCGTATCAAGCCCTGCCTAGGCGCTTGCGCAGATCGGCATTCTCGCTATGCAGCTTTTCGGAAAGCTCTTTGCGGAGCTGCTTATTCTCTTCCTCAAGCTTGATTAGGTCGGCGATATCGTCAATCTCGTTGATCGAGGCAGCAGGAGCGGAAGCTGTAGCCTTTACCCGAGGCGCGCGTGTTGTAACCTTTTTCGGTTCAGCGACAGTCTTTTCAGCCTTGACCGGGGCAGTCTTGGAGCCACGCTTCGCGCGCGTCTTCTTGGCAGGCCCTTGCGCAGATGCAGCAGTGGCGTCGACGGTGCTGGCGTCAGCAGCAGCAGCCTTCGGCGCGCGTGGCTTGCGGGTCTTTTTTTCAACGGGGGCGGTGGCCGACGCTTCGGGCGTGGCAGCTATATCAATCGTGGTGTCGTCGGCCATCAGTGTTCTCCTATGTCAGGCGGGCAAGCATTTGTTTCCCCGCGACTTAAAGTCAATGCAGCATGGTGATATTTCGGTTGCAATCGGCGTGTTCGACGCCGCCATTTGCGAATTAACTTCATTGCGCGAAGAGGGGGCGGTCCCGGGCGGGCTCGATGAGGCATGTCTGATCGAGAGCCGGCTCCGCCTCGATTGTCCTACCGCAACGGCGGGTTCGGGATTTCTTACCCCGGGGCAGGCCCTCCTCTCTCACCAAGATATCCCGGACCCGCCGCCCACCATTGCATCACCCGGCGCAGTAAGCCACGTTTCGTCATTTTGAACATCAACGACTGCGAGCGGCTAATAGAGGGTGCCGATGCCAGCGCGTCGGCTCGATCGACACGATGTCCGACGCATTGCTTGCTGACATGACGCGGACCGTCGATCAAATGCCTATGACGACGAGATCGGTCGATGAGCGTCTACGACGGCATCCAGACCGCGCCGTCATCCGGTATGCTTATCTGTGGAGCTCGCGCAGCTCCGTAGGGAGGAGGACTGCAACCTCATCGCCCGACAGGCGTGGTGCGGGCTTGGCCGGCGGAAACGGGCTCGGCACCTCCTTCTGCCAGCGCTGATGCTCGCCGTTGAACTGCCAGCGCAGAAGCGCCCGCAAGCCGAGGGGTTCGATGCCATTGGGGTTGAAAAAGCGGGTGCCGTCGAAATGGTCGGTGACCGGGCCTTGGTAGTAGGGGTTCTTGGCGTTTGCCATGCGGTTGGGGCCTTGCTGGATGGGAACTGCATTTGGGTCGCGCGATCGGCTTTTGAAAGGCCGGAGCGCTTGCTCGTCCGGTTCGACCGCATCCCGGTGGAACGCGTTTCGCAACTCTTTGGCTTCTGCCAAAAGTGGATGATCGACATCGAATTCGAACGACATATCGTCTCTGCGCATGATGGCGCGAGGAACTTTGGCAGCGTCTGTAGCGACTGCGTCGGCTCACGGTAAGGCAGGTACAGACATATCACCTTGGGGTTCGAGAAAGCGTTTCTTTCCGGAATGTGACTGCGTGGCCACCCTTGGGGCGGAGGCGATTATCGGTATTTCGCGTCGTTGCGTTGCTGATCACTCACCGAAGTCGCTCCACAACATGCACGCTTACGCTCCACTTTTGTTCTTCCTAAAATAGGCGTCAAGGCGAACCATTTGAGGAAGAGCAGGTGGACAGACAAGGCAAAGAATGCAGGCAAGATAGCGTAAGACGGTCACCGCTGAGCGGCTTAGGCCCGGTCCTAACAGTCCGGGCCTTCCTCGGCACCTTACACCGAAGCAAGGCGGCGATCTCATCAGTACGACAGATCGCAGGCGCAGCCGGGATATTGGCCGACTAGCCAACCGGTAACGGGTCACATCCGATGGGCAGGCTAGATCATAATCTCGCCGCCGGTCACCGGAACGACAGCCCCGGTCATATAGCTTCCAAGCTCCGAGGCCAGCAGGACATACGCACCGGCCAGCTCAGCCGGTTGACCAGCCCGACCGATCAGCGTCTGCTGACCGAACTTGGCGGCCTTTTCGGCTGGCATGGTTGAGGGAATAAGCGGAGTCCAGATTGGGCCAGGCGCCACGGCATTCACGCGAATTCCCTTTTCCGCGACCATTTCCGCGAGACCTGCTGTGAAGTTTGATATCGCACCCTTGGTGGACGCATAGGCCAGCAACTGGGGCGAAGGCTGGCGTGACTGGATCGATGTCGTGTTGATGATCGAACTCCCAGGCCGCATGTAAGGGATGGCCGCCTTCGCCAGAAAGAATGGCGCGTATATGTTTGTGCGGAAGGTTTGATCCCACTCATCGGCCGGTATGTCCGAAATGTCGGAATAGGTCCGCTGAAAGGCCGCATTATTCACCAAGATGTCGATACCACCAAGCTCGCGGACCGTTCGCTGCACCAGTTCCTGGCAATGCTCTTCGGATGTGATATCCCCGGATGCCGCGATTGCGCGACGACCGGCGCTTTCGACCCATTTTACCGTGTCGGCAGCATCGTCATCCTCATTTAGATAGGAAATCAGTATATCTGCGCCCTCGCGAGCAAAAGCTATCGCGACTGCTTTTCCGATGCCCGAGTCTGCACCTGTGATCAGGGCGACCTTACCCTCCAGCTTGCCGTTGCCTCTGTACGACTGCTCACCGTGGTCTGGAACCGGCTGCATCGCCTCGGTCTTGCCTGGTGGTTCCTGATGCTGCTTGGGATAGGGCGGGGTCGGTCGGCGTGTGTCTTCGGCCATATCAATCTCCGGTTTTTGCTCCAAGGCAAACCAAGAAAGACGCTCACGGTTCCGACATCACGCGAGAAATATCGGAACAACGAGGGCGTGTCGAGATTTCGATAGTCGCAAATGCAGAAGGAGCGATGATGACTTCCAACCAGTACGACATGCAGAACCCCCTCACGCAGTATCCCCAGCCGCAGTTTCCAAAGCAGCTCCAGCCGGTGCCGGGGTTGGCAAGTAAGATGGATCCAGTCCCGGATCACGGCGAAACAAGCTACAGGGGCTTGGGACGGTTGAAAGGGCGCAAAGCATTGGTGACCGGCGGCGACTCCGGTATTGGTAGAGCTGCCGCAATCGCATTTGCACGCGAAGGTGCTGACGTTGCGATCAATTATCTCCCTGAAGAACAGTCCGATGCTGATGAGGTGATGAAGTTGATCGAGGCAGAGGGTCGCAAAGCTGTGGCCATTCCCGGCGATCTCAAAAGTGAAGCCTTCTGTCAGGAACTGGTCGCGAAAGCCAATCTCGACCTTGGAGGGCTCGACCTGCTCGCCAACGTTGCAGGACGGCAGAAGTCTGTCGAGAGTATCGCAGAGCTCACGACCGAGCAATTCGACGAAACCTTCAAGACGAACGTCTATGCGCTGTTTTGGCTGAGCAAAGCTGCACTTCCGCTCCTGCCTGCTGGGGCGACGATCATCAACACCGCATCGATCCAGGCCTATCAGCCTTCGGCGACATTGCTTGACTACGCACCCACGAAGTCCGCAATCGTTGCGTTCAGCAAGGCGTTGTCGAAGCAAGTCCTACCGAAAGGCATTCGCGTCAACGTCGTCGCACCTGGCCCATTTTGGACGCCACTTCAGACATCTGGCGGTCAGACACAGGATGTCGTTCAAAAATTCGGCAGCGAAGTTCCGATGAAGCGGCCGGGCCAGCCAGCAGAATGCGCCCCGATCTACGTGTTCCTCGCCTCGCAGGAATCGAGCTATATCACAGGCGAAGTCTTCGGTGTCACCGGCGGCAACACGCTTCCCTGATGCTGTGCTCGCTGACACCAGAAAGAACCGACGGCTTTCTTCCGCTGGAGCATTATGCTGCCATCGGGGATGGCCGGTCGGTCGCCATCATCGGTGCGGACGGATCTATCGACTGGTGGTCCGCGCCCGATTTGGACTCGCCGCCACTGTTCAACCGGCTGCATGATGCGGATGGCGGTAGATTTTCGATCACTCCGACCGAACCGTTCAGGATCGAACGACGGTACCGCAAGAACAGCAATGTTCTCGAAACGGTGTTTGTCACGGATAGAGGTCGTGCGCGTGTCACCGAATCCTTGAACAGCGGGGCGGGCGGTCGCTTGCCCTGGTGTGAACTCGCCCGACGGGTCGAAGGGCTGTCGGGAGCGGTAGAGTTCGAGATCGTCGTGGCTCCGGTCTGTGCACAGGGAGAGCTTCGCAAGGTCGATCATCCAAACACCACCATCCGCTACATTGGTGAACTGGCCACGACTTTCTGTCACTCCAAAGACGTTACCGTCGAAATCGATGAGGATGAGCGGACGGTTGCTCGTTGGACGGCGACTGAGGGTGCGTCGACCTGCATCGCGCTGCTCGTTGCCGATCAGGCGCCGCTTGCGGTCCCTGAGTTGTCCTCCATCGACAAGCGCATTGACCTTAGCGATGACGAATGGAGACGTTGGGCGGAGCAACTGACATACGAGGGGCCGTTTGCTGACGATCTCACGCGTAGTGCTTTGTCCCTAAAATTCCTGCTGTTTTCGAAAACCGGCGCGATAGCGGCCGCAGCCACGACCGGTTTGCCGGAGAGGATTGGTGGCGACAAGAACTACGACTATCGCTACGCTTGGGTCCGCGACGCGGCCTATACGATCAAGGCCTTCCTGAGAGCCGGTGCCCTCGCAGAGGCTATTGCTGCATTTGGATGGCTGGTTCGGACGATCAGCCAGGACGGTACCGAACCGAAAGTCGTCTACACGCTCCGTGGCGAGAATGTTCCGGACGAGGAAATCATCGACGTGAGCGGCTACAAGGGTTCGAGGCCTGTTCGTGTCGGCAACCGGGCTCGCACCCAGGTGCAGCTCAGCTGCTATGGCGATATTCTTGAGACTGCAGCCTTGTTCGCCCGCACGGGGCACGTTCTCGACCGGGCAACGTCACGGCTGCTGACGCGACTTGCCGACCAATGTATGGAGCGCTGGCAGCAAAAGGATTCCGGCATCTGGGAGCTGGAAGATCAACAACACTATACGTTTTCAAAGATTGGTTGCTGGCTGGCGCTGTCACAGGCAGCGGAGCTGGCACGGGATGGTCATATCGACGGCGATGCCGCGCGATGGCAGGCCGAAAGCGAGCGCATTCGCCGGTGGATCGACGAGAACTGCTGGTCGGAAAAAATGGCGGCTTACACTTTGTACGCCGGAACCGAGAAGCTCGACGCGGCTATTCTGCTGACCACAAGGTTTGGCTTCGAGCATGACGATAGGTTGCTGCGCACCCGGACAACCATCGAGCGCGAGCTGGCAGTCGGGCCACTGGTCTATCGATACAGCGGCGCTAGCGAAGAGGAGGGGGCGTTTGTTGCCTGTTCGTGCTGGCTGGTTGAAGCCTACGCGTTTCTGGGTGATGTCACACGCGCCAAGGAAATGTTGTGCACGTTGCTCAATGCACTCAGTATAAACTTCGGTATCCTCAGCGAGGAAATCGATCCGCAGACTGGAGCGGGGCTCGGCAACCTGCCCCAGGGCCTAAGCCACCTCGCGTTGCTTCACGCCATTTTTTCTATACAGGAGAATTCATGACCCGGCCTCGCCTACTCGATGAAAACCTGCCGACGAACGAACTCGGTGAAGGCGCATTCTGGGACTCTAACACCGCCGCATTGTATTGGGTCGACATCACAGGTCAGGCCATTTTTCGGTACGATGTCAGGGCCCGGGCTCACAAATCCTGGAAACTCCCGAAGCAGGTTAGCTTCGCATTTCCGACCAACGGGCGGTTGGTCGTCTGTCTCAGCGACGGTGTTTACGATTTCGATCCTGGTGACGGAATGCTGAAGCCGGTCGCGATTTTGGATCTGCCAAGCGATCATCGTCTCAACGATGGAAAAGTCGATCCAAAGGGCCGGCTGTGGGTGGGAACAATCAACACCAGTTTGGAGCCTTCGGAGACCGCGGCCCTTTATCGGCTCGACGGTGACCGTCTTCAGGAGATCGAGCCTGGGTATGTGAATGCCAATGGCAAGGCCTGGAGCATCGATGGCCGGATCATGTATCATGCCGATACGGCGATCGGCACAATCTGGCAATATGATTACGACCTTGCAACCGGCGAGATCTCAGGCAAGCGGGTGTTTGTGAGAAGAGAAGATTGGCATCCAGACGGTCTATGCTCGGACGGTGCTGGTTCGATCTTCGCGGCGATTTATGGTGGATCGCGAATAGACGTCTTCGATTATCGTGGCGACATCCAGCGTACAATTGACTTGCCGGTACCCAATCCGACGAGCTGCGCAATCGGCGGTGAAGCGAATGATCAGCTGTTTGTAACAAGCGCTTCCGAGGGCATGACCTCCGGGCAGCTGTTTAGGGCACCTTTGTCAGGCCAAGTCTTCATAGTCGATTTGGACCGGTGATGTATTCTCTAGTAGTGCAAGCTATCCAGCTGGCGCTGTTCGACAACCAAGCGGCTGGGTCTTCAGACCCGCGAGCCTCACAAGCGGTTCAACGATAAATACGCCTCCTTGGCTTCTGGGAACACATCTCGACCGAACGTGGTTTGTCCACATTAGCTTCCTGCAGCCCGGAGCCTGATCTCCTGGCGGTAGCTGCCGCCCAATTGCCCTGCTTCTTTCGCGGGGCATTCCTTTGCCGATCAGACTTATGGCCGCGTTGGCCACTTGTGGCATCACTGTATACTTGCCGAGCACAGCATGAGTCGCGACGATGAAACCAAGATTGACCATATAGCTCATGGCGGTCCCTACACCCAAAATTCGGGCGTAGTCGGGCCACTGCCAATCGAATGGCGAGATGTGCGAGTGCTATAGCATCGCTGTGCTTCATCTGCGGAAGCTGCAACTCGACAACGCTGACAGTGAACTCATTGAAGAACATAAGATGCTGGTCTCGAGCATTGAGTAAGAAGTTGCATATTGTCTGACACGGTTCTCCAAGATGGCTAACCTCGGGATGTGAGATCAACACTTGCGCGACGAAGCCCTCACATCTGAAGACCCTGCGCTTTGCAACGCGGTCCTGGACGACGTGTCTCGTCAGTTTGACGTAGCGACTGAACAGAAGACCGCTGCGAGACTTGCCTCCATCACCATCGAACCGTTCAGACAGGGTGTCCGAGATCCGGAAATGCTCAGGATGCTCGTAGCAGCAACGCGAGAAACTGGTAACTGAGCCCTGCCGTGGCGAATCTCTTCCAAATTCGATCCACTTTCCAGAAGGAGGTCCAACGGCTGCGCACCCGCCGGCGGTGGTGGTGTTGGCTCACGGATCCGTAAACGCGTTTGCCCGAATAGTCACCGTCTTGCCACTGGGGTCCTGCTGGAAGACCAAGCCGCCCTTGGCGCTCGAATGTCCCGGCACGTAGTCAAGGACGGTCTCCACATGCTCAAGGACGGAACCCCCGTCGCTGATTTCGCCGAGGACATTTACTTTCGACGCAGTGGCGCTTGAGCCGTTCCTCACCTCAAAATGAACCTGAAATCCATCGCTCCGTTTCTCGGTGTCAACGACTGCGCCTGTAAGGTTTGGTGAGGTGTCTTGGTCCAATATGGCATCTTTGCCGATCCATGCGATTAAGGCAACGACGATGAGGGCTGAGACCACCCCTGTGGCCCACTCGATCCAATGCGGCTTGCTCGCTTCAATGTTCTGCTCGTTCGAGATTTTGGTCATGTTTCCTCACAAGATCAGTCGCGCGGCCGCTGCGCCGATCGCGCCGGGAAAGCTCAAGATAACGATAGCCATGAGGATTTGGGTTGACCCGACGTCATCGGTCCTGTGGAACGTCCATAGGCAATAGGCGCTGATCAGACCAGCGATGACATAGCCGGGGAGGGTGAAACGCACAAACGCGTGCCAGCTTGGCGTACCCTCCGCCAGGTCGTGACTGCCTCTGAATGACAGGGCGTAAACGAACCCATGCATCACTGCCAGTGAAGCGGCGATGATCAGCAGGGCGTGCCAAGCCGTCATCTTGTAGGAGAGCAGGATCATCTCCTCGGTCGGTGCGACATTGAGGTTCAGAAAGAGGGCGCCGACCGCCATCAGAAAGAGCTCACCCGCGTAACTCGTTTCGCGCTCATGGACAGGATCGTCTCCGTCTTCGTCTTCTGACTGACCTCCAAGCTGGCTTCGGCCCAACATCGCGCCGATGCTCGCAGGTACAGCCTGAACCGCGATCATTCCTATGACTTCGTGTATTGATTGATCGGGTCTCACCACACCTATCGCAACGAGTATCAGCCCACTCGCCAAAATCCCGAGTGCGTAAGCGATGCTCGCGTCGCGAATTGCCTGTCGCCAGGTCGAGGTCTCCTCGAAGCCAACCTTGTCAGACAAAATCACCAGCAAGGGAATGTTTACGATCAGGAGGAGGAAAAGGCGCGTTCGATCCATGTAGAAGCCGAGCTCCCACATTTCCATCGTCATCAACATGGGTAGTGCAAACAGCAATGCTCCTGCGACGCCGCGTGCAATCCCGGCAAAGAATTTGCCCCTGTCAAAATCGCTCCGAGCATTCGCGATGGCCAAAGGACTCTCCCACTTAGACGAAAATATGCCATCATCCGTAGACTGGCGCGACGGCGTTTGAAGCTCACGTTCCCACCGCCGACGCGTGTGCGGGATGAACAAGCACCCATGCCCGGATAGCAAACCCGTCATGGACATCAACGATGGCATGGCTTCCACAAAGTTTACTACCTGTGAGGGAGAGGCAGTTCGGATTCTGCCTTCGAAAGGCTGGGGGTCGATACGGTTCGATATCGTGCTTCGACAAGGTTGTAGATGCCGAAGGCGGCCAGGCCTAACGCAACAGCAAAGTACAACACCCCGCCTAGAGGAAGTTGCCGCACAAACGTCAGCGCGTCACTCATGCTTCCAGCTTGATCGGCGTCAACGCTGAAGGCAGCGTAACAGAAAAATATCCCGATGATCATGAAAACGATTCCGCGCGAAACCAGGCCATAAATGCAAACCAGGATCAGCGGTCGGCTCTGACCCAGCTTAAGATACCTTTCGAACTTCCGAGAAATCCCCTTTAGAGCGGTCGCGATGCCACCACATACTAATCCAGCGCCAATGGCGCCTGCTAGGTAGCGACCATACGGCTGCGACATCGCCCACGAAGCCAGATCATTTTCGCCTCCACTGCCTGCTGATCCTATCCCCGCCGCGCCTTTGAAGGCGTAGATTGCCAGGCCGATATAGGTCACAGCGCTTCCGAGAAGGGCCGCGCGGATCAGGTAACTTTTTGCGCTTTTGTCGTGATTGTCTGCATTGGCAATCGATTGGGCAAGTCGCCAAGCCACAAACCCCAATAAGCCGAGGCCTATCAACCCGAGCCATATTCTGCCGAAAGGCTGATTAAGCACCGCGTCGAGCGCAGACTTGGTATCCGGTTTGCCACCGCCAAAGCTGGAAAACAGAGCCAACCCAGCGACAAGAAGAAACACGATCCCTCGGGCGCTGTAACCCGACCGCGCAAGCCATTCGAATTTCGGTGTGTTCATATTCGTTCCCCCGCCGCGTTTAAACGGACAGGTCGGGAAACAGTTCCGCGTCGCCGGCCAACATTCAGGAGTGCAAGTGAGCCTCGGGTCAAGTCTTCATATTGCATCGGCCAAATGAGCGAATTTGGCTCGGACTAGAACAGCACAAAACCGATGAAAAAGTCCAGCCAATCACGACCCGCGAGATTTCAACTCGTCCTGCGCCGACTTCTTCAACGCATCCATGATGTTGACGACGTTGTAGCTTTTGGTCGCGACCCTCCTTCGCTTTTGATGTGTTTCTCTTTAAAGGCGTTTTGGTGTCTTTATTCGAGGCTATAAGCTTGAGACGACCCTCCTGGATCGGATCTGTCACTAACTCCGGCGACCATTCCTTCAATCGCTTCTTGATGACCTTTCAAGCCAGGAACAACGGTTGCGTCGGGTTTCATCGATTTCAGAAAGACTCACTTCCGGCCGGACTTCGTCACCGAAGCGCAGCGTCCAGACAACGATGCCGCGCCGCGTGGTTCCAGAATGACCGCCCGCTCGCGGCGGCCAAGGACTACCTGCGAGACGCTGACGACGTCCTGCGCCTTCGTGGCCTCTCGGATCACCGCAAATGCCTCATTGCCAATCTTCTCGTCCGCTTTCGGGAAAT
The DNA here is from genome assembly GCA_900472625.1 of Hyphomicrobiales bacterium. Taxonomy (GTDB): domain Bacteria; phylum Pseudomonadota; class Alphaproteobacteria; order Rhizobiales; family Rhizobiaceae; genus Rhizobium. The sequence goes on along the minus strand of UCIT01000004.1, from coordinate 67,452 downwards.
AGTGGGTGTCGAAATCTATCCACTCGATCTTATCGCGCGGGACGAATTTCTCGATATCGATCGTCCGAGCCGTTTCAGCTCGACCGTTTCCAGGCCGACACCTGCTTAGCGGCAATTTGTCCGATAACGCCAATTTTCGATCCATGCGTAAACCCGAAGTGACGTTTCGCTGAGCCCAAAGTGACGTCATCACGGAACTCTCGCGCCAAAGAGGGGTTAGGTCAGAGTGCAGAAGGAGAAAACCGATGGAAAACGCTTCGAAAAGTCTGGCAGAGGAATATAGACGCCTTGGCGGCCGCAGGATCGCCGTCATTGACGACAATATCGGCTCGTCAAGGGACTGGGACGGGGACCCTGCGGAGGCTAAGAAATTCTGGAGTGAGCGGATCGCGTCGTTGCCTGACAGAGAACGGAGGGACGTTGAAACGTTCTTGCCGTCCATCAACGATGAGAGCGGTGAGCCCGGTTCGGATTCTGTGCCATGACAACAGGTTGCCAAGTCAATGCGGTGCGAGCAAACACGGGACCCAGCAAATCGTCCGGTTACGCCAGGCGCCGAAGCTTGGAAAAGCGAGGGCAGGCGCCATGGGTCCACATGACGAACACTGGCGGCGCGCTCAAGCGAGCACGACGAGACCGATCGTCAAGCGGACGCGGCGGAGACCGACCATCACAAGGCCGTTGCTACTGCTGAGCCGCTAAAGCAGCACTCAAAACAGCTGCCGCTGTATATCAAGCAGAATGATCAAGCGTCTCGCGCGGCTGCCGCTGCCACCGTTCGGAACCAAAAGCAGACGCGGAGGTTCCGTTCCTGTCAAACAGGAGGAATGAAATTGAAAAGTCTCATCAACGCAGTCATCGTTGGAGCGATCGCATGTTCCACGGTCGCGATTTCGTATGCGCCGGCGATGTCCCAAGACCTGGAGTTTCGCGTTGGTCCAGGTGGAGTCGACGTTCGAAATCGTGACCGTTACCCGGACCGCTATGATGGTGGCAGAGATCGACGTCGCGGTGGATGTAGACCGGGTGAAGCCCTAGACGCCGCGCGCGATGCGGGTCTAAGGCGAGCGAGAGTTGCCCGCGTCACACCTCGAAGTGTGGTGGTGGAAGGTTTCACCCGTCGGGGTCCTGACCGGATCGTCTTCGCCAACGTTCCGGGTTGCCCCGAGGTTTGAAACTTAACTGGCGTCTATGACAAGACGCCAGTCACTCGCGTGGTACTTCACGGCGATAGATATCGTGGAGGTGCAGCGTTGGCGACACCCCCCTTGGTGTGAAATGCGAAGCGCCGCACCTGTTTTTCGTTTTCCAAAATCGCGTACCAGTCCACGTAAGGGGTGTTGCGCACAAGGTATCGATTGTAATCGGGAGACCCGTCGTTCCACCAATGAGGGCCTCGTTCTCCGAGCGCCACTTTGACATCGTTTGCGCGCTCGCGCGCGTGCTCCCGTTTTTCAACGTCTTCTTTTCCATCGCGAACGCACCGGCGAGCGGCTATAAGTTCAGATATCAGGCGATCAGGGGTTGTAGAATCGAGCGTTGTGTTAGTCTGTCGCCACATGCGCCCACGGACGACGAAATAGCGTTGGTCTGGGGTTGCTGGGTATTCGGCCATTTTTTTGCTCAGTCGGGTAGTTGAGGCATGGCAATCTAGCTGATCTTCCAGCACGAAGCTCGGACAGCATAGCCGATCAAAGACGCTTACCGCTCAGTGGGCTCGCTGGACGACCGCCACGCTGTCGCGAATTCCTTCAAAATGCGAACCGAGTGATCCACCCATGAAGATAACGAGGATCATCGCTAGGCACGCTGCGACAATGATGACGTTGCCAGCCTGAGCAGCCTTGGGCGCGCCGGTAAAATCTGAGCGTTTGGCGCATCAGCTTTTGATCGGCCAAATTGATAGTCCCTGAGTGACCTGAACGTGCCTCCTTGTTCGACAACGTTCAACTGACAATGTGGTTTCTTTGGAAAGGCTTTATCGTCGACGTGAACCGGGCAGGAACGATGTCAAATCTTCGTCATTCTCTACAGCACGCGCGCAAACATAGGGCCCGCGCTGATCACGGTTCGGAGGAAGTATGCGATACCATTTTGAAGTGATGGATGGGTCCGGCGATGGCACCTTGAACATGGCTTTCGACTTCGATACCCCCTCAACAAGGCCTTAGAACAGACTCACATCGCATTGGCCGAAATAGCCAGTGATGGACTTCCGCAAGAGCCCATCACATGATGACCGTGGAAGTTTTTCGATGCCGACCAAAGACCGCTGACCGAGCTGCGGTTGACGTTTGAGGTAATACCAAAGTCAGCTATGCCGCAAACCTGAGGACGGTAAAGTAATTCGTAGTGACGACCGAAGAGGCGGTCGTCACTACGAATTCAGGCGCCATGCGCTCTAAGAGGCAATCAGATTTTCGCCTTCTCGCCGGCCTGCCGGAGGGAGACAAACTTCTTTGTAAGATCGATGATGTTTTCGTCCAGCCACTTGGCCATTGCGACTTCCTCAGCCAGATTGGCTTGCAGGTTTAGTGCCGCTGCATTATGCCCGCCGATCTCAGCGATAGTCAGCAAAGACTTATATGCCGCAATCTCCAAATTCTCGAACGCATAATTGGCAAACGAGTTCTTCAATATCTCGTCCCCGGCAATCGTGTGGCCCATCGCGGCCATTGCGCCAGTGAACGAGAGCGCCATGTCTTTCAGGGCTGAGTGATCCTCGTTCAGACCTGCCAGGATCTCTTCAACTCGCCCGATCTGCCCTTCCGTCTCGCGGATGTGTTGCTCGAGCTTATTGGCGATCTCCGGATAATGCTCGATGCGAGACAACTGGGGCTTCATGATGCTCAGAGCTTGGTTTTCCATCGCATGTGCGTTCCGCAATCCAGTCACAAAAAGGTCGCGGGTTTCTGTATTCGACATATCATTCTGCCTTCCAATATTAGCGTGCCGGCACGCCAAAAGCCAAGCCATCGTGCACGACGATGGTTATGCAACCTCGTCAGAGCGCTTATGTTCCGTGGTAGACGTCAAGCTTTCGAGCGACAACCAACGGCGAAGATTCACGGGCGAATGCGCGCAACTTGGTTCCCGCTTGCGCCATCGTAAATCGACAGTTCGACAACGTAGTCACCGGACTTGTGCAACAGATCGAGGATGGTCGCAGCAAGGCGAAGCGCGCACACGGGATTGATGGCGAGGTCTAAAGTCTCGTCGCTGGTCAAAGCAAGCCGCGCCAGTAGGTCGCCACCTTCGAGTGGCGCGAACATCGTGAAGCTGTCGACTTCGAGAGAGACATCGGCGTCACCCTGTGACGATGGGACGCGCTCTGCGAACAGGGTGGCCAGACTGGCCTTTGTGTCTTCAGACGTCATATCGTCACCTGCTGTCAATCTAAGGCTGCATAATCGCACATGCCGATCGTCGGTGAGGATCACGCGATCGAAAATGGGAAACGATCTCCTGAGCAGGTTGCGGTTGGCCAAATGCATAACCTTGTAGAATGTCCACCCCAAGCTTAGCCATGGTGTCAGCAAGCTGTTCCGTCTCTACGCCCTCGGCAACGACTTCGATGCCAAGCGCGCGTGCAATTTGCACCAGAGAGGAGACGAGTGTCCGTGGAGCGACGTTATGGCCTGCAGGTATAACGAGGAGCTTGTCCAGTTTTACGCGGTCCGGCTTAAGTTCGAGCAACCCTAGCAGAGAAGCATGTCCGGAGCCAAGGTCGTCAATTTCGATCCCAATGCCCAAGTCCCGAATCGCCGCGATGTTCGCCTTGGCTTGGTTGCTCAGTTTATCAAGGAAGATCGTCTCGATCAGTTCGAAACTCACACGCCCTTTTGGAATGGACAGGCGAGCGAGCTTTTGGGGTAGTGTCGGATCCTCGAGGCGAGCGGCCGAAAGGTTCACTGAGACACGTGGCGGATCCAAATCCGCCAATGTCCATTGAGCGAGGTCCGACAACACTTTCCTGAGGATCATGTCGTCCAATTTCTCCAGGAGACCGTTCATCGCGGCAAGTTCCAGAAAGTCCACTGGCGTCCTCAATCCCCCTGGAGACGCCCAGCGCGCCAGTGCCTCTAACCCTACAACCTGCCCCGACTTGGCATCGACCTGCACCTGATAGTAGGGAAGAAAATCGCTGTTCTCGATGCCGCGCCGTATTGTTTCGAGCATAGACCTGCTCGCCGCCGCTTTTGCAGCCATTTCCGGAGAAAACAGCGTGTCCCTGTTACGACCGCTACGCTTAGCTTCGTACAAGGCAATGTCCGAATAAGAAAGCAGCGTGTTCGCATCGCTCTTAGGTGCCGTAGTGAGCCCTATCGAACACTCGATTTGAACCGATGTAGCATCAATCTCGACTGGAAAAGCCAGGGCGGCGCGTATGGCAGTCACAACAGTGTGCAAACGCTCCGCGCCCTGCTTGACCAGGACCGCGAACTCATCACCACCCAACCTGACACCGACTTCGTCGTGTGAAACCACCGAACGAATTATATGGGCGACGTGCTTTAGAACTTTGTCTCCGCCTGCGTGCCCAAAACGGTCATTGATTTCCTTGAAGTGATCGATATCGATATGGGCTAAGGCCATCTCTGTAACGTTGTCACCAAGGTCCTCATCTAAGAGCCTGTCGAAAGCGCGCCGGTTGCGGAGACCCGTAAGGTAATCGTGGTCGGCGGCGTGCCTTGCCTCTGCTCGGCTTCGTTCAGCTGCCTCATGCTCTCGTGCGAGCTGCGTGGCACGAAGAACGTCTTCAGTGACGTCCCACTCCGCGCCGATGAAGCATGGATCACTATTCACATCGATAAAGAACTTCGCACGAGATCGTATGTGTCGGACATATCCTTCAGGTGTGACTATCCGAAACTCCGACGCGTAATCGCAGCGGGAATCGACGGCTTGCTCGAATATCGTTTGCGCCGCAACGAGATCATCAGGATGAACACTTTCAAGCCAGACGACATCAAGCAGGCCTTTTTCGACACCGTAAATGCGTTGAAGCTGCTCGTCCCATCGGGTCTGGTTCTTGGCGATGTTGTGCTGCCATATGCCAAGCTGCGTCGCCTCAAGCGCTAAGCTGAGCTGGCGAACCAAATCCTCCAATTCGTTGTTGGTCCAGACCCGCTTGTGTTCCACCGCACCGTCCTCGTTTTCAGCATTATGCGACATGGAAGCTTAGGAAATACTAATGTGAAGCTAGATTTGGCCGCCAATCTCGGCGTCGCGCTCGAATGACGTCCGAACACCGCAACGCGACCGGCCCGCGCCGGTCAAACGGTCGCAGACGGCGCCGACTCGCCGATACATTGGAAAACAGGCTATTCGGCTTAAATTGTTGGATCGGCTTGTCGACAGGCGCAGGCTTTTGGCGACGAAACTCGATCAAGGTGTACTTCGATATCCGCCGGGATTTGACGGTGATGATGACCCTCCGGTCTTACCTCTGGACGCCGGCAGGACTGGAACGACGTCGCAAAGGGTTTCACGGAGAAACGGCACTCAATCCCCGTCGCGACCACGCGCGGTGATTATAGTCGCTCGACGCTCCAGCTCCTTCGTGAAGAATAGCGCGGCGATGATCACTGACAGAACGGCCGCATAAAAAAACCGAATTCCTAGATGCTCGGCTATAAAGCCGAGTAACGGCGGACCTGCGAAGAATACAACAAATGTGGTCTGACCCAGCGATGCCACATTGATCGCGGACGATCTTCGGTGCGGCCAGCGGCTGCCGAGATCGCTAGCGGATAGACCGAAGAGCAACCAAGCCCCGTGAGTGCGAAGCCGATAAGTGTTGCGGCTGGATGGCGCGCGAACACAACAGTCGCCAGCCCGCACCGGCAACGATGAGGAGACATGCGGCCACTAGACGCGGACCATACCGGACCACCACGGGGTCCGTGAAGAGAGGCCCCTTCGCAATTAAAAAATAGAAAATCGCCACTGCAAGGCTACCGATGAAGGGCGCGACGTCGAAGACGTCGCGCATGTAGATCGCCGACCAGTCGACGGCTGCACCTTCGACAAGTAAGGGAGCCGCGCCTATCAGGCAAAGGGGAGGCAACGAGTGTCGGAAACGCGACGGTTGGGACCACACCAGTGTCACCGCAGGCGCGTGCAGGTGCATTGGAAATCTTCGAAAAGAAGATTGATCCTGTGATTGCCACAACCAGAACGACGGCAAGGTTGTGCAGTTCAATCGAGACGTCGGCCTGTCGCATGCCGGAGCCGACAAGCGCGGTCAAATCCGACGCTCCACATACCGTGCACTCGGCTCATAATTCTCCGTATCAGGATAGCCTCTTGACGATCCGTATCTATGTTTGCATTAACCTCGAACGCCCCCCTCAATATCCCGGCCGCGAACATGACCGGGGCGGCCAACCACGCGCTAGGCATCCAAGAGATTAGCGCGAAAAGCAGCGATGCCCCGAGGACGGTGACGGAAGCGCTGGCCCGCGCGCCCAGCTTCTATGAGGGGACCCGAAAACGTCAGTCCGGCCAGAACACCTGTTGAGAGCGATACGAGAAGGAGTCCGAGTTCTCCTTCGGTCCGATCGAACTTGCGCTGTGGATCTAGAAAACGCCATACCAGAGCGCCTAGAGAAGTCGCCACCGCGAACTGAATGAGAAAATTCGCTGATGCGGTTTCATGTGCGGTGCTCTTCACCCCTTGCAATATGGGCGGCGGCAAGACCAGTTCCAGGTATCTCCGGATCCAAAGCCCGGGGGTCGGTTGGCCACCTCGCGCCCTTTTCGCGGCAAATTGCACACGCTAAGTAGTGTTCGGCTCAGAGCGGATACTTGGGGCGTTTGCATTCACCGTGACCGCTGCCATTGGTAAACTCCTCCCGGTTTGCCGGTCCATCGCTGCTAGAGCCAGCCCCGGACACACCTAAGCTTTGGCCACGATGTGCATCGATGAAGGTCAAGTTACGGGCTGGAATCAGAACGGGTGCAGTCGACCTGCCGCTCACCGCGTCGCTGCGATTCCGTAAAACGACTTGAACTTCGTGAACCAACTCCTCCATATAGTCGCAATGAAGATTTTCCTCGATTTTTATGGTCTGGCTCTTTTCGTGATTGTGGCGCGCGCAGGGGGGCTTGGGGCTGCCGAACGTACGACAGGGATTCCAAAAGCTACGCTATCCCGAAGACTTTGCGCGCTCGAAGCTTCCCTCAATGTCCGGCTCTTCCAGCGCACGGGACGCGGCGTCGTGCTCACCGTTAGAGGTGAACACCTTTATAGCCGAAGTCTGGAAGGCTTCGAAATGGCCGAAAAAGCTATCGAGGAAGTCCGCGGGGAGGCGTCGCCGGAAACTGATTGTAACGGCGTATCCGCCTAGTTTCCGAATTGGGCATGGGCACCCGTTTTTTTGAAACACAGCATGGTTTCGTGCGACTACTGCGTTCTCGCCGCGCAAATTCGGCAGTGCCGCCTAGGGAGGCACTCTAAAGGCTGGCATTAACAGGGCTTTGCGTCGTCCCTTGTCCGTTACGTCCGCGGGTGCGCTCGGCAAGTTCTACGAGGATGCCGTCTGGGTCTCGTACGAAAGCTACGCGATACAGGACCTCTGAATGGACTGCAGGCCGTGGCCGCTCTTTGATCTGGACGCCGGCGCGCTCCAGCTTGGCAAAAATCGTGTCGACATCGTCGAAGAGGAACGTCAAGTGTCGTAACCCCGCGGTGTCATCCGGAACGTCGGCGGCCCGTTTAGCACCACCCCGAGGGGCCATGATCTCGAGCATACCGCCGCCAGCGTCGAAGAAAGCCAGGTCAGAGCCGTCTACAGTGGTCTTTCGAAGCTCCAGGCTGAGACCCAATAGGTCACGGTAGAAGCCGACAGTGCGGTCCATATCGCTGACAGTCATGCCAACGTGTTCGAACGATTTTAGCATAGTGGTTTGCCGGTTCCGAGTTGGCAGCGGCCAACGAGAGGTCGAGATGGTGGTCAGGTCGGCCGGTGACGTGACCAAGCCAGCGATTAGCGCGGGAAGCCGTTATTTTGGATTTGCGAGACGTCCATGGGGTCTTTCGATCCCTCCTGCTCACGATCCTCTCTCAAGAGGTCGCTGTCTACTGCACGCTGATGTCCAGTCGGTAAAATGTCGTCCCGCAGCGACTGATCATCAGGTAGGGCTTCGTCAATGTCATAAGAACGTACCTTGGACGATGACGAGGCACGTCTGATATTGGGTGTTGCATTTGTTCCGACAACAGCGTCTGCTTCGCTGTCAGTCTCGCTCGGCGGTGACGCGAACTGGTTGCTGTCATACTGGCGTTGAGCCAACTCTTCGTTTGATCGGCTTATCTCCCACCCTTCCGAGCGCCAGAGGTCAGCACGCTCATCGATGTCGATCGAGCCCTCGTCATCGAGAATGTCGTGCGCGGTATCATGGGTCGCGTCATCCACTTGGACCGAAATCAGAAAGCCGCCACGTCGCAATCCCTCCGCATACACATGCCGATCATCGTCCGGGAAGAACCAGCCCGACAGGGCCACCCAGAAGCCGCCTCGATCATCACCTGCGACGCTTGACGGTTCGCTGTCGGCTTCATACCCAGGCATCAGTGCGATTGCGTCCTGACCTATGCCAGCGGCTTCCAAGCGGCTGACTGCTCTTTCCGCGTCGCCGCGACTGTCGAAAAAGGCTGTGAGATTGCTGCGACCACTGCTCGAAGCCGGTGCAGTTTCGTTGTAAAGATTAGTCATTGGACTCCTCCTAGAACTCCCATGACGCCAAAACGACGGGCCGGCGACAAGGTTCCCCGATGCCAGGGACACAGGAGATTCTGAGCTCGCCAGGTTAACGCGGTTCAGACGGAGTCAGCCCTTAATCGCTGACCAAACAAAAATGCAATGCAGCCTTGCTCCTATGGAGAATTGAATCGCAGTGTATCCGCGCCATCTTCCTTTTCCGTTGTGAGAGGTGTCTGGAGTATGCATTGCGAACGTATTGTCGTCCTCATCGTCGAAGACGACGTCTTCGTCCGGATGACCATGGCGGCCCAGTTGCAAGACGCTGGCTTCGACGTCATAGAAGCTATGAATGCAGCCGACGCGATCGGAATACTTGAGAACGACACAAGTATTGATGCCGTCGTTTCCGATATCAGCATGCCTGGAGCCATGGACGGAATTTCGCTCGTTCACAACGTTCATCGCAGGTGGCCTGCGATCAAGCTTATCATCGCTTCCGGAGGCGGGACGGCCACTGCGTCTGATTTGCCGATTGGCTGCCGATATCTGGCAAAGCCTTACGAGGTGCGGCAGCTACTCGCAACGGTGAGGGGATTGGTTTGCGGGTATGTGTTTTGACCGCCGCCACCCACGAAGCACGTCTGCACGGTCTTTCAGTCGTTGAAGACGACCAGGCAGTTGACGATGGCTGAGTTGAGCCAGTTCGGTGAGATGTCAACGATCGAACGGCACACGCTCTTCGCTCGGTTATTAAACACGTTGAAGGCACAACGCGAGGCGAGGCTTCGCGCGAACGACCTGGAGTTCGCGGGCCTGATAGGAGCGGTAATCGACAGATTGGTCGCGGTCACCGGATACCTGTGCACCGAGGACGACGACATGGCCAAAGCTGTTCTAAGGGAGATTTGCCAGCTGATCGCGGTTAGCCAGAAACGTGGTGTTACACTCCATTGAGGGCAGGGGTTCACGGGGTGGTGCTATCGCTGACTTCTCCCTGGAAACTGCGGGAAAAGTTCACGGGCTAGCCGAATCTGCGAGCGAGTTTATCCGTCTCAGGAAAGGCTTGTTTGAGGCATCGCCCGCTGTGGGAACGCAGGTCCTAAGCTATCATCAACTGCCATGATATCGAGCAGCTGCGAGAGGTCGAACTCTCTGGGACACCCATTGACAGTCGCTTGGAGAAGATGCCCAGCGAAAGAGAGATTTGTCGCCAAAAAATTGCGCTCGTGTCCACGATCGTCAATTGAGATTACGTACATTGCATCCTCGGCTGCAGAGCTTCTCGGCACGTTATTTTACGCGTGCAATTAACGATGTCTAACTGACATTGGTTGAGTCCAAAAATGGTCTGCAGTTCGCAAAGCGATCACTGCGGTATGGGGATCATCCGATTGACATATCGCTTATGAGAACATAAGAAGAACGTGTGCGGCTTTGATTTCATCTCGTCATCATCAAAGGACGACTGCCATGTATGCCGACCCAATCGCCACCGCTACTGAAAATGAGCCAGCCGGGACTTACTGGACGCCACCAATACAGGTGAACCTTGCCGAGATTTGTCCAACCCTGATGGCAAAAGTCCTGATGGCCGATGGCTATCAAACATTTCCCCTCTATTGCGCATTGGCTTTTGATATGGAAAGCGGAGCGCCCATCGGGCAATTTGAGATTGCGATCGATAAGAAGGCGGGTAGGGCGTTTGGCTTTCTTAACCGGTGGAAGAATGATACGCCTCGCGTGATCCCTTTTATTGGTGATGAGCAAGCAGCCATCGAAGCCTTATACAACATCGAAAAGGCGAACGGAGATGTCGAGTAAACCCTCCACCGCCTCGGGTCTTTTAGACTGTGTTGCCTACGAAGTAGAGGCCGCACTCGCGTTTCACGACGACCTCGCCACGCTCCCCGTTGACGCCAAGCACTCTTGAGATGCTCAGCAAAAAATCGGGAGAATAACAATGTCGATTCAGTCGGCTTCGCAACGGGGTGGACCGACGGTCACCGATGCGAACTCCACCGTTTCCCTCCGGTGCAGGCAGTACGAGCTTGCGTGCCGCGCCATCGTTCGCCAAGTCGAGAGGTGGTTCGGCTTCAGGCCGGGTCGCTCTGCGACCCTCTTGACCATCGCGCCGGGACGGAGGCTCTCCGAAACAATCTGCACCTTGACCTCGTCCGGCCAGTAACGGTGAACCTCAGGCGGGATATCTACTTGCTAATCAGCTTTCCGCTAAGCGTGAAACGGACACCGTAAGGATCGTAATCTAAGTATGCTTCCCCGTCGAAATAGGGTGCCACCATCCGGCGAATAAGCTGAGAGCCAAAACCGACACGGGTTGGAACTGACACCTGTGGCCCGCCGCTTTCCGACCAACTGAACCGAAACGCGCCATCCTCCTCAACATTCCATTTGATCTCTACCTTGCCGTTATCGCCCGACAGAGCGCCGTATTTGGCGGCGTTGGTGGCCAATTCGTGTAGTGCAAGCGATAGTCCGAGGGCTTGGCGCGACGTGAGCCTGCTAGTTGGGCCATCGATCTCAAAACGTCCCACCCCCGAGTCATGCGGGGCAAGCGCGCTCGAAACGACGTCGCCTATATCAGCCATCGCGTTCCTCCGCCGACGTCAGGACGTCTTGAGCCTTGGCGAGAGCTGCCACTCGCTTGGTGATGACGTCTTTGACGTCGGCGACAGTTCCGGATGCTCGCAGTGATTGAGAGACGATCGCTTGAACGATGGATAGAGGGTCGAACGGCGTCGAGACAGCGGGCAAGCTTCGGCAAAGATGGGCTTTCCATCGCTTTTTGTGTTCCGAAACCTCGACGTGTTAACGCAAGAACGAGCAGCGGAATGGGCTCCAGTCGGCTTTGTGGGCAAGCCGTACTCCGAGCGTGAGGTGATAACGGCGCTACAAAAGCTGGAAGAAAACGCGCGCCAACCGATGTTGCGTGGCTGATGCAAGGAACCAGCCACGGCGGGCCACAGCCATCGATCATGGCGTCGGGCCTTGACCCAGTCGAAATTGCTTTCAGGTACACGCAGCCGTGCTACACTTTTGAGATTGTGTCGTGGGGGAATAGCTTTGGTCATCTCGATAGACGATCTTGACGGCGATGAAGCGGCGGCGCTTACGAGTCTTGTCGATGATGAGGTCTCGTTTATAGCGGAATCGACGCTGGAACGCTTGATTAATCTCGGTCTTGCGAAATGGCAGGCAGGCCGGATCGTGGCGACCGAAACTGGCGCGGAAATTATATTAAGACCTCGGGCCATGCACTAACGAAGCCCGTCGAAAGAAAAAGCGCAGGCCTGGCAATAGTTTCTTGGCCACCACAACGGTGCTCTTGCGTTTAAACATGATAACGGAACTTGCCATTCTCGACGTGCCGCCAGCCGCAATACGAACCACACCCGCGATTCTTCTCGGAAGCGGGAGACCAACTGGTCAGCGTCCCTTACACCCACGTGCCATAGGTTCATCAACGCCAGACTTATATTGAAGACTTCGGATCGGTTTCGATCAACGCCTTGTTCCCGAGATAGCGTCTTGGGTGCCGCTTGAAACATAGCGATTTCGGCGCTCGTGTGTGCCGGCTGGCGTCGTTGCGCAGCATCATCGCTCGTTTCCATCACTCTCCTTATATTTTAAAAGGATATGAGCAGGATTGCCGTCGGGAATAGCGGATGCTGCTCCAGCTTTGCCAGCGGGCGTTACCCGCTAGACGCCAGATCGCTTAGCAAAAGCGATGGTTATTGCTTTCTCTTGTTGCTCCGGCGTCAAATGAATTTCAGCGATTTCGACGTCTGGACCCACAACCTGAAAGTCTGTGGGCGTTCGGTCGTCGAACATCCTGTAAGCACGCATGGCTGCTTCCAAAGGATTTACGGCTTCGACCAGCAAGCTGTGAGACGTGACTCTATAGAACGGCATTCTCGTCCTCTACGATTCGTGTTTCCTTGATCTAACACCGATTGGCTCAAAGACGGAACTGCGGCGACTTCCCCGCCGGGGATTATTCGATTTGAGTGTGAAGGCTTGCTTCCAGCCGGACAATCTCTACGTTGGTGCCCCGAACATGAGGAGGAGCCATGTTTCTACGTGACGAAGTCGAAATGTTGCGCCGGTTGCCGATTTTTTCCACGATCGACCCAGCCAAATTGAAGCTTCTGGCCTTCGCGTCGGAGCGCAATCAATACCCGCGCGGAGCCGCGCTCTGTCATCAAGGCGACCAAGGCGATGCCGCGTTCGTCGTGCTAACGGGAACCGCCGAAGTCTGCGTTCTTTCCTCGGCCGGAGACGTGAAGGTCGCCGAGGTTGCGCCCAACTCGATCGTCGGCGAAATTTCCATCCTTTGCGATACAGCCCGAACGGCAACAGTCAGGGCATCTACAGATGTCGAGGCTCTCCGCATCAGCAAGGAGCATTTTCTCAAATTGGTCAGCGACTTTCCGCATATCGGTATCGGGGTGATGCGGGGACTGGCTGAAAGACTGGCGCAGACAACGAACGAGCTGACCATCACAAGATCGGCATGCTGAGAGAGGTCTCTTTTGCGTTCCTCCCGCGGCCCCCACCGCGAGCCACACGAAGGGTCAGCGCAGCGGGCGTGGTCATTTGTCTTAGCTCTGCCGAAAATCACTGAAATTTGAGCGACGGAAATGCAATCGGAGCGACATCGAGAATCGTCGCGACGTTTCGCCATCAAGAGGTCGATCCCACGCCAGTCCGGATAGCCCTATCATCTAACGTCCATCATCGACACTAACACTCCGTCAGTTCGAATTGACGTCGGCCAGAGGAGGGTCGACGCCATGCCGACCCTCCTCGTATTTTGTTTGTGGTCTCGGGCCGGAACTATCCTTTCTCGACGAAGTTTTCGATGCAACAAGGAGGACATTATGGAAATCACAAGCACGCGTGTGGCCCCTGAGGGTCAGATGATAGCGGTAGAGTTCTTGGGAGAAGGTGGCGAACTTGTCTCCGTCGTGATGAGTAACGTTGAAAACAATATCGGCGCGGAAAATGCCGTCCAGCATGCTCAAGCGCTGTTGGCTCAAGTTTTGTCATTCGGTACTGAGCCCGACGAGGCGATCAACAGCCACGACGCCCTCAGCAATGGCAATGTGGAGGACTGCCGGCATAAGGCAACCGTCCGATTTTAACGAGAATCGATCCAACGACGTGACACATCTCGGTCAGGGCGCACACGATAAACTCGCACTCATCGACGGCAAAACGCGGACTGTTACCCAGACGATATCGACTGTTACTCCAGATTAATCGACCCAGGAGGGTTTCATGACCAACTTCAAAGCGAGAGGTTTTGATAGTCCCGCTCAGCTCAAGGAACACCTCGATGACGTTTTGGAAACCGACAACGATGCCGAGGGAGGTCAGTTCGACAACGATGAGGACGCCCAGACCAGAGAGGTGGCGTGGCTTCGAAAAGACGTTTCCGACTTATGGCTTCAGGTGGACGCAATCTACGGACGCGCCGAGGTTTCAGGATCGGTCACCGTTGAAGCAGGGGTTCCATGGCTCAAAATCGTTGGAGCGCTTGCTTTGACTTATGTTCTGGCTCGCGTTGCGCGGGTTACCGCTCGTAACAAACTGCGAGGTTAATCGGAGAGAAGACAGGAGTTCCCTAATCGACATGGCTTCCACGACAGGGCGAAGGGACTGGTATTCAGTCGGCAAGGAGGAGGGGTATCGAGCCGGGCGATTTCAAACTGAAATCCAGCGGAGCCAGAATGACTTCCAAAGTGAGGATGACGCCACGGCGTGGATTGAGGGTTTGAACGAGGGCGTCTCTCTGGCGGGAGCGCGTATCACGGCGATGACGGTCCTGAAGGATCAAATGCCGGGCTCAGCGCGAGGATTTATCCATGTTCTCTATGTAGAGCGGCACGATTAGAGGCTGATCATCAGGCGGAAGAGATCGGAACATATTGTCGGGAGCTGGCTCTAAGCCTGAACCGATGTTGATGTGGCGTGGAGGGCAGAGCGACGGTTGTGCCGCTGCCCTTGAGGCTCGCTTCTGCGCCGTCTTCGGTTGTCTGTAAGCTATCGACTTCGATTCCGGCGGCGACCAATCTGATTTTTCTTCTCGCGGTGGCGCTAACGTCAAAGCGAGAATTCGAGCGAACGCGCTATCGGTAGAAGACCAGGGAGATGTCGCGCTCTCAATCGAAGACGTTCTTGCTGTGGGATGCACGGTGACCGGCGCCAGAACGGTGGCAGAGGCGATCGAGTTGGCCGCAGAGGTAGACGTGCCACTTGTGGACGTTCGCCTTCGGATGGCTTGACGTGGCCGGGTCTAGCGGAGCAGCTTAGCGACTAGTTTTCAATGGCCGTCGTGTTCGTTACAGAGTCCTGAATTTGTAGCGCAGGCCACCATGGGCATCTAATTGGTATCGAAGCCCGTGACCCCAATAGGTCGCGGAGGCGCTTAAAACAGGTTGAAATTTGGCGGGAACAAAAGCGTCGCGTCCAACAACAGCCAGCATCGGAATGATTGCCCGCTCCTCGCCGCAAACCTACCCCGCGGCTCGCTAACGATAGTGAAAGCATGATCTTGCAAGTACGTTGGCAGCTGAGGGCCACGCGTCCGATAAGTGACGACGCGTACGGACGGAAAGCAAGCGCGAAAGACAGCTCGCGTCCGTCAACATCTGATTAATTCCGAAAGGATTGGTGGCGACCGTTTGAACCGTGGCACCGGATATTGAGCACATCCTGTAACAACGCCGTGCCAGTCCTTCACGCCAACCTCTTGGACCACTCGACAACGCTGTCAGCCACGGTGACCATGTGATCGGCCTCCGAAAGACCAGATATTGCCTTTCGCGGCTTCAAGCCGTGGTCCCCGTCTTCCAACCACACAATGTCGATTTTGTCCGAAAGTTCGTAACTCTCGACGTCCTCCGGAGTCCCGAAAATGTCGCGCGTGCCCTGGCAAATCAAAGTCGGCATTCGTAGGTCAGCTAAGTGGGCGGTCCGCGGACGTTCTGGTTTATCGGGCGCATGGAACGGGTAGCCCAAACACAGAAGGCCCACGGCCTTCCGACTGTCCAACAACTCATCTGCGATCATGCTGGCCACCCGCCCACCCATGGAACGGCCGCCGACAATCAATATCGACGCGCCCAGCTCGTTGATCGCGGACAGATACTCGCTTTTTAAGGTCTCCGCTCGTGGCGGTGGTTTTCGGCCGCCGCTCGATCTTCGTGACGCCATGTAGGCGAATTCAAAGCGAGCGACACGGAAACCGACAGCCGCCAGGTTCGCTGCTGCCGTGGTCATCCCCGCAGAATCCATAGGTCCGCCCGCGCCGTGGGCTAAAAGGATGGTAAACCGAGCGGTGTCTGGCCCGTTGAAAAGGAACTCGGTTGGCATCGGACCTCCCTGATTTTGTGATCCACGTTGGTTGAAGTCGCAGGCTACCGGGATGACGAATGGCGATACTTGTTGTATGCGTGAGCGAGATCACAGCTGGCTTGGAAGGTTAATGGTGAAAGCTCATCGTTTCGCAAGGGCAGTAGTCGCGCGCGCAGTCATCGCTTTGACAAGCTCGGCCTTTGCCCAACGCGATCCGTTACAAAAATAGATCCGACATCCGAACAACATCGGCGGCTAGCCATTAATCTGGCAGTCGCATCGTTCGCACGCCCATCCCGGACGAAACCTGCCCCTTACAGGCCGCGACATTTTTGGAGAGACCCTCGTAACCCTCACGAGGGTCTCTCGCCTTATGCCGGATTCATCTGAGACCTCATTGGGTTTAGCGAGTGCTTCGTAAGATTGAGCTCATTTGGCGTCAATCGGGCTTTGCAGAAATTCAAGAAATCGCCGGCTGCGAACAGACCCAACCCGGACGTGCCACCATACGGACGTACACTTTTATCATGACCGAGTTGTGGTCACGTCGGAGGACGACCGCGTCCCCGGGCCATGGTACACAGCCTCAACGTTGTTGCCGCTCGGGTCTAGCAGGAAGCAGGCGTAGTATCCAAGGTGATAGGAACGTTCTCCGGGCTGTCCATTATCCCTGCCTCCGTTCGCAAGTCCGGCGGCGTGAAATCGCTGAACGGCCGTGCGATCCTCGGCTTGGAACGCCAGATGAATCCGGCTTTCGTACCCCTCTGATCTGTCGACATACAGTTCGTCAGAGGAGAAAAAACCATCGCCGTGGCTGGTAATCCGTCTGCCCAGCGCCCCGAGCACAGCTTCGTAGAATATTTGTGATTCTCGAAACTTCTCGGTTCTGATATGGACGTGATCGATCAATCGTCCAAAGTGGTTCTGCATTATCTACTCCAATCACTCTGATGTGAGGGTACCTGAGGACCGATATTAAAATGCTGCGACGCTATGAGCGTATGACCTCGAGCAGGCGTTGATCACGAACCGGCTTCGCGAGAAAAGTCACGTTTTCGTCCACGTCCGTAGCGCGTAAGCGTACTAGTCCAGAGGTGATGATTACTCTCGTCTTGGGCCATACTGCTCTGATTTTCTTGGCGAGGCCCATTCCATCCATATGCCCCGGCATATTGACGTCCGTGACGACGACTTTGACGTCGTGCTTTTGAAGCCAGATCAACGCTTCAGAGGCATTGGCGGCTTCGAAGGTCTCGTAGCCCGCATCTTCCAGTACAGCGACAGTGTTGAAACGAATCTCGGCCTCGTCGTCGACCACGAGAACTTTTTCGGAGGAACTTACAACTCGCATTTCTTTCGAAACAGGACGCCGCGTACGGTTGAGCACTTCCGAACCATCTGAAGAAGCGCGCGTCGCCTCCAGCAGGTCGCGATCCGCGGTCGCGCGAAGCCAGTTCTCGTAATCCCGACCATCCTGCCGACCGCCTTCTTCCCAAAGAGCGTAGGCTCGTTTGCCGATCCACTCGTGTCTTTCGTCACTCATAGTTGCCTCCTCATGGCTTCGTGCGCAAAAACGCAGAAACGGAGGTTGAGTTCCATATTGCTGGCTTGGTGGACCAAGGCACGCACCCCGAAAGTACCCACTTGATCTGCAAACTTGTACATCTCAGCAATGTTTCTCGCACCGCCGTCCTCGCTGGCAGCCGCCCAAACGTTATGATCGTGAAGCACACGGCGTCGCGTGAATTCGCCGCGTGAGAGTCGCGAACGCTGTTAACGCTCAAACCCTGATGCCGCCATCTGGGACAAGCGAGCCCAATGGTGGTTGTCCCAACTCAGGATGACATGACTGTTGAAACGACGAAGAAAATGAAATGAGACAGCGCGCAGTTGCCGCTGAGCGCGCTTTGCTTTCCCGGTTGGACACTCGTGTTGTGATTTCTTCGAATGACGGTGACGAACTTCTCCTTATGCTGTCCAAACGTGGGACAAGTCCGCTGCTCGTTTTTCGAGCGCTAGGTACAACCTAGACAAGTTGCGCCATTTGTGCGCGAAGGGGATGGAGAAACGGCACCTGGGACCACTGTAGACTGCCGTAGTGTAGTGCCCCCGCTCGCGCACGGCAGAAGCAGCCTCCGCCCAACCAATCGACACTGTTGTAGGTCAACGCCATTCCATATGAAACGCAAGCGTGGAGACCGAGACAGGCGCTCCCTTCTCGTCGCGAACGCTGGTCGTGATCGTGGAATTCTCGGTTGTTGGGAGATCATCCTGCGCCAAACCCATCATGATCTTCGCGACCTCTCGCACCAGGTCAGGACGTGAGACAACCTCTTGGCCCTCCTCATCGGGAAGTTCACCATCAGTAACGGCTCATCATACCATCCTCGCGTTGTCGTGTCTCCACTCGTCACGACGCTCCTCGCCGGCGGGAGTTCGAATTTCTCTCGACGCAAGGGCTATGTCGACTGCCCTCACGAGCAACTCTGGATGAGCAGGCTTGAGCAGCCATTGCCCACCTCTCGCGCCATGAGTCACCGAAGCAGACTGGTAGTCCGCGGAGTAAGCGACAAATGGCAGTCTGCGTTGCCGCAAAACAGCGAACACTTCGCAGCTCCGCCGGTCGCTCGAATGCGCATCGATAATGCAGACAGTCGGAGAGTGGTCCGCGAGCCATGAGAGCGCATAGCTGCAGTTCCCACCGATGTGAAAGTGACAGAAGCCAGCCCTCCTCAGTACTCGTTCGATTTCGAGAGAAACGATCAAGTCGGTTTCAATTATCAAAACCACTGCGTCGGCTATTGCTGTCATGGAGCAACCTTCAACGCTAAGGCGCTAACCAATGCTTCAGAAAGCGCGAGTGCGAAAGGGCGTCGAGAGTGATCGGGCAAAAGGTACTGCAACATCACGTGTCTGCGATCCGAATTGAAACGGCAAGAGCACAAACATCTCCCAAGTGGTCCAGCCGACAGTTTTAACGGACCGGCACCTGTTAGATTATGCTAATGAAGTGCGAAAAATAGTCTACTCTACCAATTCGTCCGGTTCCGGACACTCGCTCCAAATTCCAGTTTTATACTGTAAGCTGCGCATTGTAAGATGGCTCAAGGGAGGTTGCATTGACAGTTGCCTTAGATCAAAAAGCTTTGGTCGGGTCGTTTGAGGAGGACGCGTCAGGAGAGGCTGGGATATTCACCTGGGACATCGAAAGAAACCTGCTCTTCGCAGATCGCGCTGTCGCGCTGCTCTTCGGCCTCGACTACGATCGTACCCTTCGCGGTTTGCCGCTTGAAGCCTACATGGCGCGGGTGCACCCGAGTGACCGAAGCGGATTGGCGAAGGTTATCAGCGAAACGATTCTGGCCGATATTCCGCAGCGTGACACCTACCGTGTCAAGGGAGCCGACAGTCGGTACCGCATGGTAGCGGCTTTCGGCAAGGCGTTTTGCGACGCTAATGATCTGGCAGTATTATATTCCGGCATTGTCATTCCACTCGCGGGAGCGGAGGTCCAGGTTCTTTCGAAGCACTGAGCGGTTCAACGTAAGCCATCGCGGTGGCATGGCGAAAAGCGATAACTCGCCTTTCACGTCGGCGGGCGAATGAGGTCCTGGTACTCTCGCTCGGGGACGCCGTACGCCGATCCCGCAAGGGCTTCCAAGCCCTTGCGGTCGCGTACCTTCACCGAGCCTCGAGAGGAGGTGATAAGGCGCTTGCCCTCGAGGGAGTGGAGTGTCGTGGTGACGCTTTGGCGGCGTACTGCCAGCATGACGGACAGAAACTCGTGCGTGAGCGCAACGCTGTCGCCTTGAGTCCGATCGTGGCACATGAGTATCCACCGAGCAAGCCGCTGCTCTATCTGATGGTTGGCGTTGGAAAACGCCGTGTAGGAGGTTTGTACAAGCGTCGCCTGAAAGTACCGGTTCAGCAGCGCTCTGAGCGAGAGACTTGCCTCGCATGCGGCGAGCAGATGTATGGTGGCAATCCGGAATCCGTGGCCACCGACCTGCATAAAAACGTCGAAAGGTGACGACATCGCTCCAAGCACGCCAGTGACCGGGACCAACCCCTCACGACCAACCAATGAGACTTCCGCTGCCATGCCATTTCCAGCATCGACGACGACGGAGGCAATGCCGCTTTCCAGGAAGTATG
This sequence comes from Hyphomicrobiales bacterium, assembly GCA_900472625.1. Classification (GTDB taxonomy): domain Bacteria; phylum Pseudomonadota; class Alphaproteobacteria; order Rhizobiales; family Rhizobiaceae; genus Rhizobium. The sequence goes on along the minus strand of UCIT01000004.1, from coordinate 47,212 downwards.
TGTGGTCAGAGGGTCTGTTTGACCGCGACAGGACAAAACGACGAGGTAGGTCGATTGCCTCCAGCCAAGTGGAGAGAATGTAGAAATCGTCGGTCCCCATCGTGCGGAGCAGGGAATTGTGGATTTGTGACTGGTCCAGGCGCATTGCTCTTCCTCGTAAGGGCAAGAGCAATCGGGTCTCCCAGCCGTCCGCGCCAAAAAATGTCTGCGGACGATAGAAACACCTTAATCTCCAACGGTGTCTGCTTTATGTTCCGCTCAGCCGCACATCAATAGAGCTAACGGCTCTCGCTTGTTAACGGACCAAGGCACCTGGACTTAAGGAACTTATTTATCCGAAGTGTGTGATGTTGTTGAAGCAATAATAGTCCGATAGCGGACCATTGATTTCTATAGTGGGATGACATCAAATGCCGATGTTGACGTTGGCAATGTAAGTTACCGGCATACCTCCATACAACGCTGCGACTCGCCTGGGTGAGCGCCCTCGCGACTAATGTCGGCGGCAGAAATCACCTGCAGTTTGGATGGGTTGCTACGTCCGTCGGTGAGCGGCACGACCGCGGGGACCGCGCAGCCTCGACGGCGTGATGTCGAAGGCAGTCGTTGCGAGTCGATCCCGCTTGGTCGGACACATTGACCGAATACGTGTTCCAACGCTGCTGCCGATACCGCGCGATCGATGATCCCACGCTTCAGGTAAATTTCATTGGTCCTGCATCGGACAAAGCGATTGGGCGTAGAAAATCAGACGTTTTCCTGTCACGTATGGAAAACAAATGAAATCATTCTCCCAGTGCAGGGCAGAAATGTCCGTTACAGGACAGAACCTTACTCTTTGGTGTAGCTTCTAATTTTTGGGAGCAAGCTATGAGCGAGATGCCAATGCCCAGTGCACGCGTGAATAACGACATTGTCGCGCTCATGCCGACACTACGGGTCTTTGCTCGTCGCTTTGCTAAGACAGATACCGATGTCAATGATCTGGTGCAGGAATCTATCTGCCGCGCTTTGGCGAGCATCGATCAGTTCAAAACAGGCACAAGTCTTCAATCCTGGATGTTCACAATTACCCGAAATCGCTTTTGCACGAACTACGCGCAGCGGACGAGGGAGAGCTGTGGCAGCGTGACGGATGTAGCGTGTTACGAGATCGCGGCCCTCCCGTCACACGACTGGGTGATGAGATCGGGCGATGTCGAAAAGGCTCTAAAAAAAATTGGGAACGCTGAGAGAGAGGCGATCCTACTTGTGGCGGCGGAGATTTTCTATGAGGAAGCCGCAATATCCTGTCATTGCAAACTGGGCACCATCAAGAGCAGGGTTTCGCGTGGTCGCCTCCATCTCGCTAATTTGTTGGGCGACGATACGGTCGTTTCGGCAAGTTCGTTGAGTTGAAACTTCCATAAGGAAGCGTGTTCCTTAAAACGGCGCGAGGGTCGACGATGACATCGAATACCGAACTATATCAAGCAGACTTTGAAATCATGGCGGTGGCGGTGCGGCAGTGGTGTCGACACTATCGAGTGGACCCCGATGACCGAGTCGCAACGTATCAAGCTTACGCAGCAGCGATCCGATTTTATTGTGCTGGCCATCGGACGGCATCCATCCTTTCCTCTCTCCTGATCGCCGAGATCGACACGAATAAACCAGGGCAATATTCCTCGGCGCTTCACTAGGGGTGGTGGGGCCTTTTTGACACTTTGGGACCTACCCCAATGTCAGCGAAGTCACCAGCAAACTCCAAACCATACGTGAACTTCGCCCGTCCAGCTTGAATTATCTATCGGAATGCGGGTTCTCGAGAGATCGCTGTCTGGGTCAACCGGACGTTACAGAGATGGTGACCATGGCGGTTTTGCCGGTTAGGCGATTGCGACAAATCTGGACGAAGCCTTTCTTTCCACGCAGCTCACGGCTCACCAGGGCGCCGTCGCGCTTTTCGCGGGATACATCAGAAACGGTCCTGAAGGACATCTCAAAAACGTGGCTTCAAGGATCCTTCCCGATTTGAGGGCGCATCTTGTGCGAGTTCAGGGACTGACATCCAAATGATCAAGATATCGAACCGAAGAGCACGTTATGCCGAGAAGAGAATCGAACCCGACAGACGACTCACGGGCCTCCGATGCGGAGGACGCCAAGAAGCGTCGCGAGGCACTCGACGAGAGCGTCTGAGAGGGTTTGCACCAGGCCGTTGTGGAATTCAAGACGCCACCGCAGACAAAAAAAGAGGATAGGATTAGCGTAAGCGACAGGCACGCTATCTCATTTGGGAGCGCCTTTTAGACGTGACGGAAAGTGGCGATTGTTCACAGCGAAAGTGGTAGGGTCGCAAGGACGAACGGCTGGAGAGGTTGAGAAGCAAGCCTTTAGCTGCAGGATGGTTTGGCTCGTCCTCCTCAGAAACGGAACGACTTTAGCGGCCATTGCCGCTAAAGTTGCCAGCGGAGGCCCGGATGGCTAGCAGGGCGGCGACTATCTGCGAGAAACGCGAACCTAAGATAAAAAATCCTTCTCAAGCCGGGTTTTCCTCGTCCACCGAGATCTCTTCCAGCGTCACGCCAGCCATTTCCTCGTTGATGCCGGCGATGTCCCCAAGAGATAGTATCCCGGCGATCATGCCAGCATCATTGAAAACCAAAAGGCGGCGCATTTGAAGCTCCGACATACGGTCGGCGGCCTCCTTCAGCTCATCTTCCTCGAGACAGCTTTCGATCCCAGCAGTCATGATCTCAGAGATTGATGTGTTGCTATCGAGACCTTCAGCTACGGCGCGCACCACAATATCCCGGTCGGTCACCATTCCCAGCAAATCTCCATCGATAATGGGGATGACGCCAGTGTCGATCTCAGACATGAGGCGGGCGACGTCCCGAATGCTTGCTTCTGGGGCAGCGGTCACTACCTGTTTCGTCATGACATCTTTTACAAGCATTGCGATCTCCTGTGTAACCCAGGCCTAACCGGCGAAGGGTCCGATTGTTCCATCTGCCCGAAGCCCATCCGAGGGACGTCCGTCGATCGCGACAATCCTCCGTGCTGCGGAGCTCGACATCCATCCGCGCCGATCATGGGGAACTGTGGCTCACCTAGGGCGTTCTAAGACGCGATCAGAATTATACCCTCCACAGGTCAGACACATTCATGAAAAGTACGGTATTGCCCGAGGACCGCGTTCGGGCCCTGGTTCTGGAACGAAACCGCAAGATGGCGGAGTCGGCGCATGCCTACGTGCGTGGAAGCACTAAACGTTTCTACGAGTGGCTTTCGCAAGCCGAACACGCTGAAATACCCAGCGGGCCAGCCATCTGGATCTGTGGGGACTGCCATTCCGGGAATCTGGGTCCCGTGGCAAATGGGGACGGCGCACTTGCCATCCAGATTCGAGACCTCGACCAGGCGGTCATCGGAAACCCGGCGCACGATTTGATACGGCTGGCGCTGTCTCTCGCCATGGCGGCGCGTTCCTCAGATTTGCCGGGGGTGACCACGGCGCTGATGCTCGAGCGAATGATTGAAGGCTATAGCAAAGCCTTTCTGACGAATGTCGACGATGTTTCCAGCGTGATGCCGGGGACAGTGAAGGCGCTGATGCGACAGGCCGCAAAGCGGTCGTGGAAGCATCTTGCCGATGAGAGCATCGAAGGCGAGGTGCGACAGCTTCCCATTGGACCGAGGTTCTGGCCACTGACTCGCTTCGAGCGTGAATCCGTCGACGCCATGTTCGCAGAGCAGTGGTTGGAAGACCTTGTCTCTGCACTGCCCGGTGTGGGGACCGGTGGAAAAGTCCGCGTTGTCGATGCCGCGTTTTGGAGGAAAGGATGCAGTTCGCTTGGGCGGCTTAGGGTCGCCGCGCTTCTCGTCATTGGGAAGGGCAAGAACGAGGTCTATCGGCTCATGGACATTAAGGAGGCCGTCGCGCCTAGTGCCCCACGCTTCCCTGACGTTGTCATGCCACTCGACAATGGAGAGCGGGTCGTCGAAGGAGCCAGACATCTGTCTCCATACTTGGGCAGCCGGATGGTGGCAACCGATGTTCTTGGAAAGTCGGTATTCGTGCGCGAATTGCTCCCCCAAGATTTGAAGATTGAGATCGACAAGCTGACCAGAGAGGAAGCTTTGACCGTTGCGGAGTATCTCGCTCACACTGTAGGGCTGGCTCACGCAAGGCAAATGGACAGTGACAACAGAAAGTCCTGGCTGGCCGTGCTAAAAATCAGCCCAATTCGGAAACTTGAGGCTCCCTCGTGGCTTTGGGCAAGCGTGGTCGATTTGGTGGCGACCCACGAGGCTGCATATCTGGAGCACTGCCGACGGTACGCACTGGTAGAGCCTGCATAGGCTCGCCGTGCTGAGAGCTTGGGTTTCCAGTCGAGCGTGATCCGACGTCCATCTCGCCAGCATTTCGCTCCGCTCCTCAAGGGAACTTTCCCAGCGCATGGAGGTTCACGTCCTACCTCGGAACAAGATTGTTTGGGCTGGGGATCGGGGGAACACATGGCGCTTCAGAAATCCGGACTTTACATGTCGCTCGTGGTCTCAACCCTCGTCTTGCCGCAGCTATGTCATGCTCAGGTGAAAGGCGCGGTTGGTATTGCGTCCGACGTCACAATCGAAGGCTCAATCCTTGAGCCTGAGAAGCTGTCTGTCACTGACGACGACAAGCTCACAAGCCTTCTCAAGGTGCCGCAAGGTTTCAAGGTTCAAGTCTACGCCCGTGAACTAATCAATCCGAGGATGCTTGCTGTCTCCGCTGACGGAACCGTTTATGCGACGCGGCGTACTGTCGGTGACGTGGTGATGCTCAAGGACACCAACTCCGATGGACGCGCTGACGAGGTGAAAACCGTGGCAAGTCGCCCGAATATGCATGGTGTCGCGATCGACGGCGACACCGTGTTTCTGGTGACCATCCACGACGTCTACAGCGCCTCGATCAACCCAGACGGGACGTTTGGACCGTTAAGCCGGATCATCAACGATTTGCCGGATGCGGGACAGCACGCCAACCGGACGATAAATGTCGGGCCGGACGGAATGCTCTATATCTCTGTCGGCAGCACATGCAACGAGTGTCAGGAAGACAATCCCGAGAATGCGACGATCTTGCGCGTTAGCAAAGACGGTAAAACGCGTTCAATCTTTGCGTCCGGCCTGCGAAACACGATCGGGTTTGCCTGGGAGCCCTCGAAGGGTGCCCTATACGGTATGGACCATGGGATCGATTGGCTTGGCGATGAGGTCCAAATCGAAGAACTGAACCACATCGAACAGGGCAAGAAATACGGTTGGCCTTACGTCTACGGGATGAGCGGAATCAATCCACATATCAACCCTCCCGAGGGTGTCACTCTCGAGCAGTGGGCAAAGCAGTCTTCCGAGCCGACTCTGGGTTACACCGCTCATAGCGCGCCCATGCAGATGGCGTTCTACAATGGTAAAGCGTTCCCGGCCGACTATCGTGGTGACGCATTTGTCGCCATGCGGGGATCATGGAACCGTCGTCCGCCCAGTGGTTACGAAGTCATGCGGGTGAACTTCGAAAATGGAAAGCCTGTCGCCTTCGAAAAGTTTCTGGAAGGATTTTTGCTGAAACAGGATAATGGCAAATACGGCTATCTCGGGCGGTTGACCGGAATAGCGACGGGCAGCGACGGTTCCCTCTTCGTCGCCGACGACAGCAACGGCGTCATTTACAAGGTGACATACAGCGGAGCTGTCAAAGACACAGCGGCAGCGAAGGCGATTCCAAATATCCTACCAGACACGCCGCCTTCCAAGATAGCCATCGATCTTGCTGACGCCAGGTCTTCTGATCAAATAAGCGTGACGAGCGCATTCCCGAAAGATGGGCCGATCCCGGCGCAATATTCGGCCGATGGAGACGATGCGTCACCTTCACTAGAGTGGGCAGGAACGCCAGCAGGCACCAAGTCCTTCGTCTTGATTGTCGACGACCCTGACGCCGCAAGCCCCAAGCCGTTCACACACTGGGTTGCTTTCGACGTCCCGGCGACGATAACGAAGCTGCGGGAAGGCATTCCCGGCTCTCCGGTTTTGCAAGATCCCAAAGGCATGAAGCAGGGTGCGAATAGCCGAGGGTCAATCGGCTATACCGGCCCCAAGCCACCTGTCGGCGATCCTGCTCACCATTATCACTTCCAAGTTTTCGCGATCGATAGTGAGACGCTCGGCGTCGAAGCCGGTGCGAAACGGGAGGAGGTGTTGAAAGCCATTCAAGGTCATATCTTGGCGGAGGGTCAACTCGTCGGAACGTTCGAGCGAAAGCATGCCGCCGAGTAACCTGCATTTTCTTGGATGCCCTGCGGGCTGACCGCCCGTCAGGTCATGCTGATTGCAATGAGCACCTACGTCGTCTCATTGCTTGCCTCAAACAATCACGACACATCACTGGGTCGCCAATCTGAGTGGGCGCTGGGTAGGGGCTATCAAGATGAACATTGAGACGATTAACCAGACGACGCTGCCTTTAGGCCAACGGTGGGGACCCGTTTCAGTGCGGGGCGGGAAAACCCGCTTTCAACTTTGGGCTCCTGCAGAGGCGGCGGTCGGGCTAGAGTTGGACGGAGCCGATATTTCCATGCAACGATCCGAGGATGGGTGGCATATCGTTGACGTCGATGCCAACATTGGCGCTCGCTATCAGTTTGTGCTGGCGGATGGCACGGCCGTTGGTGATCCTGCATCCCGTCTACAACTCGACAATCTGGACGGCCCGTCTTTAATTGTAGACCCGGACAGCTACTGCTGGCGGCATTCCGAATGGAGCGGTCGACCGTGGGAGGAGACGGTTGTCTACGAAATTCACATCGGAGCGCTGACAACGGAGGGGACCTTTCGTTCCGCGATGGCAATGCTGCCGCTGCTGGCCGACCTTGGAATTACAGCAGTCGAGATCATGCCACTGGCACACTTTCCTGGCACTCGAGGGTGGGGATACGATGGCGTACTGCAATTTGCACCCCATAACGCCTATGGTTCGCCAGACGACTTGAAGGCATTCATCGACGCCGCACATGGGCACGGGCTCATGGTTTTCCTGGATGTCGTCTACAATCACTTTGGACCAGAGGGCAATTACCTTGGCCGGTATGCCCCCGGTTTCTTCCGGAAAGATGCCCCGACGCCATGGGGTGCGGCAATCGCCTATGAGAAGCCGGAGGTCCGCAGCTATTTTGTTGAGAACGTCCTCTACTGGCTTCAGGAATTTCGGCTGGACGGGTTGAGGTTTGATGCCATCGATCAAATCGAAGACGGAAGCGACGTCCATATTCTCGAGCAGATCGCGGTAGAGGTACGAAAGCGGGTCTCAGATCGGCATGTTCACCTCATCACAGAAAACCCCGCCAACGGTACCGATCTCATGGAAGAAATTGCAGGCCGGAGGCATTACAAAGCCGACTGGAATGATGACTTTCACCATGCGGTGCATGTTGCCGTCACCGGAGAGGCCACCGGCTGTTACGAGCCGTTCAAGGACGATACCTGGGATCAGATCAGGCGGGTGATGGCATATGGCTACCTTCGACCGGGCAAGGGGATTTTCAGTGATAACCCTCCGCCAACCGAAGCACTCCCTCCGACCGCCTTTATTCACTTCCTGCAAAACCATGATCAGGTGGGGAACCGGGCACTTGGCGATCGCTTGCATCTCGGGATCAATCGGCAGCTTTACCGCGCTCTCACCGAAATCCTTTTGCTTTCCCCCCAGATACCGATGCTATTCATGGGCGACGAGCACCTGTCTCTCAGGCCATTTCACTTCTTCTCCGATTACAATGGTGAGATTGCAAAGGCGATCCGGGAAAATAGACCCAAGGAAGCGGAAAATTTCGGTGGCATTCCATCCGGAAGATCGGCTGCGGACATACCCGATCCGAATAGCATGTCCACCTTCCTGTCGAGCAAGATCAATTGGAACCAGGCGGCCTCACAAGGGGCAATGGCGTGGGCTGAGTTCATCCGAAAGCTTCTCGCGCTTCGAAAAGAAAGCATCATTCCGTTGCTCGAGACAGCGCAAGGTTACGCTGGAAAAATCATTGAAGCGCCCGACCAGTGTTTATTTATCGACTGGAAATTAGGCGATAAAATCCTTCAACTTCGGGCGAACCTTTCCGATGCCGATGTGACGCTAACCACCGGGCTTGGCGACTTTGTCTACCCTGCCGCGACCTTAAGGGATGAATTCCTGCGTGCACATGTCGTCGAGCTCTACCTAAAGTGAGTCAACAAGTAGGAACTATCGACTAGCGACACAACATGAGCGAGCGCGCCTGCGGAGTGGGAAAGCGAGCGCAAGCCTTCACTGGGGTGTGCGCGGGCGGGGAACAGCGGCTAATCGTCAAGCTGACGCCCCGGAAACCGATGATCACGGCGAGTTCGTGACGGTGGGCCGCTAAACCAACACCAAGATGAGACAGTGCCAAGGACAGGCATGCACAGCTGCCGGAGGAAATCGGTCTTTACTGCAAGCATAGCGTATCGGAGGCTTACCCGCTATCTAGCGGGTGCCCTGAATTTCAGCGGCAAGCCTGGCCTGCCGAAGCCTACGTGTTTTATCATCACGCGCTTGCCTGTCGGCATCCATCTTTTGTTTTGCCATTTGGGTTGTCGTCTCCAATGCTTGGCGACGTTCCTCTTGCGTAAAACTTTCCCTTATGGTGTCAGCCATATCAGTCCTCCTAGCTTTCTTCCAAGATTACGATGTTGGGCGAGCAGCGCATTTAACTTTTACACAGAAGCTCGAAAATCGGCGAAATCCCTGGAACGCATGGACGAAAGCCACGTTTTCGCAGGGTAACAGTTGAGCAGGGATTGCTATGGGCGACAGATTCTATTTCGATCTCCACAACGGAGATGGCGACCTATCCGACAACGTTGGACAGCTGATGTCTTCAGAGGCGGAAGTGTCGCTTCAGGTCGCTCGCATCCTCACGGACATCGCGCGTGATGAGTTCACCGTCAACGAGCGGCGCGGAGTTATAACCGTTAAAGTACGTGACGATGGCGGGCGGGCGATCTCCATCGGGACATTGACATTTAGTTACGAGGTTCTGCCAAACCCTTAGCTGGTAACCAGCGCTGCTTAGAGTTGTCCTCGTCTGGTGCAGATCGCCATCCTTTTGTAGATGACATTAAAAGAGACCAATATGATCGAACCCCTTCTAATGAATCTTCAAAGCCGCGACGTGGTTACTGACGAAGAGACTGACAGATTGCGTGATACCATCAAGATCGGCCGGACTTTTGCGCCCGGCGAGGACATCGTGAGCGAGGGTGAGCGGCCGACCTATAGTACCCTTATGGTTGACGGCCTATCGGCCCGCTACAAGCAAATGGCTGACGGCACACGCCAGTTCACGGCTCTTCAGGTGCCAGGTGATTTCGTCGATTTGCACGCATTTTTGCTTCACAAGCTCGACCACGGTATTGTCGCACTTTCTCCGTGCCGTGTTGCTTTCGCCGACCACACAGAATTGAGAAGGCTGACCGAAACTATGCCACATCTCACAAGGCTGCTGTGGTTGAACACGATTGTTGACGCTGCGATCAATCGGGAGTGGATTGCTTCGATGGGACGGAGATCAAAACAGGCACATATCGCCCACCTCATCTGTGAGTTGTACGTCCGACTGCGGACAGTAGGCAAGGTGGATGGCTGGTCGTTTCAGCTCGCCCTGACCCAAGCAGAACTGGCTGACGTGGTGGGTATTTCCCTTGTCCATGCGAACAAAACGCTACAGGCTCTTCGACGCCAGGAGGCTTTTGCGTGGGATGCGCGCACCGTAACGATCAAGGATTGGCCGCGCCTTTGCGAAATTGCGGGCTTCGATCAGACCTACCTCAGCCTGCGAGTGGAGCCCCGTTGACCCGGCCATGCTGCCACAGAGAGGTGGCCGCGTTGTAATCACATCGGTGGCCGACCGCGTTCCCGGGCCGTGGCAGACAGCCTCAACGTTGTTGTGGCTGGGGTCCAGCAGGAAGCACGTGTGTTACCATTCCTCCCGGTCTCATAGGACATTGTCTCGATTATGTTGCCTTGCAGACCACATCCACCATGTCGCTGTTGCGCCGAGCGCACCCGCCTTTTCGGGAACGTCGTCGCGTGTTCTCGGCGGCGGTCCGAACGGGGGACGCGAATGCCGTCTCGGATGGGCGCAGTGTCTCTCGCGGGAGTTCGCGCTGGCAGCGACCGTGCCGGTGTGATCGCAAGAGCAACTTACGTGGCCGCCTGCAATCGCCACTTGAGGCGTGGCCCCCGCCGTCACGACGCTCCGATCCCGAATTCCGCAGGGAACAAGCACGTCATATGATGGTTGTCCGCTACGGAGGACGACATGGCTGAGAAAACCTACGAGAAGGAAATGAGACGGCGCGCGCTTGCGGCTGAGGGCGCTCTACTTTTCTTGGTCGACCGGTTAGCCACTCGCGGCGTGATATCGTTGAACGAGGGTGAAGAGCTTCTGGTTATGCTGTCCAAGAGTTGCGACATGTCAGCTGCTCGTGTTTCCAGCGCTAGGACTAACCTAGACAGGTTGCGCCGTCTGCGCAGGGGAGATGGAGAAACGACGCCTGGGACACCATCATAAGGCGCAACCCGTATAACTTGCTGCCTGCCGCATCAGCGCCTTGACGGTTCCTGGCATACCCCTGGTGGTCCCATCGGCATGTGCGGTAAAGCCCTTTGTAACCGCCGATCATGCATTCCAGCATCAACGCTGTGATCACGCTGCCGCGCACATACGCATGTGCCGACTCAGCCATCTTGCAATTTCGTTCGAAACCGGCGCCCGAAGTCGATCGTCAGGCGCAGCGGTTGGCACTCTGGGAACCTTGAGCCCGTGGCCGACGTGCAGGGTTATTTTCATTGAGTTTTCTGACCTGCGGGAAGAACTTGCATCGAAAGTGAAACGCTTCGTGCGCTGACGATTCCCTAGCCTGGGTTTCCGACCGGGCAAGCGGAACATGGAGCTTAATTATCCCGGCGTTTCCAATAAATCAGAGGAACAACCACACCTCGCCTTAATTAGCGTCCGTAAACTGCGCATCATCCAAGGAGGAAACAATGCGTTTTAAGATCGTCGCTACAGCCATCCTCGCCATCGGAATGGCAACATCTGCTTTTGCACAGTCCAATCCCGCCCCGGCAGGGTCGACCATGGACAAGAGTCAGACTGATACCGGAGGCGGTGCAAATTCCGACATGAAGAGTCCAAAAGCGGTTGATTCGTCCTCAACGGGCAGCACTATGAAAATGGATAAAACCAAGTGTGCCAATCCCGCAAGCAGCGCTGGAGACGGAAAACTCCAGACGCAAGGCGGCAAAAGCAATGCAACGCCGGAAGACGAGGCCTGCACCGCCCACAACAACTGATGCAGTAAGCTTGTCATGCCACGTCAAGAGGCCGGTACAACGTCGGACTCTTGACGTCTTGCATCATCACGAGGACGTTTCGCTAGACGATACCGTTCCACTGAAAACGGGATAGCCGAATTTATTGTCCGGCCGATTGATTTGACCGCCTTTTGATACCTTTCGCGAGAATCGCTGGTTTCAGCTAGCGAAGGCGCTACCTTATCATGTAGTTTCAAAGGAGATCTCATGCCAAAATTCTCTGTAACCGTTGAATACCAAATAGATGCGGATACCCATGAAGAAGCGGCGTTGCTCACCTACCAGAAAATGATGAATGAGCCCCCGCCAACCACTTTTGTTGTTACGGACGCTGCCGGCATTGCGGGGAGGCTGGAACTCGACCGCGATGGCGCGAATAAGTTCGCCGCCACCGACCAGACGGCCGATCCGGGTAATTGGTAGGTCGAGCCAAGGTAACGCTGGACGATCGCCTCGTGACAATCAATTGCGTTGGAGCCTTCAGTGCTGAACATATACCGTGATGCCGAAGGTACCGTCAGACCCGGTGGGCTCAACGAAGACTTGCCTGGCCACGTCATATGGCTAGACCTCATCAATCCCAACTCCGAGGAGATCGAATTCGTCGAGCGCCGCGCGAAGGTGAAAGTGCCAACCAAGGAAGCGTTGAGTGAGATCGAGGTGACAAGCCGGTTGTCAAAATCTGGCGACCGTCTCTATTTAAGTGCTCCTGTGATTGGATAGGCGACGACAGAGCACGCCGAACTGTCCCCTGCGGGCTTTATCGTAAGCTCTGAGATACTGATCACAGTACGCTACGAGACTTTACCGAGCTTCGATGCCGTCGCCGAGCGTTTGCAGCGTGAGGAAGCCCTTGCCAGTGGAATGGGCGTTTTCGTTGCACTGCTCGAAGCGATCGTAGATCGAGGCGCAGATGTCCTTGAACACCTCGCGAGCGCGGTAGACGAGGTATCCCGCACTGTGTTCCGGGGCAACTTGAAAGGGTCCACCGCGCAACGCGGAGCAGATTTCACCCTGCGAAAAGCCTTGTCGAAAGTCGGGGCGCTTGGCGATCGGTCTTCAAAGGTGCAGATTCCGATGAAGCCGCCCCTTTGTTCCGAGATGATAGCGCCCCCGGATTCCGGGATGATCTCGCCCCCTTGAGGCTGGGGTCCTGCTGGTCTCGATTGTTTTCAGTCTATCGTGGTTGGGAGTCAAGATTTTCGTGGCTGATTTCGCCGCAGGCTATCGCCTGATAAGTCGATGCGGTGTGCGTTGTGGACGAGGCGATCCAGAATGGCGTCAGCGTAGGTGGGGTGGCCGATAAAGTCATGCCAGGCTGACACAGGAAGTTGGCTGGTGATGATCGTTGAGCGACGTCCGTAGCGATCTTCGAGGATTTCCAAGAGATCATGACGCGCTTGCTCATTGAGTGGCTCCAGCCCCCAGTCATCAAGGATCAGAAGCTGGACGTGGCCAAGAGTGCGTTGCAGTCTGGCGTAGCGACCATCGCCATGAGCCAGAGCGAGATTGGCAAACAGCCGAGGAACGCGCTGATAGAGAACTGAGCGATCGTCCCGGCATGCTTTGTGGCCGAGGGCGCAGGCCAACCAGCTTTTGCCAACGCCCGAATGGCCGCAAATCGCGAGATTGTCGTGCGCATCGATCCAGTCTCCAGCGATGAGCCTCATGAACAGCGCCCGATCAAGTCCGCGTTCACTACGGTAATCGACATCCTCTGGCACGGCGTGATGGCGCAGCTTGGCAAACCGCAATCGGGTGGCAAGCTTGCGATCGTGGCGAGAGCTCCATTCTCGCTCGAGCAGGAGCCCAAGCCATTCGGCATGAGAGAGTTGTTCACTCTCTCCGTGGGTGATCAGTTCGTGGAACGCCTTGGCCATGCCGGTCAGGCCCATGGCATTCAGCTTATCAAGGGTAGGATGTGCAAGCATGTAACTTCTCCTTAGTGGTAATAGCGGGAACCGCGGATGTTGGAGTGGTGGATGGGTTCAGACGATGGAGCCGATGAGGTCGATGGTCGGTCCAGGTGATTGTCGAGAATGGAGCGCACCGATCCATAGGTTCGAGCGCCGATTTCCAATGCTCGGCCACAGGCTGCATTGACCCTTTCCCGCTCGAAAGCTTTGACGAGCCGAATGATGCCGAGGCAAGCTCTGTAGCCCTGTTCGGGATGCGGGCGGTCGGCGAGAATGCGGTCACAGAGCAAAGCGACGTCAGATCCGATTGCCGATGCCTCGCGGCTGATACGCTCGATCGTCCAGTCGGCGAACCGCCGATGGGAAGATGGCATGTGCTCCGGTATCGTCGTGTGCTTGCCATTGCCGCTTGATCGCCTGTGGGCTGCGATCCGTTCGCCCTTGTAGAATATCTCGATCGTGTTGGCAGTGATCCGTGCCTCGACCTGCTCACGGGCAAACCGGTAGGGCACGGAGTAAAAGTGCTTGTCGATATCGACATGATAATCGAGGCCAGCCCGGCGTATCTTCCATTCAGCAAAGACATATCGCTCGACCGGAAGCGGTCGCAGGGCGGGATAGTCGAGCTCTTCAAATAACTGTCGCCTTGTGCGCCCAATGCGGCGCAAGACGCGTTTGTCGTTCAGATCTTGGAGGAGTTCGCCAATCGCTTTGTTCACGTCAGCAAGGCTGTAGAACACGCGATGTCGCATCCGACCCAGTAGCCAGCGCTCGACGATGCGAACCGCCGCTTCGACTTTCGCCTTGTCGCGCGGCCGACGTGGTCGCGTTGGAAGAACCGCGCTGCCGTAATGTGTCGCCATCCCGGTGTAGGTGCGATTGACCTGCGGATCAAAATGGCATGCCTTGATGACGGCAACCTTGGCATTGTCGGGAACAAGCAGAGCCGGTGCGCCGCCGAATGTCTCAAGCGCAAGCAGATGGCATTCGATCCAGTCGGGAAGTGTCTCGCTCCAGCGGGCATGGGCAAATGAAAGGCTCGAAGCGCCGAGCACTCCAACAAACAGATGAGCCTGCCGCGTCTTACCGGACAATCTGTCGATCACAACAGTGACCGTGTCGCCTGCATAATCGACGAAGAGCTTTTCGCCAGCCGCATGATCCTGGCGCATCGTCACAGGCAGCTTCAAAGCCCAATGGCGATACAAATCACAGTAGCGGGAATAGCGGTAACCCTCAGGATGAAGGCCGATATATTCGTCCCACAGGATCTGCAGCGTCACATGCTTGCGCTTCAGCTCGCGGTGAACCTGCGCCCAATCAGGCTCGGCGATGCGCCGATGACCTGTCTTTGTCCCGGCAGCCTTATAGAGGGCAGCTTCCAGTACCGCATCGCTGACATCCTCAGCCAACGGCCACGATAGCCCGGCACGCTCCAGACGGCGCAATGTCTCACGCACGGTCGAAGGAGCAGCCCCAACACGCACCGCAATCGACTTGTGGCCGAGCCCTTCTTCAAATCTGTGTCTTAAAATCTCGCGGACACGCCGCATCGCTACTCTCTCCGCTGGCATTGCGTTCCTTCCTCTCAGCACACCTGAAAGGGACGAACTTCTCACCAGCAGGACACCCCGACAAACACCCCAATCAGGGGGCGACATCATCTCGGAACTGGGGGGCGACTAATTCTCGGAATTGGGGGGCGGCATCATGTCGGAATCAGGGGGCGACATGCCTCGGAATTTGCATTCAAAGGCACGCGATGTACTGCTTGGTGTGGGGAGGATGGCGACATTCACGCTCGATGTCTGCCATGAAATGTTGTCCGACGAGTTTCGAGATCAGCTCCACGCCGTCTCAAAAGACGTTGCATCATTGAGCGACTACGAGACGCACCTGTCCGACAAGACGCAGTTCCTGCTGGATGCGGTCCTGGGCTTCATCACGATCGAACAGAACGACATTTTCAAAGTCCTAACGATTGCCTCGGTGGTCGGGGTACCACCCACACTCATGGCCGGCGTGTGGGGAATGAATTTCAAATTCATGCCGGAAATGAACTGGACATGGGGCTACCCCTTCGCGTGGAGTGTAATTATTCTTAGTGCCGTGGCTCCACTGCTTTGGTTTTGGAGGAAGGGTTGGTTCTGAGCTTCGGTTGCCAGACAGAACCTCTGGCGTGTGAAATCAAAACGAGGCCTCGATGAAAAAGATCGTCTGCGCAGCGTTCATATCTGATCAAAAAGTTCTCCTTGTGAAACGCGCAGAGCACCGGAAATGGTCGGCTGGACGGTGGGACCTTGTGGGTGGACATGTTGATCGCGGTGAGGAGGCCGAAGATGCCCTCATTCGTGAATGCCAGGAAGAGGTTGGACTGACGCCCACCTCTTTCACGCTGCTGGCAACTGTCTACGAGCCAGACGACAAATCGAAGACCACACCATTCTATATCTATGTCGTCTCGGAGTGGTCAGGGGGTAGCGGTTTGCTCCTGGGAGATGAGCATTCCGATCTTGGATGGTTCAAGCTTCCCGAGTTGGACGACTTGACGTTTGCGCTGAATGACTACCGACCGATACTGCTAAAACTGCTGCAAGCGCCTATTCTCTAAGCAGGACAAGCGTAACCTGACGCAGGATCGCCAGGCTCGGTCGCCTGCGTGCTACGCGGCCACTTCAGAGCGCCCTTTCCTTGCCTAGGGAAACCGTTCTCGATCGATCGGATGCGCATCAGATGCACGAGAGGCCGATTACCCAGATACTTCGCCAACGTCCAACTACATGGTAAGTAGATGGATTTGACCGGCTTCTCTTGTCGTTGAACGTTGTCGCCCGTCTGCATTATCATCGCGTTGCGAGCGGCTATAGGTCCAGAAAGCGACGTTCCACCACTCGCGGCTTTTATCTTTAAGCCGTCTGTGGCCTGAACTGCTTCACAAACGGCTGTCGATCTTAAACATTATGCGGCATGAAATCATGTTGTCGTCAGTATCTCTCGAACTTTTTGCGCGAGATCGTCGATTGCAAACGGTTTAGTTATCATCTCCATGCCAGGAGCAAGAAAGTCAGCTCGCGAGGCCGCGGTAGCCGCGTAGCCTGTGATAAAGAGGACCTTTAACGCTGGTCGCGCTATCAGCGCGATCTCCGCAAGCTGGCGACCGTTCAGACCGGGTAGCCCAACATCAGAAATCAGAAGATCGATGCGTGTGCGTCCTTCGATTAAGGGCAGTGCAGTAGGGCCATCAATCGCTTCTAAAACTTGATAACCCAGCTCTGTCAAGACATCGACTACAAGCATCCGAACGGAATCGTCGTCCTCCACAACGAGAACGGTCTCGCCATCGCCGCGGGGTGGCACAAAATTGGCTTCAGTTGCTGAAGTATCTACGTTGATCGTATCCGGCGCACCCGGGAGATATAGTTTGACCGTCGTACCCAGCCCCACTTGGCTATAGATGCGAGCATGTCCACCCGACTGCTGCGCAAAACCGTAGATCATCGATAGCCCCAAGCCTGTTCCTTGACCAATTGGCTTCGTGGTAAAGAACGGATCAAAAGCCTTATCAATCGTCGCTTGAGACATGCCAATGCCTGTATCGCTAACTGCCAGAACGACATAATGTCCGGGCTGAAGCGACTCTCCGCGGACAATATCGGCGTCGGATAACGCCAAGTTCGTGGTCTCGACTGTCAATTTGCCGCCTTTGGGCATCGCGTCACGAGCGTTGATTACAAGGTTGAGAATCGCACTCTCGAGCTGATTAGCATCGGTAATAGCGTGCCACGCGTTGGGTTCGAGATTTACTTCCAACTCGATTTGCTCACCCAGTGTTCGGCGAAAAAGGTCTTCCATGGAATTGACGAGGCGTGTCACTTCGACTGGCTTTTTCTCCAGTGACTGTCGACGCGAAAAGGCTAAAAGGCGATGTGTGAGCGACGCGGCCCGGTGGGCAGACGTCGTGGCCGCATCGATGAATCGATCGAGGTCCTCAGTGCGATTGGCAGCAATCCTGCGCTTGATAATGCTTAAACCACCAATGACGCCAGTGAGCATGTTATTGAAATCGTGCGCTATCCCGCCTGTAAGTTGGCCGACAGCCTCCATCTTCTGAGATTGCCTTAACTGGGCTTCGGTGTCTTCCAGAATTGCCTTCTGGTGTTGCTCGAGCGTGACGTCTCGTCCGTAAGCGTAAACGCGATCGTCTTCACGCGAAGTCATCCAGGATATCGTTCTTGGCGTTCCGTCGGCGTGGGTGAGCCGGAGTTCCAGCGCGTTGTAAGTGTTATCGATCGCTTTCTTTAACTCTGGTTTGACTTGGTCGCGATCTTCGGCCCAGACAAACTCAATGACTTTTTTCCCGATAATACCCTGTGGATCGTGGCCAAGGATACTCGCCCATGCCGGGTTGACGTCGCGGAATGCACCGTCGGTGTCTATAACGACAAGAAGGTCCCTCGAATTTTTCCATACACGGTTACGCTCTCGCAGACTTTCACGAGCCAACTCGGAAAGCTCCTCATTCGCCTCCTTCAGTCGTTCCTGCGTGTTCTTCGCATCCGTGATGTCAAACACCACCCCAACGTAACGTCCACCGCTGGATTCAATGCCGTCGACGTACTCGCCGCGGCAAGCAAGCCATCTTTCCTCCCCATCATCAGCCCTCGTAACACGGAACTCGACATTTCTGCCGCTTTCGGAGGGATCGGGAGTTTTAAGATCGATAACTCGCTCATCTTCGGGATGGATAAGGCTATTGAGGGTGGCCACGGGCAGGAACTTGGTCGCATGCAGACCGAATAGCCTGCAGAACTGTTCCGAGACGTTGATGGTGCTGTAGCCAACAATGTATTCGAACGTCCCTACGCCACCAGCAGATTGCGCGATCCGTAACTGCTCGCTGACTCGCCTTTGTTCTGTTACATCGACAAGCATACCAACGAACTTAGTCGGTTCGTAGTCGGCGTTTCGAATAGCTTGGCCGCTTGCATGGACCCAGCGATAGCCGCCGTCGCCCTTTAGAAGTCGATAATCTTTGGAAAAGACTTCTGAGCCGGCAAGAATCCCAGCGACAGCGAGTTTCACACGTTTGAGGTCGTCTGGATGAATGGACTTGAAGAAATGATCGGTGCTCACGCCATCTGCTAGAGCGACAGGGTCTTGGTTGGTGATCGCCGCAAAGCGGGCGTCACCAACGAGCTTTTTGTTTGCGATATCCCATTCCCATTCGCAACTTGCTCCTGCGGCGTCCAGTGTGAGCTGCAGGCGGCGGTGGGCAACTTCAAACTCGGAACGACCGGTGGAATGCGCTGCGTCGGGTCCCTGAAAATCCTTAGACATGGTGGGCCCAGCCTGAAATCATGACAGTCACTCGTCTTCCGCCATTACTCGCTCGATAAAATCGGCGATCAGTTGCTTGAGTTTCTCGAGGGATGGCAAATCCATGATCATGGCGATGTAACCCCGGATGTCGCGTTCCCGCACCGAGAAGTTGATATATAGGAAAAGCACGAAGTTTTCGTCGCTACTGCTGCGGAGAGCCTCAAATAACAGTGTGCTATCCCCTCGACGAACGTTGGGGATCGACATCTTCAACGTATGCTGAAGCATATTCGCCATTGAACCAAGGCAGCCATTCAAAATGACGTTTCCGGTTTCTGTAAGCGCTTCGTCTTCCATTTCGATTATGCCTGCTTCGTTGATTTCGTCGCCGACGATGGCCCGAACAAGCGATAAACCGTTGCTCTGAGGGAAAATCAGCAAGGCACGGCCCGAGAAAGGCCCTTCGAACTGCTGTTGCACCGCAATCAGAGACTCACTTTCCCGTTGCCCGATCAAAGACGCCGCAGATTTTCTGGTCACGATCTCGACTGAGGGCACGGAAAGAAGTACCTCTCGATTGACCATTTTTCGAAGGCTTGCGGCAGCCCTGCTGACGCCGATGTTGACGAGCTCAGTTAGGGCGTCTCGCTCGAGTTCGTCGAGTTCGATGTTGTTTTTGATCATATCCCGGCTTTCTTCAGCCGAAGTGCAGCTCCGGAGATGAAGCTGCTAAGCGCGTCCTGAGTGACTGGTTTGGCGACGAAGGTGGCATTGAGAGCTCGCACCCTCGCTACGATCTCATCCTGTACATTCGCCGTGATGACTGCAATCGGCATCACGGGGTAGTCCGCACGCAACTCTGAGGCAAGTTCAAGGCCGTCCTTGTCCGGCATATTGAAGTCGAGAATTGCGACATCGATCCGTTGCTCGCCGAGAATCGATAGAGCATCAGCAGCGCTCCCAGCTTCAACCTTGTTCCATTCCGGCTGTAGGGCCGAAATGGCTTTACAAGCTACGATTCTAGCCAGCTTGCTGTCGTCCACGACCAGAATGTTGACCGTCATTATCTTCCTCGATTTCAGCTATCAGCCTAACGGCCGGAATATGCTGTTACACTTATTTGTATGGCGAAGCTTTCGCAAGTTCGCCCGCGTCTGGTTCATTGTCTTGTTCCATCGATGACCGGAGCGCGGGCAAAAGCTTGGCCTCAAGAAATGGTGAGTTGGGCGATCCAGTCACTATTGGTCGGTAAATCATGATCGCCTGCCACAAGGCTGTGTGAACGGCTTCAACCCCAGTCAAATCGACGGGCAGGTCCGGTCTCGCTTCCAGGTAACTCACGAAGAGCTCAACTTCCTCAACGCCGCACGATCCCCTCAAGAGAATTGCTTTGCCGTCAATGCACACGGTCATCCAATAAGCTCCTCAAGGTTGAGGACGAGTAGAACCTTTCCATCGCCTAGAAGCGTGGTGCCGGCGATCCCTGTCATGCCTTGAAGTAGCCCGGCAAGGGGACGGGTTAACGTCTCTACTCTTTCGGCTATCTTATCGACTGCTACGCCGATGCGCTCCGCCCCTGCTTGAACGATCAGGACCTTCATCTCGTTCGACGCCTTTCTCAAGCCTGTGGTATTCAGCAACTGACCGAGATGAAGCAGCGGCACCGTCCGATCTCTGAGAATGAATGCCCGATTTCCCCTAACCAATTGCACGGCTGAAATGGGGACCTTTTGGGTTTCGATCACGTCTGCGATGGGAACGCCGAAACGCTCTCCATCGACTTCGACGACCATGATCTGTGTCATTGAGAAGCTGACGGGTAGTCGCAAATTAAACGAAGTTCCTTCTCCCACAACCGTCTGTATCTCAACGTCACCACCGAGCCTTTGAATAGATCTTTTGACGACGTCCAAACCGACGCCACGCCCCGACAGGTCGGATACTGAATCTGTTGTCGAAAACCCGGGAGCAAAAACGAACTGCAGAATATCCAATTCCGTCAAGTTTGCCGCTGTCGTCTTGGTGACCAAGCCACGATCTGTAGCGGCGCGGAGGATATCCTCGGACAGCATACCGCGTCCGTCGTCGCTGACCTCCAGGTCTATTGCTTCCCCCTGTTGTGTCGCGCGGAGACTAATGCGTCCCCTTGGCGATTTTGATGCTTTCAGCCTCTCTGCTTCCTGCTCGATACCGTGATCGAGGCTGTTTCTGACCAAATGCAACAATGGTTCGAAAAGACTTTCGACGATTTCTCGATCTGCTTCGACCGTTTCGCCTTCGATTATCAGATCAACGGACTTGCCGAGCTTGGCGGCAGTTTCTCGAACCAGTCGCGGGAAACGCCGAAATGTCTGCTCCAGCGGTATCATCCTAGCTCGGGTAACCGCGCTATACAACGATCCGACCAGACGCTCGATTTCCAGGTGGCTCGAATAGATCGCCTTGGCGAGCGGGTCATTGCCCCCGGCACGGGCCATTTCCGCAATCAGAGGGAGACCGTTCTTAGCTGCAATCAGCTCGCCAGCGATTTCTACCAAACTGTCGATTCGTGCCGCATCGACCCGCATGGTTGAAGCCTGTCGCTCACCGAGCCGTTCCGGCCGGCTTTCCTTCTGGCTCCATGCTTCGGTCGCGATACCTGGTAACGGTGCGAGTTCAACTTGATCGGGTATCAACCGAAATTCGGCTTCCACTGCGGAGAGAGGCCCCTCACATATGGCGTTAACCAGCAAGCTACAACGAAATGGGTCGAATGTGTTTAGTGACTGGGATTGCCCACCGAAAGCAATCTCTAGGTGTCGAATCGCCGGCAGACGCGACATAGTCGCCAATGGGTCGTCACCGTTGAAAAAGCACTCCGGATGTGGCCTGTAGCTGATCGCAACGAGGGGTTCATCTCGCTGGGCAACGGGCAATCGATCCCGCATCGCGGATGCCCATTCGGGTATCGTTGAAGGCACATTGGTGAGTTCATCCGTTTCCCGCTCCGTCATTTTCCCGCTGACCAAGCCGAGCAGACGAGTTGCCTGTTTTTGTTGGGCTTGCGAGAGGCGTCCTTCCTTGACGATGCCGTCGATGCTTTCGTCAACCCATTCGATAACGGCCAGAAGGGGATCGATCAGATTAACATCCACGACGATGGTGCTTGCTCGTGCTCTGGACAGAATATCCTCTGACTGGTGCAGCACGTTGTGCATGGAAGCCAGATCGAACAGCCCGACCGAGCCTTTCAGAGTGTGTATAGCCCTGAATGCACTCTCAAGTCGTTGTCGATCGTGAGGGGCCGCCTCAAGCGCCAGCAGATCATCCGAGGCTTGTTGAATAAGCTCTCGAGCTTCGATGGCGAATTGCTGCATCAACTCATCCATCTACCGTGCCTCCGCTTCTCGATAGACGATGGCGTCAGGAAATCGAACGGCTTGAAAGGTTTCGGATATCCTAGACATCGATTCTGTGTGTCCGAGGCAAATGTACCCGCCTGGATAAAGCATCTCGTGAATATTTCGGACCGCCGCCTCCCGTGCATCGTCGTCGAAATATATGAGCAGGTTTCGGCAGAAAATTACGTCGAAACGCCCCAGGGTCGACAATGTCTGCCGATCCACGATGTTACCTTTTACAAACGTGACCGACTCCCTGAGGTCGCCGATGATCTGCCGCTGCTGGTCGTTCTGATTTTCGAAATAACGTTCGATGACCTCCGACGACAGTTTTGACAACGATCGCTGACCGTAAATTCCGAGCGTCGCTTGTCGTAGAATCGAGGTATCAATGTCTGATCCGACAATTTCGATATTATACGCATCTACCAAGTCCCAGTTTTCAAGGAGCCAAATTGCAATTGAGTATGGTTCTTCCCCGCTAGAGCAAGGCATTGACCATATGCGTATGCGGTCACCCGGGCCTTTCGATCGAATTATTTCGGGAAGAATTGAATTGCTGAGGCACGCCAGTTGATGAGCCTCGCGGTAGAAGTAGGTCTCATTGACTGTGAAGCTGTTGATGAGGAATTCGGTTTCGGCCAAATCCCCATGAAGCATCGAGATGTAGTTTCTGACTGACAGTGCCTGTCGGTGGTTAAGCAGGTCCGCAACGCGACGTTCGATGTAATAGCGTTTGGTTTCCCCAAACACCATGCCACTGCGATTATAGATGATTGCACAAATTTCATTCAGCTCAGCCTCCGACAGCGAGCTTAATCCGGTTGAATCCATACTGAGCGGCGGAATCGCCATCATTTCAACCGATCTTTTATTGACTGGCCAATCTGATCTAGGCGCTTGATTTCGGTAGCTCCGTTCATGCGTACCAACTCGCCCGGCATACCCCAGACGACGGCTGTCTCTTCTGCCTCGGCAATAGTGTGTCCGCCAGCCACGTGCAACTCGGTCATGGCAGTCGCCCCGTCATTTCCCATTCCCGTCATGAGTACGCCGACCAAATCTGTCGCAGGCACGTGTCTCATTGCAGATTGCACGAGACGGTCGACGCTTGGGTGCCAGGGAAAGTTTTCATCAGCAGGAGCTGCCGTCACAACCAAAGAGCCGCCTCGAAAGGAGACGATGATGTCGGCGTCCCCTTTTGCAACGTAAATATTGCCAGGCTCCAGGTTTGTTTGCCGGGTCACTTCGGTCACCTTCATTGGACATATCTTGTCCAGGCGGCGCGCGAGCGGACCCGTAAATGATGCGGGCATGTGTTGTGCTACCACAACCGGCCAATCGAACTCCGCTGGTAGATTTGTCAGAACCGCATCAAGGGCCGGTGGTCCACCCGTCGATGCGCCAACAAGAACGATACCACGCGCGGACTTCGCTTTCTTTGCCAAAGTGTTGCCAAAACTTACAACACCCGTGGTTTTTGAGTGGGTGACCGGCGACGTCGCCAGCCGTACTCGTTCGGCTAGACGGCGACTTCTTCGTATTCGAACGGTGGCTGCCAAGCTAACCTTTTCGATCAGGAGAGGGGCAAGGTCGTCAATTCCCAAGGATATGGCTCCACCAGGTTTGGCAACGAAATCGACTGCGCCAATCTCCAGCGCTCGTAGCGTCTCTTCCGCTCCTTCCTCCGTGAGAGATGAAACCATGACGACCGGGCAGGGGTATTCCAGCATAATGCGATCAAGGCACTCGAGGCCATCCATCCCCGGCATGTGAATGTCCAAGGTCACTACGTCAGGTCGAAATACCTTAAGCGTCTTCAAAGCCTCCACGCCGTTGCGCGCAAACTGCACATCGAACCCCATTTCCGTGGAAAAAATTCCACCTAGCAATTTCCGCATCAGGGCGGAGTCCTCGACGACGAGAAGACGGATCACGGCTCAGTCACCACCAGGCTTTCCTATCGCAAGAGTGGCTATGAGGTCGGTCTCCGTTCGGCTCAGAAGCTGTCGTGGGTCGATCAGCAAAATCATCGAGCCGTCGCTTTCGAGATGCGCGATGCGGTCGAAAACACTGTCGTGTTCTGCAGACAGTTCAGGGGTCGATGACAGCGCGATCGTCGGTATCGCCTTGACCTCCGAAACACTGTCGACGACAAAGCCCACTTGCAGCGCGCTCATTGTGACGATGATCGCCCGCGCGCTCTTCGATCGCAAAGAGGCCGACGCTTCGAAGCGCCGGCGTTGATCAATCATCGGGACGGCCTTGCCCCTGACGTTCGCCACGCCCAGCACGAATTCAGGCGCGCCAGGAAGTCGAGTAATCTCCTCGGGCAGGCGTAGGACTTCATCCACAGCGCCGACAGGCAGGCCGTAGTTTTCGTCACCCAGCTGAAAAATCAGAAACTGCTCAGTCGCCTGGAACGCCAGGGTTTTCTCCATTCCACGGGCTCCAGATGTTTGGCTGACGGCATGAGTGACGGAATGCTCGGCGAACAACTTCTCCGGTGAGAGAATGGCGATCAAAAGACCTTCATTCGAAATTCTGCCTACAGCTTCAATCTGGCCTTCGCCGCGGCCTCTTTGCAACACCGCGGGAACAGGATCAATGTGTTCCTTCGCCAACCGATGGATGACGTCGATCTCATCGACGACCAAGCCAATCAAGTCAGCTCCGTTGGCTACGACGATGGCACGGGAGTTATTCGGGTCGACTTGGTCGGTTTCTAGCCCCATTAGAGACGCTAGCGATAACAGGGGCAAGGATATATCTCGAATGGCGACGACGCCAACGACCGCTTGGCCAGCGCCCGGAAAAGCGGAGATTGCATCACCAAGTGCCACGACCTCACGGACGTGCTCAAGTGGCAAGCCGTAAAGCTGACCCGAGGCCCGAAAAGAAAGCAGTGCTGTCGTCTCGGCCGGTACCGCAATCTCAGTGTTCCGGCTGATGCGATCCAAGCGGAAATCAGACGCACGCCGGGATAACTTGAACTGCATTTCTAGTATTTCGCGCAAAGCCAACACTGGCGTTGCAGAATCGTCGCTCGACAGGCGGAGAACTTCGTCTACGAGGAGCCCAATGATTTGGCCGTGATCGTAGATAATCATCTTGCCGTCGTTGATCGAAGAGCTGTCGAACCCGTTCAAGATAAAGCGCATCGACACAACGGGTACAGGTCGACCTTTGAAGTTAGCTATTCCCTTGAGAGCTTGGGGGCCATTTGGAACTCGTGTTAAATGCGAGGCCCTGACAACCTCCAACACTAAGTCCGCATCAATCTCGTGACGTGTATCCCCGACGCAAAATACAAGCCGATTTCGTGCTGTCGACTGCGAGTTCTCCATCGCCTTAGCTGCCGGATATCTGAAGTTCGTCTGCCAACGATGCTATTTCCTCAACCGCTGCAGCCAGGTCTTCCGCACCCCTTGATTGCTGCCTTGCAGCAGTCGCCGCCTGTGAGCAAGCCGCGCTTGCCTCTTGCGCCACTGACGAAATCTGTTGTGTGCCGATTTGGACTTGCTTTGAGGCAACGAGAATTGCCTGGGCGGCTTCAAGGATTGTCGAATTGCTTTGTATCATTGCCCCGACATCGTCATCTGCTGCACTCAAACGATCTAGTATCGTCTGGCTGCGTGCGATTTCGGACTCCGAAGAGACAATAATGGCTTCCAATTCGCGCTGGACGCCGACAATCTGAAGCTGGATCAGTCGAACATTGTCTTTGACCCCGTCGACGTTGTCAGCGGCATCCTGGGCAAGTTTTCGAATGTCCGTCGAAACGACGGCAAAACCACGTCCAGCGTCGCTTGCCCTTGCAGCCTCGACCGAACCGCTCACCGCAAGCATGTTTGTCTGAACCGCAACGAGAACCATCCGGTCTACAGTGCGCTGAATCTGAAATCCTAGTTCGCCGAGGGTATTCAGCTCAGCCAAGCCCGCTTTTGTCTCTGAGACGGTCGCTGCGATGCTCAGGGATATTTTGCCCAACCCTGCTTTGTTTTTTGCAATCAGATTTCTGATTTCGTTAGAATGTCCGGCTGCCTGACTTGCATTATCGTGCGTTTGAGCAGCACTGCGCTCGATCTGAGCCATTGCCGAGTTGGCCTGAAGGGTGGACGCGGCCTGCGCTTCAGCCCCGCGGCTTATCTGATCGACCGCGATCAGGATTTCGCCGGCGGCGCTCGAAAGTTCTTGAACCATGGCTGAGAGTTCTTCAGCTGCCGAACTGAGTTCTTCGGCACGTGATGACCGGTTGTCACCGGAGAGGAGTTCGTCGGCTAACGCGGCTAGGGACTGTGCGGTTTGCTGACTTTGCTCTAACGCGGAGCTCTGCTGTTGAACTGCTCGCTGGGCTTGAGACGCGGCTGCTGATTGCTCTTCTGCGGCGGCCGAAACCGTTTCGGAGCCCTTTTGGGCTTCACGTGCCGCGGACTCAGCCTCGATCGCTGCAATCAGGATCGTCTGACTGTTGTTAGATAGCAAACTCAGAACCGAGCGAATTGCGTGTAGTTCTTCTACGACAACTCTGCCGTTCAAACTCTGTTCTTCGGCCGTTGCCGCAGCGGACTTGATACGATCTGAGATTAGGCGGACCCCTTCGGAAATTCGAGCCGCATGTTGATTCACCTCTCGTGAACTCCGCTCGGCGACTTCCGCCAGGGAGCGGACCTCGTCGGCAACCACCGCAAAACCTCGACCGTTGTCGCCGGCGCGCGCTGCTTCGATCGCTGCATTCAAGGCCAAGAGGTTGGTACGATCTGATATATCGGCCACGGCCGAGGTCGCAGCCGATATATTCTCGGCCTGAAGTTGAAGTCTTTCGATAACCGAAACAGACGCGATTTGCATTGAGGAATTGCGTTCTATAGCGCTGATAGACGCCTCAATTTGCGCAGCCGCCTCAATTACGGAGGTCTGGAGACCCTCGGTTCGTTTGCGTGCTAAGTCGGCTTCTGCTCTCGCCTCCGAGAACCTCGAGGACAAATGTACCGTAGCCGACAGGGATTCATGTGCCGCTCCCGCAGCTTCCTCAGCGCCGGCGGCGATCTGCTCGAGTGCGCGCCTGAGTTGTTCTGCGGCTGATGCCGCCTCTGTCACTCCGGCAGCCAGTTCTTCCGTTGCAGCGCCAATTCGTTCGGCCGCCTTCTGTTGGCGAAGGCGGGATCGGTCTTGAGACCGACGAGTTGCGGCGATCTTCTCATCCGCAACAACCGTTCCTGAAACCCTCTTGCTGGGGTTCGCCTTCACGCCAAGCTGGGATGTTTTGACCAATGCCATCAGATTTCCATATCCGGTATGCCTATGGGAGGTTGTGAGTTTACGATTTTTTCAGGCAGCCATTGACCTATGGCCTAAAGGTTCAGTCTAAGCAATGTCATGACAACTGGCGACGAGCCAGTTCTCGGATATGGTTTACGACACGCCCAACGTCGTATGGCTTCGATAAGAAAGGCGCGTCCACGGGGAGATCGGCTTTGCCAACTTTTAAATGTCCCGACGTCAGAATGATCGCGACGTGCGGCCAGGTTTTGCGCACAATCCTCGCTAGTTGCAGTCCGTCAAGCGAGCCTGGCATGTCGATGTCCGTGAAAAGAGCCTCGATGCCTTGATCGAGATTGAATATGTCCAACGCCTGGTCAGCCGTGCAAGCCTCAAACACCCTGAAACCTGCATCTTCTAGGTCCGCCACTAGGCTCAATCTAATGAGCGCCTCGTCCTCCACGACCAGAACGGAAAGCATATCAGTTGTCATTGGCTTCCCTCGGGTCTAAACGCACAAACGCACTCACGAACGCGTAAACGGGAAAAAGGTTCCGGTTAAATACACTCGGGCTGAAAACAACGTGGGGCCAGCCGCGTGGGTAGCGAAAGCCAGGCCAGCTTAGCTGTGAGCTTCGAAGAGTAGCGCGGTACTTACAATGGCGTTGTTTCACGCGAATTGGTCCTGTCACGCTGCTTGGACTTGACGGCGCTCCTCCGGGCCCTATTTCGCGCGGGCGCAATGAAATGGGACGCGACGCATCAGTGTGTTTGCTTCATAAGGTTGCAACGATTCTACTCCATCGAGACGAGTTCGCAGATGCCGCATGTTGAAGTACCCAAGTCTAGCTGGCGCGTTCTCGGCCTTGATTCCATTGTCGTCTTTATCCTCGCCGGAGCGGTCTTCTTTTTCGTTGTGAGCGGATCGCTTGCTTACTTCAACCTGCAAAAGCTACGAACCAACAATGACCGCATCGTCCATTCGCACGAAGTCATAGTCTCCCTGGATGAGTTGCTTTCAAATATGCAAGACGCAGAGACTGGTCAGCGAGGCTTTGTGCTGACCGGAAACGCTCGCTATCTTGACCCGTATACTGCAGCCCTCGCAAACGCCCCGCATAAGCTAGAGGAAATCGGTGTTCTTATCGACGACAATCCGAACCAGCAGGGGCGACTTCCGGTCCTTGCGCGGCATGTCGATGCCAAGTTTTCTGAGTTAAAGGAAACCATCGATCTCCGGCGATCGCAGGGCCCAGAAGCGGCGCTGGCTGTCGTCAATTCCGACCGGGGGAAAGTTGAGATGGACGCCATACGGTCTCAGATATCGATCATGGGACAGGAAGAGGCTTCACTGCGTCAGCAGCGGTTGGCCGAAATGGCCACATCGTACAGCACAGCGTCCGTGACCAGTGCGCTGTCCGGTTCTCTGGGCGTCCTTCTCACCATTGCCGTCGGGGTCCTTATCCGCCGTGCGACACTCTCGCGACGCCGCGAGCAGTGGTTGCAAACTGGGCAGTTGGGCTTGTCATCTTCGCTCATTGGCGATCAGCGGATAGAGCAACTGGGTGCGAGTATCCTTGCGTTTCTGTCTCAATATGCCGGAGCAGTCGCCGGAGTGTTTTTTGTCGGAGACGGGCGCTCGTTTAACAAGACCGCTACGTGTGGCGTGCCGGCCGATGTCGCGGTGACTGAAAAATTCAACACGGGCGAGGGGCTCCTTGGTCAAGCCGCCACACAGCAGAAGGCTCTAATCATTGACGACGTGCCGGACAGGTACATTGCTTTTGGATCTGCGCTGGGGAGCGACAAACCGCGGCATTTGGTCATCGCTCCTACAATAGTGGACGGTGCCACCAACGCCGTCATTGAACTTGGCTTCCTCAAGCCCGTCAACGAGGCCGTGTTGGTCTTTCTTGACCACGCCTCATCCGCTATCGCCGCGGCAGTTCGCTCGGCAAATTATCGGACCGAACTTCAAAACTTGCTGGAGGAAACACAGCGCCAGTCCGAGGAATTACAAGTCCAAGGCGAAGAGCTGCGCGTCTCCAACGAGGAACTGGAAGAACAGAGCCGCGCGATCAAAGAGTCTCAAATTCGTCTTGAACAGCAACAGGTTGAGCTCGAACAGACGAATTCGCAGCTCGAGGAACAAGCGCAGCAACTGGAGACGCAACGCGACAATCTCGAGCGTGCGAATGCCTCGACGCTGCTCAAGGCCCGGGAATTGGAACAGGCGAGCCGTTACAAGTCAGACTTTCTCGCAAACATGTCACACGAACTGCGCACCCCGCTGAATTCCTCGCTCATCTTGGCCAAGCTCCTGGCCGACAATCCAGAGGACAACCTTTCAGAGGAACAGGTGAAGTTTGCTCAGACGATCTTGTCGTCGGGCAATGACCTTCTCAATCTGATCAACGACATTCTTGATCTTTCAAAAATCGAGGCGGGTCACGTGGAGGTGAAGCCGGAAGCAATCCTCGTTCAACGGTTGTGTGACGGACTGTCGCAGCTGTTTCTTCCGGTCGCCAAGACGAAAAATGTGGTCTTCAAGGTCGACTTCGTTGGTGACGTGCCGTCGGTCATCGAAACGGATACGCAAAAGCTTGAGCAGATTCTAAAGAACCTTCTGTCCAATGCGTTCAAATTCACAGACACAGGCGGGGTCACTTTGACGGTTGAGGCGATCGCTGAGGGGGGTATCTGCTTCTCTGTGACCGATACGGGTATCGGTATCGCCAAGGAACAGCAGCAAAGCATCTTCGATGCGTTTCATCAGGCTGACGGGACCATCAGCCGAAAATACGGTGGAACAGGGCTCGGGCTTTCCATCTCGCGCGAACTTGTCCGTCTTCTGGGAGGGGCGATCGATGTCGTTAGCCGGGAGGGAAATGGAAGCACGTTTACCGTCAGTCTCCCCGTGTTCTACGATCCGTCTCGCGTGGCCTCCCGAGAAGCCGGTAAACTGCAGGTCCGGAGTGCGCCGACTTTAGCCCCGGGTTTTGAGACCGCCAAACCAGCGCCGATGCGGCTAAAAGTCGTCGATGACGACCGCGCTGTTCCCGATAACGATAAGCGGGTGCTTTTGATAATTGAGGACGACGACACCTTCGCGACGATTTTGCGCGATCTTGCCCGTGAAATGAACTTTCGGTCCTTGGTCGCGTCGACGGCTCAAGAAGCACTGGAACTCGCGAAGAAACACATGCCCGGGGCGATTGTGCTGGACGTGGGCCTACCGGATCAATCTGGCCTCTCTGTCCTCGACCGCTTGAAACGGGACGTTCGTACAAGGCACATCCCGATCCACATCGTCTCAGCAGATGACTACTCCGAGACGGCGCTGGCTCTAGGGGCAATTGGCTACATGCTCAAACCCGTGAAGCGCGAGCAGCTGGTCGAGGTCCTTGAAAGGCTTGAGGCGACGCTCTCGCAAAAAATTCACAAGGTCCTTATCGTCGAGGACAATGAGGTGCAGCGAGACGCGGTGACAAAGCTTCTGTCGTCCAGTGACGTCCAGACTGTTGCGGCGGGAACGGCGGCGGAAACCCTCAAACTCCTGCGCCAGCAAACCTTCGATTGCATGGTTCTCGATCTCTCTCTACCTGACGCCTCGGGTTACTCCCTCCTGGAGACGATCAGCCAGGATAGTGACCATTCGTTTCCACCTGTCATCGTATACACGGGACGGGTTTTATCAGCCGATGACGAGCAGAAGCTTAGGCGCTATTCGAAGTCAATCATCATCAAGGGGGCCAAGTCTCCGGAAAGGCTGCTTGACGAGGTATCGCTGTTTCTTCACCAAGTTGTTTCGGAGTTGCCGGACGAGCAACAAAAGATGATCCGAAGAGCTCAAAACCGCGACGCCCTTCTCGAGGGTCGTAGGATTCTTGTTGTTGAGGATGACGTGCGAAACGTCTATGCGTTAACGAACATCCTGGAGCCACGGGGCGCGACCGTTCAGATCGCGAGAAACGGGCAAGAGGCTCTGGACGCGCTCCAAGCGGAAGAAGGCGCGGCCGTTGATCTCGTCCTCATGGATGTCATGATGCCGGTTATGGATGGTCTTACCGCAACTCGTGCCATCCGCAAAAATCCTGCCTTCAAAAAGTTGCCCATCATCACGTTGACCGCCAAGGCCATGCCGGATGACCAGCAGCGTTGTATCGAAGCAGGCGCAAACGACTATATGGCCAAACCGCTCGACGTCGAGAAGCTGTTATCGCTCGTGAGAGTATGGATGCCACGATGAGCGACGGCGAGCCGCAGGAGAGAATTGAGGACATCGAGATCAGGCTGCTGCTTGAGGCGCTCTATTCACGTTATCACTATGACTTTCGCAAATATTCGCTTGCGTCGGTGAAACGGCGACTGAGGCAGGCCCGCGAGCAACTCGGCTTCAACAGCATTTCCGCTTTACAGGAAGCGGTTCTCCATAATGTCGAGATGCTACCTCGTCTTCTGGGCTATTTGACAGTTCAGGTTAGTGAGATGTTCCGGGACGCAACCTACTTCCGGGCGATACGAGAAAAGGTCATTCCGCATCTGAGTACCTATCCATCCCTCAAGGTATGGGTCGCGGGTTGCAGCGGCGGAGAAGAACTGTACTCCCTTGTCATTCTCTTTAGAGAAGAAGGGCTGGAAACCAGAACAATTTTCTACGCGACGGACATCAATCAGGACGCACTGGCGATCGCAGAAGCCGGCGTCTACGATCTCGAACGCGTACGACTGTTCACTGAAAACCACCGGCTCTCGGGCGGCAAGTCATCCTTGTCCGAATATTACAGCGCAGCGTATGGACGTGCAGTCTTCGACAAGAGCCTCAGGGACAGGGTGGTCTTTTCCGATCACAGTCTCGTCACGGACGCCGTATTTGGCGAGATGAACTTGATCTCTTGTCGAAACGTCATGATTTACTTTGAGAGGCCACTGCAAGATCGCGCGATCGGCCTCTTTAAAGATTCACTCGCACGGAAGGGGTTCCTTGGCCTCGGTGCCAAGGAAAGCCTTAGGTTTTCAGCCCATGCGCGGGAGTTCGACGATTTCGTCCGAGAAGAGAAAATCTACCAGAGGGTCGCACGATGACCGCTGCGAGGGCTGTCGTCATCGGAGCGTCTGCCGGTGCGCTTGAAGCGCTATCCGTCATTCTTCCGGCTCTTCCCGAGGATTTCGCACTGCCGGTCTTTATTGTTGTCCACATTCCACCGGATAAAAAAAGCGTGCTTGCCGAATTGTTTCGCGCAAAATGCGCCCTTCCTGTTCGCGAGGTTGAGGACAAGGAACCGATTCTGGGAGGAACGATCTACTTCGCACCTCCGGACTATCATT
The DNA here is from genome assembly GCA_900472625.1 of Hyphomicrobiales bacterium. Classification (GTDB taxonomy): domain Bacteria; phylum Pseudomonadota; class Alphaproteobacteria; order Rhizobiales; family Rhizobiaceae; genus Rhizobium. Next base: position 14,585 of record UCIT01000004.1, on the reverse strand, counting down.
TATTGGTTGAAGACGAGCTGACGCTATCGTTGTCGGTCGAAGAACAGGTGCTATTTTCGCGACCTTCGATCGATGTCCTCTTTGAAAGCGCTTCGGATGTGTACGGGCCGGGCCTCGTTGGTCTTGTGCTAACAGGGGCGAACCATGATGGGGCTTCGGGCCTTCGGTCGATCGTTTCGGCAGGCGGTGTAGCTCTCGTCCAGAGCCCTAAGGTCGCCTTCTCTGCCGCGATGCCCGAGGCTGCGATCTCGGCGTGTCCTACAGCGCATATTCTGTCTTTGACCGAAATTACATCATTTTTGAAAAAGGTATAAATTCATGGGTCCAGTTTCGTTTTTGTTGGTGGATGATCTCGATGAAAACCTCTTGTCCCTTGAGGCATTGTTGCGCCGTGAGGGTCTACGGCTTTTAAAAGCGCGAACCGGCGACGAGGCTCTTGAGCTTCTACTTCACAACGACGTCGCCCTTGCCCTGGTTGATGTTCAGATGCCGGGCCTGAACGGCTTTGAACTGGCCGAGCTCATGCGCGGAAACGAACGCACCAAGCGAATCCCCATTATATTCGTGACGGCTGGAACGACGGACAGCCGGCGCAGGTTCCAGGGGTACGAAGCGGGAGCGGTGGACTTCATTCAAAAGCCGATCGAAGGCGATGTCTTGCGGAGCAAGGCGGAGGTGTTTTTCGAGCTTTACCGGCAGCGGCAACAGATTGCCCAACAGCGAGACGCATTAGAGCTTCAGGCTGACGCACTCAAACTAGCCGATCGCCGCAAGGACGAGTTTTTGGCGACGCTTGCACATGAGCTTCGCAATCCGCTTGCTCCCCTGAGGCAAGGCCTGGATGTGCTCCGGAAAAACCCCGACCATCCAGAAGGCAAGCAGATCAGGGACAGGATGGATAGGCAGCTTGGCCACCTCGTTCACCTGATAGACGACCTTCTCGATGTCTCCCGCGTCAGCCAAGGAAAAATCGACCTCAGGAAAGAAAGAATCAGACTTCGTGATGTCATCGACCAGGCAGTCGAAGCCAGTCGGCGGCATATCGAGGGAGGCAATCATAGGTTCGCCGCAGAACTGCCGGCTGAGGATGTTTGGCTCGACGCGGATCAGACCAGGCTATCCCAGGTTGTTGCTAACCTGCTTAACAACGCCGCTAAATACACACCGGACGGCGGGTCGATTGCCCTGTCGTGCCGCCTACAGGAACAGTCCGTGGAAATCGTCGTCTCCGACAATGGGATTGGCATACCGTCGGAGATGCAAACCGACATATTCCGTCTATTTGCACAAGTCGGCAGCCACACGGGCAGATCGCAGGGCGGGCTGGGGATTGGACTAGCTCTGGTCAAGCAGCTTGTGGAACTTCATGGCGGCACAGTTCGAGCCGAGAGCGCGGGGATTGGGCAGGGTAGTTCGTTTCATGTCGGGCTCGCCGCTTCGAAGGTGGTTGCAGCGAATGAGGAGGTCGAGAACTCGCCTAGAGATGTCAGCTTGAGCGGACGTCTCAAAGTACTGGTCGTCGATGATAACATTGATGTTGCGGACGTTACGGGCTGGATGCTCGAGGAAATTGGGCACGAATATATTGCGATCAACGACGGGAGGGATGCTCTGCGAGAGGCGATTTCTTTCCGGCCCGACGCCATACTCTTGGATATCGGGCTTCCGGAAATCGACGGGTACGAGGTTTGCCGCATGCTGAGGGAGGACGAACGGTTCAAGGATACCGTTATCATCGCGCAGACTGGGTGGGGGCAGGAAAAGGACAGGCAAAAAGCTCTCGATAGTGGGTTTGACAAGCACCTTACCAAACCCGTTTCTCTGGAAACGCTCGCTGCCACACTTGAAGACGCCTACAGAACCAAACACCAGCTTGCTTCCTCTTAGCCGGTTTCTATCACCGATGAGATCAAACATCCTTCGAGGTCGCAGGACCCGCATCGCTGAATGCCGAGGCAAGACACGGCCACGACCTCAAGGTTCGTCCAATTTTCGAACTGGCCATTTAAGCACCGTCAACTCACGCATCCCACATTGCCAACTGAACGAATAGCGCGCGGTGGCGTTTCTTATGCGGACCCAAGAAAGGATATCCAGATGAGAAACGCTATTCTAGTGACTGCAGTAGTATCGTTCGCCCTCGTGCCGCAGGCGAACGCAGCATCGATGCACAAGCAGGCAAAGCATCCCGCTCAGCATATCGCCGCGACCGAGCCGAGAGAGCGCTTGGGAACGCTTTCCTGCGAAGTTGCAGGCGGAATAGGAATGATTATTGGATCGAGCAAAGCTGTGACGTGCAGCTTCAAGCAGCGCACCGGAAAGATTGAGCGCTACACGGGGACAATCGGAAAGCTGGGCGTCGATGTCGGCATCACCGGGAAATCCTACCTGAGCTGGATTGTCGTGAATACAGCACCGACGCGAGTGGGCGATGGCGCGCTGGCTGGTACTTATGTCGGTGCATCCGCCGCAGCATCAGTCGGGGTGGGGCTGGGTGCTAATGCGCTCGTGGGCGGAAACGCCAAAAACTACGCCCTCCAGCCCCTGAGTGGCGAGGCGAGCACTGGTCTGAATGTGGCCGCAGGCGTATCGCGTTTGAAGCTTACAGCGACCCGATGAATCTGAGGCGTAGGTGGAGACGAAGCTTTCCACCTACGCGCACTTCAGCGGATAAAGCCAGATCAAAAAAGAAAAACTAAAAGTTGACCATCCTCTAATATTCATCTATCAGTGGTTTATCGATCTTTTGCTTGCCGAGCTTTGTCTACCGCGCGATTGGCACCGCGCTCTATTCGAACTTCCTTTCAAAAATAGTTGTAACACGATCCACGGAGCGTCGCTTCGGCGGAACCTCACTCTATGCTTGAAAGGGTTCATTATGAACACTGGCACCGTAAAATGGTTCAATTCCACCAAGGGCTTCGGCTTCATCCAGCCTGACAACGGCGGTGACGACGCTTTCGTCCATATTTCGGCCGTCGAGCGCGCTGGAATGCGCGACATCTTCGAAGGCCAGAAGATTGGTTACGACCTGGAGCGCGACAACAAGTCGGGCAAGATGTCGGCCTGCAATCTTCAGGCCGCCTAGCACTTAGAGGCTTGGCTTTCCCTTTGACCACGGATGTACTGGCACTGGGGTTAAGCGAACTCTTATTGAAGGCCGGATGACAGTCCGGCCTTTTTTCTATATCCAACAACAAGATGGAATGCCCATGAGCCACAGTAAAAGCCGGGAGAGGGCCGAGACAGCCTTTAACGATGTGCAGTCGCAATTCTTCGCGCGCAACAGCGCATCCCAAGAGATCGATCACGTCGCCCAAGCCCGAGACGCAAAAACTCTCCGACTTCGTGAGGCACGGCTGGCTCACGAGAAGCAGGTACTGACCAATATGCGGCTGGCCCAGGAAGCGACTAACCATGGCAGCCGCCCCTGAATACTCCAGCTGGTCGCATGTCGTTCTCGAGCGAGCGATAGAAGCCGCGGAGTGGCGCTGTGGTCGTGGAACGTCGGGTTACCGACCTGATCATGGATGGGCAGGGTTTCGCGCTGTGGAACATTCATCAAAGTGAAGCCCTTACACTTGAGCGCCTCTCCAAGAATATTCACCCCGCCGACAAGAACCGAGTTCGAGCCGCCGCCACTGCAGCCAGGGCCCTCGTCGGCCGTCACGAAATCGATTTCACGATTCTCGTCGTAGGCGACGTCAGATGGCTATCCGCCCGCGGGCAGGGTGACGACGCTCGCATCCAGGACCGTAAGGTGATGGGTATCCTTCTCGATTTCACCGGACGAAAAAAGGCCGAAAAGAGCCATGAGCTTCTGCAGGCGAAATGAGCCATCGGGTGAAGAACCTGCTAGCGATTGCATCGGGCTTGACCACGATCACGTCGCGCTCATCGACGTCCATTCAGCACATGACCAAGCAACTGACCAACCGACTGACCGCTCTCGGTCGCGCCCACGATCTTGTCCGACCGCTGCCGAGCGGGCAGGGTGCCGCGGCGCTGCTCGGCGACATATTCACGGTTCTTCTCGCGCCCTATGACGATGTCGGCGCGTTCGCTGGCCGGATCAGGGTTGCGGTGCCGCGCCTCCGCGTCTGTGAAACGCGGCGACAGGTCTCGCACTGGTGATACATGAATTGGCGACCAACTCCCTGAAGCACGGAGCGCTATCGGCTCCGGAAGGGATGCTCGACATATCGGAATGACATCCGGTGGCGACATCGAAATCCGATTGTAGGAAAGGGGAGGCCCGGTCGTCACGAGCCCCACAGGCTCTGGCGGCTACAGGAGTAGCCTACTTCAGAGGACGCTGGCAGGACAGCTGGGCGGTTTTCGTGATGGCGACTGGACACCTGAAGGACTGCTGGTAACGGTGCGTCGGACGGCTGACAACCTGAGCCTTAGGCAGCCTATTTTGACAATATGCAGCAAGGCCAGCAACTATGTGGGAGGTGCCGCGTTGACTGTGACCTCCATATCTCAGGTGCTCATTGTCACAGACGTCCGAACCCATATTCCAAGGCGATCTTCCGTCGGCGGCCTCTCCAACAGGTTTCTTCAAGCGCAAGGAATTAAGCGCAGTCGCGTTCGAACGGGCGAGGATGCCAATGGTTGTCACCGACGCCCGGCAACCAGATCACCCTATAATCCTTGCAAACCAGGCCTTTCTACAGCTCACCGGGTATGCAGCCGACGAGGTGATAGGACGGAACTGCCGGTTCTTGCAGGGCGTTGGCACATCGGCGAGCGTTGTCGCGCAAATCAGGCATGCGCTTGATGAGGTGCGCGAGATCACCACGGAGATTTTGAACTACCGCAAGGACGGCTCCGCGTTTTGGAACCAACTTCACTTCAGCCCGATTTTCGATGACCACGGCACGCTGTCATATTACTTCGCGTCGCAGATCGACGTCACGGATTTTCGCAGAGTTCAGAGTTTGGAAGCCAGCGAACACAGGCTTTTGATGGAGGTCGATCATCGAGCCAAAAACGTCCTCGCCATCGTGGACAGCATTGTTCGTCTGAGCCGGTCGGACAATTCGGCGCAATATGCATCATCCGTGCAGCAACGGGTCCAGGCGCTGTCTGTCGCGCACCTACAGCTCGCAGAGACGGGGTGGCGAGATGTTTCGCTACGCGATGTCATTGTCAGGCAGGTCGAACGCTACAAGACCAAAAATGTCGTTATTTCAGGACCCGAAATTCGTGTGCCAGCGGAAGGCGTCCAGCCTCTAGCGCTTCTGTTCCACGAACTGGCTTCGAACGCCGCAGTGCATGGAGCGCTCTTCAAGCCCGACGGTCTATTGTCCGTCTCTTGGGCGAGAACTGACGACCAGGTCGGCTTCCGTCTTTCGTGGAGTGAACGCGTTTCGTTGTCGAAGACAAGAGGGAAACCGGGGTTTGGGACGATCATGGCCGACGCTATTGTCGAAAAGCAGCTGTTAGGAACGCTAGATCGCCGATGGGATGACGAAGGGCTGGAGATTATCATCGAAATCCCCGCCTCCACTTCCCCAACTTCGTCCATCGACAGGAGCAAGCTATGAGTAAAACCCCACTGGGTGATCTCGAATTCCGGGAAAGGCAGGCTTTGCTGGAGGGTCTGGCCGTTACGCTGTCTAGAAATGCGTCCTGGGCCGCGGACGAGGGCGACGAGGCACTGGAGATGGTCATGCGATCAGTTGGAAATGCGCTGATGGCGACGGCCGGTGATATTTCAAGGACAGACCTCGGCCTGGCTGAAGACATCGCCCGCCGCGCCATGGTGCTGATCATGTCCTTCCACTGCCGCTATCCTGATTATCCTGTCGGGCCAACATTGCATTGAAGTGCTCGCTTCTATCTGAATCGCCGAAGTCCGGAAGTGGTCCGGCAATAGAAGACCTGGGGTAGGTGGCCGTTGTCGAGACAAAAGCCGGATCATGCGTCAAGTTTGTCTGCCGCTATCGCTGAGTGGTACCGCCTTTATGGCGTCGTCCCGGATGCCTCGGCGTCCAATGTCTTGTGTGAAGCGACGATGGCGTTGAGTTCAGAGGATTACGTAGGCGAGGAAATCCCCGCAATCCTCATCAGCGTATATGTCGGTATTCTTTCCACCCGTGTCAACGCACCTACCTCCCAGTCCCTCCATTAGCAGTTGAATGACTGTGAAGACAAAATCGTGGACACGGAGGCATGAATTAAAGACCGATTTCGGGCGCGCTTACCCTACCGTCACGTATCGCTGCGCGCACGGACTCGCGGATCGCGTCCAGGCTCGAGTAGCGTGGTCTATAACCCAGACGATGCCTGCTCTTCTCTATCGAGTGTGACGAACTGCGGACAATATGCCCTCGTGCGCTGTCTGCCCATTCGCCGAGATCGAGCACCCAATCCTCGAACGGTTGAAACTCAAGTTGAGGCGTTCTACCAAACCAGCTGTAAACGCTTTCCGCATAACCTCGAAGATTCACGGCTTGCTCTGACACAGTGTTGAATGCCTCCCCAATAGAGGCCGCCCTGTTCTCGATTGCGCAAACGATCCATCGCGCCACGTCGTCAGCGTGGACATGGTGTAGCGTCTCGAGTCCTAGGTTGGGGAGAATGAGTTTGTCACCGCGCGCGATCAGCGAGAAAGTTTCAGGATTATTGGTTCCGATAGGGCTGATAGGGTTCCACCCTTCGCCGACGATATGCCCGGGCCGGAAACAGGTTGCCGGGAACCCGTTGACGGTTGCTTCCCGTAGAAGCCACGTTTCACTTTCCGCTTTGCCTCGCCCGTAGGCGTCGATCGGATTTGGCGGGTCGGTTTCGGTCGATGGAATTCCCACCAGTTGACCGTAGACCCAAATCGAACTGCAAAACAGATAGTGTCCCACTTTGCCGCGGAGTGCTTTCACAATCTGTTGGGTACTGGCAAGTTCGAAGGCGATCATGTCCACGACCACGTCAGGCTTGAGGTCCGCTATTTTCGCTCCGAACTGGCCGGCCTTTTCTTCGACAGTTCGGTCCAACACCACGGTCGCAATACGGTCCCAGGCATGATGGCTCTTGTAAGGCTGTGCGGTGCCACGACTGACGTTGACGACCTCGTGGCCCAATTCCACCAGGAGAGGAAGCAGATAGGTTCCGACGTGTCCGCTCCCGCCGACAACAATGATCCTCGACATTTGGCTAAACTCGCTTTTATCTGGAAGTTACGTTCTGAGATTGATAGTCACCAACCACGCGGCTTGCATTCTCAGTTACACCGGCCCATCGGACTCAGTCACCGAGACGTAACGTCGACAGTTCCGACCGCAAGGTCTCAAGTGGTATAAAGTTACGGCTCCGTCGCCTGCTTCGGGCTTTCGGGGAGAGTCGTATCCTTGGTCTGGAAGAAGCTAAGACAACCAACGACCGCAATTGCGAAGATGACGACGGCGATTACGTACCGCATAGAACGCCGCCAAGCTTTTCCGTCTGTGACAATGGCCATCGGGCAATTCCCGTCGAGTTTTCCCGTCGTTGTCAAAAGCCATGGCGGCGTCTTCGGCGACTAGGATTTCAAAAGTAGTGTTTATCGCACGGCAATTCCGGCTGGACGCTTCGTGCGCGGCCGTAGGCGGTCATTGCTGAAAGTTGAGTAATAGCACATTTAACAAGCTCGGATCGCAGCCTGTTAAAACGCCCAGCAGTCCACATAACCTAGTAGCTCTTCTCGCTGCCACGCTTCGCCGAAATTCCACGTATGGCTTCATGGTGCATGGTTATCGTCTTGATGGGGTGTATTTTCCGAAAGCCACTACAAGGCCTCCGGCCAATTCCCTCTGGTCCGTCATTCCCCGCCTTATTTGCGCAATTCAAGCTTTTCAGCGGCATTGTAATCAGCAGGTTAAGGTTTACCCAGTCGAGCGACGTCAAGGCTGACACCGGGCGGAACGTCCGCGCATCCGCATACGATCAGAATTGGAAGGCTCGAGATTGTCTGTGGAGACGTATCCGAGAACAGCTTTCAGCTTAATCGGCAAAGCGATGGCCTCTACAGATCATCGACGACAAACTTACTCGTTCGCGCCAAGCTGGTTGGGCTGTCGAGGCCGGGTGCAACGCGCATTCCGTGATCCGCAAGTTGGTCTAGCGAGCGTATTAGGGCAGCTGAGGGCCCGTTTTCGTTGCCGAAACGGGCCTCAAGTTCTCGGGCTAGGTCGATAGGATCACTCATTCCGTCTTGGACAAGCCTGACCAACGCTTGTGCTTCGCTGTTCGGCGGAGACGTCGCCCAGACCTGGTCGCTATATCCTCCTTTGGAAAGTACCGATCTGATGACTTCGAGTTGAGACGTCGTGATGTACCTTGGGATGGCGGACACAACCGGTCCTCCCTACATTTCGAGTTTTTATGCCTTGGTGACAGATGAGCAGGCTTGGGCCAGCACACCCTGTCCCCCGGATCAGTGACGCTGTGCCAGAGCGTCTCGTTCAGCAGAAAGCTGCCGATAGGTGATGTTGAGCTCGGCGTGTTTGGCTTCCTTGATGTTGGGCGAGGCCATTTCGGCGTCCAGCTTTTTCAGCTGCCGTCCAATTTCTTCTTGACGGTCTTTACCACTATCGGATGTCTTGAATTCGATCATCGCCAACTCCCCGTGATCAGCCTCAGGCCAATTCGATAGAACTGGCTACGGCGGCATGTCACTCTCTAACAATATGGCGCGCCTTTAAATTATTTCAATTAAATTTGAAAAATTCAAATTGTCATTTGAATCCGGCGACCTTTCGAGGGGAGGGACAGGGGCGGTGACTCAAACCATGATCCACTCGTTACTGAAGGTGAGAGTAGACACCGAAATCGGGTCTCCCTCCTCATCGCGAACGTTGACCGAAATGACGGCCCGGTCCAACGGCGGGAGCTCGTCGCTAGCGATTCCAAAGCATAATTCTCGCAACTTCCTGTAAGACGCCAGTTCGCGACGCGATGTCCACACCGATCTCACTGCGGAGAGCGCCGTCACCGTCGTTAGAATCGAAGTCGTATCGGTTCACCGCGGTTCCTCGGTGCTTGTTGCTGAAGCGTTTGAACCGCGCGATGTTCCTATCGTAGCTATCGCTGTGCACAGCAAGCCCCTAAAGGGCGATTGATGTCCGAAGCGCTTATTTTCTATCTCAAAAGCCGAGACAAAGAAGCTGCAGCAAATGGTGACCAAGGGCGCACCTTCGCGCCAGGCGAGGATATCGTGACGGAAGGCTCGCGCCCCGGATACAGCATCCTCATATCGAAGATCTCTCTCGTCGCGACAAACAGATGGCCGACGCTCCAGACATATTACGGCATTGCAGGCGCCGCGCGACGCCGTGCGCGCTCTGGCTACCTCCCCGCTCATTCTTCGGCGGGAGATGAGGAACCTGTCCGAGGGGCTGCCTTATCCGCTTCCGCAGCCAGCCTCATCGCACGAAGTCGAGTGGTCTTTGCATCTCGCGCGGCGCGTTGAGAATTGATGAGTGCGGTCGCAATTTCGTGGGTCTCGCCAAATTTATGTCGGCGCTCGCTTTGGGTCATTGACGTCCTCATAGCAAACCCCGACCTGCAGGCTGATCCAGTGGGGCGAGACGCTGCGCCAAAGACTGGATAAGGCTCGGATCTGTGTGGCTGGACTGCATTAGATCGACGGCGGTCGTAAGAGCCCGATGTCCATCGGCGCTGTCAATGTTGCAATGATGCGTGCGACACCAAGCATGGACCGTGTTTGTAACAAGGTCGATATCGGAATCAGACAGGGAAATCAGTGATTGCAGCATCAACGTGCTACTCCGTTCGACGGCAAGAACAATTATCAGCTCCCAAGCGACCTCTACCATCAGAAAGTGGGTCGATGGTGCTAAGCTACGCTTTAATTTGGGAGGCGCAATTAACTATGACGTATTTCAGAGATTAATGAGTGCTTTTCTGTTCTCTCTCGTTTGTCACATCAACCCAGCCCCTGTCACGGCAATATTGCTCACCCGCCCGGATCGCAGCCTTCTGGTCCGCAAACGGACCAAGCATCTTCACGTTGTTCCGGAAGCTCACCACAACAGTCCGCCCGACCAGGTCAAACACGAGCTGCATTCCTTGTTCATAAGCCATGTCGGGCTACTCTCATTTACAATTCCGGGAACGTTAATGGGTTCCCGCCCTTTTGTCATGATTGGCAAAGGAACAAATGCAGCGCCCCGAGGTTCCTGAGAGCGGTCGTGGCTGTCCTCATGATCGTATCGTCGTGGAGAGCCATTGAGCGTGGCGTTTACAATGGCTCTCCCTTCTATCAATCGATGTCAGGAGAAAAATTATGGTAACGCAAGCACGCACAGTTCACGGCCTCCCGCCCCAGTCAGATATGGAGACCCCAAACAGGGCTGGCTTGGAACAGAGGGTGGCGGATGCTTTGTCGGTAGCGGGAAGTATCAGTCCATCTGATATTGTCGTGGTCGATATCGATGGTACACTCTATTTACGAGGTGTTGTCTCCAGCCATGCTGAGGTCGAGGCCGCAGGTGAGGTCGCGAAGTCGGTGGAAGGCGTAAAATCGGTCATCAATGAGCTTGAGGTCATCTCAGGAAACGGATGAACCGATCTCACGTGGGGGTATCAGAGGTGCCAAGGCGGAGAACATGGCATTTCAAATTCACGACGCGGCTAGCGATTGCCGTTTGCCGGATGAAATTTTTGCCCAAGGCTCTGAGGTCTTATTCGCGCGACATCTGATCCTGTGTCAGAAATTCGGAGATCGACTTCAAACCAGCCATTCGCATTGATGATATCAAGGAGTGCGATGGCCAACCTTCCGGCGCAGATGGGGTTCGTCCTGATGACGACGTGATTGCCGTCATCTTTGGCCAGGCGGATAACCATCTCGCCATCTTCCAACGGCGCATAGCAAACGGCACTCACGATCGTCGCAACGTTCGCCTCCTCCAGTCCCTCCGAGTTCGGAGTGAATTCGTCGAAGAGTGCGTGGCATTCATTTTTATCGATGGCATCGAACGGCATTGGGTTGTCTCGGCTCACTGTAGTCCCTTTAGCGGGGCGATTGGGCTATTATCGATTGGACGCGCCGTATGCACCAGCTTTTAAAGGACTGATGCCAGAGATTCGCGTGATCAATCGATGGGGCTATAGGTGCGGCTCGTCCCAGCATCTTGCTGTTCTATGACCACATGATGGCTGAGAGACTCCGCTTCGGTTTCGTCGGATTTTGCGCCGAACGTCGCCACCTGCACCATAGTGGCCTTCGCCTTCTCGATTGCGAGTACTTCGGAAGGCGTCGTATTCGTGCTTGTCAGTAGAACCGAGATTTTTTCTCCGCCTTCACCGACGAACTCGACGGCGGTGCCAGATGCTGTGCGGGTAACACTCTGATTGATGATGTGCATCTTCTCTTCCCTTGAATTGGCGTGCGTCACCAGGCGACGCACGCGTTATCAGTCAGGCCGCCTGGGCGTTGACAGTGGTCTCAGCGATTTCGGAGAGCAATTCGTCCGTTGCCTCCTCTTCGTCGAGGGTCATTGCGAGGAGCTCGGCAACCTCATCCAAACCAAGGGTCTTTGCCCACGTGACCATCGTTCCGTAGCGGCTGATCTCATAGTGCTCGACGGCCTGCGCGCCGGCGAGGAGGCCGGGATCGAGAGCATCCGTTCCCTTGAACTCCTCCATGACTTCCTTGCCTTCCTCGATGATGCCGAGGATCGCATTGCATGTCTTTTGCTGGGCGGGCTTGCCGATCAATTCGAAGACTTGCTCCAGGCGTTCGATGTGTGTCTCGGTCTGGCCTTCATGGGTCTGGAAAGCCTGCTTGAGTTCAGGGGATTGCGCGGTTTCCGCCATTTTTGGCAAGGCGCTCACTATCTGCTTTTCGGCGAAGTAGATGTCTTTCAGGGTTTCATATAGCAAATCATTGAGGTTCTTTGGTTCTGTCATGGTCGTGGTCCTTTGTTGGGGTCAGGTTGAAGAAGGGCTAGAGTTTCCGCCCAAGGGTATATTCCTGGACGACGGTGACGGGCTTTGTGCCAGCGACGCCGCCGAACCAGGCGGCAACGACGCCAAGAACAAGGGCGAGGAAGCCAAGGAGGGCACCCCTCGATACGATGGTGGCGGTGGTTTGCGCGGCGTTGAGAGATTCTTGCTTGGCTGTCGCGAGTGTTTCGCGATAGTTCGCCTCGTATTCGTCAACCTTCGCACGCGCCTGGTCGACCGGGATATTTTGTGCCTTGGCCAAAGCCTCGGCGGCTCTGGTCTTGGCGTCGGCCACCTTTGACGGATCACCGGATGTGACGGCTTTCATTGCTGACAGCGCCGTTGCCTGCAGCGCTTGCGGATCGCTCCCGCCGCTGGTGTCTCGAATTTGAGCTTCCATTGCGGTCATCGGATCAGATGGCATGAGCGTTGGCGCAGCGGCTGAAACAGCCGAGGCGGCGGCCTGTCCTGCGCCACCGACAACACTCGAAAGACCACTGAACGCGCCTCCGACGAGCGCACCCACGGATGTGGTAAGGAGGTAGAGTACAACGAGGGTCGTCGCGGCCCATGACGTGACGCCGTGAAACCCACCGGTCGTTTCACTCGGACGGCCAGAAAGGCGACTGGCCACGTAAGCACCGATGAACGACGCCACGATCCCCGCCACGACAAACCAAAGCCCGCCAATGATGGAGAAAGAGGATGCGGTGGGGTTGTCAGCGGTGGCAGGGTCGAGGACGGCTGCACCGATCCCGAGGCCCAGCAGATTGAGCAGAAACTGCGTTGCGAGCGCGATCACGACGCCGGCAAAGACCGCTCCCCAGGATATTCGGTTCATGTCTGTGACCGCTTCTTCAGATGTATACGTCATGCCAGTGGGCGAGTGTGTTGAGATAGGTTGGGACATTGCCAACTCCTCTTCGTAAAGCCTGGAATTGCCGCCAGGACACGGCCTTGAATATTTCCGTGTTCGGGAAATGGCTGCTTGGGTTCAATGCATGAGCCCGGCTGAACGGAGCGCCTTTTCGATAATGTCTTGTATTCCGGTCGAGGGGACACCTTGGGGTTTGAGCGTGAAGGTCTCGACCGCGTTCTCAACCTCAGACCTATCCACCGCAAACGATGGTGTCAGACCCCAGGTTCGCGCGATTTCCGCAGTAGAAGATACCCCCACCTCGAGCATAAATGGCCCGGCCGCCCCTAGGCCGCTTGTGGTGTCAATCGGAGTGCCGTGTCCCATGCCGTCAATGCTGTGAAACTCGACTGGCACGAAACCGGTGCTGTCAGACCATCTCGTCGTGTGGTGTGAGCCGTCCGATGATGACTTGGAAGGCGATGTCGATAATCCGTGAACCCCCAACCACTGTTCTACGAGCGCGTGGGCGTTCGCCTCGGCGACAGTCTGATCTTTCGAGCCCTGCCAAATCGAGACCGTTGGCCATGGTCCAGCATGAGCAGAAGCTGAGCGTATCATTCCCGAGAGCGTTGCTCCCGAAGGAAGCCCAACACCACGCATGCGCTCGAGAGCATGAGGAATCGATGAGGCGACACCGTATGGGAGCCCCCCGATGATCGCCCCGGCGGAAAATACGTCCGGATAGGATGCCAGCATGACATTCGTCATCGCTCCGCCGGCCGATAGGCCGGTTATGAATACCTGCCTCCTGTCGACGTTGTGATTGATACAGACGGTCTCGATCATCTGCCTGATCGACAACGCTTCCCCGCCGTCTCGGCGGATATCGCCGGGCTCGAACCAGTTGAAGCAAAGGTTGGGATTGTTCTGCCGTCGCTGTTCCGGATAGAGGACGATGAACCCGTGCTCGGCTGCCAGGTGCGCCCAACCAGAGCCGTCATCATACGAGGCCGCCGATTGCGTGCAGCCATGAAGTACCACGACCAAGGCGGGATCACTAACGACATTGTTCGGAACAAAGAGCTTTCCTCCCAGATTGCCAGGATCTGATCCGAACGCGAGCAGCTCTGCCAGATGGTATGATGAGCGCTTGCCCTGAGCCGGTAGGGCTCGGAGTGCTGCAAGGCGTTTGATTGTGTCGGATAGGGACGTCATGTCGTTCTCCTGCCATCAAAGCCGGAACGGCGGTGACAAAGCTCAACTTGGCTGGGACGGGTTGGTTGCGTCGCACAAGATATTTAAATTCGAAGGCTGCTCTCACCGCAGATGCGCGGCGTAGAGGGAGATCGAAGAGTGGTGGGGGCAACTTGCGCCAGCGTGGCGACAACACCCCTGTGGCTCGATTGCCACGCCTATGACTGGATTTCAGCTTTGGATCGGAAAAACGCAATCCCTTCTCTATGCCGATGACAAATCGTACCTATCTCGACTTCAGTGATCAAACGGCGAGTACGGCCGTATCAGGTGATAGGAAATTCCATGACAAAGACACTTCTGCTCGCGGCACTGCTGTCGTCCGCCGCCATTTCGCTCGTTCAGGCCGCCGATCTCGTTGCACCGGTTGAACAGCCCGCGCCAGTTCAGTCGTCGTCTGGTTTTTACATTGGTTCGCTTAGCTCAGTGAATTGGCTGGATGACACGAATTTCGGTGTTGCAGGCTTCAACGTGTCAACGGAATATGATGTCGGCTACTATAGCGCGCTGCGCGCCGGCT
>UCIT01000023.1 GCA_900472625.1 Hyphomicrobiales bacterium | reverse complement strand
CGGGTTCGAGAAAATGGTCTCCCTCCGTGGCTGGCGGATGCATGTCGAGAAGATGTGTTCCCGTTGCAGAGCCTGGACGTGCCTGTGAGGCACACAACGCCGTCGCGAAGGTTGGAAGACGGTCGCAGAGAGACCGGAGTTCGGGCATAAACCGCCGAACGGGGCGCCTGAAAGCGCCAGTATTACTAAATCTATCGAGGCTCTTTCGAGCGCCCCGTCCGAATAGCCGCCCCTCGGGTCGGCGCCAGCAGTGCAGGAGCAAGCCACGGGTGAAAAACAGCCGCGTGATGGCCCAGCCGCGCGCGCCGACGAGAAGGAACGGCATGATGCAACAGCCTCACGAAAAACCGACCGCAAACATCGTCGACCGGCTCGGCCGCGAGCGAATCTTCGAGATCGCGGCGCAAACATCGGATATGCTCTCGATACCGCTCTGGACCTGCCCCGTCCGCCGTTGCCGCCGCGCCCGCACCTGCCAGCGCATCGCCACTGAGGGAAACCTGCCGGTCTGCTTTCCCACCCTGCCGTCCAAGTTCGTACCGTGCTACGAGAATTACCTCTGCTTGAGCGTCATGATCTGCGCCGACGCCCGCGATGGCGAGCACGGCGAAGTGTTCAGGCAGATGGAGCCGCTGGCGCCTGATATGCTGGCCAACGCAGCCTGGGTCGCCAGGCAGTGCCTGGCCGACAACGCTGCGGCGCTCGCCTGCCTCGACGCGACACTGACGCTCATAGCCGACGCCGCATCCGCTCCGCCGGCCTTCCGGCACCCGGACGAGCCGGAGCAAGCCGCCCCCTGATGCCGCCCGCTTCTCTTCCTGCCGCCCCGCCTCTCGGAGCACGTCGCGTTAAACATGCATCAACGCCTGCATGGCATATCTCGCTCAAGCAGCGTGGAAGGAGACATGCATGGCCCTGGTTGGCTTCAAGAACACCCACAATCACACGATCTACGTCAACCCGGCCCAGGTGCTCTATGTCTCGACCTTCGAGGAAGACGTCACGATCATCGCCTATGCGGTATCAGATGCCTCGGGCAAGCCGCTTGTTTCGCATGTGCGCGGCAGCGCCGATTTCGTGCAGCACAAGCTCGGCACGGCCGCCGCCAAGTAGGCCGCCCCGGGGCCGGGATTACCTCTGCCCATTGCTTGGGCATTTGCGCGGATCGGGCGTGGAAATCGTGCCGTTTCGACACGCAATCCGCGTATGAAACAGTCACGCCGGCGCGCGGTTACCTTTCGTCAAGTGTTTGAATCTTCGGCCATTCCCGGATCGGCGGGTGCAGCGCAGCAATATTCTCGCTTGCAATCCGTTTCGTTTGCTGGCACCAATTATGCACTCGGGCATTTGCATGCCGGTGACTGGACTGATGTGGCTGATCCTTCCGGCAGGAGGGTGGCGTGGGGGGACCTCACGTGCGTAGACGTTCTTTCCCCGTTCGTGAACTACTCGACTGACCCTTCGCGCGCTGAGATAAGATGAGGGGGCGCGAAAGTGAAAGCCGTTCATTTCCTTTCGGGGGGGTGAATACCAGACAGACTACAGGGAAAAGGACCTATCCCAATGGCCACCAAAGGCGTCGTAAAATTCTTCAACCAGGACAAGGGTTTTGGTTTCATCACTCCTGATGGCGGTGCGAAGGACGTTTTCGTTCACATCTCCGCTCTCCAGGCTTCCGGCATCCAGTCGCTCCGCGAAGGCCAGCAGGTAACCTTCGACACCGAGCCGGATCGCATGGGCAAGGGCCCGAAGGCCGTCAACATCTCGGCCAACTAATTCAATCGCTGCTTCGGCAGGGATGACAACGGCGCTCCGCAAGGGGCGCCGTTTTTCGTTGGGAGAGCGGGATGGCTGGCCTCAGGCCCCGACCGCCTCCGCCGCCACGCCGGAAAAATCGACAGCCGCGAACGCCGCAGCGATCACCTCCGGCCCGGCCCCTGCCTTCACCGCCTCGGTCGACAGGATCTGTCGGTAGCGCCGCGCCCCGGGCAGGCCGGTGAACAGCCCGACCATGTGCCGCGCCACCTGCTGCAGCCGGCCGCCATTATCAATGTGGCGCGCGGCATAAATCATCATCCGGTCGCGCAGCCCGTCCCAGTCGGCCTCGGTGTCCGCGGCGCCGAAGAACCGGTGGTCGACATCACCAAGCACGCCCGCATTCTGGTAGGCCGCTCGGCCGATCATCACGCCGTCGACATGCTCGAGATGCTCGGCCGCCTGGTCCAGCGTCTGGATGCCGCCATTGATGCCGATGAACACATCCGGCCGCGCCTGCTTGGTACGGTAGACGATGTCGTAGTCGAGCGGCGGAATCTCACGGTTCTCCTTCGGCGACAATCCCTTCAGCCAGGCCTTGCGGGCATGGATCCAGATCGCGTCGGCGCCGGCGTCGAGCACCCGGTCGAGCAGATCGGGCAGCGCCTGCTCCGGCTCCTGCTCGTCCACCCCGATCCGGCACTTCACCGTCACCGGTACATCGGACACCGCCTTCATCGCCCGGATACACCCGGCCACCACGTCGGGCGTCAGCATCAGGCAGGCGCCGAAGGTGCCGGACTGCACCCGGTCCGAGGGACAGCCGACATTGAGGTTGATCTCGTCATAGCCATAGGGTGCGGCGATCTCCACCGCCTTGGTGAGCTTCTCCGGATCCGAACCGCCAAGCTGCAGCGCGACGGGATGCTCCGCCTGGTCGAACGACAGCAGCCGCTCGCGCGGCCCGTGGATGATCGCATCGGCGACGACCATCTCGGTATAGAGCAGCGCATTGCGGCTGATCTGCCGGTGAAAGTATCGGCAGTGGCGATCGGTCCAGTCGATCATCGGTGCCACCGCAAGGATCGGCCGCCCGGTTTGCAGCGCCTCGGCGTAGAAGTGAGATGTGGTCATGCCGCGCTCATAGCGCAAAGCGGGCGAAAACGCCAGTTTGCCGGCGCAGGGCAGCAATGCCCGAATACGCATGCCGACATCGAACGCCGCTTTCCCCCTCCACGTATTTGCGGATAGGATGAGCGGACTCAATGAAACAGCAAGAGCATGTCATGTCCGCAACCGTCATCCCCC
Organism: Hyphomicrobiales bacterium; assembly: GCA_900472625.1. Lineage (GTDB taxonomy): Bacteria > Pseudomonadota > Alphaproteobacteria > Rhizobiales > Rhizobiaceae > Rhizobium. Next base: position 40,915 of record UCIT01000023.1, on the reverse strand, counting down.
TTCCCCAGCCTGTCCTTTTGCCCGTCGAAGGCACCGCCGAGCGTTTTCCGGTGCGCCGCGTCTATTGCGTCGGCCGCAACTATGCCGACCACGCGATCGAGATGGGCCATGACCCGAGCCGCGAGCCGCCTTTCTTCTTCCAGAAGAACGCCGACAGCCTGCTCTCCGACGGCAAGGACTTCCCCTATCCGCCGCTGTCGAGCGATGTGCATTTCGAGGTCGAATGCGTGCTGGCGCTGAAATCAGGTGGCCAGGATATCGCGCTCGCGGACGCGCTCGGCTGCGTCTACGGCTACGGCGTCGGCATCGATTTCACCCGCCGCGACCTGCAGGCCGAAGCCAAGAAGCTCGGTCGGCCGTGGGAACTCGCCAAGGCCTTCGAATACTCGGCCCCCGTCTCGGCCATCGTCCCGGCGGAAAAGCTCGGCCACCCCGATAGCGGCCGCATCTGGCTCGACCTCAACGGCAAGCGCGTCCAGGACGGCGATCTCAACCAGATGATCTGGAAGGTGCCTGAAATCATCGCCGAATTGTCGAAGCTGTTCATCCTCGCGCCTGGCGACGTGATCATGACCGGCACGCCGGCCGGCGTCGGCGCCGTGAAGCGCGGCGACCGCATCGCCTGCGGCATTGATGGCATCGCGACGCTGTCGATCAACGTCGCCTGACGGGAGACCAGACCATGCCGATCTATGCGCTGTCGGGACACGAACCGGACCTGCCGCCACCAGGCACATACTGGGTAGCACCCGATGCGCACGTGATCGGCAAGGTCACGCTTTCAGCTGATGTCGGCATCTGGTTCGGCGCGGTGCTGCGCGGTGACAACGAGCCGATCGTGGTCGGCGCCGGCACCAACATCCAGGAAGGCGCCATGCTGCACACCGATCCGGGCACGCCGGTGACCATCGGCAAAGGCTGCACCATCGGCCACCACGCCATCGTCCACGGCTGCACCATCGGCGACAATTCGCTGATCGGCATGGGCGCCACGGTGCTGAACGGCGCCAGGATCGGCAACAACTGCCTCGTCGGCGCCAATGCGCTGGTGACGGAAGGCAAGGAGTTTCCCGACAACTCCCTGATCGTCGGCTCCCCGGCCCGCGCCATTCGGACACTGGACGAAGCTGCGATCGAAGGCCTCAGGCGCTCGGCCGAAAAATACGTCGCCAACTGGCAGCGTTTCGCCCGCGATCTCAGGCGGCTGGATTGATCAGGCGGCGCAGGCCTCGCAAAGCCCGCGGATCTCGATCGTCGTCTTCTCCGCCTTGAACTTCTTCGAGCGCGTCCAGTCCATCAGCCGGTGATCGACTTCGTGGTCGTGGAATTCCATCACCTGGCTGCAGCTCTCGCAGATAGCGAAGGCGACGATGCCGTGGCTGTGGCAGTTCTCGCCGGGGTGGGCGCAGGCGACGAAGGAGTTGATGCTTTCGAGCCGGTGCACGACGCCATATTCCAGCAGCTTCTCCAGCGCCCGGTAGACCTGCAGCGGCGCCCGAAACCCATGGTCGCGCAGCTTGTCGAGAATGGTGTAGGCGCTGAGCGGCCCATCGGCTTTTTCGAGAACGTCGAAGACAAGCGCCTGGTTCTTGGTCAGTGCGGGTGCGCTCATGAGCCTTGTCCTTCCGTGACGACCTGCCGCCGCCCAATCTTGGGCAGCAGGCTGAGAATGAAGAGTATCAGTGCTGCGACCACGATCGAAGGGCCGGATGGCGTGTCGTAGGTCAGCGAGCCGAACAGCCCGCCGACGACGGCAACGGCGCCGATCAGCGAGGCGAACACCGCCATGATCTCGGGCGTCGCGGCGAAGCGGCGCGCGGCGGCTGCGGGGATGATCAGCAGCGAAGTGATCAGCATGATGCCGACGATCTTCATGGCAATGGCGATGACCACGGCCATCAGCAGCATGAAGAACAGCCGCGCTCGCTCCGGATGCAACCCTTCGGCTTCCGCGAGTTCCGGATTGACGGTGGAGGCCAGCAGCGGCCGCCAGAGCCAGGCGATCGCCGCCAGCACGAAGAGGCCTCCCCCCCAGATGAAGGCGATGTCGGTCTTCGTCACCGCCAGAATGTCGCCGAACAGGAAGGCGATGAGGTCGATCCGCACCCAGCTCATGAACGCCACCATGACCAGTCCGATCGCCAGCGTCGCGTGCGAGAGGATGCCGAGCAGCGCGTCGGCAGACAGCGCCTGGCGCTTCTGCAGCACCAGCAGCAGGATCGAGACGACAGCGGCAACCACGAAGACCGAAAGCGTCAGGTTGAACTGCATGAGCAGCGACAAGGCCACGCCAAGCAGCGCCGAGTGGGCGATGGTATCGCCGAAATAGGCCATCCGCCGCCAGATGATGAAACAGCCGAGCGGCCCCGTGGTCAATGCAAGGCCGACACCGGCAATGATGGCGCGGACGAAGAAATCGTCAAACATGCCGTTCTCCCGCCGGCTGCTTGTGCCCGTGCTCTTCGGTGGCGCTATGATGATGCACATGGTCATGAGCGGCATGATCGTGATGGGCATGATCATGCGTGGAGTGGTCATGCCCGACGTGATCGTGGTGATGACCATCGTCAGGGTGGCAGTGGTCGGTCACCGAGCCGTCGGAGTGCATAACGCGGCCATCGGGGAGATGTGTATGATCGTGATCATGACTATAGACGGCAAGCGATTGCGCCGCGCGGCTGCCGAACAGGCGCACATATTCCGCGCTCTGCGTCACCGCTTGCGGCGTGCCGCGGCAGCAGACGTGACCGTTGAGGCAAATCACCGTATCGGTGGCGGCCATCACGACATGCAGGTCGTGCGAGATCAGCAGGATGCCGCAGCCCGTCGTGTTGCGGATCGACTTGATCAGGTCGTAGATGGCGATCTCGCCGGAGAAGTCGACGCCCTGAACCGGTTCGTCGAGCACCAGCAGATCGGGTTTGCGGGCAATGGCGCGGGCCATCAGCGCGCGCTGGAATTCGCCGCCGGAAAGATGTTGCACCTCCGCATCCGGCATATGCGCCAGCCCGACGGCGTCAAGCGCCTCGTTCATGTCGGCCGGCGAAAGCGGCCCTGTCAGGGTCATCAGCCGGCGCACGGTCAGCGGCAGTGTCCAGTCGATCGCCAGCTTCTGCGGGACATACCCGACCTTCAGGCCGGCAGCGCGCACAACCTTGCCCTCATCGGCCTTCAACACGCCGATCGCCGTCTTCACCGTCGTCGATTTGCCGGAGCCGTTCGGCCCGATCAGGGTGACAATCTCGCCGCGCGAAACCGAAAAATCGACGCCGCGAACCAGCCAGCGGCCGTTCCTGCGGACACCGACATTGGAAAGCGAGACGAGCGGTTTCGCCTCGAAATTTGCGGATGATGGCATCATTTTTCCGAAAGTGCTGTTGCGCCCTGCTATCGCACACGTTATAGCATAACGCAATTGATGTAATAACATAACAGACGCAATTCAAGCGGAGCATATGCATGAAACTCGCGACCGGCCTTTCCCTGGCGCTACAAGGCCTCGCCCTCCCGGCCCTCCTCCTTGCCGGCACTGCCCACAGCGCCGATGCCCCTGTCGTGGTCACATCGATCAAGCCTGTGCACTCGCTGGTCGCGGCGATCATGCAGGGCATCGGCAAGCCGGAGCTGATCGTCGATGGCGCCGCCTCTCCGCATACCTACACGATGAAGCCGTCGAATGCCTCGGCACTGCAGAGCGCCAAGGTCGTATTCTGGGTCGGGCCCGGCCTTGAAGCCTTCCTTGAAAAGCCGCTGGAAGCATTGGGAACCGATGCCAGCATTGCAGAGCTCGACAAGGCGCAGGGCCTGACCAAACTCAAGTTCCGCGAAGGCGGCGCTTTCGAGGCGCACGACGACGGCGACGAGCACGAGGCACACGATCATGGCAAGGAAGCGGATGGCCACGACCATACCGCCGAGGCTGGCGACCATGATGCGCATGATCATGACGCACACGAACATGATGATCACGGCCACGGCGAATTCGACACGCATCTGTGGCTTGACCCGATGAATGCCAAGGCAATGGCCGACGAGATCACCACGACGCTCGTCGCCGCCGACCCGGCCAACGCCCTCACCTATCAGGCGAATGCCAAGGCGCTGGACGACAGGCTCGATGCACTGGATGTCGAGATCGCCGGCATCGTGTCACCGGTAAAGGACAAGCCATTCATCGTCTTCCACGACGCCTACCAGTATTTTGAGCATCGTTACAAAGTGCGCGTCGCCGGCTCGATCACCGTCAGCCCTGAAACGATACCCGGCGCGGAGCGTATCTCGGAGATCCACAAGAAGGTCGGCGATCTCGGCGCCACCTGCGTCTTCGCCGAACCGCAGTTCCAGCCGCGCCTCGTCGATGTCGTGCTCGAAGGCACCAAGGCAAAGGCCGGCGTGCTCGACCCGGAGGCGGCAACGCTGGACGCGGGACCGGAGCTCTATTTCCAGCTGATGCGCGGCATCGCCAACAACATGAAGGATTGCCTGTCGCGCGAAAGCTGAGGCAGCAAAACCGCGATCCGAAAGGCGGGCGCCAAGTCCGCCTTTTTTTAGCGCTATCAATGTAATAGTATAACATTTACAGGAGACCCAAATGAACAAGAAGCTGCCGGTCACCGTCCTCTCCGGTTTCCTTGGCGCCGGCAAGACGACCCTGCTCAACCACATCCTGGCCAACCGCGACGGCCTGCGCGTCGCCGTCATCGTCAACGACATGAGCGAAGTGAACATCGACGCCGCCCTGGTGCGCGACGGCGGCGCCAACCTGTCGCGCACCGACGAGGCGCTGGTCGAGATGACCAACGGGTGCATCTGCTGCACCTTGCGCGACGACCTGTTGAAGGAGGTTCGGCAACTGGCCGAGCAGGGCCGGTTCGACTATCTCCTGATTGAGTCCACCGGCATCGCCGAGCCCCTCCCCGTCGCCACCACTTTCGAATTCCGTGATGAAGACAGTCTCAGCCTGTCAGATGTCGCAGAGCTGGACACCATGGTCACCGTCGTCGATGCCGCCGGCCTTCTCGCCGACTACGCCTCGACCGACTTTCTCGGCGATCGCGGCGAAACGGCAGGTGAAGGCGACGTCAGAACGGTGATCGACCTCCTGGTGGAGCAGATCGAATTTGCCGACGTGGTCGTGCTCAACAAGGTCGGCATGGCGACCGAGGCCCAACTGCAGGCCGCCCGCCAGATCGTTGTCGGCCTCAATCCGGACGCCCGGCTAATCGAGGTCGATTTCGGCAAGGTCGGTTCGCAGGACGTTCTCGGAACCGGCCTGTTCGACATCGACAAGGCCGAGACCCATCCGCTCTGGTACAAGGAGATGCACGGCTTCAAGGACCACATGCCGGAGACCGAGGAATACGGCATCCGCTCCTTCGTCTATCGCGAGAAGCGCCCCTTCGATCCGGCCAAGCTGCAACGCTTCTTCGACACCGCCTGGCCCGGCGTGGTGCGCGCCAAGGGCTTCTTCTGGCTGGCAACCCGGCCACACCATGTCGGCGAGGTCAGCCAGGCCGGCGCCATCCTGCGCACCAGCCGCATGGGCACCTGGTGGTCGGCCGTGCCGCGCCAGCGCTGGCCGGACGATCAGCGCTTCCTCAGCGCGATCGCGCCCTACATGGACCCCATCTGGGGCGACCGCCGCCAGGAGATCGTCTTTATCGGCGCCGATCCGATGGACGAACAGTGGATCCGCAGCCGCCTCGACGCATGTCTGCTCGACGACGATGATTTCGCGCCGGAGAAATGGCGGAACCTCCCGGATCCGTTCGCCGACTGGGGAGACCGGGCCGCATGAAGGCACAGGCGATCAAGAGATACAAATGCATCTGCGAGGAATGCGACCCGCTGCCGCCGATCGACGGCCTGGCTGCCCCCGACCCGGCTCCGGAGCCAAGCGGATCGAGCGCCAAAGGCATGCTCGGAAAACTGGCGGTACGGCTGATACGTAGCAAGGGAGAGGACAGCGCATGAAAAAGGGCGGCTCGAAGCCGCCCTTGATCGATAACAGTGGCTGAACCGATCAGCGGCCGGAGATGATGTTCGAGATCACGTTGCCGGCGATGCTGATCATCAGGTAGTCGTTGTTGACCTGGACCCAGCGATATCCGCGCGGCGGAGGCGCCAAGTGGTAGCGGCGGTAATCACGGACGTCGCGCATATTGCGGCGCTCGGCAGGGCTCATGCGATGGCCGCGGCTCCACTTGTACTTGTTCGGGTGGACGTCGCGCTCGACGCCCGGCCGACGGTGATCCTGGGCGCTTGCTTCAGTCGCTGCAACCAGGGGCGCAGCCAGGAAAGAGGCGGAGAGCAGAACGGCGAAAATCTTTTTCATTGGGGTTTCCTCGTGTTGATTACGCCCCGACCCTAGCCCTGAAATGATGAACCGAAACTGAAAGTTTAATTAAACTTCCGTAATGAAAACACAGGTTTGAAAGCATGTATTAAATTAGAAAATTCGACATCGCCAGCAACGACAGGCGATGTCGGCGCTCTCACAGTTCCTCGTAGTTGAACCAGTCGAAATCCGCCGTCTTCGCGCGACCCGAGGTGTCGAAGGCGAACATGCCGGCAAAGGCGCCGGTAAACGAGCCATGCTCACCGCGCCCGCCCTCGTCGGAGACCACGCCCGCGTCGAGCACCGGCCCGATCGGCTGCCACGCGCCCTTGCCCTCCGTCTGCCAGAAGAACTGCAGGTCATTATCGCGGATTTCCATCGACAACTGCACCCGGCCCGACGCGGGCAACGCCACGCCGCTTCCCGCCGGAAAGCTCAGCCGGCCGTTGGGATAGTCGCCATTGCAGGACAGGATGGTGACGCAACGCCCCAGCGTCTCGTGCAACGTCACCGCCACGGCATGGAACTTGTGGCGGTTATAGTAGTGCGTGAGACCGGCGACCTGCTGGTAGGTATCCGGATCGAACTCGAGCACCGTCTCGGCGCGGAAACTGTGGTGCTCCTGCCGGCGTGCCACCAGCGCCTGCTCGAACCACGAGCCGATGCTCTCGCGAGCGATCAGCCTGAGATGGCCGGGCCGGTCGCCGAGATTGAAGATCCGCTCCGCCTTTGGAGTTCGAAGCCACTGGAAATCGGCGGGCAGCGTACGCGCATCGAAGCTGTATTCGGACCGCATCGGCGTCTCGGTGGCAACGGCACCGCCCAGTCCCGGCACGGTGACATCGGGAACCGTCGTGCCGTTCTCAAGATAGAGCCAGTCGTCATCCTTCCAGACGCATTTCTGCAGGGCGGTCTCTCGCCCGAGCGTGCACCGGCGCTTCGGCGGCACGGGCCGGCCGCAGAGATGCGTATGATAGACCTCGCCATCCGGCGTCTCGACATACTGTCCATGCCCGGCCCGCTGCAGGATGGCCTCCGGATTGTCCTTGGAGGTGATGAGGTGCGCGTTCGGATGCATCTCGTAGGGACCATCGACGTTGCGAGACCGCGCCATGGTCACCGCATGATCGTATCCTGTCCCGCCCTCGGCGGTTGTGAGATAATAATAGCCATTGCGTTTGAAGAGGTGCGGCCCTTCGACCAGTCCAAGGTCGCTGCCGGCAAAGATGTTCCTGATCGGCCCCTTGAGCGACCGCGTCTCGGCGTCCCACTCCTGCAGCAGGATGCCGTCGAAGGCCGGCGATTTCGGCGCGCCACCGAAGCTTTCGGTGCGATGGTTCCACTGCATGTTGAGAAACCACTTGCGGCCGTCCTCATCGTGAAACAGCGATGGATCGAAACCGGAGGAGTTGACGTAGACAGGCTCCGACCAGTCACCCTCGATTGTTGGCGAGGTCACGATGTAGTTGTGCGCATCCTTGAAATTGCCGTCGAAGCGCTTGACGTCGGTATAGACCAGCCAGAACAGTCCGTCGGCATAAGACAGGCACGGCGCCCAGACGCCGCAACTATCCGGATTGCCGCGCATGTCGAGCTGGCTCGCCCGCTCCAGTGGCCGCCGCGCCAGCGTCCAGTTCACAAGATCGCGCGAGTGATGGATCTGCACACCCGGATACCACTCGAAGGTCGAGGTCGCGATGTAGTAGTCGTCGCCGACACGGCAGATCGACGGATCGGGATTGAAACCCGGCAGAATGGGATTGCGGATCATCTGTTGCTCCTCCTCTTAGCTCAGGGCCCGTGGCGCCCCCTCTGCCCTGCCGGGCATCTCCCCCACAGGTGGGGAGATCGACCCGTGGTGAGCACTCGCCCAGCCAATCTCCCCCCTTGAGGGGGGCGCGAAGCGCGGGTCGAGACACGCGGCTCGACCCCGGCAGTCCGGCAGGACAGAGGGGGGTAATCCGCCCTCCGTCCTTACCCAATCAATCCCGCTCCGCCGACTTCGCCCAGAGATTGACATCCGCCTCACGGGCATAGACATCGATCTCCGTCAACTCATCCGCCGTGAAGTCAAGATTATCCAGCGCCTTGACGCAATCGACGATCTGCGAGGAGCGGCTGGCGCCGATCAGCGCCGAAGTCACGCGGTCGCCGCGCAGCACCCAGGCGATCGCCATCTGCGCCAGCGTCTGGCCGCGGCGTTCGGCAATCTCGTTGAGCTTCTTGATGTTGTCGATGATTGAGGGGCGGATGAAGTCCTTCTTCAGGAAGTGGTTCTGCGCCGCCCGGCTGTCATCAGGAATGCCGCCGAGATACTTGGTGGTCAACATGCCCTGCGCCAGCGGCGAGAACACGATCGAGCCCATGCCGACCTCGTCAAGCGCATCGAGCAGATTGTCATCCTCGACCCAGCGGTTGAGCATCGAATAGCTCGGCTGGTGGATCAGGCAGGGCGTCCCGAGATCCTTGAGGATGGCTGCCGCCTCGCGGGTGCGCTGCGCATTGTAGGACGAGATGCCGACATAGAGCGCCCGGCCGGAACGCACGATATGGTCGAGCGCGCTGCAGGTCTCCTCGAGCGGCGTGTCCGGATCGAAGCGGTGGGAATAGAAGATATCGACATGGTCGAGGCCCATACGCTTCAGGCTCTGGTCGCACGACGCGATCATGTACTTGCGGCTGCCCCACTCGCCGTAAGGACCCGGCCACATGTCGTAGCCCGCCTTCGACGAGATGATCAGTTCGTCGCGCAGGCCGGAAAACTCGGTGCGCAGGATTTCGCCGAACGCCGTCTCGGCGCTGCCGGGGGGCGGGCCGTAATTGTTGGCGAGGTCGAAATGGGTGATGCCGAGATCGAAGGCCGTGCGGCACATGTCGATCTTGCGGTCATGCGGCGTGTCGCCGCCGAAATTGTGCCAGAGCCCCAGCGAAACCGCCGGCAGCTTCAGGCCGGAGCGGCCCGTGCGGTTGTATTTCATCTTCGAATAGCGGTCGGAAGCCGGTGTCCAGCTCATAGTCCTCATCCCTCGTATAAAAACGGCGCGGGCTCCTCGCCCGCGCCGGACCATAGACCTTTAGGCACGTACTTCAAGAGCAGCCATTATCTCAAAAGCGCCCGTTATTTCAAAAGCGCCTGCGCCTCTTCGATGCCGAGCGCCGCCGGCTGCGTGCAGGTCGTCGTCAGTTCGATGAAGCGGCCTTCCTCGCCGGACTTCAGGATCGAGGTCATCACATCGACGCCGTGCAGCGTGCGATCGAGCGAGCAACGCGCGTCGCGACCCTCGATGATCGCGATCGCCATGTCGGCGAGACCGGCGGTGCGGTAGTTGGCGCGCGGTCCCTGCGGGCTCTCCTGGTTGGCGATACCGAACGGGTGCTCCCAGCCATCGAGCGGCTTGATGTCCTTGTCACGCCCGCTGGCCTCGACGACGCCGCCGAAGAAGTTCGGATCCGGCACGTAGAGCGAACCGTCGGTGCCGTAGAGCTCCATGTTGGCGTGACGATGCGACCAGACATCCCAGCTCGCCGTTAGCGTCACCGTGGCGCCGTTGACGAACTCCAGGATCGCCTGGATCGTCGTCGGCGTCTTGACCGGGATCGTCTCGCCGTTGCGCGGTTCGCTGGTGATCGTGCGGGTTTCCGACGCCTTCGACGTCATGGCTCCGACGCGCTTCACCGGTCCGATCAGGTTGATCAGGTTGGCGATGTAGTAAGGGCCGAGATCGAGGATCGGGCCGCCGCCGGGCAGGAAGAAGAAGTCCGGGTTCGGATGCCACATCTCCATGCCCGGGCTCATGACGTAGCACGCGCCGGAGGTAACACGGCCGATGCCGCCATCATCGATGAACTTGCGGGCCAGCTGATGCGCGCCGCCGAGGAAGGTATCAGGCGCGCAACCGACGGAGAGGTTCTTTTCCTTGGCGATGCGGCGCAATTCCTCACCCTGCTCGAGGGTGAGAACCAGCGGCTTTTCCGAATAGACGTGCTTGCCGGAAAGAAGGATAGCCTTCGACACCGGGAAATGCGCGTCCGGGATGGTCAGGTTGACGACGACGTCAACCTCGTCATTGGCGAGCAGATCCTCAATGGTCTGCGCCTTGACGCCGTATTCGGCAGCCCGCGTTTCCGCGGCCTGCATGTTGAGGTCGGCGCAGGCGACGACCTTGAGGCCCTTGAACAGCGGGGCCAGCGAGAAGTAGGTGGTGGAGATGTTGCCGCATCCGATGATGCCGACGCCAAGTTCCCTGGTCATGATGAGCCTCAGTAGGTCTTGAAGGATGCGATCGAGCGGGTGATCAGGCGATCGATATCGGCCGGATTGTCATGCTCGACGACGAAATGCTTGGTCTTGGTGCCCTTGAGCGCGGCGATCAGCTTCGGCCAATCAAGCGTGCCATGGCCGACATCCGACCAGCCGTCCTCATTGGTGTTCTCGCCCGTGGGTGCGATGTCCTTGACGTGCACGGCGGTGATCCGCGAGCCGAGCTTCTCGATCCATGCGAAGGGATCAGCGCCGCCGCGAACGACCCAGGCGATATCGGCTTCCCAGGAAATGTCGGGCGCGCCTTCGAAGATGCGTTCGATCGGCAGCGAACCATCGGCGAGCTTGACGAATTCGAAGTCATGATTGTGCCAGCCGAACGCGTAGCCGGCGTCCTTGTAAGGCTTGCTCATTTCCTGCAGGCGCTTGCCGAAGGCGAGCCAGCCGGCGCCGTCGGTCGGGCGCTGCTCGGCAGCCAGATGCGGCGCATAGATCGCATCCATGCCCAGGATCTTGGCGATGTTGAGCGACTTCTTGACCTCGCCATCGAGAAAATCGGGGCTGAAGTGGCCGCTCGCCATGACAAGACCGTTCTTGTCGAGCTCGGCGCGCAGGCTGTTCAGGCCGGCATCGTCGAGATCGGCATAGATGCCGCCGAAGCCTTCGACTTCCTGATAGCCGGCCTTGCCGAGCTTTTCGAAGATCGCCGAATAAGGCTGGAAATTGCGGGCGCTATAAAGCTGGAAACTCAGTTTGGTCATAGTATCCTCCTTGGGCCTCGTGCCCATTGCGTTTAATCGGGATCAATCCACGGACTGACAGGATTGCAGGTCGTAGAAACGGAAGTCCGGCAGCGTGCCGCTTTCAAGCGGGGTGGCCGGGGTAAAGATGATGCGGCGCGTTTCGCCGGCCGCGAGATCGAAGGCGTTGTCGGAATATTTGCCGTCGGTCTCGGTCTCGATCATCACGAAGAGCGCAAGTCCCTTTGCGGTGACGTTTAGGCAGACGGAGCCGTCCTCCTCGAGATATTCATGGGTGACCATCAGGCCAGCAGGCTCGAGCTCCAGCGCCTTGTAGGTGCCGTGGACATGATGCCCCTCGCCGCCCATGCCGTTCGATGCGGTGAAGCGCCAGGCGAGCAGCGTGCCGGCAGGGATCTCCAACACATCGATACTGGCGGCGGTCACCGCCGCATCCGGCGTGCAGACCGCCTGCACGTCCTTCAGATGCTTGCGTTCGCCGGACATCGTCAGGATCGAGATCGACAGATCGACGCTGACCTCTTCGAGCGTGTCGTTGACCAGCGAAAAGCGGATCGTCTTGCCGTCTTCCGACGGGATCGCCGCAACCGCGACGGGCTGGAAGAAGCGCTTGACGAGATAATGCATCGCCTTCCAGCGGCCGCCGTAATCGAGGCTCGACCACGAGGCCACAGGCCAGGTGTCGTTGAGCTGCCAGTAGATCGTGCCCATGCAATGCGGCTTCAGCGACCGCCAGTATTCCACAGCCGTCTTGATCGCCAGCCCCTGCTGGATCTGGGAGAGATAGACGAAATTCGGGAAATCCTTGGGGAAGCGGAAATAGCGGAACATCGTCCCGGCGATGCGCTCGTTGCCGCCGGCATTCTTCTGGTGCAGTTCCATGACCGGCGACGCCACGTTCATGTCCTTGGCATCGGCATAGGTCTTGATGACAGGCAGCGAGGTGTAGGACTGGAAGCCAAACTCCGAGCAGAAGCGCGGGCGCACCGAACGGTAATTGTCGAACGATTTGTTCTCGTGCCAGACTGACCAGTAGTGCATATCGCCGGAACCGTCGGCATGCCAGGCATCGCCGAAGTCGAGATAGCCCGACGCCGGGCTCGACGGCCACCAGATCGCATCGGGTGCGGCCTTCTTCATCGCCTGCTCGATCACCCGGTTGAGGCGGTCGTAGGAGACGAGATAGCGGTCGCGGTCCTTGCGCGATTCCTCGAACCAGGTGAGCGCCCCGACAAGCTCGTTGTCGCCGCACCAGAGCGCGATCGACGGATGCGAGTTCAGGCGGCGGACCTGGTAATCGACCTCGAGCGCCACGTTGTCGAGGAAGTCTTCCGTCGAGGGATAGAGATTGCAGGCGAACATGAAGTCCTGCCAGACCATCAGGCCGAGACGGTCGCACAAATCGTAGAAATGCTCGTGCTCGTAGAAGCCGCCGCCCCAGACGCGGATCATGTTCATGTTGGCCGACTTGGCCGACTGCAGGAGGTCTTCAGTCTTTTCGGGCGACGACAGCGAAAACAGCGCATCGGCCGGAATCCAGTTGGCGCCGCGGCAGAAGATCTCGCGGCCGTTGACCTTCAGCGCGAAACGGGCGCCAGCCGCATCCGGCGTGGTGATCAGCTCGACCGTGCGAAGACCGATCTGCTTGGTCACGGCGTCCGACGGCAGATCGACGGTGAGCGCATAAAGCGCCTGCTCGCCATTGCCTGATGGCCACCAGAGCCGCGGCTTGCCGATCTCGAACACGTGGTTGACCACGGTCTCGCCCGCGCTGACGCCGACATCAAGCCGCACCCGCTCGCCATCGAGCGAGAAATGCACCGGCACGATGCCCGGGTTCTTGGAAAACAACGTCGCCGCGACGTGCAGATCGACGGAACCATCGGCATTGTGCACCTGCCGCGTCGTCACATGCTCGATGCGCGCGGTCTCAAGCTTGCGCAGCGCGATCGTGCCATAGAGCCCGAGCGGGGCAATCGCGATATTCCAGTCCCAGCCGAAATGGCACTGCGGCTTGCGCAGCATGTTGCCGTTCGGGATCGGCGAATTGCCGGTCGAATAGGGAATGTAGAAGGGCTGCTTGTCCTGCCGGTCGGCGCCGGCGGCGATGCTCGAATGCAAGATGACGCGGATGACGTTGTCGCCGGTCTTGAGCAGGTTGCCGACATCGGGGCGATAGCGCCGGAAGCTGTTGTCGGCGACCAGTGCCGGCGAGCCGTTGATGAACACGGCGGCGACCGTGTCGAGATAATCGACGTCGAGATACCAGTCGCCGTCGGGCTCCGCGACGTTGAAGCTGCGCTCCAGCGCCCAATCCTTGTGCGCCACCCACTGCACCACCTCTTCGTTGCGGCCGAAATAGGGATCGGGAATGAGCTTGGCGGCATGCAGCGCCGAATGGACGTCGCCCGGAAGCGTGATCGGCGCGGTGATGTCACCATCCGTGGAGGTGAGCTTCCACGAGCCTGAGAGGTCGAGGTTGAACCCGTTGATGGGCAAGGATGTCATAGCACTGTCCCGATCAGGCCGCTCTTGGGAGAACCCGTTGCCGGGCTGCGACCGAATATGGTTGGCCACGTAGGCCGATTGGAAGAACGGGCGGAGCATCGTGACGCTCCGCCCGCAGCGTGAGGTCTAAAGGCGTAGTTCCGTCTCGGCATCGAAGATCGACGCCAGCGACATGTCGAAGCCGAGCTTGACGGCAGTGCCGGGGCTGAAGCGGCGCGAACCGTTGATGCGCACCGACATCGTATGCCCGGCATGGTTCAGCCACAAAAGATTGTCGGCGCCCATCGGCTCCTCGATGTCGACAGTCGCGTCGTGCACCTCGGATCCCAGGCCGTCATTGACCTTGACGTGCTCCGGCCGAACGCCGAGCGTGACCTTTTGCCCCGGATTGAGCGGCCCGCTCGCTTGGTAGGCATCGACGTTGAAGTCGACGCCATTGGCGGTGAACACCGTGGCGTTGCCCCGCTTGGCGATCTCGCCCTTCAGGAAATTCATCGACGGCGAGCCGATGAAGCCGGCGACGAACAGGCTCTTCGGCCTGTTGTAGATCGTCGTCGGGTCAGCGAGCTGCTGGATGACGCCGTTCTTCATGATGGCGATGCGGTCGGCGAGCGTCAGCGCCTCGATCTGGTCGTGGGTGACGTAGATCATCGTGTTCTTCAGCGACTGGTGCAGCCGCTTGATCTCGACGCGCAGCTCCGAGCGCAGCTTGGCGTCGAGATTGGAGAGCGGCTCGTCGAACAGGAACACGTCGACATCGCGCACCAGCGCACGGCCGATCGCCACGCGCTGGCGCTGGCCGCCGGAGAGTTCCGCCGGCTTGCGCTTCAGAAGCGGCTCGATCTGCAGGATCTCGGAGGCGCGCGCCACGCGCTTGTCGATATCGGCCTGCGGGATCTTGGCAACCTTGAGCCCGAAGGAGAGGTTCTTCTCCACCGTCATCTGCGGATAGAGCGCGTAGGACTGGAACACCATGCCGATGCCGCGATCCTTGGGCTCTTCCCAAGTGACGTTCTTGCCCTTGATGAAGATCTGCCCCTCGCTGATGTCGAGCAGGCCGGCGATGCAGTTGAGCAGGGTCGACTTGCCGCAGCCCGACGAGCCGAGCAGCACGAGGAACTCGCCATCATTGATCTCGAGGTTCAGGTCCTTCAGCACGTTGACAGCGCCGAAGTTGAGCGAAAGGTCTTTGATGGAGACGCTCGAATTCATGGATGATGTCATGGATCAGCCTTTCACTGCGCCGGCGGCGATACCGCGGACGAACAGTCGTCCCGACACGAAGTAGACAACCAGCGGCACCAGACCCGTGAGGATCGTTGCAGCCATGTTGACGTTGTATTCCTTCACGCCCTGGACGGAATTGACGATGTTGTTGAGCTGCACGGTCATCGGATAGTATTCCGGCCGGGTGAAGACGACGCCGAACAGGAAGTCGTTCCAGATACCGGTAACCTGCAGGATCATGGCGACGACGAAGATCGGCAGCGACATCGGCACCATGATCTTCAGGAAGATCTGCCAGAAGCCTGCGCCATCGACGCGGGCCGCCTTGAACAGCTCCTGCGGCAGCGATGCGAAATAATTGCGGAAGAGCAGCGTCAGGATCGGCATGCCGAATATCGAATGCACGATGATCAGGCCGGTCAGCGTCCCGTAGATTCCCAACTCCCTGAGCACGATGACAATAGGATAGATCATCACCTGGTAGGGAATGAAGGCGCCGATGACGAGGATCGAGAAGAACAGTTCCGATCCCTTGAAGCGCCAGTTGGCGAGCGCGTAGCCGTTCACCGACGCGATCGCGATCGAGACGATGACGGACGGCACGGTGATCCTGACCGAGTTCCAGAACCCACGCGAAAGGCCGTCGCAGTTGAGGCCGGTGCAAGCCGTCGCCCAGGCCTTCACCCACGGCTCGAAGGTGATTTCCATCGGCGGCGAGAAGATGTTGCCCATGCGGATTTCCGGCATGCCCTTCAGCGACGTGACGATCATCACGTAGAGCGGCAGCAAGTAGTAGGCAGCGGCGACGAACAGCGTGCCGTAGAGCATGATGTTGCGCGGCGACAGCACCCGCTTCGGCTTGGCGCCGTTCGGACCGGTGAAGGACTTTGCCGGGGCGGTGGATGTGTTGAGAGCGATGGTATCAGGCACGCTTACGCCCTCCGAATTCCAGATAGGCCCACGGGATGATGATGATCGCGACCGTGATCAGCATCATGGTCGAGGCGGCGAAACCCTGCCCCAGGTTCTGTGCCTGGAACATGTAGTCGTAGACATACTTCGCCGGCACTTCCGACGAGATGCCGGGACCGCCCGACGTCTGCGCCACCACCAGGTCGTAGACCTTGACGATGCCAGAGGCGATGATCACCAATGTTGTGATGAAGACAGGCCGCATCATCGGGATGACGATGAAGAGGTAGGTCTTCCACATCGGAATGCCGTCGACGCGCGACGCCTTCCAGATGTCCTCGTCGATCCCGCGCAGGCCGGCGAGCATCAGGCACATGACGAGACCCGTTCCCTGCCAGAGTGCCGCAATCAGCACGCCGTAGATAACGATGCTCGGCGTATAGAGCGGGTCGAAGGTGAAGCTCGTCCAGCCGAGCGAACGCACCACGGACTGCACGCCGAACTCGGGATTGAGAACCCACTGCCAGACAAGGCCGGTGACGATGAAGGACAGCGCGAAGGGATAGAGAAAGATCGTCCGGAACGCGTTCTCGAACCGGATCTTCTGATCCATCAGCGCCGCCAGCGTAAAGCCGATCACCAGGCTGAAGATCAGGGAAAAGACGCCATAAATGGCGAGGTTCTCGATGGAAACGATCCATCGCGGTGCGGCCCAGAGCCGCTTGTATTGGTCGAAACCAACGAAGCTCATCCTTGGCAGGAGCTTCGAGTTGGTGAAGGAATAAAACACCGTCCAGAGCGTACCGCCGAGAAAGATCACGACAGCGGTAAGGATCATCGGGATGGATGCAATTTTGGAATTCAGATTGCGCAGCAACTGATTTGGCCGGCCGGCTTTCGCTTGACCCGTCATTGTGTCTCCTCCTGAAACGCAACTGCTTCATTGAACCGGACCCGCAACCGATCATGGTTGCGTACCCGTCTCCTGCCTTTCCCGCGTAAGCGACCGCCCCTCCGGCGACCGGCTTGCGGGAACATGCCGCCGCTTGCCCGTGCCTAAGGGCCTGGGCGGACCCGGCTCGCCGNNCGGCGAGCCGGACCACGACAGCACGCGCAGTCGATCAGTCGGCGGAGCCGATGATTTCAGCGAAGCGCTTCTGTGCGTCTTCAGGCGTCATAGAGGCGTTGGCGAAGAACTCCGAGAAGAGGTCTTCCTTCTGCTTCTGGCTGTCGGCCGACAGCAGCTGGTCGGTGCCTTCGATCACATTGCCCTTGGCAAGGATGTCGAGACCCTTCTTCATGCAGTCGTTGGCGGCCGCGAGATCGACGTCACCGCGAACCGGCAGCGAGCCTTTCTTGAGGTTGAAGGCAACCTGCGTCTTCGGATCGAGCAAGGTCTTGGCGAGAACGTCCTGCGCCTTCGACTTGGCTTCATCCTTGAGCAGCGGGAAGTAGAACGCATCACCACCGGTGGAGATGATCTCGTTCACGCCGAGGCCCGGAAGGCAGGTGTAGTCGGTGCCGGCCTTCTGGCCTGCGAGCGCGAACTCACCCTGCGCCCAGTCACCCATGATCTGGCCGCCGGCCTTGCCTGTGATGACCAGGTTGGTTGCCTGGTTCCAATCCTGGACGTTGCTGCCCTTGGACATCTTGCGGGCGTCGTCTGCGGCCTTGAAGACCTTGGCGATCTCGGGACCGGCAGCCGCTTCGGCGTCCTTGTCCTTGAACACCTTGTTGAACGTGTCCTTGCCGGCGATCGCCACCATCAGCGTATCGAAGGCGCCTGCTGCCTGCCACGGCTGACCACCGACGGCGAGCGGCACGATACCGGCCTTTTCGAGTGCCGGTGCCGCGGCAACGAACTCATCCCAGTTCTTCGGCACCTCGACGCCGGCCTTCTTGAAGGCGGCGTTCGACAGCCACAGCCACTGCCAGGAGTGGATGTTGACGGGCGCGCAATAGATCTTGCCGTCGATCGTGCAAGAGTCCAGCAGGCTGGCCGGACGGATGACGTCCTTCCAATGCTCGGCGGTGGCGACATCGGTCAGGTCGCGCATCAGGCCGGACTGCACCAGTTCCTCGGCCTGGCGGCCATGGTTGAACTGCGTGGCGCCCATCGGGTCGCCGCCGGTGATGCGGCTGACCATGATCGGACGCGCCGTGCCGCCGGAACCGGCGATGGCACCATCCACCCACTTATTGCCGGTGGCGTCGAACGCCTTGGCGAGTTCCGCGACGGCCGCGGCCTCACCACCGGATGTCCACCAGTGCGTGACTTCGAGATCGGTGGCGTGTGCCGCACCAAGCGGCAAAGCGACGGATGCGCACAGCGCTGCCGCCATCAAACGAATATTCATGAGTTCTCCTCCCTCACTGAAACGTTGCCGGAAAAACTTAGTTCAATCGATATTGCCGCGCAACCGTCGCATGTCAAAATTTTCTTTTCGACCGTTGTTTGCTACTTTTGCCTGCAAACAACACCGTGATCGTGATCACTCAATGAGCATCGCGTCCAAGCGATGTGCACTCGCGAACTTGAGATAAATGCATGTTTTTTCTTACTTTATCATACTGGTATCATGATATGACCGCGCAATCCTGTTCGCACGTGCAGAAAAACTGGGCACAAATGGCGGATTCAACCGGTAGCCGTAGTTGCATCGCAAGCGCCTGAAAAATCCCTCGACATTTCCACTGTAACGTTACAGATTTTAAGGCCCGTGGGAGGGAGCGACGTTTGTTGCATTCATGCTTACAGCGCTGCGAAAAGCATCTATAAGCGAACCAAATCGCGTAGGACGGCCTAGAGGGATGAAAAACAAAGCGAATTTCGGAGCGACGGTGACCGAGGCCTCTCGGGAAAGACCGACACTGAAGACGATTGCCTTCATGACCGGCCTCGGCATCACCACTGTCTCGCGAGCCTTGAAGGACGCGCCCGACATCGGCGCGGAGACCAAGGAACGCGTGCGGATGGTCGCCAGCCAGCTCGGCTACCAGCCGAACCGCGCCGGCGTGCGCCTGCGAACGGGCAAGACCAACGTCATCGCGCTCGTCCTCAGCATCGACGAGGAGATCATGGGCTTCTCGAGCCAGCTGGTCTTCGGCATTTCCGAGGTCCTGACCGGCACGCCCTATCACATCGTCGTCACGCCGCACTCGCACAGCAAGGACCCGATGCTGCCGGTCCGCTACATCCTGGAGACAGGCTCTGCCGACGGCGTCATCATCTCCCGCATCGAGCCAGACGATCCGCGTGTGCGGCTGCTCAGCGAGCGTAACATGCCCTTCGCCACGCACGGACGCACGGACGCTGGCCAGACGCACCCTTACCACGACTTCGACAACGAGGCCTTCGCCCACCAGGCGGTCCAGAAGCTGGTCGCCCGCGGGCGCAAGCGCATTGCCCTCCTCCAGCCGCCAAGCAAGCTGACCTACTACACCCACACCCGCATCGGCTTCCAGACCGGCCTGCACGACTACGGCGCCGAGGAAGTGCCGCTGCGCGTCACCATCGACACGCCGCTCGACGAGGTTCGCAACGCCGTCGAGACGTTGATGCGCTCAAGCAACGCGCCCGACGGTATCGTCTGTCTCGCCGGCAGCGCCGCCATCGCCGTCAATGCCGGCATCGAGGCGGCGGGCAAGCGGCTTGGCCACGACGTCGATATGGCCTCGAAAGAATCGGCGCCGATCCTGAACTGGATCCGCCCGGAGATCATCACCGCCTACGAAGACGTCCGCCACGCCGGCCGCGAGATGGCCAAGGCCGTCATCGCCCGCATCGACGGCGTCGAGCCGGAGCTGCTGCAAAGCATCAGCCAGCCTGTGTGGAAGGCCTGAGCATGCCGTCACTGTGATATCCCGCGGGCGAAGCTTAACGTTGCACTGAAGGCTCAACCTCCCTCATTCCTGTGCTCGTCACAGGAATGAGGTAAAGTGCGGGCACCGACCGCGCTTAAGGCCATTGGCATCGCTCAACCAGCAGCATTGATACCAACAAAAAAGCCCGGTCGAAACCGGGCTTTTCCTCATCAAATCCGACGCCTCAGAACGTCGAAGCACCGCTGCCCCAGGGGCCGTGGTGGAAGTCCTTTCCGTCGAGACGGTCGAAGCCATGGGCGCCGAAGAAGTCGCGCTGCGCCTGGATCAGGTTGGCGGTGCCGCGGCCCTGGCGATAGGCGTCGAAGTAGGTGAGCGCCGAGGTCAGCGCCGGAACCGGCAGGCCGGCCTGAAGAGCCGCACCGACAACGCGGCGAAGCGCCGGCAGCGATTCCTTGACCATGTCGGAGAAGGCAGGCGTGACGATCAGGTTGGCCGCATCAGGCGCCTTGGTGAAGGCCGAGGTGATCTCGTCGAGGAACTGCGAGCGGATGATGCAGCCGTCGCGCCAGATCTTGGCAATGGTCGGCATCGGCAGCGACCACTTGAACTCCCGAGAAGCTTCCGCCATCACGGCAAAGCCCTGAGCGTAGGCACCGATCTTCGCAGCGAAGAGAGCCAGTTCAAGATCCTTGATCAGTTCGGGACCGAACGCGACCGGGAACTTGTATTCCGGCTTTCCGAAGATCTTCTCGGCGGCTTCGCGCTCTGATTTCATCGACGACAGGCTGCGGGCAGCGACCGCTGCCTCGATCGCCGTTGCCGGAATGCCCATGTTCTGCGCTTCGATCGCCGACCACTTGCCGGTGCCCTTCTGGCCGGCCTTGTCGAGGATCATATCGACCATCGCACCGCCGGAGATCGGATCGGTCGCGGCCAGCACCTTCTCGGATATCTCGATCAGGTAGGAGTTCAGGCGACCCTTGTTCCACTCGCCAAAAATGCCGGAGATATCCTTGGCGGACTTGCCGAGGCCGTCGCGCAGGATGCCGTAGATTTCGGCGATCATCTGCATATCGGCATATTCGATGCCGTTGTGGATGGTCTTGACGAAGTGACCGGCACCGTCATTGCCGAGCCAGGCAACGCAGGGGTCGCCCTTGTACTTGGCCGCGATCGAGGTCAGCACCGGCTCGACACGCTTCCAGCTGTCTTCCGTGCCACCGACCATGATCGAAGGACCATGGCGCGCACCTTCCTCGCCACCCGATACGCCCATGCCGATGAAGGTGAGTTCCGTGTCCTTGAGGCGGTCGAAGCGGGCGATCGTGTCGCGGAAATTGGCGTTGCCGGCATCGATCATGATGTCGCCCTTGGAGAGGTGCGGACGCAGAAGCTCCATCTGCTGATCGACCGGCTCGCCGGCCTTGATCATGATGATGATCGGGCGCGGCGGGCGGATCGCCTCGACGAACTCCTCGATCGTTTTGCACGGAATGATCTGCTTCTTCAGATCGCCGGCGCTCTCGTAGAACTCGTCCGTCTTTTCCGGCGTACGGTTGAACACGGCAATCTTGTTGCCCTTTTCCGCGATGTTCAGCGCCAGGTTGGAACCCATCACCGCAAGGCCGATCAGCCCGATTTCTGCCTTTTCCACAATACACCTCCGGTAAGCCAAATTGGACCGGTGTTGTGGCACTGTCTGGCTCAAACGGCAAGTTCGATTCGGCTCCGAACCGGTCGCGGATTGCCAAGCGCGCAAAGTGAAACATATTGCCCAAAGCGGCTGCGGACA
Source organism: Hyphomicrobiales bacterium (assembly GCA_900472625.1). Lineage (GTDB taxonomy): Bacteria > Pseudomonadota > Alphaproteobacteria > Rhizobiales > Rhizobiaceae > Rhizobium. The sequence continues at coordinate 19,292 of UCIT01000023.1, read as the reverse complement.
GGTAGTTTCCAGCCGGGGAGACAGAAATCGACAGGCATGCCCCAAACGCGTGCGACGTTACGCCGCCCGTTTGCGGCAAACAGGGAGGACCAAATGGCAACGATGCCAGCGCGGATCATCCACCGCTCGATCGAAAAGAACTGGCGCGACGTCTGGGCTTTCGCCGGCGCGCCCGAGAACATGCCGCTCTGGGCGTCGGGGCTGGCCTCCGGCTTGGAGAAGAGCGGCGAAGACTGGGTCGCCAAGGGCGTCTTGGGCACCGTCCGGGTGAGCTTTGCCCCGCACAACGAATTCGGCGTGCTCGACCACACCGTCACCGTCGCCAACGGCCTGCGCGTCTACAACGCGCTGCGGATCGTGCCGAACGGCGATGGCTGCGAGGTGATGTTCACCTTGCTGCGCATGCCTGACATGACCGACGAACAGTTCGAAGCCGACGCCGCCCATGTCGCGCGCGACCTGGAGACACTGAAACATTTGATGGAAATGTAGGGATCCCGATGACGCAACCAAGCGAAGACCTCCGCATCGACTACGTCGAATTCAACGTCGGCGATATCGAACGATCGAAAACCTTCTACGGCGGCGCCTTCGGCTGGCGCTTTACCGATTACGGACCGAACTATTGCGAGTTCGACGATGGCAGACTGAAGGGCGGCTTCACAAATCTCGAACCCGCGCGCCCGGGTGGCCCGCTTGTCATTCTCTACGCTGACGATCTTGAAGCCGCTCTCGCTGCCGTCGAAAATGCCGGCGGCAGGATCATGAAGCCGATCACCGGCTTTCCGGGCGGCAGCCGCTTTCACTTTGCCGATCCCGACGGCTATGAACTGGCGGTCTGGACGAAAGCCTGATTAGGCCGCGAGGTTTGCGGCCGAAGATCCGGCGTCCTGCGACAGGATCAGGGCGCCGATGATGTACCCCGACGAATCGCGCAGCGGCGACAGGCGGAACCGGATCGACGACTTCGAGAAACCATCATCACTACAATCGGAAACGTGGTCGGATGGCTGTCCATCGAAGCATGAGTCGAGCAGCGTTTTCATGCGTTCGCTGAAGCGCTTTTCGCCGATGAACTCCTTGATATGCCGCCCGATCATTTCCATAGGCTTCTTGCCGGCGAAAGCCGCGCTTGCAGCATTGGCGTAGAGATATCGGTAGTCCTTCGTGAGCACAGCAACGCGATCCGGCAGGGCCTCGAGAATGGCAGCATTGAGAAAATTGCCGTTATCGGTGTTAGGAACATAAGCCGCGGGGGCACCGACACGTTCTCTGTCTCGGTCAGGCCGCTCCAGCGGCGGCATTTGCCATCGCGGCACGGTTGACCCGAGATACTGCTCCATCATGTGTGCAAGCAGCTTCACATGCTCGCGCACGGATTCGCTGTCTTCGGCATATTGATCGATCAGGCAGCCGACAAACTGCATCTGCATATGCGCGTAAAACAGATTGGTGGCCTTGTAGCCGAGAATCGTCTCGATCAGCGCGTCGATCGAGCCGTCTAGACTGCTCACGCGTGCGTCATCACCAAGCCGGATGGCTTCATCGATCTGCGAACAGCGCAATGAGAATGCCTGAAAAAGCCCGAGCACGACACCTCCCATGCCGATTCCAAAGGAGATTCCTTCGATATCACGAGTTTGCCATGCAACAGATTTGCTGCAAAGCACCCGATTTACAACAAATCGGTAACATGACGCCTGTCTATGTTCAATGAAGAATAGCGCTTGGTTTTCAATGACAAGATGTGGGGGCGGCTTTTACATCACCTGTCGCTTAATTTCCCATCGGTCATGATACCAGAGCCACTGCTCCGGATATTCCCGTACCCAGGTCTCAACCTTGTCGTTCAAAAGCTGTGCAGTGGCGGTCAGGTCGAGGTTGCCGTTGGCATCGCGCGGCACGTCCATGCGCGGCTCGATCTCCAGGCGGTAGCGGTTGCCGGGAAGCCGGATGCAGCGTGCCGGATAGACATCACAGTTGAACTGGCGGACCAGCTTGCCGAGCAGCGGATTGGTCCTCACCGGCTGGTCGAAGAACTCGGTCTTCAGGCCCTTCTTGAACTTCTGATCGACCAGCACGCCAACGCCCTGCCCCGCCTCCAGTTGCCGCGCCAGAGCAAAGGAGGAGCCCGCATGTGAGGGCACCAGCTTGCCCATCCGGGCGCTACGGAAGTCGAAGACCTTCTTCGCCACGTAGGGATTGTTCGGCGGCCGGAACAATACGCTGACGTAAAGCCCGAAGGCGGCGCCCGCCACCGGCAGCAATTCGAAGTTGCCGGTATGGCCGGTAAAGACGATGAACGGCCGCTTGTTTTCCAGGAGGTCGAGAAAGATCGGGATCCCCGACACTTCCACCCTGCCCGGTTCGCTCTTTTGCGGGTCGAAGTCGAACAACCGGTCGAGAAATACATATTCGGCCGCCAGCCGACCCATGTTGGCCCAGCTGCCGAGCGCGATCTGCTGGATCTCCTCGTCGCTCTTTTCTGGAAACGCGTTGCGAAGATTCGCCAGCATCAGCTTGTGACGCTTCATCTTCGGGCCGATCTTGCGCATCAGCCAGTCGATGAAGTTGATCGCCCCGTCGGCCGGGAAGATCTTCAGGAAGTTCAGGAAGCCGAACATCACCTGCGCGATCAGCCACTGGCGGAGATGGTCCAGCTTCAGGACGATCCGGGTGATGAAAAGCTCCAATGGATCAATCCATCTTCAGGATGATCTTGCCGAAGATCTGGCGCGATTCCATCCGCTCCAGCGCAACGTTGATCTCGTCGAACCCGACTTCCGTGTCGATGACCGGATGCACCAGGCCGCGGCCCATCTTCTGCATGGCATCCGCCATGTTCTCCATCCGGCAGCCGAACGAGCCGAGCAGCTTCAGCTGCTGCTGGAACAGCATCATCAGGTTCATATCGGTCGACACGCCCGACGTCGAGCCGCAGGTCACCAGACGCCCGCCGCGCTTCATGCACAGCATGGAGCCGGCCCAGGTGTCCTTGCCAACATGTTCGAAGACGACGTCGACACCCTTCTTCTTGGTCAGCTTGCGCACCACGCCCTCGAAGCGATCGGTCCGGTAGTTGATGACGTGATCGGCGCCGAGCGCCTTGGCCTTCTCGATCTTGTCGTCGGAGCCAACCGTGGTGATCACCGTGCAGCCGATCTTCTTGGCCAGCTGGATCGCAGCCGAACCGATGCCGGAGCCGCCGGCATGGATCAGGATGGTTTCGCCGGGTTCCAGCTTGGCGTTGTCGAACAGCATGTGCTCGACAGTGCCGAATGTCACGGGAGCGACGGCAGCACCGATGGCATCGACACCGGGAGGCGCCGGCACCAGCAGGCGCGCCGGAAGGTTGACCTTCTCCTGCGCGAAGCCATCGAGATGGAAGCCGTGCACGCCGGAGACATGTTCGCAGAGATTGTCGCGGCCCTCGCGGCACGGGCGGCAGAGACCGCAGGTGCGCGCGCCGTAAATCGCAACGAGCTGGCCGGGAAGCACGTTGGCAACGCCGGGGCCTATCGATTCGATCACGCCTGACGCTTCCGCACCGATCACCAGCGGCATCTTGCGCTTGGCGAACGCCATGCCGCGCCAGCCCCAGACGTCGATGTGGTTCAATGCCACGGCCTTGACGCGCAGCGTCACTTCGCCGGGACCTGGCGCATCGGGTTCGGGCAGATCGGTGATCTCGAGCTTGCGGTCGTCGATCAGTTGCAAAGCGCGCATGGTTACAGTCTTCCTTCCGGATCCATCAGGCGGCGAGAACATCACTACATGTCCATCATCATGCCCGGGCTTGTCCCGCGGCATATGCCAACCTTCACTATTTCCGACGTTGTAGATCCTCGGCCCAAGGCCGAGGACGACGTCTTGTCTCTGGCGCAGCCCTTAGACCGGTTCCCGCGCCATGACAAGGCTGGCGTTCTGGCCGCCGAAGCCGAACGAGTTGGAAAGCACGGCGCTCACCTGCGCGTCGCGCTTCACATTCGGCACCACGTCGACGACGATCGCCGGATCCGGATTGGTGTAGTTGATGGTCGGCGGCAATGTGCCGGTCCGCATCGTCTGCAGCGAGAACACCGCTTCAACGGCACCGGCAGCGGTCAGCGTATGGCCGATCATCGACTTGTTCGACGACAGCGGAATGGACGCGAGGCGGTCGCCGAACACGGCAAGCATCGATCCATATTCCATCTTGTCGTTCTCAGGCGTCGAGGTGCCGTGGGCATTGATGTAGCCGATTCCGCTCTCGTCCATGCCGGCATCGGCAAGCGCCGCGCGGATCGTCGCGATCGCCGGGCCGCCATCCGGCGAGGACCGGGTGCGGTGGAAGGAATCGGCCTTTTCGCCGGCGCCCTTCATGATGCCGAGCACCTTGGCGCCGCGGGCGATCGCCGATTCCAGCGATTCCAGCACCAGCGTCGCAGCACCTTCGGCAATCACGAAGCCATCACGGTCCTTGCTGAACGGCTTGGAAGCCTTGGTGGGGTTGTCATTCTGCGTCGATAGCGCCGACAAAAGCGAGAAGCGGATCAGCGCTTCCGCGCTGACCGAGCCGTCGGTGGCGACAGCCAGTGCCCGCGTCGTGCGGCCCTGGCGGATCGCCTCGATGCCAAGCTGGATCGCGGTCGCGCCCGATGCACAGGCCGTCGACAACGTCACCGGCAGACCGCGCGTGCCGAACCGATCGGCGAGCCGCTCGGAGATCGAGCCGAACAGCGCCGCCTCGTGGAACGCCGGATCGGGACGCTCGCGCATCGCCGTCAGGAAACGGTCGTAAGCATCACCCGGACGGGCGGCTGGCGGCGAGCGGTCACCGAGTTCGAAGCGCGCGATCCATTCCGGCTCGATCGGTGGCGCCGCCAGGAAGAGCGGACCGTTGAAATCACCTGAGATATCGGCGTCGGCGAGCGCTTCGATCGTCGTTTCCCGCGCAAACGCATAGGAACGCTCGACGGCGTTCGGCGCCGGGATATCGATGAAATCGACCGTACCCGCAATCCGCGTCGACAGACCGTCGGTCGGAAAGCGATTGATGTCGTGGATACCGGACTTGCCAGACGTCAGCGCCGCCCAGTTGTCCTTCAGACCCTGGCCGAGCGAGGTGATGATACCGACGCCCGTCACCGCCACGATCGGGCGGCCGAGATGATCCTTGTAAGCTTGATCCGTCATGTGCCTGCTCCTCACGCGTCCGCGGACAAAACCGCGACGCCTTCGCCACGCTGGTGGCCGACCGTCGTGACGACGGCTGCCCTGGTGCCTGATCTCATGGATTTTTCATGGCCGCCATCGAACGGCGGCACCTTGGCTTCGCTGTCGATGGCAAGGGCTGCCAGCGCCAAGCCGAGGGTGAAGTGGGCTTCCAGACCGTGGCCGGTGACGCCACCAAAACCGCGGATCGCAGCACCCGGGAACTGGTGCTCCAGCACCGCCTTTTCGCGCGAGGCGAGCTCCGGCATGCCTGAGGAACCGGAGAAGATGGCCGTGCTGTCGGTCGGCAGTGACCGTGCCGGCTCCAGCAGCCGCTCAAGCCGCTTTTCGAGATTGCCGCCCGTGCGGTTGCCGCGGTCGCCCTCGATCGACGAGATGGTCGAATAGATATGGGCGCCGCGCGCCTCGGCGTGTGCCCGCGATTCCAGCACCAGGAACGCACCGAGCGACCCGCTGGTGATACCGCCGACATCACGCGACCACAGCGGCTGCCAGTCGCCGCGCGAATGCGAGCCGATCGCTTCGAACAGCAGCACCATGTCCAGCCGCTCGGCCGAGAAGGCACCGCCAACCAGCGCATGCGAGGATTCGCCCGACTTGATGCGGTAGAACGCTGTTTCGACGGCCGAGATGCCGGCCGCTTCCTCACCCATGAAGGTACGCGACGAACCGGTCACTTTATGAACGATCGAGATGTTTCCGGCGAGCAAGTTGGACAGCTGCGCAAGGAACAGCGTCGGCCGCAGTTCTGTCGTCAGCTTTTCGTTGAGCAGCACTTCGCGGTCGTTGCGCTTCAGGCCCTCATCGACGATCAGCGTATCGACATTGATGTCGCGCTCGCCGCCGCCGGCCGCCACGATCATGTCCATGGTGCCGCAGGCTTCGAGGTCTTCTTTCAGGCCGGCGTCGTCAAGCGCCAGGCCCGCAGCGAACACGCCGATGCGCTGCCAGTTTTCCATCTGCCGCTGGTCGCCACGCTTGGCGATCTGCTGCGACCAATCCACTTCGGGAAGCGGGTGGATCGGATACGGCTTGAACTTCTCGGCCTCCACGACCGTCTTCGGTGCGTCCGCGGCGGTGAGCAGCGCGATATGCGGCTCCTTGCCGACACCCTGACAGGTGACGATACCGACGCCGGTAATGACGACATCATTCTGAGCCTTGCTCATTCATTCACTCCCTGCGCGGCGATCGCATCCATCAGGCCGATCTCGGTTGCCCGCTTCTTGACGATATCCCCGAGCGGCACTTCGCTGAACGGCATGGTGCGCAGCTTCAGCTGCGCGTCGCATACCTTCTTGCCGCCACTGGTGATCTTGGCCTTGGTCACGGCGAAGCCGGAACCGTCGTGCTCCAGAAACGCCTCGATGTCGAGAACTGCTTCCGGCTCGACGAAGGTGCGCATCTTGGCGCCGTCGACTGACATCAGGAACGGCATGGCGGCGAAATCTGTCGCGGCAAGCACCAGCATGCCGGAGGCCTGCGCCATGGTTTCAATGAGGAGCACGCCGGGAACGAGCGGCATGCCGGGAAAATGGCCTTCGAACACCGGGCTCGTGGCCGGCACGACGGAGCGCGCCTTGAGTATCTTGGTTTTGAGGTCGACCGACTCGACGCGGTCGATCATCTGGAAGTATTCCAGGAGCATTATGTCCTCCGGCCGGACAGTCACGATGTTGCCGGCTAGGCCTACTTAGTAACAAAACCGCCCGGCCGCCATGGTGAATGGCGGCAGGGCGGACAAAAAATTGTTGACGGTGCAATCAGGCCTTGGCGGCGCGCAGTTCGTCGATCTTGGCGCAGAGGTTCTTCAGCACGAAGTACTCCGATGTGGAGACCTTGCCTTCGTTGACTTCCTGCGTCCACTTTTCGAGCGGGATCTTGATGCCGAATTCCTTGTCGATCGCGAAAACGATGTCGAGAAAGTCGAGGCTGTCGATACCGAGGTCGTCGATCGTATGGCTCTCCGGCGTGATCGTGTCACGATCGATCTCGCTGGTTTCTGCAATGATGTCGGCAACTTTATCGAATGTAGCGGTCACGCCTGTACCTCTTGGAAATGATAGTTTTCCCCTCATAGGCAAATCCACTTCAAAAGCCAATGCTTTCGTCCGTTCTCCCGCGCGATTTGCGCAAGCACTGTTGCCCAAACAGCATGAAGGGTGAAAGCGTGGAGCGCCTTCGAAGCGGCTGGCCGGATCGTATCAGTTGGTAACGACGACCCGCGTATTGGCCAATCCCGCCTGACGTGTGAGGTCGAAGAACTGTGCTGCATTCTGTGGGTGAAGGCGGATGCAGCCGTGCGATGCCGGCCGTCCGAGACGCTTGAGGTCAAATGTCGCATGCACGGCGTAGCCGCCGTTAAAGAACACGGCATACGGCATCGGCGCGTCGTCATACTTCTTCGAGCGATGATCGCGCGACAGCCACTTGGCGCTCCAGGAACCGACCGGGGTCACATATCCAGGGCGTGCCGTCGAAACCTTCCAGCGATATTTGACGAAGCCGTTTTCGGTGATCGTCATCGTCTGCGAACCGATGCTGATCTTGGCGACGAGGGTCGATGCCTGCGCCGCGACAGTCGAAAACTGCAGCAGCATGATCGCTGCGGCACCTGCAAGTATAGTCTTCATCGTCCCCTCGTTCTTCTGTCCTGAGTTCAGCGGAACGAGCGTACGCCTTGTGCAATTACATTGGTTTAAGGAGCATGGTAATCAACATGATAACAGTATTATTGCCAGCCTAAAGAAGAAATACGAACAGCGCCAGAACAGCGACTGTCAGCACCGAGCAACTGGCGTAGAACACCGAGACGCCGCTCTCGATATCCTCGGCGGTCGCGGTATCGCGGCCGCTGCCATTGATCATCGGCTCCATCACCACGACACCGGAATAGACGCGCGGGCCGGCCAGTTGCACGTTGAGCGCACCGGCCATCGCCGCCTCCGGCCGCCCGGAGTTCGGCGACCGATGCATGCCGCCATCGCGCACCGCGATGCGGAACGCCTCGCGGCAGGCGGCACCGCCGCGCTTCAGCCAGGCGCCGGCGGCAATCAGCAGGATCGATAGCCGCGCGGCCGGCCAGTTGGCGAGATCATCCAGCCGGGCGGACGCCCAGCCGAAATCAGCGTAGCGTTCGGATTTGTGGCCGATCATCGAATCCGCCGTATTGAGCATCTTGTAGGCCAGCAGACCCGGCAGGCCGAACACGAGATACCACAGCGCCGGCGCCACCACGCCATCGGAAAAGTTCTCGGCCAGGCTCTCGATTGCCGCACGGCACACGGCCGGTTCGTCCAGCGTCTCCGGATCGCGCCCGACGATCATCGAAACGGCCTTGCGCCCGCCGGCCACACCACCCTCACGCAATCCAATGGCGACGGCGCCGACGTGATCGGCAAGGCTCTTCTGCGCCAGGAATACCGTAACGCAAAGCACTTCAAGCAGAATGCCGGCCAATCCGAACAGAGCGAAGAACCAGTGCAGGACGAGGCCGGCGACAACGGAAAGCAGCAGCAACGCCACGATCGTCAGCACGCCCTTCCGGCGTCGGGTGGTAGCGGTAAGATCCTCGCGGTTGAACCACCCGTCCATGCGGGCGATAGCCTTTCCGAACAAGGCCACCGGATGCGGCAGCCGCGCCCACAACACATCGGGATCGCCAACGATCCTGTCGAGCGTCAGCGCCAATACGAGCACGAGAAGGTTCAGTTCAAAAATCATCTGTCGAAACTCTGCAATGCCTTGGCAAGCCTGTTGTCGCCGTCACTGTCGGCGGTCACCCCGAAGCGGAGCCAGTGGGCGGCGTAGTCGAACTTACGGACGAGAATATGGTGAGCACACAAATGCGCGTGAAGCGCGCCTGCGACCTCATCCTCGACGAGCTGGAAGAGCGCCGTGCCGCCGCAAATGCGAAGACCACTTCCCTCCAGCACCGCGATTAAGGCATCCCGCCTCTGGGTGATTGCGGCGCCGATGGCCGACGTATCCGAGCGCAGCAGCGATGCGGCGATGGACAGCGCCGGCCCGGAAACCGCCCATGGCCCCAACGCCTGCTCGAGCGTATCGAGAATCGGGCGCGCGGCAACCACGAAACCAAGCCGCAGCCCCGCCAGCCCGAAGAACTTGCCGAACGAGCGCAGGACGATCAGATTGGGATGATCGGCAACGGCAGGCACAACGCTGCTTTCAGGAACCATATCGCCAAACGCCTCGTCGACGACGAGGAGACCACCCTGCCCGGCCATGCGCCGGCCGAGGCCGATCAGCCGATCAGGCGCATAGATCCGCCCATCGGGATTGTTCGGATTGACGATGACGACGAGCGCGTGATCGTCCCGCACCGCGTCCAGACCGTCGATCCGATCGACGTCGCAGCCGGCGGATCGGAAAGCCCGCTCGTATTCGCCATAGGTCGGCCCGGCAATGGCGACCCGGCGGTTTTGATCGAGCAGACGCGGCAGCAACTGGATGACCGACTGCGTACCCGGCACCGGCAACGGCAGGATCTCGCCGCTACGATAATAACCACGCGCGGCCCTTCGCGCATCGTCGATCAGATGGGCGTCAGGCAGCCTGTGCCAGGCCCGCGGCGCGATGTCAGGCAAATCTGCTGGAAACGGGCTGATGCCGGTGGAGAGGTCGAGCCAATCCTCCGGTCGTCCGCCATGCAGCGCCGCGGCCGCCGTTATGCCGCCGCCGTGGACGATAGGAGCATTCATCCTTTTATCCAGCCACATCGATCATGTGCATGTAGGAACCGGCCACCTGCCAGCGCTGCAACCCTGCACTCCCGAGATCGTTGTTCAGGGCGTCGGTGACGGCAAACAACCGATCCGCGTCGCCCTCCGAAACGATAGACGAATAGTGAAACTCATGCGCGGTCATCGGCTTTTCGAGGAACGAACCGTTGATCGGCGTCACCCTGCGATAACCGAGATGGCGCCTGCGCTCCTCGTAGCTTGTCACCAACGGCAGGAGGTCGAGCATCGCGTGGCGCTCCCCGCTCGCATCGATCAGGCCCTCGCCCATCACCATGTAGCCACCGCATTCGCCGTAGATTCTAACACCACTTTCGGCCGCCTGCCGCATGCCAGCCCTGAACGTCGAAGCCGCGGCAATCTCGCCCGCGTGCAATTCGGGATAGCCACCCGGAAGGTAGACGGCATCGGCCGTGCGCTCCGGCGCCTCGTCGGCCAGCGGCGAGAAAAACGAGATACGCGCGCCGCGACGCCGCCAGCCAAGTAGCATGTGTTCGTAGCAGAAGGCGAAGGCGATATCGCGGGCGACGGCAATATGGCTTCCGAGCGGCGGCAGTCGGTTGATGTTGGCCGTCGATGGTTTTGCCAGACCCTGTCTCGCGACCCGCAGCAGGAAATCGAAATTGCAGGTCTGCGATACCGCCTGAGCCGCATGCTCGATGAAATTCTCGAGCGCTTCGTGTTCGCCCGCCTGTACCAGGCCGAGATGTCGCTCCGGCAGCGCGATCTCGCTGTTGCGGCGAACGACCGCGATGATGGGCATGCGGATCGCATCCAGCGCCTGTCGCAGCATCATCTCGTGGCGATCGCCGCCGACCTTGTTGAGAATGACACCGGCAATGCGGACATCGGCGCGAAAACCGGCGAACCCCGAGACCAGCGCCGCCACCGATTGCGACATGTGGGAAGCGTCTACCACCAAAATGACGGAGAGGCCCAACATCGCCGCAAGATCGGCCGCCGTGCCCGTGCCGTCCGCCGCGCCATCGAACAGTCCCATCATCGCCTCGATGATGAGCAACCGGTCGCCGGAGCGGTGCAGCGTCGCATTGGCGGCGATCAGTTCGGGCCGCATCGCCCATGGGTCGAAGTTGAGACAGGCGACTCCGCTGGCGGCGGCATGGAACGCCGGGTCGATATAGTCGGGACCGGCCTTGCCCGGCGCGATCTCCACACCGCGCTTGCGCAATGCCCTGAGAAGCCCCAGCGTTACCGTCGTTTTCCCCGATCCGGAGGACGGGGCTGCAATCAACAGACCACTCATGCCGTCTCCTTGCCATCAGAATGCCGGAACGGATCGGGTCGCAACCGCCGCCCGGCAAGCGCCCCCAGCCAGTCGAGAGACGCTCTCAGCCGCACCACCTCACCGACCACGACGATCGCGGGCGGCTCGAGCCCCGAGGCGAGAACGACCACAGGCGCATCGCCCAACGTCGTTTCGAGAACCTGCTGCGCCGATGTCGTCGCATCACAGACGAAAGCTACTGGTTCATCGCGCGAGCGTCCAGCAGCAATCAGCCTGGCGCTAATCTCGGCAATGTGTTTCATCGCCATGTACATGACGATGACCGGCGATCCCTTGCCGATCGCATCCCAGTTGATGGCGTCAGGAACCAGGCCCGACGAATTGTGACCCGTGAGGAACGTCACGGCGTGATTGATGTCGCGGTGCGTGACCGGAATGCCGGCATAGGCAAGCCCGCCGATGCCGGCTGTGATGCCGGGCACGATGCGAAACGGAATATTGTGTTCGACCAGCGTCAGCGCCTCTTCGCCGCCACGCCCGAAGACGAACGGATCGCCGCCCTTCAGCCGCAGCACCCGCTTGCCGGTCTGGGCGAGTTCGACGAGGCGCAGAGAGATATCGCGCTGCTTGGCGGATGGCTTGCCGCCGCGCTTGCCGGCGTATTCGAGCAACGTGCCGGGCCGCACCAGCTTCAGGCACTCGGCATCCACCAGAGCGTCGTGCACGACGACGTCAGCCTCCATCAGCCCCTTGACGGCAAGCAGTGTCAGCAGGCCTGGGTCGCCCGGCCCGGCGCCGACGAGCCAGACGCTGCCGGAATCCATGGCCGGAAGATGGGAAAGTGCGGTTTCGATCATCCGGATGATCTATGCCGCGTACGTGACAAGGTCAACGCTGTCTGAGCGGCGAACACAAGGCATGCCATCCCGGTGAATCGACACGCGAGCCACCGGATTCAAGATGCGAGGTTACAGACGCAAGCGACTGAATGGATTCACCAATGCATTTGCGCCAGAACCCGATCGAAGCGTTGCCGGCTAAACGGTCAGCAGCGTATCGCGAATGAGATCGACGACTTTTTCCGACTCGATGCCGGTGCAGACGATCTGGCTCGGCAAGCCGTCCCAGTCGCCCGGCGGAAAGCGGCGACCATCCGGCTTGACGATCGTCTGCCCGTCGGCGATGCCGCCGCACACCACGCGGACGCTGCCCGATATCGTGGTGAACAGTTCCGGCGCCACGACGTATACGCAGGCGCAGCTGTCATGCACCATCATCCCGTCCTCGACGGCATGCTTGTAGAAATCGATATAGAATTGCGAGAGGTCGTTGAGCAGAGCTACCGCCTTGTCGCCCTTGGCGGCCATCTCGCCGAGATACCCGCGGCTCATCGTGGTGATCGCGGTGACGTCGAGACCGATGACGACCACCTGCCATGGTGCCGTCATGATGATGTCGGCGGCCTCGGGATCGCCGTGGATATTGGCTTCGGCGACCGGCGTGACGTTGCCCGGCACATAGAAATTGCCGCCCATGATCACCACCTGCTTCACCAGGCCCGCAATCTCTGGGTCTGCTTTCACGGCGAGCGCCAGATTGGTCATCCGGCCGACAGCGACCAGCGTCACTTCGCCCGGATTGGCGCGCACGGTGTCGATGATGAACTGGTAGGCCGGGCGCGGGTCGAGAGGCACGTCCACGACCTCAGGGACGTTGATGTTGCCGAGTCCGTCGTCGCCGTGCACGAAGGTTGGCCAGGCGCCCTCCTTGCGCGACGGATCGATGGTCACGCTCGCACCCTTGGCGACAGGCGCTTGAATGCTCCACTCGCGCTTCAGGAACAATGCATTGCGAGTGGTCGTCTCGATCGAGGCGTTGCCGAAAACGGTGGTGATCCCGATCAGGTCGATCTCGGGGTGGCGATGCAGGAAGAGCAACGCCATCGCGTCATCGACGCCCGGATCCGTATCATAGATGACCTTGTGCATGATGTTCCTTCTTGTCTTCTTGTTATGGTCGCAGTTCAGCCGGAAAGTCAGCCGGACGGCGCCGCGAAATCGCGGCCAACATAACGTGCCCTATTGTTTCTGCAACAGGATCCGAGCGATCGCAGCCGTGGCATGCGCCGATTTAATCTTCGGCAGGAAGAGCTCCGCCGTGGGGCCGACAGCTGCCATCGCGGCCGATTCCGCGACGCCATGGCAACCGACCCGGGCGAAGACGACCGCCGACGGATTCTTGATCCGCGGCGTCTCGCGCTCCAGGGTCTCCGCATCGAAAAAGACAGCGGCAACACCGAGATGATCGGCGACGCCAAGAATCGCCGGCTCCTTGCGACGGCCGTCGATCGACGCGATCCCGGCAAGCTGCTCCGGCGCGACATCGGCCATGCCAAGCGCCTGCAGCGCCAGCGCCAGTACCTCGTCGGCATCGGCACCGCGCTCGCAGCCGAGACCGAGCACATAGCGTGGCGTCGAGTTGAAGTCCGGATTGCCCATATCGGTTGCGAAAGCCTGCCTTCTGTGTCGCACAAGCCATTGCAGCCTCGCCCGCGAAATGCAACATGCGCGCCGTCCCGCCGCATTTCAGCATCAATGCAGGTTACCGCCTCGCAGCTCTCCACCCACAGGTTTCCAGATTGCCCGATCTCGCTCCCCATCTTATTCTGCTGCTCGCCGCCGCAGGTTTCTTCGCCGGATTTGTCGATGCCATCGCCGGTGGCGGTGGCCTGATCACCGTTCCGGCCATGCTGATCGCGGGTATCCCGCCGCTGCAGAGCCTGGGCACGAACAAGGTGCAGTCGGTATTCGGCTCCGCCTCGGCGACGATAGCCTATGCCCGCAAAGGCCACGTCAATCTGCGCGAACAGCTGCCGATGGCGCTGATGGCCGTCTTCGGAGGGGCGCTCGGTGCGGCGCTTGCCACCATCGTGCCCGGCGATGTGTTGCGCGCAATCATGCCCGTGCTGCTGGTCACCATAGCCCTCTATTTCGCGCTCAAACCCAATCTCAGCGATGTCGACAGCCACCGGCGGATCACGCCCTTCGTCTTCGGCTTGACCTTCGTGCCGGCAATCGGCTTCTACGACGGCGTCTTCGGCCCCGGCACGGGCTCTTTCTTCATGCTGGCCTTCGTGTCGCTGGCGGGCTTCGGCATGCTGAAGGCAACGGCGCACACCAAGTTGCTGAACCTCGGCTCCAACACCGGCGCCCTGATCGTCTTCGCCTCGTTCGGTGCAACGCTATGGAAGATCGGCCTGATGATGGGCGTCTGCCAGTTTCTCGGCGCGCAATTGGGCTCCCGACTGGCGATGCGCACCGGCGCACGGCTGATCAAGCCGCTGCTCGTCGTCGTCTGCATCGCCTTCACGATCAAGCTGCTGGCCGACCCAGCCAATCCGATCCGCGTTTGGCTGGGCGTCTGACCGTCAGAACAGGGCCAACAGCAGAGCGCCGCCGGCTATCAGGCTGACGCCGAGCCAGTTCATCATGTTGAGCTTCTCGCCGAGAAAGATGACGCCGAAGATGGCGACGAGCACGATCGAAAGCTTGTCGATCGGCGCCACCCGTGCCGCATCTCCGATCTTCAGAGCCCTGAAATAGGCAAGCCAGGACGCGCCGGTCGCAGCTCCCGACAGGCAGAGAAACAGCCATGTCTTTGACGAGATGCTGGAAAACGGCTGCCATTGGCCGGTCGCCACGACGATGGCGCTGATGATGCAAAGGATCACCACGGTTCGGATCAGCGTCGCGAAATCCGAATTGACGCCTGCCACGCCGATTTTTGCAAAGATTGCCGTCAAGGCAGCGAAGGCGGCCGAAAGGAACGCCCAGAAGATCCAGCTCTGTGTCATCAATATTCCACGCCTGCCTGCCCTTTGATGCCGGACCGGAACGGATGCTTGATCAGTTCCATTTCCGTCACCAGATCGGCAATCTCGATCAACTCGTCCTTGGCATTGCGCCCTGTAAGGACGACATGAGTCATATAAGGCTTTTCCGTTTTCAGGAACGCGATAACGTCGTTGATATCGATATAGTCGTAACGCAGCGCGATATTGATCTCGTCGAGCAGAACCATCGAATTCCGCTCGTCTCGGATCAGTTCCTTGGCCTTCTCCCACGCCATACCGGCCGCCGCGACGTCGCGGGCGCGGTCCTGCGTCTCCCAGGTAAACCCCTCGCCCATCGTGTGGAACTGGCAGACGTCGGAAAAATGCTTCTCGATCAGATCGCGTTCGCCGGTCCACATCGCGCCCTTGATGAACTGCACCACGGCGGATGGCTTTCCATGCGCGATATGGCGAAAGATCATTCCGAAGGCCGAGGAGGACTTGCCCTTGCCCTTGCCCGTGTGAACGATGATCAGACCCTTCTCGCCGGTCTTCGTCGCCATGATCTTATCGCGGGCAGCCTTCTTCTTGGCCATCTTCTCGGAGTGGCGCGCGTCGTCGTGGCCGCTGGTTTCGGTGGTTTCCTCAGTCATGTCAGTATTCCCCGGATGCAAGCTTGTAGGTCCCGGCGGCATCGCCACCGCCTGTTTTGTCATGTGTCGAATGAGCCAGATCGAACCGCGCCGAATTGCTGCGCGGCGTCCAGAGCTGGCGCTCCACCGCCTCCAGAAGCCGCGCCTTCATTTCCTCGAAGGCATGCGGGTTCTTCTCGATCATGAAATCGCGAACCGTCTGATCGACGACAAAGGCCTGGTAGACCGCCTCGAAATGATGGTTGCCGACAGCCCCCGTGGTCGCCGCGAAGGCGAAGAGATAGTCGACCGTTGCGGCAATCTCGAAGGCGCCCTTGTAGCCGTGGCGCATGACGCCATCGATCCACTTCGGATTGACCACCCGGCCGCGCACCACCCGCGCGATCTCCTCCTCCAACGACCGGATGACCGGCTTTTCCGGCATCGAATGATCGTTGTGATATATCGACGGCCTGCTACCGCCGAGCGCTTCGGCCGCCGCCGCCATGCCACCTTCGAACTGGTAGTAGTCGTCGCTGTCGAGCAGGTCGTGCTCGCGATTGTCCTGGTTCTGCACTACCGCCTGGATCGAGCGCAGCCGTTCCTCGAAGACGCCGCGCTCGGCGCGTCCTTCCTCGCCGGCGCCATAGGCATAGCTGCCCCACACCAGATAGGCCTCCGCCAGATCGGCGCGTCGCTCCCACCCCTTTTCGTCGATCAGCGCCTGTAGCCCCGCGCCATAGGCGCCCGGCTTCGACCCGAAGATCCGGTAACCGGCTCGCCGCTTCGCCTGCGCCTCTTCGAGGCCCGCCGCCGCAAGCCGTAGGGCCTCGCCACGCATGCGCTCGGCGATCGGATTGTCGGCCGGATCCTCCTCCAGCGCGCCGACAGCACGGATCGCCTTGTCGAACAACGCGATCTGCTCGGGAAAGGCGTCGCGGAAGAAACCTGAAATACGCAGCGTCACATCCACCCTGGGACGACGCAGCATTGCCGGCGGAATGATCTCGTAGCCGGTCACCCGTCGCGAGGTCATGTCCCACACCGGCTTGACGCCGATGAGCGCCAGCGCCTGGGCGATATCGTCGCCGCCGGTGCGCATGTTCGACGTGCCCCAGGCCGTCAGCCCGAAGGATACAGGCCATTCGCCGTGATCCTGCACGTAGCGGCGCACCAGCAGTTCGGCGGATTTCTTGCCGAGCTCGTAGGCGGCCGGCGTCGGCACGGCGCGGCTGTCCACCGAGTAGAAATTCCGGCCCGTCGGCAACACATCCGGCCGCCCGCGTGTCGGCGCGCCCGAGGGACCGGGGGCGACGAAGCGGCCGTCGAGACCGCGCAGCAAGCCGTCGATCTCGGCTGGCCCGCAGGCGAGGATGGCAGGTTTCAGACGGGTCTCGATTTCCCGGAGAACGGATTGAGTGGCATGCCAGTCTTCCGGGCAAATCATCTCGCCGGACACGAACGTCGCCGCCAACAATTCGATGCGCTCCACCGTATCGCCCTGCGTGCGCCATGGGTCGGAGGAGACGGTTGCGAGAATGTTGGGGCACGGACCGGTCCAGAGGGTGGCCATGTCGCAGTCCAGGGGATCAAAGGGTCTGCTGGCGCCCGTGGCACCCCCCTCTGTCCTGCCGGACATCTCCCCCTCAAGGGGGGAGATCGGATGGGAGCGCCCACTCGCTCCAACATCAACTGTTGAGCGAAGCGACCGCCGCGGGTCTATCTCCCCCCTTGAGAGGGAGATGTCCGGCAGGACAGAGGGGGGTAAGCCACGCAGCACAACGTCCGAAACGCCACCCAACCCCGCATCCCCGGCAATCGCCCGCTGCAAACTCCGGTCACCGCCCTCACCCAACCCGCGCGGCACGCGTGCCAGCGCCACCGTCAGATCCGTCAGCAGCCGCCCTTCCGGCGACACGCCGAACACATGCAGCCCGTCGCGGATCTGCATCTCCTTGAGATCGCAGAGATAGGCATCGAGCTTCTTCAGCGCCTCGGTCTCGCTCTCGCCCTTGGCAATTCCCGCATCCTGGTCGAGACCAATATCCGCCACCAGATCGAGGATCTGCTTGCTGAGCAGCCGGATCCGGCGCGGATCGCCGCCCGAGGCCTCGTAATATTCGTCGACCAGCGCTTCCAGATCCTTCAGCGGCCCGTAGCTCTCGGCCCGCGTCAAAGGCGGTGTCAGATGGTCGATGATCACGGCGGCCGTACGGCGCTTGGCCTGCGTTCCTTCACCGGGGTCGTTGACGATGAAGGGATAGAGATGCGGCAGCGGCCCGAGGATCGCTTCCGGATAGCACGTCTCCGACAGCGCCAGCGCCTTGCCCGGCAACCATTCGAGATTGCCGTGCTTGCCCATGTGGATGACGGCGTGCGCGCCGAACTCCTGGCGCAGGAATGCGTAGAAGGCGAGATAGCCGTGCGGCGGCACCAGGTCCGGTGAGTGATAGCTCTCCTTCGGATCGATGTTGTATCCACGCGCCGGCTGGATGCCGACCAGCACGTCGCCGAACCGGGTGAACGGCAGCGCAAACGCGCCATCGACGACATAGGGATCGGCCTCAGGATCACCCCAGCGCCCGCCGATCTCGTCTTGAATCTTTTTCGGAAGACTGTCCAGGAACTCCCTGTAACGACTCATGGAAAGCGTCTCGCGGACGACCTTTCCATCACGCCCGGAATTGGTCGGTCCGTCCATGATTTGCCGCATCAGAGCGTCACCGTCAGAGGGGATGTCCGCGACCGGATAACCGGCGTCTCGCATCGCCCGCAGCACCTCGATGGTGCCCGCCGGGGTATCCAGCCCGACGCCATTGCCGAGCCGGCCGTCGCGGTTCGGATAGTTCGCCATCACGAGCGCAACCCGCCGCTCCCGCGGTCCGGCATGACGCAACCGCGCCCAATTCGCGGCCAGCCGCGCCGTGTAGGCCATGCGTCCGGCATCGGGCTCGCTGGCGACGATATTGGCCTCGACAAGCGCATCGTAACGCGCCGCCGACTTGAACGACACGGCCCGCGAGAGCACGCGCCCGTCCACCTCCGGCAGCGCCACATTCATGCCGAGATCGCGCGCCGATAGGCCTTGCGAAGAGTTCTGCCACGCGTCTTTCGACGAGGCGGAGAAGATCGCCTGCAGCACCACGGCATCGCTGGCTTCGAGCACCGTCGGCTCGCGCGCGGCACCGGGTGCAGAGACTGCAAAGCCCGTCGTGTTGACGACGACGTCGGGCCTGGTGACTGCGAACACGCTCTCGATGATCCCCTTGGAGACGGGATCCTTGAGGCTGTAGGCAAAGACGGGCAATGGCCGCATGCCCTGCTCCGTCAGCGCCGCGATCAGCGCTTCTATGGGCTGCGTTTCGCCGCTCTGAACGAGGGCGCGGTAGAAGGAGATGGAGACGGTTGGTGCGTTTCGCATCGCCGGCGTCGCACCCTGGATACCCCCCTCTGCCCTGCCGGGCATCTCCCCCTCAAGGGGGGAGATCGGATTGGCGCAGCCGCTCGCTCCAGCAGTTGATGTGTCAAGGGAAGCCAGCCGCGGGTCGATCTCCCCCCTTGAGGGGGAGAGGCCCGGCAGGGCAGAGGGGGGTGCGCCCCGCTCAAAC
>UCIT01000083.1 GCA_900472625.1 Hyphomicrobiales bacterium | reverse complement strand
ACATCGAGAACGAGTTGCTGGAGCAGCAGCTAAGCCGTCGGATCGATACGCCGGTCGTTCCCATCGTGCACGATCTGGCCGATATCAACGACCAGCTCTCCCGTGGTCGGCCGTTCTTTGTGGATGTCGCTAGAGACGGGATTGTCCTATACGAGATGCCCGGCCATCCTCTCGCGCGACCGAAGCCGTTAACGGCGGAAGAGCAACGCGCAGAAGCGCAGGCGCATTTCGACCAGTGGTTCCAGCTTTCATCGGATGCCTTAACTGTAGCAGAACTGAGTCTCTCGAGAAACATTTGGCGCGACGGCGCGTTCATGCTTCATCAGGCCACCGAACGCGCTTACCATTGCGCATTGCTCACGCTGACGCTCTACAGCCCGAAGTCTCACCGGATAAAGGCGTTGCGTTCTCGCGCCGAAGATGTCGAATGCCGACTAATCGCTGCATGGCCCCGTGACAGCAGGTTTTCGCGTAGGTGTTTTGAGTTGTTGTCTCGTGCTTATGTCGAAGCCCGATATTCGGCGAAGTACAAAATCGATGCCGTCGAACTGGCATGGCTTGTTGAACATGTTAAACTGCTGCAAACCACGGTCGAAACCGTCTGTCGAGAACGGCTTTCTCCATAACTCCTCGGGCGGTGCGGCTTGTGCAGGGGTGGCTTGGCCCCGTCCTAACCCAGGCGACAGCGATTGGCCCTTTTCAACTCTTTCGGGATGCGACAGCACAATCTGGTTTTGCCATGGTCAATCTCCTGGAACACACGGGGGCGCGAGCGTGCCCGCGGGCACCACAAGCGCGGCAACCCCAACACGTTGCTCGTCAGTGTGACCGATCACCTCGACGACGTCGACCTTGTAGCGCTCGAGGTTGTCGGCAATCTGTTCAGCGATCGAAGTCTCGAGTTTGCCCTCGAACTCAGGTGTCAGCGCCGCGCTACCCGACGTGAGTAGTAGCCTCCCGCTTCAGACGGATTGATGATGGGAGGCCACTCGTGCGGTTGGATGTTGCCCTTAATCATCTCCTCAAGTTTCCGTGGTGCTTGGTCGAGGGACACGTTGTTCTTGGCGAGAACCTTCGCCACGGCGCGAGCTTTTCAAGGTCCGCTGGGCTCGCGTCATTCATCTTGAGCCTGTCTATGATCTGGCGAGCGGACACCCAGTTCGCGCCATTCGCTCTCGAACTTTGCGCGGTCAGTAGGCGTCATATGCGAGCCAAGCTTCGACTGAGCCTCGACTAGCTGTGCCGACAACTCCTTGTTCTGTGTTTCCAGCTGAACCAGCCGCTGTTCGGCAGCCATGCGCCGTTTGCGCTCGGCGGTGATCATCGCCGCAGCTACCAACAGGAGGCAAAAAACGAGCAGGAGCATGGATTCGGCCATGGTGAGGCCGAGGATGAGGCCGCGATGGTATCCCATATGTTCCAGCTTAGGCTCGCTTCTGCTCGAGTCACCATCTAAACAGCCGCCGTTTCGGTTCAACGCCCGAACCCGTTGGCCCGGACCCGACATCCTCCAATGGGCCGCTCGTAGCGACTGCCGTCGTTTGATCGCTCACAGCGGCTCCAATGCTATCTGTTTGCGTTGGAGACAAGCTACGCGGCTCGCTCGGCGTTCCAGAGCTTCGGCGATGCGGTCCAGTTTGCTGTCTATGCTGTTGAGCGGCTTGAGTGCCTCGTCGACTTTGGCGGCTTGGGAACGGGTCTCAGCGGCCCCCGACCGAGCGCCAACGTCCACAGGCATAGTACTTTTTGGTTCTTTTAACTGGAAGGCAGATTCGATATGGATGTTTCAGGATCGCGTGGAACACCCCCAGTTGCGTAGGATACCAATCCTTGCACCCCGGTTCAATTCCGGGCGAGGCCTCCAAACGGTTTTTAGCCCCTTCCCAACATACTGAAATCGAACCACATTTTCTCAGGTGTGGCAGTTTGGGCTTGAACCGTTCCGCCACACTAAAACGAGGTTTGGCAGCCTGTTCCCGATTTGCCCGTGAACGATTTCTCGGAATCGGAAAATTTAGGGGCGATCTTGCCGACCCTACC
The DNA here is from genome assembly GCA_900472625.1 of Hyphomicrobiales bacterium. Classification (GTDB taxonomy): domain Bacteria; phylum Pseudomonadota; class Alphaproteobacteria; order Rhizobiales; family Rhizobiaceae; genus Rhizobium. The sequence continues at coordinate 14,214 of UCIT01000083.1, read as the reverse complement.
GGGAAGGCCACATTGCAATTATGACCGACCGGATCGACACAAAATCTGCGCTGATGGCGTTGTTTAAAGAACTTGGGCTCGAACCCGGCGTTCCTCTGAGCATTTACAATATCGGCCCGCCGTTGGTCGCCCAAGGCATCAGCCAGGACAGCATCGTCAACGCGCTGGACGCCCTCAAGGATGAGGGAGTTATCGATCTTCCCGGCGACAACCGGCTCGTGCTGGTGAGGGCTATCTAGCCGCCCTTCCCTGCGGTCGGTTGGCGACGGACGTTTCCGTAGATCAAAGATGACATCGAGTTCACTCAACCGCTTCCTGGGCTGCTGGTTGCGATAAGGCGCTTTCTGTTGCAGTGTTTAAGGCTACTAAACCATGTCATCGAGAGAAGACTGTCATGAGCCTGCACGATATTCGAGAGAGCTATCGCGAAAAGATCAAGGAACATCGCCAGCAGATCAAACACATGGAAGAGAATGATACCCGCCATTTTCGGCAGGATGGTGATGGGCCGTTGTCAGACATCACCCACGAGATAAAGGCTGAGTATCATCGGCACATTCAAACGTATGCCGCACTGATCGCGGAGATCGACGCCATCCTGGGCGTGTAGTGACAGTACAACCATCTCTTCCCTGCTGGCCGGCGGCACTGCATAAAAAGGTTTCCCGGCGCCGCTCAAACGCCTGCTCCAGCGCCTTGCGCTGCTCCGCGCTGGGGGAAGGAAGACTGGAGCAACCTCACTGGTCTGGCCCCTGACGGGAAAGAGAATTGGGATTGATAACGTGAGCGAACAAACAGACGCTAAAGGACCGTTGCTGTCATTGCTGCAAAAGATGGGGCTGCAAGCCGGCGTGCCGATCAGCCTCTACATGATCCGGCCGCCGCTGATCAGCCAAGGCATCAGCCAGGACCGGATCGTTTTTGCACTATACGAGTTGAAGGAGGAAGGGGTCATTGATTTGTTGACCGATAATCGGGTTGTGCTGATGAAGTCGATATAGTCGATCATTGGGCGCGGTTTGAGATGGAACCAAGCGCTTGAGCCTAGGTTAATGCCCCGGTCGCCATGCCCAACTCATGGCGATTAGGCGAGGAGCCTACAGAGCCCCCAAGCTACGGGTTCTTCGCCGCTCAATCTCCTTCGAAGCTCTTGACCCCGCCGACTGGTTTATTACATTTGCCCAAGGAATTCGTCTCTGACCTTTGACCACGGATGTACTGGCATCGATCATTGAGACGTTTGAAGGAAGGTCGGGACCGGGAGGTGCCGGCCTTTTTCTTTTCTGCAAATACGTGGGAACATCTTGCGCGTGGCATGGTTTGGCCACCTCAGCCTCTGCAGGCCAGGGCCTTGCTCCTGGCGGTTTGCTCCCGCCCAATTGCCCCGCCGACCTCGCGGGGCTTTCTTTTATCCATCAGACTTATGGCCGCCTTGGACGCCATTGGCATCGCTGTATATTAGGTGCGAGTACAACGAGTCGCGAAGATGAAATTTCAAATAGATCATGTTGCCCATGGCTGGGCCCTTCTGGCTGTCCGTGTACCGGAAATTCGGGCGCTATCTGGGCACCGACAATCGATTGGCGAGATGTGCGAGTGCTACAGCATCGCTGTCCTGCATTTAAGAAAGCTCCAAAAGCAAGACAGCGACAGCGAATACGTTGTGGAATATGAGAAGCTCATATCTGGAATAGAGGAAGAGGTTGCGTACTATCTCGCTCGCTTCGCTAGGAAAGCTGGATGACCCTCTGTGACTGAACGACGATTGCGCGACGAACCACTCACCTCTGAAGACCTCGCTGTGTGCAACATAGTCCTCGACGACATTTCCCGCGAATTCAGCATGGCCGCCGAACGGGAGAAGGTTGCCAGGCTAGCCTCGATCATCATCGAACTTTTCAGGCAAGGGGTTCGGGACCGGGCAACGCTCAAGATATTGGCAGCAGCAACGCAGGAAACTGATGACTGACTGCCTCGCAGTAGATTGCTGGCCATGAGTGAAGACGAATCTTATATGCCCATCTATGCCTGGCGCCGAACGAAGCTGGATACGCAAGACGTGCCGACCGACAACGACTGGTTAGGCTTTGACGGCGATCGAGAAATCGGGCGTGTGCGAAAAGAACTCAACGGACCGATGCAAGGCTTCTGGCAATGGAGTGGGTCGGGCGGACGCACCCGCAATCGGCTGTTGCCACACTCCGGATATGAACCCGAAAGCCAAGAAGCTATGCGCAGGGTAGAAAATTACTACCACGCGCTAATGGCGCGGAACGGCATGAAGGGCAGCAAGCAATGAGCGACCACGACAGACAGATGACATCGAGCCATCCAGATCACTACTGCGACCACGAGGATGCCGCTGGCGTTCGATGCATGGCATGGGGCAGCTATGGGTTCGAGGAGAGCAGCGCCATCACGCTCTGGTACTGCAAACACCATCAGCCAAAGGTATACCGTGGCCTGAGGCCGCAACGACTGATAAAGCCGTAGGGATGGAACCTAGCCGCCCGGGCGAAGTTTTTGCGGTGATTGCCATGGTTCATCACATGGCGGTTAGGAGAAAAGCCCTGAGGCCTCCAGTCGACGGGTTCTTCGCCGCTGGTTATGCAGCTGGCAAGCAATCGAGTTCACAGATGCCCTATGAAGCGGGAATGCAGATCGTCTTTGACCTCGTTGATCGGACTGTGGTCGTAAGCTTCCGCGACACAGTGAAGATGCTCGGCCCTTACGCTGATCGGAAAGAGGCGATTCACGCTGGCGAACAATTCTGCCGCGACCGCGGGTGGGACGACTCTCTATCACCAGCGCTAGGTTCGCCACGTCTGTCGGCCGACGGCGTCTCGATCAGTGGTCCCGGCCAGCCTTGGGTGGGGTAGTAATTTGATCGAGCGTGCTTGGCGCCAAAGTCAAATCGACCCGAAAAGGCGGTATCACCTGAGTGCCTCGTAATGCATTTGGCTTTGAACGGGTTGTGAGCTTGCTGGAAGCGAGAGCCCGTCTGACGGTTCGTTTATTGAGAGACCGCGGAGGCATTTTTGTTCTCCTTCTTCGGCTGTGTCCAATGGCAACCAATGGACTATGTATTTGTTCCGCCTTCATCCCCCGACCAAAGCCTCCAAAATCAGGCTTGATTTTTCCACATGAGCGTATTCTAATGTGATGCCAGCTGAACTTTCTCAAAGTCATGCACATCACGCACGCCCCAAAAGGTTGTTCGGCTGGCATCTTGTCGTGTGTAGGAGGTACGGCAATGCTACAAGCCTTGATGACCCTCTCCGATGAAGAAGCAGACCTGCTTATTCGGAGCGTCCACCGCTGGTGCGCCCTCAACAAAGTTTCCGTTGATAGCGTGGACGGAAGACGTGCAATCACTACGGCCATAGAACTCATGCAGACCACGGATAAGGCAGTTTCGTTTCCGTACGATCTGTCGGTTCGGCTTGAAAAGCAGCACGTTTGCCACTAGCCTGATTGTGCCCTTTTGGCCCCTTCCGTTGGACGTCGCACCAAAGTAGGTGACGTACGCAGGCTGGCCCGGCTGGTGTCAGGGACAAAACCCCTGCCCGCCGGCCGTTGGTGAACATCTACCGGAACGACGGCTCAGAGGTTGGGCAGACGTTGCTCAAGGAAGGCTTTGCCAGGACGTGGCGGCCGGGGCACCGAAATGACTGGTGTAGATGAAAACGGGGCCGAAGCCCCGTTTCGCTCAAACAAGCTTTTTCAGTCGGTTGCGTCGGTCGTGGTCAATCGCACCGCGAATGGTGTTAGCGGCAATGCGCGTTTCAGTCTTGCAAGTGACATAGCCGCTAGCATCTTGGTCCTCAATCCGTTCGACAGCCAACGCCTCAGACGCCTTGTATAAGCACGAGAAATTTCGGTTCAACGTGGCTCTAGTTCGATCACGGCTCCGTTACCCTGCTCTTCCCGCAGCCCCTTGTATGAGGAGTGCCGCAACTTTCCATCACCTGTCCAAGCTCGATACTCGATCTCGGCGATGAGCGTCGGCTGTGTCAGCTAGAACAGGATGAGATCGTTACTTCGCCGTGATGTATCAGCCTGAATTAGCTTGATCGGACGGGCGACGGTGCTATCGTCGGGCACCTGATCTCCAGTACACATGACCCGGCCTGTTGGTCGGGTCTTTTTTTACCCGGCCTTCCGGACCTCAGCCATGTCGTCTGGGAGCACATGCATGCCAGCCGCATGGGCGGCGTTGACAAAGGCCTCGCGAGCAGCCGACGGCTCGATGACGTGGTCGAGCGCATCGAAAGACGACACAAGCGCTCGATGAAACTCCTTCGGCTTCGTGTACGGCCACTCCAGGCTCGTGAGAAGTGCCGTCAGATCTTCGACGCTTGAAGCGGGGGCGTACTTGCCGACGCCATCTATCTCGACGTCGAGCGGTGCAATTGGGGTGCGGTGCATGCCATCCATGACGCTTTACCTCGATGACTGTTGACGCGACTCAACTGTCGTCGAAGTGATTCGTTCCGAGTCAAAACAATGACTTGAGGGAACCTCATGGAGGCGTTCAAAGTTCTTACCGCGATCCGGAACCGCTTACCGGGTCTATTGGCGGGGAGCTTGGGTTGCCACACTGGGCTCCCCGCTGCATTTTTCCTGGAACCTGTTCACTAATGACCGCGTTATTCGCCACCGCGTTCCACCCTCCTTCAGGTAACGCGGCCTTGTGTGGAAGCTGCCCCGGTGAAAGCCGGGGCCTTTTTGACCCAGGATGGACTATGCCAGCAGAACGAGAAAAATCCACAAGAGCCCTGCGCGAGCAACGCCGAGACGAGACGGACAAGATCGCGGCCGAGTTGATCGATGCCGATCTAAAGGCGAAACGGGAAAAGACCGAACGCTTGCGTCTTGCCAGGCTAGCGGCGCGAGCAACCGGTCCCGGGGCCAAGGTCAGCGACCCGAGGTGACGGACCAGCACCGCGGGTTTTGCTTTTCTCGGTAGCCACACAATCCGGTGTTCAGCCCTGCCCCGGAACATCTAACCCGATTTCTTGTTGACGGGTATCGCTGTGGATTTTTTTCCGAGATACCCACGGCGCTAGGCGGAGGATGCCTCTCCAGGGCTTCCAACCCGTCGCCGCTTGGCGTGTCTTGCCGCGCTTCTATTTCGCTGGAACAATCCAAACAATGATGAGTTTTGATGCACGCGCTCGCTGATGCATGCAGCGAATGCGAGGCGGAGGGTGTTATTCCCTCAGAGCAACTGCCCTCCGCCGCTCTCCCCGTGGAGTATTTTCCTACGCCGAGCGAGCAAGCAAATATGAAGTTTATGACTGAAGCTGACATTCCGCAGTTTGTTGAAGACATTCTCGAAACTGGATGCGAGATCACCGCCGTGATGGGAGAGTCCTATGTTATCGGTGATGCCGACCTTGATCTTGAGGAATACCTGAGAGTGGCACCGCGCATCGCAGAGATAACGATGAACTATGGCGTGCGTGATCATTTGCTCCCCCAAATTGTGATCTATCTAGTGTCCATCGGTCGGCATTATCCCAAGCAACCGGATCTCAGGGTGGTTTGATCCTAGATATCGCCTACGAAAGTCATCGACTCTCCGCCATCTCCATTCCCTGTCACCTTGCGATCCGCTGTCAGCTTGCTGTCTTCAAAAGTTCAGCTAGCATCGTACTGTCGCTCGTGAGTTCCTGAGACGCTCCAGTGACAGGCGAGGGGCTGTCTTGCCTCCCCGGGCGTCCAGAGCCCTTCGCCACTTTACCCGTCTGACCCAGGCGGCGCAGGTTGAGACGGTTCGCTCGGCGTGATCGTGAACTTGATAGGCGGCGACACGACCTGAATTGGGCCTATCCAGTTCTGCAACGGATTGCAGATGTAGTCGAGCGTAACCTCGTATCTAGCAGGACCAGGCGTTGCAGCTGTGGGAACGGTTATCGATCGACGATAGGTTTCGCGACCAGCGAGCAGCTTCAGGCCCGTGGTGTATTGCGGGATTGAGTGCCGCTCGCCTACCGCGTCATATAGCCAGCGCTTTGCGACCAGAGGGCATATTCGCTTCCGAAAGACCGAGAACTCAACATCGATTGTGCCGCCTTGCGGAACCGACGTGGCAAGCGCGGTTGCCGCCTCATACTCGATCGGCGGCTCACGGTCTGCCACCCACAGGCCAAGGTTGACCGACGTGCTGGTATTCCTGCTCGCTATTCTTGGATCACCTTGATGAAGTTCTCGTAGAGCACCACCGTTCCCAAAAAGATGCCTATGAACGTTATCACTAGCCATTTCGTGAACCGCCCGACTGTTTGAAGGTCATGAACCATCTTGAATGCCTGCCTCACGTCATCTGCTGGCAGCTCGACGACTGCCTGAAGTGTTTTCAATTCGTCTGGCCGGAGATCGGCAAGCCAGTCTCTCGTGTCTTGTGGCAGTCTTCAAGCCGTCGTGGAGTTTGATCCGCCATGTCAATTTTCCCTAGCAACCCCCGTATGCCCTTTCGATCGAATGCCATGCTTGACCGGTGTCATCCGATCGACTAAATCCGCCGCCGCCGCCGTGCTTCCTGTCTCATCTCGGCGGCAAAGGGAGGGTCCGGCCCATGGAGGGTCGGGCCCTTGCTACTAATTCAGCGCATGCCAAACTTGGTTTGCAGGTTGTCGTAGAAATCGGCGCACCGGCCGGTTCGCGCGTTCTGCCGATCGAGAGCGCCCCTCTCCCGCTTATGAGCCGAAGCCAGCTCGCCGTTATCCGGCAATGACGCGTGAGCTTCCTTCTTGGCGGCAGTCCGCCGGGTAGTCAGGAAGCGGAACGTTCGCGTGCGCCTTGCCCTTGATCTCGGCCGCAGCGTTCATCCGGTCACTTGGACTGCAGCCACTCACGAAGATCGGGAGTAATGCGGCAGCGGTTAGCGTCAGCCAGTTTCGCTTCATAGTCCGCGATCTCCTGTTCCATGTGGTCATTGTCTGATTGTTCGGCGCTGAGAGCGGCGTCGGCGCGCTTGCGATACTCTTAGAGGGCCTGTGTGCCCCTTTCAGGCGAAGATCGCGCTCCTTGTTGAGCTGAGCTTCCAGAGCGCCGTATTCGTAGGCCGAGACCATGGTCGCCTTGGCGATGCGCACTTGCTTTGCCGAGTAAGCCTCAACCCTCCCGACAGCCAGGTCGCCGACAAGCGGGACGTCGGCAAGCCCAAAGCCACCGACGACATGCCAATTGTCTGGAAGTGAAGCTTGGCCGCGCCTGGTACGCCCTCGTAGTAAACGAGAAAGCCAAGTGCGACACAGCCGCCAAACCCAAGATATCGGGCGATTGCGTATAGAACCGGCATCAGGTCGGAACCCCGTTTAGGCAAAGGGCGCGCTCTGCCGTGCGGCGCTTTGTGAGGCCAGGATGCCTAATGCCAGCTGCCTTGTCCCACTTGGGAAACTCATTGCAGGCCCCAACGATATCCCCGGCGTTGAGCTTGCGAGCCAAGGTGGACTTGCAGAAGGCGCCGTTCCCGATGTTATAGGTGATGGACAGCGAAGCGACATAGGCCCCGGCCGGGATGGCGTCAGGTGCTTTCAGGCAAGCCTCCATGCCCGTCTCGAACTCGACAAGCCGATCGCCCAGCATCTCCTTGCATTGCGCGACGGTGTAGGTATCGCCCATCTTCACGCCGCGCGTCTCACCGAAGCAGACGGTTGGAATGCCGATCGGGTCACGGTAGGCCACTGTGCGCAGCCCTTCAAAGGTACTGACACATGCAATCGCGGCAGCAGCTATCGCGCTACCCTTCTTCAGGCGGCTGCTTGCCATTCACATCTCCTGAGACTTTCTGTTGAACGAAGATGCGGGAAACGATCGCCGCAATGGTGAGCAGGCCGGTCAGAGACGACATGCCGAGCTGGATGTAGATGTTTCGGGAAACCCACGTCGCCGCTACAAAGGTGTAGATCGGCTCTGCTAGGATGAAGAGAAGAGCCAGTGCCATAAACCGCATCGACCAGGCGCGGGCCAGCACTGCGCGCCAGTTGCTGACGAGCATTGTGGTCTCCAATGATTTGAATGGGGTGCGGTCGACATGCCCGGCAAAGGCCTCGACAAGGTTCAGGCAAGCTTCGTGGTATCAAGACCTGTCGACACCAAATGACGCGAACATCCTTTCGCGGGCGATCATGAGGATCCTCGATATGACATATGACTGGAAAGGCGTCCGTACTCGGCGCATTCGACGCTTCAAACTGGGGCTATCGTCTCTGATCGCATTGGCTGTCGTGGCGCTGCCGTTTGTTTGGCCCGTGGTGAACTGACCGGTCGCATTTCTTAATGCGCTAGAAGCCCGCCAACACCCGGCGGGCTTTTGCTTGTGGAAAGTAACGGTCGGTTAGCTATGCTGCGCCGCCAGCGCTAGACTGTAGTTGGTTTCACTGATCAGGCTAGCGCGCGTCGCACACCCCTCATGCTTGCGACGAACGAGATCCGGTGAGCGTACCCACGAGGAAAACAACCGGATCTCAATTACTTTCCGACGCTGCAAAGAGTGTCCGCGCGTCGTGAGCTTTTACTTGTCGCCATGTGTTGCATTCCCGCACTCGACTCTTGAGCAAAAGCAATGCTTTCTGCGCCTACGGGTGTGGGAGTTCCAAATGTACTACGAGTGGAATGAAGTACGGTTTCGTCGCCAGTATTTCATCAAGTTTGCTTCGGCTTGGATTGTCGCCATCACGTTGGCCTTTTTGCCAGTCTGGTGGCTCGTGCAAGAAGCAACCTTCCCCTGATCCGGAACGCCTACCTCCGACAAGTTACACCTGCGGAAGGCCCGCGAAGACGAAGACGTTGACGCCGATCGACTTGGGCGTGATCGGGATCTTCTTGATGGTAGCGGTCGGCTTGCCTGCCTTGCTGGTGGAAACGCCGCTTGTGACCTTGGGGCGAGCGAGCGTCAGGCCCTTGAGAACGCCGCCGAGGATCGAGCCTATCACGTTGACGTTCTCCGGCACGTCGAGCCCCGGCTGATCGTAGGTATGGCTGTCCTCGGGGAGATTATCCGACCCAGTTCGTACTCGGCGATGCCGACGACAGAGCCGAGCGTCACGCCCTTGCCGGCGATCACCAGCGCCAGATCGCGCAGATCCAGCAGCTTGAACGTCGGCGCTGTCGTTCCGGCGAGGAACCACGCCTTGGCCGAGAACTTTGTCACGAACGCGGGATAGGCCGCCCTCGCGTATTCGGTCGTGCCGTGGGCGACGAGCCAGCCAGGTCGCAGCTCGTCGTTCAGGGTGACGGACAGCGTGCCGAGACGGGCAAGCGCATTATTAGCCGGAGGACGCATTCGGCCACCTCGCATCCGAAGCATAGTCAGCAGGGATACCGCCGGCCGTCGCTTTGATGGCCGAGGCAGCGAAGATACAGTTCTTGACCCAAACCGCGCCCGCGAGAGCGAAGTCAATCATGTCGAATGCGCTCATGGGCGTAAGGCTGTTGTCGGCGGCGATCCAAACGAAGTCCTGCGCCGGATCGAACCAGCAATAGCCGGTGTCGACTTGCCCCTGCGCGATCATCGCCGTCGCAGCCGCGCCCATCGATCGTATATTGTCGAGGTCGAATTGACGGGATTGATGGTGCTTGCCGTTCCAGTCGAAGCCGAGCACGATGCGGCGGTCTCGCTCGGCGTCAACGGATGCGGATGTGGGCGCGCTTGCAGCAGCCACCGCAGCCTGCATAGTCACGATCTCGGCTTCTTCCTCCGATGACAGGGTAACTTTCTTGCCGTCTCGCGTAGCGAACATCACCATAATCTTATCCCTTCCTCCGGCCGTATAGCTGCGCTCTCATTGCTGTGATTGTGCCGGCGCTTGGAATGAGCTGAACACTGCCCGCAAGCCCCGTCACTGACGCGACCGATGATGGGATGCCTCTCACGACATTTGAGCTATCGGTTAGCAATCCGCTAGCGATCAATTTCGACTTCGTAGTTTCCCTCAAGATTTTCACCGTCGCGGAAATGGCATCAACAAGTCCAGCCGTGGTGAAGGTGGGCGTGACGCCAAACGATGCCTGGGCGGTCACCTGACCGCCTGGTGGTGAGGTGCTGTTAGCCGTCACGATGTAAGCGATGTCGTAGCTGGTCAGCCAAGTGGTGCCTGATACCGCACGCGAGCATTGAGTGAGGCAGCGTTCGAGAGCCGCACCCTACTGATTACCAACTCGTCTTCGTCGAACACAGAGGAGAGCTTATCCACGAAATCAAGGGACGCTGAACCCGCTGATGCATTCTGCTCTTGAATAAGCTCCCAACATCGAACTGAAATCGGTGTCGCGATTTGCCATTTTCACAGTTCGGTTAGCAGTCAGGCCGCTAACATCAAAACTCTGGTAAAATGCAGTTGCCGCATTGCGAAGACGGAACGATCCCCCCGTGAAAGTGGCGTTGGCGATCGTGCAGTGCCGTTGAATATGCTTGCCAGTATCGCCGTGACGAGATTGGCATAGTCAGTTTCTTGCGCTTGAAAGTATCTGCACTGTCCAAGAGGTTCCGTTCGTCGGCATCAACGATCGCTGCTTTGGCGGTAACGGCGTGGTCCGCCGCGGCGTTCAGCGCATTAATTTGAGCGACGGTTAGCTTTACCGTTTTCCCGTCTTTCATGGCGGGGACGACATGCTGCAACGTAGCCGCTGCGTCAGTGTCTAGCGCATCGATTCTTATACCCATCTCGACCTCACGCGATAACGAGGATGTTCACGCCCATCGAGGTCGCGAAGTCCCATAGGAGGCTCACGGTGGAGCTTTAACGACTTGGAGTGCCGTTGATCGGGTTGTTGATGACGTCAGCGTCATTTCCACCGTTGGTCTCGATCTGGCAGATCGATGTGATGACCTTCGGCGCTCGCGCATATCCCCTTTTGAATGGGGGCTGATATGGGGTAGAGCGCTTCTCGTCCTCGCTAACGATCATTTCCGCCAGAAGGCAATCGATTGGATTCGGCGCGCGCCGATGGATACGCGGGTCGAGTTCAAGGGACCGAAGCGCTCCACCCCTCAGAACGACCGTATGTGGGCGATGCTTACCGACATCTCGCTCCAACTCGCCTGGCACGGCCTGCAGCTCACCACGGAAGACTGGAAATTCGTCATGCTCGACGCGCTGCGCCGGGAGAAGAGCGAGCAGATCCGTTTCGTGCCGAATACCGACGGCACTGGATTTGTGACGCTCGGCACGTCCTCGTCGGATCTCTCGCGAGACGAGATGACCGACCTCATTGAAATCATCTTCGCCTTCGGCGCCCAGCACGGCGTCGTTTGGTCTGATCCGAAGGGAAAAGCAGCATGAGCCCGAAGCTTCTCCACATCCTGCAGCATTCGCTGGGCCTCGACAAGTACGGGCGCGGCACCTTCTATCGTAACCGTTTTGTAACCGGAGAAGGTAGCATCGATCGTCTGCTCTGCATGGAGCTTGTCGAGCTTGTCGAGCTTGGTTACATGAAGCACTACCCGGCCGTCGAGATGTTCGGTGGCAGCGATGGCTTTGTCGTCACTGGAGAGGGAAAAAGGGCTGCTTAGCGGAAGCCCTGCTCCTTCGAAGATCTCACGCAGCAAACAGCGTTACCTCGATTTCCTCGCCAATGACGGCACCATGAGCTTCATGGAGTACATCGAGTGGCGTGATTACCGTGATCGGAGATCCGCATGAGGACCGCCGCCCAAGACCTCCAGAAGCGGCCCCACGCTCGCCCCGAGACAATAGCCCACCGGGAAAAGGTAGCCGCCACGGTCGAGCAGCTCCAGCGCGAGATAGCCGCCAAGGGTTCGAACACCCGCTTAAGGAGCGAGACCACAGTCCGGAAAATGATGCGCGGGATTGCAGCGCTGGTGCCGAGGACGCACGCATGAGACGACGCGAGTTCACCAAGGCTGTCTACGCCCAAAGCGGCAAGCTGACCGCCGATGATGGTAAGCTTCTCGGCTGGGAATGCTGCCATAAATCAAAGACCGCGAACGACCAAGGCGTCATCGCGAAGGCAAAGCGCGTCGAGGAGTCTTACCTGGCAATTCAGCGGCCCAAGCAGAAGATCAGAAGCCCCGGCTTTGCCAAATCCCAAAAGCCCTCGGGCATATCCAAGCCCCGCCTTCCACCCGCCCAGCTTTACGCTCCCACATAGGAGGAGACGAGACGATGAGAGAAGGTAACTTCCGACGGCAGGAGCCGGAGAGTGTATTACTCTCCGGCTTCATAAGGCGAACCTCGCTTAAGTTAGCGGCAGACCTTCGTCGTACGCGAAACTCGCTCGCCATCGCGATAGGTTACAACCCGTTTCGTGACGCAAGACGGGTGGCGACGATAGTCTTCACTTACCATGCGTGCTCTCCGATCATTATCCCAGCCACGGTGGTGGCCACGTTCCCAGCCGCGATGCGGGCGAGGACCGTCATCCGTGCGAATGACGACGGTGTCCGCGTAGGAAGCCGCTGGGACGGCGACGATGGACGAAAAAGCGAGAGCGACAGCAAGGATGATTTTCTTCATGGGGTGTTACCTCGAGTTATTAGACCGCGGGTAAATGATTGCCTGGCCTTTGCGTTCCACAAAAAATCTCGCTTCGGACTTCAGTCTGAGGAGACTTCGGACCATCGGCGAACCTGTGGAGGCAGCGAATGACCGCGCCTCTCCCCCATATCTATCGACGACACGTACGATTGCAAATGGTGTAGTGCGGTAGAACTCATAGAGACCGTTTACGTCCTCGTCCGTCCGGGAATACTGGTGACGGTAGCCGAGATATGTCACTCGCAGGGAAGCTGTCCTCAAGCTCCTTACTGCCTTCGTCAAAGTTGCCGTTGCTCAAGGCATCGTAACGGTTGATGCTGCCATCGGCTGCTCGCTGTTCGAGCAACTCCGACAACGTTGCTACCGTGCCACCGTCGCCTGTGCAGTCGTCCGCCATCTGCTGGAAAACGCCCCCATCCCAGCGAAGATTTCGGCAGCGGGGCTATCTGACCCCAAAAACGAAGCAATCTCATCAGTTTCAGCAACCCAACGGTATGCTTTCGGATACATGTCCGGGATGCTTTTTGAGAACTTGACTACACGCTGCGACTGACTTTCCGCAAGCTTGGCCATCATAACCTTGTCCGCTCCGCTCTTTGTAGCGGCCAGCAACATCGGAGTGCCTAGACCGAGTAGGCCTTTGTTGATGCCCGCGCAGCACATTTTAAGCGCCAAAGCTGCGCCAATGCCACTATCCAGGACACGCGCATCGGTGTTGTCGAATGCTTGAGCGACCTCGCCCATTGTCTGGGGTGACACCGCATTGTAGTCGATAAAGATGGCAGCGGAACTGGCCAGACGCATTTCCGCTGCAATCAACTCCGCCACCTCCAACGCATGAGACGGTGGCACAATTGACAAGATAATGCTCGCGTCTACCAACGTTGTCAGATCAACGTCACAAATGCCCGCAGCTGTCGCGCGATCTCTTGTCTTTGAAGACCGTCCCTTGAGATGGGTGATGACCCCGCCCCTGACGAAATGAGCGCCTTGGCAACGGCACTCCCCATCGCTCTCATTCCGATAACTGCGATCGTTGTCAGGGGGGCTTCTCCGGTTGTTTGAGTTCATTCGGAGACGTAGGTCCGTTATCTTTCCGCCCCAGACTACTTTGTCGCCTCGGATGACCATGGAAAATTGACGTATTCGTCGCGAGTATCATAACAGATGTTACCATGCCGCAGATACTCAGCCCGACGCGTGGTGTCACCAAATACCGCGCCCGGGTTTGTCAGGTCGGCCTCGTACTGAGCGATGTTGTCGACGGTCAGCGCAATTGGCACTGCGGGACACTCTTGTCATCAAGCCAGTTAGGAGCGAATTGGCCTATTGCATAGCCGAACACGGAAGATGACAAGGCGATGCTCGCCTCGTGGGGACCCCCCGTTTCTTGATTTCCGAAACGGCGTCCGGTTCGCCATCGATCCCACCCAGGAATTGATCGGGCCGTCTTTCCCAGCAGCGCGGAGAGCCTCCAGAGCCCGAGCACCATCCCGTCGCCCCCAGCACAATATCGACATCCGGGTTCTCTTTGCTGCCTGGATTGGGCGCGATATCAGCGACAATACGCCAGGCATTCTGTTAAATGCATCACGCATCGCCTCAAGCCGTGGGGTCAGGTACCCCATCGTACCCTGAGTGAGCAGAGCGACTTTGGCTCTCCGTTCGGCTTGCTGTTTATATAAGCAATAGACATCAAAAACCGTAG
>UCIT01000098.1 GCA_900472625.1 Hyphomicrobiales bacterium | reverse complement strand
GCAATCCGCTCAACCAAAATAACCCGCTCTGGCGGGCTTTTGGCGTTTGGGCAATACACAGCTGCAGGTCACCGCCAATACGGTTGTCGGGCCGGGTCCAGCCGCAAGGAACACTTGGGTTCCGTCCGGCATCATATCCATCATGCGGAGGATGTTGACGGCAGGCGCGGCCCCGCCGAAGTTAACGCCGGTTTGGGGGATTTCGCGCTCGCCCCCCGTGAAAACGCCGACGACTTAGGTCGGATCGCAGCTCCACGCTTCGGAACCTGGCGACACGCTGCCGCTCACGATCCTACCGGCATCTGGCCGCGAAGCGGTTGTGCGTGAGGTCCGCCAGAACCAGAAAACCCGCTCACTGCGTCAGCGGCTGCTGCTTGAGATCGCCCTGAAGGGTCGCATCGGCCGGCAGCGGCTTCTTCTTGTTGGTCATGGGCTGCTCGATGATGGTTGCCGGCGCGGCGACGGCGGTGGCGGCCACGGCTCCGATATTGGTCACGGTGCCCCCCACCACGGCGGTGATCGTCTGCCCGAGCGTGACGTTGGCGTCGGTCAGTGGCTGGCCGGTCATCAGCCGTTGACCGATCAGCTGCACGATCTCGGGGCTTTCGGCGAATTTGCCGTGGTTCAGCCGATCGTTGCTGCTGACCTTGGTGAGGTCGATCGCGGTGATGCCGGCTTCCTCGAGCTTCGTGCGATAGGGCTCGATCGTCGGATTGATCGAGCCGAGCCGCGACACGCGGCCGGTGATGAAACTGGAGAAGGCCAGTGCCCGGTCGTCCTGCGACACGAAGATCGTGAACTTCGGCCGCGGCACGCCCATCTCGGCATATTGCTTGGCGAAGACCTGGATATCGATGTCGGGCGAGGCGAGGATCACGTCTCGGATCTTGCTGTTGAGATGCCCATCCCGGATGCCCATCTGCCGCAACGATTCCATCGTCAGCCAGGTGCCCATCGAGTGCGCCAGCACGGTGATGTCCTTGACGGCAGGATCGTCGACCAGCGTCCGCAGCGTCTGCTCCAGCGCCGTGCGCGAGTAGTTGGTGCTTTCCTTGTCGTACTCATAGGCGGTCAGCTGGGCGCGCGACGGCCATGTGAACAGGATCGGCGTCGCATCCATGCCGCTGTCGTTGACGATCTGCGCCAGACGGAAGACCGAATCCTCGTACTTGTTGTTGAAGCCGTGCACGAAGACCAGCGCATGTCCGTCCTTGATGTGCTGGCGCAGCCATGTGCGCCCTTCCGCCACCTTGTCGATCTGCTCTACATGGGTGACGGCGAAGTCGGTCGCCGGGTTCGGCGGCAGGCGCTTCGGCCATTGCACGGTGCCCGGTTCGCGCTTTGGCGGAATGGATACACCGACATAGGTCAGATAGGGCTTCGGGCTGCGCTCGCCGGTAAACAGCGTCGATGGATCGCCCGAAGGCTCACGGGTGGTGGCCACGAGCATGTCGACCCGCGTGGTCTTTGGCGTTGCAGCCGTCAGCGTTATCGGCGTCATCACGCCGCTCGGGTGACCGCAACCGGTCAGAATGAGCAGCACGGCAAGGAGAAATCGTCTTTGCATGAAGCCCCCGATCCAATGAGCGCACCATAGACCAACGCACTCAGGAGGGAAGCCCATAATTGCATGCTAATGTTGCATCGGTTGAATTTTCGGCCACTGCAACGCGCTCGGGATATCGGAAGATGATTGGCGATCGTCGGCGCTGCTGACTGACGATCGCCCGAATACTCACGGCTCGATGTGATAGCAGGCCGCGCTCTGCCCGGCGCGCACCTGCTCCGTCGGCGGCATCTCGGTGCGACAGATATCGGTGGCCTTCCAGCAGCGTGGCGAGAATACGCATCCCGGCGGCGGG
The DNA here is from genome assembly GCA_900472625.1 of Hyphomicrobiales bacterium. GTDB lineage: Bacteria > Pseudomonadota > Alphaproteobacteria > Rhizobiales > Rhizobiaceae > Rhizobium. The sequence goes on along the minus strand of UCIT01000098.1, from coordinate 10,858 downwards.
TTCAGTGGCGACGGCGGATCGCCCTGCAGCCGGATGCGCTGGCGCGCGCGCGCCAGTTTCGGATCAGGGATCGGAGCAGCCGAAAACAGCGCCTGCGTGTAGGGGTGCGCCGGCTTGTCGAAAACCGTTGCGCAATCGCCAGCCTCGACCACCTTGCCGAGATAGAGCACCAGTACGTCGTCGGAAATTAACCGCACGACCGAGAGATCATGGCTGATGAAGATCAGCGTCAGGCCGAATTCCTTGCGCAGCTTGCGCAGAAGCGTGATGACCTGCCCCTGGATCGACACGTCGAGCGCCGATACCGGCTCGTCGCAGATGATCAGCTTCGGACGGGTGATGACGGCGCGGGCAATGCCGATGCGCTGCGCCTGGCCGCCGGAAAACTCGTGCGGATAGCGGTTGATCATCTCCGGCACCAGGCCGACGGCCGCCATGATCTCCTGCACGCGCTCCGCGCGTTGGGCCCGGTTGAGCTTCGGCTCGAACACTGTCAGCGGCTCGGCGATGATGTCGCCGACGGTCATGCGCGGATCGAGCGAGGCGATCGGATCCTGAAAGATGATCTGCATGTCGCGCCGCGCCGCCCGCATCTCCTCGTCGGAGAGGTCGAGCAGGTTGCGACCCTGCCACAGGATGCGGCCTTTCTGTGCCCTGAGCAGTCGCAGGATCGAGCGGCCGAGGGTGGACTTGCCGCAGCCCGACTCCCCGACGATGCCGAGCGTGCGGCCTTCGCGCAGATCGAAGCTGACATTGTTGACGGCGGTCAGCATCAGTGGCTTCTTGAGGAAGCCCTTCGCCGGGATTTCGAACTGCGTGGTCAGGTTCTCGACCCTGAGAAGCGATCGGTCAGCCATGGGTCAGAAGCTCCTCGATACGGGGAAATGGATGAAAACAGGCGGCGCAATGCTGCGGCGCCATCAGCGCCAGGCGCGGCGGCTGGTCGATGCAGTCATCCTCGGCCTTCGGACAGCGCGGCGAAAAGCTGCATCCGCGCGGCAGGTGCTGCAGGTTCGGCGGCCGTCCGGGAATGACCACGAGTTCGTCAACATCCTGGTCGGGCCGCGGAATCGCGGCGTGCAGGGCGGCGGTATAGGGGTGCGCCGGATTGTCGAACAACTCGTCGACAGGCGCCTCCTCGACGATCCGTCCGGCATACATCACGGCGACGCGATCGGCGAGGCCGGCAACCACGCCGAGGTCGTGGGTGATCATCACGAGCGCCGTGTTCATCTCCGACGTCAGGTCGTTGAAGAGATCGAGGATCTGCGCCTGGATCGTCACGTCGAGCGCCGTCGTCGGTTCGTCGGCGATCAGCAGCTTCGGCTTGGTGAGAAGCGCCATGGCGATGACGATACGTTGGCGCATGCCGCCCGAGAGTTCGTGCGGATAAAGGTTGAAGCGCCGGTCCGGGTCGGGAATGCCGACGCGCTTCAGCATGTCGAGCGCCTCGGCGGAGGCCGCGCGCGCGGTGAAGCCGCGATGTACCTCGAGTTGCTCTGTCAGCTGGCGTGAAATCTTAAGCGACGGGTTGAGCGCGGTCATCGGGTCCTGGAACACCATGGCCATCTCCTTGCCGCGCACATGGTCGAGCTCGCGCGGCTTCAGCGCCAGCACGTCGCGTCCGTCAAGCAGCGCCTGGCCGCTTGTACGGCCGTTCTTGGCGAGCAGGCCCATGATGCCGAGAAAGGTCTGGCTCTTGCCGGAGCCGCTCTCGCCGACGATGGCGATGCGTTCGCCGCGCCTCACGGTCAGGTTCATGTTGGACACAGCCTTCACCTCGCCCTCGGGCGTGCGGAAGCTGATCGAGTAATCCTTCAGTTCGAGAAGGATGTCGTTCTTGTTGTCTTTTTGCATGTCAGCCATCCCTTCATCGGTCCTTGGGGTCGAACGCGTCGCGCAGGCCGTCGCCGATGAACAGCAGGCTGAGTAGAAGCGCGACAAGGAAGCCGGCCGGAAAGACCAGCAGCCACGGCATGCTCTCCATCGCGTCGGTGCCTTCGGAGATCAGCGTGCCGAGCGAGGTGAGCGGTTCCTGCACGCCGAAGCCGAGATAGGAGAGAAAGCTTTCCGTCGCGATGATCTCGGGAACGGTGAGGGCCGCAAAGATCACCACGGGGCCGACGAGGTTGGGAATGATGTGCCGGGTAATGATCTTCAGCGGCTTCTGGCCGGAGGCCCGGGCCGCCTCGATGAATTCGCGCTGTTTCAAGGACAGCGTCTGGCCGCGCACGATACGGGCCATGGTCAGCCATTCCAGTGCCCCGATTGCTGCGAACAGCAGGTAGACGTTGCGGCCGAAGATCACCATCAGCAGGATGACGAACAGGATATAGGGAAACGCATACATGATATCGACAAAACGCATCATCACGGCGTCGATACGGCCGCCCATGTAGCCTGAGATGGCACCATAGAGGACGCCGATGACGACGGACACCAGCGTCGCCGTCATGGCCACGGCAAGCGAGACACGTGTGCCATAAAGCACGCGGGCCAGCAGGTCGCGGCCGTTCGGATCGGTTCCGAAATAGTGCCCGTCGGCAAGCGACGGTGGCGAGCGGAAGGCCGCCCAGTCGGGATCCTCGTAACCGAACGGAATGAGGTACGGGCCGATAAAGGCGGCAAGCACCAGCACGACAAGCACGACGATCGAGGCGACCGCCGCCTTGTTGCGACAGAGACGGCGCATCGCGTCGCGGGTCAGCGACCGGCTGATGGGGCTGAGACCTTCCGCCTCCAGCAGTTCCGCCGCGAGCAACTCTCTCTTTGCGGGATTGAGGATCATCGGTTTCTCACTTTCGGATCGAGCCAGGCATAGGCGATGTCGACGAGAAGGTTCAAGAACACGATCAGCACCATGTAGAAGATGACCGTGCCGAGAACCATGCCGTAGTCGCGGTTCAATGCGGCATTGACGAAATAGCGGCCGATACCGGGCAGGCCGAAGACGCTTTCGACGACAAGCGAGCCGGTCAGCAGGTAGCTTGCGGCAGGCCCGAGATAGGAAACGACGGGCATCAGCGCCGGCCGCAGCGCGTGGCGCATGATCGTCAGTCGCGGGCCTATCCCCTTGGCCTTGGCGGTGCGGATGAAGTTCTGTCCCATCACCTCGATCATCGAGCCGCGGGTGATGCGCGAGATGCGGCCCGCATGCGGCAATGCCAGCACGACGACAGGCAGAACCAGGTATTTCAGCGATCCGTTGCCCCATCCGCCCACCGGCAGCCATTGCAGATGGATGCCGAAGACCAGCTGCAGGATCGGCGCGATCAGGAAGTTCGGCAGCACGACGCCCACCAGGATCAGCGCGCCGAGAATATAGTCCGGCGCCTTGTTCTGGTAGAGCGCCCCGAGACAGCCGACCGCGACGCCGATGACGATCGCCAGCAGGAAGGCCGATGTGCCGATGATGAACGTATAGGGCAGGCCGATCATGATCTGCTGCGCGACGGTAAAGTCTTCCGAGGCGAAGGAGGGGCCGAGATCGCCCTTCAGGAGGTCGCCGACGTAATAGAGATATTGCAGGATCAGCGGCTTATCCAGATTGTAGTGCGCTGCCAGGTTCTGGAGGATAACGGGTGGTAGCGGCCGTTCGCCGTCGAACGGGCCACCAGGGGCCAGCCTCAGGACGAAGAAACAGGCTGTCACGGCGATCCACATCACGGGGATCGTCGACAGCAATCGACGGAATGCATATTTGATCATGGTGTGACGGTCTTTCCCGCGCCGGGTGTTTCGCATCATCGCGACCAATCGAAACTGGTTCGGGTCGATGCGAAGGCAATGGTTTTTGAAAGGACCCCTCCCAACCCTCCCCACAAGGGGAGGGCTTAACCCAGCCGATCCGCCGAAGCGTGATTGGGGCAAGGTTGGTGCGGCAGGTCTTCTCCCCCCTTGTGGGGGAGATGGCCGGCAGGCCAGAGAGGGGCTTTTCAAGGGCAATGGCCCTTGGCCAGGACTAGACGCAGCCTCTCTCTTTATTCCTTGATTGACAGCCAGCGGGTGCGGTGGATGTCCTGGATGTTGTCGACGAAGCCTTCGATCTTCGGCGACACCACGTTCTTGGAAACATAGTAGTAGATCGGCAGCGCGGCGCTGTCGTCGAGCGCGATCTGTTCGGCCTTCTTGAACATCTCGGCACGCTTCGTCAGATCGGTCTCGGCATTGCCGTCCCTGATCAGCTTGTCGTAGTCCGGGTTCGACCAGCGGCCGTAATTGTTCGGAACGCCGGTCATCAGTAGGCTGAGGAAGTTGTCCGGATCGTTGTAGTCGGCAAGCCAGCCGGCACGGCCGACCTGTACGTCGCCGCGCTGCAACTGGTCATAGTGCACCTTGGTTTCGGCATTGACGAGCTGGACATTGACGCCGAGCGGCTTCCACATGGCGGCGATCGCAACGGCGATGCGCTTGTGGTTGTCGTTGGTGTTGTACTTCAGCTCAAGCGTCAGCGGCTTGTCCGGGCCGAATCCTGCTTCGGTCAGCAGCTTCTTGGCTTCCTCCACCTTCTGCTTGTACGGCTCGTCCTTCCAGGACACATAGGCCGGCTCGCCGTAATTGGCGGTGCCCGGCGGAACCCAGGAATAGGCCGGCAGTTCGCCGGTGCCGAGAATCTGCGGTCCTATGACCTCGCGGTTGATCGCCATGGAGAGCGCCTGGCGCACGCGCTTGTCGGCGGTCGGGCCCTTCTGCGAGTTGATGACGTAGTAGTAGAGGCCGGAGAAGGGGGCGACATGCGCCTGGCCCGGCAGGTTCTTCTTCATCCACTCATACTGGTCGGTCGGGAAGTCGGTGAGGATGTCGAATTCGCCGGCGCGGTAGCGCTTCAGCGCGGCTTCCTGGTCTTCGAGCACGAAGAACTTGGCGCCATCGATCTTGACGTCCTTGGCATCCCAGTACTGGTCGTTCTTCTTGGTCGTCACGTGCGAGCCGGGCACCCACTCGGTCGGCGTGTAGGGGCCGTTGGTGACGATATTGCCGATCTTGACCCAGTCGGCGCCCTTGGCGTCGATCACATGCTTCGGCAGCGGATAGGCCGTGTAGTGCATCAGCGCGTTGAGGAAATAGGGGGTGGGATTTTCAAGCGTGATCTCGAGCGTCTTGTCGTCGATCGCCTTGACGCCAAGCTGGCTGAAATCGGTGATCTCACCCTTGTTGATCTTCTCGGCGTTCTTGATGGTGAACTGCAGATAGGCGTAGTCGGCGGCATTCTTCGGATCGACGAGGCGCTGGAAGGCGAAGACGAAATCGCCGGCCGTGACAGGATGGCCGTCGGACCACTTGATGCCGTCGCGCAGCTTGAAGGTATAGACCTTCTGGTCGTCGGAAATCGTCCAGCTCTCGGCCTGGCCGGCAACAGGATTGTCCTTGGCGTCCTCGGTCACGAGGCCCTCGAAGATGTCGCCGGCGATGCGGTTCTCCCAGTCGCCCGACAGCTTCTGCGGATCCAGCGACTGCGGATCGCCGCCGTTGTGGATGTTGATCGTCGCCGCCTGCGCGGAGAAGGCCAGCAGCGAGCCAAGCACTGCGGAGGCCAGAAATTTCTTGGTCAGGAGGTTCATGTGGGGGCCCACCTTTCTAGGCGTTTATCGCCCTTTATTCGTCGTCGTTCCCTGAATTGACCTGTTACGTGCAAGTCAACGCGCAACCTATCGTAACGATCCGTCGTTGCAACCCCCAAAACGACAGGGCCACGACACGCCTGAAATCCTGTTCAAAAACTCCAATTTAGCCGGATAAATGCGGTAATCAGCCATGTGGATCGGCCATCTTGCCCGGTCTCCAAAAGACGTCAACAAGATGAAAATCAATTAGGAGTTGATAATGGGGTTTTCTCTGCTTTGTCCTTCTGCACCCGGGAACTAGAGCACGCAGCAACAATTACAACGGCATTTCAATGCGACACGCCTGTTGCGCGCCGACCGACGCGGCGGCTGGCGGTTGTGTGTTTTCGCCTGTTCCGCGCCACAAAGCCTTCGCCCTCTTCTCCTCAGCCGAACCCGCGCTATGATCCCTCGGAAATAGAGGAGGTCATCATGAGTGCGTTGAATTTGCCAGCTGAAGGCGGTTGCCGTTGTGGAAAGGTCCGGTTGAAGGTCAGCGCCAAGCCGTTGCTGACCATGGCTTGCCATTGCACCGGCTGCCAGTCGATGTCCTCAAGCGCCTATTCGCTGAGCGTCGCCATCCCTTCCGACGGCTTCGAGGTCACCCGCGGCGAACCTGTCATCGGCGGCCTGCACGGCAGCATGTCGCATCACTATTTCTGCCCGCACTGCATGACATGGATGTTCACGCGCACCGAAGGCATGGAGTTCTTCGTTAACCTGCGCCCGACCATGCTCGACGATGCCAGCTGGTTCACGCCTTTCATCGAGACCTGGACGCGGGAGAAACTTGCCTTTGCCGAAACCGGCGCCAAACGCAGCTACGAGGCGCTGCCTGAGATGGCGGCCTACGAGGGACTGATCAAGGAGTATATGGGCAGCCAGGCATAGAAGCCCTGGAACAGGACATCGAGCGCGGCGGTGATATCGCCGCCGCGCGGGGAGAGGTCGTCGACGGCAGGGCCGATGTCAGCAAGTGGCACCGATGCCATTCGTTGCGTCGCCATTACATAGGCGTCGCCGGCGATGTCAAAGCGTGGATTAAGGCGAACCATCGCCCACGAAATGTCTTGAACGCGATAGAGCGGCGCCATCACGCGCGATTGCAGGTTGGAGAGCATATCGGCCTGCAGGTCAACTGCCAGCACGTTGCCTTGCTTCAACCGGTAGACCTGAAATCGCGCCATCAAAAGGTGCGGTATTTGGTGAATGGAAGCCCATGTTTCTCGACATAGGCGTTCTCTTCGGCGATTGCCTCAGCGTTTTCGATCAACCACAGCCGCTCGCGCTCGCTCTTGATAGCGCGCTTGATGCCCTCTTCAGCAGCGCTGGAGACGTCGATCTTTAGCTCGCGCGCCTGCGATACCAGATCGCTGTCGAGTAACAGGTCCGATGTCTTGCGATTGGCTTCCAGCGGCGATTTAGACTTCGATTGAGACATGGCGATCTCCAGATATGTGCCAATGATAGCGCATATCGAAAAGAAGCAAAGAGCCTCAGTCGTCCTTCATCTTCAGCGCGGCGATGAAGGCTTCCTGCGGAATGTCGACCTTGCCGAACTGGCGCATGCGCTTCTTGCCTTCCTTCTGCTTGTCGAGCAGCTTGCGCTTGCGCGACGCGTCGCCGCCGTAGCACTTGGCGGTCACGTCCTTGCGCATCGCCGAGATCGTCTCGCGCGCGATCACGTTGCCGCCGATCGCCGCCTGGATCGGGATCTTGAACATGTGGCGCGGAATGAGATCCTTCAGCTTCTCGCACATGTCGCGGCCGCGCTTGTCCGCCGCCGAGCGGTGCACCAGCATGGACAGCGCATCGACCGGCTCGCCATTGACCATGATCGACATCTTCACGAGGTTGCCCTCGCGGTAGTCGGCGAGGTGATAGTCGAACGAGGCATAGCCCTTGGAAATCGACTTCAGGCGGTCGTAGAAATCGAACACCACTTCGTTGAGCGGCAGCTCGTAGGTGAGCATGGCACGCTTGCCGACATAGGTGAGTTCCGTCTGGATGCCGCGGCGATCCTGACAGAGCTTCAGGATGCCGCCGAGATAGTCGTCTGGCGTCAGAATGGTCGCCTTGATCCAAGGCTCCTGGATCTCCGAAATCTTGACGACATCAGGCATGTCAGCCGGGTTGTGCAGCTCGCGCTCCGAACCGTCTGTCATCGTCAGCTTGTAGACAACCGAAGGCGCCGTCGCGATCAGGTCGAGGTCGAACTCGCGCTCGAGGCGTTCCTGGATGATTTCGAGATGCAGCAGGCCGAGGAAGCCGCAGCGGAAGCCGAAGCCGAGCGCTGCCGATGATTCCATTTCGAACGAGAACGACGCATCGTTGAGGCGCAGCTTGCCCATGGCAGCGCGCAGATCCTCGAAGTCGGCGGCATCGACGGGGAACAGACCGCAGAACACCACCGGCTGCGCCGGCTTGAAGCCCGGCAGCGCGTTGGCGGTCGGCTTCTTGTCCTCGGTGATGGTATCGCCGACGCGGGTGTCGGCCACTTCCTTGATCGAGCCGGTGAAGAAGCCGATCTCGCCCGGGCCGAGGCTTTCGACGGCCAGCATCTTCGGCGTCAGCACGCCGACGCGCTCCACCTGGTACTTGGCGTCGGTGCCCATCATCCGGATGGTCTGACCCTTGGTCAGCACGCCGTCGAGAATGCGCACCAGAACCATGACGCCGAGATAGGTGTCGTACCAGCTGTCGACGAGCAGTGCCTTCAGCGGTCCGGTTTCGCCGGCCTCGCTCTTCGGCGCCGGCAGCTGGTGCACGATCGCTTCCAGAACGTCGGGAATGCCGAGGCCTGTTTTGGCCGAGATCAGCACGGCCTGGCTGGCGTCGATGCCGATCACTTCCTCGATCTGCTCCCTGATTCGGTCGGGCTCGGCCGCCGGCAGGTCGATCTTGTTGAGAACGGTGACGATCTCGTGGTTGTTGTCGATCGCCTGGTAGACGTTGGCAAGCGTCTGCGCTTCCACGCCCTGCGACGCGTCAACCACCAGCAGCGAACCCTCGCAGGCCGACAGCGAGCGCGACACCTCGTAGGCGAAATCGACGTGGCCGGGTGTGTCGATCAGGTTGAGAATATAGGTCTCGCCATTGTTGGCCTTGTAGTGCAGGCGAACGGTCTGCGCCTTGATGGTGATGCCGCGCTCGCGCTCGATATCCATCGAATCCAGCACCTGCTCAGACATGTCGCGCTCGGCAAGGCCGCCGGTCGTCTGGATCAGACGGTCGGCCAGCGTCGACTTGCCGTGGTCGATATGCGCCACGATCGAGAAGTTGCGGATATGGTCGAGGGGCGTGCGGTTCGGATTGGTGCTCATGCGCGCCATATAGCAGCGCATCCCCTTGCCGCAAAGCGGAAAAGCAGGGTTTCGTTTACGATAAGTGGCGATGCAGGACCGCAAAAAATCCACTTGATTCCATGATTGAACCAGCTATTTCTATTATAGTGGAAATTCGGATCGGATAATGGAACAGCTACTCGAAACTGCCATCGCCATACGTGTCCGGCATCTCAGGATCGCCAGAAACATGACGCTGGACGATCTCGCCACCGCCTCTGGTGTCAGCCGTGCGATGATCTCGCGCATCGAGCGCGGCGAGGCGAGCCCCACGGCCTCGCTGCTCGCCCGCGTTTGCGCAGCACTCGGCCTGTCGCTGTCGGCCTTCTTCGCAGAGGAGGGCGAGGCATCGCCGCTGTCGCGCCGCGCCGATCAGCAGGTCTGGCGCGACCCGGAGACCGGCTATATCAGGCGCTCCGTCTCGCCATCCGGCACTGCCTCCGATGTCGATATCGTCGATGTCGAATTTCCCGCCGGCGCCCGCGTCAGCTTCCCGCCGCATGCTGCCGGCAGCGGCATGACCCAGCATATCTGGCTGTTCGATGGAGAGCTGGAGATGACGACGTCGGACACGGTCCACCACCTCGGGCCCGGCGATTGCCTGTTCATGCCGGTGTCCGAAGGCCACATCTTCCACAATCCCGGCCCGGTGCCGGCCCGCTACTGCGTCGTGCTCGATCGGCGCGGGCGTTAGAGGGCGTCGCGCAAATGTGTGAAGCGGTTTTGCGACAACGACATGCCTTGTAAACTCCAGGAGATTTCATGACCACCGTCCGCCTGCTCGACGCGCAACAAGCCCACGCTGCCGTTCCCGCCCTTTGCGCCATTCTCGTCGATTGCGTTGCCGGCGGCGCCTCGGTCGGCTTCATGCAGCCGTACGAAACATCAGATGCCGAACCCTACTGGCAGGGCGTCGCGGATGCCGTCGAAGCCGATGCCACCCTGCTCTTCGTCGCCGAAGTCGATGGAAAGATCCTCGGCACCGTCCAGATCGGCGCCGCCCAGATGCCGAACCAGCCGCACCGTGCCGACCTGAAGAAGCTGCTGGTCCATCGCGACGCCCGCGGCAAGGGCCTCGCACGCCTGTTGATGCAGGCCGCCGAGACAGAGGCCGCTGCTCGCGGCAAAACCATCCTGGTCCTCGATACCGCCACCGGCAGTGATGCCGAGGCGATTTATCCCCGTCTCGGATGGGAGCGTGTCGGCGTCATTCCGGATTACGCCTTGTGGCCTGAGGGCGGCTTCTGCGCCTCGGCCTTCTTCTACAAGCGCATTGCCTGAAGAATATCCGTCCTGCCTGATCCGCTCAGGCCTTTTTCAGCCTGGGATCGTCGAGCGCCGGATTGTAGAACAATGAAAGCGTCAGGCTTCTGGCAATCCGCTCGGCGGTGGCGAGAAACCACGCCTTCGCCTCGGGACTTGGCGCGATATCGTCGAGCGTTGCCGAAAACAGCGCCAGCCATTGCGGAAAGAGGTCCGGCGTCAGGTTTGCGACGCCGACATGCGCCTGCACCGGCTTGCCGCCATAGGCCCCGCTGCGAAAGGCGACCGACGACCAGAAGCTCTTCATCTTCGCCATATGCTCCGGCCACCGCCCGGAAAGCCTTGCATCGAACACCGGCCCGAGTTCGGGATGCGCAAGCACACGGCCATAGAACGTCTCGACCAAAAGATCGACAAACGCCTCATCGACGCCCATCGCCTTCATCTCGGCCTCGGCCTTGGCCCGGATCGCTGCCGAATGCGCCGCCCGTCCCTGTATCTCGCTGTCCATCGCCCGTTCCACCTGTCGCTAAATGCGACCACGAACATATAGGCGTTCAGCCGCGCCCGCGAAAGCCGCTGCGGCCAGATGTCCACGCTGGCTAGTTCGCTCCGCCGCGCCATGCTTGCACTCCCCACTCCCCACTC
>UCIT01000002.1 GCA_900472625.1 Hyphomicrobiales bacterium | reverse complement strand
TAGTGGCTCATCTCGGCCAGCGTGCGGTCGGCTTCTCCCTGCGCGTCGGTGATCGATACCGTGCCCTTTTCAGGCACCAGCAGGCCTGCCAGCACGCGTAGCAAGGTCGACTTCCCCGAACCGTTTTTCCCAGTCAAAACCAGTGCTTCGCCGGGCGCCAGGCGAAACGAGACGCCCTCGAAAATCAGCTCTTCGCCGCGCCGCGCCGCAAGATTGGTGGCTTCCACATGCATGGAGTGTCCGTGGTTCAGGTTTTCAATCATCGCAATGCAAAAATTTCAGAAATGGTTGGCGCTCTCTCTGGCAGCTTTCGGGGAAACTATCTATATGTGCCTTACCACGCCAGCGGTCGGCGTGATTTTCATCCTAGCGCCGAACATGAAGTCCGACTTCATGTGCGGACAGCGGAAATGGCCGTACCCGCATCCTGATGTGCCTTTAGTGCATAGGCGTCCGCACACTTGTGTTCGCGATCAGAAACGGGGTCTCTCGTGTCTCAATCTCTTGATAGCTTCCACTGTCGCTCCACGCTTTCCGTGGATGGTAAGGACTACGTCTATTTCAGCCTGCCCAAGGCTGAAGCCAACGGCCTTCCCGGCGTTTCCAGGCTTCCCTATTCGATGAAGGTTCTGCTGGAGAACCTGCTGCGCTTCGAGGACGGCCAGTCCGTCACCAAGGAGCACATCCTTGCCGTCGCCGAGTGGCTGAACAATAAGGGCACGGTCGAAAACGAAATCGCCTATCGCCCGGCGCGCGTGCTGATGCAGGACTTCACCGGCGTTCCCGCCGTCGTCGATCTTGCCGCGATGCGCGACGCGATGGTGTCGCTCGGCGGCGACCCCGAGAAGATCAACCCGCTCGTTCCCGTCGATCTGGTCATCGACCACTCGGTCATCGTCGACGAGTTCGGCACGCCGACGGCGCTGGCGCGCAACGTCGAGCTCGAATACGAGCGCAACGGCGAGCGCTACCGTTTCCTGAAATGGGGCCAGCAGGCGTTCAAGAATTTCCGCGTGGTGCCGCCCGGTACGGGCATCTGTCACCAGGTCAATCTGGAGTATCTCGGCCAGACGGTGTGGACCAAGGAAGAGAACGGCGAAACGATCGCCTATCCCGACACCTGCGTGGGCACCGACAGTCACACGACGATGATCAACGGGCTCGGCGTTCTCGGCTGGGGCGTCGGCGGTATCGAGGCGGAAGCCGCCATGCTCGGCCAGCCTGTGTCGATGCTTCTGCCAGAGGTCATCGGCTTCAAGCTGACCGGCAAGCTCCGTGAAGGCGTGACCGCGACCGACCTGGTGCTGATGGTCGTGCAGATGCTGCGCAAGAAGGGCGTCGTGTCGAAGTTCGTCGAATTCTTCGGCGTCGGCCTCGACAACATGTCGCTCGCCGACCGCGCCACGATCGGCAACATGGGCCCGGAATACGGCGCCACCTGCGGCTTCTTCCCGGTCGATGGCGAAACCATCAACTACCTCACCATGTCCGGCCGCACCACGGACCGGATCGCGCTGGTCGAAGCCTATTCGAAGGCGCAGGGCATGTGGCGTGAAGGCGACGGCTCGGATCTGGTGTTCACCGACACGCTGGAACTCGATCTCGGCGACGTCGTGCCCGCCATGGCCGGCCCGAAGCGTCCTGAGGGTCGCGTCGCGCTCGAAAATATCGCTGCCGGCTTTGCCGCGGCGCTGGAAGCCGACTACAAGAAGCCCGGCCAGCTCTCCAACCGCTATGCGGTCGAAGGCACCGACTACGATCTCGGCCATGGTGACGTGGCGATCGCCGCCATCACCTCGTGCACCAACACCTCGAACCCTTCGGTGCTCATCGCGGCCGGCCTGCTTGCCCGCAACGCTGTCGCCAAGGGCCTGACGTCCAAGCCATGGGTGAAGACTTCGCTGGCGCCGGGAAGCCAGGTCGTCGCCGAATATCTGGCCAAGTCTGGCCTGCAGACCGACCTCGACGCGATCGGTTTCAACCTCGTCGGCTTCGGCTGCACCACCTGCATCGGCAATTCCGGTCCGCTGCCGGCGCCGATCTCCAAGACGATCAACGACAAGGGCCTGATTGCCGCCGGCGTTCTCTCCGGAAACCGCAACTTCGAAGGCCGTGTCTCGCCAGACGTGCAGGCGAACTACCTCGCCTCGCCGCCGCTGGTCGTTGCCTATGCGCTCGCCGGTTCGGTGCAGAAGGACCTGACGACCGAGCCGCTCGGCGAGGACAAGGACGGCAATCCTGTTTTCCTCAAGGACATCTGGCCGACCTCGCACGAGATCCAGGAATTCATCCTGAAATACGTGACGCGCGAGCTCTACGAGACCAAGTATGCCGACGTCTTCAAGGGTGACGCCAACTGGCAGGCCGTGCAGGTTCCCCCGGGCCAGACCTATGCCTGGGACGACAACTCGACCTACGTGCAGAACCCGCCCTACTTCGTGGGCATGGGCAAGTCTGGCTCCGGCGTTTCGGACATCAAGGGCGCGCGCGTCCTCGGCCTGTTCGGCGACAAGATCACCACCGACCACATCTCGCCGGCCGGTTCGATCAAGGCGGCATCGCCTGCCGGCGCCTATCTCCTGGAGCACCATGTCGGCGTTGCCGACTTCAACCAGTACGGCACGCGCCGCGGCAACCATGAAGTGATGATGCGCGGCACCTTCGCCAACATCCGCATCCGCAACCACATGCTCGGCCCGAACGGCAAGGAAGGTGGCTACACCATCCACTATCCGTCGAAGGAAGAGACGTCGATCTACGACGCGGCCATGCAGTACAAGGCCGAGGGCGTGCCATTGGTCATCTTCGCCGGCGTCGAATACGGCAATGGCTCGTCGCGCGACTGGGCGGCAAAGGGCACCAACCTGCTCGGCGTCAAGGCCGTGATCGCACAGTCCTTCGAGCGCATCCACCGCTCGAACCTGGTCGGCATGGGCATCATTCCCTTCGTGTTCGAAGACGGCACGACATGGGCGACGCTCGGCCTCAAGGGCGATGAACTGGTGACCATCGAGGGTCTCGAGAACATCAAGCCGCGCGAGAAGAAGATCGCCAGGATCACCTATGGCGACGGCACCGTGCGGGACGTTCCGCTGTTGTCGCGCGTCGATACGCTCGACGAGGTGATCTACCTCAACAATGGCGGCATCCTGCAGACGGTGCTGCGGGACCTCGCAGCCTGATTTTTAACGGCCTGCATGATAATGGCCGCCGGAAAGCGATTTCCGGCGGTTTCTCTGTCCATGCGTCGCTCGAAACGGCCGCTCACGGCGAAGTGTTGCCGAGTTGCCGCCTGCGGGCGTCGTCTCACCCGTTCGTGATTTTTCGTTTGGATCGGGACGGATTATCTCTAGGTTGAAGATGGAGCCCGTTGCCCGCATGAGGCTGGTTGGGGTGGTGAGGAAAAAGGATTGAGGTGAATGTCGCCGCGGTTTTTGATTTCGCTGATTGCAAGTGTCGCTTTCGCGGGCCCGTTGATGGCTCAGGAAGCGCCGAAAGGCGTGGTCGAACTGTTCACCTCGCAGGGCTGTTCCTCGTGCCCGCCGGCTGACGCGGCCTTCCGCAAGCTGATCGAGCGTGGCGACGTCATCGCGCTCGCCTACCACGTCGATTACTGGAACTACCTCGGCTGGGCCGACACGCTGAGCTCGAAGGAAAACACCGAGCGGCAGTACGGCTATGCCCGCACCATGGGCCGCGCCAACGTCTATACACCACAGGTGGTGGTCAACGGCCGCGACCACGTGACCGGATCGGACCTTGGCGGCATCGAGAAGAAGATCGACGGCTTCCTGACCGAGGGCGAGGGCCTGACGGTTCCCATCAAGGCCGAGGTCAAGGGCGACCAGCTTGAAATCAACGTGGCGCCGGGCCAGGGCAAGGCCAACGTCGTGATGGTCTATTTCGATCGGGAAAAGACCATCGAGGTCGAAAAGGGCGAAAACAGCGGCCAGAAGATCGCCTACATGCACAGCGTCTCCGACGTCGAGACGGTCGGCATGTGGGACGGCAAGCAGACGCGCCTGACGCTGCCGGCCAGCCTGTTGCAGAAGCCGGATCTGGAAGGCTGCGCGGTGCTGCTGCAATCGTCGACCGCGGACGGCACGCCAGCGGCGATTCTTGGCGCGGCGGTGGTGATGGCCGGCAAGAATATCTAGGTCCGCCAGCTATTTAAGGGTAAAGCCATCTGGAAATTTCACCTGCCCCGCAGGTGAAATCTGGGCGACCCGGCTGATCGTATTCGGGGCTGGGGTTAAGGTCGATACGGTCAGCCGGGCCCTTTGGCGCGCGAGGCGCCAACTCTCGCATCGCCTCCAAACGTCGGGAAAACGATGCGCAAAATCCGTTGTCGGCGAATCCGGCCTGGATGCGCCGCTCAAGTGCGAGGGAATTTCACTTTTAATTGAGGCGCTGTTTTGACTGAAATACGGCGCGGCGGAGATTGCACAGAACATGCTTAATGCGCGCGAGGCGGCGCTTGCAATTTGTAAACGCTCGGGCAAACTGTCACCTGCATGTCACGAAGGAGGCATTCGAGACTGATGACAGATCAGCCGGATTTGCGGCGTGGGGATAGTCGGGCGGCGGAAAGCGGCTCTTCCGTGGTCGTGGATATCAAGGAATACAAGCAGACCAAGGACGCGCTGCCGGTGACGTTTCACCGGCGGGAACTGGATGCGATCCTGTGGATCTACGGCCGGATGGTCGGCGAGGGCGAGTGGCGCGACTACGCGATCGACCACCTGAAGGACATGGCGGTGTTTTCCGTGTTCAAGCGCTCCGGTGAAATGCCGCTGTTTCGCATCGAGAAAAACCCGAAGCTGGCCGCCAAGCAGGGCGCCTACTCGGTGGTCAACACCCACGGGATGATCCTCAAGCGCGGCCATGACCTGCAGCAGGTGCTGAAGGTGTTCAACAAGTCGCTGAAGCTGGTGGAGAAGTAGTCGCCAACCCTTCAGCCGCCGAACAGCGTGCCGGGATAGCATGCGGGGTCGGGATCGGTGCTGTTGCCGTCGCCGAGTTCGCGCTGCATCAGCATGGTGTCGAGCCAGCGTCCCTGCTTGAAGCCGGAGCCGGTCATGCGGCCGATCTCGGAGAAGCCCAAGGCCTGGTGCAGCGCGATCGAGGCCGGATGGGCGCCGCCGATGACGGCCACCATCTGGCGGAAACCAAGCGCCGCGCAGCGTGACACCAGTTCGCTCAGCAACTGCTTTCCAATGCCCCTGCCACGTGACTCCGGTGCCAGATAGATCGAATCCTCGACCATCCAGCGATAGGCCGGCCGCGTGCGGAAAGCCGAGGCGTAGGCATAGCCAAGCAGGCCCCCATCCTCGCCGACAGCGGCGATATAGGGATAGCCCTGGCCCGTGATGGCCGACAGCCGCGCTGCCATCTCCTCCCGCTCCGGCGCGGCAATCTCGTAGCTGGCGACGCCCGACAGCACGGCTTCGCGGTAGATCGCGGTGACGGCGTCAAGATCGGAAACGGCGATATCGCGGAGATGAACTGTCATGCGGCGGCCGATGGCTGGAGGGCGGATAGGGGTGAAAAGCATCTGGGGAGGGATTTGGCAACTGGAATGTGGGTTGGTAGCTTTGTTGAGGCGGCCGGGCTGTCCAATGGCACCGCACAAAAATTCGGGAAGATTCACCGGGGATAAAGCAATGGACGAAGGTCATAAGAAACGCATGATCCTTGAGTTCCTGAGGAAGCACACGCTGGCGGTCATTGCGACATGCCACCACGATGGAACGCCGGAGGCGGCAACGGTCGACGTCTCGGTGCGGGACAATCTTGAGATCGTGTTCGACACTTTCAAGGAAACACGGAAGTTCGACAATCTCGTGGAGCGTCCCAGTGTCGCGTTCGTTGTCGGATGGAGCGACAACATCACGGTTCAATACGAGGGTGAGGCAACGCAGGTTCCTGTCGCAGACCTCGAACAATACCAGCAAGCCCATCTCGACAGCGTCCCGGCCGAAAGGGAATTCCTCGAGAGAGGGGCGTTGATGTTCAAAGCAACGCCACGGTGGATTCGGTATTCCGATTTCAACAGGGAGCCGCCCGAGCTGATCGAGATTCGATTCTGACGGACGCCACGACTTCAGGCCGCCTTCCGAGGGTGTCGGCTAAATCGCGACATCTGCTTGAGGGAAAGATAGCCCAGAAGATTTTAGAGGCGCGGCAAAAATCCCATCATGGGAAGCTCAAGTCCAAACCAAGCATCCGGCTAACGACGAAGGTGAGGAGCGCCACGCACAGGAGCAAGAGCACGAAGAGTGCGGCCATCTTGCCGCCCGTGCGCAGCAGCGATCGCCAGTCCCCTTTGTCACCTTTATCGTAATGCCACTTGATGGCGAAGAACATGGCTATGCCCAACGCCAGAAGCTTGAACGTAACGAAGACGATTGGGACCCAATCCATAATAAATACCTTCATGTAAATCAGCTAGGCGCCTTATGATCCTGTTCCAAGCAAAGGCATACGACTTATTCTGCAACGCTGGCATGTAATAGCAGGTGGCGGTTTTTGGCCTTTGTCGTTGGGATTGGAACGACCGCAGTCACGGGCTGAATGTTTGATCTCCGCCCCATTGCTTGAAACGCCCCACCTCCCCTATCCCCCGTGAATTGACCGCACACGCCGGAGCTCCTATAGAACGGCTTTCGCGGAACGGGCCGATCGCGTCAGGCGGTGCGGCCGTAGCGATGGAGACACGCCATTATCAAGATCCTGGTTTTGCTGCACGCCGCCGTCGGCATCGACTGGCAGTCACCTCCGAAGGGCACCAGCCTGAAGACCTTGAACGAAGCCGAGGAGCAGGGGTTCATCGAGATTCGTGGCGAGTTCCAGAAACGGCAGTTCCGGTTGACGAAGCGTGGCTCCGACCATGTCGCGCTCGACCGTCGCCGTCTGGCGGCGCGCAAGCTCTGATGGCGCGCTGGCTGTAGTCGGCTGACCGGGCGATATCGATGGTGTTGCTCTGCGGGGCAGATTGGCGGCACCGTAAAGCCTGCAAAAGAAAAGCCGCCGGCAACATTCCTGCTGCAGGCGGCTCTCTTTATTCTCTCTGAAAAGGCGGCCCCGCGGTCGCCTTTTTCGTTGCCCGTGCCGGTTACTTGCGGTTGCCCATGAACTGCAGCAGGAACATGAAGAGGTTGATGAAGTCGAGGTAGAGCGTCAGCGCGCCCATGATCGCCTTGCGGCCGGCCGTGGTTGCGTCGTCGGCGGCGTAGTACATTTCCTTGATGCGCTGTGTGTCGTAGGCGGTGAGGCCAGCGAAGATCAGAACGCCGATGACCGAGATCGCGAACTGCATCGCGGACGAGGCCAGGAAGATGTTGACGACCGAGGCGATGATCAGGCCGAACAGGCCCATCATCAAGAACGAGCCCATCGCCGACAGGTCACGCTTGGTCGAGTAGCCGTAGAGCGACAGGGCGCCGAACGAGGCGGCCGTCACGAAGAAGGTCTGCACGACGCTCTGGCCGGTGTAGATCAGGAAGATCGACGAGAGCGACAGGCCCACCAGCGCGGCATAGACCGCGAAGGTCGTCTGCGCGGCCGAGACGCTCATCTTGTTGATCCTGAAGCTCAGGAAAAAGACCATTGCCAGCGGCGCGAAGATCACCACCCACTTCAGCGGGCTGGTGTAGATTGCTGCACCGAAGGCGGTCAGCTGGCCGTCGGAGACGGCGAATGTGAATGCGAAATACGCGGCCAAGCCGGTGATCGCCAGGCCAACGGCCATCAGGTTGTAAACCTTCAGCATGTAGGTGCGAAGGCCCTGATCGATCATCTCGCCGGTTTGCACGCGGCCCTGGTAGTTACGTAGGTCAGCCATAGTTTCCTCTTGTCAGCTCCGATGTGAACACGGTGTCGGGTGTTTCTACCCGGGCGCCGCTGCGGAGCTTCAGCATGCCTGTGGATAATATGAGCCTTTCAGCCCGGGCAAACAAGAGCCCTGCAACCCGGCGACGGGTTAAATCGCCGTAAGGTGCGGTTATTTCTCAACCAAAGCCATCAGAGTTCGCGCAAAACGGGTGCCGCCTTCTGGCCGAGAATGCGCCACGTGCCGATCAGGCCGATGCCGACGGTCAGGACCAGCGCCGTCACCAGCGTCATGCCGGCGACATCGGGCAGGAAGTGCGAGGGGATCTTCATGATGCGGGCAACGATGAACCAGGCGGCGACGCCGCCGGCGAGCAGCGCGAAGATCGCGGTGGCAAGTCCGAGGATCAGGTATTCGTAGCAGAAGGCGCGCATCAGCATCCTTCTTGTGGCGCCGAGCGTCTTCAGCACCACGGCATCGTGGGTGCGGGCGCGGTTGCCGGCGGCGAGCGCGCCCGCCAGCACCAGCACCGAGGCGATCAGCGCGACGGAGGCTGCGGCGCGGATGGCGGTGGCGAGCTGCGCCACCAGCGAGTTGACGATGTCGATGGCGTCCTTGACGCGGACGCTCGTGATCGTCGGATAGGTGTTGGTCACCGATCGCAGGATCGCCGCTTCCTGTGCCGCCGTCGCCGAGGGGTCCGTCAGCGTCGCCAGCCAGGCGTGCGGGGCGCCCTTGAAGGTGTTGGGCGAGAAAACCATGACGAAGTTGATCGACAGGCTTTCCCACTGCACCTTGCGCAGGTTGGCGATCTTCGCGGTCATGTTGCGGCCGAGCACGTTGACGGTGACGGTATCGCCGACCTTCAGTCCCAGTTCGCCGGCCTCTTCGGCCGAGAAGGAGACCAGCGGTTCGCCGCTGTAATCCTTCGGCCACCACGTGCCCTCGGTCAGGGCGGCATTCTCCGGCATGGCTTCGGAATAGGTGATGCCGCGGTCGCCGCGAAGCACCCACTGGCCCGACGGCGGCACGTTGCGCTTGGTGACGTCCTCGCCGTTGAAGGCGAGGATGCGGCCACGCAGCATCGGGACCTCGACCAGCTTGCCCGAAGGCGCATCTGATTTCACCAGATTGCGGAAGCCGTCGAGTTCGGCGCCCTGGATATCGACGAAGAAGAAGTTCGGCGCGCCGTCGGCCATGCGGCCGGTCAGCTGCTGGCGCATGTTGCCGTCGATCAGCGTCAGGGTAACCAGCAGCGCCAGACCGAGGCCGAGCGAGAGCACGACGGACGGGGTGAGGGCGCCGGGGCGGTGGATGTTGCCGATCGCGAGCCTCAGCGCCGGTGAGTTGACCCGTGGGCTGCGGCGCGCCAGCCAGGCGATGCCGGCGGCGACCAGCCTGAGGATGACGAAGGCGAAGGCGATGGCGCCGATGAAGACCACGGCGATGAAGCGGTCATGGGCGGTGATGATGGCAAGGGCTGCCAGCGCCGCCAGGAACACCGCCGCCAGCAGGATATAGGGCCACGATGGCAGGCGGCGGGCCTCGAAGCCCTGCTCGCGAAACAGCGCCGTCGGCGGCACTTCGCGGGCATGGCCGAGCGGCATGATGGCAAAGGCCAGCGTCGTCAGCACACCGAACAGCACGGCGAGCGACAGCGCCACCGGATAGAGCGTCGGCGCGGTGGATACCGGCAGGAACTGCGCCAGAAACTGGGCGGCGAGAATGGGGGCGGCGGCGCCGATGACGAGGCCGATGGCAATGCCGGCGAGCGCGATGATCGATATCTGGAAGAGATAGATCAGCACCACCGTCGAGGCCGGCGCGCCGAGGCACTTGAAGGTGGCGATGGTGGTGCGCTTGGCATCGAGGAAGGCGCGCACGGCGTTGGCGACGCCGACACCGCCGACGATCAGCGCCGTCAGGCCAACCAGCGTCAGGAATTGCGAGAAGCGCTCGATGTTTTCGGTCAGCGACGGGGCGGCGCGGTCGCTGGAGCGGATCGACCAGCCGGCGGCGGGGAAATCCCTGGTGGCGCGGTCGCGGATGGCCGATAGATCGGCGAGGTTGTTGAGGCGGATCTTGTAGGCGTGTTCGACAAGGCTGCCGGTCTGGATCAGGCCCGAGGCCTGCAGCGCCTGGCGGCTGACGAGCAGGCGCGGCGCGAAGCCGAAGCCTTCGGAGACGGCGTCGGGCTCGGTGGTGACGGTGCCGGTGATGTTGACGATGATGTTGCCGAGCAAAAGTTCGTCGCCCAGCTTCAGCCCAAGCCGGTCGAGCAGCAGCGGCGCGACGACGGCGCCATAGGTGCCGTCCTGGCCGGAGACGAGGCTCTGAAGCGGGTAGTTCGGCGCTGCCTCGAATTGTCCGTAGAGCGGATAGGCATCGTCGACCGCCTTGACCTCGACCAGCGCCTGGTCGGATCCATCCGGCTTGCGGGCCATGGAGCGCAGGCCGGTAGAGATCGAGACCTTGCCGTAGGACTTGAGGAAATCCAGCTCCGCGGGGCTGGCCTCGCGGTTGTTGAGTTCGAAGCGCACGTCACCGGCCAGGATCTCCTGGCCACGGGTGGCGATGGTGTCGGTGATCGACTGCGAGACCGAGTTGACGGCGGCGATGGCGCCGGTGCCGAGCGCGATGCAGGCGAGGAAGATGTAGAAGCCCTTGAGGCCGCCGCGCAGCTCACGCAGGGCAAGGCGGAAGGCAAGCGCGATGCGCGGGGTGATCAGCGTCATGCAATGGCCGCTTCGGCTGCAGGGGCGATCGGGGCGCTGTCGCTCTCGATCTGGCCGGAGCGGACGCGGATCTGGCGCGAGCAGCGCTTGGCAAGGGCGTTGTCGTGGGTAACCAGCAGCAGCGTCATGCCACGCTCGGTCTGTTTGGAAAACAGGAGGTCGGCGATCTGGCGGCCGGTGTCGGTGTCGAGGTTGCCGGTCGGTTCGTCGGCGATCAAAAGGGCGGGCGATGGCGCAAGTGCGCGGGCGATCGCCACACGCTGCTGCTCGCCGCCGGA
Organism: Hyphomicrobiales bacterium; assembly: GCA_900472625.1. GTDB lineage: Bacteria > Pseudomonadota > Alphaproteobacteria > Rhizobiales > Rhizobiaceae > Rhizobium. The sequence continues at coordinate 107,577 of UCIT01000002.1, read as the reverse complement.
GAGCTGGCCGGGATAGTGGTTGAGCCGCTCGCCGAGGCCGACGGATTTCAGCTCGCGGCGTGCGATCTCGAAGGGGTTCGCCACATTGGCGAGCTCGAGCGGCACGGCGACGTTTTCGAGCGCCGTCATGTTGGCGATCAGGTGGAAGGACTGGAAGACGATGCCGATGTTGCGGCCGCGAAAATCGGCGACCTGGTCCTCGGTCATGGCGTGCAGCGGCGCATCGGCGATGTTGATCTCGCCGCTGTCGAGCTTCTCCAGCCCGGCCAGAACCATCAGCAGGGTCGACTTGCCGGAACCGGAGGGGCCGACGATGCCGACCGATTCGCCGGCGGCAATCTCAAGGTCTATGCCCTTCAGCACATGCACCGAGGCGGCAGCGCTGCCGAGCGTCAAATCGGCCCGTTTCAGATCGATGATGGTTTTTGCCAACGGTAATTGCCCTACCTATATGAATATGAACGCCGATCGTGCTGCCAATCTAGGGACAATGGAATGAGATTTAAAGTTGCGGGCCTTCACATCGCTGTCATCGTCGCCGCCATGATGGTTGCGGCCGCGGCGCAGGCGAGAACGATCATGCTGGTCGGCTTCGGTGACAGCCTGATGGCGGGCTACCAGCTGCCGCCCGGCGACGGCTTTCCGGAGAAGCTGCAGGCGGCACTGAAGGCCAAGGGCTTCGATGTCTCCGTGGCCAATGCCGGCGTATCGGGCGACACCACGACGGGCGGGCTGGCGCGCATCGACTGGTCGGTGCCGGATGGGACCGACGGGGTGATCCTGGAGCTCGGTGCCAACGACGCGCTGCGCGGCATCGCACCCGAAGAGAGCGAGAAGAACCTCGACCAAATGATTACCCGGCTCAAGGAGCGGGGGATCGCGGTGTTCCTGGCCGGGATGATGGCGCCGCCGAACATGGGCGCCGATTACGCGGCGCGGTTCAACCCGATCTACGAAAAACTCGCCAAAAAACACGGGCTTACGCTTTATCCGTTCTTTCTTGACGGCGTCGTGCTCGACGCTTCGCTGAAGATCGAGGACGGCATGCACCCGAATACCAAGGGCGTAGAGGTGATGGTCCGGAAGATGGAGCCGGCTATCACGCAATTCGTGGGAACGTTTCCGACTGTGAAGAATTAGGGGCTTGCACACATAAGCAATGCGTGATTCCGTGTGAGCACCTGCAAAAGATTCGGGGAGTGCTCGTTATGCCGAGACTGTTTACCGCCCTCGAAATACCGCGCAATGCGGCGATGAGCCTGTCATTGCTGCGCGGTGGTCTCCCGGGCGCCCGGTGGATCGATGTGGAGAATTACCACATCACCCTGCGCTTCATCGGCGATGTCGATAACCGCACGGCAGACGAGGTGGTGGACCGGCTGGACCGGATCGACCGGCCGGAATTCCAGATCAAACTCGACGGCATCGGCGCCTTCGGCTCGAAGAAACCGCATTCGGTCTGGGCCGGCGTCACGCAGACGCCGGAGATGTTCGCACTGCAGGCGGAAATCGAGCGCATCTGCCAGCGGATCGGGCTCTCGCCGGATCCGCGCAAGTTCACCCCGCATGTGACGCTGGCACGGCTGAAATCCTCGCGCGTCGAGGACGTCGTGCAGTATCTCGCCGGGCGTGGAAACTTCCAGACCTCGCTGTTCACGGTGCCGCGCTTCGTGCTGCTGTCGTCGCGCGATTCGGTCGGCGGCGGCCCCTACCTCACCGAAGAGGTGTTCCCGCTGCGCGAGGCACTGTCGGCGCCAAGCGTCGACAACAGCTTCCTGCAGCCGGTCAAGAGCCTGGCATAGACGGCCTCGAAACCGTCATTGCCGCCGAAATAGGGGTCGGGGATCTCCTCGCCCCGTTCGAGCGCCAGATCGCCGAACAGGTGGATGTTGTCCGCCTGCGGCCACAGTGCGCGCAGCGCCGCGATATTCTTGCTGTCCATGGCAATGATCAGGTCGAACGTGGCGACATCGTCGGAGCGGATGCGCCGCGCGCGCTGGCCCGAGATGTCGATGCCGTGGCGCTTCGCCGTCTCGATCGATCGGCCGTCCGGCTGGTCGCCCTGGTGCCAGCTGCCGGTGCCGGCCGAATCGATGGTGAAGCTGTCGGTCAGCCCCTCCTCCTCGACCAGATGCGCGAAGATGCCTTCGGCCAGAGGCGAGCGGCAGATATTGCCCATGCAAACAAACAGGATACTGGTGCGTTTCATATGAGACCCATTGTAGAACCTAGGGAGATTGACATGAAACGCGAGAAACTGGAACGCCAGGCGATCGACGCGGAACTGGCGAAGCTTCAGGGCTGGTCGCTCGGCGACGCGGCCAAGGCGATAAAAAAGAGCTACAAGTTCGCAAACTTCGTCGAGGCCTTCGGCTTCATGACGGAAGCGGCGCTGGCGGCCGAGAAGCTCGACCATCACCCGGAGTGGTTCAACGTCTATTCGAAGGTGGACGTGACGCTGAACACGCATGATGCCGGCGGGCTGACCGGGCTCGATTTCAAGCTGGCGGCGCTGATGGACAAGGCGGCGGCGCGGCGCATCGGTGGCGGAAGCGATTGAATCGCGCGTCGCGATCCCCCATATTTCGTCGTGACAGAAAGGGCGAACGCAATGGCAAGTGGAATGGACGACGTCAAATACGGTGAAATCCTGCTGCCGGGCGATGAAGAAACGCAGGAGCGGCGCGAGAAGACGGTGCGGCAGAAATTCTGGCCGACCTTCCGCAAGGCGGCGCGCAAGATCCCCTTCTCGCGCGACGTGGTCGCGGCCTATTACTGCGCGCTCGACCGGCAGACGCCGCTGAAGGTGCGCGGCACGCTGCTCGCGGCACTCGCCTATTTCGTGCTGCCCGTCGACATCATCCCCGACGTCTTCGTCGGCATCGGCTTCTCCGACGACATCGCCGTCCTCTCCGCCGCCTTCGCCATGGTCAACCGCCACATCCGGCCCGACCACTACGCCTCCGCCGACAAGGCGCTCGAGGATGCGCCGGAAAGCGTGAAGCCCGAGGACATGAAGACGGTTTAAAGCCGGGCGCCTTTAAGCGTTATGAGATCGTCGCTGCGGAGGTGGCTGACATCCGCAGCGGCGCATTTAATGATTGCCAGACTGGGACACGATATCGTGATCGGGATCAGGGCGCGGTTCAGGCGTTTTCGGCTTCCAGCACCTTCTTCAGCTTGCCGAAGGCGAGGCGGATGCGGGATTTGACGGTGCCGAGGGGCAGGCCGGTCGATTCGGCGATTTCGGAATGCGACAGGCCGAGGAAGAAGGCGGCACGGAGCATTTCGCGCTGTTCTTCCGGCAGGTGGCTGACGGCTTCGCGCACCTGTGCATCGCGGTCGTCGTTGGCGACGATCTCGTCGGCGCCGATCTCGGCGACCGGTTGAAGGGCGGGGTCGTCCTCGTCGAGAATGCGGGCGCGGGCGCGGCGCTGCAGGTCGATGCGGCGGTTGCGGGCGATGCGGAACAGCCATGTCGACAGCGACGAGCGCGCCGAATCATAGAGGCCCGCCTTGTGCCAGAGCACGATCATGACCTCCTGGACGAGCTCTTCGGCCTCTCCCGGTGTCATCTTTTGTCGCATCAGCCAGGATTTCAGGCGCGGGCCGAAGTAGTCGAACAGGACTGAGAACGCCTGCTGGTCGCGGCGTTCCGCGACAGCCCTTGCAAGGGCAGCGAAGCGCTGTTTGTCCTCGGCGTCCATTCCGTTCAAAAGCCCCCTGGCTCGCATGAATTCCTTGACGGATTTCCCTCTCTCAATGACGTACAACGGATTTCCGAAACGTCAAACTCTTGCCGTTATCTTTATGTCTTAAATTCCTTAAGAGCGATGGTTTCAGATCATTTCCGGATCACATCATCTTGGAGCGAGGATCCGGCGCTCACCGTTGACACCCGGGTGGAAATGGAACAGGCACAGACTTCTCGCGGCCTGTGTTGACGCTTTGGTAACCTGAATTAAGTCAAAATAAAGCAGATCGTGATTATGCGCCGCCCGCTCGCTCGGGCTCTGATCGCAAGAACCGGCAGGAATATCCATGTTTGTAAAAAGTACCGTACTCGCCCTTTCCCTCGTTCTCGCCGGCGCCGGCATCGCATCCGCACAGTCCAAGAAGCCGACCGCGGCTGCGGCGCAGCCGGCTGCCGCCGCATCGACTGCGCCGACCCGCATCCAGCAGTTCCAGGCCTGGGGCGCTTATTCCTACAAGCAGGGCGCCAGCACCGTGTGCTACGTGCTGTCGGTTCCGACCGAGAAGAAGCCGGCCGGCATCGACCATGGCGACAACTTCTTCATCGTCTCGCAGCGCCCGGGCCAGAACATCTCCTACGAGCCGCAGGCGATGATGGGCTACACCGTCAAGGACGCCTCGAAGATCAACGTGGTGATCGACAATAAGACCTTCGTGATGTTCACCAAGGACAAGGCCGGCTGGGTCGAGAATGCCGCGCAGGAGCCGGCGCTGGTCGCCGCCATGAAGAGCGGTCATGCGATGACCGTCAACGCCGTCTCGCGCAAGGGCACTGCCACCTCCTACAGCTACTCGCTGGCCGGCATTTCCGCTTCGCTGAAGCAGATCGAAGGCTGCAAGTAAGCTCTCGCCAGAGCCTCCCGATTTTCGAAGGCCGGCCTTGCGCCGGCCTTCGTCGTTTCCATCTCTAGTGACGCGCGGCAAAAATGATGCTAAAGGCGCGCATAACAGCGGATCGATCGCAGTATTGTCGTCAAATTCCGCACTCAATTTATGCCTTCATGCCCATCCGGCCCGCCAGTCCCCATGACTATCGGGAGGATCGCATGTTGAATTCGGGATTAGATCAAATGTCCGTCATGGATGCGATGACCGTTCTCAAGCCTGCCGGTAACCAGCCCGCGCGTGGCGAAGCCCTGCCGAAGCCGTCGCTGATCGGTCTCACCCGCGAGGAGATGGGGCAGGCGCTGCGCGAGAAGGGCGTGGCCGAGAAGCAGATCAAGATGCGCGTGGCGCAGCTGTGGAACTGGATCTATGTGCGCGGGGTTTCCGACTTCGACCACATGGCCAATATCTCCAAGGACATGCGCGAGACGCTGAAGACGCATTTCACCATCGAGCGGCCGGAGATCGTCGACGAGCAGGTCTCCAACGACGGCACCCGCAAGTGGCTGATGCGGTTTCCGGCCCGCGGCGCCGGGCGTCCGGTCGAGATCGAGACCGTCTATATCCCGGAAGAGGGTCGCGGCACGCTGTGCATCTCCAGCCAGGTCGGCTGCACGCTCACCTGTTCCTTCTGTCATACCGGCACGCAGCGCCTGGTGCGCAACCTGACGGCGGAAGAGATCCTGTCGCAGCTCTTGCTCGCCCGCGACCGGCTCGGCGACTTCCCCGATCGCGAGGCGCCGCAGGGCACGATCATGCCGGCCGAGGGCCGCAAGGTTTCGAACATCGTTATGATGGGCATGGGCGAACCGCTCTACAATTTCGACGCCGTCAAGCAGGCACTGCTGATCGCCACCGACGGCGACGGGCTGTCCTTGTCGAAGCGCCGCGTGACGCTGTCGACCTCGGGCGTGGTGCCTGAGATTTTCCGCACCGGCGACGAGATCGGCGTGATGCTGGCGATCTCGCTGCATGCGGTGCGCGACGACCTGCGCGACATCCTGGTGCCGATCAACAAGAAGTATCCGCTGAAGGAGCTGATCGACGCCTGTCGCGCCTATCCTGGTCTTTCCAACGCACGGCGCATCACCTTCGAATATGTGATGCTGAAGGACGTCAACGATAGTCTCGAGGATGCCAAGGGGCTGATCAAGCTGTTGAAGGGCGTGCCGGCGAAGATCAACCTGATCCCGTTCAACCCGTGGCCCGGCACCAATTACCAGTGTTCGGACTGGGCGCAGATCGAGAAGTTCGCCGATTTCATCAACGCGGCCGGCTATGCCTCGCCGATCCGCACGCCACGCGGCCGCGACATCCTCGCCGCCTGCGGCCAGCTGAAGTCGGAATCCGAGCGCATGCGCAAGACCGAGCGCCTTGCCTTCGAGGCCATGATGATCGCCAATCACGGCGAGGACTGACGGACGTTCGCGTGAGTGATCAGCAAGTTTGATCCTCACAGCATCTTCTAATGATTGATTTGCCGCTCCGCTTTTTCTACAAGCGGCGCAAAAATAATCATTGGAGGATACCCATGCGTTCTGTTCTGCTCGCTGCCGTCGCGGCGACACTTGCCCTTTCCGTACCGGCCAAGGCCCAGGACGTGACCGTCGCGGTGACGGCGATCGTCGAACATCCGGCGCTCGACGCCGCCCGCAAGGGCGTTCTCGATGTGCTGACGGCGGCCGGCTACAAGGAAGGCGAGAACCTCAAGTTCGTGTTCCAGTCGGCGCAGGGCAATCCTGCCACGGCGGCCCAGATCGCACGCCAGTTCGCCGGTGACGGTCCCGATGTGATCGTGCCGATCTCGACGCCGTCGGCGCAGGCCGTTGTTTCCTCGACCCGCGATATCCCGGTGGTCTTCACCGCCGTGTCCGATCCGCTCGGCGCGCAGCTGGTCAAGAACATGGACAAGCCCGGCGGCAACGTCACCGGCCTGTCCGACATGTCGCCGGTGGCCGAGCACGTGGCGCTGATCAAGGAAATCCTGCCGAACGCCAAGACGATCGGTTATCTCTACAATTCGGGTGAGGCCAACTCGGTGTCGCTGCTTGCTGTGCTGAAGGTGGAAGCCGAGAAGGCCGGCCTCAAGGTCGTCGAATCCGCCGCCACCAAGTCCGCCGAAGTGCAGGGCGCGGCGCGTGCGCTCGTCGGCCGCGCCGACGCGATCTACGTGCCGACCGACAACACGATCATCTCGGCGCTCGAGGGCGCGGTTGCCGTTGCCGAGGAGGCCAAGCTGCCGCTGTTTACCGCCGATACCGATTCCGTGTCGCGCGGCTCGGTCGCAGCCCTTGGCTTCAACTACTACGATGTCGGCAAGCAGACCGGCGAGATCGTCGTTCGCATCCTGAAGGGTGAAAACCCCGGCGATATCGCGGTCAAGGTTGCCGCCGGCAGCGATCTGGTCATCAACAAGGGTGCGGCCGCCAAGATGGGCGTGACGTTGCCCGAGAGCGTGCTGAAGCGCGCGACGAAGACGATCGAGTAAGGATAACTTCGTCTGATCTTCTAGTGTGACGGCCATACCTTCTCCGTCCTCATCCCTGTGACAAGCACAGGGATGAGGATGATAGGTTGAGTGCAGGCTTCAAAGCTAGGTCGGTGGCGCCGGCGACTCACGTTGGCCGGGGACGGCCAATCACACTAACGCGCTTGCGGCCGCGCCATTCCGGCCAAAAAACGAAAGGGCAGCAGCCTTGAGTCAGATTGCATTCTGGGGAGCCGTGGAGCTGGGGCTGGTCTATGCCTTCGTCGCGCTCGGCGTCTACCTCGCATTCCGCATCCTCGATTTTCCGGATCTGACGGTCGATGGCTCGTTCCCGCTCGGCGCGGCCGTCACCGCGGTGCTGATCATCGCGGGCGTCAATGCCTGGCTTGCGGCACTGGTCGCCATGGCGGCGGGGGCGGCGGCGGGCATGGTGACCGCCATGCTCAACGTCCGCTTCAAGATCCTCAATCTGCTTGCCTCGATCCTGACGATGATCGCGCTGTTCTCCGTCAACCTGCGCGTCATGGGCAAGCCGAACGTGGCGCTGATCAATGCCGATACGATGATCAGCCCGTTCTTCGGCCACGGCCTGCGCGAGTTCTACGTGCGGCCGCTGTTCGTCGGCGTGCTCGTGGTCATCGCCATTGTCGTCGTCTGGCGCTTCCTCGAGAGCGATTCCGGCCTTGCGATGCGCGCCACCGGTGCGAACGCCCGGATGGCCCGCGCCCAAGGCGTCGACACCAACAAACAGATCTATCTCGGCATGGCGATCTCCAATGCGCTGGTCGCGCTCGGCGGCGCGCTGTTTGCGCAGACCAACGGGTTCGCCGACGTGACCTCGGGCGTCGGCACCATCGTCGTCGGGCTGGCGGCGGTGATCATCGGCGAGACGCTGCTTGGGCGGCGCGGGCTGCTGATTGCGTTGATCGGCTGCGTCATCGGCTCGATCCTCTACCGCATCGCCATTCAGCTGGCGCTTTCCAGCGACGTCATCGGCCTGCAGGCCTCCGACCTCAATTTCGTCACCGCCGTACTGGTGACGGTGGCGCTCGTCCTTCCCCGCCTTCGCCGCGGAGGGGCATCGTCATGATCAATCTCAAGGATATCAAGGTCGTTTTCGGCAAGGGGACGCCGCTGCAGAAGCAGGCGCTGAATGGCGTCAACCTGACGATCGAGGAAGGCTCGTTCGTCACCGTCATCGGCTCGAACGGCGCCGGCAAGTCGACGCTTCTTGGCGTGCTCGCCGGCGACGTGCTGGCAAGCGAGGGCACGGTGACGATCGGCCATACCGACGTGACGCGCAAATCGACAGCGGCGCGCGCGGGCCTCGTCGCCCGCGTGTTTCAGGACCCGCTGACGGGCAGCTGCGGCGCTCTGTCGATCGAGGAGAACCTGGCGCTGGCGGCGCGGCGCGGCGAGCGACGCGGGCTTAGCTCGGCGCTCGGGCCACGCCGCCGTGCGCATTTCCGCGAGCGCATCGCCGAGCTCAATCTCGGGCTGGAAGCCCGGATGAAGGACCGCATGGACCTGTTGTCCGGCGGGCAGCGGCAGGCGGTGTCGCTTGTGATGGCGACGCTTGCCGGCTCCGAGGTGCTTCTGCTCGACGAGCATACGGCAGCGCTCGACCCCGGCATGGCCGAGTTCGTCATGGGCCTGACGGAGAAGGTGGTCTCCGAGCGCAAGCTGACGACGCTGATGGTGACGCACTCGATGCGCCAGGCGCTGGACTACGGCCACCGCACGATCATGCTGCATGGCGGCGAGATCATGCTCGACGTCGCGGGCGACAGTCGCAAGGACCTGCAGGTCGAGGACCTGATCGCGATGTTCCGCAAGATGCGCGGCCAGACGCTTGACGATGATGCACTGCTGATCGGCTGATCGAGCGCGTCGTTCGCCTCAGCGCGACTGGGTGAAGAAGATCTTCACGGCGAAGATCGAGAAGACGCCGGCGAAGGTGTAATCCATGCCGCGCAGCACTTTCCTGTTGTTCTGCAGCCAGGTCGCCAGTCCGTCGGAGGCAAGTACGACCAATGCGTTGACCGGCATGCCGATGACGATGAAGAAGAAGCCGAGGAAAAGCAGCTTCTGGGTGACTGATGGATCGCCCGCGGTGACGAACTGCGGCAGGAAGGTCATGAAGAAGATGATGACCTTGGGGTTCAGGAGATTGACCCAGAAGCCGCTGGCGATATTGGAAAGCGGCGTGCCCTTGGCCTCCTCGACCTTCTCGACGGAGAGCTTTGAGCCAAAACGGATCGCTTGTACTGCAAGCCACATGAGATAGGCGGCACCGCCGGTCTTCAGGATCATGAAGGCGGTCGGCGAGGCTGTTATCAACGCCGAAATGCCGAAGGCCACCAGCATGGTGTGAACGACGATCCCGAGGCTGGTGCCGAGCACGACATAGAGCGCCGGCTTCTTGCCCTGCGACAGCGCCCGGCTGATCGACAGCGTCATGTCGGGGCCGGGGGTGGCGGCGAGCAGCAGACTTGCGGCGGAGAAGGCAAGAAGCGTTGGAAGTGACGGCAGGAAGTCCATGGCGCACCCTGAAAGCGTGACGGGATATGAGGCTTCTCTTATCCGGCTTTCAGGGAATGCACCAATCAAACCTTCTCATGGGGCCGATCGTTTGCGCTGTTACTTGCTTTCCAGGAACGCCTTGAACTTGTCGGCATAGTCAGGGTGCCAGCGCGACAGCGGCGGGCGGTTCTCAATGACGTCGCCGATCGCCCAGGCCATGCGGCGTTCGTCGGTAGCGCGGGCAACGTCGTTGTCGGGGCAGAGGATGTAGAAGTCGCCCTTGGCGAGGCTCTCGATCATGAAGGCGACCGTCTGTTCGGAGGTCCAGGCGGCGGCCGGCTTTTCGCCGCCGTAGCCTTTCGAGAGGCCGGTAAAGACGAAGCCGGGGATCAGCAGGTGGGCCGATATTTTCGCGCCCTCGGTGTTGCGCAACTCGTGCTGCAGCGCCTCGGTGAAGACCTTCACGCCCGCCTTGGAGACGTTGTAGGCCGGGTTGCCGGGCGGGGTGGTGATGCCCTGCTTGGAGCCGGTGTTGATGATCAGGCCGGGTTCGCCGTGTGCCAGCATCTGCGGCCCAAAGGTTCTGACACCATTGACGACGCCCATCATGTTGACGCCCAATATCGCGTCCCAATCGGCGTCGGCACTGAAGATCGAGGTTTCCGGACCGATGCCGGCATTGTTCATCAGCACGTGGACGCGGCCGAAGCGCTGGATGACGGCGCGCTCAAGCGCTGCGAGCGAGGCCTTGTCGGCGACGTCGGTTTCGATTGCCATGACATGTTCTTCGCCGGAGATGGCCTTCAGTTCCTCGGCGGCCTTGGCCAGGCGGTCGCCGCCGAGATCGGCGATGGCGATGCTCATGCCGGCGCCGGCAAAGTGCTTCGCGGCGGCAAGGCCGATGCCGGAGGCGCCGCCGGTGACGACCGCGACGTTGGATGGCTTGATGATATCGCTGAGATCGGTCACGGCTCTGGCCTTTCGCCTGGGATTGTTCGCTCGCAGCCAGATATGGTAATCTGCGAAGGCAAGTCAAACGACGGGCAAACGGATGGCGGGAGCGCAGATGGCCAAGGTCGTGTCGGTAACGATTGATGATCGCATGGAAGAATTCATCGAAGAGCAGCTAGACGATGGTCGTTACAGCTCGACGAACGAAATCATCGATGCGGGTCTGCAGCTTTTGCGCGACAAGGCTGAGATCGAGGCAATACGCGCTGCAATCATCGAGGGCGAAGAATCAGGAGAGCCGGAAGAGTTTGACGGCGAGGCGTTCCTGAACGAAATGCATCGCAAATATGTCCGCTAAGCCTCGCGCTTACCGGGTTTCGCCTCGAGCGCGTCAGGACCTCGATGGTGTCTGGCTATATACGTTTCAAACGTGGTCGAAAGAGCAGGCAGACACCTATAACCGCGGATTGATAGATTGCTTTTCAGATCTGGCTTCTGAAGCCAAGCGAGGTCGCGCCTTAGATAATATCCATCCCGGCTACAAGATTCTCGCTTATCGGGCGCATTTCGTCGTCTACAAGGAGACTGCGCGGCTGATTACCATCATACGCGTGCTGCATCGGCGCATGAACATCGCAAAGCACCTATAGCCAGCCGGTTCCTCCGAGCCTTGCCCTTGCGTCCAGCGCCAATCTCGCTAAAAGTGCCCGCGACACCGGGTTTTGCGGGTTTGCCGCGGCCCTCCTTGCACAACGGACTCATCATCATGGCATCGCACAAAGACGTAAAGAAAGTCGTCCTCGCCTATTCGGGCGGCCTCGACACCTCGATCATCCTGAAGTGGCTGCAGACGGAGCTCAACGCCGAAGTCGTCACCTTCACTGCCGATCTCGGGCAGGGCGAAGAGCTCGAGCCGGCGCGCAAGAAGGCCGAGATGCTCGGCATCAAGGAGATCTACATCGAGGATGTGCGCGAAGAGTTCGTGCGCGATTTCGTCTTCCCGATGTTCCGCGCCAATGCCGTCTATGAAGGCGTCTACCTGCTCGGCACCTCGATCGCTCGGCCGCTGATCTCCAAGCACCTGATCGATATCGCCAAGAAGACCGGCGCCGACGCGATCGCGCATGGCGCCACCGGTAAGGGAAACGACCAGGTTCGTTTCGAGCTGTCCGCCTACGCGCTGAACCCGGATATCAAGATCATCGCCCCGTGGCGCGACTGGTCGTTCAAATCACGCACCGATCTGCTGGCCTTTGCCGAGCAGCACCAGATCCCCGTCGCCAAGGACAAGAAGGGCGAAGCGCCGTTTTCCGTCGACGCCAACCTGCTGCACTCCTCTTCCGAGGGCAAGGTGCTGGAAGACCCGGCCGTCGAGGCGCCCGAATATGTGCACATGCGCACTATCTCGCCGGAAGCTGCACCCGACAAGGCCACCATTATCAAGGTTGGCTTCGAGAAGGGTGATGCCGTCTCGATCAACGGCGTGCGGATGAGCCCGGCGACATTGCTGGCCACGCTCAACAATTACGGCCGCGACAACGGCATCGGCCGTCTCGACCTCGTCGAGAACCGCTATGTCGGTATGAAGTCGCGCGGCGTTTACGAAACGCCCGGCGGCACCATCCTGCTGACCGCCCACCGTGCGATCGAATCGATCACCCTCGACCGGGGTGCGGCCCATCTCAAGGACGAGATCATGCCGCGTTACGCCGAGCTGATCTATTACGGCTTCTGGTTCTCGCCGGAGCGCGAGATGCTGCAGGCGTTGATCGACAAGAGTCAGGAGCATGTCGAGGGCGAAGTGACGCTGAAGCTCTACAAGGGCAACGTCATGGTCACCGGCCGCGAGAGCGACAAGTCGCTCTATTCCGACAAGCTGGTCACCTTCGAGGACGACCAGGGCGCCTACGACCAGAAGGACGCCGCCGGCTTCATCAAGCTCAACGCGCTGCGCCTGCGCACGCTCGGCAAGCGCAACCTGGCGAAGTAAGACGGTATTCGCCGCTCGGTTTCGAAAGGCCCGCCTCGCGCGGGCCTTTTTGCGTTGACGGTTGGGTTAATTCGCTGGAATTACGGCGTTTTCCACTCTCTCGACGTCATCCTCGGGCTCGTCCCGAGGATCTAAGCACGTTGCCCGAAATGCAACAGTGATGGCTGCTCGTTTGCGGCCCAGCGTCCACTCTCGTCGAGTTTGTAGCGGCGTTGGCAGATGCTCGGGACAAGCCCGAGCATGACGGTGGAGGATGTGGCGACGGGGCAGAGCAAAGCAGTGGAGAGGTGCTACGCCCTCACTTCTACAAAGTCGAATGCGTCACTTGCGCCGCCCGGCGCGAGGCGCGGACAAACCAGACGTAGCTCGTCACCGCGATCAGCGCCATCGCGGGGATGATGATGCCGAAGGCCGACAACGGCATGCCGATCAGCGAGGCGGTGACGCCGCCGAGGAAGCCGCCGCCCATCTGGATGAAGCCCATCATCGCCGACGCCGAGCCGGCGATGTGCGGGAACGGGTAGAGGCCGGAGGTGGTCATGTGCGGCGTCAGGAAGGCGAGCCCGAAGGCGAGGAAGGCGACGGGGCCCATGATCGACAGATAGGACGGGGTGACGAACTGCACCGAGAGCGCGATCATCACGCCCGATATCGCCAGCAGCCCGAGGCCGACGCGCACCGAGCCGTCGCCATGCAGGCGCGACGAGGTCATGCGCAGGCAGACGGAGCCGAGGAAATAGGAGCCGGACTGCATCAGCATGCCCATGCCGAAGGCGGTCGGGCTGAGGCCGACGATCTTGATCAGGATGAAGGGCAGCATGGTCGACTGCGCGTAGAGCGCGCCGATCGAGCCGCCGAGCACCAATGAGGCAGAGACGAAGCGCGGCTCGCGGATGAGTTCGGCATAGGCTCGAAACAGCGGCCCAGGCAAGGCGCGGCGGCGATCGGGCGTGCTGGTCTCGCGCATGAATGCCAGCACCGTCAGGCAGATCATCAGGCCGAAGCCGATTAGCAGGAAGAACACCGACTGCCAGCCGAGGGCTGCAAGCGCCAGGCCGCCGATGGTTGGGGCGATGGCCGGGCCGATGGCAATCATGATGCCGATCAGGTTCATGATCCGCGAGGCTTCCGACCCGGTGAACTGGTCGCGGACAATGGCGCGGGCCACGGTGATGCCGACAGAGGCGCCGATGCCCTGGATCAGCCGGCCGGCCAATGGCCACTCGATATCAGGCGCGAAGGCCGACAACAGGCTGCCTGCCATGTAGATGCCGACGAAAAGCAGCGTCGCCGCCCTGCGCCCGAAGGCATCCGACAGCGGGCCGGCGAGCAGTTGGGCGACGGAGAAGCCGGCGAAATAGAGGGACAGGGTCATCTTAACCGCCGCTTCCGTGGTGTGGAAAGCGGCCACCAGCTCCGGCATGGCCGGCGTGTAGATCGCCATCGAGATCGGACCGAGGGTGGCAAGCATGGCGCCGAGCATGCTGGTTCGGCGCTCGCTCATCCGCAATGGGGGCATGTCGGGTACTCGGGTTTGCTGGCAACGCCGGCGCGCGTTGAGATGGGGGACGGTTCTTTCTGGCGCATGGGGGGAGATGTCGCAATGTGAAAATGGAGCGACGATCCGGATCTCACGGGCTGGCGGCTGGGTGAAATGGTAGCGCCCATTTTCCGATCTTGATCGATTTCATTGGTTGGTATACATACCAATCGCGATTTTGTTTATCTGTTTCTTGCGTGAGAAGGAACGATCATGGGTATCACCACCCTTGCATGGCTCGGCATGGCGGCCTACGCGATGCACATCCTTGAAGAATATACGCTCGACTGGCGGGGCTGGTCGCATGCCGTGCTCGGGCTGCCGACCGAGTGGAGTGATTTCTACGTTACCAACGGCATCGTGGTTTCGTTGGGCATTGCCCAGGCCATGCTTGCGCCGACGCTGCCGCTTGCGGTCCTGAGCTATGCCGGCCTCGAATTCATCAACGGTCTGTTCATGCATGTCGTGCCGTTCATCCGGACGAGGGGGCGTTTTTCCCCGGGGTTGATCACGGCCGTCCTGTTTTTCCTGCCGCTGAGCGTCACCACTTTCTGGATTGCATGGAGCAGCGGCATCGCGGGCATCGGCGACATCTTGCTCGGCCTTGCGATAGGCGGTCTGACCCTAGCCTTTCCAATTGTCATGCTTGTCGTCAAGTCATGGCCCTACTTCCGGCAGGACCACGCATGACCGTGGCCGCGGAGGATCGCCGCAAACAGATCATCGGCGCCGGCCTGGATCTTCTTCGCGAAGAAGGATTGCCCGGACTGACCCAGCCGAAGATCGCCAAGCGCACCGGCTTGCGGCAGAGCCACATCACCTACTATTTCCCAACGCGGACAGATCTGCTGGCCGCCGTCTCGCGCGCGGCGATCGACATTCAACTGGCTGTCGTCGCCGGGATGGTGGACAGCATCAAGACAGGTAGGCAGGTGACAGCACTGATCGCTGAAGTGACCGCCCGCCACGACAATACGCGGATTCTTGTCGCGCTCAATCAAGCTGCCGACAGGGAGCCTGCGGTTCGCGAGCTTTTCCAGGCTCTGAACGACGGTTTTGTCGGGGAGATCGCGCGCCTTCTGAGCAAGCTCGGCGTGTCGGACGAGGCGGCGAATGTGGACCTCGTGCATGCGATCTTCGTCGGTCTTTCGGTCATCGATCTGGCCACCAGCCGCAAGCGTGGCGTTGCGCGATCAAAGGCCGCGTTGGAAGCCCTTTTCCGGCTTCTCGCTGTTGGCGGGGATCAGGCCCCTGCGGCTGGTTCTCAGCGCGGATAGCTTCTGCGGGGTGGTGCAAACGTTGGAACCGGTCGCATTGCGGCCGGTGCTGGGCGCTGGTTCAGCCCGCTCGGCGAAAATATCCGTCGGTCGCTTGACGCCCCCGCCACACCGCATACTCTCGCCTTTTCACCGGGAGATTCTTCATGACGCAGTCATTGCTGGCCGGCGCGTTTCTGGCGGCGCTTCTTTATGTGTTGATACCGGGGCCGGCGTTTCTGGCGCTGCTCGGGATCGGGGCAGGGCAGGGGCGGCGCGCGGGGGCGCAGTTTGTCTGCGGGCACCTGGTCGGCGATACGCTGTGGGCGTCGCTGGCGCTGGTGGCGATCATCGGGGCGAAGACGATCGGCAGCTTCGTCTTTGACGCGCTCGGTCTGCTCTGCGGCTTCTATCTCGCCTGGATCGGCTGGAACGCCTTTCGCGCCAGGCCGAAGAGCGAGGGCGCGGGCCTGATGGTGGTCGAGAAGCCGTTCCGGCGCGGGCTGATCTTCGGGGTGACCAATCCGAAAGGCTATCCGGTGGCGCTGGCGACATTTACGGCGCTGGTAGCGGGGTCGGCGAGCGCGCTCAATTTCGATACGCTGCCTGTGCTGCTGGCCGTGTCGTTCCTCGGCTTCATCGTTGCCGACATGATCCTGATCGCCATCGTCGGCACAGGCGCCGTCCGGCGGTTCTACCGGGCGCATGAGCGGCTGATCGTGCGGTGCTCGGGCGTGCTGTTCATGGGGTTCGCGGCACAGGCGCTGCTGCATGCGACGCCCGGGCTGCTTGGCTGGCGCAAGGCGTAGCGGGGTCATCCGGCGTGATCTGTATTGGGCTCTCGCCGCAAAGGTCCCGCAGCAAGGCCGGCTTCGGATCGATCAGGCGTCGAGGAAGCTGACGACGGATTTCAGGGTCTTCACGGTCTCGGGGTCACCGATCGACATGGCGATCTGCAGCTGGTCCTTGTAGTAGTCGCGGAAGTTGAAGCTGGTGCCGTCGGTGACATCGGAGAGATCGAGGATGTTGCCGTTGGGGTCGATGGTGCGCATCGGCAGCGGTTCGGAGATCGCCGCATAGGTGTCCTGGTCGAGCGCGCCGCTGTCTAAGCTCTGGCGGGCGTGGTTGCGCAATTCGGCGGCGCTGATCGCCGCGAAATCCGGCTGGCCGGCGGCGATGTCCTCGACGTTGAAACTCGACAGAGTGCCCGACCCCGCGCTGAAACTATCGGTCAAGCCATTGGTAAATTGTGAATTATCGGAATGCTTGCGAAATGACAGGTTCGGCGAAAACCGCAGAGAAGTGATTTCCATTGCGTGGATCCACAATTAAAAAATGATATGCGAAAATACCGTGTGCGTTGCACTATGGTCAATCGTTAACGAATAGTTAATTCTTATATATCATTTCTTATGATCAACTTCTCGTAGAGGTTGCCGGATCGTATCGTCGACAAACAATACCAATCGCGCCCGCGCCTCCCTATATTGCTGCAACACTTGCCTGCCAAAAGCCCACCGCCTGCCAAAAAGGATGTCCGCATGCCTTCCACACCCGAAATCAATCCGGCTCTCGTCAACTGGAACGGCCTGCATGGCCTGCCGCGCTTCGATGCGCTGAATGACGGCGATTTCGCGCCGGCCTTCGATGCGGCGCTTGCGCTGCACGAGCGCGAGATCGACGCGGTCGCCGACAATCCGGAGGCGCCGACCTTCGACAACACGGTGGTGGCGCTGGAGCTTGCCGGAGACGAGCTGTCGCGGGTGTCGTCGCTGTTCTGGAACCGGGCCGGCGCCCATACCAACGACACGATCCAGGCGCTGGAGCGGGATATCTCGCCGAAGATGTCGCGGCATTATTCGAAGATCGGCATGAACGCGGCGCTCTTCAAGCGCATCGATACGCTGTGGGAGAGCCGCGACAGCCTCGGCCTGACGCTGGAGCAGACGCGGGTGCTGGAGCGGCACTGGAAGGGCTTCGTCAAGTCGGGCGCCAAGCTCGAAAAGGACGAGCAGGAAAAGCTTGCCGGCATCAACGAGCAGCTGGCCGGTCTCGGCACGCAGTTCGGCCAGAACGTGCTGGCCGACGAAAAGGGCTGGGCGCTGGTTCTCTCCGACGAGGCGGATCTCGCCGGCATTCCTGAGTTTCTGAAGGACGCGATGGCGGCGGCGGCACGCGAGCGCGGCGACGACGGCAAGTTCGCGGTGACACTGTCGCGCTCGATCATCGAGCCGTTCCTGACATTTTCCGAGCGGCGCGACCTGCGCGAACAGGCCTTCAAGGCCTGGGTGGCGCGCGGCGAAAACGATGGCCCGTCCGACAATCGCGGCATCATCGCCAAGCTTCTGGCGCTGCGCCAGGAGATGGCGGCGCTGCTCGGCTACGGCAATTTCGCGGAGCTGAAGCTCGACAACACGATGGCGAAGACGCCGGAGGCAGTGAACGATCTGCTGAAACAGGTCTGGGCCAAGGCGGTGAAGCGGGCCGGCGAGGAAGAGGCCGATATCGCTTCGCTGATTGCCGAGGAAGGCAAGAACCACGAGGTCATGCCTTGGGACTGGCGGCACTATTCGGAGAAGATCCGCGCCAGGAAATTCAATTTCTCCGAAGCCGAGCTCAAACCCTATCTGCAGATCGAGAAGATCATTGACGCCTGCTTCGATGTCGCCGGGCGGCTGTTCGGCATCCACGCGGTCGAGAAGAAGGGCATTGCCGCCTATCATCCCGATGTGCGCGTGTTCGAGATCCGCGATCGCGAGGACAGGCTGGTGGCGCTGTTCCTCGGCGACTATTTCGCCCGCGGCTCGAAGCGCTCCGGCGCCTGGATGAGCGCGTTCCAATCGCAGCACAAGCTGCCGATGAAGAACGGCGCCAGCGGCGAGCTGCCGATCATCTATAATGTCTGCAATTTCGCCAAGCCCGCCGAGGGCAAGCCGGCGCTGCTGTCGCTCGACGATGCCCGCACGCTGTTCCACGAGTTCGGCCATGCGCTGCACGGCATGCTCTCCAACGTCACCTACCCCTCGGTGTCTGGCACCGGCGTGTCGCGCGATTTCGTCGAGCTGCCCTCGCAACTCTACGAGCACTGGCTGACGGTGCCCGAAATCCTGAAGCAATACGCGGTGCATTTCGAGACCGGCGAGCCGATGCCGGAGGCGCTGCTCGACAAGGTGCTGGCAGCGCGTAGCTTCAATGCCGGGTTCAACACGGTGGAGTTCACCTCGTCGGCGCTGGTCGACATGGCGTTCCACACGCGCGAGACGGTCGAGGATCCGATGGCGGTGCAGGCCGAAGTGCTTGCGGAGCTCGGCATGCCGAAATCGATGGTGATGCGGCATGCCTCTCCGCACTTCCAGCACATCTTCTCGGGCGGCTATTCGGCCGGTTACTATTCCTACATGTGGTCGGAGGTTCTCGACGCGGACGCGTTTTCGGCCTTCGAGGAAACGGGCGACGCGTTCAACGGCGATGTGGCAAGCAAGCTGCGCCAGCATATCTATTCGAGCGGCGGGTCGGTGGATCCGGAGGATGCGTATCGAGCCTTCCGCGGCAAGCTGCCGAGCCCGGATGCGATGCTGGTGAAGCGCGGGCTGGCGACGTTCGAGGAGCTGTCGGGGAGTGATGGGTGAGGGTTTTGTCGGTTGGATGAGAGTGTCTTTGCTTCGGCGCACAAGGCACCCCCCTCTGCCCTGCCGGGCATCTCCCCCTCAAGGGGGGAGATCGACCCCTGGCCATCTCCCATTCTAACAATGACCGTGGAGCGAGCGGGTAACCCCATCCGATCTCCCCCCTTGAGGGGGGGATGTCCGGCAGGACAGAGGGGGGTATCGCGGGCTGCAGCGTGAGCCGAAGGCAACCCACCCAACACAAAACTGTCGCTAAACCTTCAGACAACCGTCACCTCGCCTTCAACCAGATGACATGACCGCCGGCCATAGGCTGGGCGCGGGAGATTGGTCCCGTTCTCGCAAGCCGGAACAGCCATCGCATGACATTGACGCAACCGACACGCCGGCGCTTTCTCTCCTCGATGGGGGCGGTTGGCGGGTTCGCGCTGGCGGGGCTGGCGATGCCGTATTATGCGCGGGGTTCCTCCAGCCGGCCGCTGTTCACCTCGGGCGTCCAGTCCGGCGATGTCGATGCGAGCTCGGGGGTGATCTGGACGCGGGTCGATCGGCCGTCGCGGCTGCAGGTGGAATATGCCACCACCGACAAGTTCTCTAACGCCATCCGGTTGCCGTCGATCGACGTCACCCACGAGACCGACCTGACGGCGAAGCTCTTGCTGCAGGATCTGCCTGAGGATCAGGAGATCTTCTATCGGTTCCGGGCCGCCGACCTGCAGGATGTGAACAGTCTCTCCGAACCGATCCTCGGGCAGTTCCGCACTGCGCCGGCCAAGACGCGCGACATCCGTTTTGTCTGGTCGGGCGATACGGTCGGGCAGGGGTGGGGGATCGACGACGAGGGGATGCGGACCTATGCGACGATCGCCTATCACCGGCCGGATTTCATGATCCATTCCGGCGACACCATCTATGCCGACAATCCGGTGCCCGACGAGATCACGTTGCGCAACGGCGGCGTCTGGAAAAACCGGGTGGTCACCGATGCCAAACGCGAGATCGCCCAGACACTCGAGCAGTTTCGCGGCCAGTGGACCTACAACATGCTCGACGACCACGTGAAGGCGCTGAACGCGGTCTGCCCGGTGTTCTACCAGTGGGACGACCACGAGGTGCTGAACAACTGGTCGCCCTCCACCGATCTTCGTGACGACGACCGCTACAAGGAGAAGTCGATCGCGACGCTGTCGGCGCGGGCGGCCCAGGCGTTCCACGAGATGACGCCGACGCGCCATCTCGCCGAGGAGCCGGGGCGGGTCTATCGCAAGGTTTCCTACGGGCCGCTGCTCGACGTGTTCTTCGTCGACCTGCGCTCCTATCGCGGGCCGAACAGCCATGGGCTCGATGCCGATCTTTCGCCGGATTCACGGTTGCTCGGGGAAAAGCAGGTGGCGTGGCTGAAGCGCGCGCTGGTGCGTTCAACGGCAACCTGGAAGGTGATCGCCTGTGACCTGCCGATCGGGCTCGTCCTATGGGACGATTACGGCAAGCGACAGGGATCGGAATCCTTTTCCAATGGCGATAATGGCGCGCCGCGCGGGCGAGAACTAGAGTTCGCCGATCTGCTGCGCTTCATCCGCGATGCCGGGATCTCGAACATGATCTGGCTGACGGCCGACGTGCATTACGCGGCGGCGCATCACTACAGCCCCGAAAAGGCGAGCTTCAAGGAGTTTCTGCCGTTCTGGGAGTTCGTCGCCGGGCCGCTGCATTCCGGCACCTATGGGCCGCAACAGCTCGACATGACCTTCGGCCCCGAAGTGAAGTTCATGAAGGCGGCGCCCGGCGGCGCCGAGCAGAACCTGCCGCCATCGGACGGCATGCAGTTCTTCGGGCTTGTCGACATCGACGGCAGGACGGCGCAGCTGACGGTGCGTCTGATGGATCGCAACGACCAGGAGCTCTGGCGGGTGGTTCTCGACCCCGATATATCGAGCTGACGCGATGCATTCATCGGCCGTATCCCTATCATTGCGGGCTCCCCCCTTTCACAACGGCGAAAAACACTGTATGAGCCGCCCAAATGCAATTGGCGCCCTCCCAGCTTGGCGCCCCAGCCTCAGAGATCTAGACATATGGCACTTCGCAACATCGCGATCATCGCGCACGTTGACCATGGCAAAACGACCCTGGTTGACGAGCTCCTGAAACAGTCCGGCTCGTTCCGCGACAACCAGCGCGTTGCAGAACGCGTCATGGACTCGAACGACCTGGAAAAGGAACGCGGTATCACGATCCTTGCCAAGGCGACCTCGGTCGAGTGGAAGGGCGTTCGCATCAACATCGTCGACACCCCCGGCCACGCCGACTTCGGCGGTGAAGTCGAGCGTATCCTGTCGATGGTGGATGGCGCGATCGTTCTGGTCGACTCCTCTGAAGGCCCGATGCCGCAGACGAAGTTCGTCGTCTCCAAGGCGCTGAAGGTCGGTCTTCGCCCGATCGTCGCGATCAACAAGATCGACCGTCCCGATGGCCGCCACGAGGAAGTCATCAACGAAGTGTTCGACCTCTTCGCGAGCCTCGACGCCACCGACGAACAGCTCGACTTCCCGATCCTCTACGGTTCGGGCCGTGATGGCTGGATGAACGTTGCGCCTGAAGGCCCGAAGGACCAGGGGCTCGCACCGCTGCTCGACCTCGTGCTCAGCCACGTTCCGGAACCGACGGTTGCCGAAGGCCCCTTCACGATGATCGGCACGATCCTGGAAGCCAACCCCTTCCTCGGCCGCATCATCACCGGCCGCATCAATTCCGGCTCGATCAAGCCGAACCAGGCCGTCAAGGTTCTCGGCCAGGATGGCAAGCTGATCGAAACCGGCCGTATCTCGAAGATTCTCGCTTTCCGCGGCATCGAGCGCACCTCGATCGAAGAAGCGCATGCAGGCGACATCGTCGCCATCGCCGGCCTTTCCAAGGGCACGGTTGCCGACACCTTCTGTGATCCCGCGATCACCGAAGCGCTGACGGCGCAGCCGATCGACCCGCCGACCGTTACGATGTCCTTCATCGTCAACGACAGCCCGCTGGCCGGCACCGAAGGTGACAAGGTCACCTCGCGCGTCATCCGCGACCGCCTGTTCAAGGAAGCCGAAGGCAACGTCGCGCTGAAGATCGAAGAAGCCGAAGGCAAGGATTCGTTCTACGTCTCCGGCCGCGGCGAATTGCAGCTCGCCGTTCTGATCGAAACCATGCGCCGCGAAGGCTTCGAGCTCGCCGTGTCGCGTCCACGCGTCGTCATGCACCGCGACGAGAGCGATCAGCTGATGGAGCCGATCGAAGAAGTCGTCATCGACGTCGATGAAGAGCATTCCGGCGTCGTCGTGCAGAAGATGTCCGAGCGCAAGGCCGAAATGACCGAGCTGCGTCCTTCGGGCGGCAATCGCGTTCGCCTGGTGTTCAATGCGCCGACCCGCGGCCTGATCGGCTACCAGTCGGAATTGCTGACCGACACCCGCGGCACCGCGGTGATGAACCGTCTGTTCAAGGACTACCAGCCCTTCAAGGGCGAAATCGGCGGCCGTACCAACGGCGTTCTCCTGGCCAATGCGCCGGGTGAAGCTGTCGCCTACGCCATGTTCAACCTTGAAGATCGCGGCCCGATGATGATCGAGCCCGGCGAAAAGGTCTACATGGGCATGATCATCGGTATCCATTCCCGCGACAACGACCTCGAGGTCAACGTTCTCAAGGGCAAGCAGCTGACCAACATCCGCGCCGCCGGCAAGGACGAAGCCGTCAAGCTCCCCCCGCCGATCCGCATGACGCTCGACCGCGCGCTCTCCTGGATCCAGGACGACGAGCTGATGGAAGTCACGCCGAAGTCGATCCGCCTGCGCAAGATGTATCTCGACGCCAACGATCGCAAGCGTTTCAGCAAGGCCAAGTCGGCCTAATCAAGACGCCGCTTACTTAGAGTTGAAACCCCGGCCTCCGCGCCGGGGTTTTTTATTTGTGTGCCGCGTCGAATCCCGCTTGTCGCAATAGTTAAAAAAGCGTTAAATTTCAGCCGTCGTCCACATGTTAAGCCTGTGGGCAATTGGTTCATATGCGTTTGTCCATATGGTTAATTGTCCGCGACCGGGCCAGAGTAAGCGTTATGAAAACGTTGTCGATCGATGTTCGGCGGGCCGAGCCGCATGATTCCCGAGCCATCTCGGAGGTGCATCGGCTTGCGTGGAAACATACCTATGCCGGCATCATCCCGCACAGGGCGCTGAACCAGATGGTCGAGCGCCGCGGCGAAAGCTGGTGGCGCAAGGCAACGCGCGGTCCCGCGACGCTGCTGGTCCTCGACGTCGCCGGCACGGTTGCCGGTTACGCCACGCTCGGTCTCAACCGGGCCCGGGCGCTGCCGCAGGAAGGCGAGATCTACGAAATCTATCTCCGTCCCGAGTATCAGGGCATCGGCCTCGGCCACATGCTGTTTACCGAGGCACAGCGGCTGCTGAAGTCGCTCGGCTGCAAGGGCATGGTGGTCTGGTGCCTTGAGGAGAACGAGCACGGCGCCGATTTCTATCGCGGTCATGGCGGCGTCGATTATTGCGAGGGTACCGAAACCTTCGACGAGAAGCCGTTGAAGAAGATCGGCTTCATCTGGAACTGATATTCCCTTGGCTGGAAGTTCGGCCTCTGCCCAGTTTTCCGGCATTTTGAAGGCCAGATCATAAAACTATCATGTGCCTGCGCCGTTGTGCCGTGTTGCTTCGCGGCGAAAATCCGATTATCTGGCTGCCAACAATCACGTCGCGGGAGTTATCGCATGCGCATCGACGCCATTTCCATTGGCAAGAACCCACCTGAGGACGTCAACGTCATCGTTGAAGTGCCGGTTGGTGGTCATCCGATCAAGTACGAGATGGACAAGGAAGCCGGCACGCTCGTCGTCGACCGTTTCCTCTACACGCCGATGACCTATCCGGGTAACTATGGCTTCGTGCCGCACACGCTGTCGGAAGACGGCGACCCGATCGACGTTTTGATCGCCAGCACCCGCCCGCTGGTTCCAGGCTGCGTCATCAACGTGCGCCCGATCGGCGTTCTGAAGATGGAAGACAATTCCGGCAAGGACGAGAAGATCATCGCCGTGCCGTCGCCGAAGCTGACGATGCGCTACGACAAGGTCAAGGACTACACCGACCTGCCCGAGATCACCGTCAAGCAGATCGAGCACTTCTTCGAGCACTACAAGGATCTGGAGCCCGGCAAGTGGGTGAAGATCTACGGCTGGGGCGATGCCAAGGAAGCCGGCGCCCTGATCCTCGAGGCGATCGAACGCGCCAAGAAGGAAAAGGCCTGATTACAGGCCGAGAAACACATCCAGCTTGACCATCACATCCTCCGGCTCGGCATCGATCCGGAGGATTTTTTTGCGCGACGTGTCGCCGGAGACGAGGCTGACGGAGGATTTGGGGAGGCCGAGCGCCTTGGCAATGAGGGCAACGAGCGCCTTGTTGGCCTTGCCCTTCTCGGGGACGACGGAGACGCGGGCCTTCAGGCGGGCCTTGCCGTCGGCATCGAGTTCGATACCATCAAGCTGATCGCGCCCGCCATTCGGCGTCAGCCGCACCGCGAGCGTGAGGTGATCCGCGAAGGCCTTGTAGGGCCGGGTCACACCACCATAGGGACGATGGTGTTCCACATGAAGGAGCGGATGAAGAAGATGATCAGGAGCAGCACGATCGGCGAAATGTCGATGCCGCCGAGATTTGGCAGCACGCGGCGGATCGGGCGCAGCACCGGTTCGGTGACGTTGTAGAGGAACATGCCGACCGAATTGACGAACTGGTTGCTTGAGTTGATGACGTTGAACGCATAGAGCCAGGAGAAAATGGCGCTGGCGATCAAGATCCAGGTGTAGAGATTCAAAGCCAAATCAATGGTTTGAAAAAGCGCAATCATCGTCGTCTCCAGTTCGTTGTTGACAGACATGTAGACATTGGCGACTAAACCGGCAAGAGCCCTGTGAAAACACGCGGGCAATCATGTGTCACAGGCGGGTTTGGGCAGCGTCGCTTCTCCTGTTTGTCGGAAAGATCCCATGTCCATCTCAGCCCACGGCGACCGTTTCGCGGCCTTCCGGCACTCTTCCTACACCCGCTTCTTCTACGCGCGCTTCCTTCTCTCGTTCTCGCAGCAGATCGTCAGCGTCGCGGTGGGATGGCAGATGTACGACCAGACGGGCAGCGCCATCTATCTCGGACTGATCGGGCTGGTACAATTCCTGCCGTCGCTGCTCCTGATCCTCGTCACCGGCTCGGTCGCCGACCGCTACAACAGGCGCGCCATCGCGTCCGCATGCTCGCTGGTGGCGGCGCTCTGTACGCTGGCGCTGCTCGGGATGACCATATCGGGGACCTTCTCGCCGATCCCTGTGTTCGGCGTGCTGCTGGTGTTCGGCATCGAGCGGGCGTTCATGTCACCGGCGGTGCAATCTCTGGCGCCGAACCTGGTGCCAGCGCAGGACCTGTCGAACGCGATCGCCTGGAACTCGTCGTCCTGGCAGCTGGCGGCGATCACCGGCCCGGTGCTCGGCGGCCTGCTTTACGGCATCAACGCCCATACCGCCTATACGGTCGCCGTCGTCTTCGCCATCCTCGGCGCCATTCTGCTGTTCCTGATCCCGAAGCCGGAGCAGAAAACCACAGGTGAGGCGAAGAGCTGGGACATGATCCTCGGCGGCTTCAAGTTCATCCGCACGGAAAAGGTGGTGCTTGGGGCGATCTCGCTCGATCTCTTTGCGGTGCTGCTCGGCGGCGCCGTGGCGCTGATGCCGATCTTCGCGCGCGATATCCTGACGCTCGGCCCCTGGGGTCTCGGCCTGCTGCGCTCGGCGCCGGGTGTCGGCGCCATCATCATGGCTGTGTTGCTTGCCACCTATCCGCTGAAGCACCGCGCCGGCATCTACATGTTCGTCGGCGTGGCGCTGTTCGGGCTGGGCACCATTGTCTTTGGCCTATCGACCAATGTCGAGCTGTCGATCGCAGCGCTGGCGCTGATGGGCGCGGCCGACATGGTCTCGGTCTATGTGCGCGAAAGCCTGATCGCGCTGTGGACGCCAGACCACCTGCGCGGCCGCGTCAACGCCGTCAACATGGTGTTCGTCGGGGCGTCGAACGAACTCGGCGAGTTTCGTGCGGGCACGATGGCGCATGTGTTCGGCGCGGTGCCGGCGGTGATCATCGGCGGGATCGGGACTCTTGCCGTGGCGGCGATCTGGGCGACGAGCTTTCCGCAGTTGCGCAGGATCGATGCCTTGGATGCGCCGGAGCGGGGTGAGGGCTAGGTTTTTTGTGGGGTGGGGTGTTGGGCGTTTTACCGCGTGGCACCCCCCTCTGTCCTGCCGGACATCTCCCCCTCAAGGGGGGAGATCGAATCGTTGCGATCTCCCGGCCAAACAATAAACGTGGAGCGAGCAGGTGCGCCCAGCCAATCTCCCCCCTTGAGGGGGAGATGCCCGGCAGGGCAGGGGGGGTGCTACTGGCCGCAGCGCCGAACTCCCTCACCCCGAAATCATCACCTCCGCCTCGATCTCGACCGGGAAGTTCAACGGCAAGCCCGCGACGCCAATCGCCGAGCGGGCGTGGCTGCCGACGTCGTGGCCGAAGACTTCGAGGATGAGGTCGGTGAAGCCATTGATGACGGCGGGGGGATTGGCGAAGCGGGGGGCGCAGTTGACCATGCCCAGAACGCGGCACCAGCCGGTGATGCGGTCGAGGCTGCCGAGTTCGCGCTTCAGGGAGCCGAGCATGGCAAGGCCGGCTTTGCGGGCCGATGCCTTGGCGTCCTCGATCGAGACGATATCGCCGACGGCGCCGAACGGGCCGGCCGGGGAGCCGTCAGGGTTCTGCGGACCGTGGCCTGATATGAAGGCGCGGTCGCCGCGCACGTTCACCCAGGGGAACGGCAGGACCATGTGCGAGGGCAGCGTCAGCGGCTGCGGCAGCACCAGACCCATCGAGACAAGCTTCTGTTCGTAGTTCGACATGGTGTTCCCCTGACATGGCTTCGGTCACTTCCGCGCAAGACGCGCGGCTGTTCGGCCGGATCGTGGATCGGAACGTCTTTTCGCGCGAGAACAGCGGCCGCAACGGCCCCCATCGCTCGCCTCTGTCTACGAATGGAATGTTAGCACGAAGCGGCTTGCGGCGCATCTACGCCGAAAGGGCGGCCCTTGAGCGGGCGGCGCTTTTCGCGGGCTTGCCCTCGAAGACGATGTCGAGGAATTCGTCGAGCCAGGCCTTCAGCGGCGCGTCGAACAGCATGCGGCCCTCGAGATGCTCGCGGCCCTGCTGGGCGTTGGGCAGGATAAAGCGCTGGGCGCCGTGGACGACCCAGCGGTGCATCATCGCTCGCGTCAGCTCGGCATGGAACTGCAAAGCCCAGGCGTGCTCGCCGTAGCGGAAGGCCTGGTTGCGGTAGATGTCGCCCTCGGCCAGCAATTCGGCGCCGCGCGGCAGGTCGAAGCCTTCGCGGTGGAAGTGGTAAACCATCTTCGGCCAGTGCAGCAGCTGCCGGCCCTTCTCGGTTGCGCGCAGCGGGTACCAGCCGATCTCGGTGGAGCCGTCGGCGTTCGGCTGCACCTTGCCACCGAGATGGCGCACCAGCATCTGGGCGCCGAGGCAGATGCCGAGCATCGGCCGCTTCTCCTTCAGCGGCACATCCAGCCAGCCGATCTCCGCCTTGACGAAATCATCCGGGTCGTTGGCGCTCATTGGCCCGCCGAAGACGACGGCGCCGGCGTGGGCCGCCAGCGTCTTCGGCAGCGCCTGGCCGAGCACGGGGCGGCGGATGTCGAGCGGGTAGCCTTTTTCGATCAGCAGCTGACCGACGCGCCCGGGGCTCGATCGCTCCTGATGCAGGACGATCAGCACGGGGCGTTTCGGCGGCTGTCCGATACTGTCAGTCGGCATCGTCTTGCACCACGTCGATGCCGGTGACGCGCTTGGCGGCTTCCTGACGCTTCTGGATACGCTCGCGGGCCGAGACGCCGAGTAGTTCGGCAATCCGCCAGATGGCGTCGTCCTCCATCTCGCTGCGCTCGCCATCGGCATAGACGATGTCCCAGAGAATGCCGATCAGCTCCAGCCGCTGCTCGGTGTCGAGATGGCGCTTCAGGTCAGAGGTGAAACGGTAGTAATCGACCGCGTCGCTCTCGGCCTCCTGGCCGGCGGCGATCAGAGCATCGAGCTGCTTGCCGTCGAGGCCATACTGGTCCTTCAAGAGCTTGCGCAGGCGCTTCTTCTCGCTGTCCTTGACCTGGCCGTCGGACTCCATCACCTGCATGCACAGCGCCGCCACCGCGATGCGGGGATCGTCGGGTGCGAAGGTACTCTTCGGGTGGTCGTTTGTCAGGTTCTGGAAAAATGCCTGGAAACGTTCGAACATACGGGTCCTGTCTGTCTAGAAGAGGCGAAGCCGCGTCTTGGGTTCGGGCTCGGCCTTGGGGTTCTTGACGCCCGGATCGTCGGGCAGCCCGCCGAAGAAGGGGCGGGGTTCCGGGGCGTCGGATGGCTGTCTTGTCGGCGTGGGCTGTATGTCCACCGGTTTGGCTGGCGGCTTTGGCGCCGGTACCGGCTCAGGCGCCGGCCGGGCCGCCCTGGCGATGCTGGCGGCGCGCTCAAGCTCGATGATGCGGTGGTCGGCGGCCGCACTTTCGGCGCGGATGTCGCGCACGGGCGGCAGGCTTTTCAGGGCCGTGTCGATCGACAGCGCGGTGCCGTCCTCGACCGGACCCTCGAGCTGGGCGAAGGCGTTCTTCCAGACGAAGGCGTCGAGCTTGCCTGTCACCGGCGAAAGCGGCAGCCATTTGTCGGAGACGTAGCCGTCGGCCACCCATGCCGGATCGCGCGGCGCCTTCAGCGCCTGCGCCAGCCAGTGGCGGATGCGGCCCTGATCGCCGGTCTCAGCCTCCTCGATATCGGCGAGCAGCAGGAAGGCGGCCTCGCGCGGCTCGACGCGGGCGGCGGCTTCGGCCTTGGCACGGGCCTTGCCGAAATCCCTGGTGTCGAGCGCCGCCTGGGCGACGACAAGCAGCGATTCGATGTTGTTTGGCCTGATGTTTTCGAGTTTCTCGGCGCGTTTCAGCCGGTCCGCGGTGGAGTCACCGCTGCGGGCGCGGACATAGGTGGCGCCGATCTCCGGATGCGGGTTGGCCTTCCACGCCTGCTCGAGAATGGAGGCGGCCTTGCGCAGCTTGTCCTCGCGAAACAGTGCCTTGGCGGCGATGATCGCCGCCGGCTCGAAATCGGCCGCGAGTTTCAGCGCATGGGTGGCGTCGTCGCGGGCGCCGGCCGGGTCGTTCTCCAGCTTCTCGGTGGCGCGGGCCGTCAGCAGCACGGCGCGCAGGCGGTCGGCCTCCGGCTTGTCGATGACGCGAGCGGCCTTCTGCTGTTCGAGCAGCCGGATGGCGTCGTCCCAGCGGCCGGCCTGACTGCGGGATTCCAGCGTCGCCTGCGCCGCCCAAGG
Source organism: Hyphomicrobiales bacterium (assembly GCA_900472625.1). Classification (GTDB taxonomy): domain Bacteria; phylum Pseudomonadota; class Alphaproteobacteria; order Rhizobiales; family Rhizobiaceae; genus Rhizobium. The sequence goes on along the minus strand of UCIT01000002.1, from coordinate 78,101 downwards.
GAGATAGGGTGCGTTCTCGGCGGCCTTTTCGGCATATTGTCGGGCGGCCTCGGTCGCGCCGAGGCGCTTGGCCTCGAGATAGAGGCCGCGCAGGCCGAGCTCGCGGGTTTCCGGATCCTCGACCATCGCCTCGAACTTGGCGCGGGCCTCGTCATGGCGCCCCTCGATCAGGGCGGCCTGGGCTTCGAGCAGGGCGATCAGCGGCTCCTGGTCGGCGCGGATCAGGCCGCGCGAACGGGCGGCCATCTTGCGGGCGAGCAGCGCATTGCCGGCGCCGGCGGCGATCAGGCCGGTCGACAGCGCCTGATAGCCGCGGTCGCGCTTGCGGGCGCGGAAATAGCGGGTGACGGAGTGGGGCGAGGTCCAGATGACCCGCACCAGCCACCAGGCGACCATCACAAGCGCGATCAGCGCGATGATGGCGGTGGCGGCGACGATCAGCCGGGTCTGGTAAAGCTGGCCTTCCCAGATCAGTGACAGATCGCCGGGGCGATCGGCCAGCCAGGAGAAGCCGTAGCCGAGGATGAGGACGAGAATTGCGAAGACGATGAGCCTGACCATGTCCTCAGCCCTCCTTGCCGGTGCCGGATAAGGGGGCAGTGCCATTGGCACCGGTGCCGGAAACCGCCTTCGACAGGGCACTGCCGACCAGCTCCTCGACGCGGATGCGGGCTTCCAGCGACTGCTTGAAGGCGGCCGAGGCCTGCTTGGCCTCCGATGGCAGCGTGTTCCATTCGGTGGCCGCGCCCGGCAGGTCGCCGTTCTTCACCTTGTCTTCCAAGCGCGCGGCAATCGCCTCGACGCTTTCGCCCTCGATGTTGCCGACCGGGCGCACCGTGACCAGCGACTTGGCGCCTGATATCAGCCGGTCGGACCAGCTCTGGTTCGGGTCGGTCTTGTTGACGCTGCCGATGATCGCGGTCGCGACGTCGGGGACCTCACGGATCAGCTCGGCGCGCGAGGGCACGCCGGTTTCGGAAAACTGCTTGAGGTCGGTTGCGACGGGATCATCCGGCGAGACGCCGGCGAAGGTGTCGAGCTCGGCGACGAACGGGCCGCCGCGATCGATGGCGGCCTTCAGCGCGGCTGCGGCGATCGCCTTGGCGACGGCGACGTCCTGGCGCGGCTCGTTGAGCTTCTTTTCGGCATCCGCCAGGCGTTGCTCGATCTCGGCGCCGTTGCTGGCGCGCTGTTCAGTGGCCTGGGTGACAGTGCCGCGCAGCTGCTCGAGCTCAGCGGTGAGACCGGCGAGCTTCTGGTTCAGCGCATCTGTGGTGGCGCTGTCGGCACCGGATGTTGTGGTCGGGGCTGCCTTGGCGGCGGCTTCCAGCGCCTCGACGCGCTTGGCCAGCGCGTCGTCGATGGCAGCGGGCGGCGGCGCGGATGCGAGTTTGGCGACGGACTGCTTGAGGCCGTCGATCTCGCCGGAGAGGCTTGATATCTCTTGGGTTGGCACCGGGCTCGATGAGCCGGGCAGGAAGCCGGCATACTGGATGGCGCCGGCGCCCGCGAGTGCGATCAGCCCACCAACGATGCCGGCGGCAATCAGGCCGGAGGTGTTGCCCTGCTGGCGGGGCTGCTCCAGCACGGGTTCGACCGGTTCCGGCGCATGGCTATAGGCCGGCGGCTGTTCGTCGGGTGCCGGGTGTTCAGGCGCCGTGTCGCCGTACGATGTCTCTTCGTAAGTCTTCTCTTCCGGCAGCCTGTCTTCCTCGAAAATCGGTTCGGCAGGCTCCGGCGCGGTCTCGGCATTTACCGATTCTGTTGCCTCCACCGGCTCGTGGCCATCCTTTTCGGCATCGGCTGATGAGGCAATCTCCTGCGCATCGAGGTCGATCGTGACCGGCTCGTCGGTGCTCTTCGAATGGCGTGGTGGATTTCCTGGTGCCATGAGACCCTCATTCTTCTTGCAATCGTTCGAAAGTAGTCAGTGATGCCGGTCAAGGAAAGAGGCGAGATGAAATTTGCACGCTGGCCCTGTCAAACCGTGATCAGATCAACGACAGCAGGATGGTCTCGTCGGGCGTTTCCGCAATCGTGACATGGCCTTGCAACTCAGGGGGCACGGCGTCGGCGACGGTCCTGCTGAGGCAGAGGAGGCGGATGCCGATCAGGGCGTCGAGATGGGTTGAGATCTCGTGGAGGGCGAAGAAGCGTTCGGCGGTCTGGCGGGAATAGAAGAGGATCGCGTCGGGGGCTTCGGTGGCGAAGATGGTGCGGAGGATCTCGACGGGAACATCGAGCGGCCGCATGCGGTAGCATTCGGCGACGGTGAGCGTCAGGCCAAGAGCTTTGGCGCGGGTTTCGAAGGTTTCGGCGCGCGGCGCGCCAGCGAGGTAGAGGATCGGAATCCCCGTTTGGCCAGCCGGTTGGCCGGCGATCAAGGTCGCGAGGTCGGCGCCGTTGCCTGACGAGGCGGTGACGGAGGCGAAGCCGGCCGTTCTTGCCTCCTCGGCGGTGGCGTCGCCGACGGCGTAAAGCGGGCGGTTGAGGTGGGGGGCGAGGTCGCCGGGCCGCCCGGTGACCGCGCGGATGGCTTCGGCGCTGGTGACGGCGACGGGGCCGCGGGTGTCAGCCAGCGCGGCGAAGGCTTTTTCGGCGTCGTGGAGCGGTTCGAACAGCGGCAGCATCAGCGGCTCGTGGCCCATTGCGGCCAGGCGTTGCGCGGTGCGCGCGCCCGGCTGCGGGGGGCGGGTCACGAGCACGCGCATCGGTGTCAGCTCCAGTCGTCGAAGAAGGCGGCGCCGGCGCGGGCGCGGACATCCTGGCCGGCGCGGGTGCCGAGCGCCACCGCGTCGCGGCGGTTGCCGTCGATGGTGACGGCATGCTGCTGGCGCCCGTCGGGAGTGATGATCAGGCCGTGGAAGCGGATCTGGTCGCCCTCGCAGACCGCATAGCCGCCGATCGGGGTGCGGCAGGAGCCGTCGAGTGCGGCCAGGAAGGCGCGCTCGCAGGAGACGGTGTCGAAGGTCCTGATATCGTTGATTGGCGCAAGCAGGGCCTCAACACGGGTATCGCCGATGCGGCTCTCGATGCAGATGGCGCCCTGGGCCGGGGCCGGGGGGAAGGTGTCGGGGTCTAAGATGTCGGTGATGACATCGACCTTGCCGAGCCGCTTGAGGCCGGCCAGCGCCAGCAGCGTCGCATCGACCTGGCCTTCCGCCAGCTTTCTGAGCCTGGTATCGACGAGACCGCGGAAGGTGATGACATTGATATCGGGGCGCATGCGGCGGATCAGCGCCTGGCGGCGCAGCGACGACGAGCCGACGGTGGCGCCGTGCGGCAGGTCGATCAGTTTTGGAGCGGTGCGGCCCACGACTGCATCGCGAATGTCCTCGCGGGGCAGGTAGGCCGAAAGACAGAGCCCTTCGGGCAGCGTCGTGGGCATGTCCTTGGTGGAATGCACGGCGATATCGAGATCGCCGGAGCTAAGCTTCTCTTCCAGTTCCTCGGTGAACAGGCCCTTGCCGCCGATCTCGGCCAGTGAGCGGTCGGTGATGCGGTCGCCCTTGGTGGAGAGCACGACGATCTCGAACATCTCTTCCGGCAACCCGTGCGCCGCCATCAGCCTGTCGCGGGCCTCGTTGGCTTGGGCAAGCGCCAGGGGGCTGCCTCGGGTGCCGATCCGGAAAGGTTTTGTTTGCATCCGCATTGATCCGTTGTTACCGGAGTTTCTCGTAAACGGGTTTCAGACCCATCGCAATCAACGATCAGGCTCCATGGCTCCCTTTCTGCGCATCCTCGGCATCGAAACAAGCTGCGACGAAACCGCCGCTGCCGTGGTCGAGCGCGATGCGGAGGGGGTGCCGACCGTGCGTTCCGACGTGGTGCTGAGCCAGCTCGAAGAGCACAGCGCCTATGGCGGCGTCGTGCCCGAGATTGCCGCTCGCGCCCATGTCGAGGCTCTCGATACGCTGATCGAGGAAGCTTTGAAACGCGCCAATGTGTCGCTCTCCGATATCGACGCCATCGCCGCCACGTCAGGCCCCGGGCTGATCGGCGGCTTGCTGGTCGGGTTGATGACTGGCAAGGCGATCGCCAAGGCCTGCGGCAAGCCGCTCTATGCGGTGAACCATCTGGAAGGCCATGCGCTGACGGCGCGGCTGACGGATGGGCTTTCGTTTCCCTACCTGATGCTGCTGGTCTCGGGCGGCCACACGCAGCTGATCCTGGTCAAGGGCGTCGGCGACTACGAGCGCTGGGGCACGACGATCGACGACGCGCTGGGCGAGGCTTTCGACAAGACCGCCAAGCTTCTGAGCCTGCCCTATCCGGGCGGGCCGGCGGTGGAGCGAGCGGCGAAGTCGGGCAATCCGAAGCGTTTCCAGTTTCCGCGGCCGCTGGTCGGCGAGGCGAAGCTGAATTTCTCCTTTTCCGGGCTGAAGACGGCGGTGCGGCAGGCGGCGACCGAGATCGCGCCGCTGACCGACCAGGACGTTGCCGATATCTGCGCCTCGTTCCAGGATGCGGTATCGCGGACGCTGAAGGACCGGATCGGGCGCGGGCTGGAGCGGTTCAAGATGCTCTACCCCGATGTCGAGCAGCCGGCGCTTGTGGTGGCCGGCGGGGTCGCCGCCAATCTCGAGGTGCGTGGCACGCTGCAGGCGCTGTGCGACAAGAACCGCTTCCGCTTCGTGGCACCGCCGCTGCACCTGTGCACCGATAATGCTGTCATGATCGCTTGGGCCGGCCTCGAGCGGATGGCGACGGGCGTTGCGCCCGACGATCTCGACGTGCAGCCGCGCTCGCGCTGGCCGCTCGATTCGAGCGCCGAGACATTGTTGGGTTTCGGCAAGCGGGGAGCGAAGGCATGAGTGGAGAAGGCCGTAGCAGCGAAACGATCGCCGTCATCGGCGCCGGTGCCTTCGGCACGGCTTTGGCGGCTGTCATCGCGTTGACGGGGCGGCACAAGGTGACGCTGGTCGGGCGCGATCCTCGGCTGATGGCCGATCTTGCGGCCGAGCATCGTCACGATGCCGTGCTGCCGGGCATTCCGTTGCCGGAAGCGCTGAATTTCTCGGCGGAAGCCGATGCCATCGCCGATGCCGGTATCGTTCTCTTCGCCATGCCGTCGCAGGCGCAGGCCGATGCGGCGCGGCAATACGAACCTTATCTGGCTAAGGATGCCGTTGTCGTCACCTGCGCCAAGGGCATCGAGAAGACCACGGGCAATCTGTTGACCGACATGCTGGCGCAAACGCTGCCGGGGCATGCGGTCGCGGTGCTGTCGGGTCCGGGTTTTGCCGCCGATATCGCCAGGGGGCTGCCGACCGCGATGGTCGTCGCCGCCGAAAATGGCGAGATCGCCGAGCGGCTGGCGCAGGCGATCTCGGGGCGGACCTTTCGGCTCTATCCATCGGCGGACCGGATCGGCGTGCAGCTGGGCGGCGCCTTGAAGAACGTGCTGGCCATTGCCTGCGGCATCGTCGAGGGGGCGGGGATTGGCGATTCCGCGCGTGCGGCGCTGATTGCCCGCGGGCTGGCCGAGATGTCGCGCTTCGTGGTCGCCAAGGGCGGACAGGCGGATACGGTGCCGGGGCTCTCGGGGCTCGGCGATCTCGTGTTGACAGCCACCAGCCACCAATCGCGCAACCTGCGCTTCGGCATCGCGCTCGGGCGCGGCGAAAGCCGTGATCCCGCGCATGGCGAACTGGTCGAGGGCGCATTTGCCGCCGCCGTCGTGTCGCGGCTGGCCAAGCCGCTTGCCATCGACATGCCCGTTACCGATGCCGTTTCCGCCATCATCGAGGGCAAACTCGGCATATCCGATGCCATCGACCAGCTGATGACGCGCCCGATCACCACCGAATAGGAGAATTCACATGCTTTTCGCTTTCGTCTGCAAGGACAAGCCCGGCCACCTCAACGTCCGCATGGATACCCGTCCCGAGCATGTCGAGCATCTCAACGCGCTCAACGCCGCCGGCACGCTGAAGATGGCGGGTCCGTTCCTCGATCCCGAGGGCAAGCCCTGCGGCAGCCTCGTCATCGTCGAGGCGGACACCATCGAAGCGGCGACGGCGATTGCCGACAGTGACCCTTACGCCAAGGCCGGCCTGTTCGAGAGCGTCGAGGTAAAACCCTTCAACTGGGTCTTCAACAAGCCGGAGGCGTAAGCGTGGCGCATTGGCTTTACAAATCCGAACCGGCCGCATGGTCGTGGGAACAGCAGAAGGCCGCTGGCGAGAAGGGCACGGAGTGGACCGGCGTTCGCAACTACCTGGCGCGCAACAACATGCGGGCCATGCAGATCGGCGACAAGGGCTTCTTCTACCATTCAAATGACGGGCTGGAGATTGTCGGCATCGTCGAGGTCTGCGCGCTGTCGCATCCCGATTCGACGGCCAATGGCGATCCGAAGTGGGATTGCGTCGATATCCGCGCCGTCTGCGATGTGCCGAAGCCGGTAACGCTGAAGGATGTCAAGGCCAGCGAAAAGCTCGCGAAGATGTCGCTGGTGACGTCGATGCGGCTTTCCGTGCAGCCCGTGACCGAAGAGGAATGGCTCGAGGTCTGCCGCATGGGCGGGCTCGACAACCCGCCGCGCTGATATCACGTGAAGACCGACCCCGCGCGCTTCATCCTCGACAATACCAGCCCGATGGCGCCGCCGCATGTTCCGGAAATCCGGCTCAACCTCGCCTGCGAGGCGCATGAACTGTGGTTGAAGACGGAGGAGGAACTGGCCGAGATCGGCCTGCCGCCGCCGTTCTGGGCCTTCGCCTGGGCCGGAGGGCAGGGGCTGGCGCGCTATGTGCTCGATCACCCCGAGGCGGTCGCCGGCAAGAGAGTGGTGGATTTCGCCAGCGGCTCCGGGCTGGTGGCGATTGCGGCGATGATGGCTGGGGCAAAGTCGGTGCTGGCGGCGGATATCGATCCGTGGACGGCGATGGCGGTGGAGCTGAATGCCGGGCTGAATAACGTCGAGATCGGCTTCACCGGCGACAACCTGATCGGCTGCGACATTGATGCCGACGTTCTCCTTGCTGGCGATGTGTTTTACGACCGCGATTTCGCCGCAGCACTGGTGCCGTGGTTCGAGCGGCTGGCGGCGTCCGGTGTCCGTGTGCTGGTCGGCGATCCCGGGCGGGCCTATCTGCCGAAGGACAGGCTCGAGGCCTGCGCGGTGTATCAGGTGCCGGTGACGCGGGCGCTTGAAGACAGCGAGGTCAAGAAGACCACGGTCTGGCAGTTCGTCGGCTAAATTTCTATGTCAGGGACGGATGACACAGACGCCTTGCTCGTAGGAGCAGGGATTGCGGCGTTGCGCGACATTGATGACCTTGGCCATCGGCGCCAGCTTCACCGTCGGGCGATCGCCGTAGCTGCCATAGCCGTAGCCGCCGACATAGGTGCCGCCGTCGGTTTCATACGCGTAGGATGACCCGGCATAGGTGCCTGACGGCGCGCGTGGTTCACCCCTCTGGTCGATGATCACGATATTGTTGCGCGCGAAATCCTGCGATGACGTGGGCGATATGCGCTTGATGTAGCTGCCACGCCCGAAATGCTGATGAAAGCGACCGTCATTGCCGGCGAATCGCAGTGGCCGGCCGTTCCAGCCACCGCTGGTGCCGATGACGGACGGGCCCTGATGACGGATGACCAATGAGCGCGGGGTGCGCACGCCCAAAGGCCCGGCGCGGTAAACGGCATGGCCCTGATACGACCCGCCGTGGTGACGCGGGAAGGGATTGCCGCCGAAATCGCCGGCCATGGCGGGCAGGGCGACGAGCGCCGCAACCGCGAGTGCAACAAGTTTCGATGGTGTCTTCCACATCGCGCTGGTCTCCGGAAACCGAATTCTTAACAAAGCGTTAACGCGAAAATGCGCCAAAAGCGCCGGCTTGTCCATGCAAGCTTGGAAAATCATCCGAAAGACGAAGGTTCGGGCGGGCGAACACCGATCTTGAGCAAAGCGTCAAGACGCAAATCGATTAAATTTCACGGGTGCGTCAATTATACTTGTCGTTAGGTGTTTCCGTGATTAAACGTCGCCATTGATGCAACGCACACACAGCTTTCTGTCAATCGTGTGGTTGCCTGGATGCTTTCCGGATCCCGGAGAGTGCAGAAAGACCGCCGCGAGGTTCTGATGGCGAACACGACAAGTAACCGGCCCCTGTCGCCGCATCTACAGATTTACAAACCAATTCCCACCATGGTCATGTCGATCGTCCACCGTATCACCGGGGGCGCGCTCTATGTCGGCACGCTGCTGATTGCGTGGTGGCTGATCGCTGCTGCGACCGGCGTCGGCGCCTACGACTGGGCCAACTGGGTGCTCGGCAGCATCGTCGGCAAGCTGGTGCTGCTTGGCTACACCTGGGCGCTGATCCACCACATGCTCGGCGGCTTCCGCCACTTCATGTGGGACCTCGGCTACGGCTTCGACAAGCACTTCTCCACCAAGCTCGCCAAGCTCAACATCATTGCCTCGCTCTGTCTGACCTTGCTGGTCTGGGTGATCGGCTTCGTCATTCGCTTCTGAGGGTTGATCACATGGATATGCGTACCCCTTTGGGTAAGGTCCGCGGCCTCGGCTCGGCCAAGGACGGCACGGAACACTTCTGGCGCCAGCGCGTGACGGCCGTAGCCAACGTGCCGCTGTTTCTCTTCTTCATCATCTTCATGATCATCCATGCCGGCCAGCCCTACGCGGAGGTCGTGCACGCGCTGTCGAACCCGTTCGTCGCCGTCATCATGGGCCTGATGATCATCTCCGGCATCATCCACATGAAGCTCGGCATGCAGGTGATCATCGAGGACTACGTGCACCATGAAGTGACGAAGATCGCGCTGGTGATGCTCAACACCTTCTTTTCGATCCTGATGGCGGGGCTCTGTCTTTTCGCCATTCTGAAGATCGCGTTCGTAGGATAATTGATATCATGGCATCGACAACATCCACTCAGAATGGCCCCGCTCAAAACGGGAAAGCCTACAAGTACGTCGATCACTCCTACGACGTGATCGTTGTCGGCGCCGGTGGCGCGGGCTTGCGCGCCACGCTCGGCATGGCCGAACAGGGCTTCAAGACGGCCTGCATCACCAAGGTATTCCCGACTCGCAGCCACACGGTCGCGGCACAGGGCGGCATCGCCGCTTCGCTGCGCAACATGACGCCGGACAGCTGGCAGTGGCACCTCTACGACACCGTCAAAGGCTCCGACTGGCTCGGCGACGTCGACGCCATGCAGTACCTCACCATGGAAGCGCCGAAGGCGGTCTACGAGCTAGAGCATTACGGCGTTCCGTTCTCGCGCAATGAAGAGGGCAAGATCTACCAGCGGCCGTTCGGCGGCCACATGCAGAACTACGGCGAAGGCCCTCCAGTACAGCGCACCTGCGCGGTTGCCGACCGTACCGGCCACGCTATCCTGCACACGCTCTACGGCCAGTCGCTCAGAAACAACGCGGAATTCTTCATCGAATACTTCGCGCTCGACCTGATCATGTCCGACGACGGCAGCCGCTGCACCGGCGTGGTTGCCTGGAACCTCGACGACGGCACGATACACCGCTTTGCCGCGAAGATGGTGGTGCTGGCGACCGGCGGCTATGGTCGCGCCTATTTCTCGGCGACCTCGGCTCACACCTGCACCGGCGACGGCGGCGGCATGGTTGCGCGTGCCGGCCTGCCGCTGCAGGACATGGAGTTTGTGCAGTTCCACCCGACCGGCATCTACGGCTCCGGCTGTCTGATCACCGAAGGCGCACGCGGCGAAGGCGGTTACCTCGTGAATTCAGAGGGCGAACGCTTCATGGAACGCTATGCCCCTTCGGCCAAGGACCTTGCCTCGCGTGACGTCGTATCGCGCTGCATGACCTTGGAAATCCGCGAAGGCCGTGGTGTCGGCAAGGCCAAGGACCACATCTTCCTGCATCTCGACCATCTCGATCCGGCCGTGCTGCACGAGCGCCTTCCGGGCATCTCGGAATCGGCGAAGATCTTTGCCGGCGTCGACGTGACGCGCGAGCCGATCCCGGTTCTGCCGACGGTTCACTACAACATGGGCGGCATTCCGACCAACTACTGGGGCGAAGTGCTGAACGCCGACTCGAATAATCCGGAGCGGATCATTCCGGGCCTGATGGCGGTCGGCGAAGCCGGCTGCGCCTCGGTGCACGGCGCCAACCGCCTCGGCTCCAACTCGCTGATCGACCTCGTGGTCTTCGGCCGCGCCGCGGCGATCCGCGCCGGCGAGGTCATCGACCGCGCATCGCCGGTGCCGCATCTCAACGTCGCTGCCTGCGACAAGATCATGGATCGCTTCGACGGACTGCGCAACGCCTCTGGCGGCACGCCGACGGCGGTGCTGCGCGAGAAGATGCAGCGCGCCATGCAGGAAGACGCCGCCGTGTTCCGCACGCAGGAATCGCTGGAATCGGGCTGCAAGCGCATCTCGGCCATCTGGCAGGAAATGCGCGACATCAAGGTCACCGACCGCTCGATGATCTGGAACTCGGATCTGGTCGAGACGCTGGAGTTGCAGAACCTGATGGCCAATGCGATCACGACGATCTACGGCGCCGAGGCCCGCAAGGAAAGCCGCGGTTCGCATGCGCGCGAGGACTACACCGAAGGCAAGTTCGCCGGCCGCGACGACGAGAACTGGCGCAAGCACACGCTGTCGTGGGTCAACGATGCCGGCGAGGTCAAGCTCGACTACCGCCCCGTCCATACCGAACTGATCGCCGAGGGCATCGATCCGCAGAAGATCGCACCGAAGGCGCGTGTTTACTGATGGGGAATGTGAGAGAGTAGTCGCAAAATCATCGCCGGAGGCACTGTCATGGGTGAAATGCGGATCAGTATTACAGATGAAGCGCTGCTGACGCGTATTTCCGACCTGGCGCGGCTTAACAACCGCTCCGTCGAGGAGGAGATCGAGGTGCTGCTGCAGGCGGCGGTACCAGTTCGGCCGGATACCACGACGGGGGAAGACCTCAGAGCGGTGGCGGAACGCATCGCGGCGATGACGCCGAAAGGTGTCAAGCAGACGGACAGTGTTGAAATCCTGCGTGAGATTCGCGGAAATTGAACCTGATCGTAGACACTTCCGTCGTCGTGAAATGGTTTGTCGATGAAGACGGCTTCATCGACGCGCGGAAGTTACTGGTACCCGGATTGACGCGGATTGCGCCGGAGTTGGTGATTGTCGAGACGGCGAACGTGTTGCAGCGGAAGGCTCGCGTGGGACAACTGGACGATATGCAGGCGGCCGTCGCCGTGGCGAATACCGGGCGTTTCTTTGCTCGGCTTGTTCCCTCGATCGATCTGGTGGAGCCGGCCTTTGCCATGTCGCGACGGCTCGATCACTCCGTCTATGACTGCATGTTCCTCACGCTTGCACTTAGCGAGCCAGACGGGCGGCTGGTGACCAGCGACGCGAAGTTTGCCAGCAAGGCCACAGCTGCCGGGCTTGGCGATCGGATTTGGGATTTGACTGTGGCCGGCGCAGCTCTTGCCACCTTACAGGAAAACAAACATGGTTGAACTTGCTCTCCCCAAGAATTCCCAGATGCGCGAAGGCAAGGTTTGGCCGAAGCCCGCTGGCGCGACCAACACACGGGAATTCCGGGTGTATCGCTGGAGTCCGGATGATGGTCAGAACCCGTCGATCGACACGTTCTATATCGACGTCGATGATTGCGGCCCGATGGTGCTCGATGGCCTGCTCTACATCAAGAACAAGATCGATCCGACGCTGACGCTGCGCCGTTCCTGTCGCGAGGGGATCTGCGGTTCGTGCGCGATGAACATCGACGGCACCAATACGCTGGCCTGCACCAAGGGTCTCGACGACATCAAGGGCACCGTGAAGATCTATCCGCTGCCGCATCTGCCCGTCGTCAAGGATCTGGTGCCCGACCTCAACAACTTCTACGCCCAGCACCGCTCGATCGAGCCCTGGCTGAAGACCGTTTCGCCGGCTCCGGCCAAGGAATGGAAGCAGAGCCATGACGATCGCCAGAAGCTCGACGGCCTCTACGAGTGCATTCTCTGCGCCTGCTGCTCGACCTCCTGTCCGAGCTACTGGTGGAACGGCGACCGCTATCTCGGTCCGGCCGTGCTGCTGCAGGCCTATCGCTGGCTGATCGATTCGCGTGATGAGGCCACCGGCGAACGGCTCGACAATCTGGAAGATCCGTTCCGGCTCTATCGCTGCCACACGATCATGAACTGCGCGCAGACCTGCCCGAAGGGTCTGAATCCGGCGAAGGCGATCGCCGAGATCAAGAAGATGATGGTCGAGCGCCGGGTCTAGCATCCGTCGGACGCCGGCGGCCCCAGGCGGGGCTGCCGGACGCATTTGCGTGCCGAAGCAACAGAGAATCGGCTGCCCATCACCTTGCTGACAAATTCTATCTGCAGGACGTTCTCGGCCAGCACGGTTGAATTGCGCCGTTTCAGGCCTAGCTCAGTCACGGGCAATTTACGGCTGTGACGACTTGATTAACCAAAGTGAAATACGTTAGTTCGAAAATAACCCTAATTTCTAGTTTCATGCGACAAAAGCGGACATTCGGGAGCATTCAGATGCAGTTGCGATATGCGATGACAGGTATGGCGGTTGTTCTGTCACTCGCCGGTTGCCAGCGGACGGCCTATAACGATGCGAGCTACAATTCGACTTCGGCGCCGGCGCCCTTGACGGCGCAACCGGTTCCCCAGGTGCAGGGCGGGCAGCTGCCGCCTCCGGGCGGTTCCTCGCAGTTCCCGGCGGCTCCGGCCACCAATGCGCCGATGGGCGGCGTGCAGGGTGGCGCCATGGCGTCCAACGGCGGCGGCGGCCTCGATGTCACCAAGGAATCGCTGGTCGGCAGCTGGCGGGTCAACGGCTCGTGCGACATGTTCCTGACGCTCACCAATCTCGGCAGCGGTTCGCGCGGCGGCACGCGCGGTTGCGTCGGCGAGCTGACGGCGATGCGCTCATGGGAAGTGGCGGGCAAGCAGGTCGTTCTGAAGGACGTCAACGGCAACCAGGTCGGCAGCGTCTACAAGACCGCCGACAATGCCTTCAGCGGCCAGACCAGCAGCGGCCAGCCGATCGCGCTCAGCCGGTAAGCGAGCCGGCGGCTCGCTCCGCCGATCTTTTTCAGGCGGATTTTCTAAAATGCAACCGATGCCAGACTACAGCTTGAGCGTCAGCGAACAATTGAAGTCGCTGACGGCTTCGGGTTCGCTGCAGCTCGACGATGCCCAGATGCATGTGGCCAAGTGCCTCGATCGAGTGCTGTCCGACCTCAAGCAGAAGCGTCCGGCGGCGAAGTCGAGTGCGCTCGGCTGGCTGTTCGCGGCCAAGAAGAAATCCTCCGAGACGATCAAGGGCCTCTACATCCACGGCAGCGTCGGGCGCGGCAAGACGATGCTGATGGACATGTTCTTCGAGATGGCGCCGACAAAAAAGAAGCGTCGGGCGCATTTCCACGAATTCATGACCGACGTGCACAACCGCATCGCGGCGCACCGGTTGAAGCTGAAGAACGGCGAGACCAAGCAGGCGGACCCGATCCCGGTCGTGGGTGCCGATCTCTATGCCGAAGCCGAATTGCTGTGTTTCGATGAGTTCACCGTCACCGACATCGCCGATGCGATGATCCTGTCGCGGTTGTTTTCCGACCTGTTCGGGCGCGGCTGCATTCTTGTCGCGACCTCCAATGTGGAGCCCGACGATCTCTATCGCGACGGGCTGAACCGCAGCCTATTCACGCCATTCATCGGCCTGCTCAACCAGTATGTCGAGACGGTGACGCTGGATTCTCCGACAGACTACCGGATGGAGAAGATCAACAGCCTGCCGGTCTACCTGACACCGCTGGGGCCGCATGCCGATATGGCGATGGATGCCTCGTGGAACCAGGCGCTTCGCGGGCGCAAGGCGCAGCCGATCGAGATCCCGATGAAGGGGCGCTCGATCCATGTGCCGCTGGCCGTCGACCGGCTGGCGCGGTTCTCGTTTTCAGATCTTTGCGACAAGCCGCTCGGCGCGGCCGACTTTCTCGCCATCTCCGAACGCTTTGATGCCATATTTGTCGATCACGTTCCCTTGCTCGGACCGGAGAAGCGCAACCAGACGAAGCGTTTCATCATTCTGGTCGATACGCTCTACGACCACGCCGTCCGGCTTTATATTTCAGCTGAAGCCATGCCTGAGAACTTGCTGACACAAGCGCGTGGTACTGAAGGCTTCGAATTCGACCGCACGGCATCACGCCTGTTCGAGATGAGAAGCGCCGAATATCTCGCTCTTCACCACGAAAAGCGGGCGGCAGAATAGCGGTTTCATGACAAAATAACTTACGTTTACGTAAGAGTTTTATATTCTAAACGATTGAAATCGTTCACCCAGAAATAATCAGTTGCCATTTTGGCGCTTTGGGTTTATGCGATTGCGGCAATTGGGCGCAGCCCCTCCGTGCGTCGCCCGACGATTTTTGGTCGCAAAGGAAACACCGAAATGGCGCGTAACAAGATCGCACTCATTGGTTCTGGCATGATTGGTGGCACGCTGGCGCATCTCGCCGGCCTCAAGGAGCTGGGCGATATCGTTCTCTTCGATATTGCCGACGGCATCCCGCAGGGCAAAGGCCTCGACATTGCACAGTCCTCGCCGGTTGAAGGCTTCGACGCCAATCTCACCGGCGCAAGCGATTACTCCGCGATCGAAGGCGCCGATGTCTGCATCGTCACCGCCGGCGTCGCCCGCAAGCCGGGCATGAGCCGCGACGATCTGCTCGGTATCAACCTCAAGGTCATGGAACAGGTCGGCGCTGGCATCAAGAAATATGCCCCCGACGCCTTCGTCATCTGCATTACCAACCCGCTCGACGCGATGGTCTGGGCGCTGCAGAAGTTTTCCGGCCTTCCGGCCAACAAGGTCGTCGGCATGGCCGGCGTTCTGGATAGCTCGCGCTTCCGCCTGTTCCTCGCCAAGGAATTCAACGTTTCGGTTCAGGATGTCACGGCGTTCGTTCTCGGCGGCCACGGCGACACGATGGTGCCGCTCGCCCGTTACTCGACCGTCGGCGGCATTCCGCTGACCGATCTGGTCACCATGGGTTGGGTCACCAAGGAACGCCTCGAAGAAATCATCCAGCGCACCCGTGACGGCGGCGCCGAAATCGTCGGCCTGCTGAAGACCGGCTCGGCCTATTACGCACCGGCTGCTTCGGCGATCGAGATGGCCGAATCCTACCTCAAGGACAAGAAGCGTGTTCTGCCGGCTGCCGCCTATCTCTCGGGTCAGTATGGCGTCAAGGACATGTATGTCGGCGTTCCCACCGTCATCGGTGCCGGTGGCGTCGAGCGCATCATCGAGATCGACCTTAACAAGGCCGAGAAGGAAGCCTTCGAAAAGTCCGTCGGCGCCGTCGCCGGCCTGTGCGAAGCCTGCATCAACATCGCGCCGTCGCTCAAGTAAGCCGACCGGCCGCTGACGCAATCCAAACAGGAACAGATCCATGAATATTCATGAATATCAGGCCAAGGCTCTGCTGAAGGGCTATGGCGCGCCGGTCGCGGAAGGTGTGGCAATCCTCAAGGTCGAGGAAGCCGAAGCCGCTGCCAAGTCGCTCCCGGGCCCGCTCTACGTGGTCAAGAGCCAGATCCACGCCGGCGGCCGCGGCAAGGGCAAGTTCAAGGAACTCGGCCCCGACGCCAAGGGCGGCGTTCGCCTGGCGAAGTCGATCGAGGAAGTCGTGGCTCATGCCAAGGACATGCTCGGCAACACGCTGGTAACCGCGCAGACCGGCGACGCCGGAAAGCAGGTCAACCGCCTCTACATCGAAGACGGCGCCGACATCGACCGCGAGCTCTATTGCTCGATCCTGGTCGACCGTTCGGTCGGTCAGGTTGCCTTCGTCGTTTCGACCGAAGGCGGCATGGACATCGAAGCCGTTGCCCACGACACGCCCGAGAAGATCCACACGATCGCCATCGACCCGGAAGCCGGCGTGACGGCTGACGACGTTGCCAAGATCTCCAAGGCGCTCGAGCTTTCTGGCGCTGCCGCCGAAGATGCCAAGTCGCTGTTCCCGGCGCTCTACAAGGCGTTCGGCGAAAAGGACATGGCGCTCCTCGAAGTGAACCCGCTGATCGTCATGAAGGACGGCCATCTGCGCGTTCTCGACGCCAAGATGTCGTTCGACGGCAACGCCCTGTTCCGCCATGACGACGTCAAGGCGCTGCGCGACGAGACCGAAGAAGACGCCAAGGAAATCGAAGCCTCCAAGTGGGACCTCGCCTACGTTGCCCTCGACGGCAATATCGGCTGCATGGTCAACGGCGCCGGTCTCGCCATGGCGACGATGGACATCATCAAGCTGTACGGCAAGGAGCCGGCAAACTTCTGCGACGTCGGCGGTGGCGCCGGCAAGGAGAAGGTGGCGGCTGCATTCAAGATCATCACGGCCGACCCGAAGGTCGAGGGCATCCTCGTCAACATCTTCGGCGGCATCATGAAGTGCGACGTCATCGCCGAAGGCGTTGTCGCAGCGGTTCAGGAAGTCGGTCTCAAGGTTCCGCTCGTGGTTCGCCTCGAAGGCACCAATGTCGAGCTCGGGAAGAAGATCCTCAACGAGTCGGGTCTCGCGATCACGGCGGCTGACGATCTCGACGACGCCGCCAAGAAGATCGTCGCGGCTATCAAAGCCTAATCTGGGGACCTGATAGATGTCTATTCTCGTAAACAAGAATACCAAGGTTCTCGTTCAGGGCCTGACCGGCAAGACCGGCACCTTCCACACCGAACAGGCGCTGGCCTATTACGGCACGCAGATGGTCGGCGGTATCCACCCGAAGAAGGGTGGCGAAACCTGGACCGGTTCGAAGGGCGAGAGCCTGCCGATCTTTGCCACGGTTGCCGAAGCCAAGGAACGCACCGGCGCTGACGCATCGGTGATCTACGTTCCGCCGGCCGGCGCTGCCGACGCGATCATCGAGGCGATCGACGCCGAGATCCCGTTCATCACCTGCATCACCGAAGGCATCCCGGTCATGGACATGGTCCGCGTCAAGGCGCGCCTCGACCGCTCCAAGTCGCGCCTGCTCGGCCCGAACTGCCCGGGTATCCTGACGCCGGAAGAATGCAAGATCGGCATCATGCCGGGCTCGATCTTCCGCAAGGGTTCGGTCGGTATCGTTTCGCGCTCCGGCACGCTCACCTACGAAGCCGTTTTCCAGACGTCAAACGAAGGCCTCGGCCAGACGACGGCTGTCGGCATCGGCGGCGATCCGGTCAAGGGCACCGAGTTCATCGACGTGCTCGAGATGTTCCTGGCCGACGACGCTACGACCTCGATCATCATGATCGGCGAAATCGGCGGTTCGGCTGAAGAAGACGCTGCACAGTTCCTGATCGACGAAGCCAAGAAGGGCCGCAAGAAGCCGATGGCAGGCTTCATCGCAGGCCGTACGGCTCCGAAGGGTCGTACCATGGGCCACGCCGGCGCTGTCGTTTCCGGCGGCAAGGGCGATGCGGAATCGAAGATCTCGGCCATGGAAGCGGCCGGCATCAAGGTGTCGCCTTCCCCGGCACGCCTCGGCAAGACGCTGGTTGAAGTCCTGAAGGGCTGAGCCAATCTATAGGTCGGGCAGGTTGCGCTTTCGCCACCTGCCCGGTTCTACCCAAGACGAGAGCCGCGGACAGGCGGCGAAGACAGATGCGGCAGCTGGTCAAAGGGACCGGCAGACAACAAAGTCAGGAGGCGGACTAAAACGTCCGCGTATCACCATGGCACGGCAAGAAGCCAACGAGCAGTTTCAGATCACCTCGTTCCTGGATGGCGCCAACGCTGCTTACATCGAGCAGCTCTATGCGCGCTACGAGGACGATCCGGCATCGGTCAACGAGGAATGGCGTTCATTCTTCAAGGCGCTGGAAGACAATCCTGATGATGTGAAGCGGGCCGCCAAGGGTGCGTCCTGGCGCAAGAAGAACTGGCCGCTGCAGGCCAGCGGCGATCTGGTCTCGGCGCTCGACGGCGACTGGGGCATCATCGAGAAGGTGGTCGAGACCAAGGTCAAGGCGAAGGCGGAAGCAGCCGGCAAGCCGGCCGACGGCGCCGACATCCTGCAGGCGACGCGCGACAGCGTGCGCGCCATCATGATGATCCGCGCCTACCGCATGCGCGGCCACCTGCACGCCAAGCTCGACCCGCTCGGCATCGCCGCTCCCGTGGAAGACTACCACGAGCTGGCGCCTGAAAATTACGGCTTCACCGCCGCCGACTACGACCGCAAGATCTTTATCGACAACGTGCTGGGCCTCGAATACGCCAGCATTCGCGAGATGATCGAGATTCTCGAGCGCACCTACTGCTCGACGATCGGCGTCGAGTTCATGCACATTTCCAATCCCGAGGAAAAGGCCTGGATCCAGGAACGCATCGAAGGTCCTGACAAGGGCGTTGCCTTCACCGCCGAAGGCAAGAAGGCGATCCTTGCGAAGATCATCGAAGCCGAAGGCTACGAGCAGTTCCTCGACGTCAAGTTCAAGGGCACCAAGCGCTTCGGCCTCGACGGCGGTGAATCGCTGATCCCGGCGCTGGAGCAGATCCTCAAGCGCGGCGGCCATCTCGGCCTCAAGGAAGCCGTGTTCGGCATGGCCCACCGTGGCCGCCTGAACGTGCTGTCTCAGGTCATGGGCAAGCCGCACCGCGCCATCTTCCACGAGTTCAAGGGCGGCTCCTACGCGCCTGACGAAGTCGAAGGCTCCGGCGACGTGAAGTACCATCTCGGCGCTTCCTCCGACCGCGAATTCGACGGCAACAAGATCCACGTGTCGCTGACGGCCAACCCGTCGCACCTCGAGATCGTCGATCCTGTCGTCATGGGCAAGGCACGCGCCAAGCAGGACATGGGCGCCACCGTCTGGGAAGGCGACACCATCCCGCTGTCCGAGCGCTCCAAGGTTCTGCCGCTGCTGATCCACGGCGACGCCGCATTCGCCGGCCAGGGCGTGATCGCCGAAATCCTCGGCCTGTCGGGCCTGCGCGGTCACCGGGTTGCCGGCACCATGCACGTGATCATCAACAACCAGATCGGCTTCACCACCAATCCGGCCTTCTCGCGCTCGTCGCCCTATCCGTCCGACGTCGCCAAGATGATCGAGGCGCCGATCCTGCACGTCAACGGTGACGATCCGGAAGCGGTTGTCTATGGCGCCAAGGTTGCCATGGAATTCCGCATGAAGTTCCACAAGCCTGTGGTCCTCGACATGTTCTGCTACCGTCGCTACGGCCACAACGAAGGCGACGAACCGTCCTTCACGCAGCCGAAGATGTACAAGGTCATCCGCAGCCACAAGACGGTTCTGCAGCTCTACGGCGAGCGGCTGGTTGCCGAAGGTGTGCTGAGCGAAGGCGAAGTCGAGAAGATGAAGGCCGACTGGCGCGCCCATCTCGAGCAGGAGTTCGAGGCCGGCCAGCACTACAAGCCTAATAAGGCCGACTGGCTGGACGGCGAGTGGTCGGGCCTGCGCACTGCCGACAATGCCGACGAGCAGCGTCGTGGCAAGACCGCCATCCCGATGAAGCAGCTGAAGGAAATCGGCCGCAAGCTCTCCGAAATTCCTGATGGATTCCACGCGCACCGCACCATCCAGCGCTTCATGGAAAACCGTTCGAACATGATCTCGACCGGCGAAGGCATCGACTGGGCGACCGCGGAAGCGCTGGCGTTCGGCGGTCTCGTGACGGAAGGCCACAAGATCCGCCTTTCCGGCCAGGATTGCGAACGCGGGACGTTCTCGCAGCGCCACTCGGTGCTCTACGATCAGGAAACGGAAGAGCGCTACATCCCGCTCGCCAACCTGTCGCCGACCCAGGCGCGCTACGAGGTCATCAACTCGATGCTGTCGGAAGAGGCCGTGCTCGGCTTCGAATACGGCTATTCGCTCGCCCGTCCGAACGCGCTGACGCTCTGGGAAGCCCAGTTCGGCGACTTCGCCAACGGTGCTCAGGTGGTGTTCGACCAGTTCATCTCGTCTGGCGAACGCAAGTGGCTGCGCATGTCCGGCCTCGTCTGCCTGCTGCCGCACGGCTATGAAGGTCAGGGTCCGGAACACTCTTCGGCCCGCCTCGAACGCTTCCTGCAGCTTTGCGCGGAAGACAACATGCAGGTCGCCAACGTCACGACGCCGGCGAACTACTTCCACATCCTGCGCCGCCAGGTGAAGCGCGACTTCCGCAAGCCGCTGATCCTGATGACGCCGAAGTCGCTGCTGCGCCACAAGCGCGCGGTGTCGGGTCTGGCGGAGATGGCCGGCGAAACCTCGTTCCACCGTCTGCTCTGGGACGATGCCGAGGTGATCAAGGATGGTCCGATCAAGCTGCAGAAGGACGCCAAGATCCGTCGCGTCGTGATGTGCTCGGGCAAGGTCTATTACGACCTGCTGGAAGAACGCGAAAAGCGCGGCGTAGACGACGTTTACCTGCTGCGCGTCGAACAGCTCTATCCGTTCCCGGCCAAGGCGCTCATCAACGAGCTGTCGCGCTTCCGCAACGCGGAAATGGTCTGGTGCCAGGAAGAGCCGAAGAACATGGGTGCATGGTCGTTCATCGACCCGTATCTGGAATGGGTGCTTGCCCATATCGATGCGAAGTACCAGCGCGTTCGCTACACCGGACGTCCGGCCGCGGCATCGCCCGCAACCGGCCTGATGTCCAAGCATCTGGCACAGCTCGCCGCATTCCTCGAGGATGCGCTCGGCGGCTAAAGAGAATGAGATCGGAGAGGGAGTTGCTTCCTCTCCGAATTTATCCGTTCTTCGGCCTCCGCCGGAACGCCGTCCCATCACAACGATCAAAAATTCAGGATTTGAACAATGGCCACAGAAATCCGCGTTCCAACTCTCGGTGAATCCGTCAGCGAGGCAACCGTCGGCACCTGGTTCAAGAAGGTCGGCGATGTCATCAAGGCCGACGAACCGCTCGTCGAGCTTGAAACCGACAAGGTGACCATCGAAGTCCCGGCACCTGCCGCCGGCGTGCTGACCGAAATCGTCGCTCAGGCCGGCGAAACCGTCGGTCTCGACGCGTTGCTCGGCCAGATCGCCGCTGCCGCAGCCGGTGCTGCCGCGCCGGCGCCCGCCGCTGCTCCGGCCAAGGCCGCCGAGCCTGCACCCGCCGCACCGGCTCCGGTTGCCGCCGCAGCGTCCGCCTCCGCTTCCGTATCCTCGATGCCGCCGGCACCGGCCGCCTCGAAGATGCTGGCTGAAAACAACATCTCTGCCGATCAGGTCGATGGCTCCGGCAAGCGTGGCCAGGTTCTGAAGGGCGACGTGATCGCCGCCGTCGCCAAGGGTATCTCCGCTCCGGCGGCCGCTCCTGCCGCACCGGTTGCTGCACGCGGTCCTTCGACCGTCGAGGATGCCGGTCGCGAAGAGCGCGTGAAGATGACGCGTCTGCGCCAGACGATCGCCAAGCGCCTCAAGGACGCCCAGAACACCGCCGCCATGCTGACCACCTACAACGAGGTGGACATGAGCGCTGTCATGGCGCTGCGCGCCAAGTACAAGGACGTCTTTGAAAAGAAGCATGGCGTCAAGCTCGGCTTCATGGGCTTCTTCACCAAGGCCGTGACGCACGCGCTGAAGGAACTGCCTGCCGTCAACGCCGAAATCGACGGCACCGACCTGATCTACAAGAACTACTGCCACATCGGCATGGCCGTCGGCACCGACAAGGGCCTGGTCGTGCCGATCATCCGCGACGCCGACCAGCTGTCGATCGCCGGCATCGAAAAGGACCTCGGTCGCCTGGCGAAGCTCGCCCGCGACGGCTCTCTCTCGATGGCCGACATGCAGGGCGGCACGTTCACCATCACCAATGGCGGTGTGTACGGCTCGCTGATGTCCTCGCCGATCCTGAACGCGCCGCAGTCGGGCATCCTCGGAATGCACAAGATCCAGGACCGTCCCGTCGTCGTCGGCGGCCAGATCGTCATCCGTCCGATGATGTATCTCGCGCTGTCCTACGATCACCGCATCGTCGACGGTAAGGAAGCCGTGACCTTCCTCGTCCGCGTCAAGGAAAGCCTCGAGGATCCGGAACGTCTCGTTCTCGATCTCTAAGAGACCGACAGGGCCGCGCGAGCGGCCCTTTTCGCCTCAGCACCGGAACACCTGATGTCGCTGGAACTTGTCTACCTGCTCTGGAGCACCGCGCTCGCCTTCGCTTACATGATGGCGCAGGCAGCCGCCTACCGCATGCAGAGCGGCGTCAAGGATGCCAACTCGACGCGCGACCACGAGCCGGAGCCGAATGTGCTCACCGGCCGCGCGACGCGGGCGCTGAGGAATTTTCAGGAAACCTACCCCATCTTCATCGCGCTCGCCGTGGTCACGGTGGCATCCGGCCATTCCGACAGCCTGACCCATTGGGGTGCGGCACTTTGGTTCTGGGCGCGCGTCGCCTATCTGCCGGCCTATCTGATCGGGCTCAGCCCCTATCGCTCGTGGATCTGGTCGGTGTCGGCGATCGGGCTGGTGCTGATGTTCTCGGGCATCGTGTGGTGAGGCAATGATGCGTAAGCTTCCTGTGACCATCGCCACTCTCGTTTTCACCGCGCTCTGCGGCCAGCCGCTGCTGGCGGTCGAGTGCAAGCAGGCCGATGCTGTCTACGCCGATCGCGACGGCGCCTACGAGCTGCGGTTCACGCCGATCAATTCGGCGGCGGCTGTCGCCAGCAACAGATTCACGCTCAAAGTCTTGCAGACGCCGCTTACGCTCGACGGCTATGTGATGCCCTCCGAGGATCCCTCGCGGTCGATCGGCATGGTGATGTTCCATTGCCCCGACGGCGATGCGACCGGCGCCGATCTCGAAGCCTGCACCATCTGGCAGGGCATGGTCTACGGCATGAGCGCCAAGGGCGAGATGGCCAATTTGCAGCCGGAAGCCGGCGAGGCGGCCGGCAAGGTCGTGCTGCCGGGCATCGGTCCGGCCATTCGCGGCTCGTCGATCTGGGGCGAGGGCAAGGCTTCGGTGGCGCCGTGGGACGTTCTCGATTTCAAGGGATGCGGCACATGAGCGAAGCCCCTGTTCTTCTGGTCACCGGCGGCAGCCGCGGCATCGGCGCCGCGATCTGCCTGCTTGCCGCCCGAAAGGGCTGGCGGGTGGCCGTCAATTATGCGTCCAACAGGCAAGCGGCCGATGCCGTGGTCTCGACGATCGAGGCCGGTGGCGGTGAAGCATTCGCGATCCAGGGCGATGTCGGCAACGCCGACGACATCGTGGCGATGTTTGCGGCCGTCGACCGGCGGTTCGGCCGGCTGGACGGGCTTGCCAACAATGCCGGCATCGTTGATGCGCCGGCACGTGTCGACGAAATGTCGGTGGCGCGGCTTGAGCGGATAATGCGGATCAACATCACCGGCTCGATCCTCTGCGCGGCCGAGGCCGTGCGCCGCATGTCGAGCAAACATGGCGGCAAGGGCGGGGCGATCGTCAATATCTCGTCGATGGCGGCGATCATTGGCTCTCCGTCGCAATATGTCGATTACGCCGCCTCGAAGGCCGCGATCGACACCTTCACCATCGGCCTTGCCCGCGAGGTGGCGACCGAGGGCGTGCGGGTGAACGCGATCCGGCCCGGCGTCATCGACACCGAGATCCATGCTTCCGGCGGCCTGCCGGACCGGGCGCGCGACATGGCGCCCAGTATTCCGATGAAGCGGGCGGGCACGGCGGATGAGATCGCCGACGCGGTGCTCTATCTGTTGTCCCCGGAGGCTTCCTATATAACGGGCTCGATCCTCAATGTGAGCGGCGGGCGGTAATGGTGCGGGTAGGGATTTGACCATGCAGTATGTTCTCGAATTTCTAGGCCTGATGGCCGTCTTCTCGATCTTCATTGTCGTACCGGGCGCCGACTTTGCGGTGATCCTGCGTCAGAGCATCGTGCATGGCCGCCGCGCCGCGATGATGACGGGGCTCGGCATGGGCTTTTCGCTGCTGTTCCACATCAGCTACACGATCCTCGGCCTCGGGCTGATCGTGTCGCAGTCGCTGATGCTGTTTGCGATGATCAAGTGGGCCGGCGTCGCCTATCTCGTCTATCTCGGCATCAAGTCGTTCCGCGATCCCGGCTTCAATGTCGGCGAGATCGAGGTGACGGAAGAGGACCGCAAGCCGATCTCGGCGTTCAGGTGCCTCGGCATGGGCTTCATCACCAACGCGCTGAACCCGAAGCCGGTGCTGTTCTTCCTGTCGCTGTTTTCGACGCTGGTGCATCACGATACGCCCGCGCTCATCCAGTTCAGCTACGGCATCGGCATGGCAACCGCGCTGGTCGCCTGGTTTGCCGGTGTCTCCACCTTCTTCACCGTCAAGCCGATCCGCGATCGCTTCATCGCCGGCGGCAAATGGTTCAACCGCATTACCGGCGCCGCCTTGGTCGGCTTCGGCTTCCGCCTCGCGCTCGCCCGCGCGGCGGACTAAACTCATAACGAAAAGGAAAAGAAACAATGTCCTATGATGTGATCGTTATCGGAACCGGCCCCGGCGGCTATGTCGCCGCCATCAAGGCAGCCCAGCTCGGCCTCAAGGTCGCCGTCGTCGAAAAGCGCGCGACCTTTGGCGGCACCTGCCTCAACGTCGGCTGCATTCCCTCCAAGGCGCTGCTGCATGCCTCCGAAATGTTCCATCAGGCCGGCCATGGCATGGATGCGCTCGGCATCGAGGTGCCGGCGCCGAAGTTGAACCTGGAGAAGATGCTGGCGCACAAGGATGCGACGGTTAAGGCCAATGTCGACGGCGTCGCCTTCCTGTTCAAGAAGAACAAGATCGACAGCTTCATCGGCACCGGCAAGATCGTTTCGGCCGGCAAGGTTTCGGTCACATCGGAAGACGGCAAGGTGCAGGAGATCGAGGGCAAGAACATCGTCATCGCAACCGGCTCCGACGTCGCCGGCATTCCGGGCGTGCATGTCGATCTCGACGAGAAGGTGATCATCTCGTCCACTGGTGGCATCGCGCTGGAGAAGGTTCCCGAGACGATGATCGTCGTCGGCGGCGGCGTCATCGGCCTCGAGCTCGGCTCGGTCTGGTCGCGCCTCGGCGCCAAGGTGACCGTGGTCGAATATCTCGACACCATCCTCGGCGGCATGGATGGCGACGTCGCCAAGCAGTTCCAGCGGATGTTGGCCAAGCACGGCATCGATTTCAACCTCGGCGCCAAGGTCGTCGGTGTTGAAAAGGGCGGCAAGGGCGCGAAGGTGACCTTCGAGCCGGTCAAGGGCGGCGACAAGGTGACGCTCGAAGCCGATGTCGTGCTTGTTGCCACCGGCCGCAAGGCCTATACGGCTGGCCTCGGCCTCGAGGAAGCGGGTGTGACGCTCGACAATCGCGGTCGCGTCGAGATCGACGGCCACTTCAAGACCAACGTTCCCGGCATCTATGCGATCGGCGACGTGGTGAAGGGCCCGATGCTGGCGCACAAGGCCGAGGACGAGGGCGTGGCGCTCGCCGAAATCCTCGCCGGGCAGCATGGCCATGTGAACTACGACGTCATCCCGAGCGTCGTATACACGCAGCCTGAAGTCGCCTCCGTCGGCAAGACCGAGGAAGAGCTGAAGGCGGCGGGCGTCGCCTACAAGGTCGGCAAGTTCCCGTTCAC
This sequence comes from Hyphomicrobiales bacterium, assembly GCA_900472625.1. Classification (GTDB taxonomy): domain Bacteria; phylum Pseudomonadota; class Alphaproteobacteria; order Rhizobiales; family Rhizobiaceae; genus Rhizobium. Next base: position 52,477 of record UCIT01000002.1, on the reverse strand, counting down.
GGCCAACGGCCGCGCCCGCGCCATGCTGGCGACGGATGGCTTCGTGAAGATCCTCTCCGACAAGACCACCGACCGGGTTCTCGGCGGCCACATTGTCGGCTTCGGCGCCGGCGAGATGATCCACGAGATCGCCGTGCTGATGGAATTCGGCGGCTCGGCCGAAGACCTCGGCCGCACCTGCCACGCACACCCGACCATGTCGGAAGCGGTGAAGGAAGCGGCGCTGGCGGCGTTCTTCAAGCCGATCCATCTTTAAGAGGTTCGGGAACGATCCTGATCAAGGCCGCGGTTCGAGAGGACCGCGGCTTTTGTTTTGCGCTTCCGCAGCTCTGCTGATCTCGCTGGCCCACCCACCCCCCTCATACCTGTGCTTGTCGGAGGTATCTAGCGCGATCAAGCCATTGATCGCAAAAGACTCTTTTCGCCGCGTAGACACGCGGCGGCTGGATTCCTGTCACAAGGACAGGAATGAGGAGGAGTGTGGGGCATTGCCCTCATCCAGCGATAATGCTCTACTTTGTTAGATGTGCGATCGCTATGAGATGAAAGCCACCAGCATGCGCACCCTGACCGTTTCATTGACCCCGCACCAGGCGGCAACGATGCAGAATGCCATCGACAGCGGCGGCTACGCGTCCAACAGCGAGATTGTCCGCGATGCGTTGCGCCTCTCGGAGCAGCGTGAAGAGGTGCGGCGGATGGAGATTGCGCGCCTCAAGAAAGCCTATGACGAGGGCATTGTGAGCGGCGAAGGGCGTAACATCGACGCCGAAATTTTCCTGGCTGAATTGAAGGCAGAAAAACGCTCACGGAGGTAAGGCACGCATCGATGTCACCGCGCTCAATCAGACCGTCGAAGATCACGCCGCGTTTACCGCATCCGGCGCTGCCGCAGGCGGATTGGGCGGACTGCTATCAGCTGAGCGTGCCGGCCGCATCCCTAACAGCGATCGAGGCTGCCCGGCTGATGCTCGGCTACACGCCGTTCTGGATCAGCAGCCTGATGCGGCTGCGCAACCTGATTGTCGGCCCGCTGCTCGGATTGCGGACGGATACGCACGATCTGCCTGAGGGCGCGGAGATGATCGGGATTTTCCCCGTGCTGTCCCAATCCGAACGGCAGGTGGTCGTCGGCTTCGACGACAGGCATCTCGATTTTCGCATCGTGATCGACGTCGAGGAGACGGGCGGCGGAAAACGGGTGAGCGCGATGACGCTTGTCCAGCGCAAGATTCTGATCGGCCGGATCTATATCGCGGTCATCACGCCGTTCCACAATCGGATCGTGGCGGCAATGATGGGCCATATGGGCAAGCGGCTCAACGCCCTCAGTTCACCGCCGTCAGCGTAAAGCCCTGCTTACGCAGCAACTCGATCACGCCCTCGTCGCCCGACAGGTGCAGGGCGCCGACGGCCATGAAGACGTTGCCGTTGGCGAGGATCGGGGCGGCGCGGTCGGCCATGACCTTGTTGCGGTCGAGGATGATGCGCTGTTCGAAGGCGGCATAATCGCTGCTGTCGTCGGCGCCCTCGGGGGTGACCGTCTTCAGCATCGGCATGGTCATGCCGATGTCGCCGGAGAGGTAGAGATCGGTCATGGTCTCGACGACGTCGTTCATCTTCGAGCCGAGCTCCAACGTCTCGATCAGCGATTTCATGTGGAACTCGGTGGGCAGGTCGGCCATCGCCTGCAGCTGCTCGGAAAGTGTCTCGAGGCCCTTGACCTGCTTGCCTTGCTTGACCGCATCGGCGGCGATTTTCTGGTCGAGGAACTGCACGCCCTTGGCCTTGCGGGCCATTTCGCAGGCGGGCAGCGCCACGACGCTCGAAATCATCCAGGGGCGCATGCGCGAGACGGCGGACAGCGGAATGCCGCGCTGCTTGAGGCCGGCTTCGAGCCTGAGATAGTCGTCGTGCGACAAAAGCTTGTCGATCGTCGTGCCGTCGGTGAACATCATCAGCTCGGGCTTCATCAGCAGCGCTGCCGAAGCCTTCTTCTCGTCCAGGATTTCGTCGGATTCGATGACGATCGTGTCGGCGGCATCGTGCGCGGCCTGGGTGCGCGGCGGCAGGTCGAGGACGCGTGGATCGGTGACGTGCATGCTGCCGAGCAACCATGAGGGTTTGACGCCCGGCTTTTCGATCTTCCAGAAGATGCCCTTGCCGTTCGGGATGGCGTCGCCTTCCTTGACCGCCTGCGCGTAGCGTGCCGGGTCGCTCTGCTTGAGGTCGTCGAGGATGTTGCGGCCGGTGCAGCTGGCGTCGTCGGCGGCCGATGCCGGGGAGACGGAGACGAGGGCGGCGATCAGCAGGGCGGCCAGCAGAACGTGGATGGCGGCGATCAGCCAGAGCACGACGTTGCCCGGCGATGCTGAGCGCATCGATGATGGGCCCGGTGCGGCTGGGTTCAGGCTGCGGTGGCCGAGGGTGATCGTCATGATGTGTTCCGGTCCCAAAATATAAGACCCAATCTCTACGCGCTGGGCTGATCATATTCCTTTAAGGGAAACCGTTAACAAAGGATTACGCCCGCGGATGGGCGCGGTCGTAAACCTCCAGAAGGCGTGCGGAATCCACACCGGTGTAGACTTGGGTGGTCGACAGGCTGGCGTGGCCGAGCAGTTCCTGGATGGTTCGGAGGTCGCCGCCGCCGGCCAGAAGGTGTGTCGCGAAGGAGTGGCGCAGGGCGTGCGGGGTGGCCGTCTCCGGCAGGCCGAAGGCGCTGCGCATCTTCTGCATGGTGCGCTGGATAATCGCCTGCTGCAACTTGCCGCCACGGGCGCCGCGAAACAGCGGCTGGTCGGCGGCCAGATGATAGGGGCAGAGCGCGCGGTACTTCTCGACTGCGTCGAAGACGACCGACAGCAACGGCACGAGGCGGGTCTTGTTGCCCTTGCCCGTGATGCGCAGGCTGGTGGCGCCGGATCTCAGATCGCCGGGCAGGAGATCGAGCGCTTCGGAGATGCGCAGGCCGCAGCCGTAGAGCAGGGTCATGACGGCGGCGTCGCGGGCGGCGATCCAGGGCTCGTCGTGCAGCTGCGCCTCGTCGCTGACGACATTGATCGCCTGCGTGTCGGAGAGCGGCTTGGGCAGCGATTTCGGCTGCTTCGGCGAGCGGATGGCGGCCGCACCGGCGGCGTTGACCAGGCCCTTCTTTTCGAGATGGCGCAGCAGCGAACGCAGGCCGGCGAGATTGCGGCCAAGCGAGCGGGCGCCGATGTCGTCGCGGCGGCGGGCGGCCAAGAAGGCGCGGAAATCGGCGGGCCGCAGCGCCTCGATATCCTTCAGTGTCGTCGGCCCGGCGAGATGGCCGGTCATGAAGGTTAGGAACTGGCGCGTGTCGCGCTCGTAGGCATCGAGCGTGTGGGCGGAAAGCCGTCGTTCGCTGGCAAGAGACTGCAGCCAGGCGGCGCGTTCGGCCATCAGCCGCGGGTCGGCCATGATCAGCAATTCGTTCATCTGGCTGCCCCTTGAATTTGCCGGTTCGCCCGCCAACTCTGAAGGGGGAGGGTTATGGAATCGCTAATATCGGCCAAGTGTCTGTCATGCCTAGATCATAATAGTGGCGATAACTGGTTTCCCAACGACGCAGGATCTTGCATGGCACGGCGCCACCCAACGACGGCCTTCGGACAGTTCGCGGAAGCGATCGCACTGGTCTCCCACGGCAAACCCGGACATATCGTCGATACGCTGATCGCCGAGCGCGGCCAGCGCATCGTCAGCCATCCGCTTTGGCCGGTGATGCGACCATTCCTCTATACGCTGCTGCGCTACAACAAGGCGATGAAGTTCGCCAACGACGTCGCCAACATGCCGGGCTTCCAGTGCTTCGAATATATGAGCGATCTTCTGAACCTCGAAATCTCCGTCAGGCACGACGAACGCATTCCCGCAAGCGGCGGCTTCATTCTGGTCAGCAATCACCCGACCGGCATCGCCGATGGCGTCGCCGTCTTCGATCTCCTGAAGACGCGGCGACCCGACATGATGGTGTTCGCCAACCGCGATGCGGTGCGGGTCAATCCCCGCTTTGCCGAGATGATCATTCCGGTCGAATGGCGCGACGAGCACAAGAGCAAGCTGAAGGCGCGCGAGACGCTGCAGATCACCAACCACGCGGTGCGCGAGGGCAAGGCGACGGTGCTGTTTCCGTCCGGCCGCATCGCCTACTGGGCGAACGGCCAGCTCAACGAGCGACCGTGGAAGACGTCGGCTGTCGGGCTGGCGCGCAAATACAATCTGCCGATCCTGCCGGTGCACATGACGGCGCGCAATTCCGGGCTGTTCTACTGGTTCGCCAAGTGGTCGACGGAGCTACGCGACATGACGGTGTTTCACGAGCTGCTCAACAAGCGCGGCGACCGCTTCGATTTCGTCGTCGGCGAGATGATCCCGGTCGAGCATCTGGACGGCGACATCAACGCGGTCACGCGGGCGCTGGAGACGCATACGGTACAGGCGCTGAAACTTGACGGCGACGCGCGGTTCCGGCCGCTGGTGACGCCCGCTGCCCCGGAGATGGCGGCGGCCCATTCATTTCGCTGAGCGGATGCGGTAAAGCGAGACATGCTGCTCCGCTCGATGTTCGCTCAGAATTACCGGTCTCTCCGCTCGATCCATATGGACCTGCCGGGCACGACGCTGTTTCTCGGCGAGAATGGCGTCGGCAAATCCAATCTCTATCGGGCATTGCAGCTGGTGCAGGCGGCCGTCACCGGGCGGCTGGTGCATGAGCTTGCGGCCGAGGGCGGCATGTTCTCGGTGCTGTGGTCGGGCACGCGCAAGCAGAGCGACGGGCCGGCGCGGGTGAAGCTCGAGGTCGAACTCATGGACGAGGAGCGGGCGGTCAGCTTCCGCTACCGCGTCGAGGTCGGGCTGCGGCCGCAGAAGGCCGCGGCGGGATTCGCGCTGGAGCCGCAGGTGAAGGCCGAGGAGCTGGTGGTCGATCACGGCCGACCGGTGACGATGATGAAGCGGGCCGGGCCGGCAATCCAGGTGCGCGATGCGTCGGGCCGGATGCAGGACTATGCCGACCAGGCGCTGACCTCGGAAACGGCAATGGCGCTGCTTGGCGATGCCGGGCATTTCCCCGAGATCGCCGCGTTTCGTCGGGTGGTGGCGAACTGGCGGTTCTTCCATGGCTTCCGCACCGACCGCGCCTCGCCTTTGCGCCAGCCGTGCCTGGCCGTGACGGGCGCGATGCTGGACGAGGATGGGGCCAATCTGGCGGCGGTGTTTGCGACGCTGAGACATACGCGGCAGGATACCGTCGATCTCGACCGGATCGTTTCGGATGCCTTCGGTGGCGCACGGCTGGTGGTGCCGGAGCCGGAGGAGACTGCGACGTTCGGCTTGAGCTTTCCCGATTTTCCGCACCGTGTGTTCCAGCCGCGCGAGCTCTCCGACGGGCAGATCCGCTTTCTCGGGCTGGCGGCGGCGCTGCTGTCCTACCGATTGCCGCCGTTCATCGCGCTCAACGAGCCGGAAGCCAGCCTGCATCCCGACATGCTGCCGCCGTTGGCGGAGATGATCGCCGAGGCTTCGAAGACCAGCCAGATCTGGATCGTCACCCATTCCGCGCAGCTGGCGGACGCCGTGCGCGAGCGATGCGGGGTCCGGCCACGCAAGGTGATCCGCGAGAACGGGGCGACGTGGATCGAGGGCATGCGGCTGACGGGCACCATCGCCGGCGAGGACGATGGGGAGGAATAGGTTTACGACGATGTCGCGGGTTTCATTTTTTCGTCGTTGCGGGCATGGTCGCGCCCGATGACCACAGCTCTGTCCGATCTCTTTGGCCCTGTCGAACCACCGCCCGCCGTGCGCACGGTGGCGGTGCTCGTGCCCCTGCCGACGCCTATGCCCTATTCTTACGCGGTGCCCGAAGGCATGGCCGTCGAGCCGGGCTCGGTGGTGCAGGTGCCGCTCGGGCCGCGCCAGGTGATGGGCGCCGTCTGGGAGGGGGGCGACGAGCACGTCGATCCGAAGAAGCTGAGGCCGATCACCAAGGTGTTCGACTGCCCGCCGCTCAACAAGGAAATGCGTGATTTCATTGACTGGGTGGCGAGCTACACGCTGTCGCCGCCGGGACTGGTGGCGCGGATGGCGCTGCGCGTGCCGAACGCCTTCGATCCCGAGCCGATGGTCGAGGGCCTGCGCTTCGTCGGCGGAACGCCGGAACGGATGACGCCGGCGCGGGCGCGGGTGCTCGATGCCGCCGGTGACGGGCTGTCGTGGACGCGGATCGGGCTGGCGCATGCGGCCGGCGTGTCGACCAGCGTTGTCGACGGGCTGATCGCGCAGGGGATCTTCGAAACGATCTTCCTGGCTCCGCCGCCGATCGTCGCCAAACCCGATCCCGACTTTGCGCCGTCGCGGCTGGCCGGTCCGCAGAAGGAGGCGGCCGACGAGATCCTTGCGGAAGTGCGCAACGGCGCGTTCGCCGTATCGCTGATCGATGGCGTCACCGGGTCCGGTAAGACAGAGGTCTATTTCGAGGCGATCGCCGAGACGCTGAAACGCGGCAAGCAGGTGCTGATCCTGCTTCCCGAGATTGCGCTGACGGCCAGCTTCCTCGAGCGCTTCCAGGACCGGTTCGGGGCCAAGCCTGCCGAATGGCATTCGGATCTCGCGCCGAAGACCCGCGAGAAGGTGTGGCGGCAGGCGGTGACGGGAGAGGTACGTGTCGTGGCCGGCGCGCGCTCGGCGCTGTTCCTGCCGTTCGAGGATCTCGGGCTGATCATCGTCGACGAGGAACACGACCCGGCCTACAAGCAGGAGGACCGGGTCTACTACAATGCCCGCGACATGGCGGTGGTCCGGGCGCGGATCGGCGATTTTCCTGTCGTGCTGGTGTCGGCGACGCCGTCGGTCGAAAGCCAGGTCAACGGCCAGAGCGGGCGATACACGACGATCCATCTGCCGACGCGATTCGGCGATGCGGCGCTGCCAGACCTGCATCTGATCGACATGCGCCGGCATGCGCCGGAGCGCGGCGGCTTCCTGTCGCCGGTGCTGGTGCGGGCAATCGGCAAGACGGTGGAGAAGAAGCAGCAGGCGCTGCTGTTTCTCAATCGGCGCGGCTATGCGCCGCTGACGCTCTGCCGGGTCTGCGGCCACCGGTTCCAGTGCCCGCAATGCTCCAGCTGGCTGGTCGAGCATCGATTCAAGAAGCAGCTGCAGTGTCACCAGTGCGGTTACAACGAGCGCACGCCCGAGGCCTGCCCGGAATGCGGCACCTTCGACCATCTCGTCGCCTGTGGGCCGGGAGTGGAGCGGATCGCCGAGGAGGTGGAGCGTCACTTCCCGGAGGCGCGGACGATCGTGCTGTCCTCCGATATCCTGGGCGGCGTCAAGCGGCTGAGAATGGAGCTCGACGCCATCGCCAAGGGGGAGGCCGATATCGTCATCGGCACGCAGCTGGTCGCCAAGGGGCATAATTTTCCGCTGATGACGCTGGTGGGCATCGTCGATGCCGATCTCGGGCTCGCCAATGGCGATCCGCGGGCGGCGGAGCGGACCTTCCAGCTTCTGTCGCAGGTGACGGGGCGTGCCGGGCGCACGGGCCTGAAGAGCCACGGGCTGCTGCAGACCTACCAGCCGCAGCATCCTGTGATGCAGGCGATCGTCTCCGGCGATGCCGGGGCGTTCTACGAGCGCGAGATCGCCGAGCGCGAGCGGGCCATCCTGCCGCCGTTCGGGCGGCTGGCGTCGATCATCGTGTCGGCCGAAACGCGCAACGATGCCGAGGCGCATGCGCGCGGCATCCGCAACGCCGCCCCCCAGGTGACTGGCATTTCTGTGCTCGGGCCGGCGGAGGCGCCGCTGGCGCTGGTGCGCGGTCGCCACCGCTTCCGGCTGCTGGTGCACGGGCGGAAGAACTCCGACATGCAGGGCTTCCTGAGGGTCATGCTGTCGCAGTCGCCAAAGGAGCGCGGCTCGATCCATGTGCAGCTCGACATCGATCCGCAAAGCTTTTTGTAGATCGCGGTTTTCTCTGAACCGGACTTCCTGCGGATCGGGCGTGAGAGGGCGTTTGCGTGTATTCGCAATCGTGCCATAAGAAGCCATTGGGCATGATTTGGGGTCGATCTATGGAATTCTACTTTCCCGAAGAACTGGGCGAGCAGCTGGCTTTTTGTGCGGCGGCTTTTGTGGCTCTCGCGGGCTTCATCATCATGTTTGCGCCCGGCTACGCTATGCGCTTCTTCGGTCTCCAACCTAGCGAAGGACGGCGCGACGGATATGCCGAGCAACGCTCGATCGGCGGTGTCTATCTCGCGCTTGGTCTCGCTCCGATATTGCTTGCTCAGCCGAATATCTATCTGGTCGTAGGTGCCGTCTTTGCGATGGCTGCCTTCGCACGCGTTATCTCGCTGCTGTCCGACCGAGGCGGCACTGTCATCAACTATGTACTTCTGGTTGTGCAGGTCATTCTGGCGGCGCTTCCGCTCGGTTACGTCTTCGGTTTCTTTTCGGCCTGAAATGCATGGAATTCGCGCAGCTCGCCTGTGGGTGATTGCGGCTTTCCGCATTTTTGCGGCAGAAATCGACGCTAAAACAGGATTAGGACGTTACGCGTGTTGCGAGTCCGGATATCCTATGTTAGACGGACCCCGAATTTCGGAAGAAGCAAGAGGCTTCTCTTGCGATTTCTGGGGGAAATCATAACGAATTCAGGAATTTAGATCAGGCGCCCGCCGGAGGCCGGATTCTTGGGTTGAAATCAGGGAAATTTGTGCCCGTGGCAGACACGTCCCAGCTTGTATCTGGTGTTGCAGAACGATATGCCTCGTCGCTGTTCGAACTGGCGCTCGAGGAAAAGGCAGTCCCTTCTGTGGCCGTCGATCTCGACCGTTTTCAGGCGATGTTGGATGAGAGCGACGATCTGAAGCGCTTCATCTCGAGCCCGGTTTTCTCGGCTGAAGATCAGCTGAAGACCATCATTGCCATCAGCGAGAAGGCCGGCATCAGCGGGCTGGTCGCAAACTTCCTCAAGGTCGTGGCGCGTAACCGCCGCCTGTTCGCGCTTCCGGGCATGATCAAGGCCTTCCGTATCATCGCCGCAAAACAGCGCGGCGAAATCTCCGCCGAGGTGACCTCGGCTCATGCGCTCGACGCAGCGCAGGAAACTGAATTGAAGGCGGCGCTGAAGAGCGTCACCGGCAAAGACGTGGCGGTCAACGTCACGGTTGATGCGTCCATTCTTGGTGGTCTGATCGTGAAGGTCGGGTCCCGTCAGATTGATACGTCTCTTCGTACCAAACTCTCTACCCTTAAGCTTGCATTGAAAGAGGTTGGCTGATGGATATCCGCGCCGCGGAAATTTCCGCAATTCTCAAAGATCAGATTAAAAATTTCGGCAAAGAGGCCCAGGTCTCGGAAGTCGGTCAGGTGCTCTCCGTCGGTGACGGTATCGCTCGTGTATACGGTCTGGACAATGTCCAGGCCGGCGAGATGGTCGAGTTCCCGGGCGGTATCCGCGGCATGGCGCTGAACCTTGAGTCCGATAACGTCGGTGTCGTTATTTTCGGCTCCGACCGCAGCATCAAGGAAGGCGACACCGTCAAGCGGACCGGCGCCATCGTTGACGTTCCGGTTGGTCCGGAACTGCTCGGCCGCGTTGTCGACGCTCTCGGCAACCCGATCGACGGCAAGGGCCCGATCAATGCAACGCGTCGTTCGCGCGTTGACATCAAGGCCCCGGGCATCATTCCGCGCAAGTCGGTGCATGAGCCGATGTCGACCGGCCTCAAGGCCATCGACGCGCTCATCCCGGTCGGCCGTGGCCAGCGCGAGCTCGTCATCGGTGACCGCCAGACCGGCAAGACCGCGATCATTCTCGACGCGATCCTGAACCAGAAGGCCATCCACGACAACGGCCCGGACAGCGAGAAGCTGTTCTGCGTCTACGTCGCTATCGGCCAGAAGCGTTCGACCGTTGCCCAGTTCGTCAAGGTTCTCGAAGAACGTGGCGCAATGAAGTACTCGATCGTCGTCGCCGCGACCGCTTCGGACGCTGCTCCGATGCAGTACCTCGCACCGTTCGCCGGTTGCGCCATGGGCGAATACTTCCGCGACAACGGCCAGCATGCCCTGATCGGTTACGACGACCTTTCCAAGCAGGCTGTCGCCTATCGCCAGATGTCGCTTCTGCTGCGCCGCCCGCCGGGCCGCGAAGCTTATCCGGGCGACGTTTTCTATCTGCACTCGCGTCTCCTCGAGCGTGCTGCAAAGCTCTCCGACGAAATGGGCGCTGGCTCGCTGACGGCTCTGCCAGTCATCGAAACCCAGGGTAACGACGTTTCGGCGTTCATTCCGACCAACGTGATCTCGATCACCGACGGCCAGATCTTCCTCGAAACCGACCTGTTCTATCAGGGTATCCGTCCGGCTGTTAACGTCGGTCTGTCGGTTTCGCGCGTCGGTTCGGCTGCTCAGGTCAAGGCCATGAAGCAGGTTGCCGGCTCGATCAAGGGCGAACTCGCCCAGTATCGCGAAATGGCCGCCTTCGCCCAGTTCGGCTCTGACCTCGACGCCTCGACGCAGCGCCTGCTGAACCGCGGTGCACGCCTGACTGAACTCCTGAAGCAGCCGCAGTTCTCGCCGCTGAAGACGGAAGAGCAGGTCGCGGTGATCTTCGCCGGCGTCAACGGTTACCTCGACAAGGTCGCGGTCAACCAGGTCGGCAAGTTCGAGCAGGGTCTGCTGTCGTACCTCCGTTCCGAAGGTTCGGCGATCCTCGACACGATCCGTACCGAAAAGGCCATCAGCGACGATACGAAGGCTAAGCTCACCGCTGCCATCGATAGCTTCGCGAAGTCTTTCTCGTAATCGGACCCAGTTAGGACGGATCACGGATGCCTTCACTTAAGGATCTGAAAAACCGGATCGCCTCCGTCAAGGCGACGCAGAAGATCACCAAGGCGATGAAAATGGTCGCCGCGGCGAAGCTTCGGCGTGCGCAGGAGGCGGCCGAGGCCGCCCGGCCCTATTCGCAGCGGATGGGTGCGGTTCTGGCGAACATCGCCAAGGCCGTCACCGATGCGGATGGTGCGCCGACGCTCATGACCGGTACAGGCAAGGATCAGGTTCACCTGCTCGTCGTCTGCACCGCCGATCGCGGCCTCTGCGGCGGTTTCAACTCGCAGATTTCTCGTTTTGCCCGCGACCATGCCCGCAAGCTGGAAGCCGCAGGCAAGACGGTGAAGATCTTTACCGTCGGCAAGAAGGGTTACGACAGCCTGCGCCGCGAATTCCTGCCGCTCATCGTCGAGCGCAAGGAACTCCGCGACGTCAAGCGCATCGCCTTCGAAAACGCTGACAGCATCGGCAAGCGCATCATCGAGATGTACGAAGCTGGTGAGTTCGACGTCTGCACCTTGTTCTACTCCGAGTTCAAGTCGGTGATCTCGCAGATCCCGACGGCACAGCAACTGATCCCGGCTTCGGTCAGCGACGTTGTTGCCGAGGACGCGGACCATGCGGGCGCGGTCTACGAATACGAGCCTGATCCGGCATCGATCCTCGAGGATCTGATTCCACGCAACATCTCGGTCCAGATTTTCCGCGCGCTCCTCGAGAACGTCGCCGGCGAAATGGGCGCCAAGATGAGCGCGATGGACAATGCGACGCGTAACGCTGGTGAAATGATCAATAAGCTGACGCTCTCCTACAACCGTCAGCGTCAGGCTCAGATCACCAAGGAACTCATTGAAATCATTTCGGGCGCGGAAGCGCTCTGAGGTAAGGGAAAGAGGGTAAGAAGATGGCTAAGGCAGCTACCCCCAAGAAGACTGCGGCAGGCTCTGCCGGCAGAGTCACGCAGGTTATCGGCGCCGTCGTAGACGTTGCTTTCGAAGGCGAACTGCCGGCGATCCTGAACGCGCTCGAAACCACGAACGGCGGCAACCGCCTCGTTCTGGAAGTGGCGCAGCATCTTGGTGAAAACGAAGTCCGCACGATCGCCATGGACTCGACCGAAGGTCTGGTTCGCGGTCAGCCGGTTTCCGACACCGGTGAACCGATCACGGTTCCCGTTGGTCCCGAGACGCTCGGCCGTATCATGAACGTCATCGGCGAGCCGGTCGACGAAGCCGGTCCGCTGGTCACATCAGGCAAGCGCGCCATCCACCAGGACGCACCTTCCTACGTCGACCAGTCGACCGAAGGCCAGATCCTCGTCACCGGCATCAAGGTCGTCGACCTGCTCGCACCTTACGCAAAGGGCGGCAAGATCGGCCTGTTCGGCGGCGCCGGCGTCGGCAAGACCGTTCTGATCATGGAACTGATCAACAACGTCGCCAAGGCGCATGGTGGTTACTCGGTTTTCGCCGGCGTGGGTGAACGTACCCGCGAAGGCAACGACCTTTACCACGAAATGATCGAATCGGGCGTCAACAAGCATGGCGGCGGCGAAGGCTCCAAGGCTGCGCTGGTTTACGGTCAGATGAACGAACCGCCGGGTGCGCGTGCTCGCGTCGCTCTGACCGGTCTGACGATCGCTGAAGACTTCCGCGACAAGGGCCAGGACGTTCTGTTCTTCGTCGACAACATCTTCCGCTTTACCCAGGCAGGTTCGGAAGTGTCGGCTCTGCTCGGCCGTATTCCTTCGGCCGTTGGTTATCAGCCGACGCTCGCCACCGACATGGGCCAGATGCAGGAACGCATCACCACCACGACCAAGGGTTCGATCACCTCGGTTCAGGCTATTTACGTTCCCGCCGACGACTTGACCGACCCGGCACCGGCAACGTCGTTCGCCCACTTGGACGCAACGACGGTTCTGTCGCGCTCGATCGCCGAAAAGGGTATCTACCCCGCCGTCGACCCGCTCGACTCGACCTCGCGCATGCTCGACCCGATGGTTGTCGGCGAAGAGCACTACGAAGTTGCTCGTAAGGTTCAGACGACGCTGCAGCGCTACAAGGCTCTCCAGGACATCATCGCGATCCTGGGTATGGACGAACTGTCTGAAGAAGACCGTCTGGCCGTTGCCCGCGCCCGCAAGATCGAACGCTTCCTGTCGCAGCCGTTCTTCGTGGCCGAAGTGTTCACCGGTGCGCCTGGCAAGCTGGTTGCGCTCGAAGACACGATCAAGGGCTTCAAGGGTCTCGTCGACGGCGAATACGACCACATGCCTGAAGCAGCCTTCTACATGGTCGGCTCGATGGAAGAAGCCATCGAAAAGGCCAAGAAGCTCTCGGCTGCTGCCTGATGCATTCACTTACGGCGCGCCGGGGTCGTCCACGCGCGCCGTCTCTCGTTTCAAAGACAATCAAGAAGTGAAACGTCATGGCTGACAATTTCAATTTTGAACTCGTATCTCCGGAGCGCCTGCTGCTGTCCGAGATGGTGACCGAAGTTGTCATTCCGGCAACCGAAGGCGAGATGACCGTCATGGCGCACCACGCGCCGACGATGACGACGATCAAGCCTGGTGTGGTCAGCGTTCGTTCGGCAGGCGGCCAGAAGAAGGACTACGTGGTTTTCGGCGGTTTCGCCGACATCCTGCCCACCGGCTGCACGCTGCTGGCCGAATCTGCGATCCCCGTCGAGGACCTCTCGCGAGACGAACTGGACCGCCGCATCGACGCCGCCAAGGCCGAACTCGATGATGCCGAGCATCACGAGCACAAGTCGAAGCTGGAACAGTTCATCATGGAACTGTCGCACCTGTCGGGCGTCGTCCGCAAGGACTGAGCCTGCAAGGTTTCCGGACTGTCATCGAAGCGGCCGCAAGGCCGCTTTTTTGTTGTCCGTCGCGCTCCCTCCGCCACGCGCGAATAGCGATCGATCGACCTCGGAGGTTGATCATTGCGCGGCGCAAAGGCTATCCTTCGCTCAGGCAGTCGCCCGTTCGGCATCGGCTGCGCAGGGGAGGATAAAAGATGTTTCATCCAAAATTGTTCGAGAACCGCAACGTCGTCGTCACCGGTGCCAGCCGTGGCATCGGGCTTGAGGTGGCGCGGCAGTTTCTCGATTGCGGCGCGCGCGTGCTGGTTCACACCGGCCGCAGCAGCGACCGGCCGCTGCCCGACTTCCTGCTGACGGCCGAGCAGGATCGTCGGGCGCTGCTGGTTCCCGGCGACTTCTCCTCCGCTGAGGGCACCGAAGCGTTTGCCGCTGAGGTGCGCCGACATTTCGACAGGGTTCACGTGCTTGTCAATAACGCCGGCACCATGGTCGGTCGGTTTCCGGCCGGCACGCTCACCGATGCGCAGTATGGTTCGGTGGTGCAGCTCAACCAGACGTCTGTCGTCGAGGTCACACGGGCATTGCTGCCGGCGCTGCGGGCGGCGGGGGAGGCGGCCATCGTCAATACCGTATCGATCTCGGCGCTGACCGGCGGCAGCCCGGGCTCGGCGATCTATTCGGCCTCGAAAGCGTTCGTCGCCACTTACTCTAAGGCGCTGGCGCGGGAACTGGCACCTGACGGTATCCGCGTCAACTGCGTCTCGCCGGGCACGATCGAGACCGACTTCCACCAGCGCTATTCCTCGCCCGAAAAGCTCGAGCAGACCCGCAAGACGATCCCCTTGCAGCGGCTGGGCACTTCGGAGGATTGCGCGCCCGCCTACCTGTTCCTGGCGGCGTCATCGCTGTCCGGATACATCACCGGCCAGGTGCTGGAGATCAACGGCGGACAGCTTATCTGCTGATTACATGACTTTTTTTGGTTTTTTAGGAGATCCGAACGAACCTTGTTCGCGTATATGATAACTGACACAACATCAGTTTCGATATATATGCAACTAGAGATATAACATGCACTTGCCGACACCTAGATCGGGTATGTCCGATCACGAATTGCAGGGGGTTTCGACCAAGGCCCGTGAAGCAAGTGAGCTCCTCAAGGCGCTGGCGCATCATACGAGACTGATGATCCTGTGTATCCTTGCCGAAGAGGAAAAAACCGTCGGGCAGATCGAGGACATTCTCGGCATGCAGCAGGCGATGGTTTCCCAACAACTGGCGCGCCTGCGGCTGGAGGGTCTGGTCAACACCCGCCGTGACGGCCGCATGATCTACTACAGCGTCGGCAATTCGGGGACGCTGTCGCTGTTGCGGTCGCTGTTCGTGATGTTGCCGGAGACTGCCAAGCAGTAGATGTCCGTAAGCGGCGTTTCGCGACGCCGCCGTGCTTTCAATCCTTACGAGCCGGGCTCCCAGCCCGGCGGCGCCATCTCGAAGCTCGAAAACTCGAAGCCCGGCGATACGGTGCAGCCCACCAGCGTGAAATCGCCCAGGGTTTCGGCCGATTGCCACCAGTTGGCCGGAATGATCGCCTGCGGGCGTTCGCCACCCAGAATATCCGCTCCGAGCGTCAGCGTCTCGCTGCCGCCGCCGTCCTCGGCGCGGTGCAGCGCCAGCGGGGCTCCGGCGTAGTAATGCCAAACCTCGGCGGCGTCGTGCACCCGGTGCCAGTGCGAGCGCTGGCCCGCCTTCAGCAGATAATAGATCGCCGTCGAGTGGCCGCGCGCGCCACCGTCGCTGTCCCGGAAGGTCTGGATGTACCACCCGCCTTCCGGATGCGGTTCCATCTCGAGGTCGCGGATGATGTCATCGGCCGACATCGCGGATGCCGGCATCAGAAGTTGTCCTTGCGCTTGCGGATCTCGGCAAATACCTCCTCGTTGGTGCGGCTCTCCATCAAGAGATTGCGGCGGATCGACGGGTCGGCGGCGCGCAGGAAGGGGTTGGTTTCCTTCTCCATGGCGAGCGTCGTCGGGATGGTGAACTTTCCTTCGGCGCGCATCGCCTCGATGTCGGCGGCGCGCGACTTCAGGCGCTCGTTGTCGGGATCGATGGTGAGCGCGAAGCGGGCGTTGGACAGGGTGTATTCGTGGCCGAAATAGATGGCGGTCTCGTCGGGCAGAACGGCGAGCTTCTGCAGCGAATGCCACATGTCGGCGGCCGAGCGTTCGAACAAACGGCCGCAGCCGAGCGCAAACAGCGTGTCGGCGGCAAACAGCACCTTGTCGTCGACGAAGTGGTAGCAGATGTGGCCGGCGGTGTGGCCGGGCGTCTCGATAACGTTCACCGTATGCTCGCCGAACTCGAAGCTATCGCCATCGGCCATGGTTTTGTCGAGGCCGGGGATCGCCACTGCCTCGTTGATCGGGCCGATGATCTCGCAGTCGTATTTTTCCTTCAGCGCCAGATTGCCTTCGACATGGTCGGTATGGTGGTGGGTGGTGAAGATATGGGTGATCGTCCAGCCACGGCGCTCGGCGGCCTTGATCACGGCGTCCGCATCAGGGGCATCGATCGATGCGGTCAGGTTGGTTTCGGGATCGTGAACCAGCACGCCGAAATTGTCGGTGCGGCAGAGAAAAACGTCTAAATCCAAGGATTTCATCTTTATGGTGCCTCTTTATTTCAAGCTGGGCATGAATGTAGAGGCTGCGGTCTTGAAGTCCAACCACCCGCTGATAACATTTGGTGCAATGCACGCCGATATCGTCGACCTACGTCAGTTCTATCATTCCGACCTCGGCCGTATCGCCGAGCAGTCGATCGTCATGGCCTTGTCTTCGCTATGGGTGAAGCTTCCGCAGGAGCGTCTGGTGGGGATCGGCTACGCCGTGCCGTTTCTCGATCGCTTCCGTACCGACACCGAACGCACCTTCGCCTTCATGCCGGCGGGGCAGGGTGCTGTAAACTGGCCGATGGGCTCGCTGTCGTCGACGGCGCTGATCTTCGACGAGGAGCTGCCGCTGCCCGATTCGTCGATCGACAGGGTGCTTATGGTGCATTCGCTGGAATTCGCCGAAAGCCCGCGCGAGACGCTGAAGGAACTGTGGCGGGTGTTGGCGCCGGGCGGGCGGCTGATCATCGTGGTGCCGAACCGGCGAGGCGTCTGGGCACGGATGGAGCATACGCCATTCGGTTCCGGCCGCCCCTACTCGCGCGGGCAGCTGACGCACCTGCTGCGGGAAACCAATTTCACGCCGGGCGCCACCGCCGAGGCGCTATTGTTTCCGCCGTCGAAGCTCCGGACGATGATGCGCCTTCGCGGCGCCTTCGAGCGGGTCGGGCGAGCGCTCTGGCCGGCATTTTCGGGGGTGATCATCGTCGAGGCGCAGAAGCGACTCTACCAGGGCCTGCCGGTCGCCGCCCGCGCCTCGCGCCGCGTCTTCGTGCCGGTGCTGTCGCCGCACGGCGTGCCGACGACACGTAGCCGGTAGGGTTTGTTTTTCCCTTCTCCCCAAGGGGAGAAGGTGGCCCTTGGGGCCGGATGAGGGGGCTCCGGGCGCCTTGGTCTCTCTGTCGTTTCGCCTGCAACGGTTGACGTTGTGCCGAGGGCCCCCTCACCCTACCCTCTCCCCGAGGGGAGAGGGGGAGCAAGAGGATTGCGCCCCGGCACTACCGATGCCGTCGCTCTCGATGACTCGTTTACGATTTTTGATCCGAGTGCCACCTATAACCCCACCACTCGACAAAACCCGGTTTCCGTTCTATTGCCTCTGGGCAATTTTCAGCCGGATACCCCGGCATTTTCCAAGGTTGATCCGATGAGCGTAGAGACGAGCAAGCCTGTTCCCCGTGCCGGTATTCTTGATATCGCTGCCTATGTGCCGGGCAAGGAACATGCGCCAGGCGTGGCCCGCGTCTACAAGCTCTCGTCGAACGAAACACCGCTCGGCGCCAGCCCGAAGGCGATCGCCGCCTATCGCGCCGCGGCCGAAACGCTGGAGCGCTATCCCGACGGCCAGGCGGTCGAATTGCGCGCGGCGATCGCCGCCGTTCATGGTCTTAACCCGGCTAATATTCTCTGCGGCAATGGTTCCGACGAACTGCTGGGGCTGCTCTGCCATGTCTATCTGGCGCCGGGCGACGAAGCCATCATCACCGAGCATGGCTTTCTGGTCTACAAGATCCAGATCATGGGCGCGGGTGCCGATGTCGTTACCGTCAAGGAGAAGGAGGCGACCGTCGATGTCGATGCGATCCTCGCTGCGGTGACGCCGAAGACGAAGATGGTGTTCATCGCCAATCCGGGCAATCCGACCGGCACCTATGTTCCGGTCAGCGAAATCCGCCGCCTCCAGAACGAAATGCCGAAGAACGTGGTGCTGGTGCTGGACGCGGCCTATGCCGAATATGTCCGCCGCAACGACTACGAGTCCGGCATCGAGGTCGTGTCGCAGAACCACAATGTTGTCATGACGCGCACCTTTTCGAAGGTCTATGGTCTGGCGGCGTTGCGCGTCGGCTGGATGTATGCGCCGGTCGAGATCATCGACGCGTTGAACCGCGTGCGCGGCCCGTTCAACATGAACAGCGCGGCGATTTCGGCGGGTGCTGCGGCGATCCGCGACCAGGCCTTCACGCAGGAAGCCGTCGCCTTCAATCTGATGTGGATCGACAAGCTGACCAGCGCCTTCGAGGCGCTCGGCCTCAGGGTAACGCCGTCGGTCACCAATTTCGTGCTGATCCATTTCCCCGATGTCGATGGCAAGCGTGCCGCTGAGGCTGACGATTTCCTCACTAGCCGCGGCTATATCCTCCGTGCCGTTAAGGGCTATGGCTTTGCCAATTCGCTGCGCATGAGCGTCGGCCCCGAGGAGGCCAACCGCGGCGTCATCGAGGCGCTTGGCGAGTTTTTGGGGCGCAAAGCATGACGGTCCAGTTCGATCGCATCGCGCTGATCGGCATCGGCCTGATCGGCTCGTCGCTCGCCCACGACATCAAGCGCCTAGGGCTCGCGAAGGAGGTGGTCATCGCCACCCGCAGCGCCGAGACGCTGAAGCGGGCGGAAGAGTTGCAGCTCGGCGATCGCTATACGACGTCGTCGGCCGAAGCGGTCAAGGATGCCGATCTGGTGATCGTCTCGGTGCCGGTCGGCGCGTCGGAGAGCGTCGCCAAGGAGATCGCGGGCAGCCTGAAGCCGGGCGCGATCGTTACCGACGTCGGCTCGACCAAGGCCTCCGTCATTGCGCAGATGCAGCCGCATATGCCTGAGAATGTCCACTTCATCCCCGGCCACCCGCTGGCGGGAACGGAAAAGTCCGGGCCGGATGCCGGTTTCCCCGGCCTGTTCGAGGGGCGCTGGTGCATCTTCACGCCGCTCGAGAATACCGACGAGAGGGCGCTGAAGACGCTCGGCCGTTTCTGGGAGACACTGGGTTCGAAGATCGACGTGATGGACCCGGCGCACCACGACAAGGTGCTCGCCATTGTCTCGCACCTTCCGCACCTGATCGCCTACAACATCGTTGGCACGGCCGACGATCTGGGGACGGTGACCGAATCCGAGGTGATCAAGTATTCCGCATCCGGTTTTCGCGATTTCACCCGTCTGGCGGCGTCCGATCCGACGATGTGGCGCGATATCTGCCTGCACAACAAGGATGCGATCCTGGAGATGCTGGCAAGGTTTTCGGAAGACCTCGCCTATCTGCAGCGGGCGATCCGCTGGGGCGAGGGCGACAAGATCTTCGACCTCTTCACTCGCACCCGCGCCATCCGCCGCTCGATCATCGAGGCCGGCCAGGACGTGGACGCCCCCGACTTCGGCCGGCCGCATACGCTCGACAAGAAGGTGTGATGGGTCGGGCTGGTTGTTTGCCTGTTGCGGTGCTCTCCGTAAGCGCCGTTCTCGCTTCTCGCCTTATTTTGAGTTGACGAGCGCCACCATCTCCACCCTCATCCCGGCCTTGTGCCGGAATCCAGCGCGATCAAGTCCTTGATCGCAATAGACTCTCTTCGCCGCGCGGACGCGCGTCGGCTGGATCTCTGTGACAAGCACAGAGATGAGGGAAAGCGAGGAGACGGCCTCGCGTCACCTCGCGTGGCCGCTTACGCTTAGATCCAGCCGCCCTCAGATCGGCGGGATCTGTCCCAGCGGAATGAAGCCGCTGACGGTGGCGTTGCCGCGCTGGACGACGAGGTCCACGGACACCGTGCTGCCGCCGCCGGCCAGCGCCTTCAGGAGCTTGGCGGCGGTGTCGACGGTCTTGGCGATATCGGGGAAGGTCTGCTTGATGCTGTCGCGCCAGGCGCTCAGATCCTCGATCTGCAGCTTGAACTGGCCGGTGAGATAGCCTTCGTCGTCGAAGGAGAAGGGGCCTGACAGCGTCATCACCTTGCCGTCACCGATATCGGCCACCAGCTTGCGCAACTCGCCGCTGGCGCCGTAAAGGCCCTTCTTGTCGCTGCCGTCGATCATGCCGGCCTTGCCTGCCAGCGTGAGGTCGGCGCTGGTCGAGAGTTTCGGGAAGACCTGCGGCCAGTCCTTGATCACCGTCTGCGCGTCGGTCATCGAGAGCGCACCGTCGAGATCGGCGCCATTCTGGCGCAGGTGCAGTTCGGTGTGGGCGGCGTCGAAGGTGATCGTCTGGCCGGTGGCCGACGAGACGGTTGTCGATTTCAGCCCGTCGATGATCGTCGAGGAGCGGTCTATGCCCTTGAGCTTGGTGGTGAGGCTCGATTGCAGGTTGGCCCATTCGGCGTTGATCGACAGTCCGTGCGCGGTGCGGATTTCCGCCGGCGAATCCAGTTCCCAGACGATGTGGCCGGGGGCGTAGACCTGGGCGGCGGAGCGCAGGGCGCCGAAGCTTGCCGACACGCCATTGACGTTGTCGTCGACATCGACCTTGGCGCAGTAGAGGCCGATGCGGAACGGGAAGCCACGGAAATCGATATCGGCGCACTGGCCCGAGACACCGGCCGTGTTGCCGGGGCCGATCGCCGTCAGCACGGTGTTCTTGAGCGTCGAGGCGGCGTAGAACCAGGCGCCGGTATAGAGCGCGATCACGAGAACAATGCCTGCCCCCAGCCACCAGAATTTCCTGCCGCTACGGGATTGGCTTGACGCTGACATGATGTTCTCCAATGGTGGTTCGCAAATGGGAATCTCGGTCTGGCTTGCGATATGGACGAATTTTGGGTGTTTGGCTACGGATCGCTGATGTGGAATCCGGGCTTCGAGTTTGTTGAGCGGTCACAAGCGCTTATCCATGGCTATCGGCGGTCTCTCTGCGTGCACTCCTGGGTGCATCGCGGCACCCAGCAAAATCCGGGGCTGGTGCTGGGGCTGGACCGTGGTGGATCGTGCCGCGGCATGGCGTTTCGGATCGCCGGTGAGAACTGGGACGCGGTGATCGCCTATCTGCGCGCCCGCGAACTGGTGACCAACGTTTATCTGGAGCGTCAGGTTCCGCTGCAGCTGGAGGGCCGACGCAGCGTGCAGGGCATCGCCTACGTGGTCGATCGCCATCACACGCAATATGCGGGGTCGCTGGATACGCTGGGTGCCGCACGCATCGTGCATGAGGCCAAGGGGCAATCCGGGCCGAACGATGCCTATGTGTTCAACACGCTGGCACACCTCAAGCAGATGGGCATTCGCGACCAATGGCTCGAAGAGGTGGTTGACGAGGTCGAGCGGCTGCGCGCGGCGTAAGCGTTCCTGCTCGCGTCTATCAGGCGGATGCGGCCTTGTCCTTGCGCAGTTCTTCGAGGCGCTGCACGGCCGTTGGCGGCAGCGGCAGATCCGGGTTGCGTGTCGCGGCGTCGATCAGGAGTTCGTCGCTGGCGCGTTCCGTCACCTCGATCAGATGCGCGAAGAAGGCGTCGGGGTCCATGCCGGGTTCGATCGGCGGCAGGATGCGGACCTTGTAGTGGCCGGGATAGCGCATGGTCGAGCGCCGCGGCCAGAACAGGCCGGGATGCATGGCGACGGGCACGACCGGCAGCTGCAG
The DNA here is from genome assembly GCA_900472625.1 of Hyphomicrobiales bacterium. Taxonomy (GTDB): domain Bacteria; phylum Pseudomonadota; class Alphaproteobacteria; order Rhizobiales; family Rhizobiaceae; genus Rhizobium. The sequence goes on along the minus strand of UCIT01000002.1, from coordinate 30,767 downwards.
GTCGCGGTACATGCGGGCGATGCCGTATTTGTAGAGCGGTTCGGCGCCCGGCGGACGGCGGGTGCCCTCGGGATAGATGATCAGCTGCCGGCCGGTGGCGAGCTCTTCCTTGGTGCGGCGCAGCGCCTCGACCATGACCTTGCCGCGGGCGCCGCGGTTGATCGGGATCATCCGCTGCTTCTTGGCGTACCAGCCGAACAGCGGGATCCACATCAGCTCGCGCTTCAGGATGTAGACCGGGTCCTTGAGCCAGGGCAGCAGCGCGTAGGTGTCCCAGAAGGACTGGTGCTTCGGCGCCAGGATGTAACCACCCTCCGGCAGGTTCTCCAGCCCCTCGATCTCGAAGGTGGTGCCGACGATCTTTTCCATCAGCCAGTGGTTCGACAGCGCCCAGTTCTTCGGAATGTTGTAGGCGGTCCGGCGTGGGGCGAGGAAGTAGTAGGGCGAAAAGACGATCATCCTGAGGATCAGGTTGGCATAGAAGATCGTGTTGAAGAGGACGGAACGCAGGGCGATCATGAACTTTCCCAAGGCCAGTATCCGCCTGACACGGCGGCACAGCCCTCCTACACGATATTGGTCGCCATAAAAAGCGTTGATCGCTCGGGCTCAGGTGTCGCCTTCGGCCGAGCGCAGGCCGGGATGGCGGAACAGGCCCGTGAGGTTGCGGGCGCCGGCAAAGAGCAGCTTGCCGTATTCGGCGAGCATGACGCGCATGGCGTTCGGGTCGGTAAACCAGTTGCTGTTCTTCAGATCGGTGTTGACCACGGGATAGGGCACGAACCGGGTTTCCGGGTCGACATAGGCGAGCTCGGCCAGGCTGCGCGGCATGTGGTAGTTGTTGGTGACGATGAGGACGCTGGTGTAGCCCTTGGCGTGGATCCAGTTGGTGGCCTCTTCGGCATTGCCTATCGTGTCGAGCGCGTCGTAGCCGATATCGACGCAGCAATCGAACAGCTCCGGGGCCGCCTGTGTCATCTTGCGGATCTGGGCGCGGGTGGTGCTCGGGTGGACGCCCGAGATCAGCAGCCGCTTGCCGGCGCCCTTCTGCAGCAGTTCCACGGCCTGGTCGATACGCTGGTAGCCACCCGTCAGCACGACGATGGCGTCGGCATGCGGATCGAGCGGCGGCTTCAGTGTCGTCACCGAGTCGGCGAAAAGCAGAAAGCCGCCGAACAGCAAGGCGATCGCCAGCACCACGGCGAAGCCGCCCCAGCGCAGCAGGCGGCGCACGGGACCACGGCGCGCGGGTTCGCTCCCGGAGTTTTCCAGCTCCGTTTCCGGACGAATCGGGTCGTGCGACATGCGGCTCATGCTCATGAATCGAAAAATATACGCAGATTAGGGCGGCGAACAGACGCTTTCATGGCAAAAAACCGTCCGGATTCTTAATTCGGCAGACCGTCGGCGCGCGTGGGATCCGAGCGCAGCGTGTCGATCTCGTAGATGGTCCGCATGACGGTGAGGCGGGCGGTGAAGGTGGTCAGAAGCGCAATGACGATCATCGTCGCGAAGATGCCGGCATAGCCGAGCGCGCCGACCGAGAAGGTGCCGAACAGGGCGGTCGCCTGGTCGGTCTGCGGGGTGGCGAGCGTGCGGCTCTGCAGGAAGCCGGCGCTCATGAAGAAGAGGGCGGCAAGGGCACTGCCGACGGCCGAGCCCTTGAGGCTGATCTTCAGGAAGTGCTTCTGGAACTCGTTGGCGACGAAGGAGCTCTCGGCGCCGACAAAATGCAGCACCTCGACGATGTGACGGTTGCCCGACAGCGCGCCGCGGGTGGCGAAAACCACCGTCAGCACCATGGCCGAGAACACCAGAAGGAGCACGCCGGTGCCGATCATCACAGTGGTGTGGGCCATCGAGACGAGGCGGTCGACCCAGGTGCGGTGGTCGTCGAGCGAGGATTGCGGAATGCTCTCCTTCAGGAGCGCCCGCATGGCGTCGAAATCGGGCGGGTTGCTCTCGTCGATGGTGATGATGACGAGGCGGGGAACGGGCAGTTCCTTGATGTCGAGGCCGGTGCCGAGCCAGGGTTCGAGCAGGCGCGCTGTGGCAGCCTCGTCTACGATCTGGCCATCCCTGGTGCCGACGAAGGTGAGCGCGATGCGGCGCGCGTCGGTGAGCGCCTTGTCCATGTCGAGGCCGTCGTCCGGCTTGATCTGGATGGTGATCTCACGGGAGATCTGGCTTTCCCAGCTGGAGGCCGTCGAGCGTACCATCGAGACGCCGCCGAGCGTCAGGCAGGCGAGGAAGGCCATGATCGCGATGACCACCATCAGCGCATTGCCCTGGATGTTGGCCGAGGGGAGGATCGGCGCCGTCGGGCGCACCTTCATCTCCGGCCGTTTCTGACCCTTGGAGGCGACCGGTGCCGGGGGGCGGGATACGGGCTCAGTCATGGATGTCGAGGTGCCCTTCCGACAGGATCATGCGGCGGGCGTCCACCTGGTCCATCAGCGTCAGATCGTGGGTGGCGATGACGACGGCGGTTCCCAGGCGGTTGAGCTCGAGGAAGAGGTTGAGCAGGCGGCGCGCCATCGGCGGATCGACGTTGGCGGTGGGTTCGTCGGCGAGCAGGATCTCGGGGCGATCGATCAGGGCGCGGGCGATGGCCGCGCGCTGCTTCTCGCCGCCGGACAGCACCGGCGGCAGCACGTTAATGCGCTCGCCGAGGCCCACCCATTTCAGCAGTTCGAGCACGTCGGTCTTGTAGGAGGCCTCGTCCTTGCCGCGCACGCGCAGTGGCAACGCCACGTTCTCATAGGTGGTGAGATGATCGAGCAGCCGGAATTCCTGGAAGATGATGCCGACGCGGCGGCGCAGCAGCGGCAGCTCGGCGCGCGGGATATCGGATATGTTGCGGCCGAACATGCTGATCAGGCCGCGGGTCGGCTGCAGCGACAGGAAGAGAAGCCTGAGCAGTGTCGTCTTGCCGGCGCCGGAAGGGCCGGTCAGGAACTGGAAGGATTTCTTCGGGATGTCGAAGGTCAGGTCCCGGAGAATTTCCGGTCCCATTCCATAGCGCAAACCGACATTCTCGAAGTGGATCAACGGGCCGCTCAGTTTCTTGTTGTTTCACCGCATGACTTGTTAACCAGATCAATTAACAAGCGGTAAATTTCGCTGGAAAGGCGCCTGTTTGATGGCGGTCTTTGCGAAGCATTAACCAATAAAATTTACGAGTAGAGAGGATTCGTTTCAATGCCTGCCTATGTCGCAGGCCGTGAAAGCAGTGGATACCGGAAAGGCGGTCGTCATGGCATCCTCCTCGTTCAAGCACCAGACCCCAGGGCGGGCCTATGATTTCCTGCCGCCGGAGCCGGGCAAGCGCGACATGCGCCAGAGCCGCGCGGCCGATATCGCCGATGCTGAGTTCGTGGTCATCGGCCAGCAGCGCGCATCCGCATTCGACAACAGGGGCTACAACGACAATAGCCGACCGGCGTCCGCGACGAAGCGTCCGGCATCCCGGCCTGCGCCAGTCTCTGCTCCCACGCCCTCCTTCATGCAGATGGGCGAAGCGTGGCTGCAGCAGGCATCGGGGCGGCATTTCGCCGGGCTGGTGATTGCGCTCTGCGTGCTGGTCTTCGGCCTGTTCGGCGGCTTCTCTGGACTGTCCTCATCGAATGCCGCCGTCGATATCGAGCCCCTGCACTTCACCCATGTGACGGCAACGCCGCGCGATGCCAACGGCATGCGGGTGCTTTTGATCAACGGCATCATCGACAATGTCAGCGGCACGACCCAGGTGGTGCGGCCGATCCGCGCCAATCTGTTCGCCGACGAACGGCTGGTCGCGAGCGTGGTGATCAACCCGCCCGTCAAGGTGATCTATGGCGGCGAAAGTCGGGGTTTTTCGACCCGAATGCAGTATGCCGGTGGAAAAATGCCGGACGTCCGGCTCGCCTTCATGCCGTAAGGGGTGTTTCGCCGCGCCGTTTGTGGTAACGGCTTGTGCTTGTTTTCAGGGAGCAAGCCTTTCATGCCAGTCGTGCGCGGTAAGAATATCGATCCTCTTTTCACGGCCGAGATGATTGCCGAGCGCAATCACGCGATCGCCAAGGAGATCGCCCAGGGGCCGACCAAGGACCTGCTGGTTATCGCCATTCTCAAGGGCTCGTTCATCTTCGCCGCCGACCTGATCAGGGCGCTGCATGACACCGGCCTCGCACCCGAGGTCGAGTTCATCACGCTGTCGAGCTACGGCACCGGCACGGTCTCGCAGGGCGTGCGGATCGTCAAGGATATCGACAGCGAGGTGAAGGACCGCGACGTTCTCCTGATCGACGATATCCTCGAATCCGGACGTACATTGAAGTTCGCCAAGGAACTGCTCTACGAGCGCGGCGCCCGCAACGTCACCATCGCGGTGCTGCTCGACAAGAGCGTCAAGCGCAAGGAAGAGCTGGAAGCCGACTATGTCGGCTTCGAATGCCCCGACTATTTCGTGGTCGGCTACGGCATGGATGTGGCCTACGCCTTCCGCGAACTGCCCTTCGTCGGCGTCGTCACCGGCGACGCCTGACGATCAATCCGCGTGCTCCATTTCAAGACGGGTTGTTAACCATTTCGTCCATCGTCCGGATCATTGCCTGCTGCCGTTTACCTCTCGCAAAGGAAAGTCGTGTGATTTGCCTTGCAGGGCATGAAACGGAGCAATGCACACCATGGCAAGAATTCTGATCACGGAAGACGAAGATTCGCTGCGTTCTTTCGTTGCCCGCGCTTTGCGCCTCGACGGTCATGAGACCGAAGAAGCGGCTGACGGTGCGGAAGGGCTGGAGAAGCTCAATGTCGGCGGCTACGACCTGCTGCTGTCGGATATCCGCATGCCCGTGATGGACGGAATTGAGCTGGCGCACCAGGCCAAGTCCGCCTTTCCGGCGCTGAAGATCCTGCTGATGACCGGCTATGCCGAACAGCGCGAACGCGCCGACGACCTCGCGGAGAAGATCGTCGACGTCGTGTCGAAGCCGTTTGCCTTGCCGGATATCCGCAAGGCGGTTGCCCGGGCACTGGCTGCCTAAGCCCTATTCGGTCCTAGTTCTACTCGGCCTTGATGGCCGGGTCCCAATGCTCGTCGGCCTTGCCGTCGACGAAACGCCAGCTGTCGAACCAGGTGGTCGTGTAGGTCTTCGAGGGATCCTTCGGGTCCTTCATCTCGCGGGGATAGCCGACGGTGACGATATCGCCCTCGGCCACCACCGAAACGATCTTTGTCTTCATCTTTTCCGGAATGTCCGTCGGTTCGCGCTTGCGCACCACCGTGAAGTATTCGACCACGCCCTTCAGGCCGGAGGTAGCGTTGGGATTGTGCTGCAGATAGCGCTCGGTGAGATATTGGTCGGCGCGCTCCCAGTGATTGGCTTCCAGCAGTTCCTTGATGATCTTGTAGGTGGTCTGCTTGTTCCTGTTCAGCACCGGATCCGGGCTGGTGAACAGCGCATCCGCATTGTCGACGCCGACCACGGCCTCCTGAGCGAAGGCCGTTTGCAAGAGGCAGATGGCCAGCGTGGCGGCGAGAAGAGAGCGTTTCATGTCAGGGTCTCCAGCATGTCATTGGGTTACGCGGAGACAATAGGGATGGGCGGGGGTACTGCAAGGAGGCACTATTTGCGCGGATAGGCATGCGGAGGTAACCGCCTGTCGAGACAGAGGCGTCGCAGGTGCTGCGCAGATACTACGGCTGAACGAACTTGCCCTCGAAGCGGACACGGAAATTGCGACGCTGGAAATCCTGCTGGAAGCAGACGAAGATCAGCTCGATATCATCAGCCTCGTCGCGCTTGCCAAGCAGGCTGAGCGTCACCACCACCACGCCGGCATAGCCGCGGGTGAGCTTGAAGGCAGCGTTGCGGATGTCGTTGGCGGCCGGATCCTTGCGGTCGTCGCGGCGCTCGTAGATCACCCAGAAGCGGGAAATGTCCCAGGTGGCGCGCAGGATGTCGGTAACCTCGGCCTGGAACTGCTCGGCATGCATGTTCGGCCCCCAGGAGAGCGTCTGCTCGCCTTCGTCGGCGACGACATTGAGATAGCCGTCATAGTCGTTGCCATGGCCGGAAAGGGCGTTCTCGATCATCTCGAATGCCGCGCTTTCAGCGATTACCGTCTTAAAGAGAATTGCCATCGTTCGCTATCGTTCGTCGCCTGTCGCCGCGACATCACGAAGCTTCCGCAGGGCAGGGACAGCCCCGTACGGGTGGAGGATCGGCGTCCGGGGCAGGTTTGAAATCAAGAAGTTGTCCTGTCTGCTCTATTGAATATCGAGCAGACGTTCAAGATAGCGCCGTTCCATCTCCTGTGAAGGGTTGTTGCCCAGCTTTTCACGGATGGCGTCGAGGATTTCGCGGGCGCGCTGGACGTCGATCTCGTCAGGCACCTTCACCTGGTCGCCGAAGTCAGGACCATCGGCGCGGCGCGGACGACCGAGCGGGTCGCGGCCGTTCTGGTTGCCCTGGCCGACCTGGCCCTGCGGTCCCTGACCTTGTCCTTGCTGGCCCTGCTGACCCTGTTGCGCCTGCATCATCTGGTTCATCATGTCGCGCGCGCCCTGGCGCAGCGCTTCGAGCGCCCGGCCCTGGCCCTGGATCGCCGGTTCGCCGCGCCCCTGGCCGAGCTCGCGCCCGGCGCCTTCCATCTCGCGCTGTGCCTGGCCGAAGCCGGGGCCGGGCTTCATGCCCATGTCGCCGAGACCCTTCTGCATCTCGCCCAGCTGCTTGCCGAGCTGATCCTGCCGCTCGCGCAGCTGCTTCAGGGCGTCGCGCAGCTGCTGCTCCGTCATCTGGTCCGACGGCTGCTGTCCCTGTTGTCCGTTTTGGCCCTGCTGACCTTGTTGGCCTTGCTGGTTCTGTTGACCCTGCTGCTGGTCCTGCGGCATGCCGTCATTGTCCATCGGCATGTCATTCATCAGGGGATCATTCATGCCCATATCAGGATCCATGCCCGGGTCGCCGCGCTGCATGCGGTCCTTCAGCTGCTGGTCGAGCTTGAAGGTCTCTTCCATCAGCTTCTGCTGGTCGCGCAGGATCTGGCCTAGCTTGTCCATCTGCTGGCGCATCTGGCTGTTGTCCTGGCCCTGCTGCTGCTGACCGCGCTGCGGTCGGCCGGCCTGCATATTGTTCATCATCCGCTGCAGCTCCGACAGCATCTGCTGGGCGGCGTCGCGGTTGCCGGAGCGGGCGAGGTTTTCGATCTGGTCCATCATCCGCTCCAGATCCTGCTGGCGGATGACGTTCTGGGCGTTCTGGTTGGGCTGCATCGGCGCGTTCTGCATGCGCTGAGCGAGCTCCTTCATGTAGTCCTGCATCGCCTTGCGCAGCTCGTCCATGAGCTTCTTGACCTCGGCATCCGGCGCATTGCGCTGCAGCGCATCGGCCAGGTTCTGCTGGGCGTTGCGCAGGTTGCGCTCGGCCTGCGAGAGCTCGCCGTCTTCCATGCCGATGGCGATATCCCAGAGATAGTCTGCCGTGTCCTTCAGCGCTTCGTCACCTCTCGCGAGCTTCATGCGCTGGCGGGCGGATTCGATCAGGAGATAGTTGGTGAGGTTGGGGATCGTCTCCTCGGGGCGCAGGGTCAGCGCCTCGTTGAGCGCGATCGCCTCGGGCATCTTGCGGGTGTCAAGCGCGAAGGTCTGGCGCTCTTCGGCAACGGCGGCGGCCAGCGGTTCGCTGAACGGGCGCGACGGCAGCGTCATCTCGTGCGGCGGGCTGCGGCCGGTCTGGCCGGCGGCGTCCTTGGCAATGAGCGTGATGCGGACACGCTTGCCGGCGAGCGGATGCTCGGTGAGGTTCTTGCTGGTCAGCCCCTTGGCGTCGCGGGCGTTGCGGCGGGGAATGTCGAGCTTGTAGTCAGGCAGCGGATAGAGCGGCGTCGCCGATGCATCGGTTTCGACCGGCACGATCTCGGCCGAGGCTTCCTGCACTCCGTAATCGTCCTTGATGGTGAAGCCGATCTCCAGCGCGCCGTTGACCGTCTGTTTCGGCAGGCCGTTGAAGGCGATCTCAGGCGCCTTGTCGGGGATGACGTCGAAGGCCCATTTGCGGCCGTTGACCTCGAGTGTGCCGTTTTCCTCAAGCTTCATCAAATGCGTGCTGGCCGTGGGCGCAGCGGCGGCGGGCTGCTGGCCGGCGGGTGGCGGCGTTGCCGGCTGTGCGTTCGGCGCGGCGGCGCCAGCTTCGGTGGCCGCGATTTCGACCGACTGGCCATCGGCCTTGGAGAATACCACCTTCTCGTCGGCCTTGCCGCCGCTGACGCGCACCGTCAGGTTCGACAGCTGTGGGATCTTTATTGCCGCCTGCTCGCTGCCGGTGGCGGTGAGATAGACGGGAGGTCGGCCGGTATAGGCGGGCGGCGTGACCCAGGCGTCGATGCGTACCGCCGGATCGGTCGCCTGCGGCTCGGGGCGTGCCTGCAGAGCGTCGCCGATCGTGCCGCCATTGGTCGACAGCGAATAGCCGAAAGCGATGGCGATGAGCAGTGCCGGGATGACGCGCAGCGCCCAGCGGTCGTGGGCGGCGATGTCGGGCTGCGGGAAGCCGGCGTCCAGCGTGGCGATCTTCTCGGCCATGCGGGTCTGGTGTTCGCGCCACAAAGCGCGGGAAAACGGCGTGTCGAAGGCCGGCTCGTCTTCCTGCACGGCAACCGGCTGGTGCGGCAGGTCATTGCGCTCCTCAAGCAGCCGATCAGCGGCGGCCGAGGTCGGCCAGGTCAGCTTGCGAAACGGAAAGAGCGTGGCGAGGAAGCCGAGGCCGAAGCCGAGCAGCAGAACGATGCGCAGCCAGTCGGGCACGATGCGGAAGATGCCGAACCACGAGGCGGCCAGATAAAGCGCCACCACGGAGACGACGGGCATCAACAGCGGCAACAACTGTTCGAACAGCAACACGCATTGCGCCGTCAGGCGTTTCGCCGCAACCAGCCGCGCCAAGGACGGCCTCAGGGCAAAAGCACCTTTTTTCTCGCTGCTGGCGCTGTTCTTCAATCCGGTCTCCGCGATCTGGCGTTGGGGGCAGAGGGGGCTTCCGGCGATTGCTGGGCAATTCGCTCTTGGCCAAGGATAACAGTCTTTGTGGCGAAGGCGAGGGCAAGCGCCGGCGAATGCCGGTTTTTACACCTCCGGTCGCCAAAAAGTGATTGCTGTCCTCAGTCGAGCCAGGCGGGGACACTGTCGAGCGCGATCAGCTCCTCATAGGTCCGGCGCGGACGAATGACATGGAAATCGCTGCCCTTGACCAGCACTTCAGGCACCAGCAGGCGGCTGTTGTAGGTGCCGGCCTGCACGGCGCCATAGGCGCCGGCGGAGCTGACGGCGATGAGATCGCCGGATTTCGGCATGGCCATCTCGCGGTCGAGCGCCAGGTAGTCGCCGGTTTCGCAGACCGGGCCGACGACATCAGCCTTGATGCGCGGTGCTGACGCGGCGGAAATCACCACCGGACGGATCTCGTGGTAGGCCTCGTAGAGCGTCGGGCGGATCAGGTCGTTCATGGCGGCATCGACGATGACGAAGGTCTTTTCGCCGCCGTCCTTCACGTAGAGCACCTCGGTGACCAGGATGCCGGCATTGCCGACGATCAGGCGGCCGGGCTCCATGACGATCTTGCAGTTCAGTTCGCGCAGCTGGTTCTTGACGATCGCGGCATAGGCGTCGGGCAGCGGCGGCGGGTTGTTGTCGTCCTTGTAGGGAATGCCGAGGCCGCCGCCGATATCGACGTGGTGGATCTCGTGTCCATCGGCGCGGAGCGTGGTGACCAGTTCGCGCAAGAGCTTGAAGGCGTCGTCGAAAGGCTGCAGCTCGGTGATCTGGCTGCCGATATGCATGTCGATGCCGTTGGCCTCGATGCCGGGCAAAGCCGCGGCACGGGCGTAGACCGCCCGGGCACGCTCCCAGGAGATGCCGAACTTGTTTTCCTTCTTGCCGGTCGAGATCTTCGCATGGGTGCGGGCATCGACATCGGGATTGATGCGGAAGGAGACTGGGGCCTTCTTGCCGGCCTTGACGGCGCGCTGGTTGAGGATTTCGAGCTCAGGCTCGGATTCGACGTTGAAGCAGTAGATGCCGGCTTCCAGCGCGTAGTCCATCTCATGCGGGGTCTTGCCGACGCCGGAGAACATGATGCGGCTGGCCGGGATGCCTGATGCCAGCGCGCGGCGCAGCTCACCTTCGGAGACCACGTCGATGCCGGCGCCGAGATTGCCCAGCGTCTTCAACACGGCCTGGTTCGAATTGGCCTTCATGGCGTAGCAGACCATCGAATCGACATCGCTGAAGGCCTGCGCGAACACCTTGTAGTGGCGCTCCAGCGTGGCCGTCGAATAGATGTAGAAAGGCGTGCCGACAGCCTTGGCAATTTCCGGAACGGGGACGTTCTCGGCGTAGAGGATGCCGTCGCGATACTCGAAATGGTTCACTGGAGTGGCCTGTTACAGAAGGGGATCGAGGATGAAGGGCTTGTCCGCAACGCCCGGTTCTTTCGTCGGCTTGGACGAATCGCCACCCTTCGTTGCCTGCACGCTCGGCGGATCGAGATCGCCCTTGCGACCGCATCCGGCAACGGCAACGGCAAAGCCGATCACGGCGAAAACAACCGTCAGGCGGATGAACTGCGGCAAACTGGTCTGCATGGAATTCCTCTTGGGAAGCGGCACGGGTGGACATCTTCATAGCGAAGTTTATCCGCCTTGTGCACCCTGATTGTTGGGCTCTTCGGCTTTGCCTGATCGGACGGGCGAAGCGGAGGGCGCTTCGCCCGGATCACTCAGTTGCGGGCGCGCCAGTAGGCGATCTGCTTCCTCACTTCCGACGGTGCTGTGCCGCCGAAGCTCTTGCGGCTGGCGACCGAGGCCTCGACCGTCAGCACGTCATAGACCTTGTCTGTGATCGCGGCGTTGATCGCCTGCAGATCGGCAAGCGGCAGTTCGGCCAGATCGCAGCCCTTGCTCTCTGCCAGCGCCACGGCGCGGCCGGTCACATGGTGAGCGTCGCGGAAGGGCAGGCCGGCCTCGCGCACCAGCCAGTCGGCAAGGTCGGTGGCGGTGGAATAGCCGGATCCGGCGGCTGCCTTCATGCGGGCGGTGTTAATGGTCAGGTCGCGGACCATGCCGGTCATCGCCGCAATCGCCAGCTCAATGCTCTCGGCGGCGTCGAAGACCTGTTCCTTGTCTTCCTGCATGTCCTTGGAATAGGCGAGCGGCAGGCCCTTCATGATGGTCAGCAGCGCGATCAGCGAGCCGTTGATACGGCCGGTCTTGGCGCGCACCAGTTCGGCGGCGTCCGGATTCTTCTTCTGCGGCATGATCGAGGAGCCGGTGGAGAAGGCGTCCGACAGGCGCACAAAGCCGAATTGTGGGGTCGACCAGATGACGATCTCTTCGGCCAAACGTGAGAGATGCATGGCGCAGATCGCGGCCAGCGCCAGGAACTCGATGGCGAAGTCGCGGTCGGAGACGGTGTCGATCGAGTTGCGGGTCGGCTCGCGGAAACCGAGCGCCTTGGCCGTCATGTGGCGGTCGATCGGATAGCCGGTGCCGGCCAGCGCAGCCGCGCCGATCGGGCTCTCGTCCAGATGCTCGATGGCGTGGCGCACGCGCGAGCGGTCGCGGCCGAACATTTCGACATAGGCCATGCAGTGATGGCCGAAGGTGACCGGCTGGGCGGTCTGCAGATGGGTGAAGCCGGGCATGACGGTATCGGCATGCTCTTCTGCGCGGTCGAGAAACGCAGCGATCAAGTTGGTCAGCAGGGTTTCGGTCTTCTCCAGCTCTTCCTTGACCCAGAGGCGGAAATCGAGCGCCACCTGGTCGTTGCGCGAGCGGGCGGTGTGCAGGCGGCCGGCGGCGGGGCCGATCAGGGTCGCGAGGCGCGCCTCGATATTCATGTGGATGTCTTCGAGCTTGCGGGAGAATTCGAAATTGCCGCTTTCGATCTCTGACAGGATCGTGTTTAGCCCTTCGACGATCTTGTCCTTATCGTCTGCCTGGATGATGCCCTGGTGGGCGAGCATGGTGGCATGGGCGATGGAACCGCGGATGTCCTGCGCAAACAGCTTCTTGTCGAAACCGATCGAGGCATTTATCTCCTCCATGATCGCATCTGGGCCGGAAGCGAAGCGTCCGCCCCACATCTGGTTGGAGGATTTGGTATCCGTGCTGTCGGCCATGAAAGATGCCTGCCTTGAAGAACGCGTGTCCGGGAGAATGAAATGACAACAAGAACGCCCTTGCGCCTGCCATCCCTGAAGCTGGTCGGGATCGCGGTCGTCGCAGGCATCATTGCCGGTGCGGCAGCGGTTTACATTAAGGAGACCGGGTCTGGCAATGGCGGTGCGGACACGGCGTCGGCCGAATGCAAGGCCACAAAAGATATCGCCACCCGTATCAAGCCTTTCCTGAAGGGCGAGGTGGCGGCCATGGTCGCGCCCGAGGAGCCCCGACGGATGACGTCGATCGCCTTCAACGGCGCTGACGGCAAGCCGATGACGCTCGACCATTTCGCCGGCAAGACGGTGCTGTTCAATCTCTGGGCGACATGGTGCGTGCCCTGCCGCGAGGAGATGCCGGCGCTGAACGCGCTGGAGAAGGAGCTCGGCAGCGGCCGCTTCCAGGTGGTGCCGGTCAATATCGACACCGGCGACGACGAGAAGCCGAAGACCTTCCTCAGCGAGACCGGCGTCGATGCATTGCAGCTCTACCGCGACAACACGATCGGCGTGTTCAACACGCTGAAGAAACAGGGGCTGGCGTTTGGCTTGCCGGTGACGTTGCTGATCGACGACAAGGGATGCCTGATCTCGGCGATGAACGGGCCGGCGGCGTGGGACAGCGAGGATGCCAAGGCGCTGATTCGGGGTGCGGCGGGGATTTAGCGGTTTTTGGGAGGGCGGTCGTCGCAACGTCTGCGTCCGCGGCCCCCTCATCCGCCCTTTGGGCACCTTCTCCCCGCTGGGGAGAAGGGACCCTTGGCGGGCCGCTCGCTCCATCTTCCCTTCTCCCCACCGGGGAGAAGGTGCCCAAAGGGCGGATGAGGGGGCTGCTTGCTCGGAGCAAAACCTACCGCGTCGGAACCGGAACCTCACCGCGATAATCATAGAACCCGCGGCCTGACTTGCGGCCGAGCCAGCCGGCTTCGACGTATTTCACCAGGAGCGGGCAGGGGCGGTACTTCGAGTCCGCCAGGCCGTCGTGCAGGACCTGCATGATCGACAGGCAGGTGTCGAGGCCGATGAAATCGGCGAGCTGCAGCGGGCCCATCGGGTGGTTGGCGCCGAGCTTCATGGCGGTGTCGATGGCATCGACGGTGCCGACGCCTTCGTAAAGGGTGTAGATCGCCTCGTTGATCATCGGCAGCAGGATGCGGTTGACGATGAAGGCCGGGAAGTCCTCGGCGACCGTCACGGTCTTTTCCAGCGAGGCGACGAATTCGCGGGCCTTCTTGAAGGTGGCTTCCTCGGTGGCGATGCCGCGCACCAGTTCCACGAGCTTCATCACCGGAACCGGGTTCATGAAATGGATGCCCATGAACCGCTCCGGGCGGTCGGTGGCCGAGGCCAGGCGGGTGATCGACAGCGAGGAGGTGTTGGTGGCGATGATCGCCTCCGGCTTCAGCACCGGACACACCAGCGTGTAGATCTTGCGCTTGACGTTCTCGTCTTCGGTCGCGGCCTCGATGACGAGGTCGGAGGAGGCGAGATCGTTGACGTCGGACGAGCCGGAGATCAGCGCCAGGATGCCGGCGCGCTCCTCGTCGGTCATCTTGCCGCTGGTGACGTGGCGGGCGAGGTTGCCGTTGATGGTGGCCAGACCATGCTCGATGCGGTCCTGGGAGAGATCGTAGATCTGAACCTTGTAGCCCGCGCCTGCGGAAACCTGTGCGATGCCGCAACCCATCTGTCCCGCGCCGACAATACCGATCGTTTTAAACACCGCAGTCATCTCCAAACCCCTACGCGGCATTCGCCCCCGCGCCTGCCATACCGAACAAAAAAGCCGGGCGAGAGATCGCCCGGCTGCAGTAGTAGACCCTAAAAGGATAATTTTCCAGTCGCTCGCATGTGCGAAACATGGGCCGCGCGTGCGAAAACCCGGTCTCGCTGGCGAAACCGGGCATCGTTGAAATCACAAAGCCTTCTGCAGTTCCGGCAGGATATCGAAGAGATCGCCGACGAGGCCGAAATCGGCGACCTGGAAGATCGGCGCTTCCTCGTCCTTGTTGATGGCGACGATGACCTTGCTATCCTTCATGCCGGCGAGGTGCTGGATGGCGCCCGATATGCCCACGGCGATGTAGAGCTCGGGCGCGACGACCTTGCCTGTTTGCCCGACCTGCCAATCGTTCGGCGCGTAGCCGGCATCGACGGCGGCGCGCGATGCGCCAACGGCGGCACCGAGCTTGTCGGCGACAGGCAGGATGACTTCCTGGAACTTTTCGGACGAGCCGAGCGCGCGGCCACCGGAGATGATGATCTTGGCCGATGTCAGTTCCGGGCGGTCCGAGGTGGACAGCGCGTCGTTGACGAAGGTCGAGAGGCCGGGGTTGGCGACGCCCGTGATGGTCTCGACCGAGGCGGAGCCGCCTTCGGATGCGGCGGCGAAGGACGCCGTGCGCACGGTGATGACTTTCTTGGCGTCGGTCGACTGCACCGTCTGGATGGCGTTGCCGGCATAGATCGGGCGCTTGAAGGTATCTGCCGAGACGACTTCGATGATCTCGGATACCTGGGCGACGTCGAGAAGGGCTGCGACGCGCGGCAGGACGTTTTTGCCGACCGAGGTGGCGGCCGAGATGATGGTGTCGTAGCTGCCGGAAAGCGAGACGATCAGGTCGGCGAGCGGCTCGGCGAGATTGTTGGCGAGGTCGTCGCTCTCTGCAAGCAGGACCTTGGAGACGCCAGAGAGCTTGGCTGCGGCGTCGGCTGCGGCTTTGGCGCCCTTGCCGGCAACCAGCACATGAACGTCGCCGCCGATCTTGGCGGCTGCGGTCAGCGTCTTGGCGGTCTGGTCGGAAAGGCTGGCGTTGTCGTGATCAGCCAGAAGAAGAATGGTCATGATGATGTTTCCCTTTCTCGACCTTTAGAGGACGCCCGACGTCTTGAGCTTTTCGACAAGCTCGGCGACGGATGCGACCTTGACGCCAGCCTTGCGGCCGGATGGCTCCTCGGTCTTCAGGACCTTGAGCTTCGGCGTGGTGGAGACGCCGAAATCGGCGGGCGTCTTCTTGTCGAGCGGCTTCTTCTTCGCCTTCATGATGTTCGGCAGAGAGGCGTAGCGCGGCTCGTTGAGGCGCAGGTCCGAGGTGACCACGGCGGGAAGCTTGATCTCGATCGTCTGCAGGCCGCCATCGACTTCGCGGGTGACGGTTGCCTTGTCGGCGGAGAGCTCGATCTTCGAGGCAAAGGTGGCCTGGGCGGACCCCATCAGCGCCGCCAGCATCTGGCCGGTCTGGTTGCTGTCGTCGTCGATCGCCTGCTTGCCGACGATGACGAGACCGGGCTGTTCGGCATCGACGATGCCCTTGAGGATCTTGGCGACGGCGAGCGGCTCGACGGCGTCGTCGGTCTCGACCAGGATGGCGCGATCGGCGCCCATGGCGAGCGCGGTGCGCAGCGTGTCCTCAGCCTTGGCGGGACCGATCGAAACGACGACCACTTCCTCGGCCTTGCCTGATTCCTTCAGGCGAAGCGCCTCTTCCACCGAGATTTCGTCGAAGGGATTCATCGACATCTTGATGTTGGCGAGTTCGACACCCGTGCCATCCGGCTTGACGCGGATCTTCACGTTGTAGTCAACCACCCGCTTGACGGGGACGAGAATCTTCATGTGGTCCTTCCTTCAACTCTGTCGCCAAGAAAATGCGCGTTTCCGCGCTGCTCCGATTGTCGATTGGCGACATGGATACGCGTTTTTCCTCCAAAGACAACGCTTCCATGACGCAGACAGGCAAATTCCATCCCGATTATATTACCTTTACGTTCACGTCAATAAATGAGGCTTCACTTGTCCCAGGGCAGGCGCGGGCGGGGCGGCTGGCCCGGGATGGTGACCATGGCCGGATTGGGTGTGGCGCGATCGCGTACCGCCTTCGGCATGATAACCTGTCTGTCGAACAGCGGCACGCCGCGACGGCGCATGATGATGACAAGTATGGCACCGGCGACGATGCCGCCGACATGCGCGCCCCAGGAGACGCTGCCGTCGGGCTCCAGCGCCAGCATCACGAACTGCTGGCCGGTCCACAGGATCAGCGGCAGGAAGGCCGGCAGCGGCAGCGGCACGCGCATGAACACCAGCACCCAGATTTTCACGCGCGGATGCAGCATGAGATAGGCGGCGACGACGCCCGCGATCGCGCCCGAGGCGCCGATCAACGGCGCCTGCGACGTCATGCCGACGAGGCCATGGAAGAGGGCGCCCGCGATGGCGCAAAGGAGATAGAAAACGAGGAAGCGGACATGGCCGAGCGCATCCTCGACATTGTCGCCGAACACCCAGAGGAACAGCATGTTGGTCGCGAGGTGCCAGAAGCCGGAGTGGACGAAGGCATAGCTGACATAGGTCAGCGGCTCCGGCGTATAGGCCAGCGCCGGTTCGAGATGGGCGTAGTGGAAGGCGACGGCGGGGATATAGCCGAGGCCGACAAACGCCGCCTGCGCGACCTCCTCGGTGGCGATGACGCCGGTGAACAGCCAGACAATAACGTTGACCGCGATCAGCCCCATGGTGACCCACTGCAGCTTGATGTGCTTCAGCGTGTTGGCATCGTGCAGCGGTATGAACATGAGGCTCCGGCGGGGCTGATGGTGTTGCTGTCGACGCTAGCGGTTCTTGCCGGGAACCCAAAGCACATCCGCATGGCCGCGATCATTGGCGTGGCGGGCGGCGACGAACAGGAAATCCGACAGGCGGTTGACGTATTTGAGCGCGGCCGGGCTGACGATCTCGCCGTCGCTGCAACCAAGCGTCACCATCAGCCGCTCGGCGCGGCGGGTGATGGTGCGGGCCAGATGCAAATGGGCGGCGGCGGAGTGGCCGCCGGGCAGCACGAAGGATTTCAGCGGCTGCAGATCGGCGTTCAGCCTGTCGATGTCGCTCTCGATGCGGTCCACCTGGGTCTCGATGATGCGCAGCGGCTCGTATTCCGGTGTTTCGCCGGTGTCGGGCGTGGCGAGATCGGCGCCGAGATCGAAGAGGTCGTTCTGGATCAGCATCAGCATGGCGTCGAGCTCGGGCATGCCCTGCATGTGCAGCCTCGCGATGCCGATCGCCGAATTGGCCTCGTCGATGGTGCCGTAGGCCTCGACGCGAAGGTCGTCCTTCAGCCGGCGCGGGCCGGAGACCAGCGCGGTCGTGCCGTCGTCGCCGGTCTTGGTGTAGATCTTGTTGAGCTTGACCATCTCGGTTTCTCCTCTTGTGCGGCCGTCAGGTTGGGCGACCGCCGCCGGTCAGCCACAGCGTCAGCATGATCAGCAGCACCGCGACGGCCTGCAGCAGCACGCGCAACTGCATCAGCTTGTTGGACAGATTGGCATCGCCGCCCTTCATCATGTTGAACAGGCCGCGCACGAGAACGATGGCGACAAGGCCCATGACGATGATGGCGGCCACGTAGACGACAGTAGACATTCGGTTTCCTCCTCCTCAGTCGAACCTGCGTATCAGACGGTAGAAGAGGTCCGCAGGCAGCAGCTTCTTCAGGAGCATGCCCTGCCTGGCCGGCCGGGTCACTGGGTAATGTGGTCGCGGGCGCGGCGCGTTCAATGCATGCTTCAGCACGTCGTAGACGGCATCGGGTTCGAGCTTGTGGCGGTTGGGGCCGCCGGAGCCGTCGAGGCGGGCGAGCTGGCGGCGGTATTCCGTGGCGTGCGCCGAGCCCCTGACGTCGATGTGCTCATTGATCTTGGCGAGAGAGGTGGCGACGAAGCGCGACGAGATCGGGCCGGGTTCGATCAGGCTGACATGGATGCCGCTGCCTTCGAGCTCCATGCGCATGGTGATGCTCAGCCCCTCAAGCGCGAACTTGGAGGCGTTGTAGGCGCCGCGAAAGCGATAGGGCACGACGCCCAATATCGACGAGCACTGGACAATGCGGCCCTGGCGGCGCTTGCGCATCAACGGGATGATCTGCCGCGTCAGCTCGTGCCAGCCGAAGAAATTGGTCTCGAACTGTTCGCGCAACACGTCGGTCTTGAGGTCCTCGACGGCGCCGGGCTGGCCATAGGCGCCGTTGTTAAACAGCGCGTCGATGCGCCCGCCGCTTGCCTGCGTGACGTCGCGCACGAAATCGGCGATCGAATCGGTGCTGTTGTAATCCATGCGGAAGGCTTCGATGCCGTCGGCTTCGAGCGAGGCCAGATCCTCGAACTTGCGGACGGTGGCGAAGACGCGCCAGCCATCGGCCTTCAACGCACGGGCACAGTAGGCGCCGATACCGGACGAACATCCGGTAATGATCACAGTGCGTTGATCCGACATGGAATGATTCCTGTACAAACTAGGACTCGTTTCCCATATTCGAACGGGCGACACAATGAGGAATGCCGGGAGCAGGAATGCCGAAACTCTTTCGCATCTTATACGATGTGGCCTACGACGCGATCTGGCATTTCCTCGAAGATGACGGCTTCGCGATGGCGAGCCATGTCGCGCTGTCCAGCCTGCTCGCCGTGTTCCCGTTTCTGATCTTCGGCACCGCGCTTGCCAATTTCCTCGGCGCCGACCAGTTCTCCTCGACGGCCGTTCATCTCGTGTTCGACACATGGCCGGAAGCGATCGCCAAGCCGCTGGCCGACCAGGTGCTGCAGGTGCTGACCGTGCCGCGCGGCGGTCTCTTGACCATCTCGGTGCTGGCGGCGGCCTACTTCGCCTCCAACGGCGTCGAGGCGCTGCGCATCTCGCTCAACCGTGCCTACCGGGTGCAGGAGACGCGGCCGTGGTATTTCACCCGCCTCGCCAGCCTCGGCTTCGTGCTGATCGCGGTCACGATCTTCGCGGCGATCAGCATCATGCTCGTCGCCGTGCCGCTGGCGCTCGATTATGCCCGGCAGTGGTTTCCGCTGTTTGCCGACACGCTCGACGTGGTGTTCGACTGGCGTATCTACGGCACGCTGTTCGTGCTGACGGTGGGCCTGCTGGTGGTGCATCTCTGGCTGCCGGCAGGGCGGCGCCGGGTGTCCGATGTCGTGCCGGGCGTGCTGTTGACGTTGATCCTGTGGTTCGCCGGCGCCGTCATCTTCGCCTATTACCTGGCAACCTTCGCCAACTACGCCGCCACCTATGCCGGCCTGGCGTCGGTGATGATCGTGCTGATTTTTCTCTACATGGTGGGGGTGATCTTCATCATCGGCGCCGAGCTCAACGCCGCGCTGCTGAAGTTCCGGGTGCGGGCGATCTTCTCGCACAATTTCCTCAGCGGTCAGGGGCAGGAGCCACTAAAGGCCGAGAAGGTGGCGGATGTCGTCCGCCGTGACGCCACCGGCTCTTAAGTCCGCGAGCCCGGTATCGCCGTTGCTCTTCGACAGCTTGCGGCCGTCGGCATCCGTGATCAGCCGGTGATGGTGGTGGATGGGGGCGGGAAGGTCGAGCAGCGTCTGCAGGACGCGGTGAACCGCCGTAGCATGGTAGAGGTCGAGTCCGCGCACGACATGGCTGACGCCCTGCAGGGCATCGTCGATGACGACGGAGAGATGATAGCTGGACGGCGCATCCGAGCGCGAGAGGATGACGTCGCCCCAGCGCGCGGCATCGGCGGCAATCCGGCCCGTCTCGCCGTCGCCGGACTCCTCCCAGAACAGCGGCTCGCCGATGAAATCGAGCGCTTTCATCATATCCAATCGCCAGGCGTGCCGGATGCCGGATGCCAGCATTGCCTGCCTTTCGTGTTCCGATCGTTCGCGGTCGTCCGGCGGATAGAGCGGCGAACCGTCCGGATCGCGCGGCCACGGATCGCCGGCTGCCGCGACGCGAGCCTTCACCTCGCCGCGCGTGAGGAAGGCCGGATAGGCCAGGCCGCGATCGATCAGCGTCGTCAACGCCGCCTGGTATTCGGCGAAATGATCGGACTGCCGGCGCACCGGCGTCTCCCAGGCGATGCCCAACCATTCGAGATCGGTATAGATGCCCTGCTCGAATTCGGGTGTGCAACGGGTGAGATCTATGTCTTCGATGCGCAGCAGCAAACGACCGCCCGCCGCCTGTGCCATGTCGCGGTTCAGGAAAGCCGAGAGCGCATGGCCGAGATGCAGCGGGCCGTTCGGGCTCGGGGCAAAACGGAAGACGGGCTTTTGACGGGGAATCGCGATCATGCTTTCTTCTGCCACGGATTTTACGAGATCGCGAGGAAGCGTGCAGATCATTCGCAACGACGACGACGTGAGGGAGGGGCTGGCGCAGCTGTTGGTGCTCGACCCGCGTCTGGCCGATATCGCAGCCGATGCCGGTGTACTGCCGCTGAGACTGCGGGAGCCCGGCTTCGAGGGGCTGGCCCACATCATCGTGTCGCAGATGGTGTCGCGGGCGAGCGCCGAGGCGATCTGGCGGCGGATGCGGCCTGAGGGGGCATTGCTGACGGCGGAGGGATACGCGGCGCTGCATTCCGACGCCTGGCGCGAGTTCGGCCTGTCGAGGGCGAAGGCCGAGACGCTGACGCGGATCGCCGAGGCCGCCGCTTCAGGCGCGCTCGACCTTTCGGCGCTGTCTCAGCTGCCGCCGGCCGAAGCCCTCTCCGCGTTGACGGCGCTGAAGGGCGTCGGGCCGTGGACCGCGGAGGTCTACCTGATGTTCTGCGGCGGTCATGCCGATGTCTTCCCAGCGGGAGACGTCGCCCTGCAGAACGCGGTCGCCGCGGCTTTCGGCCTTTCCGAGCGGCCGGGCGCAAAGACGCTCGCCTTGCTGGCCGAGAACTGGTCGCCGTGGAGATCGGTCGCCGCGCGGCTTTTCTGGGCGTATTATGCCGTAAAGCTCGGACGCGGCTTGCTGCCGGTGGCCTGAACTGCAACACTCGATATTGTGACGGTCCTGCTTGAATTTATTGGACTTCACAATGCCGTCACAACCGGCCTAATATAAGAGTGCAGATGCCGAATCGATCAGGAGAGTGCCTTGACGATTGCCGTTTCCCCTCAGGCCCTGCCAGCGCTCGTTCTGAACGCTGACTACAGGCCGCTGAGCTATTACCCCTTGTCGCTATGGTCCTGGCAGGACGCGATCAAGGCGGTCTTTCTTGACCGTGTGAACATCATCGCGGAATACGAGCATTCGGTCTCTTCTCCGAGCTTTTCGATGCGTCTTCCGAGTGTCGTGTGCCTCAAGACCTACGTGCAGCCTTCGCGCAACCCGGCTTTCACCCGCTTCAACGTGTTCCTCAGGGACAAGTTCGAGTGCCAGTATTGCGGCCAGCACGAGGATCTGACCTTCGACCACGTCATCCCGCGCGCCCATGGCGGCGAGACGACCTGGCAGAACGTGGTGGCCGCCTGCTCTCCGTGCAATCTCAGGAAGGGCAGCAAGCTACCGAAGCAGGCAGGCATGTTCCCGCATCAGAAGCCGTATCAGCCGACCGTGCAGGACCTGCACAACAATGGCCGGCTCTTCCCGCCGAACTACCTGCACGACAGCTGGCTCGACTATCTCTACTGGGATAGCGAACTGCAGCCCTGACCGTTTCCGACCAGGACCAGCTTCGAGTTTGTTGGCCTGATTACGCCGACTTGCGCACGCCGATGAAGGCGAAGGCTGCGAGGATGAGGCTGGCGATGACGTTCCAGCCGGCCATCGACAGGCCGGCCACGCGCAGCGCCGCTTCGGTGCAGGACGGGCCCTTGATGGTGTTGAGCTCGGTGAGCAGATTGCCGGCATCCTGCGTCATGCTGCTGGCGCTGGTCGAGCAGGCGCTGGGGCCGGCCCAGAAATGCCATTCCACGCCGGCGTGATAGACGCCGATGCCTGATCCGACGACCATCAGCAGACCTCCTGCAAGCAGGAAGGTGCGGCCGATCCAGTTCGGCAGGCCGAGCGCGGAGGTGATGGCGCCGATGATGACCAGCGGGATGCCGTAATAATAGGGCTGGCGCTGCATCAGGCAGAGCTCGCAGGGAATGTAGCCGCCGATATACTGGAAGCCGAGCGCCGAGCCGATGACGACAGCCATGCCAAGGGCCATCAGGATCGAATAGACGAAGGCCGGGCGGCGAAGGGAAAAGTCGACGGTCATGCGGGAGCTCCGGGGCAATGGCTCGATGATTTCAGACGATATCAGTGGGCAAGCAGCTTGTAGCCGACGCCGAGCACGATCAGCACGCCGGCGACCACCGCGGTGATCTGGCCAAGGCGCTTCTCGATGAAATGGCGGATCGGTTCGCCGTAATGGCGCAGCAGCCAGGCGAGGAACAGGAAACGGGCGCCGCGGGCGATGATCGCCGAGACGACGAAGAAGCCGAGGTTCATGTGGATGACGCCGGCGAGGATGGTGACGATCTTGATCGGCGGCAGATGTGCCAGGCCCGAGGTCACCAGAAGCAGCAGCAGGATTTCCCACTCGTCGTGGATATAGACGCGCATCTGCTCAAAGGCGTCAAGCTTGCCGTAGAACTCCAGCACCGGACGGGCGATGGTGTCGTAGGCGTAATAGCCGAGCATCCAGCCGGCGATGCCGCCGAGCACCGAGGCGACGGTGGCGACCAGCGCGTAGCGATAGGCGCGCTCCGGCTTGGCTAGCGCCATCGGCAGGAAGAGGACATCGGCCGGAACCAAGAATATGGAGCTTTCGACGAAGGCGATCACGGCAAGCCAGACTTCGGCCGATTTGCGGGCGGCCAGCGACATGGTCCAGTCGTACAATCTGCGAAGCATTCCGGTCCTTTCAGGTTGCGTGCATGAGCTTTATGAGGCCCGTCTGCGGCTGTAAATGCCTGCTGTGTCACTCGTGCGGCAGTGCAGCGAAAAAATCTTCGTGATCGACAATGCTGCTTTCGGCGAGATCAGGAGGCGATGTCGGACGGCTGGACGCGCTTCTGGCGCATGACGTTCATTTCCGTGCGCTCGCGGGCCATCTCGCTGACCATCTGGCGCAGCGCCGGATGCTTTGCCGTGAACATGTTGAAATCGCGCCGTTCGAGCACGAAGAATTGGCAAAAATCGACGGCGACGACATCGGCATTGCGCCTGCCGCCGCTCAGAAGGGCCATCTCGCCGAAGAAGGCGCCCGGCTCCAGCCGGATCGTGTCGTTGGGCAGTTGCACCTCGACGGCGCCGGATGAGAGGAAATACATGCCGTCGCCGCGATCGCCCTTGCGCATGACGCGCTCGCCGGGGAGTGCCGATTTCGGGCGAAACAGCAGCAGCAGCTCTTCCTGCGAATTCTCGTCGACATTGGCAAATAGCGGGAAGGTTTCGCTGAGCTCGCGCATCTCCAGCTGGTGCTGCTGCTGGCGGGCCTCTGTGACGGCGCGGATCTTGTCGAGTTCGCCGCTGAGCGCCTCGTATCGGGCGTGTCCGTGGCGGGCCGCCGCCGCAGGCCAGCGGCGCTGCACGTAGACATAGAGCGCCTCGGCGCCGGCGCAGACCACGGGATTGAGGGTGATCGAGATGATGGCGCTGGCGAGAATGATGTCCTGGCCGTCGGTCGGCAGCAGGCCGAGCGACACGCCGAGGCCGGCGAGAATGAAGGAGAATTCGCCGATCTGGGCAAGGCCGCCTGCCACCGTCAGCGCCATGGCCAGCGGATAGCGCAGCAGTGTGACAACGGCGAAGGAGATGATCGCCTTGCCGAAGATGATCAACAGCAACGCTGCGAGCACGCCGAGCGGCTGGCGCACCAGGATGGATGGATCGAATAGCATGCCGACGGAGACGAAGAACAGCACCGAGAAGGCGTTCTGCAACGGCAGCGAATCGGCCGCCGCCCTGTGGCTGAGGTTGGATTCGCTCATGACCACGCCGGCGAAGAAGGCGCCGAGCGCGAAGGAGACGCCGAAGATCTGCGCCGAGCCGAAGGCGATGCCGAGCGCGATGGCCAGCACCGTCAGCGTGAACAGTTCGCGCGAGCCGGTGCGGGCGACGCGGGTGAGCAGCCAGGGGACGACCTTCGGCCCGAGGAAGATCGCCATGGCGGCGAATGCTCCGACTTGCAGCAGGGTCAGGAGAAGCGTGAAAGCCAGCGGCATGTCGCTGCCGTGCGCGGCGTTGGCGGCAGGGTGGCCGCCGAGCAGTTCGGCCAGCGCCGGCAGCAGCACCAGCGCCAGCACCATGGCGAGATCCTCGACGATCAGCCAGCCGATGGCGACGCGGCCGCTCGCCGAATTGACGAGGTTTCGCTCCTCCAGCGCTTTCAGGAGCACGACGGTGCTGGCGACCGACAGGCTGAGGCCGAAGACGATGCCGGCGCCGAGGCTCCAGCCCCACCATTCGGCAAGGCCGATGCCGAGAAGCGTGGCGAACAGGATCTGGATGATGGCGCCCGGCACCGCGACGCCGCGCACCGCGAGCAGATCGCGCGCCGAGAAATGCAGGCCGACGCCGAACATCAGCAGGATGACGCCCATCTCGGCCAGCTGGCTGGCGAGGCCGCTGTCGGCGACGAAACCGGGGGTGATCGGCCCCATCAGGATGCCGGCCATCAGATAGCCCACCAGCGGCGGCAGCCGCAGCCGGTCGGCGAGATAGCCGAGCACCGCCGCGCAGACGAAGCTGACGGCGACAGTCGCTATGAGCGGGACTTCCTGATGCACGCTTGCGTTTCCCTCTTGGCGCCTTCCCCGGTGACGCTATCGTGGCGCCTTTGTTATCGGCGAGGCACTTTGACCGATGTCGGCGGGAAATAAAACCGTTGATTTAGAGTGAGCTATGTATGTTTGCCGGTCACAGATAGGCGAAATGCACGCCGGAGACGCCGGAGGTCAAGCCAGCTATTCGACTGGATCATGGCTTTGTCCCGCTTTGCCGCTTTATTCGTCATTGCTTGATTGCTTTGTTCGCGCTTAGGGCGCATGTTCGATCCTTCAGCAGCCACTTTCACGGGCGCTGCTGGTTGAGGGCCACCAAACCCTAGCCCCGATCGAAAGGAGGACCGCCATGTCTTCCAACGTAGATACCACCTATCTCTCAGGCGCCGATCTCGACTACCTGCACGGCATCCTCGCCGAAGCCGGCTATTCCGGCGACAGCGACACCGCAAGGCAGCTGCGCTCCAGCGGCGTTGCCGCCAACCTTTTGATCCGGCTGTTCCAGCAAGGCATGACCGGCCGCGCCGAACTCGCTGTCCAGCTCGAGCACGCGTTCGGACGTTTCGTGCAGGTTCGCAAGAGCGCAGTTTCGCCGTTTCACCGCTATGCGATCCAGGGAATGCCGGTGAAGGCGCGGACGGGTCGGGTACTGCTGGCGCCGGCGAGCGTTGCGGCGCACTGAGACGGGTAATCCAGGTTCGATACAACTTTAGCGTATGCTAAAACTTAAAGTATAGAGATATCGGTTAAAGCTGCTCGCATGAGCAAGTTTTCGCTACTGGTCGTGTTGTCTTCGCTTGCGTCGTTTCTCGGCGCGGGCGGCTACACATTGTTCCCACGCCAGCTCTACGATCCGGCCTGCGACATCAAGGGCAATATCTCGATCAATTCGCGCGAGCGGATTTTTCACGTTCGCGGCCAGCGCGATTACGAGGCGACCATCATTCGTGCCGAGTATGGCGAGCGGTGGTTCTGCTCGGAAGCAGAGGCGCGGGCTGCGGGATGGCGCAAGGCGGGGCGGTGAATGGGTGAGATCAGTGGTGCCCCATGCCGGAGTCGAACCAGCACTTCTTTCGAAACTCGATTTTGAGTCGAGCGCGTCTACCAATTCCGCCAATGGGGCAACGGATACCGACGAGGCGGGTGTCTAGCATGCGTTCGGCCGGCGGCGCAAGACGGCGGCTGCGGTTATCGGGCTGATTTCATGATGCTTCCGGCCGAAGATCTCGGCCGTAAGCTTTTTGCTTAGTGCGCGGCGGATGGCGTCGCCGTCGCCAGGCCGGTCTTTTTCAGGGTGATCGCCAGGATCGAGGCCAGCAGGCAGAAGGCGCCGGCGATGAAGAAGGCGGGCAGGTAGCTCTGCAGCTCGGTGCGCGACAGGCCGGCACCATAGGCCGCCGTGGCGGCGCCCAGCTGGTGGCCGGTGAAGATCCAGCCGAAGACGATGCCGGCCTTTTCGCGACCGAAACGCTCCGTCGCCAGCTTGACCGTCGGCGGCACGGTGGCGATCCAGTCGAGGCCGTAGAAGACGGCGAAGATCGACAGGCCGTAGAACGAGAAATCGCTGAACGGCAGGAACAGCAGCGACAGGCCGCGCAGGCCGTAATACCAGAAGAGCAGCCAGCGATTGTCGAAGCGATCGGACAGCCAGCCGGAGCCGATGGTGCCGAAGAAATCGAAGATGCCCATGACGGCGAGAACGCTGGCGGCCGCCACCGGCAGGATGCCGAAATCGCCGCAGAGCGTGACGAAATGAGTCTGGATCAGGCCGTTGGTGCTCAGCCCGCAGATGAAGAAGGTGGCGAACAGGATCCAGAAGGTCGAGGTCTTCGAGACTTCCTTCAACACGACGACGGGCGTCGCCAGCATTGTTAGCAGGCCGCCGGTGCGCGCCGGCGGCGGCGTTACCTGCGCCTCGCCGAAGGAGGGGAGGTTGAGGTCCGACGGGCGGTCGCGCATGAAGGCGAGAACCACGAGCGCGGCGAACAGGATCATGCCACAGACGAAGAACACGGTGGCGCGCCAGCCGTAGCTCTCCGTCAGCTGCGCCATCAGCGGCAGGAAGACGAGCTGGCCGGTGGCGGAGCTGGCCGACAGCATGCCGACGACGAGGCCGCGATGCCGCGTGAACCAGCGCGCCGAGACGGTTGCGGCCAGCACCATGGCGGTGAGCCCGGTGCCGAGGCCGACGACGATGCCCCAGAGCAGCAGCAGCTGCCAGATTTCGGTCATGAACAGCGAGCCGACGAAGCCGCTTGAGATCAGGATCATCGCGAAGACGATGACCTTGCGGACGCCGAAGTAATTCATGAACGCAGCGGAGAACGGCCCCATCAGGCCGAACAGCACAAGGCGGACGGCGAGCGCGGAAGAGATCTGCGAGGTATCCCAGCCGAACTCGTCCTGCAGCGGCTTGATCAGCACGCCGGGCGCGCCCATGGCGCCTGCGGTGACCAGCATGGTGACGAAGGTGGCGGCGACGACGACCCATCCATAGTGGATGTTGCGCCGCGCCAGCGTGGAGGCAAGTGCAGTGGAGACCATGGGACTGTTCCGTTCGGGGGCTGTCGGACGCTAATAGATAAATTTACATGATGGCCATCATGTTTGTTGATTATTGATGATGGACGTCATATAAATTGTCAAGCGTCAATTTCAGCGGTCGTTTGCGGAGCGCCTCATGCGGGTCACCAAAGAGAAATTTGCCGAGAACCGGGAGAAGATCCTCGAGGTTGCCGGCGTGCTGTTTCGCGAGCGCGGCTTCGACGGCATCGGCGTTTCCGACATCATGAAGGCGGCGGGTATGACGCATGGCGGCTTCTACGGCCACTTCCAGTCGAAGGAGGATCTGGCGTTGGAGGTCAGCCGGGCGCTGATCGAGCGGGTGAAGATCCGCTGGGGCGAGATTATCGCCAGGGCGCCGGAGCGGCCGCTTGATGCGCTGGTGCGCCACTATCTCGATCGCTGCAGCGTCGACGATCCCGGCGGCAGCTGCGTCTTCGCCTCGCTGGTGCAGGAGGTCAGCCGCAGCCGCGGCGCCGTGCGTGAAACCTTCAACGACGGGCTGTCGGCGCTGGTCGATATCCTCTCGCGGATCGTCGACGGCGACACCGAGCAGGAGCGCCGCGACAAGGGGTTCACGACGCTGTCGTCGATGATGGGTGCGGTTATCCTGGCGCGCGCCGTCGAAAGCCGTTCGCTGTCCGACAGCTTTCTCTATACGACCCGCGATTCTCTTTCGCTGGCTAAGTTTTAGGCGGTCCGGCCGCGGCGGGCGATCAGGCCGGAGACTTCGACGATCTCCGAGAACTGGCCGTCGGGCGAAAGCCTGGCGAGGGCAGCGCGCAATTCGGCTTCGAAGGCGTCGGCCCTGTCGCCCAGCGTTTCCGGCGAGGTGACCGAGGTCGAGAAGGCGCGGCCGACGACGTCGTCGGCTGTCAATGTCCGCTCCCTGACGATGCCGATGCGTTCGAGATCATTGAAGGCTGATAGCAGCAGGACCGCCTCGTGCGGCGTCCAGTCGGGGCCCCTGCGGCGTTCGCGGTCGGCATTGCGGGTCGGTGCGAAGGTTTCGGCAAGGCCATTGACGGCCTCGCGCCATTGCGGCGTCGCGGCGATGTGGCGGTCGCCAAAGAGGACGACGCAGCCATCGGATGCGGTGATCCTGTCGAGCGCTTCCAGCGTTGCGGGCCGGTCCATCCAGTGGAACGAGCGGCCCATGACGGTCATCTTCAATGGCGCAAAACGCGGGCCGAGATCGTAGGACGACCCCTCCACGAAGTCGACCGATACGCCCGCTGCCGCCGCATCGGCACATGCGGTCTCCAGCATTTCCGGCTCCGGGTCGAGGCCTATGGCATCGGCGCCCGACAGGCGGGCGAAGGCGATGCCGAGCTGGCCGGGGCCGCAGCCGAGGTCGAGCAGGCGATCGCCGGCCTCGAGGCCGGCGCGTTCGGCGACGCGGGCAACCAGCTGGTCGGGATAGGGCACCCGGAAGCGGGTGTAGAAGCCGGCGGTGGAGCGGAAACGGCGGGCTTCGAAGGGAATGGTCATCGGCGATATCCTTCAGCGCAACGCCACCTCGCTAGGCCCCGACTGTGACGCGTTGTCGACGGTCACGGCAGCAGCGAAGCGGCGTTGCGATCATCGTTACTTGAAGCCTTCGACCTGATGCGGAACGTAAGGTTTCTCCAGCGCCGCGACATCCTCCGCCGACAGCCTGACTGAGAGCGCCGCGACGGCGTCGTCGATGTGTCCGGACTTCGAGGCGCCGATGATCGGGGCGGTGACGGCGCTTTTCTGCAGGATCCAGGCCGTGGCGATCTGGGCGCGCGCGACGCCGTGCTTCTTCGCCAACTCTCCTACGACGCCAATGATGGCGCGGTCGGCGTCCTCGGCCTGCTTGTAGAGCGTCTTGCCGAATTCGTCGGTTTCGCTGCGGGCGGTCTTCTCATCCCAGTCCCGCGTCAGCCGGCCGCGCGCCAGCGGGCTCCAGGGAATGACGGCGATCTTCTGGTCCTGGCAGAAGGGCAGCATCTCGCGTTCTTCCTCGCGATAGAGCAGGTTCAGGTGGTCCTGCATGCTGACGAAGGGCGTCCAGCCGTTGGCCTTCGAGGTGTTGATCATCTTGGCGAACTGCCAGGCATACATGGAGGAGGCGCCGATATAGCGGGCCTTGCCTGCCTTCACCACGTCGTGCAGCGCTTCCAGCGTTTCCTCGATCGGCGTCGTGGGATCGAAGCGGTGGATCTGGTAGAGATCGACATAATCGGTGCCGAGGCGGCGCAGGCTGTTGTCGATCTCGTCGAAGATCGCCTTGCGCGACAGGCCGGCGCCATTCGGGCCCGGGCGCATGCGGTTGAACACCTTGGTGGCGAGCACGATCTCCTCGCGCCGGGCGAAATCGCGGATGGCGCGGCCGACGATCTCCTCGGAGGAGCCGTCGGAATAGGTGTTGGCGGTGTCGAGGAAATTGATGCCGGCGTCCAGCGCCTGGCGGATCAGCGCGCGGCTCGGTTCCTCGCCCTGCGTCCAGGCGTGGTTGCCGCGATCGGGCTCGCCGAAGGTCATGCAGCCCAGGCAGATTTTCGAGACCTCAAGGCCAGTGCCGCCGAATTTGACGTAATCCATGAAATTGCTCCGTGATAGACAATGAAACCCGTGCGCTCCTGCTATTTAGGGCGCTCGCCGCGAAAATGTCAGCGGTCGCAGCGGATAATGTCACGTCGTGGCCGACAGCACAGGCGTTTCGCTTCACGCTTGCGTGTTCGGGATGCAGGGTGTTAGCTGCCGCGATAGAACCGGACCCTGCTTATGACCTTGCACCCATGAAATTGCCGCCGCGCGATCACTACGACGATCTTTATCGCGATTTCAGCTGGGCCATTCCCGAGGACTTCAACATCGGTCGCGTGGTCAGCGACGATTGGGCGGCGCGCGATCCGGAGCGCATTTGTCTCGAACATTTCAGCCCTGACGGCCATCATCTGTCGATGACCTACGGTGGGCTTGCGGCGCGCTCGGCATCGCTGGCAAACGGGCTCGTTTCGCAAGGGCTTGCGAAAGGCGATCGGGTGGCGCTGCTGCTGCCGCAGTCGTTCGAGACGGTCATCGCGCATGTGGCGATCTACAAGATGGGCGCAATCGCGGTGCCGCTGGCGCTTTTGTTCGGCGTCGAGGCGCTGGAGTACCGGCTAAGGGCCTCGGGTGCTGGCGCCGTTGTCACCAATCGTTTCGGGCTCGAGCGGATCCGCCAGATCCGGGCGCGGCTGCCCGATTTGAAGACGGTGATCAGTGTCGACGGCGGCGAGGAGGATGGAGCGGGCGATGTCGTGCCGCTGGCGGTGCTGGAGAATCACCCACCGGTCTTCGAGGTGCCGCCGACCAGTCCGGACGAACCGGCGTTGATGATCTTCACCTCGGGCACGACGGGCGCGCCAAAGGGCGCGCTGCACGGGCATCGGGTGCTGGCCGGGCATATTCCCGGCATCCAGTTCGCGCATGAAAACTTTCCGCAGCCCGGCGACAAGATGTGGACGCCGTCGGACTGGGCTTGGG
>UCIT01000034.1 GCA_900472625.1 Hyphomicrobiales bacterium | reverse complement strand
ATCTGGATCAGGTCGTTATAAGTCTACGCCCTAACAGAAACAAGGACCACAGGATGCGTACGCAACAAAAACCGTTCGTCGTGGAGGTTCGAAGAAAGCGACCTTTACCAAAGAACAGCGCAACTTTCGCCACCCGGCCGAACGCCGAACGACCCGTCAGCGTCACCATCAAGGTACGACCATGACCGTCAGCCGCAGCCTTCCGCACGAGTACTTCGTGCTCGATGTGAATGCGAGCGTAGGTCCGGTTGTCGCGGTGGTCGACGGCAGGCAGGCTCGCGCCTCCGTCGTTGATAGCCACGGCCGCCGGTATTCCTTTGCAGGCGTCGCCAAAAGAGATAGAAACGGCCGCCTTGACGTCACTTCCTTGCGCCGTGGCCAATGGATCGTTGCGCCAAATCTCGTTTACCAACAAGCCTAACCACAAGAAATCACAGAACCTTCATTCGCTTTTGCTCGTGCAACCCCATATTCGACCCTTGGACGGGTGTAGGGACCGCATGAATGACAACAACAACTCACAGCGCCGATCATGACGGCGCCGACTCGAAGCGGTTTCTCGTTTTGCTGCTCGGAGCGATCGGCGTCGTCTATGGCGACATCGGCACAAGTCCTCTCTACGCGTTTCGCGAAGCGCTTCGCCCGTTCTCCCATGACGGCGTCACGCCGACAGAGGTCATCGGCCTGATCTCGTTGATGATCTGGACACTGACGATCATCGTCACCTTCAAGTATGTCCTGTTTCTTCTCCGTGCGGACAACGAGGGCGAGGGTGGAACGCTCTCGCTTCTGGCGCTGCTTATGAAGAAGACCAGCCGGCACGCGACGATCTTCTTCTTTGCGGGTGTCATCGGCGCGGCGCTCTTCATTGGCGACGCCATGATCACGCCCGCCTTGTCGGTGCTCTCGGCCCTTGAAGGCATGAAGCTGGTGACACCGGTCTTTGCGCCCTACGTCCTGCCGATCGCCGTGGTGATCATGCTGGTGCTGTTCCTGATGCAATCAGTTGGAACGGCGTCTGTCTCCAAGCTGTTCGGCCCGATTACGCTCGTCTGGTTTCTGGTCATGGGCGTCGCAGGTCTTTGGCACATCGCCGACGATCCGGCGATCTTCGCAGCACTTAATCCCCTCTACGCGCTCGACTTCATAACCCATGCCGGCTTCGTCGGGCTCGTGATCCTGGGCGCGGTCTTTCTGACCGTGACGGGCGCCGAAGCGCTTTACGCCGATCTCGGACATTTCGGCAGAAAGCCGATCCAGGTGGCATGGTTCGCCGTGGTCTTTCCGTCGCTTGCTCTAAACTATCTCGGGCAGGGCGCGCTGGTTCTCGCGAATCCCCAGGCAGCCTCGGATCCTTTCTTTCTGCTGTTTCCCGAATGGGCGATCCTTCCAGTCGTCATTCTCGCCACCGCGGCGACGATCATCGCCAGCCAGGCGGTCATCACGGGTGCCTTTTCGCTGGCCCGCCAGGCGATCCATCTCGGCTTTTTGCCCAGACTGGAAATATGCTTCACCTCTGCCTCCAACACGGGGCAAATTTATGTGCCGGCCGTAAACATGGTGCTGCTGATCGGCGTGCTCGCCCTCATCCTCAGCTTTGGGTCATCCGAGAGCTTGGCGACCGCCTATGGCATCTCTGTCACCGGGGCGATGGTCGTGACCACCGTCTTGTCTTTCCAGTTCCTGCGGGTCGTCTGGGGATGGAAGGTTGTTACTGCCTTTGCCGTCCTCTTGCCGCTTCTGCTTCTAGAAAGCGTCTTCCTCGGTGCGAACTTGCTGAAGATCCACGATGGTGGCTACGTTCCGGTCCTGATCGCGGCGGCGCTTATGGTGATGATGTGGACGTGGAAGAAGGGAACGTTGCTGGTGCGCGATAAGGTCGCGCAAAGCGACATTCCCCTGAGAACGTTCATCACCTCGATAGAACGACCCTCCGATCATGCTCCCGTCAACGTGCCTGGAACTGCGATCTTCCTGACCAGCGTCCCGGACATGACTCCGGGCGTTCTGCTGCATAACCTCAAGCACAACCGCGTTCTCCATGAGCACAACGTCGTCCTGAATGTGAAGACCGCCGCGCGGCCCTACATCCCCGACGCGGAGCGCGTGACGATCGAGAAACTCTCGGACCGTTTCATCACGATCCAGCTCCTCTTCGGCTTCATGGAGGATCAGAATGTCACAAAGGCCCTGCCTCTCTGCAGAAAGGCAGGGTTCGACTTCGAGATCATGTCGACCTCGTTCTATGTCGGGCGTCGGAAACTGGTCGGAGATCCGAACACTGGATTGCCCGGTTGGCAGGACCGGCTCTTCATCGCCATGGCGGGCTTCGCGATCGATCCCTCCGACTACTTTCAGTTACCAAGCAATCGCGTCGTTGAGATCGGCGAACAGATGATCATCTAGCCGCTGGCCGCTGATGAGGAAGGCCGCACCGATCGCAAGGGCGGCGAGAGTGACCGTTGCGATCATCGATCCGGCATTGATGGCCTGCTTTAGCATGCGCTGCTTTCGATAGTTGCCGGAGACGATCTCGCGCTCGCGGTCGAGGTAAACATCTCCGTGGCGACCAAACATCGTCATGCAGCCTTTGATCGCGGGAACTCGATCTCCGCGTCTGCACGAGACAGAAGCACCTCCTCCGGATGATGGCCGCTCTCCTCGATCGCGAAGTGTCGGGCGGCGGCTTCGGTAATGAAGATGCCCCCGACCAGTCCTAGGCGATCGTTGACGACCCATCCACCTTTGTATCCGTGCGCGACAATGAAGCGCGGCGCGTCGGGCGTTTGTCGTGAGCCGCGTTGGTCGGGCTCGCTGTCTCCGGAGGCGACGTCGGTGGTATTCATGGAATTCTAGTCCTTCGTTTTCGGCGCGATCGTGCGCCACCTGCAAGATGGGCCATCCGGCATGTGGTTTTCGATGTCCTCGAAGTCGGCCTGATATCAAAAACTCATAGTGGGTGAGCCGTTGGCCCTGTCGGGCGACACGTCGGCTGCCTATCTGTAGGCTATCAGTTCCCGCCGAAAGTTCTCTTCATCCATGAGCATTGTCGCATCCTACCTTTATCGAGATGGCAAGCGTGCCGGGACCTTCGACCTCGACAACGGTCAGGTGCCGGACGCCGCCAATGAGTTCGTGTGGATCGGTCTGCACGATCCGGACGAGCAGGAGCTTTTTGCGGCACAAAAGACCTTCGGCTTGCACCGCCTGGCCGTCGAGGATGCTTTAAAGGGAAAGCAGGTTCCCAAGCTCGACGTCTATGACCAGCAGCTCTTCGTGTTCATGAAGACCGCCCACTTGGAGGGCGACGTCATCGAGTATGGAGAGACAGCGATCTTCATTGGTCCTCATCACGTCGTAACCGTCAGGCATGGATCAGATCGAGGTCACAGCAAGCTTCGCGAACAGCTCGAAGAGTCGCCCGAGCTCTTAAAGCTGGGCCCAGACTACGTTCTCCACGGAATTCTGGACTTCGTCGTCGACGGATATCTGCCGGTTGTTCAGACCATCGAAGACAGGGTTCTCGGGATGGAGCAGCGGATGCTGGATTCCTTCCTGACGCGAGAACAGATCAAGCGCTTGTTCCGCCTTCGTCGCCAGACGATCCGGTTCCAGCGAGTGCTCGGGCCAATCTCCGAGCTTTGCAGCAAGCTCGTGCACCTCGATCTACCGTGCGTGGATTCTGAAGCGCAGAAGTACTTCAAGGACGTTCATGACCATATCCGTCGGGTCGAGAGCATGACCGCAGGGGTGAAGGACGTGATCACCTCGGTCTTCGAGGCAAGCAATCTCCTTGAGCAGCAGCGGCAGGGCGTCATCACCAGACAACTTGCCGCCTGGGCCGCGATAGCCGCCGTGCCCACTGCCATCGCCGGGATCTACGGGATGAACTTCGAGAACATGCCCGAACTCAAGACGCAAAATGGGTACTTCGTGGTGCTGGCCATGATTGCGTCGTTGTGTGGCGTACTCTTCTGGCGTTTTCGTCGGTCTGGCTGGCTTTAGCTCGCTTTTCACAAATAACATGGCGCCCGTTTTCTGCCGCACAACGAAGTTTAGGAACCCACCACCAAAAGAAGCATCATGCCAAGCAGGTCCGTGGTAAACACATCGTCCGTCGTCAAAGGAGAATTAATGGCTACAGCCTGTGTGCTCAAACCAGCCGACACCTCGGAACGGGAAACTCCTGCCGAACAATTTTACCTTGGATTGATTGGATACCGTTCAACCGCTGCCACGTTTGGCGGGGGCTGAGCCAGGCGCGCAAGTGTGCCAAAATGGCTCACTCCTGATCTGTTCCTATTTGGCTTCGTATTCCGAAGCAGACTCGTAAGGTGGTTGCAGCCTCTTCTCGGAATCTGAGCTATCCGGCACGCACAAACAATACGAAGCATAATCTGCCGACAGCGGAGCGTCGTCGTCGTGTCGAGTTGACCAACGAAGCCTTCGCGGCTCTGCCGGCTGGCACCATCGACACTCTGCTGAAGCCCGAAAACAAGGCCAAGCTCACCAAGATCTTCACCTGCCACGTCGTGGCCGCTGATGCGATGGCCAGTACCGTCGCCAAGATGATTGAGGATGATGGCAGCGAGCACGACATCAAGACGGTCGGCGGCTGGGTGCTGAAGGTCAAGGAAAGCATGGATAAGATTACCCTGACCGACGAGAGCGGCGGCGTGGCACATGTGACGATCGCAAACGTCAAGCAGTCGATGGGCGTCATCCACGTCGTCGACAAGGTTTTGCTGCCGAAGATGTAAATGGTAACCGGGGCGCTATGCGACCCGGCTTTCAACAGGCTGCCTAATCAAAAGAAGGCTCAGACGCCACGTTGCCACTGTCTCAATTGAGCTATCGCTTAATTCCGGCAGTCGGCTTGAGCAACTCGGCCTTTTTTTGAGAGTTTTCGTTCGACTGTTCGCCATCCTCCTGTGCCGTGCGCCAAGGCCCCTGATCCAATAGAGGTGCGGCTTGTCCAGCCATCTCCTTTACGGCCAGATCCCAATGCT
>UCIT01000142.1 GCA_900472625.1 Hyphomicrobiales bacterium | reverse complement strand
AGGCCGATACGGCGGAAGCGACTGCCGAGGCACAGATAGCCAAATTCGCGGACGATGTCTCCGGCCAACGCATTTCTCCCGTGATCGAATTACCAGTTATATAACATGTAATGTATTTTGATGTCAAAGCCGTGCCTGTGTATTCCGTTGCGGATCGGCACTAACCCGAAAAGCGTTGCCACGGTGCCGATCTCGGCGGTAAGGCTGATGGGCGCCGCAGGATATTATGGTTGTCGTGAACAGGGAAAAGCATGGTTAAGCGGGTGGACCATCGCGATACAGTCTCGTCGCAAACCGTGGGGCGTGTGACGACGTGGGCGTGAAAATCCTGAAGGCCACGATCGGCGCCATTGTGCTCATCGCCATCCTCGTCGTCGCCGGGATCGTCGTGCCGCGGCCGTTGTGGCGGTCCGGCGATGCGCCAGATGCGCCAGGCGCGGCCGGCTCCTACCGCTTCCTGGTGCTCAGCAATCCCATCCATACCGATCTGGCGCTGCCTGTTGATGCCGATACGCTGTCCCGCTTCGCCTTCCTGCGCGATGCCGGGCTCGATCTCGACAATCCCGGTGTGCGCTACATCATCGTCGGCTGGGGCGGGCGGGCATTCTATACCGAGACGCCGACATGGGCCGACCTGAAGCCGATGCCCGTGCTGAAGAGCTTTACGCTGGACAGTTCCGTGATGCATGTGGCGCTGGCGGGCGATATCTCGATCGACCATCCGACGGTGCAGCCGATCACGGTCGACAAGGAGGGGCGGCAGCGGTTGTTGCGGTTCGTCGAACAGAGCTTTGCCGGCGAGGTGGGGCGGCCGGTAGCGCTTGGCGTGTCCTATGGGACGGACGATGCGTTCTTCGAGGCGAGGGGCTATTTCAACGCGCTGGTCGGCTGCAACACCTGGACGGCGGCCGCGCTGCGGCAGGCCGGGCTGACCACCGGGTGGTGGACGGCGTTGCCGCCGATGCTGACGCTGTCGTTGTGGCTGCATGGCCGCGACTGAGATGCGGCGCGATTGCCTTGTGATTTCGTGGCTTTGTGGGGAGAGGCGAAGAGTTCGGTTGACTTCTTGGCTCAAATCAGAACGTTTCAGGAACGATCAATTCGGGAATGCCTGTTGTGGCCAGTGAAAAGTTTATCGTCATCCCCTACCGCAAGAACCGCGGCAACCTTGTGCCCGGCGAAATGCGCCAGGCATCGAACCCGATCAGCGCCGAGAAAATCGCCACCTCGATGGCGGAGCGCTTCGTTGGCGTCGCCGCCTATGCCGTGATGGTCGACGAGGAAAGCGGCGACATGTCGTCACCACGGCTTCTGGCGAAGTTCGGCGAGATCGCCGATCTCAATCCATAACGGTCGCTGCCATGGAGACGTCGCTCTATCTGCCGGTCAAGGCCTTCCTTGAGAAGGCAGGCTATGTCGTCAAGGGCGAGATCGGCAGCTGCGATGTCGTCGGGCTGATCGAGCGCGAGCCGCCGGTGGTGGTGGTCTGCGAACTGAAACTGTCGTTCAATCTCGAGCTTATCCTGCAGGCGGTCGACAGGGCGGCGATCTCGGACGAGGTTTGGATCGCGGCGCGGGTCTCGGCCAAGGGCCGGGGGCGAGAAGCGGACAAGCGCTACCGCGATCTCTGCCGGCGCATGGGCATCGGCATGCTCGGCGTGGCCGATAGCGGCGAGGTCAGCGTCATCGTGAGTTCCGTGTCGCCGATGCCGCGCACCAATCCGAAGCGGCGGACGCGGCTGGTGAAGGAACACCGGCGGCGGCAGGGCGATCCGGTGCTCGGCGGCGGCTCGCGGGCGCCAATCATGACAGCCTATCGGCAGCAGGCGCTTGTCTGTGCAGCGCTGTTACAACAGGGCCTTGTCAGGCCGCGCGACATGAAAAGCGTGGCGCCGCAGGCCGGGCGCATCCTGCTCGACAATGTCTATGGCTGGTTCGAGCGACAGGGGACGGGCGTCTATGCGCTGAACGAGGCGGGCGAGGCGGCTTTGCTGCGCTGGCCGCAGGCGGTGGTGGCGGTTGGCGATGCGGGTGAGGGCGGGGAGTAGGGGCTGCTTTCGGCCGATCACTTTCTCTCCCCAGGCTCGCCGAGTACACAAAGGACACACG
>UCIT01000013.1:100726-238756 GCA_900472625.1 Hyphomicrobiales bacterium | reverse complement strand
ATTCAACCTTGCCGCCACAATTGTTGTAGCGGGGTGGGTTCAAGGATGAAGTGCGACTTGCGAATGATACCAATGGGTTGTCACTCGCAAGGAAGCTGCAATGAACCGCACCTGCTCCCATATCGACATGGATGAACGACGCAAGATCGCTGTCTGAGCAACATTTCGTTACACAAGTGCACGGCCATCATCGAATTGCCTTGTTGTCCCGGATCCCGGCCGAAAAGCGGCCTTCATTTGGTTGAAATTGCTGCGTCTAAGGAAGCAGGATCAATCTTTCGAAAGATGCGACATGCAAGCCGTTCTCATCGCCATGACCATTCTTGGATGCAATGACAGTGTCACCCAATGCAATTACGTGGCAACAGTCGAAAAGCACTGGGAAACGGTGGCGACCTGCGATGCCGAATCCGAGAGGCAGCTGCGGCATTATACGAGCATCAACTACCCGACGGTGATCGCCGTTTGCGAGCCGCCTCACCCGCCGCTTCCGTCCGAACCGAAGATTGTCGCCGTTGCTCCCGCGCCTGTCCAACCAGCGCCAGAGCCGCAGACCGGCGTTTCCGGACTTGCCGAAAGAGTGGCAGCAGAGGTACGCACGCACCTTCCCTCTGGCCGTTCGGTAAAATCAGCGCTGACGAAGCCCGTGCATTTCGTATCCGGCGGGTACTCCTGGGTCGTCCGGCGCCTCAGCAACTAGGCCGCAGCCGATACCGTCATCTGAGCGTAGCCGCGCGCGGATTGACGCTGTTCGGCAACATGCAACTTCTCGACCATCTCCAGCAATTCCTGCACGGCGCCATGCGCCATGTCGCGGCTGCCGAATCTCTGCAGCAGGCGGCCGCAGACATTGGCAAGCACCGTTCCCGAGGTCGTGCTCGATGCCTCGCGCCAGAGCAGCGTCGCCTCGACGAAAATGACGCTGATATCGCGAGCAAGGCCGGCGGATTCATATAGCGCGCGCACGGCGTGCATGCGGCCGGTGGCGAGGATCGAGCGCACCCGTCGTTCATCGCAAGCTGTCAGATTGACGATGGCGCCGGCGAAGAACTCGATCTTGCCGGAGCAAAGCGCGTGCATGAGGAAGGACGGGGTCAGCTGTCCGGTGACACGCAGGTGCTCGACGAGGTCGGCAACCTCGCGCGGCGCGATCTCGCCTGCAATCGATACGACCGCCGCTTCCGTTGCCTCACGGGCAACGCGCTGCAGGCGACCGGCACCGATGGCGGCCTGGGCCAGCGGCAGGTTGACGAGAGCGTTGCTGACATGCCGGGTCAGAAGCTGGCGGGCGTCGGCAGGCAGGTCCGCTCGGTCGAGCAGCATGTTGCGGACATCGCAGCAATCACCGAGTCGTTCGGCGATGCGCTTCAGCGATTGCGGCGCCACGGCCGCGCCCTCATTTTCCAGCAGGCAGAGGACATCCTCTTCCTCGCCGATCTCGGCGATGGCTGCAGCGACCGGGCGCGAGATCGTTGCGCGGGCGGCGATCAGCATCCGGGTGACGGCGCTGCCACGGGCAGCGAGATCAATCAGGTCGCAATCGGTGAGAAGCGGCGAGCAAGTGATGGCGTGGCAGGCAATCTCGGCCTGATCGGATGCCAGCGACAGCACGATGGCGCGCGGCGCATCTGGCGACCAGGCGACTGCCTCGGCCATCGCCAACCGCACCTTCGGCGACGGATCGTCCAGCAGGAAAGCCATCGCCATCTCAGCGGCATTTCGCTCGTCGGCCGACATGTCCGACTGCAGATAGGCCCTGCCGAGCGCGCTTGCCGCCTTGGCCCTATCCCCGGCCTTGGCGGTCTCAACCCAACGAAGAAAAGCGTCTACGATCACTGCGAACCCCGATCCTCAAGTGCGATTCTTCGCACCCCAAGCGTTGAGGATGACGGTAGCGGCAAAAAGTTTATGATTGGTTCATCATATTCATTAACCTTCGCTGATGAACCGGCCGTACCTCACACCTTCGGCCGGAACAGCTCGAAGACCTCGCTGCTGTCGCTGTAATCCATATATCCGAGACGGGCGATCGGCTGGGCGAGCGCCATGTCGATGCGGCCTTCGCGCAGGATAGCCTCGTCGATATGGATGCCGACCACCTGCCCGAAGACCATGACGTTTTCGGATGGTTCGCCGGACAGCGATTTCGGCTCGATGATCTCCGTCACCTTGCACTCCAGCACCGCGAAGGCTTCGGCAACGTAAGGAGCCGCGACCAGTTCTCCGCGGCTTGGTGTCAGCCCTGCCAGCACGAACTCATCGACGCCATAGGGCACGGCAGCCGACGAGGCGTTCATCTTGTCGATCAGGTGCCGGCTGACGAAGTTGCAGGTGAACTCGCCTGTTTCGCTGGCATTGCGAAAACTGTGTTTGCGGCCGCTGGACGAAAACATCACCAGCTTCGGGCGGTCTGATACCGCATTGAAGAAGGAATACGGCGCCAGGTTGATCGAGCCATCACTGCCCCTGCTGCCGATCCAGCCGATCGGTCTAGGAGAAACGATCGCCTTGAATGGGTCATGTGCAAGGCCGTGGCGATTTTCGTCCGTGCTGTAGAACATCAGTTTTCGCCGCCGACCCAGGTCACCGTCTGCGAGAGTTCCGGACGCGGGCGCTCGATCGCCGGAAAGCTCGTCGAGCCCATGTGAATGTAGCCCGCAACCCGTTCGCCCGGCTCTATGCCGAGCAGCGGAAAGGCGCGCTCATCATAGGCGAACCATTCCGTCAACCAGTTGGCGACCCAACCATGGGCGTTGGCCGCCAGAATGACGTTGAGGCAAAGCGCGCCTGCAGACATCAACTGCTCCCATTCTGGAACCTTGACGTGCGGGCCGGCCTTGCTGACGACGGCGATAACAACAGGTGCGCGCGTGAAGCGGCTGCGCTCGACCGCGATCATCTCGTCCGACAGATCGGGCTTCTTCTCGATCGCGAGTTTCAGGAGTTCCTCACCGATACGGGCACGCTCTTCACCGCGATAGACGATGAAGCGCCATGGAGCGATCTTGCCGTGATCGGGCACGCGCGAGGCAAGCCGCAGTATCTCCTCGATCTCTGCCTTCTCGGGACCTGGTTCCGACATCTGGAATGCGGGAATGGAGCGGCGAACGCCGAGATAGTCGATCAGCTTGATATCGGATGTCATATTTGAGGATACTTTCGTTTTCGTCACGGTCATTTCATCACGGTCTGGGGGATGGGTCTTGAATTTGCCATCGCGTTGGTCTTGAAGTGGCCTCTGTCATTTCAGTTGTCAATTGGTTCGCAAAACACATGCCCGGCATTTTGCCCATCGCGCGCTCTGGTCTTGCCGCCGCACTTGTTGCCCTGACGCCCTTGAGCGCGACAGCGCAGGACGCGTTCAAGGAATTCAAGCAGCTCGACACCACGGCCAAGATGCCGAAGCTCAACGCCTTCATCGCGCCTGGTGGCGTGCCGCAGGGCACGAAGCTGCATGCGGTCGCTCTCGAGGCGAAGCTGACGGCATCGGGCGATGCGGTGCAGGATGGCCTGTCGTGGTACGTGTTCAGCCCGGTTGCCGGCAGCGACGGCAAGCTGCCGCTGATCGCCAGTTCACAGGGCGGCTCGGCCGATTTCCAGCTCGCGCCCGGCGACTATTTCGTCAACGTCTCCTTCGGTCGCGCAGGCGTGACCCGCAAGCTCTCCGTTCCTGAAGACGGTGCCGTCGAAAAGCAGACCATGGTGCTGGAGGCCGGCGGCCTGTTGCTGAACGCGGTATCCGGCTCGGACGTGCGCATCCGCCCGAACCAACTGAGCTTCTCGATCTATTCCGCCGACGTTCGCGACGATGGCGAGCGCGGCCTTGTGATGGCTGACGTACCGCCCGATACGGTGGTGCGGCTCAATGCCGGCACCTAT
This sequence comes from Hyphomicrobiales bacterium, assembly GCA_900472625.1. Taxonomy (GTDB): domain Bacteria; phylum Pseudomonadota; class Alphaproteobacteria; order Rhizobiales; family Rhizobiaceae; genus Rhizobium. Next base: position 234,877 of record UCIT01000013.1, on the reverse strand, counting down.
CACGTGGTGTCGGAATATGGCGATACCAATGCATCGGTGCGCGCCGACATCCAGGTGGAAGCCGGGAAGCTGACCGAGGCGACGCTGCAGCACAAGGCGGCGCAGATCAACTTCAAGCTGGTTTCGGAAAAGGGCGGTGAAGCGGTTGCCGATACCGCCTGGTCTATCCTGACCGCAGCAGGCGACAGCGTCGGCGAGAGCGTCAGCGCGTTTCCGACCATGGTGCTGGCCGAGGGTGAGTATTCCGCCGTCGCCCGCAACAAGGACAAGATCTACCAGCGCGATTTCAAGGTCGTGGCCGGCAAGAACACCGATGTCGAGGTGCTGATGCAGGACGTGCAGCCCGAGCAGGCGCCGGCTGCCACGACGCTGCAGCAGCTTCCGCCGGAACAACAAGGACAAGCGCAGGCCGGCCAGACGCAGGCACATGAAGCCCTACCCTCCTTCGAGCAGCTTCAGAGCGGCAGCGCCGGCAACAGCGTCGACTCCGACTGATCGCATATCAATTTGTAGTCATTCACAAAAAAACGCCCGGTCTGCAGACCGGGCGTTTTTCATTGGTGCGTACCAAAAGCGACCTCAGGCCGCCTTGGCTTTCTTGGCAGCGGCCTTGCGGATCAGATCCGGCGGCGTTGCCTCAAGCGTCAGGCTGGCGATCGCCTCGTCGAGAGACATCGAGGTCTGCTCCTGGCTGCCGAGACGACGGATGTTGACCGTGCGTTCCTCGGCTTCCTTCCTGCCGCAGACGATGATCACAGGTACCTTGGTGACCGAGTGTTCGCGGACCTTGTAGTTGATCTTCTCGTTGCGGAAGTCGGTCTCGACGTGCAGACCAGCTTCGCGCAGCGCCTCGGCAACTTCCTCGCCATAGGCGTCGGCTTCCGAGGTGATCGTGGCGACGACGATCTGCAGCGGTGAAATCCACAGCGGCAGATGGCCGGCGAAGTTCTCGATCAGGATGCCGAGGAAGCGTTCCATCGAGCCGCAGATGGCACGATGGATCATCACCGGCTGCGTCTTTTCCGAGTTGCTGTCGATGTAGAAGGCGCCGAAGCGTTCCGGCAGGTTGAAGTCGACCTGCGTCGTGCCACACTGCCACTCGCGACCGATCGCGTCCTTCAGCGTGTACTCAAACTTCGGACCGTAGAACGCGCCCTCGCCCGGCAGGATGCCGGTCTTGATGCGGCCGCCGGATTGCGCCTCGATCTGCTTCAGCACATCAAGCATGACGCTTTCGGCGCGATCCCACAGGGCATCCGAGCCAACGCGCTTTTCCGGACGGGTAGACAGCTTGACGACGATTTCCTCGAAACCGAAATCGTCGTAGACGGAGAGGATCAGGTCGTTGATCCGCAGGCATTCGGCGGCAAGCTGTTCGTCGGTGCAGAAGACGTGCGCATCGTCCTGCGTGAACCCGCGCACGCGCATCAGGCCGTGAAGCGCACCGGAAGCTTCGTAACGGTGAACCGTGCCGAACTCGGCAAGGCGGATGGGCAGTTCGCGATAGGACTTCAGGCCGTGCTTAAAGATCTGCACGTGACCCGGGCAGTTCATCGGCTTCAGCGCGAAGACTCGGTTGTCGGCTTCCTTGTCGTCGGGATGCGTGAACGCATAGGCCGACTTCACGGCGAACATGTTCTCCTGGTACCAGCCCCAGTGACCCGAGGTTTCCCAGAGCGAGGCGTCAAGTACCTGCGGGGCGTTGACTTCCTCGTAGGTGCCGGCCAGCCGGCGACGCATGTAGGAGGTCAAAGCCTGGAACATCCGCCAGCCCTTGCCGTGCCAGAAGACCACGCCCGGGCCCTCTTCCTGGAAATGGAACAGGTCCATTTCGCGGCCGAGCTTGCGGTGGTCGCGCTTCTCGGCTTCGGCAAGCATGTGCAGGTAGTTATCGAGATCGGCCTGCTCGGCCCATGCCGTGCCGTAGATGCGCGACAGCATCGCGTTGTTGCTGTCGCCACGCCAATAGGCGCCGGCGACCTTCATCAGCTTGAAGGCCGTGCCGATCTGGCCGGTGGAGGCCATGTGCGGACCGCGGCAAAGGTCGAACCATTCGCCCTGATTGTAGATCTTCAGATCCTGGCCTTCGGGGATCGCATCGACGAGCTCGACCTTGTAGTTTTCGCCCTTGGCGGCAAAGACTTCCTTGGCCTTCTCGCGCGACCAGATCTGCTTGGTGAAGGCAGCGTTGCGCGAGATGATCTCCTTCATCTTCTTTTCGATCTTCGGCAGATCGTCGGGCGTGAAGGGCTCGTTCTTGGCGAAGTCGTAATAGAAGCCGTTCTCGATGACAGGACCGATCGTTACCTGCGTTCCGGGCCACAGTTCCTGCACGGCTTCCGCCATGACGTGGGCCGCATCGTGCCGAATCAGCTCCAGCGCGCGGCTGTCGCTGCGGGTAATGATCTCGATCTTGCCATCGACGACGGGATCGGAGAGGTCGCGCACGGTGCCGTCGATCGCGATGGCGACAGCCTTCTTGGCAAGCGACTTCGAAATGGATTCTGCGACATCCTTGCCGGTTGCGCCAGCATCGTAGCTGCGCACCGAACCATCGGGAAATGTCAGGGAAACGGATTGGGACATTCTATATTCTCCTTGTCCAGTCCCGCCAACGAATGCGGGTGGTTGCAATGACGCGTTTCGCCGCCGCGAATACGCCGCCGCCTGATACCGAGATTTGCCGCTCTAGTAAAGAAAAAGACGCTCCGGCAGAACGGCAAACCGAGCGATTGACAGTCTCGCGACAGTAAGCAAAATTCGAAAAACACAACTTCAAGGTGCTCCATGATCCTCTATACGACCATTGGGACGAATAACTTGCAGCGCTCCCTAAAATTCTATGGGGCGCTGTTCGGCGAGATGGGTCTCGAACAGTGCTTTCTCGACGACACGTCTGCCTCATGGGGCAGAAAAGACGATGCTTCGGTGGCGCGCTTCTCGATCGGCTACCCGTTCGAGGGGCAAGCTACCTCGGGAAACGGGACGATGACAGCATTCCGGATCGCCCAACCTGCGAGCGTCGATCGGCTGCACTCGCTTTCCATTCAAAACGGCGGCCGCGACGAAGGAGCTCCCGGTTATCGCGACCACTATAGCGGCGGCCCCTATGCCGCCTATGTCAGGGATCCTGATGGCAACAAGCTTGCCTTTATCAGCTATCCACCGACATCCCCTGATCGGCAAATCAGGTTGCCCGCTTTGCGCAATCATCTCGGCCAAGCCGCGCACCGTGTTCCAGTTGCGCAGCGTCCCCGGTCCCATGCGCTTCGTCGTCAGCGCTGAGAGCAGTCTCCATTCGCTCGCTTTGCCGGCAAAATCGATCCACAGGTCACCGTTGATGAGCGCGAGGCGCTGGTTCGGCTGCGCGTAGGCCCGAAGCGTGTCGAGGACGGAAGTGTCGAGCGGCTTTCGCATCACGCGGATGATGACCTGGCTACCATCGCCATCCGGAAACGGATTGGATTGCGCCAGCCGCAACCAGCCATCGCCCCTACGCACGATGATATCGACCGGTTTGCCGAATCTCGATTGGAACGCCCGCTCCAGCTTCGCCTGGATGTCACCGACCGGTGCCTCCGATGTTTCGAAGATGATGTTGCCCGTCGAGACAAGCGTGCGGGGATTGCGATAGCCGAGGGCGGACGCCATGTCGCGCAGGTCGGACATGACAACGCGGCGACGGGGCGCCAGGACGATGCTGTGAAGCAGAGCGACGTACACAGGCATGTCGTCAGCCGGTCTTCCTGCCGAGCGCGAGGTAACGCCAGGGCGTCCACCAATGGAAGCGTTCGCTGAGTCTTTCCGGCACCTGATCCAAACCGCTGGTACCGCCGGGGCCGCAGCGGCCGACACGGAAAAGCGTCATCCAGCCACCGCTCCACAAGCCGTGGCGGGCAATCGCTTCGTAGCCGTATTCCGAGCAGGTTGGGATGTGGCGGCAAGAGTTGCCGATGAAGCCGGAGAGCGTCAGCTGATACAGACGAATGATGCCCATGCCAAACAGCCGGTCCGGCGTCTTGCGAAACGCTCCAGCATAATTGCGCGAACGCTGAAGCGGATTTTTCCGCGCAGCGGCGGCGGCACCGCCATCGTCCTCGTGGTCTTCATCCGGGCTGGAGCAGAACTGGCACATGACTGGGTCAGGCGTCCACGGTCTCGGCGCGCTTCGCCTCGATCTGGCCGATCGCATCGACAACAGCATCGAAGGTCAGCATCGTCGAGGCATGGCGTGCCTTGTAGTCTTTGACCGGGCGAAGATAGCGCATCTCCTCGAAACGGCCCTGCGGCCCCTCGCCGTCTGCCTTCAGCATGGCAAGCATGTCTTCGCGGGCCTGCCGCAGCTCGCTCGAACTTGCACCGACGACATGGTGCGCCATGATCGACGATGAAGCCTGACCAAGCGCACATGCCTTCACGTCATGGGCGAATGCCGAGACGGTATCGCCGTCCAGCTTCAGCCAGATCCTGACCTTCGAACCACAGAGCTTGGAGTGCGCCTGGGCGCTGGCATCGGAATCCGCAAGCGTGCCGATCAGCGGAATATTGCCGGCAAATTCGAGAATTTTGCTGTTGTAGATGTCGTCCATCAGGCATTCCGCTCCATATTTAACGCGGATCGGCGTTTCGGTCCGTATTGTAGCGCAAACAAAAACACACCGTGTCGCGCTGGAAGACTTACATAGCGATGCCGTTTTCCTATATGTATGTCGTTCGAAGGCCATAAAAATGCAATGGCCTCGTGTAAGTTTGATTGGGAAACCGTGCCGGATGGGCCGCAGATTATTGCCCTGAAAGCCCCGGAGCCTGCCAAAGGTGCACCATTCCCTGAAATGGGATTGCCAGTGGCTAGTCCGAAATGCGATCCGCCCCGCGGGTCAGGAGACAGTTGCAGATGGACGCCGTCGTAAAGAATTTTCCGCAGACAGCGCTTGAATCAGATCGCCCGAGCCAGAAGGAAGCGGAAGATGCCGTGCGCGTCCTGCTTCGTTGGGCCGGGGACGATCCCGCCCGCGAAGGCCTGCTCGATACGCCGGCGCGTGTCGTCAAGTCCTATCGGGAATTGTTTGCCGGCTACGATATGGATGCCGAGGACGTGCTTGGCCGAACCTTCGAGGAGGTTGCCGGCTATGACGACATGGTGCTGGTCAAGGACATTCCGTTCTTCTCGCACTGCGAACATCACATGGTCCCGATCATAGGCAAGGCACATGTCGCCTACATGCCCGACGGCAAGGTGCTGGGTCTGTCAAAGATCGCCCGTGTCGTCGAAATCTACGGTCGCCGCCTGCAAACGCAGGAAACCATGACGGCGCAGATCGCCCGCTCGATCGATGAAACGCTGGCGCCGCGCGGCGTCGCCGTGATGATCGAGGCCGAGCACATGTGCATGGCGATGCGCGGCGTGCAGAAGCAGGGTTCGACCACATTGACGACAACCTTCACCGGCACATTTAAAACTGAGCCGGCTGACCAAGCCCGTTTCATTTCCATGGTGCGGAGCCGCTGACCGGCTTCATTTCAGAAAGCCGCGATGATGCCATTTGCCTTCAACGTTCCATCCGAAGACAAATCCGAGCTTGAGGATGCTGGCGATTTCACGCCGCGGTTCGATGACCGCGGCCTGATCACCGCGATCGTCACCGATGCGCATGATGGTGAACTGCTGATGGTGGCGCATATGAATGCGAAAGCGCTGGCGCTGACCATCCAGACGAAACAGGCGCATTATTTCAGCCGTTCGCGCGGCAAGCTGTGGCTGAAGGGCGAAACCTCTGGAAACATCCAGACAGTCAAGGAAATCCGTACCGACTGCGATCAGGATGCAATCTGGCTGAAGGTGGAAGTTGCGGGCCACGATGCGACCTGCCACACTGGCCGGCGATCCTGCTTCTATCGAACAGTCGATCTCGTGGATGGCAAGCCGATGCTTGAGATCGTCGACGACGAGCGGCAGTTCGATCCTCACGAAGTTTACGGAAAAGAGCCGTAAGGACTGGAATCCGTCTCTTTTTGGATCAACAATGACGACCGTACACCAATTCGAAAGGGTGGCGGGACACTAATATTCGTCTGAATGAATTGCCGATTGGGAGGTTTGCCATGGTGAGCTGGAGTTTGATCCGTCAAGGCTCCGAAGCCGGCAGTTCCGATGCCGGCATTCCGGCTACCTCCGAAATCAAGCTCCCCGCCCCCGTTCCTAAAAAACCGAAACTCGCTCTTGCACTCGGCGGCGGCGCTGCCCGTGGCTGGGCGCATATCGGCGTGCTGCGGGCGCTCGACGAAGCGGGAATCGAGATCGGGATGATTGCCGGCACCTCGATCGGCGCGCTTGTCGGCGGCTGCTATCTCGCCGGCAAGCTGGACGAACTGGAGAATTTCGCCCGATCGCTGACCATGCGGCGTATCGCCAGCCTGCTCGACCTGACGATCGGCGGCAGCGGGCTGTTTGGCGGCATGCGGCTGACCAAGCGGATGCAGGAACATCTGGAAGGATTGAACGTCGAGGACCTCGATCGGCCGTTCGTCGCTGTCTCGGCGGAGGTCAACACAGGCCATGAAGTATGGATCGCCAGCGGCTCGCTGATCACGGCACTGAGGGCGTCCTACGCGCTTCCCGGCATCTTCGAGCCGGTTCGCAGCAATCACCGGACGCTGGTCGACGGAGCGCTGGTCAATCCGGTGCCCGTCTCCGTCTGCCGCGCCTACGAGCAGCCATTGGTCGTGGCAGTCAACCTGAATTACGATCTCTACGGACGCTCGGCCGTGGTGCGCCACAGCGCCAGCCTGACGCCGTCGGAGGTGCAGAAGCAGGAGCATGCGCCCTACGCCAAGCTCGGCATGACCGGGGTTATGGTACAGGCATTCAACATCATTCAGGACAGGATTGCGCGTGCGCGCCTCGCCGGCGATCCGCCTGATATTTCGCTGCAGCCACGGCTCAGCGACATCGGCCTGTCCGAGTTCCACCGCGCCGGCGAAGCGATCGAGCGCGGCTATCAGGAAGCCACGGCGCGGCTTCCTGAGTTGAAACGGATGCAAGAGCTGTTTGCCGGCTCCAGCTGAAAAAGCCAGCAGTGTCGATCAACCCGCGCAGATCAGCCGGCGATATACGCCTTGATCTCTTCGGCCTCGCGTTCGACTTCGGCGATGCGGGTCTTGACCACGTCACCGATCGAGATGATGCCGGCCAGTTTTCCTGACGTTTCGACCGGAACATGGCGAAAGCGCCGGCTGGTCATAAGCTCCATCAACTCGTTGACCGTCGTCGCCTCGTTGCAGCGATAGACCTTCGCGGTCATCACCGCCGCGACCGGGTTATCGAGACAGGCCGGACCGGATTTGGCGATGGCGTTGACCACGTCGCGCTCGGTGAATATCCCGGATATCTTGTTCTCCATACCGACGATGACAATGGCGCCGATCTTCCGCTTGCTGAGAATCGCTGCGGCCTCGGAAACGGTCGTGTTCGGCCCGGCCGTCACGACATCCCTGCCCTTGGCATCCAGTATGGCTTTGACTGTATTGGACATTTGAACCTCCTATGTCGACAGTGAAACACTTCAGCTGATCACAGGCATCCGCGGCGGTCTCTCCTCCCAACGCGGATCAGGTCGAATGGTGCACTTCAATGGTCAGGATTGCAATATATCCGTTTCCCCTGAAATATCGGGGCTTTCCGGCAGCGGGCGATCGAATAGCGCAAACAACAGGAAGCCGAATAGGAAGCCGCCGATATGGGCGTCCCAGGCAATCGGCTGGCCTGGATCGCCGATCAGCGGAATGCCGACCGCGATCAGAATATTGCCCACGAACCAGAACAGCATGAACATCACGACCGTGCGGCTGCGGAACGTGCCGATGATCGACATCCGCGGGTTCATGTGGGCGGGCAGCGTCACACGCCGTTCGGACGGAAAGGCGAAGCGGCAGGCCGCGCCCATCAGCGCCGACACGACTCCCGAGGCCCCGATCAGCACGGTGGCGTCCCCCCAGTTCAGAACGGCATGAAGGGCGGCGGATGCGGCGGATGCGAGCACCCAAAAGACGAGATAGCGCACCCAGCCGATCCTGCGGGCAACCGGCGCACCGAAAGCCATCAGCCAGAGACCGTTGAACAGGATGTGCTCGACATTGCCGTGCAGCAGCGAATAGGTAAGAGGCGTCCAGAACAGCTGCGGGCCCTGCTCCGACAGCGGCGTAAGATAACGCAGCGGGATGAAACCGAAATCAAAGAACAGCATGTCGATGCCGCTGTCGGACAGAATGAGCGCCTGCACGGCATAGATGGCCGCCAGCAAGGCAATCGTCGCAAGGACCACGCCGGGAAGATTGAAGACCGGCGTGCGCGGCGGCTGTGCGGGTGGCTCAATAGCCTGATGCGGCTCAACCAGATCGTCCATTGCATTCCTCGTTCAACTCAAGGGCACTGGCTTACAGGACGGCAGGTCAAAAAAAAAGCCGTCCGGTACTGAACCGAACGGCTTGCCGAGCGTCCCCCGAGAATGATCCCGTGCCCGAGCAATCTATGCTGAACTTCCAAAGCAGGAAGCAATGACGAGATACTGACACGGCCTGCCCTGTCGCTCAATCGAAACCCTTTCTTAACCTTAACCGCCCTTGTCTGGCATGAAATCCGCATGGTGATGTGCAAGGCGGCCATGATGGCTGCCGTTTGATCCGAAATGAAACAGATCGGCACTTCCATGCGTCTCAATACCACCATCCAGCTCTTCGATTACTGGAACAAGCTCCGAGGCAGCGAGATCGCGCCGCTTCGTTCGCAGGTAGAGCCGGGCGACATGCGTCATATACTCTCCAGTCTCTTCATGCTCGAGGCGACCGATACCGGCCGTATCGTCTTCAGACTGGCGGGGACGCGGATCTGCGATTTGTTCGGGCGCGATCTCGGCGGCAGCTGTCTGTCCGAACTCTGGGCGCATGGCCACGAGGATCTGGAAAAGACGGCGATCGGCGTCATGGAGCACGGCATCCCCGCAATGCTGAATGCCACGGGATACAGCACGGCAGGCCACAACGTTGCCTTCGAGATCATTCTCTTGCCGTTGCGCTCCAGCGAAGGCGAGTGCGACAAGCTCCTGGGAGCCATTACGCCCGCGACGGCCGCAAGTTGGCTCGAGATGGTGCCGCTGCAGTTTCTGGCTCTCGATCGCAGCCGCCTGCTGCACGACAAGCTGGGGTTGCCGGATGGCGCGGCAAACAGCACCTCTTCGAGCGCAAAAACCACGCAACCGGAAAGCCTGTCGATTGCCGAAACACTGCGCCGCATGGTCGCAAATCTCATCGACGACGAGTCGGAACAGGACGTGCCATTTCGACACTACCGGTAGGCTGCAACTGACAGGCGTCAAGACAACCTTCTGTTAATGGATTGCGCGTAATGATCGATGCTAAGCGATTTTTCAAAGAAGCCCTTTATGCACGCATTCCAGCAAGCTCAGACGCAACGGACTGCGCCTCGTCTTGAACAAGGTGCGTTTCAGCGCGTGCCCATCAACATGCAGGGCCGCCTGATGCTGGCGAACTATGAAGAATTCGAGTGCGTTGTCATCGATATGTCGCCGGGCGACATGTACGTGACCTGCCAGGGCCGCCCCCGCTCCAACGAACGTGTTGTTGCCTATATCGACCACCTTGGACGCGTCGAAGGCTATGTACAGACGATCGATACCCGCGGCTTCAGCATGTCCATCCACGCCACGGAGCGGAAGCGCGAGAAGCTTGCCGCGCAGCTGACATGGCTGGCCAACAAGCATGAGCTGGGCCTGCCGGAAGACCGTCGTCACGACCGTCTTATGCCGCGCGAAACGCAGACGGAAGTCACCCTCGAAGACGGCACGCAGTATATGTGCCGGATCATGGATTTGTCCCTGTCGGGCGCTGCCGTCGATATCGACGTTCGCCCGGCGATCGGCACACCGCTTCGGCTCGGTAATATGCGCGGCCGCGTCGTGCGTCACTTCGTCGAAGGTGTCGCCATCGAGTTCCTGTCGTTGCAGTCGCGCGACACGCTGCGCGAATTTCTCTGATCTCCGTCATTCAGCCTTCATAGAGCTGATACATGCACGTCACCAAAACGAGGTGCAGGCATGTCGACTATGTTTCCCGAAATTGCGGCTTACGAACAAGGCCTCTTAGATGTTGGCGAAGGCCAGCAAATCCATTGGGAGAGCTACGGCAATCCGGATGGGCAAGCGGCGCTCTTTCTACACGGCGGACCGGGCTCGGGTTCCTCGCCATCGGCCGCGCGCTATTTCGATCCCGCGGCTTACCGCATCATCCTGTTCGACCAACGCAATTGCGGCCGCAGCCTTCCCTCCGCCGCCGACATTGGAACGGACCTCTCGACCAACACCACGTGGAATCTTGTCGCCGATATCGAAAAGCTGCGTCGTCACCTTTCGGTGACCAGCTGGGTTCTGTTTGGTACGTCCTGGGGATCGACGCTGGCGCTGACCTATGCACAAACGCATCCGCGACGCGTGAGCGCGATGGCGCTCGCCGGCGTGACGACCACCCGCCGCTCCGAAATCGACTGGCTGACACGGGGTATGTCGGCACTGTTTCCGGTGGAGTGGCAGCGGCTCAACGATTGCCTCCCCGGCGAACTCAAACCGCTTGGCGTACTTGAGGGCTATCGGCAGTTGCTGAACGCGCCGGATATCGAGACCCGGCTGAAGGCAGCCAGCGACTGGCACGATTGGGAGGCGGCATCCATTCTGCTCGCCAACGCTGACGGATTTCCGCGGCGCTGGCACGATGCCGACTACCGCATGACCCGCGCGCGGATCATAACGCACTACTTCAGTCATGCCGCATGGCTCGATGAGGGCGTATTGTTGCGGGATGCACACAAGCTCGCAGGCATCCCCGGCGTTCTCGTCCAGGGCAGGCTTGACCTTGAGGCACCGTTGACGACGGCATGGGAACTCTCGCGGGCATGGCCCGACTGCGAGCTCGTCATCGTCGAGAACGCCGCCCATTCGCCAGATCATGACGCCATGGCGCGAGAAATCGTTTCGGCCACGGGCCGATTCCGCAAACTTTCTCAAAAATAATTTTTGGCTCGATGTCCGCTAAACCCGCCAAAATAGGCTGGTGCAGTGCCAAATCGCACGAATTGGCGCCCGGTATCCGTCCCAAACGCTCCAAACGACATGATGAACGCGCCGTTACCAAAGACACCTGCAAACGCGCGCCGTTAATCTTTCGCGCCGAAACGGTACATTTGGGCGCTTCGTGGCTTTTTGAAGAAGCTAAAAATTGAATCAAATCTTGCTCGAATTTGATTTGAACTTTCATCGAATTCGATTTTGATTTTAGTCGAATTCGACGCGCTTTTGAATCAACTAAGTCTTTAATTTTGCTTCTGAATTTTGCGCCGAATAAAAACACGTCTGGCAATGTCCTCATCACAAACGGGGACGTAAAAAATGACGATAGCAAATTTCATCAAGGGCGGTTTGGCTGCCGCGGCGATGGTTATGTCGATGGCAGGCGCTGGACAGGCCGCCTACCAGAGCATGACCATTCTGGGCAACACCAGCCCACCGATCGGCGCCTACCAGTTCTGCAAGGAAATTCCCGCAGACTGCAGCAACCCTGCCGGCGACCAGGGCGCAATGACGCTGACGCAGGACAGCTGGAAGACCATTCTCAAGATCAACTACCACGTCAATTCGTCGATCACGCCGATGACCGACATGGAAATCTACGGCGTCGAGGAGCGCTGGGCCTATCCGAAGACCGCTGGCGACTGTGAAGACTACGCGCTGCTGAAGCGCAAGATGCTGATCGAGGCAGGCTTCTCGCCCTCCGATCTGCTGATGACCGTCGTGCTGCAGCCGAACGGCGACGGCCACGCCGTTCTGACGGTGCGCACCGATCGCGGCGACTTCATTCTGGACAACATGCGCAACAAGGTGATGCTCTGGGCAGACACCGAATACACCTACCTCAAGCGCCAGTCGGCTGATAATCCGGCACGTTGGGTCAAGTTGCAGGACGGCCGCGCCGTGGCTGTTGGCAGCGTCAAGTAAGTCCACCGCCGGAGCGATCCGGCGGTCAGAGCTAGGCGACCGGTCCGTCCCCCGCATCCCGTCCCGACCGGCGTCTTGAGAGCCGCTCCTGCTGTCCCAGGAGCGGCTCGCTTTTTATGGGGCGAACCCCATCGCTTAATGATTAATTAACCACGCCGGCGCGATCATCAGGGTCGACATCCTGATACCGGCGGCTCACGTTTTTCCTGCGGCGGTTTTACCATCCGAAAGCCGCCATGCCACACGCCAGCACACAGAGCATCGAGCAGACCCCTCTCCTGTCGACAGGATTTCTCCTGCGCGTCACCGTGGCGATCGCGCTGCTCGCCATCCTGACGCTCGGCATCAGCGTCGGTGGTCGCTGGTTCGGTGCACGCGTCTCGCTTGCTGGCAACACCGACAGCACGACGCCGGTGACACTGACGATCGGTCTCGACACGCTGAAGCTGGCAGAGAATACGCTTCGCTTTCCAAGCCAGAGACGCAACGGCAACACGGAGCGTGCTGACCTCTACCTCGCATGGCCGCAGATGCAGGGTTACAGCAAGGAAAACCGCGACCGCTTTGACAACGTCAACAAGTCGGCCGACCTCGTCTTCCTGCAGATCACCCAGGCAACGATGTCGCGTGACATGTCTGGACGATTCGCACCGATCTATTCGCACCTGATCGATGCTCAGCCCGAACCCTTTGCCAACGGCATGACCCTGCATCGCCTGCGGGCGGATGCCGGATACGGCGACGAAGTGCTGCTGACGGCGCCACGCGAGGGACAGGCCGATTATGTCGTCCGCTGCGTCCTCCCCGCAAAGCCCGATTTGACGACGAGCGGCGATTGCCAGCGCGATATCAAGGTCGGCCGCGATTTAAGTGTGCTTTACCGGTTCTCCAGCCGTCATCTTCCGGAGTGGGACCATATTGATGCCGCTATTCAGCAATTTGTAGAAACACGGCTCGTGACCCGTTCCGCGACAGACCGGTAGATTGGTCTGAAACGGTGAAGCAAACGATTAATCATAAACCTATTGGTAACCCAGGACGGCTACCTTCGATGAGGTTGATCGTGCGGGAAACGCGCGATTCCCAAGTCTTCCGAACTGCAAGCAAAGAGTGAAATAGTGTCAAGGTCAGCTTCTTCCGCATCTTCCTCCCGCTCCGGCAATTTCCTGATCAAGGCGATCGTTGCGCTGTCCATGGCAGTCGGACTGGTCGGCGTGGATGCAGTCAATGCTGAAGCAGAGGCTGCAAATTCGAGATACGCCGGGATCGTCGTTGATGCGAATACCGGCAACGTTCTCTACAGCGAGAATGCCGACCGCTTGCAGTATCCGGCCTCGCTGACCAAGATGATGACGCTCTACCTGACATTCGAAGCGCTTGAACAGGGTCACATTCGTCTCGATACCGCCGTTCCGTTCTCCGCCCACGCCTCCGGCCAGGCGCCGACCAAGCTTGGCGTACGTCCGGGCGCCGCAATTTCTGTTGAGCAGGCGATTCTCGGCCTCGTCACGCTTTCAGCCAATGATGCATCGACGGCTCTGGGCGAGTTGCTTGGTGGTTCGGAAGATCGTTTTGCGCAGATCATGACGGCGAAGGCACATGCGCTTGGCATGACGCGCACGACCTACCGCAACGCCAACGGCCTGCCCAATACGGCGCAGATGACCACGGCGCGCGACCAGGCTCGTCTTGGTATCGCTCTGCGCCAGCACTTTCCACAGTATTACGGCTATTTCTCCACACAGAGCTTCAAGTTCGGCAACCGAATCATCCGCAGCCACAACCGTCTTGTCGGTTCAGTCCGCGGCGTCGATGGCATCAAGACCGGCTACACCCGCGCTGCCGGCTTCAATCTCGTCAGTTCCGTCCAGGTCGATGGTAAGTCGATCGTCGGCGTGGTGCTCGGCGGTGCTTCCACGCCTGCCCGTGACACCCAGATGCGCAACCTGATTGCCTCGTATCTGCCGAAGGCTTCCAGCCGTGGCGGTTCATCCAGCCTCGTAGCGCAGGCACCGAAGATTTCATCCGAGACCGTTATTCCGGTGACCGTCGCCAAGCAGGAAGTTGCGTCAGTCGCCGCTGCCGTCGAGTTGCCACGCAATCATCCGGCACCCGTCAGCCGCACCGAAGTCGCGTCCGCCTATGCAAGCACGCCGTCGACGAAGTCGGACAATCCGCTACTACAGGAGATGCCTGCGCCGACCAAGGTCAAGACGCAGCCGGTGAAACAGGCCGCTGCGGCTGTACCGACGCCAGCGACCGCCTACGTGCCGCCGGAGCAGGGTGACACCTCGATCGACACCGTAACGACTGCGTCGACGCCAGCATCCATGAAGGAAGTACAGCCGAGCGGCTGGGTTGTTCAGATCGGCGTTTCGGCCAGTCGCGAAGCTGCGATGGATCTGCTCGACGGAGCCAAGTCCAAGGGTGGCAAGGCGCTGCGTTCCGCCAAGCCTTTCGCCGTTGCCAATGCGGGAAGCTATCGCGCCCGTTTCGGCGGCTTCGATGGCCAGAAGGATGCAGTCAACGCCTGCAACACGCTGAAGCGTGCCGGCGTCAAGTGCTGGGCTGCGGCCCAGTGAAAATGAAGACTGTCGCCCATCGTGTTCGGGCGACGGACCGGAATACGGCCTTGATCGGTGTTCGCGATCCGGCCTGACTTCTTGAGACCTGGTGTGTATTGCGTACGGGGATGACTATGGCGATTAACGAGAATGTTCCGGAATTTCCGGCGGAAGGACGTTTGACGGGGAGAAATCCGCGCTCCGTTCTCCACCCGCTTCACGAAGCGGCGATGCGTCTTGCCGAAATCGGCATGCCGCGTCAGAAGTCGTCGAAATCGGCAAAGACCAAGGACCTGATCAATCTGCTGCTGTCGCACGGGGCCCGGGCCTGGCGCTATTCGCAACCAGAGGTCAGCATACACCTGCACGTCACCAACGCGGACGGCCGTGCACCCGTAACGATGCGGCTTCGCTGATCCAGTTTGCTTGAAGACGGTTTTCTCTGATGGCTCGCCCCTCAGAGAAGACCCAGTTCCGACAGCTCGAGGCGCAAATCCGCGGGCATCTCGGCGATACCTTCGCCGAGCGTATGCAGATCGCGCGGGCGATCGTCTTCCGGATAATAGCGCCATCCCTGGAAAGCTCGCTTCGGCTGCACCGACGTCTCGATGACCTCGGGCCCAAGCACCAGATGGCAACGACCGATGCCCTCTCCGTCGGTAAACGGCTGGATGTCCAGCAGCTTCTGGCGCGCCTGCACCTGCCCCTTGATCACCCAATAGAGCGAACCACCGTCCAGCAGCTCCTCCACCCGCTTGGGCACCATCCGTGTCGTGTGAACGGAATGTGGTTCGAGACCGGCAACGATGGCCCGCAGGGAGCGCTCCGCCACCCATTCGCGCAGATCGTCGATCGAGTCGGCGCCGACGCACAGTTTGATAAGATGCAATGCCATGCTGCCGTTGAAATCCTTTTGCCGGGCAGCGTCAAGCGGCTAAAGCGCCGCCGACGGCAACAAGCGAGGTTTTCCAATCCCTGCTGTAATGCGCGGCTACAGCCACCCTTGCGGATCGCGAGTGGCCGCGCATCAACATTCGACGACGTTGACCGCAAGGCCGCCGGTCGAGGTTTCCTTGTACTTGTCGCTCATGTCATAACCTGTCTGGCGCATGGTCTCGATGCAGGCATCGAGCGGCACGAAATGTCGACCGTCGCCCTTGAGCGCTAGGGAGGCGGCGGTGACGGCCTTGACCGCACCCAAAGCGTTGCGCTCGATGCAGGGCACCTGTACCAGGCCGGCGACAGGGTCGCAGCTCATACCAAGATGATGCTCCAGTGCGATCTCGGCGGCGTTCTCGATCTGCTCGGGCGTTCCGCCCATGACCGCGGCCAGTCCGGCAGCCGCCATCGCCGCAGCCGACCCGACTTCGCCCTGACAGCCGACTTCGGCGCCGGAGATCGACGCGTTGTGCTTGATAATTCCGCCGACGGCTGCCGCAGTCAGCAGGTAATCGCGGATGCCGTTCTGGTCCCAGTCGTCGTGGAAATGCTCGTAGTAGCGGATGGTGGCCGGAATGACGCCCGCAGCACCGTTGGTGGGCGCTGTGACCACGCGGCCGCCGCCTGCGTTCTCCTCGTTGACCGCCATGGCGTAGACGCTGAGCCAATCGTTGGCGAGCAGTGGATTGATCCGGTTGCTGCGCCATTCTTCTTCAAGCTTGTCGTGGATGGCGCGCGCGCGTCGGCGCACATTGAGGCCGCCTGGCATGATGCCGTCGACCTTCAGCCCACGTTCGATGCAGGAACGCATGGCATCCCATATGCGGTCGAGGCCTTCGTCGAGCTCCTCACGACTGCGGTGGCTCTCCTCATTGGCGCGCTTCATCTGCGCAATCGAGATGCCTGAGCGCGCGGCCATCTCAAGCATCTGCTTGGCTGTCGCGAAGGGATAGGGAACCTTGGCGGCGTCGGACGGCATTTTCTTCCTCGCGCGCATGCTCTCAAGCTCGGTGTCGGTGACGACGAAGCCGCCGCCGACCGAATAGTAGACGCGACGAACGAGCATCCGGCCGTCCTTGTCGAAGGCCGAAAAGGACATGCCGTTGGCGTGGCCGGGAAGCGGCTGCTTCTTGTCGAACACCAGGTCCGTCTTTGGCTGGAACTCATAGGCCGGGTGGCCTTCCGGCGTGATGCGGCCGGAGCGCTCGACGCGATCGATGATGCTGTCCATGTTGTCGGGATCGACGCTGTCCGGACGTTCGCCCATCAAGCCGAGAACCACCGCCCTGCCCGTCCCGTGACCGATGCCGGTAAAGGCCAACGATCCATGCAGACTGACCTTGATCGATGCTACCTTGGCGCCTGACGACGGGCGCGGCCATTCGTCCGACAGGATAAGATCGAGGAAGCGATTTGCCGCCGTCATCGGCCCCATCGTGTGCGAGCTGGACGGGCCGACGCCGATCTTGAATACATCGAAGACAGAGAGGAACATGCGTGCGTCCTGTTTAGAATTTCCTGATCAACGCTACGCCAGCATGGCGAACGATCCGGTCGATGCACCGACATAGCATTTCACGCGTGCGACATCATCCTGTGAAAGCTTCGATACCGACCCGTTGTTGCGGTTCACGCTTGCATCTATAGATGGGACAGCGCCGAGAGGGAACTTTACAAAGATAATGATGACGACGGCAGATTACATCGCCCTGGCGTTTTTTGCGCTGATCTGGTTCGGCTACTCTCGGCTGCTGCGCGGCGCCAGTCTGTTTGGCCGAACAAGCCTCACCCACGCGATGATCGAGCGGCGCCGCGAATGGATCTACAACTCGCTGCGACGCGACCTGAAGATGATCGATACGCAGATCATGGCCGGACTGCAGAACGGCACCGCCTTCTTCGCATCCACCTCGATCTTTGCGGTCGGCAGTTGCTTCGCTCTGCTCGGCGCGACCGAAAAGGTCGATGCCGTCTTCGCAGACCTCCCGCTGGTGCTGCACAGCGGGCACGCAGTGTTCGAAATGAAAGTGGGAGGACTGGCGGCCCTGTTCGGATATGCCTTCTTCAAGTTCGGCTGGTCTTACCGACTGTTCAACTACTGCACGATCCTGTTCGGCGGCATTCCGATGATGCGCGATACCGAACGCGACATCGTCGCGGCAGAACGGGCGGCCGAGCGGGTGATCCGGATGAACATCATCGCCGGCGGCCATTTCAACGAGGGCTTGCGGGCGATCTTCCTGTCGATCGGCTATCTCGGCTGGTTCATCAACCCTTATGTGTTCATGCTGACGACAACGATCGTCATCGTCGTTCTGACGCGGCGACAGTTCTTCTCGGAGGCCCGGCTGGCGATCATGGATGCGCAGCCGCCATCAAATCTCCACCTTTCTCCTATTCCCCGGGGCGATCCGCCGCTCGGCGGCAACGACTCATCCGGGGGAGTGTGAATGACCGTTTCGGCGACGGAACCTAGCGCCAGACCGCCCCGCATCGGCCTGCTCGATACGCTACGCGGCGCAGCACTGATCGCGATGGCGACCTATCACTTCACCTGGGACCTGGAGTTCGTCGGCTATCTCACTCCCGGAACGGCGGAGACCGGGCTGCTGAAGCTTTATGCCCGCGCCATCGCCTCGACATTCCTGTTCATCGTGGGCATCAGCCTCGTGCTTGCCAATACGCCGGAAACACGTTGGAGGTCGTTCTGGAAGCGGTTCGGCATGATTGCCGCCGCATCGGTGGTGATCTCGGCGGCAACTTATTTTTTCATGCCCGGCGAATGGATATTCTTCGGCATCCTGCACTGCATCGCTATTCTCAGCATCATCGGCGTGCTGGTGCTTCGGTTGCCTCTGCCGCTGATCATCGCGATCACAGCAGCTGCCGTCGTCGCCTGGATCGCCGACACGTGGGTTTCCCCCGGCCTGTTGCGCTGGCCATTGTTCAACCCGCGCTATCTGGCCTGGATCGGCTTTGCTGATATGCCGCAGCGGTCGAATGACTATGTTCCGCTGTTTCCGTGGATGGTGCCGTTCCTGCTGGGACTGACGAGCGCGTCGGTCGCCCTGAAAACCGGCCTGCCCGCAAAGCTGGCGGCACTCGGCACCGGTTCGAGCCTGCTTGCCAAGGCTGGCCGCCACAGCCTCGCCTTTTATCTCATCCACCAGCCGGTGCTGATCGCCATCGCATTCGGTCTGTCGTACATCGTGCCGCCGGCCAAGCCGGATCCGGTCGCCGGCTACCTGCAACAATGCAACGTGTCCTGCAGCCTGCAGGAAGGCGAAGCGCTATGCCGGAGCTTTTGCCAGTGCACGCTTGAGAAATTGCAGGCGCAGAATCTGTTCACGCCTTTCCAGACAGGCGAGATCAAGGCCGACGACGGTCGGATCCTGGGGCTGGCGAGCGAGTGTAGCGTCGATCAACCGTAGACGGCACCGCAGAGGTTCGCGGCTGCTCTGTATTGGCGCCGAGGTTGCGGCAGCGAAAATTCAGGTACCAACGCCGATTTCTGCGAGGCGGCCAAGGCAGGCTTCCTCGATGTTGTCGAGTTCCGTCAATGTATCCTCGATATCCTTGCGCTTCTGGCGCAGATCGTCGCGCTTCTCGTCAACGCGCTTCATCAGCAGCTTCAACTGGCCAAGCTCGCCGGGCGGCTCCTTGTAGACCTGAATGATCTCGCGGATTTCGGCGATGGTGAAGCCGATCCGGCGACCGCGCAGGATTTCCTGGATCAGCCGTCGATCGGTCGGGCGGAACAAGCGTGTGCGGCCGCGACGTTCGGGATGGATCAGCCCCTCGTCTTCATAGAAACGCAGAGTCCGCGTCGATACGCCGAATTCCCGCGTCAATTCAGTGATGCTATAGTATTTGCTTACAGGCATGGATCCCTCGACTTTTCAGGCATCCATAATATTGACTTTTACGTAATAGTCAATTTACGCAACTCGCTCATGAGTTGACTATATTCCGAACCACCAGGTTGCGATACCGAGGAAGGCGAAAAAGCCCGTGCAGTCGGTCACCGTGGTGACGAAAACCGACGAGGCGATGGCCGGGTCGGCTCCGACCTTATCGAGAAGAAGCGGCAGAAGAATGCCTGCAACGGCAGCGGCGAACAGGTTGATGACCATGGCCGCGCCGATGACGAAGCCGAGCTGGTAGTCGTGAAACCACAGGGCCGCGATCGTCCCCATGATGACCGAGAACATGGCGCCGTTGGCGATGCCGACAGCAACCTCTCTCCGGATGACGCGACCGGCATTGTAGATGTCGAGGTCGCCGGTGGCGAGCGCGCGCACGGTCACCGTCATCGTCTGCGTACCGGCATTGCCACCCATAGAGGCGACGATCGGCATCAGCACCGCAAGCGCGATCATCTTTTCGATCGAACCGTCGAACAGGCCGATAACGCTCGCCGACAGCAGTGCTGTACCGAGGTTGATCACCAGCCAGAGGAAACGCGACTTCACGGTCGAGAAAACATTATCCGACAGCTCTTCGTCACCGACACCGCCGAGACGCTTGATATCCTCGTCGGCCTCTTCGTGGATGACGTCGACGACGTCGTCGATGGTCAGCACACCGACCAAGCGGCCGTTCTCGTCGACGACGGCAGCGGAAAGAAGGTCGTACTGCTCGAACAGCTGCGCCGCCTCTTCCTGGTCCATTTCGGCCGGGATCGGGTGGTTGGTCTCGCGCATGATCGTTTCTATCTTGTTCTGCCGTTTGGTCCGCAGGATCTTGTCGAGATCGATGGTGCCGAGCAGTTTGAACGTCGGATCGATGACGAAGATCTGCGAGAAGGAATAGGGCAGATCCTCCTCGTCGCGCATATAGTCGATCGTCTGACCGACCGTCCAGAACGGCGGCACGGCGACGAACTCCGTCTGCATGCGGCGCCCGGCGGAGCTCTCGGGGTAATCCAGCGCGCGGCGCAGGCGCACCCGTTCGGTGAACGGCAGCTGCGCCAGGATTTCTTCCCGGTCTTCCTTGTCGAGATCCTCGAGAATGTAGACGGCGTCGTCCGAATCGAGATCGCCGATGGCGGCGGCGATCTGCTCGTTCGGCATCTGGTCGACGATCTCGCGGCGGATTGCCTCGTCGACCTCCGTCAGCGCCGTCATGTCGAACTGGTCGCCAAGCAGGCGCACCAGCGCCAGACGCTGATCCGGCTGGATCGACTCGAGCAGATCGCCGAGTTCGGATTCGTGCAAGCGGGCTACGTGCTGGCGCAGGAAGATGGTGTCGCGGTCGGCGATGGCCGCGCCGACTAGCGCCAGGAAGTCGCTGCGGACGTTGCCGTTCTCGTCGTAAAGGTCGGCTTCGCTCTCCTCAGGCCGCGTGCGGACGAGCTCTTCTGCTTCGTTCGTCATCTGTTGCCGCCCTCGCATGTGATTCGAAGTTTAGAATGCTTCGATACGCCGGAATTGCCTCCGTGCTAGCCCAAAGCCCTGGAGACGTCCAGCGTTAAACCGTTCATGTAGATGACAATTCGCCAGTCTGCGGATAGTTTCGCCTGACCTTAGTCAAGGAGAGGTTTTCTTGCCCGTTCGTCCCATTTTGCGCTTCCCGCACCTCGGCCTGAAGACCGTCTGCGACCCTGTCACCGTCTTCGACGCTAGCCTGCGCGGGCTCGCCGACGATCTGCTCGATACCATGCGCGCAGCCCCGGGTGTCGGTATTACCGCAGCCCATATCGGCGTCTTCCAGCGTGTAACTGTGATCGAACTCAGCCGGGAGGATGGGGTGCGGATCTACGTCAATCCGGAGATCATCTCGGCTGCGCCAGAGACCAGCCGGAACACGGAGGGGAGCGTCTCGATGCCGGGAGCAACCGAGGAAGTCACGAGGCCGAACGCAATCCGGTTTCGCTACCAGGATCTCGACGGTGCCATGCATGAGGAAGATGCAGCCGACTTCCTCGCCATCTGCATCCAGCATGAGATCGATCAGCTTGACGGAATATTCTGGCTGCAGCGGCTGTCGAAGCTGAAGCGCGACCGGCTGATCCAGAAGTGGGAGAAGGCCGGCGGTTGATCTCCGCAGATTACATCTCCACCGGAGCCGGCAGCGGCGGCTTGGTTGTTTCAGGCGCGGCAATGCGGGCAACCAGTTCCTCAGGCGTCACGAGGCCACCTGATATCAGTAGCTTTGCCGCATCTTCCGGCGACATGTCGAGCATCACGATTTTCTCGCGCGGCACGAAGATCAGGAACCCCGCCGTTGGCACTGGTGTCGGCGGCAGGAAGACGCTGACCATATCGTGGCCCATGGCGTTGAACTTCGATGCGATTTCACCCTTGGCATCGGTGGCGATGAAGACCATCGACCAGAGGCCAGGGCTCGGATACTCGATCAGCCCGACTTTCTTGAAGGAGTTGCTGCGCTCCTTAAGCACTGTCTCGAAGATCTGCTTCACGCTCTTGTAGATGACGCGGACGAGCGGAACGCGGCGAACCAGCGACTCGCTGAACTGAACGATCGACTGGCCGATAAGGTTCTTGCCGAGGAAGCCGATCATGGTGATGATGATAAGGCCGATCAGGAGTCCGGAGCCCGGAACGGCGAAATTGAGATAGTTGTCCGGGTCGTAGCGGGCGGGCAGATAGGGTTTGACCCAGCTATCGGCCCAACGCACCACCGACCATGTCAGCCACAGCGTGATGGCGATCGGCGCGCAGATGATGATGCCCGCCAGAAAATTGTTTCTGATGCGTGTGGCGATCGACAGTCGGGGCAATTTTTCCGTCATCGGCTGCGGATGAACTCCGTTCAATATAGCGGCAGTCGGAAATCAGTGCCCCCGTGCTTTCCGAGGCGGAAATTGCCAGACTTTGCCGCGCCGCACAAGCCTTGGCGGCCCGGACTCACTCGACCGTGACCGACTTCGCAAGGTTGCGCGGCTGGTCGACATCGGTCCCCATGAACACCGCCGTGTGGTAGGCCAAAAGCTGGATCGGGAGTGAGAAGATCATCGGCGCGATGATCTCGTCGACATTCGGCAGAACGATCGTCGCCATGGTCGGCAGTTTGGAGTGAGCAGCACCAGCCTCATCGGTGATGAAGATGATTCGACCGCCGCGAGCCGCGACCTCCTGCATGTTCGATACGGTCTTCTCGAAGAAGCGATCGTAGGGTGCGATGACGATAACGGGCATGTTCTCGTCGATCAGCGCGATCGGGCCATGCTTCAGCTCGCCGGCGGCATAGCCCTCGGCGTGGATGTAGGAGATTTCCTTGAGCTTCAGCGCGCCTTCCATGGCCAGCGGATAGCTGGTGCCACGGCCGAGGTAGAGCACGTCGCGGCACTTCGACAGCTCGCGCGACAGCGTTTCCATCTGCGGCTGGATGGCATTGAGTACGCCGCTCATGATGCGCGGCATTTCCGCCAAATGGCGAACAAGTTCCTTTTCCTGCTCGGGGCTGATCGTCCCCCTCGCCTTGCCAGCGCCCAGCGCCAGCGATGCCAGAACAGCGAGCTGGCAGGTGAAGGCCTTCGTCGAGGCGACACCGATCTCGGGACCCGCCATGATCGGAAAGATCGCGTCCGATTCACGCGCGATGGTCGATTCCCGGACGTTGACGACGGCGCCGATCTTCAGTCCGTTGTCCTTGCAGTAGCGCAGCGAAGCCAGCGTATCCGCGGTTTCGCCGGACTGCGAGATGAACAGGGCGGCTTGCGTTGGAGAGAGCGGCATTTCGCGGTAGCGGAATTCGGAGGCGACGTCGATCTCGACCGGCAGGCGCGCATAGCGCTCGAACCAGTACTTGCCGACGAGGCCGGCGAGATAGGCGGTGCCACAGGCCGAGATGGCGAGGCCGGTCACCGACTTGAAATCGATCGCAGCGGCGTTCGGACCGACCGTGTTGCTGGCGAAATCCACGTAGTGGCTGAGCGCGTGGGAGATCACTTCAGGCTGCTCGTAGATTTCCTTTTCCATGAAATGGCGGTGATTGCCCTTGTCGACGACAAAAGCCGTCGTCTGCGAGATCTGTCGCGGACGCGAGATCTCGTTGCCGGCGAAATCGAGAATGGTTGCGCCGTCCCTGGTCAGAACCGCCCAGTCGCCGTCGACCAGATAGCTGATCTCGTTGGTGAAGGGCGAGAGCGCGATGGCGTCGGAGCCGAGAAACATCTCGCCCCTGCCGTAGCCGATCGCCAGCGGCGGGCCGGAACGCGCCGCCATGATCGTGTCTGGATCCTTTTGCAGCATGACGGCAAGCGCGTAGGCACCGGTCACGCGGTTGAGCATCTTCATCATCGCCGCGCGTGGCTCGAGGCCCTCGCCCAGATACTTGGCCATCAGGTGGGCGACGACCTCGGTATCCGTCTGGGTTTCGAAGGCTGCGCCTTCGGCGGTCAACTCATCGCGCAATTCAGAGAAGTTTTCGATGATGCCGTTATGGACGACGGCGACGCCTTTGACGAAATGTGGGTGCGCATTGGTCTCGTTGGGGACGCCGTGGGTTGCCCAGCGTGTATGGGCGATCCCTGTGTTGCCGGCGAGCGGCTCGCTGTCGAGACGCTTTTCGAGATTGAAGAGCTTTCCCTCGGCGCGACGGCGGTCCATGGCGCCATCGTGGATGGTGGCGACGCCAGCGGAATCATAGCCCCGATATTCGAGCCGCTTCAGTGCATCGACAAGGCGCACAGCAACCGGACTATTACCAACGATACCAACAATTCCACACATAAAAACATCCCCAAAGCCGCCAATCAATTGGAGGCAGTCGTAACAATTTTCTCTTTTTTCTCAATCGGCTCGCCGGTCACTTTCGGTGACCGGCCGTTACGAAAAGCCTCAGCCTTTCGCCTTCTTTGCAGCCTTGATCGCCAGCGCGCGCTCGCGCAGCGCCGTGGCGCGGCCCGGTTTGACCTCCTGGCGGGCGCGGCCGAAGGCAAGCGCATCGGCAGGCACATCCGAAGTGATGACGCTGCCGGAGGCGACATAGGCGTTGTCACCGATGCTGACCGGGGCGACCAGCGAGGAGTTGGAGCCGACGAAGGCGTTCGCGCCAATGACCGTTTCGCTCTTGTTGACGCCGTCGTAATTGCAGGTGATCATGCCCGCGCCGATGTTGGCGCCGGCGCCGATCCTGGCATCGCCGATATAGGTCAGATGGTTGACCTTGGCGCCCTCGCCCACCTTGCCGTTCTTCACCTCACAGAAATTGCCGACCTTCGAGCCTTCCGCCAGATCGGCGCCCGGCCGCAGCCGCGCGAAGGGCCCAACCGTGGCGCCGGCGCTGACATGGGCACCTTCGATGTGCGAGAAGGCATGGATGATGGCGCCGCCATCGATCACCGCACCGGGGCCGAAGACAACGTTCGGCTCGATCAGCGCATCTTGGCCGATGACAGTATCGTAGGACAGAAACACAGTTTCCGGCGCGATCATGCTGACACCGGAGATCATCAGTTCGTGCCGACGGCGCTCCTGCCAGAGGCGTTCGATGACGGCGAGTTCGGCGCGATTGTTGGCGCCGGTCATCTCGACTTCGGGGGCATCGACGGCGGTGACACGGCCGCCCAGCGAGCGGGCAATCTCGACGAGATCGGTGAGATAGTATTCGCCCTTGGCATTGCTGTTGCCGATGCGCGCCAGCAGATCCAGCGCCTTGCGACCATTGATCGCCATCAGGCCGCTGTTGCACCAGGTAACAGCGCGCTCGGCGTCGGTGGCATCCTTTTCCTCGCGGATGGCGATCAGTTCGCCGTCCTTGACCAGCAGGCGACCGTAGCCGCTCGGCTTGTCTGTGTGGAAGCCGATAACGACGATATCGCTGCCGTCTGCCAGAGCCTGGCGTGCGGCCTTCAGAGGCGCTGCCGTCTGCAGGGGAACGTCGCCATAGGTGACGATGATATCGTCATAGCCGCGCGCAATCGCGTCGCGTGCCGCGAGCACGGCGTGACCGGTGCCGAGGCGTTCGGTCTGCAGGTAGGTTTCGATCTCGATGCCGCCGACATTGGCCGCCTTCGCCACCTCGTCCGCATTGCGGCCGACAACCAGGGCCACCGAGCCTATATCGGTCTTCGCCACGGCTTCGACCACATGAGCGATCATCGGACGGTTCGCCACCGGGTGCAGAACCTTCGACTTCGACGATTTCATTCGCGTGCTGTCACCCGCGGCGAGAATGACGGCAAGACAAGTGCGTTCCATGCTTGGCTCCCAAGAATCCGTTACAGCGCGTTGCCGCCTCATAGCAGCAACACGCCGACGGGACAAAGATCAAAATGGATCAGGCGGAAACCTTCGCCATGCCGGCATAGGCCTCGTGGACGTGGTCCCGCCCCTCGACGATCACCGCCTCCATGGCCTCGCGCGCAGCCTGCACGTCGCTGGCGCTGATGGCATCGACGATGCGCATGTGTGTCTCGGAAATGGTGGCGAAGCCGTTCTGCGACGGCGGCGTGCTGATCCGGAACATACCGACCAGCGCCGCCTCGATCAGGCTGCCGAGTGTGTGCATGAACGGATTGTGCGCCGCATCGGCAATCGCCAGATGGAACTGCAGATCGGCCAGCGCCAGACTTTCTGTCGTGTGACCGGGCGCGGCCATCTCGCCGGCCAGTCTGGTGAGCAGCGCAATCTCGTCGGACGTCGCCCGCTCGGCCGCCAGACCTGCCGCGAAAGGCTCGACCGCCAGACGGATGTCGTAGAGCTGCAGCAGGAATTCCTCGGTGACGTCATCGTCGAAATGCCAGGCGATGACCTCGCTGTCGAACATGTTCCACTGGCTTTTCTCGGTGACGCGGGTGCCGACGCGCGCCTTGGCGACGATCATGCCCTTGGCGGCAAGCGTCTTCATGGTTTCGCGCAGCACAGTGCGGGAGACCTTGAAACGTTGCGCAAGCTCGACATCCCCCGGCAGGATGGTTCCCACGGGATAGGTCCCGGCGACGATGGCTCGACCGAGCTCATCCACCACCTGCGCATGGCTGGTGCGGGATCTCCGCTGCGTCTTGCCCGTATCAAGCATTCGATTGCGCAACTGACTGGCCCCCTGTCAGGCATACCTCTTGTTCAGACTGGAGAGGAACAGGATGGCTTTCTGCATCAGGATGAATGCAAAAAGCAGAAGGCCGATCAGTATCTTTGTCCACCAACTGGAGAGTGTTCCGTCGAAGGTGATGTAGGTCTGAATCAAACCCTGTATCAGGAGCCCGATAAAGGTTCCCGCCACAAATCCCGCTCCACCCGTCAGCAGTGTGCCCCCAATGACAACCGCTGCAATGGCATCAAGTTCGACGCCCACCGCCGCCAATGAATAGCCGGCGGAGGTATAGAGAGAAAAAACGATTCCCGACAGGCCGGCAAGCAAGCCGGAGAGCGCATAAATCTGAATCGTGGTGCGACCAACCGGCACACCCATCAACTGGGCGGTGTGCGCTCCACCGCCAAGCGCGTATACGTTGGTGCCGAACCGTGTGCGGTGGGCAATGAAAATACCCACGGCGAAAACGACCAGCATGATGCCGCCGACCAGGGTCAGCCGACCACCGCCGGGAAGCTTGTAATAGAGACCCGACAGAGTGGTGTAATAGTCATGGCCGATCGGGATGCTGTCGATCGACAGCACGAAGGCCATGCCGCGAGCGAGGAACATGCCCGCCAGCGTGACGATGAAGGCCGGCATCTGGAGATAGTGGATCACAGCGCCCATTGCCGCGCCGAACGCGGTGGTGATTACAAGCACCAATGCGAAAGCGACCAGCGGATGAATGCTGGTGTTCTGCAGGATCACGGCAAGGAAGACGCCGGTGAAGGCGATGACCGAGCCGATCGACAGATCGATGCCACCCGAGATGATCACGAATGTCATGCCGACCGCGGCGATACCGAGGAACGCGTTGTCCGTCAGCAAGTTGCCGACGACGCGGGTCGACAACATGTTCGGATACTGCATGGCGCAGACGGCGTAGGAGAGGATGAAGATGACGATCGTCGCAAGGAGCGGCAGGTATTTCGAATTCATTTCTGCAGTTCCCCTCTCGGAGCCGAGCGACGCCCCATGAAGACGGCGGCCGATTGCACCGCCGGCGACTGGATGACGAGGATGACGAGAACGATCACCGCCTTGATGATCAGGTTGAACTCCGGTGGGAAGCCCGAGAGCAGGATGCCGGTGTTCACCGCCTGGATGATCATCGCGCCGATCAGCGAGCCGATGATGCTGAAGCGGCCGCCGAGCAATGAATTGCCACCAACGACGACCGCAAGGATCGCGTCGAGTTCGAGCCAGAGGCCGGCATTGTTGGCATCGGCGCCCTTGATGTCGGCGGCGACGATGATGCCGGCGATGGCGGCGCACAGGCCGCTGAGCATGTAGACGGCCATCAGCAGCACAGGCGTGCGGACGCCCGAGAGCTTGCTGGCGTGTCGGTTGATGCCGGTCGCCTCGATCAGCATGCCGAGTGCAGTGCGGCGAACGAGAAGCGTGACCAGAGCGCCGACCACCAGCCATATGACCACAGGCATCGGCATGAAGGCAAAGGAGCCGCTGCCAAAATAGATCAGACCGTCATCGTTGAAGGTCATGATCACGCCCTCGGTGATCAGCTGTGCGATGCCGCGTCCGGCGACCATCAGCACCAGAGTGGCGATGATCGGCTGGATGTTCAGGATCGAGACCAGAAAGCCGTTCCAGACGCCGCAAGCGAGGCCAACGAGAAGTGTCAGCACGAGCGTCCATGCAAGCGAGTTGCCTGACACGATCGAAGATGCCGCAACCGCGCCACAGATGGCGATGACCGCGCCGACTGAGAGGTCGATGCCCTTGGTGGCAATGACAAGCGTCATGCCGGTTGCGAGAAGCGCAACGGGAGCACCACGGTTCAAAACGTCGATCAAGCTGCCGTAGAGCCTTCCGTTTTGAATAGTTACGTTAAAAAACTGCGGGAACATAATGAAATTCAATGATAGAATAACAACAAGCGCTATTAATTGCGGCGCCAGCCGGATGAGCAGCGCCTTCTGTGACGACGTCATGCGTCCTCCGTCTTCTTGTCTACGGCAGCGATCGCCTGGACGATGCGCGAGGTGGTGACGTTATCGCCGGTCAGTTCGGCCACATGCTCGCGGTCGCGCAATACGAGAATACGTGAACTGTAGGCGATAAGCTCTTCCAATTCCGAGGAAATCACGATTAGCGACATACCTTTTTCGCACAACTCCTCGATCAGACGGATGATCTCGGCATGGGCGCCGACATCGATGCCGCGCGTGGGTTCGTCGAGGATCAGGAAATCGGGATTGGTGGCTAGCCAGCGGGCGAGGATGGCCTTCTGCTGGTTGCCGCCCGACAGCAGTCTGATCGGCTTTTCGCGGTCGGTGGTGCGGATATCAAGCGCCTTGATGTACTGGTCGGCAAGCGCGTTCTGTTCGCCGCGCGACAGCGGCCGTGCCCATCCCCGGCGAGCCTGCAACGCCAGCGCAATGTTCTCGCGGATCGACAGGTCGCCGATGATGCCGTCGATCTTGCGATCCTCAGGGCAGAAGCCGAAGCCGGCGCGGATGGCGGCGCGCGGACTGGAGAGGGCGACCGGCTTGCCGTCGATCTTGGCGGTGCCGCTATCGGCGTTTTCGATGCCGAAGAGAAGCTCCGCCGTCTCGGTGCGGCCGGAGCCGAGCAGACCGGCGATGCCGACGACTTCGCCAACGCGAACTTCAAGATCGAAGGGCTTGACCTTGCCGCGCTTGCCGTAGCCCTCGAAGCTGTATTTGACCGGTCCGGCGGCGACGGTGCGCTCCTTCACGGCGGCCTCCGCATGCGCCAACTCATGGCCGAGCATCATCGAGATCAGCCCCTGTCTCGGCAGTTCGGCGGTGTCGCGGGTTCCCACCAGCTTGCCGTTGCGCAACACGGTGATGCGGTCACTGATGTCGTAGACCTGTTCAAGGAAGTGGGTGATGAAGACGATGCCGAGGCCGCGCTTCTTGAGGTCGCGCAAAATGCCGAACAGCATGGCGACCTCCTGCGCGTCGAGGCTTGCCGTCGGCTCGTCGAGGATCAGCACCTTGCCGGAGAGATCAACGGCGCGGGCGATGGCGACGACCTGTTGTACTGCCACCGAGAAGCGATCGAGCTGCGCGGTGACGTCGATCCGCATGCCATACTGCTCGAGCAGTTCCCGGGCCTGCCGGTTCATTGCCGCTACATCGATCATGCCGAACCGTTTCGGCTGGCGGCCGAGGAAAAGATTTTCAGCGACGCTGAGATTGGAAAGGAGGTTGACCTCTTGGTAGACGGTACCGATTCCAAGCTTCTGCGCGGCCAGCGTATCGGCGGGATCGATCTCGGCGCCATCGAGCGTCAGGCTGCCTTCGTCGCGTCTATAAGCGCCGGTGATGCACTTGATCAGAGTCGATTTCCCGGCACCGTTTTCACCGAGCAGCGCGTGCACCTCGCCCTTGCGGAGCGTGAAATCGACCTTGTCGAGGGCGACGGCTCCTGGGAAAAATTTCGATATGCCGGACGCCGAAAGAACGTTCTCGAAATTGTGAATCATCAACTGATTTTTTCCTGATATTGACCGATCTGGCCTGATTGCAACCCGACATGATGTCTGGCGGCCTTCGCGGCAGTTCCGCACCGGTCCATGATGGACCGGTGCGGTTCACGCATCAGATCAATAGCCGAGGCCCTTCTTGGACTCGTAGACCTTCTTCGGATCGTCAGCCTGGGTGTAGAGCTTCGATTCGGTTTGGATCCACTTGGCCGGAGCCTTCTTGTCCTTGAGGTAAGCGTCGAGCGCGTCGAAGGCCGGGCCTGCCATGTTCGGCGTCAGCTC
Source organism: Hyphomicrobiales bacterium (assembly GCA_900472625.1). Lineage (GTDB taxonomy): Bacteria > Pseudomonadota > Alphaproteobacteria > Rhizobiales > Rhizobiaceae > Rhizobium. Next base: position 204,518 of record UCIT01000013.1, on the reverse strand, counting down.
GACGGTCGCGTTAGCTTCGCCGGCTTCCATGGCCTTGAAGATATCGGGCACGGAGTCGATCGAGACGACGAGGATGTCCTTGCCCGGCTTCAGGCCGGCTTCCTTGATCGCCTGGATACCGCCGACAGCCATGTCGTCGTTGTGGGCGTAGAGGGCGCAGATGTCCTTGCCGCCGTTCTCAGCCTTCAGGAAGCTTTCCATGACTTCCTTGCCCTTGGTGCGGGTGAAGTCGCCGGTCTGGCTGCGAACGATCTTGAAGTTCGACTTGCCGGCAATCGCTTCCTCGAAGCCCTTCTTGCGGGCGATCGCCGGCGACGAGCCGGTGGTGCCCTGAAGCTCGACGATGTTGCACTTCTTGTCGGCAACGGTCTTGACCAGCCAGTCGCCGGCAACCTTGCCTTCATGGACCTGATCCGACGTCACAGCCGTCAGGTAAAGGTCCTCAGGCGCCTTGATAGTGCGGTCGAGCAGGATGACCGGGATATCGGCTTCCTTCGCTTCCTTAAGCACTGCGTCCCAGCCGGTTTCAACGACCGGGGCGAGCAGGATGGCGTTGACGCCCTGCGCGATGAAGGAACGGATCGCCTTGATCTGGTTTTCCTGCTTCTGCTGGGCATCGGCGAACTTCAGGTCGATGCCGCGCTTCTTGGCTTCTTCCTTGGTGACGGTGGTTTCAGCTGCGCGCCAGCCGGATTCCGAACCGATCTGCGAGAAGCCGACAACCAGCTCGGCGGCCTGCGCCGAACCGAACATGCAGGCAGCAAAAACCGTGGCACTCATGAGTGCAGTCTTCAATTTCATGATTTCCTCCAAAAGCCGCCTCCTCGCGGCACGCACTAGGAAAATCATATAGTATTACTTTTGTAAATGCACTTTCTGGTATGCAATGCAGCAAAAAGGGCGCCCGAAACTGGCGCCCTCTCGCAAGTGCTAACGTCGTAATGCTGCGATCACTTCGGCAGCTTGTCGTCCACGCCTTCGACGTAGAAGTTCATGCCGAGCAGCGTGCCGTCATCGGCCTTTTCGCCGGCCTTCAGCCAAGGTGTTCCGTCCTGCTTGTTGATCGGGCCGGTGAAGGGATGCAGTTCGCCGGACTTGATCTTGGCTTCGGTGTCCTGCGCCATCTTCTTCACGTCGTCAGGCATGTTGGTGTAGTCGGCCATCTTCAGGATGTTGTCCTTGAGGCCGTCCCAGCTCTGTTCCGACTTCCAGGTGCCGTCGAGCAGCGCGTGAACGCGCTTGGAGTAGTAATTGCCCCAGGTGTCGACGATTGCCGTCAGCTGCGCCTTGGGGCCGGCCGCGATCATATCGGAGGCCTGACCGAAGGCGTGGATGCCGCGCTCTTCGGCAACCTGCATCGGCGCGGTGGTGTCGGTGTGCTGCGTCAGCACGTCGACGCCCTGGTCGACCATGGCCTTGGCGGCGTCGGCTTCCTTGCCCGGGTCGAACCAGGTGTTGACCCAGATGACCTTGAGCTTGAAGTCAGGATCGATCGACTTGGCGCCCTGCTCGAAGGCGTTGATGCCCATGACCACTTCAGGGATCGGGAAGGAAGCGATGTAGGCAGCGCCGTGCTTCTTGGAGGTTTTGGCGGCGATCTGACCGAGGATGTAGCGCCCTTCGTAGAAGCGCGAGTTGTAGGTCGCGAGGTTCGGGCCAGACTTGTAGCCGGTGCCGTGTTCGAACTTCACATCAGGGAACTTGGCGGCAACCTTGACGGTGGCGTCCATGAAGCCGAACGACGTCGTGAAAATCAGCTTGCAGCCGGAGCGGGCGAGACGTTCGATGGCGCGCTCGGCATCCGGGCCTTCAGGCACGTTTTCGAGGTAAGGCGTATCGATCTTGTCGCCGAACTCCTTCTGGATCTGCTGGCGGCCGAGATCGTGCGCCTGCGAGTAGCCGCCATCGGTGTGCGAGCCGACGTAAACGAAGCAGACCTTGGTCTTGTCCGCAGCCTGAGCAGCCGAACCGACGCTCAGGATGGCTGCTGCCGAAGCAGCAAATGCGAGTGCTAGTTTTTTCATTGTTACCTCTGTTGGTTTGAAATTTCCGGACGTCCGTCTCATCTTGTTTTTTAACGTTCCGGGACGAAGGGCTTTCCGAGTGACGCAGGCGTATTGATCAGCGTCGTGCGCCGATTATGAGAAATGATGACGAGAACCACAATAGTCGCGGCATAGGGCAGCATCGACAGGAACTGAGCCGGAATGCCGATGCCGAACGCCTGGGCATGCAGCTGCAGGATGGTGACGGCGCCGAACAGATAGCCACCGGCAAACACCCGCCACGGACGCCACGACGCGAAGACGACCAGCGCGAGCGTAATCCAACCGCGACCTGATGACATGTTCTCCACCCATTGCGGCGTGTAGACCAGTGAGAGCTGTGCGCCGGCAAGGCCCGCGCAGGCGCCGCCGAACATGACGGCGAGATAGCGGGTGCGGATGACGCTGATGCCGAGCGCGTGCGCGGAGCCGTGGCTGTCGCCGATGGCGCGCAGCTTAAGACCGGCGCGGCTGCGGAACAGGAACCAGCTGACGCCGAAGAGCAGCGCCAGCGACAGGTAGAAGGTCAAGTCCTGGCGGAACAGCACCGAGCCGATAAACGGCAGGTCGGAGAGATAGGGGATGACGATCGGGGTCAGGCGCACGCCGGGAACGCTGACATAGCCTTCGCCGAGCATGCCAGACAGGCCGAGGCCGAGGATGGTCAGCGCCAGACCCGTTGCCACCTGGTTGGCGACGAGCGTCAGCGTCAGGAAGGCGAAGAGCAGCGAGAACAGCGCGCCCATGGCGATGCCGGCGAGCAGCCCGATATAAGGCGAGCCCGACATCTGCGCGCCGGCGAAGGCCGCGACGGCGCCCATGATCATCATGCCCTCGACACCGAGATTGAGGACGCCGGAACGTTCCGTCACCAGTTCGCCGAGGGCGGCGATGACGAGCGGCGTCGAGGCGGTGATGACGGTGAGCAGAATAGCTTCGAAAATGCTCATGCGACACCTCCGCGGACACGCGACCAGACGACGCGGATCTTGTAGGCGATCAGCGTGTCGCAGGAGAGAACGAAGAACAACAGAAGCCCCTGAAAGACGCGCGTGACCTTGTCGGAAACGCCGATCGACAGCTGTGCCGCCTCTCCACCGAGATAGGTCAGCGCCAGCACGAGGCCGGAAGCGATGATGCCGAGCGGATTGAGGCGGCCGAGGAAGGCGACAATAATCGCGGTGAAGCCGTAGCCCGGCGAGATCGCCGGCTGCAGGTGGCCGATCGAGCCGGAAACCTCGGAGATGCCGGCAAGGCCCGCCAGCGCGCCCGAGAACAGGAAGCTGAACCAGATCATCTTCTTCGACGAGAAACCGGCGAAACGCCCTGCCCGTTCGGACTGGCCGAGCACGACGATCTCAAAGCCCTTCAGCGTGTATTTCAGCATGAACCAGACGAGGATCGCCGCGATGATGGCGAAGACGAAGGCCCAATGGGCGCGGCCGGACTCTTCCCAGATTGCCGGCAGCACTGCCTCGGGCGGGAAGGACACGCTTTCGGGGAAATTGAATCCGGCGGGATTGCGCCAGGCGCCGCGGATCAGCCAGTCGAGAAACAGCTGGGCGATATAGACCAGCATCAGGCTGGTCAGGATCTCGTTGGTGTTGAAATGCGCCTTGAGCAGCGCCGGAATGCCGGCGAACAGGGCGCCGCCGAGCGCGCCCATGATCAGCATCAACGGCAGCACCAGCGGCGAATGCCATTCGGTGAACAGGATCGGCAGGATGGAGCCGGTGATCGCGCCCATGGTGAACTGGCCCTCGGCGCCGATGTTCCAGTTGTTGGAGCGATAACAGACGGCAAGGCCGACGGCGATCATGATCAGCGGGGCCGCCTTGATCGCCAGTTCGTGCAGCGACCAGACCTCAAGCAGTGGCTCGAGGAAGAAGGCATCGAGCGCCTCGACCGGGTCCTTGCCCAATATCTCGAACATGATCGCGCCGGCGATCAACGTCAGGACCAGCGCCAGAAGCGGCGACACCAGCCCCCAGAGCTTCGACGCCTGCGGGCGTTTTTCGAGTTCAATGCGCATGCGTGGTCTCCGGCGCGGTCTTGCTTTCGTGCAGGCCGCCCATCAGCAGGCCGATCTTCTCGCGCGTCAGTTCGCCGGCAGGGAACGGCGACGAAAGGCGCCCCTCGGAGATGACGGCGATCTCGGTGGCGACCTCGAAGATCTCGTCGAGATCCTGGCTGATGACGACGACGGCCGAACCGTTGCGGGCGAGATCGACGAGCGCCTGGCGAATGCGGCTCGCAGCGCCTGCGTCGACGCCCCAGGTCGGCTGATTGACGACGAGCACGGCGGGCTGTCGGTCGAGTTCGCGGCCGACGATGAATTTCTGCAGGTTACCGCCGGAGAGAGAGCCGGCTGCCGGATCCTCGCCGCTCTTGCGAACGTCCATCTCCTCGGAGATGCGCTTGGTGGCACTTTTCACCGCGCCTCGACGGATGATCTTGAGAAAGCCGCCTGACAGAAACGCCTTACGGTCCGACTTGCTGCGAGCCAGCACGAGGTTGTCGGACAGCTTCATCGCCGAGACCGCCGCGTGACCGTGACGCTCCTCGGGGACGAAGCCGGCGCCGAGAAGACGGCGGGCGTTGATCCCCTGCGTTCCCACAGGCTTGCTACGGATGACAACGGCGTCCGGCGCCGCGACCGGGTATTCGCCCGAGAGCGCGTCGAACAATTCGCCCTGCCCGTTGCCTGCGACACCGGCGATCGCCAGGATCTGGCCGGAACAGACTGTCAGCGACACAGCCCTCAGCGGCATGGCGAAGGGCGTCCGCGGCGCGACCGAAAGGTTGGAGACCGCGAGCTGCACCGGACCTTTGTTGCCGCGATCGGGATGGGTGACGCTGGCCACATCGTTTCCGACCATCATGCGGGCAAGCGAGGCCGGCGTCTCGTCCGAGGGAACGCAGGCGCCGGTGACCTTGCCGTGGCGCAGCACGGTCGCGCGATCGCAGATGCGCTGCACTTCTTCCAAGCGGTGACTGATGTAGAGGACGGACCGACCCTCGGCCTTGAGCTTGAACAACGTCTCGAACAGCTTGTCGGCTTCCTGCGGTGTCAGCACCGAGGTCGGCTCGTCGAGAATGATCAATTTAGGGTTCTGCAGCAGGGCACGGACGATCTCGATGCGCTGGCGCTCGCCGACCGAGAGATCGGCGACATGGGCATGCGGATCGAGCGGCAGACCGTAGGCTTGCGACAGCGCCCTTGCCTCTTCGGCGATCCTGCCGATCGGGATGCTGTCGTCGAGCGACAGTGCGATGTTTTCTGCGACCGTCAATGCCTCGAACAGCGAGAAATGCTGGAACACCATGCCGATGCCGAGCTTGCGCGCGCCACCGGGCGATCCGATCGCGACGGGCTTGCCTTCCCAGACGATCTCACCCTCGCTCGGTTCCAGAACACCGAACAGCATCTTCACCAGCGTGGATTTTCCAGCGCCGTTTTCGCCGAGCAGTGCGTGGATTTCGCCGGGAGCGATATCGAGGTCTATGTGATTGCAGGCAGCAAAGCTGCCGAAGAGCTTTGTCAGTTTCTGGACCGACAATAACGCGCCTGATGCCGGCACAGTCGATGACGACACTTTCCCCTCATTTCCCACTGCCGACCGGCCCCTTCGGGGTCATTCTGGGATCAGCAGCGTCGCTCCGGTCGTTTTTCTGGCTTCCAGATCCGTGTGGGCTCGCCCAACCTCACGTAACGGATAGGTCTGATTGACATTGATACGCACTTTGTTGCTCAAAACAACATCAAATAATGCGTTTGCACAATCAGTTAGCTCTTCCCGAGTGGCGATATAGCTGAAAAGCGTGGGTCGCGTCGCGAAGAGCGAACCCTTCTGCGCCAACAACGCCAGGGTGAAATCCTCGATCGGGCCGGATGACTGGCCGAAGGAGACGAACATGCCGAGCCGCTTCAGGCAATCCAGAGAGCCGGGGAAGGTATCGCGGCCTATGGAATCATAGACGACATCGACGCCCTTGCCACCGCTGATCTCTGAAACGCGCGTGACGAAGTCCTCGGTATTGTAGTTGATCACGTGATCATAGCCATACTCAAGCGCCATCCGCGCCTTGGCGTCAGATCCGACCGTTCCGATGACCGTCGCGCCGAGCGCCTTGGCCCACTGCCCTGCAATCAGCCCGACGCCGCCGGCAGCGGCGTGAAAGAGAAGCGTGCTTTCGGGGCCGACCTTGAAAGTGCGGTTGAGGAGGTATTGCGCCGTCATGCCCTTCAGCATCATCGCCGCGGCCGTTTCCAGGGATATGCCGTCGGGCACCTTCACCAGATGTTTGGTCTCGATGTTGCGCTCGACGCTGTAGGCGCCGTCGGAGCCGGCGTAGGCCACCCGGTCGCCGACGTTGAAATCGGTCACGCCGGGCCCGAGCGCGGTCACCGTTCCAGCCGCTTCCTTGCCCGGGACGAACGGCATGTGCGGCGCCTTGTAGAGACCGGTTCGGAAATAGACGTCGATGAAATTCAGACCGATCGCCGCGTGCCTGATCTGCACCTCGTCTTGAGCCGGCGGCGGCAGATCGACTTCAACGTAATCCAGAACCTCTGGGCCGCCGGTTCCGCTCAATACAACGGCGCGTGTCTTCGTCATCTGTAGTCTCCTAGTCGGAACGTCCCAGCGCCGGCAGGAACTGCAGGACGGCGCCGATGCAATAGAGGTAGATACCGCTCAGAATGAAAAGGATGAGCGCCCATTGCGGCAGAACAAAATGCATCAGCAGCGCATACATCCCTAGCGCCGACCACAGCAGGAAAATACCGAGATTGAGCGGACGAAGGCGCTGGACGCGCACCGGATGCAGGAAATTGATCGGCAGGAAGGTCAGGACCACCGAGACGGTGACGACGCCAAGTGCCGTGGTGGCACTGGCATCCATGACGAACAGCGTAAAGACGATCATATTCCAGACGACGGGAAAGCCCGAGAAGAAATACTCATCGGTCTTCATGCCCATATCGGCATAATAGATGGCGCTTGACACCACGATCATGCCCGCGGCGACGAAGGACCAAGGCTCGCCGATCATGCCGCTCTGATAAAGCGCGAAGGCGGGGAGAAGCACGTAGGTGACGTAATCGATGATGTTGTCGAGCGTGTCGCCCGACCAGTTCGGCAAAACTTCCTTGACCCTCACCTTGCGCGCGATCGGTCCGTCGATGCCATCGACCAAAAGAGCAAGCCCCAGCCACCAGAACATGTCGACGAAACGATGTTCGGCGGCGGCGACGACGCCTAGGAATGCCAGGAAGGAACCGGAGGCCGTCAGGATATGGACGGAAAATGCGCGCATTTCCGCGTAGGGTACGCGCTTGTAATTGAAAATCTTCATGTTTCCCCGAGTTGCCTGAAGCAATCCGCACCCCCGAGGCGCGATTTCGGCCTAATATGCATCCTTTGTACGGCTTCGCCAGAGCAAAAGCGAAAGATGCACATTGGGTTTTCCAAACCTGACGATAACATGCATATTTCATGCAAGTCGCCACGAACGGAATGGAATACCTTTAATCCGCCGCCTATTTGTAATATCTGGCTCGCATCGCATTGATGATCGACGAACTACGGGATCCGATACCGCAATGAACGCGCCTCTCAAGACCGACGAATTCGCAGCTCCCATTCCTGCCGGCGTTTTCGCCGAAACCGTCCTCAGCGTCAGGCATTACACGGATCACCTGTTCCGTTTCACGATGACGCGTCCGGAAGGGTTCCGCTTCCGCTCGGGTGAATTCGCGATGATCGGTCTTATGGTCGAGGGAAAGCCGATCTTCCGCGCCTACTCGATCGCCAGTCCCGCCTGGGCCGAAGAACTCGAATTCTTCTCGATCAAGGTTCCCGATGGTCCGCTGACATCCCGTCTCCAGGCGATCAAGCCCGGTGACCAGGTGCTGATGCGCAAGAAGCCGACGGGCACGCTGGTGCTCGACGCGCTGACACCCGGCCGTCGTCTCTACATGTTCTCGACCGGCACCGGCATCGCCCCCTTCGCCAGCCTGATCCGTGATCCCGAGACCTATGAGAAGTTCGAGCAGGTGATCCTGACGCACACGACGCGCGACATTGCCGAACTGAAATACGGCTTCGACCTGGTTGACGAAATCCGGAACGATGAGTTGCTGCAGGAGGTGGTCGGCGACAAGCTGTTGCACTACGCAACCGTCACCCGCGAAGATTACCAGTACACCGGTCGCATCACCGACCTGATCTCGTCTGGAAAGCTATTCACTGATCTCGGCGTGCCACCGCTCGACCCGGAAATCGACCGCGGCATGATCTGCGGCTCCTCTGCGATGTTGAAGGATACCAAGGAGCTGCTCGAAAACGCAGGTCTCGAGGAAGGCGCCAACAGCAAGCCGGCACAGTTCGTCATCGAGCGCGCGTTCGTCGGCTGATAGAAAGACAAAAAGATTTGAGAGACGGCTCCGGAAACGGGGCCGTTTTCATTTGTGGCCGAGATAGTCGATCAGCACCGTCATCGCCTTGCGCGCTTCGACGGCCTTGCCCTGCTGGATGGCGCGGATAACGGCGACATGCAGGGAGATCGAGCGATCCATCCGCTCGGGGCTTGCCTTCGCATACCAGAGGCGGCGGGAATGGGTCTGCACCGGCACAAGCGCCGAGGTGATGAAGGCGTTGGGACAGGCATTCTCGAGTATCTCGTCGAAAGCCTTGTCAGCTGCGAAGAATGCCGCCAGATCGCCGCTGATGGCGCAGTCGTTCATGGCTCTGGCGCATTCCACAAGCTGGTTGCGCTGTCCATCGGTGGCGTGTTCGGCCACCAGCGCGGCAGCGATAGGCTCCAGTTCGCGGCGCACCTGCATGACATCGGCGTGGTCGGTCGGCTTGATCTCGGCAATCTGCAGGCCGACCCTCGGCTTGATGACGATCAGGCCCTGCCATGCCAGCTTCTGGATCGCCTCGCGCACGGGGGTCCGGCCGTGGCCGAGGAGATCGATCAACTGCTTTTCATTGACCAGCGCGCCGGGCTCAAGCGCCAACGTCACGATCGCATGTTCCAGCGCCAGATAGGCGAGATGGCTCTGTGAATTCGTCATCGCGGATCCATGATTCGATCTGATATATCATAGACTTCCCTCCTTTCAATGCAATGGAGGGTTGCCCTGATATATGAGCGATAACAAAATTACTGTGGATCGATGCAAGATCACTCGTGCCGCAATGCTTCGATCGGATTGAGCTGAGCGGCGCGGCGGGCGGGGAAATAGCCGAAAATCATGCCGATCGCCGCCGAAAACACAAAGGCGACCGCGATCATCATCGGGCTGACGACGAAGGGCACCTTCAGCAGCGTGACGGCGCCAAAGCCGAGGCCCAGGCCGAGCAGGATGCCGCTCATGCCGCCAAAGACCGACAAGGCCACCGCTTCCACTAGAAACTGCAACAGGACCTGACGCTCCAGCGCACCGATTGCCAGCCGGATGCCGATCTCGCGCGTGCGCTCGGTGACGGAGACCAGCATGATGTTCATGATGCCGATGCCGCCAACCAGGAGGCTGATCGCCGCCACCGCGCCAAGCAGGCTGGTGAGCAGCGTGGTGGTGCCGGTCATGGCCGCGGCGATCTGCGTCATGTCGTTGACGTTGAAATCGTCCTCCCTGCCCGGAATGATCTTGCGCCGCTCGCGCAGCAGGTTCTCGGTTTCCGATTGGACCTTCGACGTCGACACACCGTCGCGCGCCGACAGGACGATCATCGACACATTCGCGTTGGCCTTGCCGCCGATGCGGCGCTGATAGACCTTCACCGGCATCACCACGACATCATCCTGATCATTGCCCATGCCGGATTGGCCACGCTTGGCGAGAACGCCGACGATGGCGCAGGAGACCTTGCCGACACGAATCTGCTGGCCGGTGGGATCGGCCGAACCGAAGAGCTGCGAGCGGACCGTTTCGCCGAGAATGCAGCGCGCCCGGCCGCGCTCCTCTGCGGCATCGAAGGTACGGCCGATCGCCATGTCCCAGTCCTGGGCGATAAAATAGTCGTTTGTCGTTCCCATCACCGTGGTCGAGTGGCTCTGCCCGCCGTAGATCGCCGTCGCGGTCGTTTGGTTCAAGGGCGCCACGGCCCTGAGGCCGCCAACCTGATCGCTGATGGCGTCGACATCGGCGACGGTGAAGCGCCGGGCCTCCGAGCTCGCGCGTCCGGGGCCGAACTGGCCGGGGCGGGCAAACAGCATGTTGGTGCCGAGCCTGGATAGCTCCGACGTGACCTGTGCCGTCGTGCCGTTGCCGATCGTCACCAGGGCAATGACGGCAGCGACGCCGATGACGACGCCAAGCACGGTCAGGAACGAGCGCAGCATGTTGCGGCTGATGGCGCGAAGGGCGAGTTTCAGCGTCTCAAAGAACATGCTCCGCCCTCCCCTTGTGCGCCGTCTCCGTCTCGAGCTTGCCATCGACGAAGCGCAGCAGGCGCTGTGCGTAGGCGGCGATATCGGGCTCGTGGGTGACCATGACGATGGTAATGCCCTGCTCACGGTTCAGCCGCGTCATCAGGTCCATGATCTCGACACTGGTCTTCGTATCGAGGTTGCCGGTCGGCTCATCCGCGAGCAGCAGCGACGGCTGGGTGACGATGGCGCGGGCGATCGCCACGCGCTGCTGCTGGCCGCCCGAGAGCTCCTGGGTCTTGTGGTGTTCGCGTCCGGCGAGACCGACAAGGCCCAGCGCTTCCTTCGCCAGCTTGTGCCGTTCGGCACCAGGCATGCCGCGATAGATCAGCGGCAGCTCGACGTTCTCTACGGCAGAGGTTCGCGGCAGGAGATTGAAGCCTTGAAAGACGAAGCCCAGCATGTGACGGCGCAGCATCGTCAGCTGTGCGCGGTCGAAGCCGCTGGTCGAAATGCCCTGGAACAGATAGTCGCCGTCGCTCGGCACGTCGAGACAGCCAAGAATGTTCATCGCCGTCGACTTGCCGGAACCGGAGGGTCCCATGATGGCGACGAACTCGTGCGCACGAATTGCCATGTCGACATGGTCGAGCGCGCGGATCGCCGCCTCGCCACGACCATAGATCTTGGAAACCTTGCTGAATTCGATGAGTGGCGGTGTCGTCATAACGCGCCGCCTATCTCGACTGCTCGGTCGAATCGGTGACGATCGCGTCGTTTTCCTTGAGATCGCCGGAAACAACCTGCGTGAACTGTCCGTCCGAGGATCCGACCTGAATGACGACAGGCGAAGGCCTGCCCGCCTTCAGCACCCAGACCCGACGCTTGGCGCCGGTCAGCGTTTCCCCGGCACCCTGATTGGACGGGCGCGGTCCCATGCGTGGCGGCGCGAACATGCCGAACAGCCCGCGATTGCGGCGACCTTCGGCGGCCGGCGGCGCATAGCGGAGCGCAGCGTTCGGGACCATCAGCGTGCTCTTGACCGCTTCCACGGTCACGTCGGCGGTGGCTGTCATGCCCGGGCGCAGCAGCAGAGCGGCATTGTCGACAGAGAGGATCGCCTTGTAGGTCACGACGTTGTTGGTGGTCTCGGAGGCAAAGCGGATCTGCTTGATCTCGGCAGGGAAGGTCTTGTCGGGATAGGCATCGACCGTGAAGGTCGCCTTCTGGCCAACGGCGATCTGGCCTACATCTGCCTCATCGACATCGACCTGCAGTTCCATCTGGCGCAGGTCGCCGCCGATGACGAAGAGAACTGGCGCGGACAGCGACGCGGCAACGGTCGCGCCGGGATCGACCGAACGGGTCAGGATGACGCCGTCGATTGGCGAGATGATCTTCGACTTGGAGAGATTGACCTCGGCCAACTGCAGATCGGCCTCGGCCGACAGCACGGCTGCCTCGTTGATTTCCTTGGCGGCCACCGCGGAGTCATACTTGTAGCGCGCATCCTCAAGGCTCTGCTGTGTCGTCACGTTGTTCTGAACGAGATTGCGGGTGCGCTCATAGGAACTCTGGGCGGACTGCAGATCGGCGGTCGCCTTGACGACGTTGGCCTTGGCCGAATCGAGCTTTGCCTGCGTGCTCTTGAGATCGGCTTCGACCTTGTTGGTGTCGAGCACCGCCAGCACGTCGCCCGATTTCACCTCGCTGTTGTAATCGACATTGACGTCGCGGACCGTGCCGGACAGCTCGCTTGATATATCGACCTGCTCGGTCGGTTGCACCGATCCTGTGGCCGTGACCAGCACGGTAAGGTCGCCGTTTTTTACTGGCTGGGTGGTGTAGCTCACTTCGCTACTGCTGCGGCCCGCATAGAGATAGGCGCCACCGCCGACAAGAATGATCGCCACAATGAGAATCACGATACGGCGAAGCCAGTGGCCCTTCTTCCGCTGCCGCGACGACGCGAGAACTGCGGCCAGATCGGCGCTTCCTGCCGTGCTTGTTTTGTGGTTCGAATTGTTGGTGTCGTTCATGCGTGCCTCGATGAAATGCGGCCAGTCCGACCGTCAGTCACGCAGTAACGGCATGAAGCTGAACGCAGGATTAGCGAGCACCGCGATTCGCACGAGACAACGACAAAGGGAAATGAAATCTTGGTAAGCTTGGGAAGGTTTTGAGACACACGGCAAGATGATGCCGAGGCCAAGCTGCAATCAAGAGGACCCGCGCATATTCTGGCGCAGGCCCATTGCTTCCGGATCAATCCAAAGCGGTACCGAAATACCGCATCAGGCGCCCAACGCCGCCAGAGACACCGGAGGACGACGTTTGGCTGCCATTAGCAGATCGAGCTCAGTGGCAGACGGGCCAAACTTATCGAAGAGCCGCGCAGCTTCATCTGCTTCAAGCCGGTAGCGGCGAGAAAATTCAGCGAGGCTGTAAGCGCGGCCACGAAGAACCTTGCGGGTGGTGGAGTGTTCGATCACATCGGTCATAGCTATCTCCTGCTTATGGACAGTGAAATAGGGCGCTGATCTGTTTCGTAAAGCGCCAGACCCATCCGAAGGCGTTGAATTTACTTGCTATTCCGGTGGAACTTTTTGACCACTGTTGCGTTCAATGTGGATGTAACTTGAGCTATACCGCAGTATTTGTTGCGTTTAGGTCTCGATTGTGCGTCGTCACAATACGATTATATCCGTAGCCATATACGAAAACGATGTGCTTCGAGCACGATCATAATTCCGGTAAGTTCATGATTTACTTGGTGAGAGCGCAGGGGTTCGAACCCTGGACCTACTGATTAAAAGTCAGTTGCTCTACCGGCTGAGCTACGCTCTCCCTGGGCGTTAGGCACGAATAAATCGGCCCGGCTGGAAGTGCGCGGAACATATGCAGACGACCCATTGCGGTCAACCGAAAAATCTACCTTTCCTGTGCTTTAGGCACATTTCTTGCGGAGTAGCTGCTTACCAAAGTCACTGGCGGCGAAATCGGGATGCTCGCGGAACATTTCGTGTCTCTGGCAGTTCAAGCCGTGAAACCATCGGAGAATGATATGTCAGTTCATGAAACCCGCATCCGCGAACATGCCTACTCCATCTGGGAACGCCAGGGGCGGCCGGATGGAAAGCATGACGAACATTGGGCCGAAGCAGAGCATGAAATCAGCCACAGCGGCGATGAGATCGAAGGCGACGACCTACCTAATCTCGGCGTCCTGCGCGAAGCGGCTCGGCAGCATACAGACAGCTTCATCGTGAAAACGGACCTTGAAGATGCCGATCAGCGCGAAGCCACACCTGGCGTACGCGAGCAGCCGTAAAGTCACACTACTCATCCATCCGCTCGTTTGAGCCGTTTTCTCGGAAAGGGATTTGACCCATGACACACTCGATCACAGGCAAGGTCGCAGCCGCTCTATGCATCATGCTGGCGCTGAGCTCCTGCGGCAACACGATCCGCGGCGTCGGCAAGGATATGGCGGGCACCGTCGATGCCACACAGAACGCCAGTCACCGCGTCGGCAACGCGGCTGCGAAGTAATCCATACTGCAGGCTTGTGCGAGGCTCGTGGCTTAAGCCAAGCCGAGATTGATTCGGTTATGTGAGTTTCGTGTTGTACGATAACGAGCATCGTATCTAGATTTGGGCGCCGTGGGGCGCCCTTTTCCATATATGGCGTCGCACTATGGCGATCGCCGCCTCCGAATTGATGCAGATCCTGAAATCAATGGGTGCTTCATGAGTTTTCGTCCACCGCAATCGTTGAGGGAGCCGTTCTCGGTCGAAAGCGGCTTCAATGTCCTCGAATATGAATTGAGGGCCGAGCGTGCCAATTCGCTCGGTCGTAGCGGGCTGAAAGCGGAAGCGGCGCTTTCCGATCTCAATGCCTGGGATGAAAAACGGCACAGCCACGAGCAACGCGATGTTCTGGTTAAGAAGGCGGCCGATGCGGTCTGGGATCTCTTCGTCCAGCGGGAGATTTGCGGCTTGCGCAACAGCCGCGACGTTATCCAGCGCTACGCCATACCAGACGAAGTTCTCGTGCGGCTCGGCTCCAGCTAGAAAAACTCGCCAGATACGCTCAGGCAGTCACGCGCTTCTGGTTGTCGGCCAACAGCGCCGATGCCAGGACCGTCATGTTTCGGCCATGTGCCTTGGCGTCGAGCAAGGCGGCGTCGGCGCGGATGAGAAGCGTTGTCGCCGCCCCCCTGTCGAAGGAGGATGCCACGCCGATCGAGACCGAAACGGCACCAAGGATGCGGCCGCGGTGAGATAGCGGCGTACTGCGGATATTCTCCCTCACCCTCTCTGCAAGCGCCAGACCTTCGACATCGCCGAGGTCGGGCATCAGTGCCGTAAACTCCTCGCCGCCGAAACGATAGGCCCGGCCGGCATCGCCGATCGTATCGCTGATGATCTGGGCGACATACCGCATCACCTCATCGCCGGCGTCATGGCCAAACTCGTCGTTGAACCGCTTGAAGTGATCGATATCGATCATCATACAGGCCAGAGGCCGCGATGCGCTATCGCGGACGTGGTTGTTCAGATCCTCATCGAGCGAACGCCTGTTGTGGAGACCGGTGAGTGCATCGCGGATCGAAAGGTTCGTCAGCTTGTCGCGCAGTTGCAGATTGGCGGCGGCGAGGCCAATATTCTCCGCGATCAGTTCCAGATAGAGGCGCGAGGCCTCCGCCGCCATATGACCCTCAGGCCGTTCCTCGAAATAGAGCAGGCCGATGGCATCGCCCTGTGCCGTCAACGGCACGCACAGGCCGGCCATATCGGCGTGGTCGAGATGCTGGCAGCTGATGTCGCCGTGCTCATGCGAGCTGACATGCGGGCGGCCACGTCGCAGCCCCCAACAGGCGGTGGCGGGAAACACCGGTTCTGATCGTTGCGGATCAAGCCAGGACGATATCCTCGACAGCGTAGAGCGGCTCTCGTTCATGATGTAGAGATTGCCGGCGAGTTCAGGAAAGATCTGCGGCGCGAAGAGCGCCACGACTTCGGCCAGCTCCTGCTGTGCCTGGCAGGCCTGGAGCCGGTGCATCATCTGCAGAATCAGGTCCTTGGTCTGCTGGTCACGGCGGCGCTCGGCGTCGAGACGGTCGCGCTCTAGCCCATTCTCTCGGAAAATATGGATCGCCTCGTTCATCTCGCCGATCTCGTCGCGCCGCGTATCAAGCGGCACATCGACAGCGTAGTCCTGCTTCGCCAGACGGCTGACGATGCCGGTCATGCGGATCAGCGGCATGGCCACGCGACGCTTGAGGACGAAATAGAGGACGCCAAGGAAAAGGGCGGCGGTCAGCGACAATAGTGTCTTGGCAACGAAGCCCCACCAATCGCTTCTGACCTGAGCGTTCTGCATCGCGGCTTGCGTGCGCGCATTGGTCAGTTCCCGAAACCGCGTGACGGCGCCGAGCAGGGCTGTCTGGATGCGATCGTGCTCGGGGCCGAACAGCGTCTCGCGCGCACCAGCCTGATCGCCGTTGCGGTACGCTGCCACGGCGGCGGCCTCGATCCGATCCAGCACGTCGGCGTTGGTCTCGACCTCGTTGAGCGCGTCGACCTCGACCGGCGTCGCGCCCAGTTGCCGGACGCCCTTGATCGCGCCTTCGCGCAACCTCTCCTCGCTTTCCCTCCCACGGAAAGATTCAAGATGCCTTACATCGCCGCGCATCACGTAGAGGCGGGCCTCGTCTGTGCGCTCTTCCGAGCCAAGCGCCAGATCTTCGGCCATCTCGCTGAGCGTCAGATGTTCCTCGACGGCGATCCGCTCACGCGTCGCACTGGTGGCTGAAAGGATGAATGCCGTGCCCGACAGCACCGTCAGAACGACGGTCACTCCGTAGGCCCAGTTGGTGATGACGCTTATCCTCATGAACGCATATTAGATATTTCGAATTGCCAGACAATTAACGGAGGTTGCATCCCGTCGCCATTGCTCCCGCTCAGCGACACGCAAAAAGGTGATTGGCGGGAGCCGATCCGCTGCGGTAGGACTGCGCACCATTGCGTTTGCCGGAGAGCCTGCGTGTCGATTGCCGATATTTCCCTGTTGAGTGCCTTGCTTGCTGGCGCGCTGTCATTTCTGTCTCCCTGCGTTCTGCCACTGGTACCGCCCTATCTCTGCTACATGGCCGGGATTTCCGTCGAGCAGTTCCGCGGCGGCGGAGCGGTGACCGTCGCCCCCGATGTCAGACGTGGCGTGCTGTTTTCGGCGCTGTTTTTCACGCTCGGTTTTGCCACCGTTTTCGTGGCGCTCGGCGCCGGCGCATCGAGCATCGGCATGGTGCTGCGCCAGCATCTCGACCTACTGGCCAAGGTCGGCGGGCTTATCATCATCGTCATGGGGCTGAACTTCCTCGGGCTGTTCCGGATCGGCATGCTTTCTCGCGAGGCGCGCTTCCAGAGCGGCGGCAAGCCGGCGACGCTGACGGGCGCCTATGTGATGGGGCTGGCTTTCGCCTTCGGCTGGACGCCATGCATCGGCCCCGTCCTCGGCGCCATTCTCGGGGTTGCCGCGTCGCGCGAAACGGTCGGCTCAGGCGCCGGACTGCTCGCGGTCTACTCTTTGGGTCTCGCCATCCCATTCTGGATCGCTGCCGGGTTCTCCGGCGCCTTCATGGGCTTTCTCACACGATTTCGCCGACATCTCGGCACGGTCGAGAAGGTCATGGGCGTCTTTCTGATCCTTACCGGCCTTGCCTTCATCTTCGGATTCGTCAGCGACGCCGCAATCTGGTTCCAGCAGACCTTTCCAATCCTGATGAAAATCGGTTAAGCCTGAGATCCTCCCGACGACCTGCCCGCATTGGAATAAAGCTTGGCCGACATTGTCAGTCTTCTCCTGCCGTTCTTCGGCCTGATCCTCATTGGCTACATCGCAGCCAGAATCACCAAGCAGCCGGCAGAAGCGATGGGATGGCTGAATACCTTCATCATTTATGCCGCCCTGCCCGCACTCTTTTTCAAGCTCGTGTCGCGTACCCCGTTTGAGGACCTGACGCGGATCGATTTCATCGCCACCGATCTGGCGGCCACCTACTCGATCTTCATCATGTTGTTCGTGATCGGCCGCTGGATCCGCGGCAATTCATTCGCCGACAGTACCATCCAGTCCTTTGCCGGCGCCTATGGCAACATCGGCTATATGGGTCCGGGGCTGGCGTTGATCGCGCTTGGCGAAGGGGCGGCGGTGCCGGTGGCGCTGATCGTCTGCATCGAGAATGCTTTCCACTTCATCGTGGCGCCGGCGATGATGGCCGCAGCCGGTGACGACACACGGTCGCGCCGGCAGCTGACCTTCGATATTGCGCGCAAGGTCGCGTTACACCCGTTCATCCTGTCGACCGTGCTTGGTTTCATTGCCGCAGGCTTTCACGTGCCGCAGCCGGAAGCGTTTCAACGATTCGTCGATTATCTCGCGCAGGCAGCGGCGCCATGCGCGCTGTTTGCCATGGGTGTCACACTGGCGCTCAGACCGATCAAGCGCATTCCCGTCGAGATCAGCTACATCGTGCCGGCCAAGCTCATTGTCCATCCGCTCGTCGTCTATCTCGCGCTGACGGCTGACGGTGGGTTCGAGCCGGTGTGGATCTACGCGGCGGTGCTGCTCGCAACGCTACCGACGGCGACCAACGTGTTCGTCATCGGCCATCAATATGGCGTTTGGCAGGAACGGGCATCGGCGACAATCCTCATCACCACGGCCTTGTCGGTGGTGACAGTGTCGCTGTTTCTCGTCGCGATCAAATCAGGCTTTCTTCCGACCTAGGCGCTCGCGGATTGCCGCCGGAATATCGCGGAATCCGCGGCCGGGTTCGATACCCTCACGCATCACAATGCTGCGGAACGGCGGAACGGCCGCTAGAATATGCAGGCCGGCTGCGCGCAGCACCTGCATGGGCAGGAAGTCGGACAACAGTGAGCGATTGAGGACATCGACGCTTGCCGTGCGGGTCATGATGTCGGCGCGGCGCTTGCGGTCGAACTGATTGCCGGTGTCTGCGGCAATCGGCAGTTCAAGCCTTGCGCAGAGGATATCCGTCAACGCCATGACATCGCGAAGGCTGAGATTCAGTCCCTGCGCGCCGATCGGCGGAAAGACATGAGCGGCTTCGCCGATCAATGCCACACGTCCCTTGCCGGACCGATGCGCCATCATGCTGGACAACGGCCAGATCTGGACGCCCTCCTCCACCGTCACCTTGCCAAGCAGCGACTGCATGCGCTCCTCGACGACATTGCTGAGTTCGGCCAGCGACAGTTCGCTGCGGGCCTGCGCATCGGACGGATTCTGGACCCAGACGAGGCTGGAGCGCCGACCGGGCAGAGGCACCTGGGTAAACGGGCCGCTCTCCGTGTGGAACTCGGTGGAAATGCTTTCGTGCGGCAGAGAATGGGCGAAATTCAGCACCATGGCCGATTGCGGATAGGACCAGTTGCGGGTGTCGATGCCGACCGTCTCGCGCAGCTTCGACTTGCGGCCATCGGCGCCGATCGCGAAATCGGCGACCATGGCTTCGCCATCGGAAAGCGTGATCGCCACCCTGTCGGCGCTGACCTCAATCGCATCAGCAAAGGCCGTGAACCGGGTGATGTTGCCCTCTGTGGCGACCGCGGCCTCGAGAACATCCATCAGCGCCCTGTTCGGGAAATTATAGCCGAACGCCTCAAGGCCGACTTCGGCGGAACGGAAGGTCGCGGTGGGCGCACGCAGCAAGCGGTTGGTGCCGTCAATGATGCGCATGGTCGCCAGCGGTGAAGCCGCCGGCTTGAGCCTGTCCCAGAGCGTCAGGCGGTCGAGGAAGCGGATCGACTGGTCCATCAGCGCCGTCGTGCGGCGGTCTTCGCGGGGTGCGGACGGGGCGATGAGCGCCACGTTGCGGCCGCCGCGCCCAAGCGCGACGGCGGCGATCATGCCAGCAAGTCCGCCACCGATCACCGCTACTTCGAAAGTCTTCATTGCACCCGTCCGTCAATTCAGATGGGCGAGCCGGCGTTACGCCGCCGGCTTCGCCTGACGGCGCCAACTATAGCTCTTGCCCGGCTCCGCGTCACGCGCAGTCGGCTGATAATAATGCGGAATCTCCGGCAGCCGCTTCTCCGTGAGACGCTTTATCGCAGTCTCGTTGGTGACCGCGAAGCTGTCGATGCCACAGCGCAGCATCAGCGGCACCTGGTCGATCAGCACGTCGCCGACGGCGCGTAGCTCGTTGGTATAGCCGAGACGCTCGCGCAGAAGCGAGGCATGGCTGAAGGCACGGCCGTCGTTGAAAGCCGGGAATGCCACGGCCACCAATTCAAGGCGATAGAGATAAGGCTCAAGCTTGCGGACGTCGTCGGCCGGCTTGATCAAAACGCCGAAGCCAACCTCGTTGCTCTCGTCGGCCTTGGCCACAAGCTCTTCAAGGCTGAGCAACGGCTTCTGACCCTCACCCACCTTAACCTCCTCGGTCTCGATCACCCATGGATCGTTCTCGACGAAACCGGTTTCCCTCCAGATCTTCGCCATCACGCCGCCTCCGCCTTCGAATCACCGTAGAGCGCGTCCTTGAACGGCTGCGGTCCGACGCGGCGATAGGCGTCGAGGAAGATTTCCGACGGATCCTTGCGCAGGCCGAGATAGGTGTCGACGATCTTCTCGATCGCGTCGGTCACCTTCTCCGGCTCGAAGCCGCGGCCGATGATCTCGCCGATCGAGGTGTGCTCGTCGCCGGAACCACCGAGCGTGATCTGGTAGAGTTCGGCGCCTTTCTTCTCCACGCCCAGCAGGCCGATATGACCGACGTGGTGGTGGCCGCAGGCGTTGATGCAGCCGGAAATCTTGATCTTCAGCTCGCCGATCTCGGCCTGGCGCTCGGCGTTGCCGAACCGACGGGAGATCTCCTGCGCCAGAGGAATCGAGCGCGCATTGGCGAGCGCGCAGTAGTCCAAGCCGGGACAGGCAATGATGTCGGTGATCAGGCCGGCATTGGCTTCGGCCAGGCCTATTGCAACGAGGCCGCGATAAACAGACTCAAGATCGGCCAGCGCCACGTGGGGCAGGATCAGGTTCTGCTCGTGGCTGACGCGGATTTCATCGAAGGCATATTCTTCGGCAATATCGGCAACCGAATCCATCTGGCTGTCGGAGGCGTCGCCGGGAATGCCGCCAATCGGCTTCAGCGAGATCGTCACCATGCCGTAGTCGGGGTTCTTGTGCGGTTGCACGTTCTGCTGCACCCATCGGGCGAAATCAGGATCGGCCTTCTTCCAGCGAGCGAGATTTTCCCAGCCCTCGGCGCGCTGTGGCAATGCCGGCGGCTCGAAATAGGCGGTGATCGCCTGAACGTCGGCTTCGGGCAGCTTCAGTTCCGTGTCCTTCAGTGCGGCAAACTCGACCTCGACCTGACGCGCCAGTTCCTCGGCGCCGGTTTCATGGACGAGGATCTTGATGCGGGCCTTGTACTTGTTGTCGCGGCGGCCGTGCAGATTGTACACGCGCATGACGGCGGTGGTGTAGGACAGCAGGTCCTCTTCGGGCAGGAAGTCCTTGATCAGCTTGGCGATCATCGGCGTGCGGCCCTGGCCACCACCGACATAGACGGCAAAGCCGATCTGCCCTTGGTCGTTCTTCTTCAGATGCAGGCCGATGTCGTGAACCTGAATGGCGGCGCGGTCACGCTCCGCACCCGTCACAGCGATCTTGAACTTGCGCGGCAGGAAGGAGAATTCGGGATGGACCGAGGACCACTGGCGCAGGATTTCAGCATAGGGACGCGGGTCGGCGACTTCATCTGCGGCAGCGCCGGCGAAATGGTCTGCCGTGACGTTCCGAATGCAGTTGCCCGAGGTCTGGATCGCGTGCATCTCGACGGTGGCCAGTTCCGCAAGGACGTCGGGCATGTCGGACAGCTTCGGCCAGTTGAACTGCAGGTTCTGGCGCGTGGTGAAGTGGCCGTAGCCGCGGTCATAGGTGCGCGCGACATGGGCCAACATGCGCATCTGCTTGGAGCTCAGCGTGCCGTAGGGAATGGCGATGCGCAGCATGTAGGCGTGGAGCTGCAGATAGACGCCGTTCATCAGGCGCAGCGGCTTGAACGCATCCTCGGCCAGTTCGCCCGACAGGCGGCGCTCGACCTGGTCGCGAAACTGGGCGACGCGCTCGGCAACAAAGGCGTGGTCAAATTCGTCGTAGCGGTACATCGTATTCCTCAGACTGCAATGAATGCGGGATCGGCCGGCTTGTAGCCCGGCGCGTATTCCATGGTCGGCCCCTGAGCGCGGATGCGCTCGCGCAGGCGCAGCGGCCATAGTATCCCGTTGGTTTCCTGAACTTCGACAACGGCGACATCGACGACCTGATTATCGGCATACGACTTCTTGCCGATCTCCTCAAGCGCGGTCACGGCCTCGGCGTGACGGGCAACGAGCGCATCCTGCAGCGAGGTCGCCCAGTTGCCGTTGGCGTCCAGCCATACGGCGATGCCATCCGTCAGCCGGTTGGCGGTCAGAACCTTGTCTACCATAGTCAGCTCCTTTGCAGTTCCTCGGACCGGGCGCGTGCACGCACCAGCGGTTCGGACAGTTCGAAATTGGCGCCCGCGACAGCGTCACCGATGATCACCATGACGGGCCCGGTCAGTTCGTCGCGATATTGCAGATCCGGTAGATCGCGCAGCGTGCCGTGCAGCAGGCGACGGTCGGCGCGGCTGGCGTTCTCGATGACGGCGACCGTGGTCTCTGGCGCGATGCCCGCGCGCATCAGGCGCTCGGCAACCGAAGCGGCAACGGTGCGTCCCATATAGACCGCGATCGTGGCGCCGGATACGGCAAGGCTTGCCCAATCGGGGAGCACGTCGCCGGTCAGATCGTGGCCGGTGGTGAACACCAGCGACGAGGCCACGCCACGCAATGTCAGCGGCAGCTCGAAATCGGCGGCGGCCGCGAATGCGGATGTGATGCCCGGGACGACCTCATAGGCGATACCGGCGGCGCGCAGCGCGGCCATTTCCTCACCGGCGCGGCCATAGACCAGCGGATCGCCGGACTTCAGGCGAACGACGCGCTTACCCTCACGTCCGAGATAGACGAGCAGGTCGTTGATTTCTTCCTGCGACTTCGAATGGCAACCTTTGCGCTTGCCGACTGACAAGCGTTCAGCGTCGCGGCGGCCCATATCGACGATTTCCTGCGGCACCAGCGCATCGTAGACGATGACATCGGCCTGCATCATCACGCGCTGGGCGCGGAGTGTCAGCAGATCGGCAGCGCCGGGACCGGCACCGACGAGCCAGACACGGCCTTCGACCTTGTCGACCGACTGCAGCAGGCCATCGGCAAGACGCTGGGCGCCCTCAAGATTTTCGTTGGCAACGGCATCGGCAACCGGGCCGGAAAAGAAGCGGCGCCAGAAGAGGCGGCGCGCCGCACCCTTCGGCACGACATGCTCGACCGTCTTGCGATAGCTGACGGCAAGCTCCGCCAGCCGACCGAGCGACGGCGACAGCAGTTGGTCGACCTGCGCGCGGATCATCTGGGCCAAGACGGGCCCTGCCCCCTCGGTGCCGATGGCAACGGCGACCGGAGCGCGATTGACCAGAGCGGGTGTGTAGAAATCGCAGTAATCAGGCTGATCGACGGCGTTCGCGGGGATCTTTTCCCGGCGCGCCGCACCGACGATGGCCCGGTCCTGCGCGGCATGGCCGGTTGCCGCGAACACCAGAACTGCATCGCGAACCTGCTCGGCCACAAATCCGGCACGCACCGTCTCGATGCGATTGGCGATCAGGTAAGCGTGATAATCGGCCTCGGGGCGATCGGCATAGGCGACGATGCGCGCCTTGGTGTTGGACAACAGGCGGACCTTGGCAAAGGCCTCGTCGCCATTACCGAAAACGGCAGTCACCTTGCCTTCCACGCGAAAGAAAGCAGGGAACACCGACAATTTCTCAGTCTTGGAAGGCATCATCAATCCATTTCGAAGTTGCCGGAATATGCACTGCCGGACCAGCCAAATGAAGAAACAGAATTCCAAAGCGTGCGCAGGCGCGTATTGTTTTACCCGGCTCGTCAATGATTTGAGCAAAACTCACCGGTGATGCACGCAGGCGACCGTGTGATGTGCCGCATCGCAAGAGAAAGACTGTGACAAATCCGGCCGCGCGACGCAATCTCGTTTCCCTCAGCGATACGCGACGATAAGATGCCGCGATCAAGGAGAAAACAATGTCCGATACCACGATTGCCGCCCGCCTGCTCGATGTGATGGAGCAGGATATCCTGCCGCTGACCGAGGGCGGCGTCGGTGCCGGCAACAAGGTGTTCGGCGCGGCTATCCTGCGCAAGTCGGACCTGTCGCTGGTCATCGCCGAAACCAACAACGAGCTTGAAAACCCGCTTTGGCATGGCGAAGTGCACACGCTGAAGCGTTTCTACGAGCTGGGCGAGAAGCCTTCGACAAAGGACCTGATCTTCCTGTCGACGCATGAACCCTGCACCATGTGCATGTCGGCGATCACCTGGGCCGGCTTCGACAATTTCTACTACTTTTTCAGCCACGAAGATTCGCGCGACGCCTTCGCCATTCCGCACGACCTGAAGATCCTCAAGGAGGTCTTCGGTCTCGAGCCCGGCGGTTACAGACGCAGCAACGCCTTCTGGAACAGCTTCGCCATCGCCGATCTGGTCGAGACAGAAGACGAAACTACGAAGGCTGACCTGAAGGCGCAGACGGCCCGGATCAAGGCGCGTTACGATGCGCTCTCTACCCGCTACCAATCGTCCAAGGGCGGCAACGACATTCCGCTGAACTGAGCGAAGGGAGCCCAAGAGATCATGGAATCTTCAAAGGATATTTCGCGCCTGATCGAAATCATGGCAGCGTTGCGCAATCCTGAAACCGGCTGCCCCTGGGATATCGTCCAGACGTTCGAGACCATCAAGCCCTACACGATCGAGGAAGCCTACGAGGTTTCCGACGCGATCGAGCGCAACGACATGGACGATCTCTGTGACGAGCTTGGCGACCTGCTGCTGCAGGTGGTGTTTCATGCGCGGATGGCGGAGGAAGCGGGTGACTTCGCCTTTGGCGACGTGGTCGAGGCCATCACCCGCAAAATGATCCGCCGCCATCCGCATGTCTTCGCCCGCTCGGATGCCGATACGCCGGATGCCGTGAAAATCCAGTGGGATGCGATCAAGCAGGCGGAGAAGCGCGAACGCGCCGAGAGGCGGGCCGCGCGCGGTATCAGCGAGGACTTCAAATCCGGTTTTCTGGGATCGGTGCAGCGCAGCTTCCCGGCACTGACCGAAGCGCTGAAGCTGCAGGAGCGCGCCGCCAAGGTGGGGTTCGACTGGTCGTCTCCGGAACCGATCCTCGACAAGATCGAGGAGGAAATAGGCGAACTGCGCGAGGCGCTGAAATCGGGCGACCGCGCCAAGGTGAGCGACGAACTTGGCGACCTGATCTTTGCGGTGGTCAATATCGGACGACATGTGAAGGCCGATCCCGAGCAGGCGTTACGCGGCACCAACACCAAATTCCGCCGCCGTTTCAGCCATATCGAGACGACGCTGGACGCCGAAGGCGAAACGCTAGAGGCAGCAACGCTGGAGCGGATGGAAGACCTGTGGCAGGCGGCAAAGGCGATAGAGCGGCAGCTCGGATAGAGTTTGCCGCTTTCGCGGAGATAAGGCTATTCCCAGTCTTCGCGGGGAGCCTTGGCGCCATTGCCCAAGCGACGCTCGAGCTCGGTCGCTTCCGTTTCGGACAAGCGAAGGTCGAGCGTGATCGAGCCATCCTCGTTGTCTTCCCGCCGGTCGACGATGGCATGATCGTATAGCCATGGCAGCAAAGCCAGCTTGTCGACGGGCAAGGTCACCGTCGTTTCCGTGAGGACACCCGACAGCCGGCCGCTGATCTCTTCCATCAGCGTATCGACGCCCTCGCCCGTGACGGCGGAGACGGCAACGACGTTACGCGCGCCCTCGGCCTTCTGGACGATGGCTTCGTGGTTTTCGGGCTCCAGCCGGTCGATCTTGTTCCAGACCTCGATGATCCGCTTCTCACCCTCGGCCTCATCGATGCCGAGGTCCTTCAGAATGCGGAGCACGTCAGCGCTTTGAGCCTGATTGTCGTCATCGGCCATGTCGCGAACATGGAGGACCAGATCGGCTTCCAGCACCTCTTCCAGCGTCGCGCGGAAGGCCGCAACGAGATGGGTCGGCAGGTCGGAAATGAAGCCGACGGTATCGGACAAGATGACGGTGCGGCCATGCGGCAGCTTCATGCGGCGCAGCGTCGGATCGAGCGTTGCGAACAGCATGTCCTCTGCCAGAACGCCGGCGCCGGTAATGCGGTTGAACAGTGTCGACTTGCCGGCGTTGGTATAGCCGACCAGCGCGACGATCGGATGCGGCACCTTGCGGCGCTTGGCGCGATGCAGCTGACGGGTACGGACCACCTGCTCCAGCTCGCGCTCGAGCTTGATGATGCGGTCCTGCAGCATGCGACGGTCGGCTTCGATCTGGGTTTCACCCGGACCACCCATGAAGCCGCCACCACCGCGCTGACGCTCCAGGTGGGTCCAGCTGCGAACCAGCCGGCCCTTCTGGTAATTCAGGTGCGCGAGATCGACCTGCAGCGTGCCTTCCTTGGTGGAGGCGCGGCGGCCGAAGATTTCCAGAATGAGGCCGGTGCGGTCGATGACCTTGGCGTTCCATTCCTTCTCGAGATTGCGCTGCTGCACTGGCGTCAGCGGATGATCGACGATGACGAGGCCCGAATCGTTTTCCTCGAGACTGTCCTTGATCTCCTGGATCTTGCCGGTGCCCATCAGCGTCGCCGGACGCGGTTCGCTGACCGTGACGATAACGCCCTTGACCACATCGAGGTCAATCGCCTGCGCCAGACCGGTCGCCTCTTCGAGACGGCTTTCCGGCGTGCGGGTAACGGCAGCACCCTCGGCATTGTTGCGGCTGCCGCGGGCCTGCTTGAGCACAGGCACGACGACAGTCGCGCGCATGTCATCCCGGTGCATTACAGCTTCCGGGATGATCGAATCATTCTTGGTATCACGTGTCGAGATGACGTCTGTCCTGTCAGGAAGCGGATTCTTCGCTCTCGAACATCTGCATCGGCTGGCCGGGCATGATTGTCGAGATCGCGTGCTTATACACGAGTTGCGAATGACCGTCACGGCGAAGCAGAACGCAGAAGTTGTCGAACGACGTAACAACGCCGGTCAGCTTAACGCCGTTAATGAGAAAAATAGTCAGGGAAATCTTTTGTTTGCGAACAGTATTGAGAAATAGGTCCTGCAAATTCTGAGAACGTTCCGCCATCGCGCCGATTCTTTCTTTATTGCCGGCTTTTATGCGCCGGTGAAATACTTCTTATTTTTTCCATCAGGCAGCCGACAACCCTCATCCCTGCTGCCCGGAAAACCTTTGGTATCAAATCGCAATCTTTTCCGCAACGTCGAAAAAGGCCTCCCGAATTTAATGGGATGCACCACAGAATGGCCGCCGCCGGTCCCTGCGTCGTCGGACTTGCCACAAGCATTTTCCCGACCACCGATTGCCGACAGCGCGATCAGACGCCGAGCGACTTCAGCTTGCGATGCAACGCCGAGCGCTCCATGCCGACGAATTCGGCCGTGCGCGAGATATTGCCGCCGAAACGGTTGATCTGGGCGATGAGATAGTCCTTCTCGAACATCTCGCGTGCCTCGCGCAGCGGCAGGGTCATGATGTGATAGTCGTTCTTGGCGGAGACCTTGGGCAGCATGTCGCCGAGATCGGTCGGTAGCATCTCCGCGGTGATCGACGCGTCCGGGCCATCCGAGCGGGCAAGGATCATCAGCCGCTCGATGTTGTTGCGGAGCTGGCGAATGTTGCCCGGCCAGTCGTGGGCCTGCAGGACCGCCATCGCATCGTCGCCGATGCGACGCGGTCGGATGCCTGCCTGCTCGGAGATCTGGCGCATCAGCTGATCGACCAGGAACGGGATGTCTTCGCGACGCTCTGCCAGCGCCGGCACCTTGACCGGCACCACGGCGAGTCGGTGATAGAGATCCTCGCGGAACCAGCCTTCGGCAATGCGGCTCTCGAGATTGTAGGCGGTGGATGAGACAATGCGGACATCGACCTTCACCCGCTTGGAGCCGCCAACGCGCTCGAACTGCTGGTCGACGAGCACGCGCAGGATCTTGTTCTGCGTCTCTCGCGGCATCTCGCCGACCTCGTCGAGATAGAGAATACCGCGATGGGCCTCTTCCAAGGCCCCGATCTTGCGGGCCTGGCCCGGCGAGCCTTCGGTGCCGAACAGCGCCACTTCCATGCGGTCCGGGGTGATGTTGGCCGCGTTGATGGCGACGAACGGGCCGTTGGCGCGGTTCGATTTCTTGTGGATCATCCGCGCCACCAGCTCCTTGCCGGAGCCCGACGAGCCGAGGATCATGATGCGGCTGTTGGTCGGCGACACCTTCTCGATCGTCTGGCGCAGTTGCGACACGGCGACCGAAGTGCCGATCAGCTCGACCGGGTCGCCGGCCTTGCGCTTCAGCTCAGACACCTCGCGCTTGAGCTTGGAGTTTTCCAGCGCTCGCTCGGCGATCAGTATCAGGCGGTCTGCCTTGAACGGCTTCTCGATGAAATCGAAGGCCCCGCGCTTGATGGCGGAGACGGCCGTTTCGACGTTGCCGTGGCCGGAGATCATCACCACGGGAATGTCCGGATGACGTGCCTTGACCTCGTCCAGCAGCGCCAGACCGTCGAGCTTGCTGCCCTGCATCCAGATGTCGAGGAAGATCAGCCGCGGCGCGCGGTCGGAGATCGCGGCCAGCGCGCTGTCGCTGTCGTGAGCCGTGCGGGTCTCATGGCCCTCGTCGGAGAGAATGCCGGAGACAATCTCGCGGATGTCGTGTTCGTCGTCGACGACCAGAATATCAGAGGCCATATGCATTTTCCTTGTCACTTGCAGCCGTGGCAGCGGGCGAATGTTCCAGGCGCGGCAGGTGCACGCGGATCATGGCGCCTCTTCCCTGGTCAAAATCGGCGGGGGCATCGTGCAGCTCGAGCTGCCCGCCATGCTCTTCAATAATCTTCTTGACGATGGCGAGGCCGAGGCCGGTGCCCTTGTCGCGCATCGTCATGTAAGGCTCGAGAATGCTGTGGCGGTTTTCCACCGGCAGACCGCGGCCGTTGTCGATGATGTCTATGGTGAAGCGATCACGCGGCTGATCGAGCGCGGCGCGCACCAGCACCTTCCGCTCCTCACGCTCGTCGGTAGGCACGGCCTCGATCGATTCCACCGCATTCTTGATGAGATTGCCGAACGCCTGTCCGAGCATGCGGCTGTCGAACTGGCCTTCGAGCGGCGTCTCGCCCAGCTCCTGCAGGAACGCGACATGGCTGTTGCCCATCTCGCGCAGGAAGACAGCATCGTGCAGGATCTTGCGCAGATCGCTCGGTTCCTTGATAGGCTTGGGCATGCGCGCAAAGGACGAGAACTCATCGACCATGCGGCCGATGTCGCCGACTTGGCGGATAATCGTTTCCGTACACTGGTCGAAGACGCCGCGATCATCCTGATCGATCTGCTTGCCGTAGCGGCGCTGGATACGCTCGGCCGACAGCTGGATGGGTGTCAGCGGGTTCTTGATCTCGTGGGCGATACGGCGTGCCACGTCGCCCCAGGCGGTCGAACGCTGCGCGATCACCAGATCGGTAATGTCGTCGAGCGTGATCACGTAGGATTCGCTCATGTCGCGGACTTCTTCGCGCGTCACCTGGACGCTCAAAGTCCTCACGGTTCCGGCGCGCACCAGCGCGATCTGCTTGCGGAAATCGCCGCGATAGCGCACCGCGGCCTCCGTCAGCACCTGATCGACCTCGGGCGCGATCTGGGACAACTGCTTGCCGAGCATGTCTGAGGCATCGAGCGCCATCAGCGTCTCGGCGGAGCTGTTGACGATGGTGACACGGCGATCGTGCTCGACGCCAATAACAGCGGCGGTAACACCCGACAGCACGGCTTCGATGAAACGGCGGCGGTCGTCCACCTCGTCCTTGGCCTCGAGGATTTCGTCACGCTGGGTGCGGATCTCGGAAATCATCTTGTTGAAGGTGCGCGAGAGATTGGCGACGTCGCCATCGACCGCGTGAACGGGAACGACGATGTCCATATTGCCGGAGGCGACGCTGTCCGCCGCCGTGATCAGCAGCCGAATCGGGCGGACGATGCGGTCGGCGACGGCGATCGCGGTCCAGATGGCGGCGAGAAGTACGATCAGCGCGAAACCGACATAGAGAATGGCGAAGGCAATCTGCAGCGAGAACCGCCCGGCCTCCATCGACTTATACTCGGTGGCGTTCTCCTCCATCATCCGCATCGCGGTCATGACCTTGGGGTCGACCGCGCGAACGGTGTAGAGGAAGGCGCCGTCGATCGAATCCAGCTTGATGATGGCGCCGACCAGATTGGTCACGCCGGGCGGGATCAGCGTCGGCTGACCGGCGGCGGCCTTGTTGAGCGCGTCCTGCGGAATGGCCGGCAACGGCTTTTCCGTCTTGATGTCGGCCTGGGTCAGCACATCGCCGTCTGACTGCACGAGAAATGCGCCAAGGAGGCCGCGTCCCCTCGCCTGGCGGGTCATCAGTTCGGCAAAGCCGGTTCGGTCGAGATTGAAAAGCTGGCGATTGCGCTCGAGGTCGTTGGCCATCGACACGGTCTGCCCCTGGAGGTAGCTCGCGTTCTCCATCATGTAGGCCTGCCCGATATTGCGGGAAGAGCTGACAATCGATTGAGTTCTTAGCGCAAACCAGCGGTCAAGACCGGCATTCAATGTAATACTGGCAAACAGCGCAACGAGGATCGCGGGCGTGATCGCGACGATCGAAAACAGCACAACGATGCGGATGTGCAACCGTGCGGCGGCGCGGCCGCGCTTGCGGGCCTTCAGCAACCGCGACACTTCCCGGCCGATGAGCGCCATTAGGCCGAGCACGAAGAAGGAGTTGACGACGACGGAGGTGATGACGACGGGCGATGTCGGCGCGATCGGCGTCAAACCGATCAGCACGAAGAGCGTTATCGTCGCACAGAGAAGCGCGCCACCCGCAAGCACAAGCCCGGGCAGAGCAAACAGCGCGCGGCGATCGGTTACCGTGGTAACGGCTTCGCCTTCCGCCGCCGGCGGCAACGCATCCTGCTTCATTCGCTTAACTCTCCGTACGGCAAGATACCTCTTGCCGCTGTCCGCGGTTCAGGATCGGAAACTGCGCGCGATAGACGGCTCGCCGTTCACCGAGCAAGCCTTTCGGACGCAGAACTGACCGCGGGCACACAAACCCCTTGCGTGACTTATTGGCAACCATTGTGGCGAAAATGCAACGCATCTCGCCACAATGTCAAGCCGTGCGCGAGCTTCTATACACGGATACACCGAGCTCCCTGATCTTCTTGCGCAGAGTATTGCGGTTGAGACCGAGGAGATCCGCAGCCTTGATCTGGTTGCCGCGGGTGGCCGTCAGCGCTGCCAGGATCAGCGGATATTCCATTTCCGTCAGAACCCGGTCGTAGAGGCCGGGTGGTGGCAGGCTGTCGCCGAAGGTGGCGAAGTAGCTGCGCATGTTTTCCTCGACGGCCTGCGCGATGGTCATGTTGCCACTGCGCATCGGGCCCTTCTCGATCGGGCTGTCTGGGACGTCGGAACGCAGCTCGGATTCGATGATCTCGCGGGTGATGACATCCTGTGGATAAAGCGCCATCAGGCGGCGGATCAGGTTTTCGAGTTCGCGCACGTTGCCAGGCCAGGCATAGGCCTTCATCAGATCCAGCGCTTCCGTGTCGAAACGCTTGGTCCCGAGGCCTTCCTTTTCCGCTTGCTGGATGAAGTGGCGGACGAGGTCAGGGATATCCTCCGCGCGGTCGCGCAGCGGCGGCAGGCGCAGCGGCACGACGTTAAGGCGGTAGTACAGGTCTTCGCGGAACAGGCCCTGATTGATGGCCTGCTTCAAATCCTTGTTGGTGGCGGCGACGATGCGGACATCGGTACGGATCGGCGTCCGGCCGCCGACGGTGGTGTATTCGCCCTGCTGCAGCACGCGCAGCAGACGCGTCTGCGCATCCATCGGCATGTCGCCGATTTCATCGAGGAACAGCGTGCCGCCTTCGGCCTGCTCGAAGCGGCCGGTGGAGCGGTTCTGGGCGCCGGTGAAGGCGCCCTTTTCGTGGCCGAAGAGTTCCGACTCGATCAGGTCGCGCGGAATGGCGGCCATGTTGATCGCGACGAACGGGCCGTTGCGGCGCTTGCCATAGTCGTGAAGCGCGCGGGCGACCAGTTCCTTGCCGGTGCCGGATTCACCGGTGATCATCAGCGTCAGGTCGGTCAGCATCAAACGCGCAAGGACGCGATAGATTTCCTGCATCGCTGCCGAGCGGCCAACGAGTGGCATGCCGTCCTGCATGTCCTCCTCGATCTTCGCCGGCTTGCGCTTCGGCTCGGACAGGGCGCGGCCGATGATGCCGATCAGCTCGGTCAGGTCGAAGGGCTTCGGGAGATAATCGTAGGCGCCCTTCTCCGACGCCTTGATTGCGGTCATGAAGGTGTTCTGCGCGCTCATGACAAGCACCGGCAGATCCGGACGCGCCTTCTTGATGCGGGGCAGCAGATCGAAGGCATTCTCGTCAGGCATGACCACGTCGGTCACCACGAGGTCCCCCTCGCCGGCCGAAACCCAGCGCCACAGCGTGGCGGCATTGGAAGTGATACGCACGTCATATCCGGCGCGGCTCAAGGCCTGATTAAGCACCGTACGAATTGCCGCATCATCATCCGCGACGAGGATCGTTGCTGTCATCGAGAAGGTCCTGTGGGGGTTATGGTGGCGTCCTCAAGCGATGCATCCTTGGATGCAGGCATCAGCACGCGGAATGTGGTTTTGTTGGTCTGGCTATCGCATTCGATAATGCCGCCGTGATCGCCAATGATCTTGGCGACAAGCGCGAGACCAAGGCCGCTGCCATTGGTCTTGGTGGTGATGAAGGGGTCGAACAGGTGCGGCACCAGATCCGAGGGCACGCCCGGGCCGTTGTCCTGGACGCAAAACTCTAGCGGCAGCGAAATCTTCTCGCGGGTGCCGGCCACCGACAGGCGAATTCCCGGGCGGTAGGCCGTCGTCAACACAATCTCGCCGTCCGGCCGGTCGCCGATCGCCTCCGCCGCGTTCTTAACGAGGTTGAGAAACACCTGAACCAGCTGGTCGCGGTTGGCATAAACCGAAGGCAGCGACGGATCGTAGCTCTCGGTGATCTTAAGGTTGCGGGCGAAACCGGCCCGTGCGACTGCCTTCACGTGATCGAGCACGGAATGGATATTGACCGGTACACGATCAACAGGCCGCTCGTCGGAAAACACTTCCATGCGATCGACCAGCGAGACGATTCGGTCGGTCTCGTCGCAGATCAGGCGGGTGAGCGCCCTGTCGTCATCGCTTGCCGAATGTTCCAGCAACTGCGCCGCGCCACGGATGCCGGAGAGCGGGTTCTTGATCTCGTGCGCCAGCATCGACGCCAGACCTGTCACCGAGCGCGCGGCGGCGCGATGCGTCAACTGGCGGTCGATCTTGTCGGCCATCGACCGCTCCTGGAACACGATCACCACCGATCCGGGCTCGCTGGTGACGGGTGCCACGTAGATATCGACGAGCTTGTCCTGGCCGAGGCGCGGTGAACTCAGATCGACGCGGTATTCGTTGATCGGGGCGCGGCGCTCGCGCACCTGATCGATCAGCGCCAGCAACGGGCTGCCGAAAGGAATGAAGGTGGAGATCTTGTAGCGCGCCAGGTGCGAGGCGCTGGCGCCGAAGAACGCCTCTGCCTCCCAGTTTGCGAAGGCGACCAAGCCGGCCTCGTCGACCATGACGACCGGGTTCTGAATGGCATTCAGCACGGCCATCGCAACAGCGCTGCCGACATGGCCTGATGATGGCACATCGTTTGTCATGCGGCCTCCCGGGTATCTGCGTTCGATGCCGCCGCCGTGAGGGCATCGTGGAATCGTGAGGCGACCTCGCGCGGATCGCGCGCCGTCATGATCGCTGCCTTGTCGGTAGCGGCAATCGACGGCGCGAAGCGCTCGATATACCAGCCGAGATGCTTGCGGGCGTGGCGGACGGCGACCATTTCGCCGTAAAAATCAAGCATCATCCGGTAGTGTTCGACAGCGATGTCAGCGATCTGCCATGGCTGCGGCGCATCGGCACCGGCGAGTACGCCGGCATGCCAGGGGCGACCCTGGCAGCCGCGGCCGATCATGACCGCATCGGCACCGGAACGGCGCAGGATTTCGCTGGCATCCTCGGTCGTTTCGACGTCGCCATTGGCGATCAGCGGGATCGACAACACGTCACGGACCGCGCGAATGGCGTCCCAATCGGCGCGCCCCTCGTAGAACTGCATGCGCGTGCGCCCATGTATCGTCACAAGCTGGACGCCCGCTTCCGCGGCGCGCTTGGCGATGTCAGGCGCGTTGATGGAATTCTCGTCCCAGCCGAGACGCATCTTCAGCGTCACGGGAACATCGACCGCCTTGACCGTGGCCTCGATCAGAGACAGCGCGTGATCCGGATCGCGCATCAGCGCCGAACCGGAATAGCCGCCAATCACCTTCTTGGCCGGGCAGCCCATGTTGATATCAATGATATCGGCACCGTGATCGGCCGCGATCTTCGCTGCCTCCGCCATCCAGTGCGCTTCGCGGCCGGCGAGCTGCACCATGTGCGGCTGGAAGCCTGCATTTCGCAGACGGGCCCAGGATTCCGCGGTATCGTTGACCAGCTCGCGGCTTGCGACCATCTCGGTCACAACCAGGCCGGCACCATGGCGCCAAGCCAGTTGCCGGAAGGGCATATCGGTGACTCCGGACATCGGCGCGAGTACGACGCGGTTGCGCACCGCGACGGATCCGATGCGCAATGGGGAGGCGAGATGGGCGTCAGACAATTGATTATCTTTCAGGCACGCTGGGCAGGTGCACTATTTTTAGACAGATTTAGAAGACTTGCCAAGGGGGAAGTGCCCGAATTGATATTTTTCGGGCAGATGCTGGAATTCGATGCGCCAAGCCGTTAGAGCACCTCTACAAATTCTGCTTTTTGGGGATTTATGCCGCAAATGCATCAAAAGCAACCGATATCGATCGGAATTGTCGTCGTTGCCGCCGGCCGCGGCGAGCGCGCCGGGGCTTCCGTGGAAGGTCCGAAGCAGTACCGCAGTATCGGCGGCAGGCCGGTGATCGCTCATACGCTTGGCATTCTCGCCAGTTGGGTGCGTGCCGAGCATATCGTCACCGTGATTCATCCGGATGACGAAGCACTGTTTGCAAAAGCGCTGGAGAGCGTGACCATCAAGCTGCCAATCGCAAGAGTGCACGGCGGCGCCACGCGGCAGCAGTCGGTTCTTCGCGGGTTGCAACATCTGCGGGACAAGGGTGTTACCCATGTCCTCATCCAGGATGCGGTTCGACCGTTCATCGACCACGAGCTGCTGGACCGCATCACCGCCATGCTCGAGGCCGGCGCACCGGCGGTGCTGCCTGCGATGCCGGTTGCCGATACGTTGAAACGCGCCGATGCATCCGGTACCGTCATCGATACCGTATCGCGGGCGCAACTCTATGCGGCGCAGACGCCGCAATCCTTTGCCTTCGACATCATCCTTGCGGCGCACGAAAAGGCCGCGGCGGCCGATCGAAGCGATTTCACCGACGATGCGGCGATCGCAGAATGGGCCGGCCATCCCGTGACGATCGTCGAGGGTTCGGCCGACAATGTGAAACTGACAGTGAGGCGCGATATCGCAATGGCCGACCAGAGACTTTCCAGCCACCAGCTTCCCGATGTGCGCACCGGCAACGGCTACGACGTGCATCAGCTCGAGCCGGGCGATGGCGTGACGCTCTGCGGCGTGTTCATTCGGCATGACCAGAAGCTCAAGGGCCATTCCGACGCGGACGTGGCGCTGCACGCGCTGACGGATGCGCTGCTCGCCACCTGCGGCGCCGGCGACATCGGCGACCATTTCCCGCCATCCGATCCGCAGTGGAAGGGCGCGCCATCGCGCATCTTCATCGAGCATGCGGCAAAGATCGTGCGTGAGCGCGGTGGCACAATCATGAACGCCGACGTGACGCTGATCGCTGAAGCGCCGAAGGTCGGGCCGCACCGTGACGCGATGCGGGCCATGCTGGCGGAGTTCACCGGCATCTCGATCGACCGTTGCTCGGTCAAGGCCACGACCAACGAGACGATCGGCTTCGTCGGCCGCCGCGAGGGCATTGCGGCCATCGCTACCGCCACCGTCGTCTATCAGGACATCAAGCCATGAGCCTGTTTCCCGCAGATATCCTGTCGGAGGCCGAAGCGATAGTCCGGACGTTCGGCGCAGCGGGTCTGATGGTGTCCACGGCGGAATCGTGCACCGGCGGACTAATCGCCGGCGCCTTGACCGAAATATCAGGATCGTCGGCGGTCGTCGACCGCGGCTTCGTGACGTACACGAATACGGCAAAGACGGAGATGCTCGGCGTACAGGAGGAAACGCTTGCCCGCTTCGGAGCTGTATCGGAAGAGACGGCCCGTCAGATGGTGCATGGCGCGCTGTTCCGCTCGAAGGCATCCATTGCCGTTGCCGTCACCGGCATTGCCGGCCCGGGCGGCGGATCGGCGGAAAAGCCGGTCGGGCTCGTCCACCTGGCGGCGAAGTCACGCAGCGGTGACCTGATCCACAGCAGGATGCTCTATGGCGATATCGGGCGCGCGCAGGTGCGGCTTGCGACGGTGCGCACCGCGCTGCAGATGCTCCGAGAGCTGGCTCAGCTGTAGATTTTTCCGGCGCGGGTCTCGAAGGCCTCGGTGAACATGCGGAAGGCGCGATCGAACATCGTGCCCATCAGCGCGCCGAGGATTCGGCTCTTGAATTCGTAGTCGATGAAGAAGTGCACGTCCGAGCCCGTGGCCGTGTCTTCGAAGCGCCAGCGGTTGTCGAGAAACTTGAACGGCCCGTCGATGTATTTGACGTCGATGATGCGTTCGGCCTTGTTGAGCAGAACCTGCGTGGTGAAGGTTTCGCGGATCGCCTTGTAGCCGACGGTCATGTCGGCGACGAGCAGCACCTTGCCGTCACGCTCCTTGCGGCTGCGGATGGTGAGGCCGTCACAAAGCGGCAGGAATTCCGGGTATCTCTCGACATCGGCGACGAGATCGAACATCTGTTCAGCGGAGTGCGGGACGGGGCGGTGCGTTTCGAACTGAGGCATGGCCCCGCAGTTAAGCGGGCGCGCCGAGAAGATCAAGAAGGCGGTTCACGTCCCGTCGGCTTTTCAGCTGAAAAACCGGCACTTCCGGCCCATGCTTGTCGAGGCCGGCAACCACCAGCGGTGCAAACCGCTCCTCGAACGTCCAGATGTAAGTCAGGAACTCTCTGTCCGGGACGCGCTCCAGGCATCCGGGTGCCATGTCGGGCCGGGTCTTGCCGAAATGAAAGAATGCGCGTTTGCAGATCCCCGACAAGCAGAGCCAACGCGGCATGCGGACCCACAAGACCAGCTGGGTGCGCGGGACACGGAGATCGAAAGTGGATGGGCCAGTGCCGTCCATCAGCCAACGCCCACCGGCGACAACCTCGGCGATCAGGCGACGCTCTTCGTCCTTCGAGCGCTTGACCCATCCGGGAAGCCAGAAGAACTCTTTGTCCATCGAGAAATAAGGAAGGTCGAGCCTCTGGCTGATCTTTCGCGACAAGGTGCTTTTGCCGCCACCGGAGCAGCCGATGACCATGATGCGCTCGGATTGCTGCAGCAATCCGGCGGCTTGGCAGATGTCGTCGATATAGGCCGCCATCTTCTTCGCTCCCACAAAACAAAAAAGCCGCGGGAAGATCGCCGCGGCTTTAGAAAATTGCAAGCGCTCGTTGATTATTCCGCCGCGATCAGCACCTTCTTCTCACGCGCCGCGCGCAGGCGGGCGAAGTCGTCGCCGGCGTGGTGCGAGGAGCGGGTCAGCGGGCTGGACGCCACCATCAGAAAGCCCTTGGTATAGGCGACCGTCTCGTAGGACTTGAATTCCTCCGGCGTGACGTAGCTCATAACGGCATGGTGCTTGCGGGTCGGCTGCAGGTACTGGCCGATCGTCAGGAAATCGACGTCGGCGACGCGCAGGTCGTCCATCAGCTGCAGCACTTCGTTGCGCTCCTCGCCGAGTCCAACCATGATGCCCGACTTGGTGAACATCGTCGGGTCCAGTTCCTTGACGCGCTGCAAAAGGCGGACGGAGTGGAAATAGCGGGCGCCCGGGCGGACGGTGAGATAGTTGCCGGGGACGGTTTCCATGTTGTGATTGAAGACGTCGGGCTTGGCGGCGACGACGCGCTCCAGCGCACCCGGCTTCTTCAGGAAATCAGGCGTCAGGATTTCGATCGTGGTCGATGGCGACGCGGCGCGGATCGCCCAGATCACCTTCTCGAAATGCTCGGCGCCTCCGTCTTCCAGATCGTCGCGGTCGACCGAGGTGATGACCACGTGGCTGAGGCCCATTTCCTTGACGGCCTTGGCGACGCTTTCCGGCTCGGCCATGTCGAGTGCATTCGGCTTGCCTGTCGCCACGTTGCAGAAGGCGCAGGCGCGGGTACAGATCTCGCCCATGATCATGAAGGTGGCGTGCTTCTTGTCCCAGCACTCGCCGATATTCGGGCAGCCGGCTTCCTCGCAGACGGTGACGAGCTTGTGCTCCTTCACAATCGAGCGGGTCTCGGCGTAGCCCTTGGAGGTCGGCGCCTTGACGCGAATCCAGTCCGGCTTGCGCATGACCTCGGTGTCAGGCTTGTGAGCCTTCTCCGGGTGGCGCACGCGCTTGTCGGCGCCTGGATTGATCCTGTCGAGAATAGTTACCATCAATAACCTGCCTTCAAACCGCCGGAAGCGGCCTCCTTCGTCAGCGTCTGACGAGTTTTGCCATAAATAGCAAGATGCACGAGCCGATGAAACCCGTCACCAGGTAACCCAGCCAACCGCTGGCGACATAGATGCCGGCGCGGTTAAAGATCGCGCTAGCGATCACAGCACCGACGATACCGATGACGATGTTCATCAGAACACCGAAGCGGATGTTCATCAAAATGCCGGCCAGCCACCCTGCCAGTCCGCCGATGATGATTGCCGCAATCCAGCCCACGCCTTCCATCCTGCCCCTATCCTTACGCTATCGCCCTTGCGATCAACACCACGACAATGGCGCCCACCGTGGCGTGAATGATCTGCACCACGATGGCGCTGTCTATGCCCAGATTGATCCCCAGCGCGTTGAAGAGAAAGCCTCCGACGAACGCGCCGATGATGCCGCTGAGCAGGCACCGTATCAATCCGCCTCCGCCAACGATCAGACTGGCGAGGAACCCCGCGACCAGACCGATCAGGAGGAAGATGAGCAGTGCCTGCGTACCCATGGACATGATGATTTCCTTTCGCTTTTTCCAGTCCGTGATCGAACATGGTTCAATCCGTCATAGAGAGCGGCAAAGAAAATTATCAAGCGTTGAGGACGCGACCATAAGCATCCAGAACCGCTTCCTTCATGGTTTCGGAGACCGTCGGATGCGGGAAGATGGTGTGCATCAGTTCCTCTTCGGTCGTCTCCAGGTTCATGGCGACGACGAAGCCCTGGATCAGTTCGGTGACTTCGGCGCCGACCATGTGCGCGCCCAGCAGCTCGCCGGTCTTCTTGTCGAAGATCACCTTGCAGAGACCCTGGTCCTCGCCGAGCGCGATGGCCTTGCCGTTGGCAGCGAAGGAGAAGCGGCCGACGCGGATGTCGCGGCCGGCTTCCTTGGCCTTGGCTTCGGTCAGGCCGACGGAAGCGACCTGCGGGTTGCAATAGGTGCAGCCCGGGACCTTGCTCTTGTCGGTGGCGTGGACGTTCGGCAGGCCGGCGATCTTCTCGACGCAGACGACGCCCTCGTGTTCGGCCTTGTGAGCCAGCATCGGCGGGCCGGCGACGTCGCCGATGGCGTAGATGCCTGCGACATTCGTCTTGCCGTAACCGTCGATGACGACGCAGCCGCGGTCGGTCTTGACGCCGACGGCCTCGAGGCCGAGGTTTTCGATGTTGCCCTGCACGCCGACGGCCGAGATCATGCGATCGGCAACGATCTGCTGGACCTTGCCGTCAGCGGTCTCGACATGCGCGGTGATGCTGTCAGAGGCCTTTTCGACCTTGGTGATCTTGGCGCTGGTGATGATCTTCATGCCGCGCTTCTCGAGCTGCTTGCGCGCGATCGCGGTAACTTCGACATCCTCAACCGGCATGATCGTCGCCATGACCTCGACGACGGTGACATCGACGCCCATCGAGCGGTAGAAGCTGGCGAACTCGATGCCAATGGCGCCGGAGCCCATGACGATCAGCGAATTCGGCAGTGCTGCCGGCTTCATCGCCTCGAAATAGGTCCAGATCAGCTTGCCATCCGGCTCGATGCCGGGCAGCGCGCGCGGGCGGGCGCCGGTCGCGACGATGATATGCTTGGCGGTGTAGGTGCCCTCGCCCTTGACGTTCTTCGGCACCGGGTTCTGCGGCTCGACGACGGGCTTGGAGGACTTGCCGACGACGATCTCGCCGGGCTTGGTGATCTTGGCTTCGCCCCAGATCACGTCGACCTTGTTCTTCTTCATCAGGAAGCCGACGCCGCCGTTGAGGCGAGCCGAGACACCGCGCGAGCGGGCAACGACAGCCTTCACGTCAGCGGAAATCTTGCCTTCGAGAACAAGGCCGTAGTCCTTGGCGTGGTTGGCGTGGTCGAGGATCTCAGCCGAGCGCAGCAGCGCCTTCGTCGGAATGCAGCCCCAGTTCAGGCAGATGCCGCCCAGATGCTCGCGCTCGACGATCGCGGTCTTGAGGCCAAGCTGGCTGGCGCGCACGGCCGCGACATAGCCGCCGGGGCCGGAGCCGATGATGATGACGTCGTAGTTCTCAGCCATGTTTTCCTGCCTTCGTTATCGGGCGTCGCGGGTGAGAAGCACCCACTCGTGTTTCCTGCTGCTTTCGAAAACGGAGATCGCCTGACGGCGCGCCTTTTCCGAAAATCCATTCTTCTTGTAGAGCGACAGAGCCGCTTCATTGTCACATGCGGTGATCAGGCTGACCGGCAGCGTTCCCGCGCGGTCGATCTGATCCTCCAGTATCCTGCGGCCGATGCCGATGCCCCGCAGATGGCTATAGACGCCGAGCGTTGCAATGAACCAGCTGCCGATCACCATCTTCTGCAGATCGATCACCGGCTGCAAAGCCACCCGATCGACCTCCATGTTCTTCACGTCGTCGCCGAGCGCATAACCGATCGCCGCTCCCGCCGTTTCGCCGTAGGCCTCAGCCAGCACCGCGTGGCGCCAGCTGCCGTATCCATCATCGCGACGCAGCTTCAGCCGGCCGTGTTCCATCGGCGTGTCGCCTTCGGTTCCTGCCAGTTCCCCCAGCCACAGCCAGGAGGCAAAGCCATGCGAGGCGATGTCGGCGAGGATCGCCAGTTCCGCGGCATCATCTGGTGTCGCGGAACGGAGCGTCACGAAGGACGCCGCCGTCACAGGCCCAACATCATCCGCACGGTCGATTCCATGCCGCGCCCGAGAGCGCGGGTATTGTCGGCATCCAGATGCACGCCATCGAGCGGCGTGGTCCTGGCGACCGAATTGCCGTCGAAAAAGCCGCAGCTCAGTTCGTCGGCGAGATCGCGGTAGAGCGTCGCCAGCTTCGCCGATTCCTCGATGCCGCCAGCGAAGGAGGCTGCGAACGGCGCGTTGGCCGTTTCGCAGAGCTTCGGCGGCGCGACAATGAGGATATCAGGCGCATCGAACTCGAACGGCCAGGCATGATTGCGGATCAGCCGGACCAGCCGGGCAATGCCCTGGCAGGCGGCGAATGCCGACCCTGCCACGACAGGTTTCATGTCGTTCGTGCCGAGCAGGAGAATGACGAGATCGAGCGGCGCATGCGTCTGCAGGATGGTCGGCAGGATTCGGGCGCCGTTACGATCGCAGTCGGCGAGATGATCGTCGAATGCCGTCGTGCGACCGTTGAGGCCCTCCGCTATGATCCTGACCTCGTTGCCGAGCGCCGCCTGAAGCGCGCTCGGCCACCGATCCCGGTGGTCATGACGGCCGATGGAAGCGGCGTCATACCCCCAGGTCAAGCTGTCACCATAGCAAAGAACGGTCTTCGTCATTTCCGTCTCCGCTCTTGTCTCAGACGAGCATGCCCATCGGATTTTCGATGTAGCCCTTGAAGGCGTTCAGCAGTTCCGCTCCGAGCGCGCCATCGACACAGCGATGGTCGGTCGACAGCGTGACGCTCATCACGGTGGCGATGACCATTTCGCCCTTCCTGACGATGACACGCTGCTCGCCTGCGCCGACCGCGAGGATCGTTGCATGCGGCGGGTTGATGACGGCTGCGAAGTTCTTCACGCCCATCATGCCCATGTTCGAGACCGACGTGGTGCCGCCCTGGAACTCTTCCGGCTTCAGCTTGCGATCCTTGGCACGCTTGCCGAGATCACGCAACTCGTTG
The DNA here is from genome assembly GCA_900472625.1 of Hyphomicrobiales bacterium. Taxonomy (GTDB): domain Bacteria; phylum Pseudomonadota; class Alphaproteobacteria; order Rhizobiales; family Rhizobiaceae; genus Rhizobium. The sequence continues at coordinate 162,474 of UCIT01000013.1, read as the reverse complement.
GAGATCGCCGACAGGGTCTTTTCCTCGGCTTTGCGGATGATCGGGGTGATCAGGCCGCCGGGGATCGAGACAGCGACGCCGACATCGGCGTGCTTGTGCTTGACCATGTTGGCTTCGGTCCAGGAGACGTTGGCATCCGGCACATCGCGCAGCGCCAGGGCCATCGCCTTGATGACCATGTCGTTGACCGAGAGCTTGTAGGCCGGTGCGCTGTCCTTGCGGGGTGCCGCGTCGTTGAGCTGGGCGCGCAGCGCCAGCAGCGCGTCGAGCTCGCAATCGACGGTGACGTAGAAGTGCGGCACGGTCTGCTTGGATTCGACCAGGCGCTTGGCGATGATCTTGCGCATGCCGTCATGTGGCACGAGTTCGTAGGAACCCGGCTCGAACAGCTTGAGCACGCTGTCGTCGGAGGCGCCCTTCGGTGCCGCGGCAGGCGCCGATGCGGCGGCCTGAGGTGTCGCAACCGGAGCTGCCTTGGCACCGCCACCCGAAACGGCGGCCTCGACGTCGCTCTTGACGACGCGGCCGTGCGGACCGGAGCCCGAGATGGCCGACAGGTCGATACCGGCTTCCTTTGCCAGACGTCGCGCGAGCGGCGAGGAGAAGGTGCGGTTGCCCGTGGCAGCAGTTGGCGCTGTGGCCGGAGCCGGTGCAGCAGCAGCGGGTGCCGCGGCAGGCGCCGGAGCGGCTTCGGCCTTCGTTTCAGCCTTCGGTGCTTCCGCGGCCTTCGGAGCCGGAGCAGCGCCTGCACCGCTTGCGGCGGCGGCGACGTCTTCGCCATCGGCCGCCAGAACGGCAATCAGGGCATTGACCTTGACGCCTTCGGTGCCGGCGGGAACGACGAGCTTGGCGACGACGCCCTCGTCGACCGCTTCGACTTCCATCGTCGCCTTGTCGGTTTCGATCTCGGCGATCACGTCGCCCGATTTAACCGTATCGCCTTCCTTGACCAGCCACTTGGCGAGGTTGCCCTCTTCCATGGTTGGAGACAGGGCAGGCATCGTGATGTTGATAGGCATCGAAATACCCTCCCCTTGTTACTTGTAGCAAACGGCTTTCACCGCCTGAACGACTTCGTCGACATTCGGAAGCGCGAGCTTTTCGAGGTTGGCGGCGTAAGGCATCGGCACGTCCTTGCCGGCGATCGTCAGAACCGGCGCATCGAGATAGTCAAAGGCCTGCTGCATGACGCGGGTAGCGATCTCGGTGCCGACCGAGTTCTGCGGATAGCCTTCCTCGACAGTGACCAGACGACCGGTCTTCTTGACCGATTCGATCACGGTCGGAAGGTCCATCGGGCGCAGCGTGCGCAGGTCGATCAGCTCGGCGTCGATGCCGATCTTTTCGAGTTCGGCAACAGCCTTGACCGCATAGGTCATGCCGATACCGAAGGAGACGATGGTGACGTCCTTGCCCGGGCGATGGATGCGCGCCTTGCCGATCGGCAGGACGAAGTTGTCCATCTTCGGCACGTCGAAGTGCTGGCCGTAGAGGATTTCGTTTTCAAGGAAGACGACCGGGTTCGGATCGCGGATCGCAGCCTTGAGCAGGCCCTTGGCGTCGGATGCCGTGTAGGGCATGACGACCTTGAGGCCCGGAATCTGGCTGTACCAGGCCGAGTAGTCCTGGCTGTGCTGGGCGCCGACGCGGGCAGCGGCGCCGTTCGGGCCGCGGAAGACGATCGGCGCGCCCATCTGGCCGCCCGACATGTAGAGCGTCTTGGCGGCCGAGTTGATGATCTGGTCGATCGCCTGCATGGCGAAGTTGAAGGTCATGAACTCGACGATCGGCTTCAGGCCGGCCATGGCAGCACCGACGCCGACGCCGGCAAAGCCGTGCTCGGTGATCGGCGTGTCGATGACGCGGCGGGCGCCGAATTCCTGCAGCAGGCCCTGGGTCACCTTGTAGGCGCCCTGGTATTCGGCCACTTCCTCGCCCATGACGAAGACGTTGTCGTCGGCGCGCATTTCCTCGGCCATGGCGTCGCGAAGCGCTTCGCGCACTGTCGTCGAGACCATTTCGGTGCCGGCAGGAATTTCGGGATCGTTCGGCACGTGTGCCTTGGGCTCGGCCGGAACCGGTGCCTGCGCGGCAGCGGCAGCGGGCTTTTCTTCAGCCTTTGGCGCTTCAGCGGCAGCCGGAGCGGCTGCGGGTGCCGAGGCGGAAATGTCGGATGCCGACTCGCCGTCCTGAAGCAGGATCGCGATCTTGGCATTCACCTTGACGCCTTCGGTGCCGGCTTCCACCAGCAGCTTGCCGATGACGCCTTCGTCGACGGCTTCGACTTCCATCGTCGCCTTGTCGGTTTCGATTTCGGCGATCACGTCACCTGATTTGACGGTGTCGCCTTCCTGTTTGAGCCACTTGGAAAGCGTGCCTTCTTCCATCGTCGGAGAGAGGGCGGGCATGAGAATATCGATTGGCATTGGGTCAACCCTCCCCGATTACAGCAGAATGTCGGTGTAGAGCTCGGATGCATCCGGCTCCGGTGCGGCCTGGGCGAAGTCGGCCGAGTCTGCGACGATGTCGCGGACGTCCTTGTCGACTGCCTTCAGGTCGTCTTCGCTGGCCCAGCCCTTTTCAATAAGGCGTGCCTTGACCTGCTCGATCGGATCCTGCTCGGAGCGCATCTTCTGCACTTCTTCCTTGGAGCGATACTTCGCCGGGTCGGACATGGAGTGGCCGCGATAGCGATAGGTCAGCATTTCGAGAATGATCGGACCCTTGCCGGAACGGCAATGCTCGAGCGCCTCGTCGGCGGCCGCCTTGACGGCGCGCACATCCATGCCGTCAACCTGGACGCCGGGGATGCCGAAGCCGGAGCCCCGCAGCGAGTAGTTCGACTGTGCGGTGGCGCGGGCCGTGGAGGTGCCCATGGCGTAGCGGTTGTTCTCGATGATGTAGATGATCGGGAGCTTCCAGAGAGCAGCCATGTTGAAGCTCTCGTAGACCTGGCCCTGGTTGGCAGCGCCGTCGCCGAAATAGGCGATCGAGACGCTGTCATTGCCGCGGTAACGGTTGGCGAAGGCCAGACCGGTGCCGAGCGACACCTGGGCGCCGACGATGCCGTGGCCGCCGTAGAAATGCTTCTCCTTGGAGAACATGTGCATCGAGCCGCCCTTGCCGCGGGAATAGCCATCGATGCGGCCGGTCAACTCGGCCATGACGCCACGGGCGCTCATGCCGGTCGCCAGCATGTGGCCGTGGTCGCGGTAAGCGGTGATGACCTGATCGCCGTCCTTCTGCGCCATCTGCATGCCGACGACGACAGCTTCCTGGCCGATATAGAGGTGACAGAAACCGCCGATGAAGCCCATGCCGTACAACTGGCCGGCCTTCTCTTCGAAGCGGCGGATCAGAAGCATCTCGCGATAGGCCTTCAGCTCTTCATCGCGATCGAAATCGGCGACGGGGCCGCCATTGGATGCCTTGTTTGCCGGTTTCGCGCTGGTCTTGCGGCTGGAAACGGTCGCGTTTTTTCGCGGCGCCATTCAACCCTCCCTATGGGTTTGTCGGTTCTTAGGTGGTGCGCACCATAGGGAAGAATATTGGACACAGCAATGCCATAAATGCATGGCTCATATTCTGGAATAAGTAGTTGATAAACAACAATTTATTCCAGTTAACCTGAAATCGGTTAATTTGAATAATGATTGAAAATGACAATCTCGTCGGCGCGAGAGAAGTTCAATTGCAGACGCGCCTTCTCGTCCAGCATGTCCTTGTCCATCGAGCCATCGCTGAGCAGCGCCACCTGGTTCTCCAGATGCTCGCGCTTGCTCTTCAGCACAGCAAGCTCCCGTTCGCGTGCGATGCGCTGACGCTCGAACACCTCAGTAGCACGCAGGCCATAGTCGCCATGGATGCAATGGTAGCCGAAATAGGAGAGAAACGCGACCGCCATCGCCGGAATGACGAAACGGCCGATCTTTTTCTTCTTATGATGCTTGGTCCACATACACGGATTCTCGAAACGCATTACCCTTAGCGATGAGACTACCGGTGAGAGATTAACCGTCCGTTGACTCTGAACGACGGGCAACAAAAAACCCGCGCCATGCTCTGGCGCGGGTCGTAAATGCCTGAAATCGGGAGGATATCAGCCGCGGATGATCGAACGACCGGCGTACTGCGCCTGCGGGCCGAGCCCCTCTTCGATACGGATCAGCTGGTTGTACTTGGCAAGACGATCCGAGCGCGACAGCGAGCCGGTTTTGATCTGACCGCAGTTGGTGGCAACCGCGAGATCGGCGATTGTCGAGTCTTCGGTTTCGCCCGAACGGTGCGACATGACGGCGGTGTAGGCAGCCTTGTGCGCGGTGTTGACAGCGTCGAGCGTCTCCGTCAGCGAGCCGATCTGATTGACCTTGACGAGGATCGAGTTGGCAACGCCCATCTTGATGCCGTCGCGCAGGCGGGCCGAGTTGGTGACGAAGAGATCGTCGCCAACCAGCTGGACCTTCTTGCCGGCCAGATCAGTGAGCGCCTTCCAGCCGTCCCAATCGTCTTCAGCCATGCCGTCTTCGATCGAGATGATCGGGTACTGGGCAGCGAGCTGGGCGAGGTATTCGGCCATGGCGCCAGGCTCCAGCGTGCGGCCTTCGCCTTCGAGAACGTACTTGCCGTCCTTGAAGAATTCGGTCGACGCGCAGTCGAGGCCGAGATGGATGTCTTCGCCAGGCTTGTAGCCGGCTTTCTCGATCGACTTCATGATGAAGTCGAGGGCCTCAGGAGCGCTCTTCAGGCCCGGTGCGAAACCGCCTTCATCGCCGACGTTGGTGTTGTGGCCCTGGGCCGCCAGTTCCTTGCGCAAGGTGTGGAAGACTTCCGAACCCATGCGAACTGCTTCACGGATCGAATCGGCGCCAACCGGCAGGATCATGAATTCCTGGAAATCGATCGGGTTGTCGGCATGCGCGCCGCCATTGATGATGTTCATCATCGGAACAGGCAGCAGGTGAGCGGAAGCACCACCGACGTAACGGTAGAGCGGCAGGCCGGCGGCTTCGGCGGCAGCCTTGGCAACGGCGAGCGATACGCCGAGGATGGCGTTGGCGCCGAGGCGGGACTTGTTGGGCGTGCCGTCCAGCTCGATCATGATGTTGTCGATCTGGATCTGGTTTTCGGCATCGATACCACCGATGGCGTCGAAGATTTCCGTGTTGGCGGCTTCAACTGCCTTTTCGACGCCCTTGCCGAGGTAGCGCTTGCCACCATCGCGCAGCTCGACGGCTTCATGCGCGCCGGTCGAAGCGCCCGACGGAACCGCCGCGCGGCCCATGCTGCCATCTTCCAGATAGACATCGACTTCGACGGTGGGGTTGCCACGGCTGTCGAGGATCTCGCGGGCGATAATGTCGGTAATAGCGGTCATCGGCTCTTCTCTGCTTGAGGGTGGATAAATCGTTTGAAATCCGTCTTAATCGAAGATGCGCAAATTACAATGGCAGTTTGGGGGCAGTTTGCGCATGCTTCGACGCAATGTTCATGCGTGGCCTATTACACGAACATGTCAGTCTGTTGACCATCAGCCCTTGGCGATGGCGTCGAAGGCCAGAAGCTTCTCGAGAAGACGCGGCATGTCCTTCAGATAGACCATGTTCGGTCCATCGGACGGGGCATTGTCGGGATCTTCGTGCGTCTCGACGAACACACCGGCGACGCCAACGGCAACGGCGGCACGCGCCAGCGTCTCGACGAATTCGCGCTGGCCGCCGCTCGAGCCGCCCTGCCCGCCCGGCTGCTGCACCGAATGCGTGGCGTCGAACACGACAGGCGCGCCCATGGCTTCCATGATCGGCAGCGAGCGCATGTCGGAGACCAGCGTGTTGTAGCCGAAGGAGGCGCCGCGTTCGCACAGCATGATATTCGGGTTGCCGCTGGCGTTCAGCTTGGCAAGTACGTTCTTCATGTCCCAGGGCGCCAGGAACTGGCCCTTCTTAACGTTGATGGCGCGGCCGGTCTTGGCGGCGGCAACCAGAAGATCGGTCTGCCGGCTAAGGAAGGCCGGAATCTGCAGCACATCGACGACGGTCGCGACTTCGGCGCACTGCTCTTCGGTGTGGATGTCGGTCAGAACAGGGAAGCCGTAGTCCTTCTTCAGGTCGGCGAAGACTTCCAGCGCCGTATCAAGGCCGATGCCGCGCTGCGCGGAGAGCGAGGTGCGGTTGGCCTTGTCGAAGGAGGACTTATAGACGAGGCCGATGCCGAGCTTGTCGCAGAGTTCTTTCAGCGTACCGGCGATCATGAAGGCGTGGTCGCGGCTTTCCATCTGACAAGGGCCGGCGATCAGCGACAGCTTGCCCGTGTTGGAAAACACCACCTTGCCGGCGCCTTCGCCGACGGCCACTTCGGAATTGGTCTCAGTCATCGTTTCTCCTCGAAGGCGAAGAGGGCGCCCTGTCCGGATGCGGCTCTCACCAGAATTCGATTGTTCTTGCGCGTGTAGGTGATCCCGTTAGCAGCCAAATGCGCTTCTGTCACGGCGAGATCGGCGACAGCAAAAACAATGGCCGCGCCGCGCAAGCCGCGATCGGTAACAGTCGTCGCCAAATCGAAATAGGCGTGCATGCCGTCAGGCGACAGCACGCTGATACGGGCATTGCCGGCATCGAGGCTTATTCCAAGTGCGTCTTCCCTGGCCTCCGTCGCTGACGACGCACGTTTCAGGAAGCCGGCAAAAGCCTTCGGGTCCGTTGCGTTCAGCACGATCTCGGTAATGCCGACGACGCCATTGGCATGGGTCTCCAGCGCCCTGCGGTCGCTCGGCAGCGGATTTATGCGCTGGCAGGTAAACAGGAAGAAATCCGGCGCGCGCAAATCCGCGGCAAATGCCAGCCGGAAGGCTGCGGCGGTCTGCGATCCGTCCGGCATCTTCATCGGCCGCTCGAACTGCAGCATCTCGCCACCACTCAACCGGCCGGCCACGAACCTGATATGATCGCGGTCCGCGTCGCCAGTGCCGAGCACGATCGCCGACAGGCCGTTGTCGCCGCAGCGAAACCGAAAGGCCTGATCGCGCGCCGTAAACGCATTGCCCGCCTGCGTCGCCGCCTCGTAGGCGCTGGGACTGGCCACGCCGAGCGGCTCCAGATAGGTCTTGTCGGCAAAGAAAATGCAGGCGTTTTCGGTGCCGAACGGGTGCGCTGCGTCCGCGGCGACCGTGAAGCCGAGCTTGCCGAGCCGCTCGCGCGCCAGCCCGATGCTGGCGACCGGCAGCACAAGGTGATCCAGAGGATGGGCTTCACGCATCGGCAACTCCTCCCGTTCGCTCAACTGTGATGTGAGCCGCATAACCAGACAATGCAAGGGTCTTGGCAATGGTCTTGACCGTCATCCCTCGAATGAAGCGTAAAAACACGACAATTCCGAGCCAAGTTTTACGAAAATTTAGGCACTTGCGGAACACATATGGAACATATAGTGTCCGTTCTGGCTTTGTTTCACGACTCTGAGGTTCATTTCGATGCTCACACGCAAGCAACAAGAACTGCTTCTGTTCATTCACGAACGGATGAAAGAGTCTGGTGTTCCCCCGTCCTTTGACGAGATGAAGGACGCACTCGACCTCGCATCGAAGTCCGGCATCCACCGGCTGATCACGGCGCTGGAAGAACGCGGCTTCATTCGCCGGCTTCCAAACCGGGCGCGCGCGCTCGAAGTCATCAAGCTGCCGGAAGCCTATAATCCCAGCCTGCAGCCACGCCGCGGCTTTTCGCCGAGCGTCATCGAGGGCAGCCTGGGCAAGCCGCAGCCGGTCGCCACCCCTGCCCCGAAGCCGGCGCCAAGCGCCGACAACGGCAATTCGGCCACCGTCCCAGTCATGGGCCGGATCGCCGCCGGTGTGCCGATCTCGGCGATCCAGAACAACACCCACGACATCACCGTTCCCGCCGACATGCTCGGCTCCGGCGAGCACTATGCGCTCGAGGTCAAGGGCGACTCGATGATCGAGGCGGGCATCTTCGATGGCGACACGGTGATCATCCGCAACGGCAACACCGCCAATCCCGGCGATATCGTCGTGGCGCTGGTCGATGACGAGGAAGCGACGCTGAAGCGGTTCCGCCGCAAGGGCGCATCAATCGCGCTCGAGGCCGCGAACCCGGCTTACGAAACCCGCATCTTCGGGCCGGACCGCGTCAAGGTGCAGGGCAAGCTCGTCGGGCTCATCCGCCGCTATCACTGAGCGGTGACGCGAGATCGGTAAACTGGTCATCGCGCCAATCATAGGCGCGATGGCGCATCCACGGACGTGCCAGCCCGTCATAGGCCTCAGTCACGACAGGTGCCCCCTGGTCGTCGATGCGGATTTCGAGCGATCCGGAGCGGCGCAGCGTTTCGCCGGTGACCAGCATGGCGCCGGAACGGCATTCAGCAACGCGTAGACGGACCGGTGTGATGACGATGTCAGCCGCATCACAGGCCGGGCCGAGATAGGCGGGGTTTTCAAGCGTCACCACGAGGTAGCCGCTGTCGAGTAGCGCCGCGCACCACGCAGTCTTCAGACAGGCAAAGCCGCCACCAGACGCAGAGGCGGCTGCGGTGCGCATCCGAGCGCGCGTTTCTCGTTGCTGCTGCGGCGTCAACGTTGGGCGCTGCTCTCCTCTTTTTTTGGGGATCGCCAGAGCTGTTCCTTGAAGCGTATCGGGCGGTCGGTGCTTCTCCATCGCCAACGCCCGTTGCCACTGGCCGAAGATGAAATCAGGTGGTCGGTCGCGATTGACGGCAAGCACATCGCCCTTGATCGCCGCGACCACACTGCCGTCCTCGGACACGACAAGGTCGGCCGGCGGATTGCGCGGCAGTAGAACAAGCGTCAGCGTCGCGAGCGCGGCGACCGCAACACCGACATAGCGAAGGCGCGTGGCGAGCAGCGCGGCAATCAGAAAGCCGAGCACGGCGGTCGCGAAATACCATTCAGGGATGCGGCCGATATCGACGGTGCCGCCCCAGCCCGAGACAGTTTTGGCGATATCGATGACGATATCGAGGCCAAGTCCGGCAACCTTCCACGGCCAGACATCGAGGCCGAGCGGCGTGAACAGCATTGCCAGCATGCCTGCGGGCATGACGATAAAGGATATGACAGGCATGGCCATGAGGTTGGCAGGGAGGCCATAAGCGCTCAGCCGATGGAAATGCTCGATCGAAAACAGTGCCGTGGAGAACCCGCCGATCATCGAGGTCAGCGCGATGCCGCCAAAAAAGCGTAAGACGAAGACCACCGGCTTGACCGCCGGGTGGCTTAGGAAGACGCGCTCACGGTGCGGCCGCTTTGTCCACATCGCGAAGCCTGCCACCAGCGCCAGTGTCGCGGCGAACGACATCTGGAAACTTGGCCCAAGCGCTTCGGATGGTGATGTCACGATGATCAGCAGTGCTGAGAGCGCAATATTGCGTAGGCTGATCGATGGCCGGTCGAACAGTGCAGCAATCAGCATGATCGCCATCATGATGAAGGCTCGCTCGGCCGAGACGGCAAAGCCGGAGATCATGTAATAGGCGGTCAGCGCGAGCAAGGCTGCAGCGGCGGCGATCTTCTTGGTCGGATAGGTTTGGGCAAAGCCCGGAAGCAGGCCAAGGGCATAGCGAAGCCCGACGAAGAAGATACCTGCCGACAGTGCCATGTTTAGGCCGGAGATCGCCACGATGTGGGCAAGGCCGGATTGACGTAATGCCTCTGTCGTCTCGCTGGAGATCGCGCGTCTCTCGTCAGTGACAAGCGAAGCCGCGAAGGCTCCCGTATCTCCCGGCAGGATATCGCGAATGCGGTCGCCGATGCGGCTTCGCAGCGCGTACAGCCCTTCGACCAATGCGCTGGTGAACGACAGGTCATCGGACCCGTGCGGAGGTGGCTGCACAGGTGCTGGATCCCCGTAGAAGAAGCCGTTGGCGCCGATGCCGTCGAAGTAGGCGGAGAAGCCAAAGTCGTTGAGGCCAGGAAGCGCCGGCCCCGCTGGCGGCGTCAGCCGCACTCGACCCGTCAGCCATCCACCGACCTCGACGGGCGCGCCGCTGCGGGCGACCAGCGATACATGCTCCGGCGGACGCTTCAAGGTCGGCGTATCGGTGGCCGTCACCCTGACGATATAGCGCCACCGGCCGTTGTCATCGCCTTCCCGCTTTTCGACGCGGCCGGTCAGCGTCGTCGTTACGGGTGTGTCGAGGATAACCGTCGCGACGCGCCAGGTTTCGAGCTGGGCTGCGAACATGCCGCCGACAACAAGCAGGCCAGCGACCGCGGCCCGACGCAGCATGACACGCTCGAAGCCTGCGAGAAGAACGACGAGGAGCAGCACGCCTCCCCAGGCGCTAAGCCGGCTCAGCGCGACGTCGGCATCCAGACGAAACCATGCAACCGCGCCTGCACCGAGAAAAACCGGCGACAGCAGGAAGAAACGCCCGTGGTTCAATTCCTCGACGTAGGCCACACCGGCAGCCACACGATTGCGGCGGATAGCCCGTAGAAAACGAGCGGAAACCGTCGACTTGGACTGTGTCAAGGCCGCGCGTGTCATTATGGCACGGCTGAGTCGCCCGGAAATCGGCCGGACTGCTACGAAATTCGCCTTATCAGGCGCTGTAAATTCAACTTCGCTTGTTTTCAACTCCGGCATGCAACGACACTCGCAAGCCACCCTGACCTGTAACCAGAATGCCGCCCGAGGGGGTGCAAATCAACAATAATCGTTTGAATTCAAACGAAAAATAAAACCACCAAAAATGTCAGGATTATCATTGGCTTCCGCTATGCACGTGCGGCATTTCAGCACTGCTCAAAAGTTGATACCGCGATGCACAAAATGACATCACGGTAACTTGGCATTAGGCGCGTGATCATATAGCTATCGCAGACGACGCTTAACCCTATGGCGCTTTTAAGGCGCCACCCGCCAGTTTGGAGGATCAGAATGACGGATCAAAGCGCAACACTGACACTCGGTGACAAGACGGTCGAGCTCTCTGTCAAGAGCGGCACGATCGGCCCAGATGTCATCGATATCGGCGCCCTCTACAAGAACACGGCTTCCTTCACGTACGATCCTGGTTTCACCTCGACCGCATCCTGTGAATCGAAAATCACCTATATCGACGGCGACGAGGGCGTCCTGCTCCATCGTGGTTACCCGATCGAACAGCTGGCCGAACAGGGCGACTTCCTTGAGGTCTGCTATCTGTTGCTCTACGGCGAACTGCCGACGGCTGCACAAAAAAAGGACTTCGATCATCGCGTCACGCACCACACCATGGTGCACGAGCAGATGTCGCGCTTCTTCACCGGATTCCGCCGCGATGCGCACCCGATGGCAGTCATGTGCGGCTGTGTCGGCGCCCTGTCAGCCTTCTACCATGACTCGACCGACATCACCGATCCGCACCAGCGCATGGTAGCTTCGCTGCGCATGATCGCCAAGATGCCGACGCTGGCCGCCATGGCCTACAAGTATCACATCGGCCAGCCCTTCGTTTACCCGAAGAACGATCTGGACTATGCGTCGAACTTCCTGCGCATGTGCTTTGCTGTCCCTTGCGAGGAATATGTGGTCAATCCGGTGCTTGCCCGCGCCATGGACCGCATCTTCATCCTGCACGCCGATCACGAGCAGAACGCTTCGACCTCGACCGTTCGCCTCGCCGGCTCCTCGGGTGCAAACCCGTTTGCCTGCATCGCGGCCGGCATTGCCTGCCTCTGGGGTCCCGCTCACGGCGGCGCCAACGAAGCAGCGCTCAACATGCTGACCGAGATCGGCTCCGTCGATCGTATTCCTGAGTACATCGCCCGCGCCAAGGACAAGAACGATCCGTTCCGTCTGATGGGCTTCGGTCACCGCGTGTACAAGAACTACGATCCGCGCGCCAAGATCATGCAGAAGACGACGCATGAAGTTCTGGCCGAACTCGGCATCAAGGACGATCCGTTGCTCGACGTGGCCATGGAACTGGAGCGCATCGCGCTGACGGATCCCTACTTCATCGAGAAGAAGCTCTATCCGAACATCGACTTCTACTCCGGTATCACGCTGAAGGCTCTGGGCTTCCCCACGACCATGTTCACCGTGCTGTTCGCTCTGGCCCGCACTGTCGGCTGGATCGCCCAGTGGAACGAAATGATCGAGGATCCGCAGCAGCGCATCGGCCGTCCGCGCCAGCTCTACATCGGTGAGCCGCAGCGCGACTACCAGCCGGTATCCAAGCGTTAAACGACGCCAAGACAGCCATTAAAAAACCCGGTCAGAGATGGCCGGGTTTTTTCGTTCTGATGACATCGAGGACAACCTCCGCGGCGTAATCGCCGGGCGGCTTGGTTGTTTGCATCCGTTCCCAGACGAGATCGTAGCCCTCCATCATCGCGCGCCGCGGCAGCGTGTCGGTTGAGAGCTTTTCGGTCCAGCGGACAAAGCTTGCGCCGCGCACGACTTCGTTGATGTATTCGGGGATGACGGCATAGTCAGCAACGAGGTTCGGGATCGCCGCCGTCCAGATCTTGATCTTGCCGGTCATCAGCTTGATGATCCAGTCGGTCTGATAGGCCGAGACGCAGGGAACGCCCGATAGCGCCAGCTCAAGAATGACAGTGCCGGATGCGGCCATGGCGGCGTCCGCCTCAGCGAATGCCTGCCACTTCTCGTCGCTGCCGGTCACGACGTCAGGCTTTACCTGCCAGTCCTTGATGATCTCGCGCACCATTGCCTCGCGGCGCGGTGCTGTCGGTAGGACGAAACGGATGCCCTCGTTACGCTGCGCGAGTTCCTGAACCGCATCGCCGAAATAGGGCAGCAGCCGGGTGATCTCCGATCCGCGCGAACCGGGCAGCACCATGATGGTTTTCGGGGCACCGGCGGCACGCGGTTTCGCCGCCGCCCTCGCCTGCCGGGTCGCCAGCACGTTGGCATCGGCTGTCAGGCGATGGCCGACATAGGTGGTCGGCGGTCCGCCGAGTTTGCGCATCACCTCCGGCTCGAACGGCAGAACGGCGAGCACGTGATCGACATAGGGCAGCATCCGCTGCGCCCTATATTCCTTCCACGCCCAGACGCTGGGGCAGACATAGTTGACGACAGGCAGGTCAGGCAGCGCCATGCGAACGCGCTTGGCGACGCGGTGGGTGAAATCCGGGCTATCGACGATGACGAGCACGTCAGGCTTCGCCGCGATAATCGCCGATGCAGTCTTGCGGATCAGCCGGACCAGGGTCGGAAGCTTGCCGAGCACCTGGGTGATGCCCATGATCGACAGTTCGGAGAAGTCGAACAGCGATCGCAGGCCCTGTGCCTGCAGCCCCTCGCCGCCGACACCCACCAGTTCGACAGGGCCGGCATATTGCTGTTTCAGAGCGGCGACCAGATCGGCGGCCAGGAGATCGCCGGAAACTTCGCCGGCAATGATGGCAACCTTCAACGCACGCTCCGTCATTCAAGTCCCCATGAAGGCAATCCGCGATCCAGACCGCAGACGAAGATACCCGCGTCTTTTGCCGCCGCGATGACAGCCGGACGGTCGAGAATGAGCGCGCGGCCGGCCTCGATGGCGACGCCCGCGAGCCCGGCCTTGCGGGCGTTCTCGATGGTCGACATGCCGATGGACGGCAGGTCGGCGCGCAAATCCTGCTGCGGCTTGCAGAGCTTCACCAGCACGCCGCGACGGCGTGTCGAGATGCGGCCGGCAGCACGCAGCTCTGCAACCCTCTCGAGCATGCTGTCGGTGCCCTCGACGCCTTCAAGCGCCACGATGCGGCCACCGACGGAGACGGCACCCTGCCCGACGTCGAGCCGGCCGAGCGCATCGGCGGCAGCGCCTGCTCTCGCGATATCCTTGACGTCATCGGCGCTCGGCGCAATCGAGCCAAGCGGACCGACGGCAGCCAACAGATCCGGTGCGATCTCCTGCACGCCGATAACGCGTCGGCCATTCTTCTCGATCAAGCCGATCACCATGCGCAGCACGGTGTCGTCGCCGCCGGACAGCAGCGTGCGGATCGTCGAGGGAATGGTTGCCAACGTCTTCAGCGTCGGGCGCACCTCGCGCCACTCCGGGCGACGGCGGACGGCGCCGGACATGACGACGCGCTCGATGCGATTGTTTTCAAGCAGCCGGTCGATGGCCGCGAAATCGCCGACGCCGACGATCGAATGTTCGAAGCCATCCCACGAGCGGTCGGTCTCGTTCTTCAGCGCAATGACCAGTGGATTCTCACCGGCCGCTCGCGCCGCTTCCGCAACGTAAGAAGGGAGAAAGCCGCTGCCGGCGATGATCGCCAGACGGCCCTTCGTGGTGTCACTGGCCGGAGACAAGGTTCACCCCTTCTGTCCCCTGGTCGGGGAGGAAAGAGCGCGGTCGCTTTCGGCTGCGATGAAATCGAGTATCTGGACGACCTGCTCGCAATCGGCGAATTCCTCGCGGATGGCGGCTGCGTTGTCGCGCACATTGCCTTCGCCCTCGAAGATCGCCTTGTAGGCGCGGCGAACGATATGGATGGTGGCGCGATCAACGCCCGAACGGGTCATGCCGACGACGTTCAGGCCACCGAGCAGCCCCGGATTGCCGTTGAGCATGCCGTAGGGAATGACGTCGTAGCTCACAGCCGATAGCCCGCCGACGAAGGCGTGGCGGCCAACACGGGTAAACTGGTGCACGGCCGAACCGCCACCCAGGATCACGCGGTCCTCGATCACCACATGACCGGCCAGCATGACGTTGTTCGACATGATGACATGGTTGCCGACGCGGCAATCATGGGCGACGTGGGAATTGGCCAGAAACAGGTTGTTGTTGCCGACGATCGTCTTGCCGCCGAAATCAGCGGTGCCGGTGTTGATCGTCACACCTTCTCGCATCGTGCAGTTATCGCCGACCGTCAGGGTCGTTTCTTCGCCGCCGTGATGCACGCTCTGCGGATCGCCGCCGATAACGGCCATCGGGAAGATCTTGGTGCCCTTACCGATCGTGGTGATGCCGGTGACCACAGCATGCGCCAACAGTTCGACGTTGTCGCCAAGGACGACGCGCGGTCCGACATGGCAGAAGGGGCCGATCTTGACGTTCTCGCCGATCACGGCGCCATCTTCAATGACAGCCATGGCGTGGATGCTGGCGCTGGCGGCGATCGTGCTCATGCCTGATCCTTGCGAACGATCATCGCACCGATATCGGCCTCGGCGACGAGCGCTCCATCAACCTTGGCATCGCAGTGGAACTTCCAGATGTTGCCGCGCTGCTTGTGCTTCTTGACGTGGAATTCGACGCGATCGCCGGGGATGACCGGCTTGCGGAAGCGGGCGTTGTCGATGGTCATGAAGTAGACTAGGTTGCCCGTTTCGCCTTCCTTCTTGGCGCAGATCGCGCCTGCGGTCTGGGCCATGCCCTCGACCAGAAGCACACCCGGCATGATCGGCTGTTCCGGGAAATGCCCAGTGAAATGCGGCTCGTTGGCGGTCACGTTCTTGATGCCGATCGCCGAATCGTCGCCATCGATCTCGATGATCTTGTCGACCAGCAGGAACGGATAGCGATGCGGCAGAAGCTTCATGATTTCAATGATATCCGCCGAGGAAAGTGACTTTTTGACTTCTTCAGTCATTCTTTTCTCCAATTTTCTTGGCACTTGTCGACCGCATCATGACTGTCGCGACTTCGCGCAGAAAATCATGTACCGGCCGCGCGGGAATGCCTCCGTAGCGCTCCCCAGCGGGGATATCCGAGATGACGCCGCTCATCGCAGCGATCTGGACGCCATCATGAATGGTTATATGGCCCTTGATTCCACTATGGCCACCAATCTGGACGCCGTCGCCAATGACCGCACTGCCGGCAATGCCGACTTGCGAGACGATGGCGCAATGGCGGCCGATGCGGACGTTGTGGCCGATCTGGACCAGATTATCGATCTTCGTGCCTTCGCCGATCACCGTGTCGTCCATGGTGCCGCGATCGATCGTGGTGTTGGCGCCGACCTCGACGTTATCCTGCAGGATGACGCGGCCGATCTGCACGATCTTGATCATGCCACGCGGACCCGGCGCATAGCCGAAACCGTCCTGGCCGATACGTGCGCCATTGTGGATGATGACACCATTGCCGACGAGCGCGCACAGAACGGTGGCGCCAGCGGCAATCGAGCAGTTGCGGCCGATCTTGACGCCCGGTCCGATGACGGCGCCGGCGCCGATGCGGGTGTCCTCGCCGATCTCGGCATGCGCACCGATGGCGGCAAATGGCTCGATGGCGACGTTGGCTTCGATCTTTGCCGTCGGATCGACGGACGCACGGTCCGAAACGCCTGCGTCGTCAGAACGCAACGTCAATGGCTGCAGCGCTGTCGGATACAGCAATCCACCGGCCATCGCGAACGCCGCATGCGCGTTCTTCGAGACCAGAACCGGAATATGCGGCGGAATGATCGATTGCAGGCCAGACGCGCAAAGAATCGCGGACGCCTCGCAGGTCGCGAGCTCGTCCTTGCTTCTCTTCGAGATGACATAGCAGAGATCGCCCGTCTTCGCCCGGCTTACGGGCGAAACGGACTTTATCAGGATATCAGCGTGTTTGGGGTCGGCAAGTTCTGCCCCAAGATACTGCGCCAGCTCTGCGAGCTTCACGCCATCATGGGGCAGAAAGAAACAAGTTTGCTCCATCGGCAAATCTCCAGAACGGAATTCGATTTTACGGTTCCGGACTGCCGATATCAGAATTGGTTGTTGATGCCAAACTTGAAGTGCTGGACCTTGTCGTAGTCTTCCTTCAGGACCGGGATCGCATAGTCGACGCGCAGAGCGCCGAACGGCGAGTTCCAGACAAGGCCGATACCGACGGAGGCGCGCAGCGATGCATCTTCACCGTTCACGTATTCGCTGCCACCAACGGCAACCTTGTTGCCAAAGAGCGTACCAGCGTCTGCGAAGACGGCGCCGCGAAGACCGAAGTCACGCGGAACAGCCGGCAGCGGGAACGATGCTTCGGCAGAGACCGTGAAGTAGGTCGTGCCGCCCAACGGATCATCAGGACCACCGCCAACGCGTGGGCCGATACCCTTGTTCTCGAAGCCGCGGATATCGCCGTTCGTCAGCGTGAACTGATCGAACACGTGCAGATCCTTGCCGAAACCGATGACATAACCGGCGGAGCCAGCAACCGAGCCGATGATGTCGGCATCGTCAGCGAGCATGTGGTAGTAGCGCGCCTTGCCGTAGATCTTGTAGAACTGCGAGTCACCGCCGAGGCCGGCAATTTCCTGCGTGGCGCTGGCATAGATACCTTCGCGCGGCAGGATCATGTCGTCGAGCGTGTTGTATGTCAGCGTCTGCGAGACGGAAGACTTTACCCACGGGCTGTTGTTGACGAGATCTTGGTACGGAGTCGACAGATCAGACAGCGAACCGGAAGGATCGTACTTCATCTGCTTGTAGTTGTAACGGAACGTCGTTGCCAGATCTTCGGTGATCGGCGCGGTGGCGCGCAGGACAACGTTGTTTTCTTCGTAATCGTAGTTGTCGTTGCTCGACGTCTCGCTGTGGTTCAGGTCGAAGCCGACCGCCAGACGATAGCCGAGGAAGTAAGGCTCGGTGAAGTTCAGGCCGTAGGTCCGGGACCCTTCCTGACCGCCACCGGCAGACACCTTGATGTACTGGCCGCGTCCGAGGAAGTTCTTTTCTTCGATCGAGGCTTCGAGCAGAAGACCGTCGCCGCCGGCAGCATAGCCAGCGCCGATGCCGAACGAGCCGGTCGACTGATCCTGCACGTCGACAACGACCACGACGCGGTCCGGCGAGCTGCCGGGCTGGGTGGTGATGTTGACGGTCGAGAAGTAGCCGAGGGCTTCAAGACGACGCTTGGCGCGGGTGATCATCTGCTGATTGAAGGCGTCGCCTTCGCTCATGTCGAATTCGCGACGGATGACGTAATCACGCGTGCGGCTGTTCCCGCGGATTTCGATACGCTCGACGTAGGCGCGCTCGCCCTGGTCGACGAGGTATTCGACACCGATCGTGTTGTTGTTCAGGTCGCGGTTGCCGCGTGGCGTGACGCGAGCGAAAGGATAGCCGGCAGATGCCACCTGATCCGAAATCGCTTCCATCGACTTCTGAACTTCCTTGGCGTTGTAGACATCGCCTTCATGCGTGCGAACAAGCTTCTGCAGCTCGGCACCATCGACGCCCTGCACCGTCGACTGAACCGAAACGGCGCCGAAGTCGTAGCGGGGGCCTTCTTCAATGTTGAAGGTCAGCGTGTACTTGTTGGTCGCTTCATCGAACGCAGCGTCCGACGAAACGATCCGGAAGTCGGCGTAACCGCGGTTGTAGTAGAACTGACGAAGAGCTTCCTCGTCTGCATGCAGCTTGTCTTCGCTGTAGACGTCCTTGCGGGTCAGGAACGAAAGGAAGTTGCTTCGCTTGGTGGCGATGACCGAAGCCAGGCGACCGGAGCTGTAAGCGCTGTTGCCGACAAAATTGATCGAGTCGATCTTGGTACGATCGCCTTCGTTGATGACGAATGCGAGGTTGACGCGGCCCTGACCGAGCGGCACGACCTGCGTCGTCACTTCGATCTCGTTACGGCCGGTCGCCGCATACGCGTCCTTGATGGTCTGGATGTCGGCCTGGACCTGGGCTTCGCTGTACGGGCCGGAGGGCTGGGTCTTGACGGCCTGAGCGAGCTTGTCGTCCTTGATCTTGCGGTTACCGTTGAACACGACCTGGTTGACCAGCTGAGCTTCCTCAACGGTCACAACCAGCGTGCTGCCGGAAACTGCAATCTTGACGTCCGAGAAGTAACCGGTGCCGTAAAGCTGCTTCACCGAGTCATCGATATCGGTATTGGAGAAGCTCGCACCCGGCTGGATTGTCAGGTTGGACCGCACAGCCTCGGCGCCGACGCGGTTAGCGCCGCGAACATCGATACGCTGAATGGTCGCAGCCTCGGCAGCTGTTGCCGAGATCAACATCGTTGCACCTGCCCCCGATGCAACAATTCCTGCAGACAGCGCAACCGCCGATACTGCGTTCAAAAATCTTGAACCAGCCTTCATTTCACCCATTACCTTTTTTCTCGTCCCCATCACCAGGCGTCCCCCGATTCCGGTCACGTGTGTCGTTTTACCCGCTTTTGATATACAAGCAAGGGAGCAAGTTAATTTCTGTTTACTTCATTTCAAAGCGTGTCGCTTTCGCCACTACAGCTTTGAAACATCGTAAATAAATCGTAATTTTCCCTCATCCTGCAATCAGCCGATCAGAGCACTAATATCGTTCCATGTTGCAAAGACCATCAGGCTCAGAACCATGGCCAGGCCGATGCGAAACGCAATCTCCTGAGCCGACGATCCCAATGGCTTTCCTCTCACAGCTTCAATCGCATAGAACATCAGATGGCCGCCATCAAGTACCGGAACCGGCATCAGGTTGAGTAATCCGATGGAAACAGACAAGACGGCCGCCAGCTGCAGCAAAGCTGCAACGCCGAGCGTCGCCATCTGGCCGGAAGCCTGCGCGACGCGGATCGGTCCGCCAAGCTGGTCGGCCTTCATGTAACCCGTCGCCAGATTGCCGATATACTTGAAGGTTCCGGTGACGATGTGCCAGGTCTGGACAGTGCCCTCGTTCAGCGCCTGCAACGGCGTGTAGGTCTGCTGGCGGAAATGGCCGACTTCCTGATTGGTGATGATACCGATCAGGCCGATCTCCATCTTGTTGCCGAACTGGTCAGTCATGTCGGTGCGGGCTGGCACCATGGGAACGTCGATCTTCTCGCCGTTACGTTCAATCGTCACGACGATCCTCTGCATCGGGCGAATGCTGACGTAGCGGCGCACATCGTCGAAGGTCTGCACCTTGGAACCGTCGATGGCAATGAGCAGATCGCCCGGCACCACGCCGGCTTCGGCAGCCACACTGCCGGGCTTGACCTCGGCCACGACGGGATCGGCGACCGGGCGGCCGTAGATCGTGAAGAGAACCGTGAAAATGGCAATCGCCAGAATGAAGTTCGCGATCGGTCCAGCGGCAACGGTTGCGGCGCGCTTCCAGAGCTTGGCGCCGGCAAAGGACCGAGCCCGCTCCTCCTCCGACATTTCCGCCAGCCTGCCCTCATCCGGCTTGCTGGATGCATCCTCGTCGCCGAAGAATTTGACGTAGCCGCCGAGCGGAATGGCGGAGAGTTTCCAGCGCGTACCGTGCTTGTCGGTGCGTCCGAGAAGTTCTGGGCCGAAGCCGACGGAGAATGCCAGGATACGGATGCCGCTCCAACGTCCGACCAGATAGTGTCCCATCTCGTGGACGAATACCAAAAGCGAGAGAACGAGCACGAAGGGAACGATATATCCCGTCAGAAACCCGAAAATGCTCATCAAGCCTGTCATAAGATCCTTCCGTCAGCCTCTGCCGACATCAAACGCCGAACAGAGCGGCTCCGAGCGACGTCATTTCTCCGCCCTTTATCAGCGAAAAAACGCCAGCTAGCAAGAACGCCGCGAAACAGGCGAAAATGAGCCCGTCAACCCGGTCCATGACACCGCCGTGCCCGGGAATGAGGTGGCTGGAATCCTTCACGCCGAAGCGGCGCTTGATGAAGGATTCGAACAGGTCGCCGGACTGGCTGCAGACGGACAGCACGAAAGCGACCAGAGCGGCACGCGCGATGCTGTCCGGGAATGCAGCATAGGCGACAAGGCTACCGGCGATCACGGCGCAGACAGCACCGCCGATCGCGCCGGACCACGTCTTGCCGGGCGATATCCGCGGTGCGAGCTTTGGTCCGCCAATGGCACGGCCGATGAAGTAGGCCAGGATGTCGGTCGCCCAGACGACCGCGAAGACGAACAGCATGGCGTGCAGGCCCGACGTGTCGCCACCGCGAATGGCCGACAACGCAATTCCGGTCAGTCCCGCATAGACGATGCCGGCAGGAAACCAACGCGAAACGCCCCGGATGGCGACGAAGCCGATAGCGATGGCCAGGAACAGCGCGAGCAGAATGATCGAGTAGGCAACGGTCCCGGAGACGACGGCAACGGCGATAGCCGCCTGCCCGATCCATCCGACTGTATTTGCCAGCGGCTGCTCGCTGGCGAGCCGTGTGATCGTCGACCACTCATAGTAGATCAACAAGCCGATGACCGCCGACAGGATACTGAAAGCGATACCACCGAACCACGTCGCCGCAAGGACGATGACCGCAAGGATCAGCCCGGAAATGATGCGAAGCTGCAGTTCCCGCGGCATCAGCTTCCCACGGCCGCCACGGTCTCGGCAACCAGACCGCCGAAACGGCGATTGCGCGAGGCAAAGGTTTCAAGCGCGGCAAGCAACGTGTCGCGGCCAAAGTCCGGCCAGTAATCGGGAAGGAAGACGAACTCCGAATAGGCGGCCTGCCACAACAGGAAGTTGGACAGCCGCTCTTCGCCGCTGGTGCGGATTATCAGATCGGGATCGGGAATTCCTGCCGTGTCGAGACGAGCATTGATGAGCGCGGGCGTGATATCCTGCGACCGCAGACGACCCTCTTCGACGTCGCGGGCCAGACTGATCATGGCCCGAGCCATCTCGTCGCGGGAGCCGTAGTTGAAAGCGATGATCAGTGTCAGCGCCGTATTGCCCTTGGTCGTCTCCTCGGCATCGATCAGCAGGTCGAGAATGTCGTTCTGCAGGCTGTGGCGATCACCAATGATCTTCACGCGCACATTCTGACGATGCAGTTCGGAGAGATCACGGCGGATGAACGCCTTCAGCAGCCCCAGAAGATCCGAGACCTCGGTTTCCGGGCGGCGCCAGTTTTCAGATGAGAAGGCAAAGAGCGTCAGATACTTGATGCCGATATCGCCAGCTGCACGCACGGTCTCGCGCACGGCGTCTACGCCCTTGCGATGTCCCATGGTGCGCGGCAACCCCCGCTGCTTTGCCCATCGACCGTTGCCATCCATGATGATGGCAACGTGTTCTGGTACAGTCACAAATGTTCGTTCCAACATTTCCCGTCCGGTTTTTCCAGTCCAAGGCGCAGGCGCAATGCGCCCTAGACCTGCATGATTTCCTTTTCCTTATCGCCAAGCAAGCGGTCGATCTCAGAAATCGTGTCGTCCGTCATCTTCTGCACACGATCCGACTGTGCCCGGCTTACGTCCTGCCCTATGACACCGTCCTTTTCGGCTTTCTTAAGGCCGTCCATGCCATCGCGGCGCACATGGCGAATCGCGACCTTGCTTTTTTCAGCATAGTCGTGCGCTACCTTGACGAGAGATTTGCGGCGCTCTTCGTTGAGTTCCGGCAGCGGAATACGCAGGTTCTGGCCATCGACGATCGGGTTGAGGCCGAGATTGGCTTCACGGATCGCGCGGTCGACAGCGCCGACCATCGACTTGTCCCAGACGGAAATGCCGAGCATGCGCGGTTCCGGCACGGTCACGTTGGCAACCTGGTTCAGCGGCACGCGCGAACCATAGGCTTCGACCGTCACCGGGTCGAGAATGTTCGCCGATGCCCGACCGGTGCGCAGCGAAGCGATATCGCTCTTGAAGGAATTGATCGCGCCGTCCATGCGACGCTTGATGTCGTTGATGTCGATGCCGTCACTCATATCAGTGCTCCCGTCTCGGTAGAAGCTGCGACACCGAGGTGCCGCCACTCTGTCAGTTGTCGGTGACGACGGTCTTCAGACCACCGCCCCTGAGGATTTCAGCAAAACCGCCCTTCTCGTGGATCGAGAAGACGATGATCGGAATGGAATTTTCGCGTGCCAGCGCAACAGCGGCCACGTCCATGACGGCCAGTCCCTTGTCTAGGACTTCCTTGTGCGTCAAATGGTCGAAGCGCGTCGCATCGGGCACCTTCTTCGGGTCGGCGGAGTAGATGCCATCAACCTGCGTGCCCTTGAAGATCGCCTGCGCGCCCATTTCGGCGGCGCGGAGCGCTGCGGCCGAATCGGTGGTGAAGAACGGATTGCCGGTGCCACCTGCAAAGATCACCACACGGCCCAGCGACAGGTGGTAGAGCGTCGCACGCTGCGAGAAGCTCTCGCAGATCTCAGGCATGGCAATCGCCGACAAGACGACCGTGTCGATGCTGAGTTTGCGCAGCGAGGTTGCCAGCGCCAGCGCGTTGATGACGGTCGCGAGCATGCCCATGTGGTCACCCGTGACGCGATCGCCGCCCTTGGAGGCAACGGCGACGCCGCGGAAGATGTTGCCGCCGCCGACGACGACGCCGACTTCCACACCCATCTGCCGCGCTTCGGCTATGTCAGCCGCAATGCGGTCGGCCACCGCTACATCGATTCCAAATCCCTGGCTGCCCATGAGGGCTTCGCCGGAAGCCTTGAGTAGAACACGTTTGTAGACAGGCTCTGACGACATCTTGGCTCCTCGTTTATCACCGCTGAGGCCCGGATACACGAAGGGCACCGCGTTGTCACGCGATGCCCTTCTGTTTTCACATATATAGCTTTATCAGCCCTTGGCGACGGCAGCGACTTCAGCGGCGAAGTCGCTCTCTTCCTTTTCGACGCCTTCGCCGAGAAGCAGGCGGGCCATGCCGACGACTTCGATCTTGGCGCCGGCTTCCTTGGCAGCAGCCTCAACGGCAGCGCCGACCGTCAGGTCGGGGTTGATGACGAAGGCCTGCGAGAGAAGAGCGACTTCCTCGAAGAACTTGCGCATGCGGCCATCGACCATCTTTTCGATGATGGCTTCCGGCTTGCCGGATTCGCGAGCCTGTTCGATGAATACGTTGCGCTCGCGCTCGGCGACAGCGGCATCGACTTCTTCCGAACGGATGGCGAGCGGGTTGGTCGCAGCGATATGCATGGCAACCTGGCGACCGATCGAGGTCAGGACAGCCTTGTCGCCTTCCGACTTCAGGGCGACGAGAACGCCGAGCTTGCCGATGCCGTCGCCGGCAGCGTTGTGGATGTAGGTCGCGACAACGCCGTGCTCGACTTCGAGCTTGGCAGCGCGGCGCAGCGTCATGTTCTCGCCGATGGTGGCGATCGCGTCCTTGATGGTGTCGGCAACCGGCTTGCCGGAGGCCGGGTAGGTCGCAGCCGAAATAGCTTCAACCGAACCGTCGGTGGTCAGGGCAACGGAGGCGATGCCGCGAGCGAGATCCTGGAACGCATCGTTGCGGGCAACGAAGTCGGTTTCCGAGTTGAGCTCGACGACGACAGCCTTGTGGCCAGCGCCGGCGATGGCGATGAGGCCTTCAGCAGCGGCACGACCAGCCTTCTTGTCTGCCTTGGAGATGCCCTTGGCGCGCAGCCAGTCGATCGACGCTTCGATGTCGCCGTTGTTCTCGATCAGCGCCTTCTTGCAGTCCATCATGCCGGCGCCAGACTTCTCGCGCAGTTCCTTCACCAGTGCAGCCGTAATCTCGGTCATAAGCTTCCTCTTGTCGGTTCAAACGGTGGGCCGCAAAAGGCGGCACGGCACCGGATTGAGGCACGAAATGTACCTGTATGTATGACAGCGTGATGAAAGACGCGTCATAACGAAACTTGTGTGGCGATGGGCGGGGCGCCCTCGCCTGAAATGGTCAAGGCCGCCGAACTTCTGAGAGTCGCGAGCGGCCTTTCCCAATCTCTGGAAAGCATGGCGGACCTTATGGCCCGCCTGCTTCTTTATCAGGCTTCGGCTTCGCCTTCGAGTGCCGGCTCAACCATAGCTTCAACCGAAGCGCCGAGGTCACGGCCGGACGAGCTCTGCTGACGCGCGATGCCGTCGATGGCAGCGCGTGCGATCAGGTCGCAGTAGAGAGCGATGGCGCGCGAAGCGTCGTCGTTGCCGGGGATCGGGTAGTCGATCAGATCCGGATCGCAGTTCGAGTCGATGATCGCGACAACCGGGATGCCGAGGCGCTTGGCTTCGTCGATCGCGATCTTTTCCTTGTTGGTGTCGATGATGAACATCAGGTCAGGCGTGCCGCCCATGTCCTTGATACCACCGAGAGCCTTGTCGAGCTTTTCGCGTTCGCGCTCGAGGTTCAGACGCTCCTTCTTGGTGAAGCCCTGGGCATCACCACCGAGGATTTCGTCGAGCTTGCGCAGACGCTGGATCGAGTTGGAAATCGTCTTCCAGTTGGTCATCATGCCGCCGAGCCAACGCGAGTTGACATAGTACTGAGCGGAACGCTTTGCAGAGTCAGCGATGAGCTCCGAAGCCTGGCGCTTGGTGCCGACGAACAGAACGCGGCCGCCACGGGCTACGGTGTCGGAGACAACCTGCAGAGCGCGCGACAGAAGCGGAACCGTCTGTGCGAGGTCGATGATGTGGATGTTGTTACGATCGCCGAAAATGTACGGCTTCATCTTCGGGTTCCAGCGGTGAGTCTGGTGGCCGAAGTGGACGCCTGCTTCAAGCAGCTGGCGCATAGAAAAATCGGGCAATGCCATGCCTTGTTATCCTTTTCCGGTTGAACCTCCGCAAGGCGAACAGCACCCTCTTCGAGAATGCCACCGGGCGGAACCATCCGGATTTCTCCCGGACAATCCCAAGCCTTACGTGTGGAATGCGGGTGGCCATACCCTCCCCGCCCCGGAAAATCAAGTCTTAATGGTCAAATTATCGCAGAGACCGCCACGTGAATTCAAAACGGATAGCCGCGCTTCAGCGAACGCATTCATTCCGCGTCGCACGGCCAGCTTGTCGGCGTCGCCATGCCGGCAGGAAGCTTCGTCTTCGAATCGCCACAAGCGAGCGCGATCTGGGTTTCTTCCAGGCCGGTCGCCTGCGAGAGATCCAGGCCGCTGATGCGCGTCAGGAACATGAAAGCCCGGTCGAAGGAAATCGGTCCGCTAAAGGTCGCGCCACTGAAATCGGCGCGCGACAGGTTTGTCAGCGAAAAGTTCGCGCCGGTCAGATCCGCCTTCTTGAAGGTGACCCGGCCAAGCTCGGCCTTCTCGAACGTGACACCCTTCAAAACCGCGCCGTTGAAATTCGCACGCTGCAGTTCGGCGCCGGCGAAGCTAGCGCCCTCGGCCTTGACGTTCTCGAAGCCCGAGCGATAGGCCTCGACCTTGGAAAAATTGGCTTTCGTCAGATCGGCGCCGGTGAACCATGCGCGTACCAGCGTTGCCTTCTCCAGATTGGCCGATGCGAGATTGGTCTGGCTGAGATTGGTCAGGGTGAAATCGGTATCGGCGAGATTTCCCTTCTGGAAATCGCCGCCCTGCAGCATCAGGTTCTTCTTGTTGCAGCCACCCCAGTCGATCCCGGCAGATGCTGTCGAGCTGCAATCCGCAGCAGCGAGAGGCGGGATGAAGCCGTTTGCGATCGTTGCGACCGCCAAGCCCGCCAGAACCAGAAACGACACGAAATTGACTCTCAAGATATGCACTCCATCTGCCACCAACGCCCATCACCGGCGAAACCGTAGCACAGAGCACGTCTGTTTGCCTACCGCGTCATCACCGTGAGACAGGATCACTCAATAGAGGCAATTACTTACAGGCGACCGACTTAGCGTCAAGAAGTTCGAGTTTGGAAAGTTTGCCCGACAGAACGAAGTCGCCATAGTCCATGGTCAGGTCACGCGTGATGCCGTTTTCATAAAGCTTGAACGACATCCGATAGACCGGCAGAGCATCGCTCTTGGTGTTCTCGTTGAAATAGGAAATGGTCACCGGCCAGAAGGCGGTCTTGGAAAACGCGCCTGCATTGCCGGCATCCGCCTCGTCCGTCTTCGGCGTCACCGGCTTGCCGACGACCGTCGTCGTCACCAGCGACTTGTCGCCATCGTCGGAGCCGTCGAAGACGCGGGCCTCGAACAGGCGGTTGCCCGCCTTGGCGTTCTTGATGACCTCGATCATGTGTTCCGTCGGAAAGCGGCTCGCGGCCAGTTGCAGCTCCTTGCTGGAAGGCTGCTTCAGATCGACCTTAACGCCTTCGACCTGATCCTGCGCGGCGCCATTTACTTCCTTGTCGAGCTGGTCGTCCGTGAACGACTTGGTGTCGAACGTAAACTTGCCGTCCTTGAGATTCTCGAAGGTCTTGGTCTGCTGATCGCTGACGCGAACCGCATCGCCCGTGTCGATCTGCGTCACGAAGCGGAAATTAGTGGTGTAGCCGGTGCAATCGTTGCCGTCGAACTCATAGACCATCCGGCCGGACATGCCCGAGATGCCGGATCGCTCCGACGCATCCTTCAGTTCGAGATCGTAGATCGCCCGATGAGCGATCAGTCCGGTTGCCATCACCGCCCCGGCAGCCGGGGTCGCCGCATGGGCGCTTGCACAAGCGCCTGCAAGGAAGAGTGCGGCAAGGCTCGAACGGACCATTGATAATCTCCTGTTGGACTCACCAACGATGTTATAAGAACGCATCCGGCCAAATCGAGGCTCGAACGTGTCACAAAATAGATTCACGCCTTAATGCATAGTTCTAAATCCATTCACAACAAAAGCGGAGAGGAAAATGTCCAATCAGATCGCTGAACGCCTCAAAGAGATGGGGATATCCCTGCCGGAGGCTGCAGCGCCCGCCGCGAACTACGTTCCCTATGTCATCGCGGGCAACGTTCTTCACATTTCCGGCCAGCTTCCGCTCGAAGGCGGCAAGATCGCCGTCACCGGTCACCTCGGCAAGAACGTCGATGTGGCGACCGGCCAGCGAGCGGCGGAACTCTGCGCCATCAACATCCTTGCGCAGGCGAATGCGGCGCTTGGCGGTGACCTCAGCCGCATCAAGCGCGTCATCAAGCTGAACGGCTTCGTCGCGTCTGTGCCCGAGTTCGTCGAGCAGCACCTCGTCATCAACGGTGCCTCGAACCTGATTGCCGGCGTTCTCGGCGACGCGGGCAAGCATGCACGCGCTGCCGTCGGCATGGCCGCCCTGCCGATGAATGCCGCCGTCGAAATCGATGCCATCATGGAAATTGCCTAATGACCTCTGCAGCCTGGCTTAAAGACCGTCCCGTCGCACATCGCGGCTATCACGACCAGAACAAGCTCGTCTGGGAAAATACGCTTTCGGCCGCCTCGCGCGCCATCGAAGCGGGCTTTGCCATCGAGTGCGATCTGCACTACGCGTCCGACGGCGTTCCCGTCGTTTTCCACGACGAGGATCTCGAGCGTCTCTGCAACCTGAAGGGCGACGTTCGCGAGCGCACCTCGCAGGAACTCGGCCTGCTGTCGGTCGGCGGAACAGCGGACAAAATCCCGACGCTGAGGCAACTTCTCAAACTTGTGAACGGCCAGGTTCCGCTGGTGATCGAGCTGAAGGGCCGGGAAACCGACGATTCCGGTTTTGTCGAAGCGGTTCTGGAAGAGCTTGAAAACTATCAGGGCCAGGTCGCGCTGATGAGCTTCGACCACTGGCTGCTGCGGGAACTGAAGGCACTCAAGGCACCCTATCCGCTCGGGCTGACCGCCGGCGGCAACAGGCCCGAAGAGTTCCAAACCCAT
The DNA here is from genome assembly GCA_900472625.1 of Hyphomicrobiales bacterium. Taxonomy (GTDB): domain Bacteria; phylum Pseudomonadota; class Alphaproteobacteria; order Rhizobiales; family Rhizobiaceae; genus Rhizobium. The sequence continues at coordinate 134,094 of UCIT01000013.1, read as the reverse complement.
GAAAAGGCAATGAAACTCGGCCTCGATTTTATTTCCTATTTCTACGCCGACCTGCCCAATCCATTCATCTCGGCCGAGCGGGAAAAGGGCACCGTTGTCATCACCTGGACGGTTCGCGACGAGAAGGCGGTCAAGCAAACCTTCGAAAACGCCGACCAGATGACCTTCGAAGGCTTCGATCCGCGCGCATCAGTTTGACGCTCGCTTTTTCAACAAGATCGTGCGCAGACTGATGGTGACACCTATCCTCCCCAAAGGTCTCGCACTCGCTTCATGACTGACGAACTTTCAATCCGCATCGAGCGGTCGTTTACCGCGATTTCTCCGGAAAGCTGGTCGCAGCTTTCCGGAGCTTCCAGAACGGGCAGCGCGCTTGCCTACAATCCATTCGTGTCGCACGCCTTCCTGTCCTCGCTGGAGGAATCAGGCTCGGCAACGGCGGAAACCGGCTGGCTCGGGCACCACATGCTGCTCGAGAGCGGCGACGGACGCCTTGTCGGCGCCCTGCCCGGCTATCTGAAGAATCACAGCAAGGGCGAATACGTCTTCGATCACGGCTGGGCCGACGCTTTCGAGCGCGCCGGCGGACGCTATTACCCGAAGTTGCAATGCTCGATCCCGTTTACGCCGGCAACCGGCCCACGCCTGTTGGTGGCGGAGGGCTATCCACGCCTGCCGGTTCAGAACGCCATGGCCGAGAGCCTGAAAGAGGTCGTTCGGCAGTTGGGGGTCTCCTCGGCGCACATCACCTTCGTTGCCGACGACGAGGTCGGCGTGCTGGAGACGGAGGGCTATCTGCATCGTACCGACCAGCAGTTCCACTTCATCAATGACGGCTATGCCAACCACGAGGAATTCCTGGAGACGCTGGCATCGCGCAAGCGCAAGGCGTTGCGCAAGGAGCGGCGCGCGGCGCTTGAAAACGGCATCAGCATCGACTGGCTGACCGGCAGCGACCTGACCGAAGAGATCTGGGACCAGTTCTTCGCCTTCTACATGGATACCGGCAGCCGCAAGTGGGGACGCCCCTATCTCACCCGCCAATTCTACTCGCTCATCGGCGAGCGGATGCCGGAAGATATCCTGCTCGTCATGGCCAGGCACAATGGCCGCTATGTCGCCGGCGCCATCAATTTCATCGGCTCGGAGACGCTTTACGGCCGCCATTGGGGCTGCATCGAGGATCACCCCTTCCTGCATTTCGAAGTCTGCTATCACCAGGCGATCGATTTCGCGCTGGCCAAGGGCCTGAAACGGGTTGAGGCCGGCGCACAGGGGGAACACAAGCTGGCGCGTGGTTACCTGCCGGTGACAACGCACTCCGCCCATTATGTCGCCCATGCCGGGCTGCGCCGCGCGATCGGCGATTATCTCGAGCGCGAGCGCGACGACGTCGAACACATGAACGAGATTTTGAGCGAACACAGCCCGTTCCGAAAGGGCGAGCGCCTGCAGGAGGATTGACGTCCTCGCCTTCGCCGCGCTACCCCGATCACATCAGTATCAGGAGATCTTCGATGACCAGCGCGGCCTATGACAGCAACAACATTTTCGCCAAGATCCTGCGCGGCGAAATTCCCTCGCACAAGGTCTACGAGGACGCGCACACGCTGGCGTTCATGGATGTGATGCCGCAGGCACCCGGCCATGTGCTTGTGGTGCCAAAGGCTGCGTCGCGCAATCTCCTCGATGCCGATCCGGCGGCGCTGGCACAGACGATCCCTGTCGTCCAGACGATCGCCAATGCCGTGAAGGAAGCTTTCGACGCAGATGGCGTCTTCGTCTGCCAGTTCAACGAACCCGCAGCCGGTCAGACGGTGTTTCACCTGCACTTCCATGTTATTCCCCGTCACGAGGGCGCGGCGCTGCAGCCACATTCCGGCAAGATGGAAGACGGCGCCGTGCTGGCGGCCAATGCGGAGAAAATCAAGGCCGAGTTGGGCTGAACGCAGCGATACCGGAGAACATCGCTGATACGTCATACCGTGGCATTTCGCCTGAAGCACGCAGAGGGCTCCGCCGAGGAAAAGGCCTTTCTTAGCGCAGCACTCGTGCTCACCACGATCCCAAGCGTCAGAAACTTCGAGCAACTGCGGCAGACGAGCCGAAAGAACGCCTTTGGCTTCGGCTTTTCGATGGAGTTCGAAAATCAGGCTGGATACGACGCTTACAACGAACATCCCGCACACACGGCCTTTGTTCGCGACCATTGGTTGCCTGAGGTCGAAGAGTTTCTCGAGATCGACTACACGCCGCTCTGAACAGAGGCGCTCGTCTGTGACACGGGCTCCAGGATATAAAAAAGGCGGCCCGAAAGCCGCCTTTTCAATTCTTACTTCTTCGGAACCCTTGGCACCGCGCCGCTCTTCTTCGGCGCGCTTTTCACCTCGGGCTCGGCGACCGCAGCCTTTGCCTTCTTGGCGGTGGCCGTCGCCTTCTTCGGCTTGGCCTTGGTCTTCAGTTCACCATCATCGACATCATCCGCCTCGGGATGAATGACCTCTGCTTCCGGCTTCGGCTTGATCGGCGCGGTTTCGGATACCGATTCGAGGATGATGCCGGTGCTGCCGTCTTCTTTTGGTCCGACGGTGACGCTGACGACGCCGCCCTTCTTCAGCTTGCCGAAGAGGATCTCGTTGGCGAGCGGCTTCTTGATCACGTCCTGGATGACGCGCGCCAGCGGACGGGCGCCCATCTTCTCGTCATAACCCTTCTCGGCCAGCCAGGAGATCGCGTCCTCGTGCAGGTCGAAGGTTACATTGCGTTCCGACAGCTGGGCTTCGAGCTGCATGATGAACTTCTGCACGACCTTGTGGATGACGATGGTCGGCAGCGGCGCGAACGGGATGACCGCGTCGAGACGGTTGCGGAACTCCGGCGTGAAGATGCGGTTCAGCGCTTCCTCGTCCTCGCCCGTCCGCTTGGACGAACCGAAGCCGAAGGCGGCCTTGGCCATTTCCGATGCGCCCGCATTGGTCGTCATGATCAGGATGACGTTGCGGAAGTCGATCTTCTTGCCGTTGTGGTCGGTCAGCGTGCCGTGGTCCATCACCTGCAACAGGATGTTGTAGATATCGGGATGGGCCTTTTCGATTTCGTCGAGCAGAACCACGCAATGCGGATGCTGATCGACGCCATCGGTCAGCAGACCGCCCTGGTCGAAGCCGACATAGCCGGGAGGTGCGCCGAGCAGACGCGAGACCGTGTGCCGCTCCATGTACTCAGACATGTCGAAGCGCAGGAGCTCGACGCCGAGCGACGAGGCCAGCTGCTTGGCAACTTCCGTCTTGCCGACACCCGTGGGGCCGGAGAAGACGTAGGAGCCGATCGGCTTGTTCGGTTCGCGCAGGCCGGCACGGGCCAGCTTGATCGAGGTCGACAGCGCTTCGATGGCTATGTCCTGGCCATAGACGACCGAGCGCAGTTCCTTCTCGAGATTGGCGAGGACGGCTTCGTCGTCCTTCGACACGCTTTTCGGCGGAATGCGGGCCATCGTGGCGATCGTCGCCTCGATTTCCTTCTCGGTGATCAGCTTGCGACGCTTGGACGGCGGCAGCAGCATCTGGGCCGCACCGGTTTCGTCGATCACGTCGATGGCCTTATCCGGCAGCTTGCGGTCGGAGATGTAGCGCGCCGACAACTCGACCGCTGTCTTGATGGCGTCGTTCGAATAGCGCAGGTGGTGATATTCTTCGAAATAGGGCTTGAGGCCCTTCATGATCGCGATCGCGTCTTCGATCGAAGGCTCGGCCACGTCGATCTTCTGGAAGCGACGGACGAGCGCCCGGTCCTTCTCGAAGAACTGACGGTATTCCTTGTAGGTGGTCGAGCCGATGCAACGGATCGCGCCAGAGGACAAGGCTGGCTTCAACAGGTTCGACGCATCCATTGCGCCGCCCGAGGTGGCGCCGGCACCGATGACCGTGTGAATCTCGTCGATGAACAGCACCGCGCCCGGATACTCCTCGAGCTCCTTGACGACCTGCTTCAGACGCTCTTCGAAATCGCCACGATAGCGGGTGCCGGCTAGCAGCGTGCCCATGTCGAGCGAGAAGATGGTGGCATCGGCCAGCGCTTCCGGCACCTTGCCTTCCATGATCCGCTTGGCGAGACCTTCGGCGATCGCGGTCTTGCCGACACCGGGATCACCGACGTAGAGCGGATTGTTCTTGGAACGGCGGCACAGGATCTGGATCGTGCGGTTGACTTCGGCGTGACGGCCGATCAGCGGATCGATCTTGCCGGTCTTGGCCTTTTCGTTGAGGTTGACACAATAAGCCTTCAGCGCATCCTGCTGCTTCTTGGCGCCGCCCTCTTCCTCGCCGCCGCGTGATGCGTTCGGCTTGCTCTCGGGTTCGCCGTCCTCGGCGCCACGCGGGCTGCGGGCTTCCGAGGTACCGGCGCGCTTGCCGATGCCGTGGGAGATGTAGTTGACCGCGTCGTAGCGGGTCATTTCCTGCTCCTGCAGGAAGTATGCGGCATGGCTTTCGCGCTCGGCGAAGATGGCGACGAGCACGTTGGCGCCGGTCACTTCCTCGCGGCCGGACGACTGGACATGAATCACCGCCCGCTGGATGACGCGCTGGAAGCCGGAGGTCGGCTTGGAGTCCTCGTCATAACCTGTGATCAGGTTGGAGAGTTCGTTATCGACGTATTCGACGAGCGTCTTGCGCAGCGCGACGAGATCGACATTGCAGGCACCCATGACCGCGGCCGCATCGGCATCGTCGATCAGGGCAAGCAGCAGATGCTCAAGCGTGGCATATTCGTGGTGCCGCTCGTTGGCAAAGGTCAGTGCCTGATGGAGCGCCTTCTCTAAGCTAGGCGAAAATGTTGGCACGTTCAGATCCTCACTTCTTTTCCATGACGCATTGCAGCGGATGCTGATGCTGCCGGGCGAAGTCCATCACCTGGCTCACCTTGGTCTCCGCTACCTCGTATGTAAATGTTCCGCATTCGCCAACGCCATGATTATGGACATGAAGCATGATGCGTGTGGCACTTTCACGGTCTTTCTGGAAAAATCGCTCCAGGATATGGATGACGAATTCCATAGGGGTGTAGTCGTCGTTCAGGATAAGCACACGGTACAGGTTGGGCTGCTTGGTCTTCGCCTTGGTGCGCGTAATGACCGAGGTTCCGCGATTTCCGTTGTCCCCGTTCCTTTCGCCGTCGTTTTGCATCCAGATCGGCTTTACGATCATTTTCATTCGTTCCTCGATCAACCCGACGGAGCATGGGAGGTTTGCTTTACCCGTCGAATGTCTTCACCACTAACTTAGTTCATAATCGTGCGATTTTAAGCCCCTTGCTTCACACTGCAATCACAATTCGCCCTCACGGGGTCCAAAGACACAAAAATAGAGAATAGCGGGAAACGAGTTCCGGGAAAAAGCGAAGGGCCGGCTGCAAATGCGTAGCCGACCCTTCGTTTTCAAGTGGTATGGTGCATGCGGCGCGCCGGTTCACGGCACACCGACGCGTGGTCAAGCCCGAATCTACGCCGCAGCCGACGTCGCCACCGATGTCGGCTTGGACGGCTTGGTCGCCGCGGCGATCGGTGCTTCGTAGGGCTTGTAGGCGCTCTTGGCGATGTCGGAATACATCTCGCCGAGCTTGGTCGCCTCGGAAATGAAATTCTCGTAGGTCGATTTCAGGAAGCTGGTCTGCAGTTCGAACACGCTCTCGAAGCTGCGCGCGCCCGACAGCGTTTCAAAATGCGTCACCGCATCCTGGAACGACTTCTTCGAGTATTCGGCGGTTTCTGTTGCGATCGCCTGGAGTCCCTTGGCCGTGTCCGAATAGCTTTTCAGCATCGTGTCCATGGCTTCCTTGCTCTTGCGATTCGTATCCTCAAAATTCAGCATGACTGACTCCTCCTTGCCCTGCGGAGCACCAGAATTAGCCGCGCCCCAGCCGAAGTCAAGCAATCTTGTGCAGCGCAAAACAATCAATGGTTGCGACACGCAATGCAATTCCTGCGAGATTTCGGAGCGACGTACATCTTTAATTGATTTGTCTAAAATATATCAGAGCGACGCAACCGGAAGCTTTGAACCAAAATCCGGTTGCGTCGCTGATTTTACTAGTCGAGAAGGTCGGCCGGCACCTTTCCGCCGTTCTCGGACAGGCGCTTCATCAGTGCCTTGTGCAGGAAGATGTTCATCGTGGCGCTGTCGTGAGTATCACCGGTATAGCCAAGTTCGGCGGCGAGTTCCTTGCGCTCGGCAAGGCTGGCATCCATGCCGACGGCTTTCATCAGATCGACGATGGAGCGCCGCCAATCAAGCTTCTGGCCGCTCTTCTTCACCGCCGCGTCGAGCAGCGGCACGATATCGACGGCCGCGGCCGGCGCCGATGTTGCCGGCGAAGCGCTCGGCGTGGCCGCAGGTGCGGCGGATGGCGATACCGGAGCCTGGGCCGGTTCGATCTTCGGCGCTGCGGCCGGTGTTGCCTCGGCAGCCTGCGCCTCACCCCAGATCGCATGTTTGATCTTGTCGAAGATACCCATTCTCAACGTCCCCTTGCTGTCGCTTGAGCACATGCTCATCAAGCAAGATGGAGCAGAAGGGCGACCGGTCCAGATCGGAGCGGCATTTTCCGGCTGCATGGGCGGTCCGGAGAGGCAAGCCGCATCCTTGCGGCTTGGGTGATCGAAGGTTGGGTAATCGAAGGCGCAAAATCAGTGTGCGCCTGATGTCGCGGCAGATCAGCCGAGATCGACGTCGAGGATCGCCATCGAGAAATTGTAGGAACGGTCGCCGTCCTCGTCATCGATATAGACGACGCCCAGAAATTCCTCGCCCATGTAGACTTCAGCGGAATCGTTCTTGCGCGGACGTGCCTTGACGATCATCTCCGGGTTGAACGTGCGTTTGAAATAGGCGTCGAGTTTCTTGATTTCTTCGGGCTTCACACTGCATCTCCTGAGCGGTCTCAATGGCCGCTTGTTGCATGGTGGGGACGGCGCTGTAAAGTCGGGAGCGCTGCTGCGAACCCGCTTTCCCCCGCCGTTCCGGTGTCGTTGTGTCGCTTGCGGCGACGTGAATTTCCTATATGCCGGCGCCCATAACCTGGTCGAGAACCACCTGCTCGAGCGTCACCTGATCCATCACCCGAGACGGCTCGGAGCAGCCCGCCGTACCGACCACCTTGGCAGGCACGCCGGCCACCGTGGTGTTGCGTGGAACCGCCTTCAGAACCACCGATCCGGCGGCGATGCGCGAGCACTGGCCAATCTCGATATTGCCGAGGATCTTGGCGCCGGCACCGATCAGAACGCCGCTGCCGATCTTCGGATGACGATCGGCGCCCTCCTTGCCGGTGCCGCCGAGCGTCACGCCGTGCAGGATCGAGACGTTGTCGCCGATGACGGCGGTCTCGCCGACGACGAGACCGGTCGCATGGTCGAGGAAGATGCCGCGACCGATGCGGGCAGCCGGGTTGATATCGGTCTGGAAGATGCTGGACGAACGGCTCTGCAGATAGAGCGCCAGATCGCGGCGGCCGCGGTTGAGCAGCCAGTGCGCGAGGCGATGGGTCTGCAGCGCATGGAAACCCTTGAAATAGAGCAGCGCCTCCATGAAGCGCATGCAGGCGGGATCGCGGTCATACACAGCCTGGATGTCGACCCGAAGGATCGCACCCCATTCCGGCCAGTCTTCCAGCATCTGGTCGAAGGTCTGGCGCAGCAGGATCGCCTGCATGTCGGGATGGTCGAGCCTCTCGCAGATACGGTAGATCACGCACTCCTCGAGCGAACGATGGTTGAGCACGGTCGAGTAGAGGAACGCCGCCAGAACCGGATCGCTCTCGGCGGCAAGGCGCGCTTCTTCGCGCAGACTATCCCAGATCGGGTCCATCGCCTTGAGCGAGCCTGTCGTCTCAAGAGGACGAATGTCTGTCTTTGCGACCATCAAAGGTCTCCTTTGCTCAGTCCGGGCATGCCTGGGATCGTCACCCTATATAGGGCAAAATCCTCTCGACATAAATGGGTCGGCGGGAACGGCGTTTCGCTATTTCCGCGTCTTGGTGAACAAACGCGCTTGCGCCAGCTGATTTCAAACGCGCTAGATTGCGCGTTCTGCGTAGAAGTCCAGGACGGCGGCCTTGAACACCTTGTCCCCCACGGCCAGCATATGGTCGCGCCCCGGTATATCGAGCGCGATCGCATCCGGCATAAGGGCTGCCAACTCATGAGGAGACCCGGCGATATCATCCTTGGTTCCGACGGCAACAAGCGTCGGAACCTCGATCTTCGCCATATCGCTTCTGGCAACCAGATCGCGCGATCCCCTGATGCAGGCGGCGAGCGCCTGTCGGTCGCTCTTGGTCTGCTCGGCAAAGGCGCGGAACATCCGGCCACGGGCGTGCTCGACACCGTCGATCGACGGCGCCAACAAGGCGTCGGCGATCGGATCCCAGTCGCCGACACCGTCGGTCATGCCGATGCCGAGGCCGCCGAGCACCAGCGAGCGTACGCGGTGGGGATGGCCGAGCGCGGTAAAGACCGAAATGCGCGCACCCATGGAGTAACCGATGAGGTTGGCCTGCTCGATGCCGAGATGATCAAGCAGAGCGACGGAATCGCCCGCCATGATCCAGGGACGATAGGCCTCCGGATCATGCGGCTTGTCGCTGGCGCCATGCCCGCGGTTGTCCATGGCGATCACCCGATAACCCGCCTCGCCCAGCGTCTTCAACCATCCCGGATAGACCCAGTTGACGCTGGCGGTCGAAGCGAAGCCGTGGATCAGCAGAACGGGCGCGCCGTTCGGATCGCCTTCGTCGAAATAGGCGAGTTCGAGCCCGTCATGGGTGAAGGTGGAAAAGGCAGGCGTATTCAAGTTCATCGAGGCAGTCCCGTTTTGACCGGACCATATTTTATCGTCAGCCGGACGGGAACCCCTGCCCCGTCCAAAAACTGTCTCGCATGCGTCTGTTTGGCTCTACACATTTCAGACGAAGGGCGATAAGGTCCGCGCGTGTTTCAAAGGCATTCGGAGATCATCATGGCCGGTCACAACATTCCCCACTTCCAGAACGACGGCGGTCATCGCGTGATCGAAGTCGGCGTGAAGGAATTCATGTGCACCGGCGCCTCGATCCCTTACGACCACCCGCACATCTTCATCGACATGGGTGACGAGGACGAGAAGGTCTGTTCCTACTGCTCGACGCTTTACCGCTTTAATGGCGCGCTGAAGGCAACGCAGACGAATCCTGCCGGTTGCGTGTTCCACTTCCAGGCCGCCTGAATCACCTCAAATTAGATTGGATCGACGATGTCGGTCGAACATGCCGCCATCGTCGGCGCGGGCGTCGCGGGGCTTACCGCTGCGCTGGCGCTCGCCAAACATGGCATCAGCTCGGAGATTTTCGAGCAGGCGCCGTCGCTCGACGAAGTGGGCGCCGGCCTGCAGATATCGCCGAACGCCTCCCGTATCCTCGGCAAGCTCGACGTTCTCGATCGGCTGACGGCGCTATGGCTCGAGCCGCAAGCCATCCGGCTGATTTCAGGAACGACGCTGCGTGAACTGGCCTCGGTGCCGATGGGCGACACTGCGCGCCTGCGCTGGAGCGCTCCTTACGGCGTTCTGCATCGCGCCAGCCTGCAGGGCGCGCTTCTCGGGGCCGTTCAGCAGAACCCGCTCTGCACCCTGCATCTCGGCGTCCGCCTCGAAAGCGGCGACATTCCCGATGGCAGCCGCAAGGCGGATGTCCTGATAGGCGCCGATGGCGCGTGGTCGAAGATCCGGGACAAGGTGGCAGACAGTCCTGTCTCACGCTTCTCCGGCAATATCGCCTACCGCTTTACCGTTTCAGCGGCCGACGCACGGGGAGCGCTCGATCAGCACAGTGTCGCCGCCTATCTCGGCCCCTCCGCGCATCTGGTCTGCTATCCCCTCAGGGAAGCCGATCGTTTCAACATGGTAGCGATCACCTCGGGACATTCAACGGCGCAAGCCTGGTCCGGCCAGCCGACCGCGGGCCAGCGCCAGCAGCTTCTGTCGCGGTTCTCGCGCTGGAACGGCACGCTTCTGTCTCTGCTGGAAAAATCGGAAGAGATGACCTTCTGGCCGCTCTACGAGGCGACGCATGGCAAGTGGCAGAACGGCCGCGATACCGTGCTGATCGGCGATGCCGCGCATGCGATGATGCCGTTTGCGGCGCAGGGCGCTGCCATGGCCATCGAGGATGCCTACGAGTTGGCGTCGTTTCTGGCCAAAAGGCCGGTCGCCGAAGCGCTGCGGATGTTCGAAGCGCGACGGGTGCCGCGCATCAACCGTTTGCGCCAACGCGGTGCCTTCAACCAGTTCGCCTATCACGCTCGCGGCCCGGTCCGCATCGGCCGCGACATCGTGCTGTCGCTGAAGTCGCCGCAGAGCCTGGCCGCCGATCTGGACTGGATCTACGGTTACCACGCGATCGATTGATCCAAGAGCGATCGAACGCGCGCGACCGGCAAACAGTCACGCGCCGTCCATTCAGTCCAAGCCGGTCAGACCGCGTTGGCGGCGGTGAAGCCACGTTCGATATCGACCTTGATATCGGCAACGTCCTCGAGACCGATCTGCAGGCGGATCACCGGTCCTTCGGTCGGCGCCTTGGCGACACGGCGATCGTTCAGGCCGACATGAACCGCAAGGCTCTCGAACCCGCCCCAGGACCAGCCGAGGCCAAAGATCTGCAAGGCATCGAGGAAGGCATGCGCCTTCGGCTTGAAAGCCGCCGCCGTTTCGGTCTTCAGCACGAAGGAGAAGATGCCGCTGGCACCCTTGAAGTCGCGCTTCCACAGATCGTGGCCGGGGAAGCTCGGCAATGCCGGATGCAGCACGGCCGCGACCTCTTCCCGACCTTCCAGCCACTTGGCGATGGTGAGCGCGCTTTCATAGTGACGCTCGAGGCGCACGCCCATGGTGCGCAGGCCGCGCAGAATCTGGTAGGCATCGTCGGGCGCACCGCAGATGCCGAGCGTGATGTTTGCCTCATGCAACTGCTCCCAATGCTTGGCGTTGGCCGAAACCGTACCCATCAAGATGTCGGAATGGCCGGACGGGTATTTGGTCGCGGCGTGGATCGAGATATCGACGCCGAAATCGAGCGGCCGGAAATAGACCGGCGTCGCCCAGGTGTTGTCCATGGTGACCACGGCGCCGTGCTTGTGGGCAATCGCCGAAATCGCCGGAATGTCCTGCATCTCGAAAGTATTGGAGCCAGGGGCCTCGGTGTGGACCAGCCTGGTGTTCGGCTTGATCAGCGTCTCGATGCCGGCGCCGATCGTCGGATCGTAATAGTCGATCTCGACGCCGAGGCGCTTCATCATCGTGTCGCAGAAGTGGCGTGTCGGGCCGTAGACGGAATCGACCACCAGCGCATGATCGCCTGCGGACAGGAAGGCCAGGAACGGGACGGTGACGGCGGCAAGGCCTGACGGAACGAGGATCGTTCCGGCCGATCCCTCCAGCGCATCGATCGCCTCGCACAGCGCATCGGTGGTCGGAGTGCCGCGCGTGCCGTAAGTGTATTTCTGCGCCCGCGTTTCCATCGCCTTTGCTGTCGGAAACAGCACGGTCGAGGCATGAACGACAGGTGGGTTGACGAAGCCGTGATAGTCGGCGGGATCATTTCCGAGGTGAGAAAGGCGGGTATTGATGCCGGCGTTCTGCAGCAGACCGTCTCTGTCTTTCATGTCCGAATAAGCCTTTAGAATGAATGCTCTTGGCGAAACTCTTGAACCGGGCTTGGCGCTGGGTCAACCCTGGCGAAACGCATGACCGCTGTGCAGGCGGAGCCGAAGAAGAGCAATTCACCAGATATATCAGCGAGTTTACGCAATTTTTTCCGCCAAACGATGCCTTTTGGGTAATCATTTGCCTATCCAGTGAGCTGCACTTTCTAAATTGCCGAAATATCACGCAATCTTGTGGCGCGACACTTGACCGTAGTGACATTTCCGACTGTGATAGGACCACTCGCGCCGGGAGGGTTCGGGTCGCTTGGGAGGTCAGCCTGCTTCTGCCGACGCTCCCACAAGAAAACATAAGATAACGGAAAAAGGTTGGGAAAAATGAAGATTAAGCTTCTGTCGGTCGCCATTGGCGCAGCAGTCTTCGCACTTGGCGCTTCGGCAGCTTCGGCGACGACGCTGGAAGACGTAAAAGCAAAGGGTTTCGTTCAGTGCGGCGTGAACACCGGTCTCACCGGCTTCGCAGCGCCTGACGCTTCCGGCAACTGGGCCGGCTTCGACGTAGACTTCTGCAAGGCCGTAGCATCTGCCGTCTTCGGCGATCCGACCAAGGTGAAGTACACGCCGACCAACGCCAAGGAGCGCTTCACGGCGCTGCAGTCCGGCGAAATCGACGTCCTGTCGCGTAACACGACCTGGACGATCAACCGCGACACAGCACTGGGCTTCAACTTCCGTCCGATCACCTATTACGACGGTCAGGGCTTCATGGTTCGCAAGAGCCTGAACGTGAAGTCGGCTCTGGAACTGTCGGGCGCCGCCATCTGCGTCCAGTCCGGCACCACGACCGAACTGAACCTCGCCGACTACTTCAAGGCCAACAACCTGCAGTACAATCCGGTGGTTTTCGAAAAGCTGGAAGAAGTCAACGCTGCCTATGATTCCGGCCGTTGCGACGTCTACACCACCGACCAGTCCGGCCTCTACTCGCTGCGTCTGACACTGAAGAACCCCGACGAACACGTCATCCTGCCGGAGATCATCTCCAAGGAGCCGCTCGGCCCGGCTGTTCGCCAGGGCGACGACCAGTGGTTCGACATCGTATCGTGGACGGCCTACGCGCTGATCAACGCTGAAGAATTCGGCGTCACCCAGGCCAACGTCGACGAAATGAAGAACTCGCCGAACCCTGACGTCAAGCGCTTCCTCGGTTCCGAAGCAGACACCAAGATCGGCACCGATCTCGGCCTGACCAACGACTGGGCTGCAAACGTCATCAAGGGCGTCGGCAACTACGGCGAAATCTTCGAACGCAACATCGGTCAGGGCAGCCCGCTCAAGATCGCACGCGGCCTGAACGCGCTGTGGAACAAGGGCGGCATCCAGTACGCTCCTCCGGTTCGTTAATCCCACGCATAAAGCCCGGAAAGGCGGCTCGGCCGCCTTTCCCTCTTCCAAAAAAGAAAGCCCAAAAACGGGCACACAGGGGATTGGCTCGGCATGGCGCAAGAGGCGGCTAACACCACACCTATATCCGAAAACGGCTGGAGCTTCCGCTCGGCCATGTACGATCCGAAATACCGGGGTATCTTTTTCCAGGCCCTGACCATCGTGGTCCTCGTCGGCCTCGTCTGGTGGATCGCCCACAACACCGCAACCAATCTGGCACGCAGCAACACGGCCTCGGGCTTCGGCTTCCTGCGCGGCCGCGCCGGTTTCGAAGTCGGCCAGTCGCTTATTCCCTATTCCAGCGATTCGACCTATGGGCGCGCGCTCATCGTCGGCATCCTCAACACCATGCTGGTGGCGATAACAGGCATCATCACGGCGACCATCATCGGCTTTCTTGTCGGTATCGGGCGCCTGTCGCATAACTGGCTGATCGCCAAGCTCTGCCAGATCTATGTCGAGGTGTTCCGCAACATTCCGCCGCTGCTGGTCATCTTCTTCTGGTATTCCGGCGTTCTCGCCGTGCTGCCGCAGCCGCGTGAATCGCTGCATCTGCCGTTCGACATGTTCCTCAACAATCGCGGCCTCGCATTCCCGCGCCCGATCTTCGAAAACGGCATGCTGGCCGTGCTGGCAGCCTTCGTCATCGCCATCATCGCCGTCGTGTTCATGGCGCGCTGGGCGCACAAGCGCCAAGCTGCCACCGGCCAGCCGTTCCACACCATCTGGGTGTCGATCGGCCTGCTCGTCGGCCTGCCGTTGATCGCCTTTCTGGCAACCGGCACACCGATGTCGTTCGACGTGCCCGTCGCCGGCAAGTTCAACCTGACCGGCGGTTCGGTCGTCGGCCCGGAATTCATGTCGCTGTTCCTGGCGCTCTCCTTCTACACTGCCTCCTTCATCGCCGAAATCGTGCGCGGCGGTATCCGCGGCGTCGCCAAGGGCCAGTCCGAGGCCGCCGGCGCGCTCGGCCTGCATCCGTCGGGCATCACCCGTCTGGTGATCGTGCCGCAGGCGATGCGCATCATCATCCCGCCGCTCACCAGCCAGTATCTCAACCTGACGAAGAACTCGTCGCTGGCGATCGCCATCGGCTTTTCCGATCTCGTCGCCGTCGGCGGCACGATCATGAACCAGAGCGGGCAAGCGATCGAGATCGTCTGCATCTGGGGCATCGTCTACCTCGGGCTCAGCATCCTCACCTCGCTGTTCATGAACTGGTTCAACGCCAAGATGGCACTGGTGGAGAGATAAGATGTCCGTATCCAATCATTCCTTCGTCAGAACCGAGATCCTGGCACCCGAGCCCGCTCCGGCAGGCGAAAAAGGCGCAAATGCCTGGATCCGCAAGAACCTGCTCGCCACCCCCAAGGACGTGGTGATGACGATCCTGGCGCTGGCGTTCCTCGTCTGGTCGGTGCCGCACATCGTCAACTGGCTGTTCATCCAGGCGGTGTGGTCGGGTCCGGACCGTACCTTCTGCGCCACCACCGTGCAGGGCGGCATTCAGCCGGATGGCTGGAGCGGCGCCTGCTGGGCGTTCGTGACGGCGAAATACGACCAGTTCCTGTTCGGACGCTATCCGCTTGCCGATCGCTGGCGCCCGACCATCGTCGGCATCCTGTTCGTGCTTCTGCTCGTGCCGATGCTGATCCCGTCGGCGCCGCGCAAGGGCCTGAACGCCATCCTGCTGTTCCTCGTGCTGCCGATCGTCTCCTTCTGGCTGCTTTACGGCGGCCTGGGCCTGGAAGTGGTGGAAACATCGCTCTGGGGCGGCCTGATGGTCACCCTGATCCTGTCCTTCGTGGCCATCGCGGTCTCCCTGCCCTTCGGCATCATGCTGGCGCTCGGGCGGCGATCGAAGATGCCTGTCATCCGCATGGTCTGCGTCGCCTTCATCGAAGTCATCCGCGGTGTGCCGCTGATCACCGTTCTGTTCATGGCGAGCGTCATGCTGCCGCTGTTCCTGCCCACCGGCTGGACCGTCGACAAGCTGCTGCGCGCGCTGATCGGGGTGTCGATCTTCACCTCGGCCTATATGGCGGAAGTGATCCGCGGCGGCCTGCAGGCCATTCCGAAGGGCCAGTTCGAGGGGGCGGATTCGCTCGGTCTCGGCTACTGGCAGAAGACCCGGCTGATCATCATGCCGCAGGCGATCAAGCTGGTCATCCCCAGCATCGTCAACACCTTCATCGGCACGTTCAAGGATACGTCGCTGGTGTCGATCATCGGCATGTTCGACCTGCTCGGCATCGTGCGGCTGAACTTCTCTGACGCCAACTGGGCAAGCGCCGTGACGCCGCTGACCGGCCTGATCTTCGCCGGCTTCGTCTTCTGGATGTTCTGCTTCGGCATGTCGCGCTATTCTGGATTCATGGAACGCCATCTCGACACCGGCCACAAACGCTAAGCCTGACGCAAAAGAAAAGAATTGAGGAAATCATCATGGCTGAACCCAAGAAACTGAAAGTCTCCGCCACCGAAGTCGCGATCGAGATCGTCGGCATGAACAAGTGGTACGGTGATTTCCACGTGCTGCGCGACATCAACCTCAAGGTGATGAACGGCGAGCGCATCGTCATCGCCGGCCCGTCCGGCTCCGGCAAGTCGACGATGATCCGCTGCATCAACCGTCTGGAAGAACACCAGAAGGGCCACATCTTCGTCGACGGCACCGAGCTCACCAACGATCTGAAGAAGATTGACGAAGTGCGCCGCGAAGTCGGCATGGTGTTCCAGCACTTCAATCTGTTCCCGCACCTGACGATCCTCGAAAACTGCACGCTGGCGCCGATCTGGGTGCGCAAGATGCCGAAGAAGCAGGCCGAAGAGATCGCCATGCACTTCCTCAAGCGCGTCAAGATCCCCGAGCAGGCCAACAAGTATCCGGGCCAGTTGTCCGGCGGCCAGCAGCAGCGCGTGGCGATCGCCCGGTCGCTGTGCATGAACCCGAAGATCATGTTGTTCGACGAGCCGACCTCGGCGCTCGACCCTGAGATGATCAAGGAAGTGCTCGACACCATGGTCGGCCTTGCCGAAGAAGGGATGACGATGCTGTGCGTGACCCACGAAATGGGCTTCGCCCGCCAGGTCGCCAACCGCGTCATCTTCATGGACCAGGGCCAGATCGTCGAACAGAATTCGCCGGCCGAGTTCTTCGACAACCCGCAGCACGAGCGCACCAAGTTGTTCCTCAGCCAGATTCTGCACTAGGACGGCCGGCTACGGCTCAAAGAGAAACCCGCCCGGCGATGCCGCGGCGGGTTTTTTTGACGGTGCGATGTCTCCACGCAAGCACGCGACCGAGAAGCCCAGCCGTTGGCCACACCGCCGGAGCGACGGTCGGCAGATGCTCGGGTCAAGCCCGAGCATGACGGTGGAGAGGGCTGCGACCGCCGAGAACCAAATGGAAGCCGCCACTTCCACACTCTCGGCGTCATCCTCGGGCTCGTCCCGAGGATCTAGGCACGGTCGGGCACGTTCAACGGCGCAAATGGGCGACGAACGGCGAGCCGGAGCGACACCGCCCTACCCGCCAACGCCTCAAACCATCATCAGGTCTTCAGCTTGGCATTGCACAGGCTATAGAACCCGCCACCCTTCTGGATCCATTTCAGGCCGTTCAGCGTGTTGGCGTCCTTGTTGGTGTGGTAGGAATCGACGCATGTGTGCATGCGGCCCTTGCCGGGGGTTTCCTTGGCATACTTTGGCGCGATCGCCGTTGGGAAGGTCACGCCCTTCGGGGCCGCCGTCGTCGGCTTCTCAGGCTCTTCGCCCGTTGCCATGGTAACCTCGGGCTCGGCGGTGGCATCCGGGCCGCACTGGGCCTTGCGGAAGTCGTTCCACTTGATGTCCTTCGCCGAACCGTCGGCCTGCGCGGTTTTGTACTTGGCGCTGCACTCTTTCATGCTCAGTGCCGCGGAGGGACTGGCGAAGGCGAGTGCGCCGAGAAGGGATACGGAAGCAAGAAGTGTCAGATGCTTGATCATGGTCATTCCTCCAACGCCTGATCTGCAGGCTAAGGCACTATTATTCCGGCCAATTTTGTTGTCAACGCGGCATTTTCGGCGGATGAGCGAATATTTCACCCGGCGGGATACGGCCCTTTCCCGCGGTCCCGCAGCCGCCTAGAGCCCCGCCTTCATCCGTCCTTCCGTCGCGGTTCGGCCGGGTGTATAGTCCGCCCGCTGGTTCTTCCCTGCATTATCGATGGAGGATGACATGCGCCAACCCGACATGCAAAAAGTGGATGCCCTCGTCGGCCGACTGGTCGGCGATATCGGCGCCGCCGTATCCGGCTCCCTGGTGGTGCTCGGCGACGACGTCGGACTGTTCAAGGCCATGGCCGACGGCGAGCCGGTGACCGCAGCAGAACTGTCCCGAAAAACCGCCGTCAAAGAGCGCTACCTGCGCGAATGGCTCTCTGCACTGGCCGCGGCCGACTACCTGACCTACGACGAAAAGACCGACCGCTTTCGGCTGACGCCGGAGCAGGCGCTGGTGTTCGCCGAGGAAAACAGTCCCGCCTTCTTCACCGGCGCGTTCCAGCTGGTGCAGGCGATGTGGACGGACGAGCCGAAGGTTGCCGAGGCGTTCCGCAGCGGCAAGGGGCTGGGCTGGCACGAGCACAGCAACTGCCTGTTTCGCGGCACCGAACGCTTCTTCCGCACCGGCTACAACAACAGTCTGGTGTCGGAATGGATTCCGGCGCTCGAGGGCGTCGAGGCAAGACTGAAGGCCGGCGCCAAGGTGGCGGATGTCGGCTGCGGCCACGGCAGCTCGACGATCCTGATGGCGCAGGCCTATCCCGCTTCCACCTTCGTCGGCTTCGACTACCACATGCCGTCGATCGAGCGGGCGCAAGCAGCCGCCAACGACGCCGGCGTTGCCGACCGGGTGACCTTCGAGCAGGCCTCGGCCGCCAGCTTCCCGGCCAGCCGCTACGATCTGATCGCGATGTTCGACTGTCTGCACGACATGGGCGACCCCGTCGGTGCCGGCAGGCACGTCAGGGAGGCGCTGGCACCCGGCGGCACCTGGATGATCGTCGAGCCTTTCGCGCATGATCAGCTCAAGGACAACCTCAATCCTGTCGGCCGGGTCTATTACGGCGCCTCGACGATGATCTGCACGCCGGCGTCGATGTCGCAGGAGGTCGGGCTGGCGCTTGGCGCCCAGGCCGGCGAAACGCGGTTGCGCAAGGTGGCGCTCGACGCCGGCTTCACGCATTTCCGGCGGGCGACGGAGACGCCGTTCAACATGGTGTTTGAAGTGCGCGCCTGACCGGCACGCCACGCAAGCGCCCATGAAAGCTGCTCCCGGCGCCGGAAGCAGTGCGAGCGGGAGGAAAATATTGGATAACTATCAAACAGATAGGGAAAAGATCAGCACATCCCGATTTTTCTTCGTTTTGCCGCTTGCGAGATTCAAAACCCCTGATTATAAGGGCGCCACCACGAAGGAGCGCCCTTCGTCTATCGGTTAGGACACCAGATTTTCATTCTGGGAAGAGGGGTTCGACTCCCCTAGGGCGTACCACTTCTCTCTCCCTTTTGATTGTCATCGTTACGGCATCGCGCGGGAATCCCTCGCGGTCGCACTGATGGCGTCACCGTCACTGCAGGCCGCCTGCTCGATCGCCCGGATGGCGGTATCGAGCCTGTAGGGCTTCGGCAGAAACTGCGCTTCATCAGGCAATGCAGATGGCGAAACGTCCCTCCCCGACGTCACGACGATGCCGATGCGCCTCGTGCAGCGGCTGACCATTCCTGCCAGATCCAGTCCCGTCAGTCCGCCGGGCATGTCGACATCCGTGAACACCGCCGCCACCTCGTCGTTCTGGCCGAGAAGACCGACCGCCTCCAGAACGCTGGCGGCCTCGAGCACGACAAAGCCGGCGTCCTCGAGCGCGTCGGCGATATTGATGCGAATGAGTGGTTCGTCCTCGACAACAAGAACAATGCGCGTTGGTCTGTCCATGCCCGTTCTCCTTCAGCTTCGATCGACAAACGTACCGAAACGGGAAATGGATGCATTATCCCCAGGGAAGAATGCAGACATGTTTAATAAAATGCGAACGATCCTCAGTCGCGATACTCCGGTTCCTCGGCGTCGAGCCGGCGCTTGATCGCCTCCAGATGCAGCCGCGCCGATTCGGGATCTCCCTCGCGCATCTGCCGGTAGGCGGCTTCGGCGATAGCGGGATCGACTGGCAGCACCTGTCGGCCAGTCGACAACGCCAGCGTCTGCACCTGGCAGGCGCGCTCGAGATAATAGAGGTCGTCCCAGGCCTCGGCGATATTGGGGGCCAGCACCATGACGCCGTGATGCTTCATGAAGACGATGTCGGCGTCGCCGATGGCGCCGGCAATGCGGTCGCCTTCGCGCTCGTCCAGCGCCAGGCCGTTGTAGTCGCTGTCATAGGCGGTGCGGCCGTAGAATTTCAGCGCCGTCTGGCCGGCGAAGATCAGCGGATCGCCCTCGGTCATCGACAGCGCCGTGGCATATGGCATGTGGGTGTGGAAGGCGACGCGGGCGCGCGGAACGCGGCTGTGGATGCGCGCGTGAATATAGAACGCCGTCGCCTCCGGCTGGCCCTCGCCCGCCACGACGTTGCCGTGAAAATCGCAGATCAACAGCCTGGAGGCCGTCAGTTCGCGGAAGGCGTAGCCATAGGGATTGACGATGAAGAGGTCGTCATAGCCGGGCACCAGCGCCGAGAAATGATTGCAGATCCCCTCCTCCATGCCGTAATGCGCGGCCATGCGGAAACAGGCGGCCAGATCGGCGCGAGCCTGCCAGATTTCCGCGCTGTCGAGCTCCGGCTGGTTCGGGCCGGGGCGATCGGTGTTGGGGGATCTGTCGAGGGAATGCGCCATATCGATGCTCCATGCAATTGTCGGGACTGGCGCGGTCGGGAAGCCACGCCGAGCAATAAGTGCATGGTAACGGGTGCGAAGCAGAAGGCCAGCATGGCAGGCGTAAAAATTGCCCGATCGGCAATGTCACCGCTCGCTGACATCCGCCAGATATCGATCAATCTCCCGGCCGATCGATGGAAACCGCATCAGCGCGCCGGCGCGCCGTCGATGACGCGCAGCTGGACGCGGCGCGAGCCCTGATAGTGGTTGTCGCCGAGCGTGCCGGCGATGTGCAGGTTGGCGCCGCGCGAGTTCAGGAGCAGGTTGCCGAGCTGGCTGTCGGCGGCGCGGAAGGCGATGCCGTCGAGGCGGGCATTGTCCATGGCCTCGAGCGTTACCTTGACGTGCTTCTCGCCGACGATCCTGGCATCGCGGACGCGGTGCGCGGGGATGGCGAAGATCGGCTGCGAATGGCCGGAGCCGTAGGGGCCCGCGGTTTCTAGGCGGTCGATCAGGTCGATCGTCGCGCCGCTCGCGCCGATGGCGCCGTCGATCTTCAGCGTCTCGTTGGCGACCAGCGTCGCCACCGTCTTTTCGGCGCGCTCGGTGAAGAAGCCGCGCAGCTTGCCGAGCTTGTCGCGCTCGACGGTGAGGCCTGCCGCCATCGCATGGCCGCCGCCCTTGACCAGCAGGCCTTCATCGACAGCGGCACGGACCATCTTGCCCATGTCGAAGCCGTTGATCGATCGACCGGATCCGGTGCCCTTGCCGTTGGGATCGAAGGCGATGGCGAAGGCCGGGCGCTTGAATTTTTCCTTCAGCCGCGCGGCGATCAGGCCGACGATGCCGGGGTGCCATTTCTCATGGGCGGTGACGATGACCGACGCGCCGGTGCCGTCGCCATATTCGGCCAGCGCCTCGGCCTCGGCCTCCTGCAGCATGTGGGCTTCCATCACCTGGCGGTCGCGGTTGAGTTCGTCGAGACGCTCTGCGATCGCCTCGGCCTCGTTGGGATCTTCGAGCGTCAGCAGCCGGCTGCCGAGCGCGGCATCGCTGATCCGTCCGCCGGCATTGATGCGCGGGCCGATGAGGAAGCCGAAATGATAGGGCGTGACGGGCCCGGCCAGCCCCGCCTTGCGAAACAGTGCCGAGAGACCGGCATTGCCCTGGTGGCGGGCGGCGATCAGGCCCTTGACGACATAGGCGCGGTTCAGCCCCTTCAGCGGAACGACGTCGCAGACGGTGGCGAGCGCCACGATATCCAGCCATTGCAGCAGGTCGATGCTGCGCGCCTGGGGATGGCCAGCCTCGCGCAGCAGGCGCAGCGTTGCGACAAGGACGAGGAAGACGACGCCGGCGGCACAGAGGTGGCCCTGCCCCGAAAGATCGTCCTCGCGGTTCGGATTGACCAGCGCGTGGCACGGCGGCAGATCGTGTGTCACCTGATGGTGATCGATGACAACGACGTCGATATTACGTTCGGCGGCGGCCGCCAGCGCCTCGTGGCTGGTCGAGCCGCAATCGACGGTGACGATCAGCTTGGCGCCGTTGTCGATCAGCTGGTCGATGGCGGCGGGATTCGGGCCATAGCCCTCGAAGACGCGGTCGGGGATGTAGATTTCCGACGTCACGCCGAAATGCGAGAAGAAGCGGTACATCAGCGCCGAGGACGAGGCGCCGTCGACGTCGTAGTCGCCGAAGATGGCCACTGGCTGGCGCGTCCTGATCGCCTCGGCGATACGCTTGGCCGCCTTCTCGCAGTCGGTCAGCTTGTAGGGATCGGGCATCAGGCCGCGCAGGGTCGGATCGAGGAACTCGACGGCTTCATCGACGGTGACGCCGCGGCCGGCCAGCACGCGGGTGATCAAATCCGGCAGCCCGTGCATCTGCGACATGGCAAGCGCCCGGTTCTGGCCGGCCTGGTCCAGCCGCGAAATCCAGCGGTTGTCGAGCACGGATTTTTCCACGCCCAGAAAGGCGCGCTGTACCGGATCGGCGGGGATATCCACCATGTCACACTCCGCTGCCATTGCTAGGCGATAACCCACACTCAACACTCATCCTCGCCCTCGTGAATGAGTGCAAATATCGAGCAATTGTGTCCTCGCCTACTGGTAGGGTCACCGACCGGAGACCCACACTCCACCCTCATTCCTGGGCTTGTCACAGGAATCCAGTCACCGCGCGTCCGCGCGGTGGAAGACTCTTTCAGCCCAAGGACTTGGGCTGGCTGGATTCCTGTGACGAGCACAGGAATGAGGGCGAGGTTGATGCACGCACCATCGTCCCTCACTCCCGTGTTCGACAGGAGTGAAGCCCGAACCTCAGTCTTCCTTCGGCCGCTCGATGCGGATCACCTGCGGTTCGCCGACGAGGTAGCCTTCGGCCTTGATCGCATCGACGGCCTTGCGCACAGACTCCTCGGTCGTCGCATGGGTGACGAGGATAATCGTCTGGTGGTGCGACGGGGCAAGGTGCTGCTTGGAGCGCTGCACGATCGATTCCAGCGAGATATGGTTTTCGGCCATGCGGGTGGCGACGCTGGCGAAGACGCCGGTGCGGTCGAGCACCGTGAGGCGGATGAAATAGCCGCCCTCGTGGCTCTGGATCTGCGCCTTGCGGTAAGGTTCGAGCTTGTTCGCGGGATGGCCGAGGACCGGCACCTGCTGGGCGCCCGGGCGGCTCTTGGCGATGTCGGCGATGTCGCCGAGCACCGAGGAAGCCGTGGCGTTGCCGCCAGCGCCGGGGCCGACCATCAGCAGTTCGCCGAGGATGTCGGATTCGATCGCCACGGCGTTGGTAACGCCATCGACCTGCGCGATGACGCTATCGACCGGGACCATGGTCGGGTGCACGCGCTGCTCGATGCCGGTATCGGTGCGCTGGGCAACGCCCAAGAGCTTGATGCGGTAGCCGAGGTCGGCTGCGGCGTGGATGTCCTCGATCGAGATGTTGGTGATGCCTTCGAGATAGATATCGTCGACGGCGATCTGGTTGCCGAAGGCGAGCGTCGTCAGGATCGACAGCTTGTGGGCGGTATCGTTGCCCTCGATGTCGAAGGCCGGGTCGGCTTCGGCATAGCCGAGACGCTGGGCCTCCTTCAGGCAATCTGCGAACGACAGGCCTTCCTTCTCCATCTTTGTCAGGATGTAGTTGCAGGTGCCATTCATGATGCCGTAGACGCGCGAAATCGTGTTGCCGGTGAGCGATTCACGCAGCGCCTTGATGACGGGGATGCCACCGGCAACGGCGGCTTCGAAATTAAGCAGCGCGCCCTTCTCTTCGGCGATCTTCGCCAGCGCAACGCCGTGATAGGCGAGCAGCGCCTTGTTGGCTGTCACCACATGGAGACCACGGTTGAGGGCTGCGTGCACGGCGATGTTGGCCGGGCCCTCGGCGCCGCCGATGAGCTCGACGAAGACGTCGATGTCGCCCTTGGTAGCCAGATCCTCGGGCCGGTCGAACCATTCGATACCGCCGACGTCGATACCGCGGTCGCGGGTCTTGTCGCGGGCGGAAACGCCGGTAATCAGGATCGGCCGGCCGCATGTCGCGGCCAGCACGTCGCTGCGCTGCTGAATGATACGAACGAGAGAAGCACCAACGGTACCCAAGCCCGCAACGCCGATTTTAAGGGCATCTGCCATGGATCGATCCTGAAATATGTCATGAGAGGCAGCCGCCGCAGCGGCTGCCGTCGAGAGATTGAATTACATCAACGGTGAGCGTTCAGCGAGACGACGTTGTGCATCGTTTCGTCGGCCGTCGACAGGAATTTCTTGATGTTGCGCGCCGCCTGGCGAATGCGGTGCTCGTTCTCGACGAGCGCGAGCCGCACGTAATCGTCGCCCATCTCGCCGAAGCCGATGCCGGGTGCGACGGCAACGTCGGCCTTCTCGACCAGCAGCTTGGAGAACTCGAGCGAGCCGAGATGGCGAAACTTCTCCGGGATCTTCGCCCAGGCGAACATCGTGGCGGCCGGCGGCGGCACGTCGAAGCCGGCCTTGCCGAAGGTGTCGACCATCACGTCGCGGCGGCGCTTGTAGACGCCGCGCACTTCGGCGATGTCCGAGCCATCGCCATTCAGCGCATGCGTCGCCGCCACCTGGATCGGCGTGAACGCGCCGTAATCGAGGTACGACTTGACACGCGTCAGGGCGGCGATCAGGCGCTCGTTGCCGACGGCAAAGCCCATGCGCCAGCCAGGCATGGAAAAGGTCTTCGACATCGAGGTGAACTCGACGCAGACGTCGATCGCGCCAGGCACTTCCAGAACGGACGGAGGCGGAGCGTTGTCGTCGAAGTAGATTTCCGAATAGGCCAGGTCCGACAGCACGATGATGTCGTGCTTCTTGGCAAACGCGATCACGTCCTTGTAGAAATCGAGCGTCGCGACATAGGCCGTCGGGTTCGACGGGTAGTTGATGATCAGCGCCAGCGGCTTCGGGATCGAGTGCTTCACGGCGCGCTCGAGCGGCGGGAAGAAGCTTTCATCAGGCTCGACCGGCAGCGAGCGGATCACGCCTCCTGCCATCAGGAAGCCGAAGGCGTGAATCGGATAGGTCGGGTTCGGGCAGAGGATGACGTCGCCGGGGGCGGTGATCGCCTGCGCCATGTTGGCGAAGCCTTCCTTGGAGCCGAGGGTGGCGACCACCTGCGTATCCGGGTTGAGCTTCACGCCGAAGCGGCGGGCGTAATAGGCGGCCTGGGCGCGGCGCAGGCCGGGAATGCCCTTGGACGAGGAGTAGCGGTGCGTGCGCGGGTCCTGGACCACTTCGCACAGCTTGTCGACGATCGCCTTGGGTGTCGGCAGGTCAGGGTTTCCCATGCCGAGATCGATGATATCGGCTCCACCCGCTCGCGCGCTTGCTTTCAAACGGTTGACCTGTTCGAAAACATAAGGCGGCAAACGCCGGACTTTGTGAAACTCTTCCATTTCTTTCCCCACGGAAACGCGGCCACCATGACCGCCACTCGAAGTTCGTCCTAACTCCCGGCAACTGGCGATACGAACTTCAGAATCGCCAATGCCGTATTCATCAGACTGTCAGCGCGCGGCGATTCTTTGACGAACGCCGGGCAGTCTCACGCATTACCAGGAAAATTTCATCTTCCGCTACTTCAGGAAGGCTTTGCTTCCAAACGCCCGAGAAGGCAAGGGCTTATTTGGTGATTTCGGACAGCGTCTCTTGGCCGTGATCGGCGGCGAGCTTGCGGTATTCCGCCACCCGGCGCTGGTACTCGGCCTCGGAAATCGTGCCGGCCTTGCGACGATTGCTCAGCGCCGTCAGCTTCTGCTGCAGACCGGCTGCCTCTTCGTCGTTCATCTGCACGTTGGCCGCCGTCAGCGGCGCACCGAAGCCCGGATAGCCATCACGCGAGTGCGACAGGCCGCCCTCGGTCGGCGCCTCGCCCTTGGTGGCGTTCATGACCACGGCGGTCGGTGCCGCGCGTCTGGCTGCGATCTCGGCTTTTTCCTCGGGCGTGCGCATGCATCCGGCAAGCGCCATGGCCGCGGCGGCGCCGATGAGCGCGATGCGGGTCACGTTTGCGATGGTGCGAATGCCTGTTTTGGTCATGCCGGAGGTTCCAGATCCTTAAGCTGCATCGACTTGTTAAATTCGACGTCCGAACAAAGCAATAGCATGAAGCGGGCTTGGCAGAACTTGTTTTCTTGATCGCACCGGTTACAACTTGATTTGGAGAAACATGCTGCCGCCGGAGGAACCGCGTGACCGACAGCAAGCAGGAGACCGGCGACAAGGCCAATGCCCCGGAGTTCGATACCAAAGAATTCGACCCGTTCCTGCTGAAGGACCCGGAAACGATGGCGATGAATGTCGCCCGCGCCCTTGAGAACCTCGGCAAGGCAGCGTCCGCCTGGCTCGCCCCGCGCGAGAGCGGCGAAATCCGTGACAACCCCGCCGACCCAATGACCGATATGGTCAAGACGCTCTCCAAGGTCAGCGAATACTGGATCTCCGACCCGCGCCGCGCCTTCGATGCACAGACCAAGCTGATGACCAGCTTCTTCGGCGTGTGGATGCGCTCGATGCAGCGCATGCAGGGCGAATCGCCCGAACCGGAGCCGGAGCGCAAGGACAAGCGCTTCGCCGACCAGGATTGGGAGAAGAACCCGTTCTTCGAGTTCCTCAAGCAGGCCTATTTCATCACCTCTGACTGGGCGGAAAAGCTGGTGACCGAGACCGAGGGGCTGGACGAGCATACCCGGCAGAAGGCGAATTTCTACGTCAAACAGATCACCGCCGCGATCTCGCCGACCAATTTCATCGCCACCAATCCGCAGCTCTATCGCGAGACAATCGCCAGCAGCGGCGAGAACCTTGTGCGCGGCATGAAGATGCTGACCGAGGACATCATGGCCGGCCATGGCGACCTGAAGCTTCGGCAGACCGACATGACGAAGTTCGCCGTCGGCCGCGACATGGCGCTGACGCCGGGCAAGGTGATCGCGCAGAACGAAATCTGCCAGATCATCCAGTACGAACCGGCAACGGAAACGGTGCTGAAGCGCCCTCTCCTCATCTGCCCGCCCTGGATCAACAAGTTCTACATCCTCGACCTCAATCCGCAGAAGAGCTTCATCAAGTGGTGCGTCGATCAGGGACAGACGGTGTTCGTCATCTCCTGGGTCAACCCCGACGCACGCCACGCCGCCAAGGACTGGGCAGCCTATGCCCGCGAAGGGATCGATTTCGCGCTCGACACGATCGAGAAGGCCACCGGCGAGAAGGAAGTCAACGCGATCGGCTACTGCGTCGGCGGCACGCTGCTCTCGGCAACGCTTGCCCTGCACGCCAAGGAGAAGAACAAGCGCATCCGCTCGGCGACGCTGTTCACCACGCAGGTCGACTTCACCCATGCCGGCGATCTCAAGGTGTTCGTCGACGAGGAACAGTTGTCGCGGCTCGAGAGCTACATGGACGTGACCGGCTATCTCGACGGTTCGAAGATGGCGACGGCCTTCAACATGCTGCGCGCCTCCGAGCTGATCTGGCCCTATGTCGTCAACAACTACCTGAAGGGTCAGGAGCCGATGCCCTTCGACCTGCTGTTCTGGAACGCCGATTCGACCCGGATGGCCGCCGCCAACCACGCCTTCTACCTGCGCAACTGCTATCTCAACAATGCGCTCACCAAGGGCGAGATGGTGCTGGACGGGCAGACGGTATCGCTGAAGAGCGTGCGCATCCCGATCTACAATCTCGCCACGCGCGAGGACCATATCGCGCCGGCGAAATCCGTGTTCCTCGGCAGCCGGTTCTTCGGCGGCAAGGTGGATTTCGTGCTCGCAGGCTCCGGCCATATCGCCGGCGTCGTCAATCCGCCTGACAAGAAGAAGTACCAGTTCTGGACCGGCGCCGCCGCCAAGGGCGAATACGAGGACTGGCTCACCACCGCCGAAGAAACCGCAGGGTCCTGGTGGCCGCACTGGCAGGCCTGGATCGAAGCAAAGGACGGCAAGCGGGTACCATCACGCAAACCCGGCGGCGATGCGCTCAACGCGCTCGAGGAAGCGCCGGGCAGCTACGTGCTGGAGCGGGCGTAGGTCGTTTGCGGCTTACGCATCAGCTGAACACGATCAGGCTCGCCGGGGACGGCGGCATTGGCGAGATGGTCGCATCGCGAAAACCCGCCATCTCTCCCATACGGCGCAGATCGGCCGCGGTGTAGGCGTCGCCCCTGGGCGTGGTCGCCAGCATCTCCCAGGCAAAGGCGGCGGGGAAGTCGGGCGAGACGCGATCCTCGTTGGGCACGAACTCGACGGCAATCAGCTTGCCATCAGGCGCCAGACTGCCGCGCGCCTTGTTCAGCAATGCGGCGCAGCCGTCCATGTCGAAATGATGCAGGAAATTCGGCAGCATGATCAGGTCGTAATCCCTGCCCCAATCGACATCGAAGGCGCTGCCGGCGATGAAGTCGAAGCGGGAGGCGACGCCGGCGGCCTGCGCATTCTCTTGCGTCAGCGCCAGCACCGGCTTCCAGTCGAGCGCGACGACTTTCGCCTGCGGGATCGCCCTGGCGATCTCGATGCCGAAATAGCCGGGACCGGCGGCGATATCGAGGACCTTTGCTGGCAGCACCGGCCACGTCGCGACCTCGGCGGCAAGGCTGCGTCCGGCACCGCCGGTGAAGGCGCCCATGGCGCGGGCGAAGCGAACCCAGACAGGATTGTCCGGCGACAGGTTGGCGAGGCCCCGGGCGCCGCCGTTGCGCACGCAGGCGGCGGGATCGTCGAGGAACTGCGAGGTCATCTCGGGTGCTGCGATGAAATCGATGGCGGCGCCCATGTAGCCGGGCGAATGGCGATCGAGAAAGACGGCGCTTGACGGCGTCAGGGCGTAGGTGTTGCCGCTTTTGGTCAGGAATCCGTGGACCACGAGATAGTCGCAGAGAATGCGAATGCCACGTTCGGCGCAGCCGGTCTCGGCAGCGGCAGCCGCCGCGGTGCGGCCGGTGCCGATGGTGGTGAACAGATCGAGCTCGATAGCCGCCTTGATTGCAGCCGTCTTGCGAACAGCGAACATCGCATCCACAAGCAAGGCCGGCGAGACATCGCCCGCGGGCGCATTCTGTTGAGAAGACATCAGCGTTCCCCCTCAAAAAAGCCGAGCGGGACACCTATAGCACAATCCGCATATGATTTCTTGCTAATACTTATTCCGGTTGCGGCACAGGTGATCGCGGCGGCGTGTTCTTTTGCGGCCTCACAAAAAACCAAACGACATCAATGGGGTTAGCGGCCGGCTTGGCGAATTTTGATACAGCGATCGCTCACGTAAAGAAATTGGTTACCATAATTTGTCATTCTGAGAGCCAATCGGAAATGACGCCGGGCCGCATTTTGGCCCCGATGCTGCATTACCGGCCCCGGCGTAGAAGTATCCATCTATCAGTACCGCCGGCCTTAGTAACGAGTTGTGAAAGACGAGTATCATGGCGTTTGCGGTCGATGTGTTTGCCAATACCAGGCCAATAGGTACGTCCATAACTCGTTTCAGCCGCTCATTCCGCCTTATCTCGGGTGCAGGTCTCATCGGTGCAGGTTTTGCCGCTTCTGCGTGGATCGTCACGACAGTCGCGACCATGCATGCGATCGCACCCGCGCCCTACAAGAACACCCTTAGCGACATTTCGCTGGTGCCCCGGATGGCCGCGACAGCGGCGCCGAAGGAACGCAACATACACGTCAGCAAGTTCTCGCGCCTGCAGGTGCTGACGGCCGGCAATGCTCAAGCATCAGCCAAGGGCAGCCGTGTGCTGACGCCTGCTGTTCTGAGGGCGGCATTCGTCGGGCAATCCGGCCCTGTCATCGCAGACGCGGTGCCGGCAGCTGCCACACCGACGGTGGCCAGCGCGGTCGAAGCGCCGACGCACAAGATCGCCGATGATCACGTGGTTGCCGCAGCCAAGCCTGCTGCCGGAACAGGCAACTCCGACCGCATCATCATTCCCTCGAAGGCCGAGATCGCCGCGATCGAAGGCCCTGCCCTGCTGGCGCTGGCCGCGATGCCGCGCCCGACGCTTAACTCGCAGCCCGAACAGCAGCAGCAAAGCCGCACGGCCGCCATCCCCGCCAAGCCGGCAGCCGTGGAAGTGGCCAGCGTCGATGTCGAGAACGACGCGAGCGGCGACGCCTCCACGCAGCCGTTCGGTCTGGTGCTCAACGACAGCGATGCCGCCGTACCCCTGCCGATGGCCCGCCCCGACGGCATGAGCAAGCGTGCGCCCGCCACCGACCGCGCTAGCCGCCCCGCCGAGCCTGTGCTGGCCTATGCGCGACCGGATGTCGGCGATGACGAAGGTGAAATCCCTGTCGTTCCAAAGCGCCAGGCAAGCCCCGTCGCCCGCGCCGGCGTGGCCATCTACGACATCTCCGCCAATACCGTGTACCTGCCGAACGGCGAGCGCCTCGAAGCGCATTCCGGCCTCGGCAAGATGCGCGACAATCCGAAATACGTGCACGAGAAGATGCGCGGCCCGACACCGCCACACACCTATCAGCTGACGATGCGCGAAAGCCTGTTCCACGGCGTCGAGGCGATCCGCCTCAACCCGGTCGGCGGCGCCGGCAACATCTTCAACCGCGTCGGCCTGCTGGCCCATACCTATATGCTGGGCGCGCGTGGCGATTCCAACGGCTGCGTGTCCTTCAAGGATTACAAGCGCTTCCTCGCCGCCTTCAAGCGCGGAGACATCCGGCAGCTGGTGGTCGTCACCAGCATGCCTGACAAGCCGAGATCAACCTTCGCCTCGCTGTTTTCGTCGCGGTCGTAAGCCGACCGCGACGCCTGCTCATTGCACGCCCGCTCAGCGGCCGCTGGCAGCCTCGATGATCAGCTGCGCGATCTCGTCAGGATGCGAGATCAGCGACAGGTGGCTGGATTTGAGCTCGATCGTCTTTGCGCCCATGCGCTTGGCCATGAAGCGCTCGAGATCCGGGTTGATCGTCCGATCCTCCGTCGACACTGCATACCAGCTCGGCTTGGAGCGCCAGGCCGCCTGCGTGGTCTTTCCCGTCAGCAGCGCCTTGTGGAACGGCTCCTGCACCGCATAGAGCAGCCTGGCCTTCGCCTCCGGGAGATCGCCGGCGAAATCGCGCAGGAACGCCTCCTCGGTCAACCGTCCCTCATCGCCATCAAAGACGATACCGGCCGAGGCCGGCGGGGTCGGATAGGTCTTTGCCAGCGCCGTATAGTCCTCGCCGGCATCGGGTGCACGGGCTGCGATATAGACCAGCGCGGAGACCTTTGGGTGGACACCGGTCTCGGAGACCAGCATGCCGGAGAAAGAGTGCCCGACGAGAACCGTCGGTCCGTCCTGGCGATCCAGCACCTTTTGCACCGAGGCAACAGCCTCCGGCAGCGTCGTCAACGGGTTCTGCACGGCGGTAGCGTTGAAGCCCGCCGCCTGCAACCGACCGATTACCTCCGTCCAGCAGGAACCGTCGGCGAACAGCCCGTGCGCCAGAACGATATTGCGCGCCTTGACCGGCGCCGACATAGCGGCAGGTTGCGCCGTGGCGGCCATCCCGCGCTTGGAGACGAGAGAGGCAGCAGCACCAGCCAGCAGCGCAGTCGAAAACGTTCGTCTGTTGATCATCACAGTCTTTCCTTCGGCTCTGATCCCCCGGTCGACGTGCATCGGCCTGCCGGCTCTCTGGCCGAGACCGTCGCGACACCACACGTGGTGCCGCCCGTATCCTGGCCATAACCCGCAGCCACGGCACGATCGCCGGCTGACGCAGGCGAGGATTGCCCTCGCGACAGACATGCCGTTATGCCTGATTTTTCCTGACGCGATCATTATACGCCGGTGCGGGCCGTTTTGTTACAGCCCTGATGTACCGCTCAGACCTCCTTGAGATCAGGCGCATTGTCGAGCCTGCCGATCAGGGTCGCGCTCGCCTCGTTGAGACCGATGACGTCGATCGCAGCGCCATGCGCCCGAAAACGCTGCACCACCCGGTCCAGCGCTGCCACCGCGGTGATGTCCCAGAAATGCGCCTGCGACACGTCGATCGTAACGGCCATGCCCTCGGCCTCGGCGATATCGAAGGCGTCGATGAAGACGTCGGCGGAGGCGAAGAACACTTGGCCGGAGACGCGGTAGGAGACTTGTTTCGCAGCGGCATCCGTTGCTGCCTCGACCTTCAGCAGCTTGGCGACCTTGAAGGTGAAGAACACCCCGCTCAGGAGCACGCCGACGGTGACGCCGAGCGCCAGGTTGGCGCTGAAGACGGTGACGACGACGGTCGCCAGCATGACGATGCTCGAGGTCTTCGGGTGCACCACCATGGTCTTCAGCGACGACCAGTCGAAGGTGTCGATCGACACCATGACCATGATCGCCACCAGCGCCGCCACCGGCACCTCAGATACCCACGGCTTCAACAGCACCATCAGGATCAACAGCAGCGCGCCGGCAAACAGCGTCGAGAGACGACCACGGCCGCCATATTTCACGTTGCTCACCGTCTGGCCGATCATGCCGCAGCCGGCGATGCCGCCGAACAGGCTGGCGGAGGCGTTGGCGATGCCGAGGCCGGTGCATTCGCGGTTCTTGTTGCTTGCGGTGTCGGTGAGATCGTCGACGACACTTGCGGTCATCATAGATTCCAGCAGGCCGACCATGGCGATCGCCAGCGCCGGGCCGGCGATGATCTTCAACGTCTCAAGGTTCAGCGGCACCGACGGCCAGCCGAAGACTGGCAACGAATCCGGCAGCTTGCCGAGATCAGCCACGGTCAGCACCGGAAGATCGAAAGCAATCGCAGCGATAGTCAGGAGCAGGATGCAGATCAGCGGCGACGGAATGGCGGTGGTGATGCGCGGCGCGACATAGATGACCACGAGACCGGCCGCCAGCATCAGGTAGGCGATCCAATCGCCGCCGATGATATGCGGTAGCTGCGCCCCGAAAATCAGGATCGCCAGCGCGTTGACGAAACCGGTCCGCACCGATTTCGACACGAAGCGCATCAAGACGCCGAGCTTCAACAGGCCGAAAACGATCTGGATGACGCCGGCGAGCAGGCCGGCTGCAAACAGATAGGGCAAGCCGTGGGCATGGACGAGCGGGGCCGCGACCAAGGCCACTGATCCCGCCGCCGCCGAAATCATCGCCGGGCGTCCGCCTGTAAAGGCGATGACGATGCCGATGACGAAGGAGGCGAACAGACCGACCTGAGGATCGACGCCGGCGACGAAGGAGAAGGCGATGACCTCGGGGATCAGCGCAAAGGTGGCGACGGCGCCGGCGAGCATTTCGCGCGTCGGATTGGCGAACCAATCCCGGCGGATGGAGGATGCGTGCATGAGATGATGTCTTTCGCAAAGCGTGGCCGAACGCCGCGTGTCGGGCGTTCATGGTGGCGTGCAGGTTTTGCGTTGTCTGGCGGATCGGCGGCCAGAAGAGCCACCCGGAGTTTCACCGGGTCCGTGGTGAGTGAGACCGTTATAAGCGCCATGGTCGCTGCGATGCAATATGCGGGACGCGGGTTTTGTCGGTAGCGAGGGGAATGGATGTGTGGACGGAATGCTTTACGCGCCTGGCTACTGACCTCTCCGCCGCGGTGTACGCCCTCACCCTCGCCCCTTCATCCCCACCCTTGTGGTGGGGATCCAGCCACGGCGCGTCCGCGCCGTGAATGAGTGATTTCTTTTTGGCGGAAGGAGGAGTCTTCCATG
Source organism: Hyphomicrobiales bacterium (assembly GCA_900472625.1). Classification (GTDB taxonomy): domain Bacteria; phylum Pseudomonadota; class Alphaproteobacteria; order Rhizobiales; family Rhizobiaceae; genus Rhizobium. Next base: position 100,885 of record UCIT01000013.1, on the reverse strand, counting down.
CCCAAGGACTTGGGCTGACTGGATTCCTGTGACGAGCACAGGAATGAGGGATGTTGCGGGTGTGGTTTCCGTTCGAGACCAATGGCTTACGAGAAATTTCCGTTTCGATTTTCCCCGTCGCCCCGCCCTTCCCTAAACTGACCCCGTCCCGTTATCGGA
>UCIT01000013.1:0-100592 GCA_900472625.1 Hyphomicrobiales bacterium | reverse complement strand
GGAAGGCGCCATATTATTTAAACTCTATCGAGGTGGTTTTCAGCGCCCCGTCCGAGTGCAGTGCATGGTTCAGACACGGGTCGTCGGGCTGCGTGGGGTTTTGGCGTGTGATTTGGTCTGGTGAATATCTCACTCAGCTTTTAGCGTGCGGCACAACCAAGCCGCGCCGAGCTCCCTCAACTCTCCAGCGTCTCTTTGACCACCACAGCCAGCTGTTTCAGCGAAAACGGCTTCGGCAGGAACCCGAATTTCGATTCCGGCGGCAGGTTGCGGGAGAATGCGTCTTCGGCATAACCCGAAACGAAGATGAACTTCATGTCAGGATATTTCTTGCGCAGTTCGCGCAGCAGTGTCGGCCCATCCATCTCCGGCATGACGACGTCGGACACGACGATATCGACCATGCCGTCGAGCTCTTCCATGATATCGAGTGCCTCGACGCCGGAGCCGGCCTCGTGCACGGTATAGCCGCGCGTCTCGAGCATGCGCTTGCCGCCGCGCCGCACCGCCTCCTCGTCCTCGACCAGCAGAATGACGGCAGACCCGGTCAGATCTTCTGGCTGCTCGGGCTTCACCGGCAGCAGCGGCACCACATTGCCGGCATTCGGCGTCACCGCATCGGCCTCGGCGGCAATCGCCGGCTCGACGATATGGCGAGGCAGGAACACGCGGAAAGTCGTGCCCTTGCCGACTTCCGACTCCGGCTGGATATAGCCGCCAGACTGCTTGACGATGCCATAGACCATGGCGAGCCCGAGTCCGGTGCCCTTGCCGACTTCCTTGGTGGTGAAGAACGGCTCGAAGATCTTGTCCATGATTTCAGGCGCGATCCCGGTGCCGTTGTCGGACACCTCGATCAGCACCATGTCTTCCGGCGGCATGTAGGAATAGTTGAAGGCCGCGACTTCGGCCGCCGTCGCGTTCTTGGTCCGCACCGTCAGCTTGCCGCCTTCGGGCATCGCATCGCGGGCGTTGACACAGAGGTTGATCAGGACCTGCTCGAATTGCGACAGGTCGGTCTTCACAGGCCACAGATCGCGCCCGTATTCGACGTCGAGCTTGACGTTGGTGCCCGACAGCAATCGATCGACCAACATCCTGAGATCGCCGACCACGTCGGTGAGGTTAAGCACCGTCGGCCGCATCGTCTGCTTGCGCGAGAAGGCCAGCAACTGGCGCACCAGCACGGCGGCGCGGTTGGCGTTGCGCTTGATCTCCATCAGGTCGGCAAAGCCCGGATCGGCCGGGCGCGCCTGCAGCAGCAGGTGGTCGGACGACAGCAGGATGGCGGTCAGCACGTTGTTGAAGTCGTGCGCGATACCGCCGGCAAGCGTACCGACAGCGTTCATCTTCTGCGTCTGCGCCATCTGCGCCTCGAGCGCCTTCTGCTCGGTCACCTCGACGGCATAGACGATCGCCGCCTCTTCCGGCGCCTCGTCGCTCTGGTCGATCACGGCGTTGACGTAGAAGCGGAAATGGCGGGCGTCGTCGGCCTGGGTCTTGGAATCGAGCGGCGGAATATCGCCCTGGCGATCCTTCGCCGCCGCAAGCGCACCCTGAAGCCGCGGCTTGTCGATGTCCTGCACGATCGTCTCGAACAGAGCGCCATTCTCGACATCATCGCGCGAGACAATCCCGGAGAACAGCTTAAGGAACGGCGCGTTGGTCCGCAGGATGCGGCCGTCGCCATCGACCGAAGCAATCGCCATCGGCGTGTTGTTGAAGAAGCGGGTAAAGCGCATCGAGGCGGCCGAAGCCGACTGATCGCCGTCCTTGCTGTCGCGACGCGTCAGCACGATCGAGCGGCTCTCACCCGGTGCACCGTCGCGCATGGAGGTAACGCTGTGAACGATCTGTACCGGCACGCTCTGGCCGTTGGATTTCTTCAGGTCGAGATCGAGCGTCACCGTCTTCTTGAGACCCGGATCGGCCTGTACCGACTGGATCAGAGCCAGCCCCTCGCCGGCCACCATGTCGCCGATCGTCATCGAACCCGGAATGAACTTGGTGAGATCGATGCCCAGCCACTCGGCCAGCGTCGCGTTCAGATAGAAGATTTCGCCCTTGCGGCCGGCGGAGAAGAACCCGGCCGGTGCATGGTCGAGATAATCGATGGCGTTCTGCAATTCCTTGAAGAACCGCTCCTGGTCGTCACGCTCGGAGGTGATGTCGCTGATCTGCCAGATATGCAGCGGCTTGCCACCGCTTTCCTCGCCCTGCAGCACCCGTGCCTTCAAGCGGTACCAGTGGGCGCCCGATCCGTTGAGCGATGGTCCCAGCGCACGCAGCAGCCGGAACTCCTCGCGGCCTTCGCGGCCTTCCCTCAGACCGTTCGACAGCCGGTAGAGCGCCTCGTTCGATTCGCGGTGACGCGACAGCAGCGCTTCCAGCGTCTGCACCTCGGTCGACTTCCGCGCGCCGGTCAGCGCTCCATAGGCTGCGTTGGCGTAGACGATCCGGCCCTTGTCGTCGGTGATCAGCGACCCGTCGGGATGGCTGTTGAGAAAGGCCCGCGCCAGGCTGTCGGACTGGTGCTGCGGCATGACCTCGATGAAGCCGATGATCGACGATACAAGGAAGAAGATGCCGACCATGGCGAGCACGCCGAGCACGCCCAGAACCATCTCGTTGTCGAGCGAACGCTTGAACACGACAAAGGCGGCCGCGGCGCCGATCAACACGAGCGCGAGCAGCAGGATCCGCAAAGCCGTACCGGCGCGTCCTCCACGGTCCACGAGCGGTTCGCTGAAATTGTCGGCCTGACGGGATTTCGTCATGTAGTTCCTCGCATTGCCTGCCGGCCTTCACTCAATGACTAAGAGACGAAGCAGGAATCAGGCGCTTCTTCCTTCTTAGCAATTTGCTGCCTCGCCAAAAACACCAGTAACCATGAAGAGTGATTGAATTCACAAGCTACAGCGCCACTTTTGCCGTTAAATGTCGAATAAGACGATGCCACGGAAGAGACTTGCGGCTTTCGATGACTGGACAAGGCGCCTTCCCCTTGTCTACGAAGCCTAAAAGTCGTCATGTGGTTGAGAGCCGCAAAGGAGTAGGTGAATATGTTCGATGACCTCATGGGAGCTTATGGCAGCCGCTTCTTCATTGCCGCAGGCGGCGTGGCCATCGCATTGGTGCTTCTCGTCGCGATCCTCTGGATCATGCGCAACCGGGCGCCGTCGCCCTTCGTCCGCGGCGGCCGCAACCGCCAACCACGCCTTCAGGTGCTGGATGCCGCAGCCGTCGACGCCCGCCGTCGCCTTGTTCTCGTGCGCCGCGACGATGTCGAGCATCTGATCATGATCGGCGGCCCGACGGACATCGTCATCGAAAGCAGAATCCTGCCGATCGACGATTCGGAACCGGAGCAGCCGCCGGTACAGAATCAGACCATCGAGCAGCCGGTGATGATCGCTGCCACTGAACCCGTCGCGCCTCCGACGCCCAAGCCGATCATCGCCCGCACGCTGTCGCCGGTCGAGGAATACGCGCCCGAACCGGAACCGGCCCCGATCGACGTCGAGCCTTACGCGCCGGAGCCCGTGCAACGCCAACCGGTCTTCGAAACGGAGATGGAGCGGGCGCCCCGCACCGCACCTGTCGCCACACCGGCGCCCATCCCCGCGCCGATCGAAGCACGCCCGCAACCGCCCGTCGCCCCGCAACCGATCAACGTTCCACCCGTCATCGCCCAACCGGTCAGAACGCAGTCTGTCTTCAGCCAGCCGGAGCCTGCGCCGATCGAGGCATCCGCTGCTGCCGATATTCTCGATTCCGCCCGCCAACGCGTTCTCTCGCCGCAGCGGATCGAGCCGCAGGTGATGGCTACGCCCGTGGTGCACACGCCGAACCCCTACCCCGCCGCACCGCAACAACCCTTCGCACCAACACCGGTTGCCCCGACGATTGCACGCTCGATCACCCCGTCCGCGCAGCCAAGCGATTTCCAGCGCGTCCTCGAAGAAGAGATGAACGTCAATCTCTCCGCCGAGCGTATCGTGCCGCAGCCGCAGCAGCCCACGCCGATCCGGCCAACGCCAAGCAATCTGCCGCGCCGTGATCCGGAGATGGCGCCGATGACGGGCGCCGACGCCGCCCTTCAGAACGAGGTCGCGCGCATTTTCGGAGAGATGAGCGTCAATCGCGACAAATAACATCTGCGACCAGAAGGCGGCCGGTAACGGCCGTCGATCTTCGGATGACGTTCTCGCAAACAAAAAAGGCACCGCGATCAAGCGGTGCCTTTTTCAATGCATGGTCTGAGCAGTCCTTATTCGTCCCGGTAGACCTTCTCGCGGCGCTCGTGACGTTCCTGCGCCTCGATGGAAAGCGTTGCGATCGGGCGAGCGTCGAGACGCTTGAGGCCGATCGGTTCACCGGTTTCCTCGCAATAGCCGTAGGTTCCTTCTTCGATCCGCTGCAGTGCTGCATCGATCTTGGAAATCAGTTTTCTCTGGCGATCACGGGCGCGCAGCTCAATGGCTCTATCCGTCTCGGACGACGCCCTGTCGGCGAGATCCGGATGGTTTGCGCTTTCCTCGGCAAGATGCTCGAGGGTTTCGCGCGCCTCTCTGAGGATGTCGTTTCTCCAGGCAACAAGCTTGGCCCTGAAATAGGCCCGCTGGTTGCCGTTCATAAACTCTTCCTCTTCCGAGGGCACGTATTGGCTAAGATCGATCTTCTCACTCAACGCGATTCTCCTGAAGAACATCTCATCTGGCGGCTGTATATCCCGACCGACGCGTGTGATTCAAGTCGAATCCGTTAGGTAAACACATTTTTAAATCTGTCACAATTTTGAGCTAACAGGCTATTTTTACGTCACTATTTCTCGCGTTTGCCGCTTGGCGCCTTCGGCGTCACGAAAGCTTGCGCTGGACTTTGGCCGCAGGAACAGTCGACACGGTTGACGACAGCACCACGCTGACGTTACTGAAAAAGGCCACTCGACCGGGGAAACGCCGATGAACGCAATCACGCCTCCGCCGTCCCGGATCTACCTCCTACGGCACGCCGAAGCATCTCCGCCGACGGATGGTCAACGCGATTTCGACCGGCCGCTGAGTGAAAAAGGCTATGCCGATGCCGAAATTCTCAGCGAGAATGCCGCCGACAAGGGTTATCGCCCCGATCGCGTCCTGAGTTCGACGGCGTTGCGCTGCCGCCAGACCGCCGAGGCCGTTCATCGCGCCATGGGCGAAAACCTCGACATCCGCTTCGTCGACGCGCTCTACAACGCCACGGCAGAGACATATCTCGATATCATCGGCGCCCAATTGGATGTGGGCTCGGTCATGCTGGTCGGCCACAACCCTGTCATCGAGCAGGCGCTGGAAACCCTGATCGGCCACCAGGCTATTGCCCAGACATTGCCGAACGGCTTCCCGCCCGGCGGCCTTGCCATCCTCGATTACAATGTCGGCCTCAATGGATGGCGCCTTATCGACTTCATGAACGGCTAACGCTGTCGCCAGGCGTCTTTTTCTTCGGCCTGCCGGTTCCTATATGCCGTTAAGGCCAGAAACTGGAATTTTGCCTTGCCGCCCAGCATGACATCCTTCACCGACGACGCGCGTATCGCACTCGACAACCTGACCGACCGTGCGGCCGGCCTTGTCAACCCGACGATACGGCTAGGCGTCACCGGCCTGTCGCGCGCCGGCAAGACGGTGTTCATATCTTCCCTGGTGCACAATCTCCTCCATGGCGGCCGCCTGCCGCTGTTCGAACCCGTGCAGTCCGGTCGCGTGTCCGCGGTGCGCCTCGAGCAACAGCCGGACGACGGGGTGCCCCGGTTCCAGTACGAGGATCACATAAGGGCACTGGTGAAGGACCGGATCTGGCCGGATTCGACGCGCGCCATCTCCGAATTGCGCCTGACGATCGACTATCAGAGCGCCAGCGGCTGGAACCGCCTGTTCTCGCCCGGCCGCCTGTCGATCGACATCGTCGATTATCCCGGCGAGTGGCTGCTCGATCTGCCGCTGTTGGCCAAGGACTTTCGCACCTTCAGCGAAGAGACGATCGCACTGGCGCGCACCGGTATCCGCAACGAACTGGCGCAGCCATGGCTTGAACTGACAGGCGCCTGCGACATCACCGAACCCGCCGACGAGATGCGCGCGCGCGGATTGGCGACCGCCTTCGCCGATTACCTCAAGGCCTGCAAATCCGACGAGCGCTCGCTGTCGACGCTGCCGCCCGGTCGCTTCCTGCTACCCGGCGATCTTGATGGCTCCCCTGCGCTGACCTTTGCGCCTCTGATCCTACCGCCGCAAGGCCGACCGGAGAAGGGATCGCTGTGGGCGATGATGGAGCGGCGCTACGAGGCCTACAAGTCGGTGGTGGTGAAACCATTCTTCCGCGAGCATTTCTCCCGCATCGACCGTCAGATCGTCCTCATCGACGCGCTGCAGGCGATCAATCGCGGGCCCGAGGCGGTACAGGACCTGGAAAGGGCGCTCACCGATGTTCTTGCCTGCTTCCGCCCCGGCACAAACTCGCTGCTGTCCTCGCTACTCGGTCGCCGCATCGACCGCGTTCTGGTGGCCGCCACCAAGGCCGATCACCTGCATCACGAGAGCCACCACCGTCTGGACGCCCTGACGCGCCGTCTCGTCGATCGTGCCATCCAGCGGATCGGCATGGCCGGCGCCGGCATCGACGTCATGGCGCTGGCCTCTGTGCGTGCCACGCGGGAAGCAACAGTCAAGCGCGACGGCCTTGAACTCCCGGTCATCGTTGGCACGCCGATCGAGGGCGAAACCATCGCGGGGGAGACCTTTGACGGCCTGAAGAAGACCGCGATCTTTCCGGGCGATCTTCCTGAAAATCCCGAAGCGCTATTCGCCAGCTTCGAATCAGGTGATCGCGATGTCCAATTACCCGAGGTCAGCGTCGTCCGCTTCCGCCCGCCGGCACTCGACGAAACCGGCGGCGGCATCAAGTTGTCGGTGCCGCACATCCGCCTCGACCGCGCCATGCAGTTTCTGTTCGGAGATCGCCTCGCATGATCAAGCCGCCATCGGAACAGCACCCGCGCCGCACACCGGCAGCCTTCGCCTTCGAAGACGACGCGCCGCGGAGCACGACGACAACAGAGACGCAGCCGCAGTCGCGCAAACCAGCAAGCTTCTCGGGCGAAGTCGTGCTGACATCGGATGAGGACGATCCCTTCCTCAACCCGGACAAGGATATACCACCCGTCCCGGTCGCCCTGCCCCGCAAGCGCCGGACGTCCTTCGCCAAGATCGCGCTCGGCGCCTTCGGCCTGCTGTTTTCGCTCGCCTTCGGGCTGTGGACCGACAGCCTGATCCGCAACCTCTTCACCCGCGCCGACTGGCTGGGCTACACAGCGCTCGCGGCTCTGGGCATCGGCATTCTGGCCGTCATCGCCATTGTCGTCAGGGAAACCGCCGGCATGATGCGGCTGGCGGCCGTACAGACCATCAAGACAGAAGCGGAAGCGGCGATCCTCGAAACGAAGCCCGCCAAGGCGCGTGCGCTGGTCAAGAGCTTGGAACATCTTCTGGCCGCCAAGCCGGAAACCGCTCGTGGCCGCGCCACATTGAAGGCGGCCGAAACGGATATCATCGACGCGCCGCATCTGGTGGCGCTTGCCGAGCGTGAATTGCTGGCGCCCCTCGATCGCCAGGCCAGAGGCCTGATCCTCAACGCATCGAAGCGCGTCTCGATCGTCACCGCCGTCAGCCCGCGCGCGATCGTCGATCTTCTCTACGTGCTCTACGAGGCCTCAAGGCTGATCCGCGCCATGGCCGAACTCTATGGCGGCCGGCCAGGCACGCTGGGGATGATCCGCCTGATGCGCGACGTGCTGGCCCATCTCGCCGTCACCGGATCGATTGCGGTCGGCGACAGCCTCGTGCAGCAGGTGCTAGGTCATGGACTGGCATCGAAGCTGTCGGCAAGGCTCGGCGAAGGCGTCATCAACGGGCTTATGACTGCGCGCATTGGAATCGCCGCCATGGATCTCTGCCGCCCGCTGGCGTTTCGCGCCCTCAAGCGCCCGGGAATCGGCGACTTCATCGGCGACCTGACGCCGTCGATGACGCAGAAGAGCAACGGCGGGCAAGGTTGAATCTTAAGCCACAGCCCTGTTGCGGTGAGGCCACATGGCAGCACGATCACCAGTTAATTCAACAGCTTATATCTAGCAGCCCGGACGTAGGCACAGCGTGAAATAGCCTTGATACGCAAGGCTTTCGACCGCCCGGAAACCAAGCATTAACCATTTTTCGGCAAAACTTGGCATCAGTTCAGCGATATGGTTCGCCAAGGAAATTCCATGTACTCGCGCAAGCTTCTCTCTCTCTTCGTCCTCGCGGCGATCGCTCTTTCGCCAGTCATCGACATGGCTCCGTCCGCAACCGCTGCAACGCGCGACAAGGCATTCTTCGAGTCGATCGCCGGCTCCTGGAAAGGTCCGGGCGAAATCGTTGCCGGCAAGTACAAGGGCACGAAGTTCACCTGCAATCTGGTCGGCGAACCCGTTTCGGACGGCACCGGCGTCAAGCTTGACGGCAGCTGCCGCGTCGGCGTCTTCAAGCAGCCGATGAGCGCGCTGATCACCCAGTCCGGCAACAGCTACAAGGGCAAGTTCCTGGATGGCGCCGAGGGCAAGGGTCTGGACGTCATCTCCGGCACTGTCACTGACGACACCGTCGTCGTCGGCCTCAACCGCGCCAAGCTGAACGGCGCGATGATCGCCCGCGTCCGCGACGACAAGACCATGAACGTGACGGTATCGGTGAAGGTCGAAAGCCAGATGATCCCGGTCATCGGCCTGACGCTGTCACGCCAGATCGACGAAATCACTGTCGGCTCCGTCGAGTAGGACAGATCGTCGGAACCAGGACTTGCGAAGCGGCCGTCTCGGCCGCTCTTGCGTTTCAGGCGGTGCGCCACCATTGCGGGCTCTGATCGGCCACCTCGATGCCGGCGACATCCGCCCTGGCAAGCCATTCAGCCACCGCAACACCATCGACGGTCATGTCAGCAGCGAAATCCGCGAGCGGCATCAGCACGAAACCGCGATCCGTCATGCGCGGATGCGGCAATTGCAGTCGCGGTGCATCCTGAACGAGATCGGCATAGGTCAGCACATCGATATCGAGCGTCCGCGGGCCCCAACGCTCGATCCTCTCCCGCTTCATGCCGCGCTCGATGTCGAGGCAGACATCCAGCAACGCCTCCGGCGCCAGCGATGTCGAGACCGAGGCACAGGCATTGAAGAAATAGGATTGATCCGTCTTGCCCCATGGCGGCGTCCGGTAGAGACGCGACACCGCGGTCACCCGGCAATCCGCGCGCGCATCGAGCGCTTGCAGCGCCACCGCCATGGCATGCACGGGATCGCCGATATTGCCGCCGAGCCCGAGGGTGGCGGTGTGGAAAGCAATGTCAGACAAGATGTTCGACGCTCACCTGAACGAAATCCAGCACACCGGGCACCGGCGCATTCGGCTTGCGCACGGTGATCTTGGCGCGGGTGATCTGCGGAAATTTTTGACAGAGGCCCTTGGCGATATCGAGCGCCAGCGCCTCGATGAGATAGCGTCGCTTGCCGGTAACGATCTCCTCGATGACGGTAAAGGCGATCCCGTAATTCACCGTGTCGTCGATCGAATCGCTCTCCAGCGCCGTCCCGGCCACCACGTCGAGTTCGGCATCGACGAAAAACCGTTGGCCCAGAAACTCCTCTTCGTCATGAACACCATGACGCGCAAAGAAGGCGCAGTTCTGCAGGGTGATTGTGTAGGTGGTGCTCATGCCGTGCCCTTCCGCTCGAACGCATCGCGTGCCGCCAGCATAGCATCGGTGACAGCAAGCGCGTCCCTGTTGATTGCGACATCGTGTACCCGAAAAATCGCTGCCCCCTTCAGACGCAGCAAAACGCTGGTTGCAGCAGTTCCGGCATCGCGATCGGCGGCTTCGCGCCCGGTCACCGCGCCGACGAAACGCTTGCGCGACGTCCCCGCCAGCAAGGGGAAGCCCAGACGATGGAGTTCGTCGCTACGCGCCATCAGCTCGAGGTTTTCCTGCGTATCCTTGGCAAAGCCGAACCCCGGGTCGACAACGATGCACTCCCGCGACACGCCTGCACGACCGGCAATCTCGAGCGATCGTTCAAGAAACAGGAACTGGTCGGCGATCAGATCGGATAGCTTGTCCCGGTCGCGACCGGTGTGCATGATGCAGAGACCTGCGCCCGAGATCGCGGCGACAGCCGCGATATCCGGTTCTTTCTGCAATCCGAAAACGTCGTTGACGATGTGGGCGCCCGCGGCAACCGCAAGCCGCGCTGTCTCGGCGCGATAGGTGTCGATCGAGATCAGCGCCTTGGTCTTCGTCCGAAGCGCCTCGATGACAGGCAACACCCGCGCCTGCTCTTCAGAGGCGGTAACGATCTCGGCATCCGGGCGCGTGGATTCGCCGCCGATGTCGATAATCTCGGCGCCGTCCTCGACGGCTTTCAGCGCATGCGCGACAGCCCTATCGACGCTGTCATATCGGCCGCCGTCGGAAAACGAATCCGGCGTCACATTGACGATCGCCATGATCACCGATCGACGACCGAGTTCGATCTCGCGGCCGTGCCCGACGCGCCAGAATCTGCTCCCAAGCTGTGCCAACGGCATTTGTCCTATCGATCGAAAAAACCGCGCAATCATATTGCGCTCGCGGTGGCTATGCCCCAAGCTCCGGCAAACTTCAACATGAGTATTCGCAGAATGCCGTCCGTACCGCGTTATATGCCGCTCCTCCTCGCCATTTCCATTTCGCTTGCGACCGGCAATCCTGCGGGAGCTGCAGTCGTTGCCACGAAGAGCTATTCCTACTTCGACATCAAGGGCAAAACCGCCGACGAACTCGACGACCAGCTAAGCACCCGCGGCCCGACGGCCAACGGCTCCTCCGCCCGCCATCCCGGCGCCACCAAGATCCGCTTCGGCGGAGATGCGACGTATGTCGAAGAAAACGGTCGCTGCCGCGTCGGCGGCGCGCGCGTCACCGTCCACACGCAGATCATCCTGCCGCGCTGGAAGAACCGGCGCGGTGCCAGCCCCGAATTGTCGATGATCTGGGACACGCTTTCGAGCGACATCAAGCGCCACGAGGAACGTCACGCCGAGATTGCCAGAACGCAGGCACGGGCGATGGAACGGAGGATCCTCGCGCTGCCTTCACAGCCGAATTGCGAGCGCATGCAGGAAATGGTCACCGAGGTATCGACCGACGGCATCGCCGAGCATGATCGGCTGCAGGCGCGATTCGATCAGGTCGAGGCAGTCAATTTCCAGAAGCGCATGCTTCGCCTGTTGAACAACCGGATCAAAACATCCGGCGGCGAAAAGTAGCTGATTCTCGGCGTAAAAACGACCTGGAAAGCTTAGCCGCGCAACGAAACCTGTGCGAAACTCGCGCCGCCCCAGCCATTGAATGGTGATTTCTCACCATAGCCTTATGAAACACAACGCGCTAATATTCAGACATTCGAAAGTTCAGCTCGGTCAGCCGGAGCCTTCGTTTTCTGGGTTCTCCTGGCGCGTTGCGAAGCCGCGGTCGATCCTCCCTCGACCGTAGGTGACGCGCCTACCTCGCCTCGCTCGTCATCTCGGCCAGCGGGGCTTTTTTTGTCTTGAGATCAGTGTTTCGATCAGGCCTGCCGCTCGGGCACGTGAACGGTCAGCCCATCGAGTGCCGCCTTCATTTTGATCTGACAGGAAAGACGCGACGTTGGGCGCACGTCGAAGGCGAAATCGAGCATGTCTTCCTCCATCGCCTGCGGCGGACCGACGCGCTCGGTCCACTCGTCATCGACGTAGATATGACAGGTAGCGCATGCACAGGCGCCGCCACACTCGGCATCGATGCCCGGCACGGAATTGCGAACGGCGTTTTCCATGACGGTCGATCCCTGATCGACATCAAGATCGAAGCGCGTACCGTCGAAGGCGACAATGGTCAGTTTGGGCATGGTGATTTCCGGTGATCATCAGTGGGATGGGTTTGGAATTTTACTTCCAACAAATAAGCCAGGCAGTCAACAACGACCGCCCTCGGCTTCTTCATTCCAGATTTATAAGCGACACGCTTGTCAAAATGCGCCACGCGACTTGCCGTAAAAAGACCCGCTGCTCCGGAATGGACCAGCGGGTCGTGTCGGTTTCGACACAGTTGCCTGTGTGTCGCGAATAAGTGGCTTTTCAGCCGATGGTCAGCGGCAAAGCTTGAGGATGAAGTTTTCGGCTTCAATAACGGCAACGCCGACGCCGGCCATGGCGGCTGCATCGCCGCAATTGCTTTCCAGCATTTCCGCCGCGTCGCGCACCTTGAAGGCGCCGACGGCGCCTGCGGCACCCTTGAGCTTGTGGGCGGCCGCTGCCACCGCCATGGCATCGCCGGTCGACATCTCGTGCAGGCAGGAGCGCGCCTGCCGCGCGAACATCTGCAGGACCTCCAGTTCCAGGGCCTTGTCACCCATCGTCTGGTTTGCCAGATGGACAAGATCGATCGGCCTCAACTGCGAGGGCGCCTGCCCCTTGCAATTATCTGGCGCTGCGAACGCAATACTGACTGCTGCCATGATACCAATTCTCCCGTCTAAGTCCCGCCGTTGGATCGATGATGTGCGGGCGCAGTGCCAATCGCGTTAAATTCGGGCGCATTGAGGGCGAATTTCTCGCCGTATGGTTAACGCCCGCAAAACACTTCTAACGCATTGGATTTCAATGCCCTGCTCCCGTTAAACTCGATTAATGAAGCGTTAATAACCAGGCATTCGACCGAACGCGTTAATTGTCTAGCAGGCCCGGATGTGTCACTACGATACGACTGGGAGAGCTGGGTTGCGTATGCCTTTGCTCGCCAAGTGGATAATGGTAATGTTTTGATACCTTATGTGTGGGAAAGCAGCTATCCACTCTGAAATGACATACTTATCCGCTCTCTAATCCTGAGCGGATGGGTTCAGAGGCAAGGTTTGTTCGGGCGGCGCGGAAGCCCGGATGCGTAGTGAACCGGCTGAGATGTAACGAGGCGTAACGGAATGGCGAACAACAAGTACAACGAATCGATCGAGGACAAGGCGTTCAAAGCATTGGACGAAGCCCTGCAGATCGACTTCGACGACGAACCCACGCCGTCTCTTCAAGTTAAGAAGCCCGACGCCTCGGAGGCAAAAGTGTCCGAAAAAACCCAAATCCGCAATCAGCGTAAAGACGATGCCAAGCAGCCGCAGCGCAGCCAGGCCGCGGCACGCCCTCCGGAACAGGCATCGCGGGCGCCGGCCTCCGCCGCCAATGACGGCAGCCGGATCAGCCCCGCTTCGCTTCTGAAATCGCTCGACAACGGCTCGGCGCGTCCGGCGCTCCGCAATGCCACGCTCGTTTCGCTTCTGTGGATCGTCGGCGGCCTCGGCCTGATGTCGCTGCTCTATTCGCCGCAGATCTGGCAGATCCGTTCGCTGTCCGACGTCATCGCCCTCCCCGGCGTGATCGCCGGCCTCGTCGGCATAATCATCCCCGTGCTGCTGTTCTACGCATTCGCCATCATGATGGCCCGCGCCCAGGACATGCGCAATGCCGCACGCTCGATGGCCGAAGTGGCGCTGCGTCTCTCCGAGCCGGAAACTATCGCCTCCGAACGCATCATGACCGTCGGCCAGGCCGTGCGCCGCGAAGTCTCGGCCATGAACGAAGGCATCGAGCGCACCATCGCTCGCGCTTCAGAGCTCGAAACGCTCGTGCATTCCGAGGTCAATGCCCTCGAGCGCAGCTATGCCGACAACGAACTGCGCGTTCGCGGTCTCGTCCACGAACTCGGTTCCGAGCGCGAGGCGATCGTCAACCATGCCGAGCGCATCCGCACCTCGATCGTCGGTGTCCACGACCAGCTGCGCGAAGACCTGTCACTCGCCACCGAAGAAATCGCAGTGCGCCTTGCGACCTCGGGCGAAGCTTTCGCGTCGATGATCGACACGCGCGCCGCGACGATCACCGAAAAGTCGGAATCCGCCATCCAGTCGCTCGGCAGCCTGCTCGCCGCGAAGACGGATTCGCTGCTGCAGACGCTGACGTCATCGGGCTTTGCGCTCGCCAACGAATTCGACAACCGTCTGGACTCGCTGACCTCGAACCTCAGCACCCACGGCAACACCATTCTCAGCCAGTTCGAAACGCGTGCGTCCACCATGGACAGCAACGCCGAAAAGCTGAATGCCGCTCTGAATGACCGCGCCCGCCAGCTCAACGAAATCCTGATCGCCCGCACCCGCGAGATCAACGAAAGCCTGACCGGCGGCGAACGCACCATCTCCACCACCCTTGACGACGTCCTGGCAAAGCTGAACAGCACGCTCGACGAGCGCGGCACCAGCTTCCGCCACAGCCTGCAGTCCAGCGTCGATGACACGATCATGGATCTCGACCTGCGTTCGGGCTTCTTCGACGAGCGCCTGCAGGCGACCGTCGCGCAGCTATCGACCTCGTTCGACGATCGCGTCGCGGAATTCGCCAACGCCTTCGATCAACGCGCCGGCACCCTCGACACCAAACTGATGGAGAGCCTCAACCGCATCAACGATACGTTGAGCGGCGGATCGGATTCGCTGAACGGCATATTAAGCTCGAGCATCGAACGGATCGGCTCGGAGCTGACCGATCACTCCTTCGCGCTGACCACGGCGCTGTCGACCGGTCGCGAAATCCTCGAAAGCACCCTGACCGACAAGGTCGAAGAAGTCGCCGGTGCCATCGGCGCCCGCACGACGGAAATGACCTCGGCGCTGAGCCACGCCACCTCCGAAATCTCGCTGGCGCTCGCCTCCGGCACCTCGGAGCTGCACAACAACCTGTCCGCCCGCGCCACGGAATTCCGCGACACGCTTCTGTCGACGACAACCGATCTCAGCTCGGCCGTTTCGGCTGGCACCGACCAGATCACCTCGGCCTTCGGCCGCGCCGACGAACTGAACACCACGATTTCCCGGCGCGCCCAGGATATCACCCAGGCGCTGGATTCCGCGCACGAGCGCATCGACGACGTCATGTCGGCCCGCAGCGGCGCCTTCGTCGGCGCCCTGACAGACAGCCAGTCGCGCTTCGAGAACACCCTGGCAAGCCGCTCGGATGCCATCATCGAGGCCGTTACCAGCAGTCACGACCGCCTGGCCGACACGCTGGACGACAAAGCCATGAGCCTGGCCATTTCGCTCAACGAGAGCCAGAACCGCTTCGAAGAGACGCTCGGCACCCAGGTCGACGCGATCTCCAGTTCGATCGCCTCCGGCCATGATCGCCTGGCCGAGACCCTTGATGACCGCGCCATGGCGCTGGCCATCTCGCTGAACGAAGGCCACAGTCGCATCGACGACACGCTCGGCAGCCACGCCAGCGCCATCTCGCAGTCGCTGGCCGGCGGCCAGCAAAAGCTCGCGGACGCGCTCGCCGAACGCAGCGCAGCCTTTGCCGCATCGATGAACGAAGGCCGCAGCCTGATCGAGAACAGCCTCGACACCCGTGCGCAGGCCATCTCGCAGTCACTCGCGGCCGGTCATGAAAAGCTGGCCGAGGCGATCGACGACCGGACGATGGCGTTCGCCATCTCGCTGGACGACAGCCAAAGCCGGTTGGCCGATACGCTCGCACACCACGCCGACGGCATTGCGAGCTCGCTTGCATCAGGTCATGACAAGATCAACGAGACGCTGGAAGACCGGGCGATGGGCCTGGCGATCGCGCTCAACGAAGGCCATTCGCGCCTTGAAGACACGCTTGGGCATCACGCCGAAGGCATCGTTGGCTCTCTGGCCAGCGGTCACGATCGCATCGCCGGCGCGCTCGACCAGCGCGCATCAGCGCTCGCCGCGTCCCTGAGAGACGGCCACGACCAGATCGAGAGCACCCTTGCCCGGAACGCCGAGGGCATCACCGCATCGATCGCCGACGTCCACGATCGTCTGGCCGACACGCTGGCTGAAAAATCCATGGCGCTGGCGATCTCCTTCGGCGACAGCCAGAGCCGCTTCGACGAAGTGCTGGACGCCCGCACCAACGCCCTGCTCGATTCCGTCGCCGGAGCCGAATCCCGTGTTGCCGGCGCCTTTACCGACAAGGCCCAGGAAATACGCAGCGCCTACACCGATAACCAGCAGCGTCTCGAACGCGCGCTGGCCGATCACAGCCTGACCATTTCAAGCACGCTCGCAAGTGGCAGCGACCGTATCGAAGACGGCCTGACGGCAGCAGCCGACCGCTTCGAAGCGCTCACGGGCAATGCCGCAACCCGCCTTGAGGACGGCCTCGGCTCTGCCCACGAACGCATCCGCGCGACGCTGGACGACCGCACGCAGGCGATCAACCTGACGCTGAACGAGGCGCAGGCCCACATCGGCGATACGCTGGCCGATCAGGCAACCACCATCGGCGCATCGATCGCCGCCAGTGTCAGCATGCTGGAAATGTCGCTGGAAGATCGCGAGGCATCCATTCGCCAGACGATCGACGCCAGCGCCCAGTCGCTCGAGGATCGCCTTCGCGACAGCACCGGCAACATCGCCGGCCGCTTCCAGAATGCGGCCGACGAAATCTCCCGCTCGACGGAAAGCTTCGCCTCGAACCTCGATCAGTCGATCGAGGGCATGACCGGCCGCTTTGCCGATACCGGCTCACGCGTCGAGGCCGGCCTTGCCGCCCTTGAAAACCGTATCCGCGATGGCGTCGGCGGCGTTGCCGAGCAGGTCGACGCGGCAGGCGAGCGACTGTCCAACACCCTCACCGACGGCATCGCTCGTCTCGGCGCGCTCAGCGACGAGACCTCTGGCCGTATCGCCAGCGCAGTGGATGGCAGCATCGCCAAGTTCTCCGAAACGATCGACGGGCGCACCAGCCATCTGGCGTCCGAGATCGACAGCCGCGCCGCAAGCCTCACCTCCGGTATCGACGCCCGCACGGCAGGCATCGGCGAAGCCATGGAACGCGGCACCGCGCATCTCGACGAACGCCTTTCGACCATGGACCGCGCCCTGACCGTCGGCCTCGACGCCGTCAACCGTACCATCGAAGGCAAGGCTGCCGGCCTCGCCGCCTCGCTGCGCAGCGCCGTTGCCGACACCACCCAGGAAATGGATGGCGAAGCAGCGCGCGCCGCCGCCAGCCTCAGCCAGACCGGCCAGCAATTCGCCGAAGGTCTCGATGCCAAGAGCAGCGATTTCGCCCGCGCCATGGGTGACCGCTCCGAACAGATCGTCAGCCGTGTTTCCGAGGCGCAGAACCGCCTCGCCGGCCAGGCCGCCGCGGTCGCGCAGACCTTCTCCGAAGCCGGCAATGCCATCATCAACAAGGTGGCGGAAGCCGAAACGCTGGTCAGCGGTCAGGTTGGCGCGATCTCCAAGGCGCTGAGCGACGCGCAGACCACCTTTGCCGGCCACGGCACGGAGATCCGCGCCACCATCTCGACCGCCAGCGAAGAGATCGCTTCGACGATGGCGAATGTCGACCGGGCGCTGGAAGCCCGCGGCAAGGCCATCCGCAGCGGCCTTGAAGACCACTCGCGCGAACTCGACAGCACCCTCGGCAATGTCGAGCAGGCACTCGAAGCGCGTGGAAATTCGATCCGCGCCGCCCTCGACGATCGTACCCGTGAACTCAACTCGATGCTGGCGGGCCGCTCGACCGAACTGTCGCGTATCCTCGACGAGACTGCGCGTCCGATGATTGATCGCTACGCGCAGACGGGCAAGGAAGTTGCCGCGCAAATTACCTCGGCCGGCGAACGCACCGCCGCTCAGATCAACGCTGCGAGCGAGCAGAGCGCCGCACAGATCGCGGCCGCGACCGAAGAGCGTGCCGAACGCCTGCGCGTCGAGAATGCCGCCCTGATCGACGCCATCGCCGCCCGCACCGAGCGTGCAGCATCGGCCGTCGATGCGATCGAAAACAGCCTGCTTTCCAACGTCAACCGCCTGATCGACCGGCTCTCCGACAACAGCGCCGTCATGGGCCAGATGATGAGCCGCGCAGCCGAAGATCTGACCGCCGTCGACAGCCGTCTCGGCGACACCACCTCGCGCTTCACCGACTCCGCCTCCAAGGCCGCAGAAATGGTCGCAGCCTCGACCCGCCTTCTCGAAGGCAAGGTCGATCGCCTCTCGGACATTTCAGGCCAGACGCTGTCGCAGGTCGGCAGCATCATCGGCCGCTTCGACGAACACTCGAAGGTGCTGACCCAGGCCTCCAGCCTGCTGGGTGCAGCACAGTCGAACCTGGTCTCGACGCTGGAAGATCGCGAATCGGCCCTTCAGACCCTGTCGATCGGCCTCGTTCAGCGCTCCGAAGACATCGAGAAGACCATGCGCGCCCTCGGCAGCATGGTGGACTCGGCCTTCGACCGCGCCGAACAGCGCTCCAACCAGGTCAGCCACAACCTGCGTCAGGGCGTCCAGTCGTCCTTCGCCGACATCAACAACACGCTGTCCGACGCCGAAAAGCGTGCCGCCGAAGCAGCGGAAGCCATGCGCAGCAGCGTCAGCAAGGCGAGCGAAGACGTCAATGCGACGCTCGACAGCGCCTTCGGCAATGCCGAACGCCGCTCCGGCGAACTGGCCAACCGCGTCCGCGGCGGCCTGACGGCGTCGCTGTCCGACGTCGAGCGCATGATGGGCGATGCCGGCCGGGTCTCCGACGGTGCTGCCCAGCAGATGCGCGAATCCCTGCGGGAAGCGGTCGATGAAGCGGTTGCCCGCTTCTCGGGCGCCACCGAGGAAATTCGCCGCTCGGCCGGCGATATCCGCAAGGAACTCGACATGACCCGCAGCGAGTTGAAGCGCGGTGCATTCGACCTTCCCGAAGAAGCCAAGGAGAGTGCTGCCGCCATGCGCCGCGCCGTCTCCGAACAGATCAAGGCTCTGCAGGATATCTCCCACATCGTCGGTCGCTCGACGCAGCAGCTCGAAATCTCGGAACCGGCAGCACGCGCGATGGCGCAGGCCCAGCCCGCCCCTCGCGCTGCTCCGCAGCCGACAATCCAGCAGCAGGCACCGCAGCCGGTAGCCCAGGCCCCCGCGCCAACGCCGGCTTCAGCAGCCATCCCGCCATCGGCGATCCCGCAGCCTCCGGTTTCTCAGCCTCAGGTTACACAGTCTTCGATCCCGCAGGCTTCGATGGATGGCTTCGGTCTGCGCGGCACGCTCGCTCCGACAGCCGCCGCACCGGCCACACCGCAGCGCGCGCCTGCCGTAACGCAGCCTTCTGCTTCACCGGCATCCGGCGGCTGGATCAGCGATCTCCTGCGCGGCGCATCGCGTGACGAGACGGCCGAGCAAGCGCCGGTACGTCAGCCGGCTCCGCGCGCCGAGTCGCCCGCGCCTGCAACGGCCCGCGCGCCCGACAACCGCAATCCGCGCCATGTCGTGGAATCCCTGAACTCGCTGTCGGTCGACATCGCACGTGCCATCGATCACGATGCCTCGGTCGATCTGTGGCGCCGCTACCAGCGCGGCGAGCGTGACGTGTTCACTCGTCGCCTCTACACGCTCAAGGGCCAGCAGACCTTCGACGAGATCAAGCACAAGTACGACCGCGAGCCGGAATTCCGCACCGCCGTCAACCGCTACATCGCCGACTTTGAAAAGCTGCTCGCCGATGTTGCCCGCACCGACCGCGACCGGACGATCACCCAGTCCTACCTCACCTCGGATACCGGCAAGGTCTACACCATGCTCGCACACGCGGCAGGCCGACTGAGCTGAGCGAGCAACAGGCGCCGATTATGACAGGCCGCATCGGAAACGATGCGGCCTTTTTCGTGCGCGGTGGAGTGGTCCGACAGGATCGCGCGCATTGAACGCAATGCACTGTCAGACACGACAGCCGACGTCTGCATGCACCGCCGCTGCCTCCTTTTGCCAGGAGGGCCTATTCCACGCCGTTTTCGGTCAGCAGGTCGCACAGCGTCATCATGACGGTCCCGGCCTCCCTGAGCCCCAACGCGACGATGTGATCGGGGACGCCGTCATCGAGCAGAGTGGCGAGTTCGGCGAGGTCGTAGACGATGTTGCCGCGCTGCGGATCATTCGCGGCAACAAGCGGGACGCCAAGTTCGAGATGCATCTGGTGGATTGCCTTGGCAGCCGAGATGATCAGCGCCCGCTTCTGTTCGATATCGATGCTCTGGAGCGTGTCCGAGGCGTGAAACGTTTCCAACGACTGCATCAAATACGATTGCATCATTTCCTCCTAAATCATCCCTAGATAGATATTGGAGTCGGAGCCTTTCGCCAAGCTGGAGAATCGCCAAAAAGTTGCATCGAGCGGAATTTCTATTCTATCTGTCTCCGGTCGCCTGGCGGCCACGGAAACTCTTTGTCAAATCAACCACATCCACCCAATTGTACTTTGGTCTAAGAAGCGGGGTTAGCGTGTTTGTATGCCGCTCGGCACGTCAACTGAGCTGTTTTGCTCTCGCAAGACGCGACCCCATAAAGCCTCGGCAACTCGAAACGAAAAAAAGGCCCGGATGCTTGCAGATCCGGGCCTTCAAAATTCTGATTTCAACGTGAATGGTCGAGCTTATGCCTCGGCGTCGGGCGGTGTTTCATCGGCCGCATCTGCCGATGGCTCGTCGCCCGGCACAACTGCAGTCTCATCACCGTTCTCCAGCGCCTCGTCGGTCTCTTCCTCTTCCGGCTCGCTGATGCGCTCGACCGACACGACCTTCTCATCCTTGGAGGTGGAGAAGATGGTGACGCCCTTGGTGGCGCGGCTGGCGATGCGGATACCGCCGACAGGCACACGGATCAACTGACCGCGATCAGACACCAGCATGATCTGGTCGCCGTCGTCGACCGGGAAGGCCGCGACCAGTTCGCCGATCTCGCCGGTCTTGGAGGTGTCGGTGGCACGAATGCCCTTGCCGCCACGGCCGGAGATGCGGAAGTCGTAGGACGAGGAGCGCTTGCCGTAGCCCTTTTCGGAGACCGTCAGCACGAACTGTTCGCGTGCCTTCAATTCCTCATAGCGCTCGTCAGTCAGTTGTCCTTCTTCGGTGACTTCTTCACCGACAAGCGCGATCTCTTCAGCTTCACCCGTCGTCAGGCGACGTTCGTTGGCCGCGCGCTTGAGATAGGCGGCCCGCTCCCATGGTTCCGCATCGACATGGCCGACGATCGTCATCGAGATGATGCGGTCGTTATCGCCAAGATTGATCCCGCGAACGCCGATCGAGTTGCGGCCAGCAAAGACGCGGACATCGTCCACGGCAAAGCGGATGCACTGGCCAAGCGCTGTCGTGAGAAGCACGTCGTCATGCTCGGTGCAGGTCTCGACGGAGAGGATTTCGTCACCCTCCTCCTCGAGCTTCATGGCAATCTTGCCGTTGCGGTTCACCTGGACGAAGTCGCTGAGCTTGTTGCGGCGCACGGTGCCACGCGTCGTCGAGAACATCACGTCGAGCGTCGCCCAGCTATCCTCGTCCTCGGGCAGCGGCAGGATGGTGGTGATGCGTTCGCCGGGTTCCAGCGGCAGCATGTTGATCAGGGCCTTGCCGCGCGATGTCGGCGTGCCGATCGGCAGGCGATAGACCTTTTCCTTGTAGACGATACCGCGAGAGGAGAAGAACAGCACCGGCGTATGCGTGTTGAGCACGAATAGCTGGCTAACGAAATCCTCGTCGCGCGTCGTCATGCCCGAGCGGCCCTTGCCGCCACGGCGCTGGGCGCGATAGGTGGTCAGCGGCACACGCTTGATGTAGCCGAGATGCGAAACCGTCACGACCATATCTTCGCGAGCGATGAGGTCCTCATCGTCCATCTCGAGGCCGCCATCGAGGATCTCGGTGCGGCGCGGCGTGCCGAACTCTTCGCGAACCGCGGCGAGCTCGTCCTTGACGATCGTCTGGATGCGAACACGCGACGAGAGGATATCGAGGTAATCCTTGATCTCGTCGCCGATCTTGTTGAGTTCGTCGCCGATTTCATCACGACCGAGAGCCGTCAGGCGAGCCAGGCGCAGTTCGAGAATGGCGCGTGCCTGCTCTTCCGAGAGGTTGTACGTCAGGTCCTCGTTGATGCGATGGCGCGGATCGTCGATCAGACGGATCAGGCTTTCGACGTCGGCTGCCGGCCAGCGGCGCGTCATCAGCTGTTCGCGAGCCGTCTGCGGATCCGGCGCCTGCCGGATCGTGCGGATGATCTCGTCGATATTGGCGACCGCAATCGCCAAGCCGACCAAGACGTGGGCGCGTTCGCGCGCCTTGCGGAGAAGAAACTTCGTTCTTCGGCTAACGACTTCCTCGCGGAAGGAAACGAAGGCGCGCAGCATGTCGAGCAGCTGCAGCTGTTCCGGCTTGCCGCCGTTCAGCGCCACCATATTGCAGCCGAAGGAGGTCTGCAGCGGCGTGTAGCGGTAAAGCTGGTTCAGGATGACGTCCGCATTGGCATCGCGCTTCAGCTCGACGACGACGCGATAACCCTGGCGGTCGGATTCGTCGCGCAGGTCGGAGATGCCCTCGATACGCTTGTCGCGCACCAGTTCGGCCATCTTCTCGATCATCGTCGATTTGTTCACCTGGAACGGGATCTCGGTGATGATGATCTGCTCGCGGTCGCCGCGCATAGGCTCGATGGCGGCAACGCCGCGCATGATGACGGAACCACGGCCGGTCTCGTAAGCCGAGCGGATACCCGATCGGCCAAGGATCTTGGCGCCGGTCGGGAAGTCCGGGCCCGGAATGATCTCCATGATCTCCGGCAGCTCGATCGCCGGATTGTCGATCAGCGCAATGCAGCCGTTGATGACTTCGACGAGATTGTGCGGTGGAATGTTCGTGGCCATGCCGACGGCGATGCCGCCCGCGCCGTTGACCAGCAGGTTCGGGAACTTCGCGGGAACGACGACCGGCTCGGAGAGTGTGCCGTCGTAGTTGTCGCGGAAGTCGACCGTTTCCTTGTCAAGGTCGTCGAGCAGCGAGTGCGCGGCCTTTTCCAGGCGGCATTCGGTGTAACGTTCGGCCGCCGGCGGATCGCCATCGACGGAGCCGAAGTTGCCCTGACCGTCGATCAGCGGCAGGCGAAGAGACCAGTCCTGCGCCATGCGCGCCAGCGCATCGTAGATCGCCGAGTTGCCGTGCGGGTGATATTTACCCATCACATCCCCGGTGACGCGGGCGCACTTGACGTATTTCTTGTTCCAGTCGATGCCGAGTTCGGACATGCCGTAGAGGATGCGCCGATGCACAGGCTTGAGGCCGTCGCGCACATCGGGAAGTGCGCGGCTGACGATAACGCTCATCGCGTAATCGAGATACGACCGCTGCATTTCCTCCATGATGGAGATGGGCTCGATGCCTGGCGGGAGCTTCCCGCCGCCGGGGGGTGTTTGCTCAGTCAAAACGGATCACGATCTCTTCTAGAATCACTTGAAGATTTATAGCGGAAAGGCTTGCGGGAAGCCAATTTCGGCGGGAGTTTTGAACAGGCTTTTGCGGCTCAATAACGGCAAGCCCATCCCTTTGTGTGGCAGTAGACGCCGTCCTAGCAGAGTTGCCGCAAATAATACAGGGAATGCATCACCATGAACGAGCAAGCCGGCCGTCAGAGCAACGGCGGCTCCTGCTGAAGCTCATGGAGAAGCACTTTTCCGGGCGTTTCACTGGCCGAGCTTGACCAACGCCGGCGGCCAGTAGGTGCCGTTGGAAACGCCGTCCAGCGGACCGTAGAAACGGAATGTCAGGCGGTAGTCCTGGCCCTTCTGCGTCGGCAGCCAGTTTCCATCCGGCGCGGCCTCAGGCCTGTCGGCAGCGAAATAAAGCGTCAGCGAACCGTCGTTGCCGAATTGCGGATGTGACTGCTCGTTGATCAGGTAGCGCTCCAGCGAATTGGGCAGAACGCGGAAGTGTGCGGTATCGACCGCGATCACCGACCAGAAATACTTGGCGAAACGCGGTGGCAGCGCGTCCTTGGGGAAGGTCAGCGTATAGACATTGTCACCGCTGAGCTTGCCCCCTGTTTCGTCGGTGCTCGCCCTGTAATACATGACCTCTGGTGCGATATTGGCCCAGATGCCGCCGTAGTTGATCAGCGTGCGGGTGATGTAGTCGATGTTATAGACGCCCACGGCCGCCGGCCGCGCCCAGCCGTTGTGGATGGTGCCATGCCCGATCGGCGGCCCCGCCTTGGCGAAATCCGCCAATGCCCGGTCATGAATGACGGCGTCGATGCGCGTACGCTCGGCCGGATCGCTCACTGCAGCGCCGATGGCGCGAGCGCGGTCAGCGAGCGGTTGCAGACCGGGATTAAGATCGGGCTCACTGTCGAGCGCCACGGCTGCAGCCTCGAACGCTTCAACACCCGGCAGCATCTCCAGCGCGAAGATCGGCGTTTGCGGGATCTGTGGCGCCTTCGGAGCGGACGTCGCCCGGAACGCGAACTGGTGCTGCAGCGCGACGGCCTTGTCCCTGTCGCCGCCAAGCGCAACGCGCACCAGCACACGGGCCTGCCTCACAGGTAGGTCGATACGCGAGGTAACATTTGCAGGGAGGCTGACCTCCGCATCCCGAAGGCAGATCGCGAAATCGCCTGACGATTTTCGTGGAAAGACGCGCTCGTTGATATTCGCCAGCGTCTCTCCCCAGCCGTTGAGAATCTGGACGGTGAAATAGCGGTCGCTGATCTCCGGCACGGTCGCGATCGTGCAGCTCGTTTCATCGACAGCGATCCAGGCCTCCGAATAGGCGACATCGAGATTGGGATTGGGCCAATCCACCTTCCCCGGCTCCCGGTGAACGATCTCGTTCCACTTGAAGCCCTCCTGAAAATCGAGCTGCTGCTGCCGCGTGACCAGAAGGCGGCCGAGCAGATAGATATAGGCCTCACTGACATCCTCGTCGGAAAACTGGCTTGTCGCCCCGGCAGAACCGCAGATCAGGAGTTCCGTGGCGATTGCCAGACAGATGGGGAGGTGCTTCCAGGTCATCGACAATCTCCGCTGATGGCGGCAGCATGCGCATGTCTGGGGATGGAGGAAGTACGTTACAGTAAATCCTCACGCCGCCGCTGATCGATTCGCACTCACGCCCAGCTTACGGCCGTATCCGCCGCGACGCCGATCAAACTGTCTGTGAAAATCGCGAACCCGTTTGCTAAAGCGGTGTCTTCGCAGCACAATGAATTGCCGCCACGCCGCCATGCGGCTTCAGGGAGAGACGATGGCAAGCGCCGACCAACTGATCAATGCATTCACCACGCTGCTCGTCACCATCGATCCCCCAGGCCTTGCCCCAATCTTTCTCGGGCTGACGGTCGGCATGAGCCGCGTTCAGCGCAAGCAGGTCGCGATGCGCGGCTCGATCATCGCCTTCATCATCCTGGCCGTCTTTGCGCTCTTCGGCGCCAGCGTTCTTGGTGTGCTCGGCATATCGATCGGCGCCTTCCGGATCGCCGGCGGCCTGCTGCTCTTCTGGATCGCCTTCGAAATGGTGTTCGAGAAGCGCCAGGACCGCAAGGAGAAGACAAGCGAAGTGGCCATCACCAAGGACCACATCCAGAACATTGCCGTCTTTCCCTTGGCCATCCCTTTGATCGCCGGACCAGGCGCGATCTCGGCCACCATCTTGTTGTCCGGATCGATGCAGGGCTCGCTTGAGCGGGCCCAGTTGATCATCGTCATCGCCGCCAGTCTGTTGCTGCTGTTTCTGGCTCTGCTGATCGCCGAGCGCGTCGACCGCTTCCTGGGCGTTACCGGCCGCGCCATCCTGACCCGCCTGCTCGGCGTCATCCTGGCGGCGCTGGCCACGCAATTCGTGGTCGACGGCATCAAGTCGACGATGGGCATCGTGAGCGCCGGTTAGAGCCGAAACGAAAAACGGCGCACCACAAGGCGCGCCGCTCTTCAAGCATAAATCCATTCGCGGATCAAAACGGGATATCGTCGTCCAGATCACGCGAGAAGTTGCCGCCACCGCCGGAACCAGCGCCTGCGCCACCGCCGGAGCCGCCGCGACCGGACGACTTGGACGGTGCGCCGTAATCGTCGCCATAGCCGCCACCGCCGCCGAAGTCGTCACCGCCACCGGCATTGCCGCCGCGACCGCCGCCGTAGCCGCCACCGGAGCGATCGCCGCCGCCTTCGCCGCGACCATCAAGCATGGTCAGCGTCGAGCCGAAGCCCTGCAGCACCACTTCCGTGGAATAGCGGTCCTGGCCTTGCTGGTCCTGCCACTTGCGGGTCTGCAGCGCGCCTTCGATGTAGAGCTTGGCGCCCTTCTTGACGTACTGCTCGATCACCTTGCAGAGCCCCTCGTTGAAGACCACGACGGTGTGCCACTCGGTCTTTTCCTTACGCTCGCCGGAATTGCGGTCGCGCCAGGTCTCGGACGTCGCGATGCGGAGGTTGGCGATCGGCCGGCCGTCCTGCGTCCGACGGATCTCGGGGTCTGCACCCACGTTTCCGATCAGAATTACCTTATTTACGCTGCCAGCCATACTTTTCACCCTACCTGCCGCCCTGCCCGGCGGCGTTTGAAACAATCGGTGCACCTTAAACCATAGAGCAGCGGCAATGGACGTCCATGGCCGCGTCATCCACAAGGAATTTTGTTCTTTATTTGTTCTATTTTATCCCTATGATCCTGTCAACAGAATCGAAAACCTTGCAACATCTGGACAATCAGCCTCGACTCGCCCGCCGGCATCACTAAATAAGGGGCTTGTTCCAGCACAGAAGCAGAAGACGATGAGCGAACTGAAGACGATTTCCATCCGTGGCGCGCGCGAGCACAATCTCAAGGGCATCGACCTCGACCTGCCGCGCAACAAGCTGATCGTCATGACTGGCCTGTCCGGATCGGGCAAATCCTCGCTGGCCTTCGACACCATCTATGCGGAGGGGCAGCGGCGGTACGTCGAGAGCCTTTCGGCCTACGCCCGCCAGTTCCTCGAGATGATGCAGAAGCCTGATGTCGACCAGATCGACGGTCTGTCGCCGGCCATCTCGATCGAGCAGAAGACCACCTCGCGCAACCCGCGCTCGACGGTCGGCACGGTCACCGAAATCTACGACTACATGCGCTTGCTGTTCGCCCGCGTCGGCGTTCCCTATTCGCCGGCCACCGGCCTGCCGATCGAGAGCCAGACCGTCAGCCAGATGGTAGACCGCATCCTCGCCTTCGAGGAAGGCACGCGCCTCTTCATTCTGGCGCCGCTCGTGCGCGGCCGCAAGGGCGAGTACAAGAAGGAACTCGCGGAGCTGATGAAGAAGGGCTTTCAGCGCGTCAAGATCGACGGCCAGTTCTACGAGATCGCCGATGCGCCGACCCTCGACAAGAAGTACAAACACGACATCGATATCGTCGTCGACCGCGTCGTTGTGCGCGCCGATGTCTCCGCGCGCCTCGCCGACAGTCTCGAGACCTCGCTGAAGCTCGCTGACGGCCTCGCCATCGCCGAATTCGCTGACAAGCCGCTTCCCGCGGAAGAGACATCCGCCGGTGGCTCCGCCAACAAGTCGCTGAACGAGACGCATGAGCGCGTGCTGTTTTCGGAAAAATTCGCCTGCCCTGTGTCCGGCTTCACCATCTCGGAAATCGAGCCGCGCCTGTTCTCCTTCAACAACCCCGCCGGCGCCTGCCCGACCTGTGACGGCCTCGGCGCCCAGCAAAAGATCGACGCCAACCTGATCGTGCCCGAGCCCGAGCGGACCCTGCGCGACGGCGCCATCGCGCCATGGGCCAAGTCGTCCTCGCCCTATTACAATCAGACGCTGGAAGCCCTCGGCAAGCACTTCGGCTTTAAGCTCGGCGCCCGCTGGAATGACCTC
Source organism: Hyphomicrobiales bacterium (assembly GCA_900472625.1). GTDB lineage: Bacteria > Pseudomonadota > Alphaproteobacteria > Rhizobiales > Rhizobiaceae > Rhizobium. The sequence continues at coordinate 72,762 of UCIT01000013.1, read as the reverse complement.
TCCGCCACCGTGCAGGGCGTCATCCTCAATGGGACCGACGAGAAGATCGAGTTCCACTACGCCGACGGCGCCCGCTCCTACACCACCCACAAGAATTTCGAAGGGATCATCACCAATCTCGAGCGCCGCTGGAAGGAAACCGACAGCGCCTGGGCGCGCGAGGAGATCGAGCGCTACATGTCGGCCGCACCCTGCCCGTCGTGCAACGGCTTCCGTCTGAAGCCGGAAGCGCTGGCGGTAAAGGTCAACAAGATGCATATCGGCCAGGTCACCGACATGTCGATCCGCATCGCCCGCGACTGGTTCGAGACGCTGCCGGCAAGCTTCAACGCCAAGCAGAATGAGATCGCCGTCCGCATCCTGAAAGAGATCAGGGACCGCCTGCGCTTCCTCAACGACGTAGGCCTCGAATATCTCAGCCTCTCGCGCAACTCGGGAACGTTGTCGGGCGGCGAGAGCCAGCGTATCCGTCTCGCCTCGCAGATCGGCTCCGGCCTGACCGGCGTTCTCTACGTGCTCGACGAACCATCTATCGGCCTGCACCAGCGCGACAATGCCCGCCTGCTGGAAACGCTGAAGCATCTGCGCGATATCGGCAACACCGTCATCGTCGTCGAGCATGACGAGGACGCCATCATGCAGGCGGACGACGTGGTCGATATCGGCCCGGCCGCCGGCATTCATGGCGGCGAAGTCATCGCCCACGGCACGCCGCAGGACATCATGGCCAACCCCAAGTCACTGACCGGCAAATACCTGTCAGGCGAGCTCGGCGTGCCGGTTCCGGACGAACGTCGCAAGATCAAGAAGGGCAAGGAAATCAAGGTCGTCGGCGCCCGCGGCAACAATCTGAAGAACGTCACGGCCGCAATCCCGCTCGGCGTCTTCACGGCGGTGACGGGCGTTTCCGGCGGCGGCAAGTCCACCTTCCTGATCGAGACGCTCTACAAGTCTGCGGCGCGCCGCGTCATGGGCGCGCGCGAAATCCCGGCCGATCACGACCGCATCGACGGCTTCGAGCATATCGACAAGGTCATCGATATCGACCAGTCGCCTATCGGCCGCACGCCGCGCTCCAACCCGGCCACCTATACCGGCGCCTTCACGCCGATCCGCGACTGGTTCGCCGGCCTGCCGGAAGCCAAGGCGCGCGGTTACCAGCCGGGCCGCTTCTCCTTCAACGTCAAGGGCGGCCGCTGCGAGGCCTGCCAGGGTGATGGCGTCATCAAGATCGAGATGCACTTCCTGCCGGACGTCTACGTGACCTGCGACGTCTGCCACGGCAAGCGTTACAACCGCGAAACGCTCGACGTCACCTTCAAGCAGAAGTCGATCGCCGACGTGCTCGACATGACCGTCGAGGAAGGCGTCGAGTTCTTCGCGGCGGTGCCTGCCGTGCGCGACAAGCTGCAATCGCTGAAGGATGTCGGCCTCGGCTACATCAAGGTCGGCCAGCAGGCGAACACGCTGTCCGGCGGCGAGGCACAGCGTGTCAAGCTGGCCAAGGAACTGTCGAAGCGCTCGACCGGCCGCACGCTCTACATCCTCGACGAGCCGACGACCGGCTTGCACTTCCACGACGTCGCCAAGCTGCTCGAAATGTTGCACGAGCTGGTCAACCAGGGCAATTCGGTCGTGGTCATCGAGCACAATCTCGAAGTCATCAAAACCGCCGACTGGGTCCTCGACTTCGGCCCCGAAGGCGGCGACGGCGGCGGTGAGATCGTCGCGTCGGGGACGCCGGAGATGATCGTCAAGGAACAACGCTCCTATACGGGCCACTTCCTCAAGGAACTGCTGGAACGTCGACCGGTGAAGAAGGTGCAAGCGGCGGAATAATCCGCTGCTACCAGATGATATTGATCCCGAATTCGCTGAAGGCGGGGTCGATGGTGACAAGGGAAAGATTTTCAAGCCGGCATTGCGCGGCGAGCATGCGGTCGAAAGGATCTTTATGAACCCCGGCCATCTGACCGGCGAGGAAAGCATGCGACGTGGTAATATCCAACTTGTGGAAATGTCCTTCAGCCAAAACAGATTCGAAATTCTCGACGACCGGTCGAGCAATATCGAGTTTTCCGATACGAAACTTGTTCGTGATCTCGAACGCGCTTGCAGCGCTGACATATCGGGTTACGGCTGGATCTTCGACCGCGGCTTTGGCCCTTTCACTAAGTTTGCGATTGGCGGTAAGCCACCAAAGAAGCGTGTGCGTATCCAGCAACACGCTCATTCGCCGTTGTCGCCAGGAAAAGAATATTTACCTTCCCATGCCGCCAACTCGTCCTCGGACATCGGCGTGAGGAAGAGGTCGTCAGGAATTTCGTCACGGAGATGCTCGAAACGGCCATACCCACGGACTGGCGCGTTTACTGTCTCTATCGGCACAAGCTTCATCACCGGCTTGTCGTCGCGCGCGAGAATGATTTCCTCACCGGCTTCCGCGCGGGCAAGGATGTCGGACAGTTCGGTATCAGCTTTTGGTACGGTTACGATGGCCATCGCAATGCTCTTTGATGATCGATCTTCACAATAATAGCGAGCCGCAAGGCGAACTTCAACGAGGAGGACTTCATGACACAATCAGGCACGATCCGCGTCGGCATCGGCGGTTGGACCTTCGAGCCATGGCGCAATCATTTCTTTCCGTCCGATCTCAAGCAGAAGGACGAACTGAACTACGCCAGCCGGCAGTTGAAGGTGATCGAGGTCAACGGCACCTATTACGGTTCGCAGAAGCCCGAGACCTTCGCCAAGTGGGCCGCCGATGTGCCGGATGGTTTTGTCTTCTCGCTGAAGGCCAGCCGCTACAGCACCAATCGCAAGGTGTTGGCCGAAGCCGGTGAATCGATCGAGCGGTTTCTTGGCCAGGGCATCGTCGAACTCGGCCCGCATCTCGGCCCGATCCTCTGGCAGTTTGCGCCGACCAAAAAGTTCGAACCGGATGATTTCGAGGCGTTCCTGAAACTGCTGCCGAACAAACAGGACGGCTTGCCGCTGAAGCATGTCGTCGAGGTCAGGCATGATAGCTTCAAGGTGCCCGAGTTTGTGGCTCTGCTGGAAAAATACGGTGTCGCGCCTGTCGTCGCCGAGCATTTCGACTATCCGATGATTGCGGATGTCACCGCGGATTTCGTCTACACGCGTCTGCAAAAAGGCTCTGACGACATCAGGACCTGCTATCCCGAGGACGATCTCAAAGCCTGGGCGAAGCGGCTGGAAAGCTGGGCGGAAGGCAAGGTGCCGGACGATCTGCCCCTGATCGATCAACAGCGCAAGGTCGACGTCAAACCGCGCGACGTCTTCGCCTTCATCATCCATGAGGGCAAGGTCAACGCCCCGTTCGGAGCCATTGCGCTGCAGCAGGAAGTCGATGGCTGACGCGCCTTATAGCGGTAGCACGTGTCCGACCAGATCCTCTGCGGTAAGCCCCTTGCCGGCCCGCATTCCCGCCTCGCCGTGCAGATAGACACCGGCAGCGGCGGCCTCGAATGTGGGTAGCCCCTGCGCCATCAGCGCCCCGATGATCCCCGCCAGCACATCGCCCGATCCGGCCGTGGCCAGCCAGATAGGTGCGTTTGTGTTGATCAGCGCACGCCCATCCGGCGACGCGATTACGGTGTCTGCGCCCTTGTAGACGATCGCGGCATTGGCACGCGCAGCCGCCGCTAGAGCCTTGTCGACCTTGCCCATGCCGGTGTCGGCGGCGATATCGGGAAACAGCCGCGAGAACTCGCCTTCATGCGGCGTCAGCACCAGCCGCGTCGGCCCCCCGGCAAACAGGGAAAACAGCTCATCCGGATTCTCACGAAACGAGGTGATCCCGTCCGCGTCTAGGACGAGATGGCGCTCACGCAGGGCTGCAACGAAACGGCGGGCCTTCTCGCCGGCGCCGAAGCCCGGCCCGAGCACAAAGCTACGCAGCCGCTCGTCCGTCAGCCACTCCAGCAGGTCTGCCTCACTGTCCATCGCATGCAGCATGATGGCCGTCAGGTGCCCGGCGTTCTCCGCCAGTGCCTCGCCGGGTGAAGCAATGGTCACCAGTCCCGCGCCCGCCTTCAAGCCGGACATGGCCGACATCCGCGCTGCCCCGGTCTTTCCTGCCTCTCCGGAGAAAACCACGAGATGGCCGCGCTTGTACTTGTGTGTCTCCTGCCCTTCCGCCCGCAGCAGATGCAGCCATTGATCCGGCCGGTTCTCCGCGACCAGCCCGGAGGCCTGCGCCCGCACGATGCGCTGGGGTATGCCGATGTCAAGCACCTCAAGTATGCCGCTCAGTTCCCTGCCCGGCATCAGCACATGGCCCGGCTTGCGGGTCATGAAGGTGATCGTCCGCTCGGCTCGGAAAGCGCTTCCGAGCACCATCCCCGTCCGTCCGTCGATACCGGATGGCAGATCGACGGCAAACACCGGCGTTCCAGCCTCCGTGACACGCGCAATGACGTCGCTGACCGCATCGGGCACCGCGCGGGCCAACCCAGCGCCGAACAGCGCGTCGATCACCACGTCGCCGGCCAAAGGTTGGTAGCCTTCCAGCGGCTGGCTCGTCCCCTCCCAATTCGCCAGCGCCCGCGCCGCATCCCCCTTCAGGGCCGCCTGATCGCCGACGTGGAACAGCGCCACCGAAACCCCGCTCTCCTGAAGGCAGCGGGCCGCGACGTAGCCATCGCCGCCGTTATTGCCCGGACCGCACAAGATCACCGCACGTGCGGCCTCCGGATAGAAGCGCAGGAAACTTGCCGCCACGCCGGCACCCGCGCGCTGCATCAGCCCGAAACTGCCGATGCCCGAGGCCGCCGCAGCGGCATCGACGGCGGCCATTTCAGCGGGCGAAAGAAGGAGATGGGAGAAATCCTGAGACATGCATCCATTCAACCAGAAACCGCCTAAAAAACAACCTGTTGAACGCAAATGTAAAAGCCTACAAAATAGCCATTTGCATATTTATTGACCTCAGCACCTGGAGCCAGATCGAGCATGAACCAATGCGAATATTCTCGATTTCGCTCCAACTTTAAGCTTTTCGCGCGCATTTCCTCTGTATTTTGACAAAAAAATCGTTGAGAATGCTGAAAATTGCTCGACTTTCCGCGTCTGCGGTCCATTTTGACAAAGATTCCGCTTTCCAACTGGCACGATAACTGCATCATGTCGGGGGGTGGGTATGAGCCTGCTATAACGGGAGAAGCGGAGAGTCATTTTCTCATGAAAAAGATCGAAGCGATCATTAAGCCCTTCAAGCTGGACGAAGTGAAGGAAGCCCTTCAGGAAGTTGGCCTGCAGGGGATCACAGTCACTGAAGCAAAGGGCTTCGGTCGCCAGAAAGGCCACACGGAATTGTACCGTGGTGCGGAATATGTCGTCGATTTCCTGCCAAAGGTAAAGGTAGAGGTCGTCCTCGCCGATGAGAATGCGGAAGCCGTCATCGACGCGATCCGCAAGGCCGCCCAGACCGGCCGTATTGGCGACGGCAAGATTTTTGTCTCCAATATCGAAGAGGTCATTCGCATTCGTACCGGTGAGACCGGCGTCGATGCGATCTGACCTTTTTGGTCTATCGGCGGGACCAACGTCTCGCCATCACACAATAAAGGAACCAGTTAATGGCGACCGCAAGCGAAATCCTCAAGCAAATCAAGGATAACGACGTCAAGTTCGTCGATCTGCGCTTCACCGATCCGAAGGGCAAGCTGCAGCATGTGACGATGGACGTGGTCTGCGTCGACGAAGACATGTTCGCCGATGGCGTCATGTTCGACGGATCCTCGATCGGCGGCTGGAAGGCCATCAACGAATCCGACATGGTGCTGATGCCCGACACAGAAACGGTTCACATGGACCCGTTCTTCGCGCAGTCCACCATGGTCATTCTCTGCGACATCCTCGATCCGGTCTCCGGCGAAGCCTATAACCGCGATCCACGCGGTACCGCGAAGAAGGCGGAAGCCTATCTGAAGGCCTCCGGCATCGGCGACACCATCTTCGTCGGCCCGGAAGCCGAGTTCTTCATCTTCGACGACGTTCGCTACAAGGCCGATCCCTACAACACCGGCTTCAAGCTCGACTCAACCGAACTGCCGTCCAACGACGACACCGAATACGAGACCGGCAACCTCGGTCATCGTCCGCGCGTCAAGGGCGGCTACTTCCCGGTCCCGCCGATCGACAGTGCCCAGGACATGCGTTCCGAGATGCTGACAGTTCTGTCGGAAATGGGCGTGGTCGTCGAAAAGCACCACCACGAAGTGGCGGCCGCCCAGCACGAGCTCGGCATCAAGTTCGACACGCTCGTTCGCAACGCCGACAAGATGCAGATCTACAAGTACGTCGTGCACCAGGTCGCCAATGCCTACGGCAAGACGGCCACCTTCATGCCGAAGCCGATCTTCGGTGACAACGGTTCGGGCATGCACGTCCACATGTCGATCTGGAAGGGCGGCAAGCCGAGCTTCGCTGGCGACGAATATGCGGGCCTGTCGGAGAGCTGCCTCTATTTCATCGGCGGTGTCATCAAGCATGCCAAGGCGCTCAACGCCTTCACCAACCCGTCGACGAACTCCTACAAGCGTCTCGTCCCGGGTTATGAAGCACCGGTTCTGCTCGCCTACTCGGCTCGCAACCGCTCGGCCTCGTGCCGCATTCCCTTCGGCAGCAACCCGAAGGCAAAGCGCGTCGAAGTCCGATTCCCGGACCCGATGGCAAACCCGTACCTCGCCTTCGCAGCCATGCTGATGGCCGGTCTCGACGGCATCAAGAACAAGATCCATCCCGGCAAGGCCATGGACAAGGATCTGTACGATCTGCCGCCGAAGGAACTGAAGAAGATCCCGACGGTTTGCGCTTCGCTGCGCGAAGCACTCGAGAGCCTCGACAAGGACCGCAAGTTCCTGACCGCCGGCGGCGTCTTCGACGACGACCAGATCGACTCGTTCATCGAGCTGAAGATGGTGGAAGTCATGCGTTACGACATGACACCGCATCCGGTCGAATACGACATGTACTATTCTGCCTGATAACAGTAGAAGCCCCGGTCAGCCGGGGCTTCTTGCCTTCCCAATGTCACCGCTGTTTTCCGCAGATGTGACGCTCATGTGACGAGTTCTCGCACAAATCTTGATTTGCGTGAGACCAATCACCAAATCAGGTGATGAAAGGAAGTCGTACCATGAAAGAAAAACTAGCTAAGTTCAGTATCGGCGAAGTGGTTCGGCATAAGGTCTTCCCGTTTCGCGGCGTCATCTTCGACGTTGACCCGGAATTCGCGAATACGGAAGAATGGTGGAATTCTATTCCCGCAGAAGTGCGCCCAAGCAAGGACCAGCCCTTTTACCACCTGCTCGCCGAGAACGAAGAAAACGAATACGTCGCCTATGTATCCGAACAGAACCTGATGAATGACGAAAGCGGCGAACCGCTTCGCAACGAGCAGGTCTACCAGATTTTCGATATGGAACCGACGGGACAGTTCAAACCCAAGATGAGCTTCACCCATTAGGATCGTTTCCAGGTCGCATTTGAACCCCGCCCTAACAGGCGGGGTTTTTCTTAGCCAGGTTTCCGTCGAACGGAGCCTCACACGGGGTTTCGGCCAAACACATGCACAACAAAAAACCCGGCATTCCGGCCGGGTTTTTCAACGAAATCAATAGGCTTGGAATTACTGAGCCTTTGCAGCCTTCTGGGCGTCTTCAAGCTTCTTGCGCGCTTCGTCGGCCTTCTTCTGCATGCTGTCCTGCAGGCTCTTCTGGCTTTCGGCGAGCTTGGAAGCAGAAACCGCTTCGCCGTCGAACGAGCCGGTGAAGCCTTCAAGCGAAATCTTGATCGGGTTCGGCGCGCGGCGGAAGTTGATCGAGGTCAGGACCAGATCGGTGCCCTTCTTCAGGCTGGCGACCATGGCATCCGTCAGCGGGATCTGCGCAACGCAACGGTCAGGCATGCACATCAGGTAGTCGATCTTCTGCGGCTTGCCGCCATCGATCTGCATGCCGATGCCCGGAGGGATCAGGCGTGCAGGAGGAACCGAAACCTGCAGGCTCTTGTTGTTGACCTTGCCCGAAACGGTGATCAGGCCAACGCCCGTGACGAGCTGTCCGCCGGCCGCCAGAACGACGTTCTGAACGACGCACACGTCATTGTCTTCCTGCTTGTTGCAGGTCTTGTACCAGCCCATGCGAGGCGCGCCGGCAGCCTGAGCGCCGTCGGCAGACGCGTCCTGCGCAAAAGAAGACACCGGAGCCGCTACGGCACCAAGCATCACTGCCATGACGGACAGAGCTGCCCGTGTTTTCTTTTCAGACTTGAACATCATAACGAATTCCGTCTCCTGATATCCCGTTGGGACAGCGGATATGCCATCCTCACCAACAGGGTTGTTCGCATCTGACCTCTTAAAACAATGAGGCAAATGCATGACCCCCCCGACTTCGGGGTCCCTGTTACATCGCAGCGTCGCAGATTTCCAGTGTTTCTTTGGCGATTTGGAGATCGTCTCAAAGAATTTGCTGCGCATAGTGAATTGCGCGGCTGGCGTGATAGTCTTCCGCCGAATCGTGCCGTTTTCCGGAAAGGATTTCAACTATGCTCCGGATCGTTCTCCCCCTTGCCTTCGCCCTGTTTTGCGGAGTCGTTCACGCTGAACCGGTGCACGGGATAGCCATGCACGGAACCCCGGCCCTTCCCGCCGATTTCACACATTTTCCCTATGCCAATCCGGATGTGAAGAAAGGCGGAAAGATCGCCTATGGCGTTGTCGGCACCTACGACAACCTCAATCCCTTCATCCTCAAAAGCATGCGCACAACGGCGCGTGGCATGTGGGATCCGGAATACGGCAACCTCGTCTACGAAACCCTGATGCTGCGCTCACGCGACGAGCCGTTCACACTCTACGGGCTGCTCGCGCAGTCGGTCGAATGGGACGATGACCGTACCTACATCCAGTTTAATCTGAACCCGGATGCGAAATGGTCGGACGGCCAGCCGGTGACGCCTGACGACGTCATCTTCTCCTTCAATATCCTCAAGGAAAAGGGCCGCGTCCCTTTCAGCACCCGCCTCAACGCCGTGGAGAAGATGGAGAAGGTTGGCGATCATAGCGTCCGCTTCACCTTCAACGACAAGGCCGACCGCGAATTCCCGCTGATTCTCGCCGGCTCCACCCCGATCCTGCCGAAACACGCGATCGACGCCGATGCCTTCGACCGCTCGACGCTGAAGCCGCCGATCGGATCCGGCCCCTACAAGATCAAGTCGCTGAAGCCGGGTGAAAGCATAACCTTCGAGCGCGATCCGAACTACTGGGGCAAGGACATTCCAGCCAAGGTCGGCCTCGACAATTACGACCAGATATCAGTGCAGTATTTCCTGCAGGACACGACGCTGTTCGAATCGTTCAAGAAGGGCGACGTCGATGTCTATCCGGATGGCAGCCCCGGCCATTGGGCGAGCGCCTATAATTTCCCGGCCGTCACATCGGGCAATGTCGTCAAGGACGTGTTCGAGCCGAAGCTGCCATCAGGCATGTTCGGCTTCGTCTTCAACACCCGTCGCCCGGTCTTCGCCAACGTCAAGCTGCGCGAAGGTCTGTCGCTGATCTTCGACTTCGAATGGGCCAACAAGAACCTGTTTTCCAGCGCATACATCCGTACGCAGAGCTATTGGCAGAACTCCGATCTCTCAAGCTTCGGCGTGCCCGCGGACGAGCGTGAACTGAAGCTGCTCGGCCCGATCAAGGGCCGAATCGATCCGGCCATTCTCGAAGGCACCTACAAGCTGCCCGTCACCGACGGCTCCGGCAGAGACCGCAACGTGCTGAAGCAGGCGGTCGAACTGTTGAAGCAGGCCGGCTACACGATCAAGAATGGCAAAATGAGCGACGCCGAGGGCCGGCCGCTCGCGTTCGAGATCATGACGCAGAATACCGATCAGGAAAAGCTTGCGGTCTCCTACCAGCGCTCGCTGCAACTGCTCGGCATCACCGCCTCGATCCGCACCGTCGACGATTCGCAGTATCAAAGCCGCACCAACACCTTCGACTACGATATCGTCGTCAAATCCTTCACCTCGTCTCTGTCGCCCGGCATCGAGCAGGTCGGCCGCTGGTCGTCGCAATCGCGCGACCGTGAGGGCACCGACAACTTCGCCGGCGTTGCCGATCCCGATGTCGATACGCTGATCCAGCATATCCTGACGGCCCGCTCCGCCGAGGACTTCACCGCCGCCGTGCGCTCGCACGACCGCCTGCTGCTATCAGGCCACTACGTCCTGCCACTCTACCACGTCGACAAGCAGTGGGTGGCGCATAGCAAGCGCATCGGTCATCCGGATACGGTGCCGCTTTATGGCTACCAGTTGCCAGCCTGGTGGGATCAAAGCGTCCAGTAGCAGGTGGTTCCCTTTTGCTGCCCGGTTGAACTTGGCCGTCGCAGCGCTTAGATGGCTGCAAACACCTGACGATCAGGCCAGCAATCCCGGAAAGGAAAGCCCATGGAACGCATAGTCATCGACGTTGTCTCGGATATTGTCTGCCCATGGTGCTATGTCGGCAAGGCGCGGCTCGAACTGGCAATCGCCGAGGTTCAGGACGAAGTCGGCGTCGATATCAACTGGCGCCCCTACCGGCTGAATCCCGATTATCCGCCTGAGGGCGTCGATCACAAGGCAGCACTGGAAAAGAAGCTGGGCGGGGCCGTGCGCGTCGCAGAAGGCCACAAGATGCTGACCGAACTCGGCCGCGAAGTCGGCATCAACTTCGATTTCGACGCGGTCAAGATCAGCCCCAACACGCTCGATGCCCACCGCCTGATCCATTGGGCGATGGTCGAGGATCGCGACAAGGCGGACAAGGTCGTCAACGGGCTATTCAAAGCGAATTTCGAAGAAGGCCGGAATGTCGGCGATCACGCAGTGCTGCTCGACATCGCCGAGAAGTCCGGCCTCGACCGCGCGGTCACCGCGTCCCTACTCGCCTCCGATGCCGACAAGACCCTTGTCGTCGAGGAGATCGAGTCGGCACAGAAGATGGGCGTTAACGGTGTGCCGTTCTTCATCTTCGACCAGCAATACGCCGTCAGCGGCGCACAGACGCCCGACGTCATCGCTAGCGCACTCCGCGACATCGCCAAGGCCAAGGCCGAAGCCCGCGCCGGGATGAACTGAGCCTTTTTCTTTTCCCTCATTCCTGTGCTCGTCACAGGAATCCAGCCACGGCGCGTCCGCGCCGTGAAAAGAGCCTTCTGCGATCAAGTCCTTGATCGCGCTGAATTCCCGCCACAAGGGCGAGAATGAGGGGGAAGAACCTACTTCGCCATCTCCGCCAGCTGCGTCATGATGACAGCCGCCCCCTGCAGCCGCTTTTCCGGCGTCGGCAGGTCGCGCGTCAGGAACACGCTGTGGTCGGGACGGATCTTCGCCATCGACCCCTGCTTGGCGATATAGCCGACCAGATTGGCGGGGTTCGGGAATTCCTTGTTGCGGAACTGCACGACGACGCCCTTCGGCCCGGCATCGAGCTTCTCGACATTGGCGATGCGGCAGAGCGACTTCACATAGACGATCTTCAGGAGGTGCTTCACCTCGATCGGCATCGGTCCGAAGCGATCGATCATCTCGGCGCCGAAGGCATCGATTTCCTTGAGATCGGTGATCTCGCCGAGACGGCGATAGAGCGCCATCCTCAGATGCAGATCCGGCACATAGCCATCCGGGATCATCACCGACGTGCCGACGGAAATCTGCGGCGACCAACCGGTATCCTGGATCTCGTCCACGCCCTTCACCTCGGCCACCGCCTCCTCCAGCATCTGCTGGTAGAGCTCGAAGCCGACTTCCTTGATGTGGCCCGACTGCTCCTCGCCGAGCAGGTTGCCGGCGCCGCGGATGTCGAGGTCGTGGCTGGCGAGCTGAAAGCCGGCGCCGAGCGTATCCAGCGACTGCAGCACCTTCAGACGCCGCTCGGCAGTCGCGGTCAGCACCTTGTTCACAGGTAGGGTGAACAGCGCGAAGGCGCGCACCTTCGAACGCCCGACACGACCGCGCAGCTGATAGAGCTGCGCCAGGCCGAACATGTCGGCGCGGTGCACGATCAGCGTGTTGGCGGTCGGCACGTCGAGGCCGGATTCGACGATCGTCGTCGACAGCAGCACATCGTAACGGCCCTCATAGAAAGCGTTCATGATGTCTTCAAGTTCGCCCGCCGGCATCTGCCCGTGGGCGATCGCCACCTTCAATTCCGGCAGATCCGACTGCAGGAAGGCATGCACATCCTCGAGATCGGCCAGGCGCGGGCAGACATAGAAGCTCTGGCCGCCACGATAATGCTCGCGCATCAACGTCTCTCTGATGACAAGCGAATCGAACGGCGAGATGAAGGTCCGCACCGCCATGCGGTCGACCGGCGGCGTGGTGATCAACGACAGCTCGCGCACCCCGGTCATCGCCAGCTGCAGCGTGCGTGGGATCGGCGTTGCCGAGAGTGTCAGCACGTGCACGTCGCTCTTCAGCTCCTTGAGCCGCTCCTTGTGCTTGACGCCGAAATGCTGCTCCTCGTCGATGATCAGCAGCCCGAGATTGGCGAACTGGATACCGGCGCCGAGCAACGCATGCGTGCCGACGACGATATCCGTTTTGCCTTCGGCGATCTCCTTCTTGGTCAACGCAAGTTCCTTGGAGCCGACAAGGCGCGAGGCTTGCTGCACCCGAACCGGCAGTCCGCGGAAGCGCTCGGAGAAGGTCTTGAAATGCTGGCGCGACAGCAGCGTCGTCGGCACCACGACGGCCACCTGAATGCCGTTCATTGCTGCCACGAAGGCCGCGCGCAGCGCCACCTCCGTCTTGCCGAAGCCGACGTCGCCGCACACAAGGCGATCCATCGGACGTCCAGCACCGAGGTCGGAGCGCACCGCCTCGATGGCCGTGTCCTGATCCTCGGTCTCGTCATATGGGAAGCGCGCCGCGAACTCGTCATAGAGCCCTTCCGGCGTCGTCAGCACCGGCGCATGCCGCGTCAGGCGCTCGGCGGCAATGCGGATCAAACCGTCGGCCATATCAAGCAGGCGCTTCTTGAGCTTTGCCTTGCGCATCTGCCATGCGCCGCCGCCCAGCTTGTCGAGCTGTGCTTCCGTCCCCTCGCCACCGTAGCGCGACAGGAGATCGATGTTTTCGACCGGCAGAAACAGCTTCGCCTCGTCGGCGTACTGCAGCTCGAGGCACGCATGCTGCGCGCCCGCTGCCTGGATGGTCCTGAGGCCGATGAAACGGCCGATGCCATGCTCGGCATGCACCACGACCGAACCCTCATCGAGACCCGCGACCTCCGAAATGAAATCAGCCGCCCGCTTCCGGCGCTTCGAGCGGCGCACCATGCGGTCGCCGAGAATGTCCTGCTCGCCGATGACGACGAGATTGCCGGTCTCGAAACCGGCCTCGAGGCTGTAGACGGCCGCCGCCGCCTCGCCCTTGCCGAGACTGTCGATCTCCTTGAACGCCGCGATCGGCTTGACCCGCTCCAGTCCGTGTTCGGAGAGAACCTGCAGCAGCCGCTCCAGCGATCCCTCGGTCCAGGCGGTGATCAGCACCTTGTCACCATTGGCGCGCCGGTCGGCGACGTGCTTGACGACGGCGTCGAACACATTGACGCGCTCGGCATTGCCTGAAGCATCGGCACTCGGTCGCGCCCAGCGCTCACCCTGTCGCGCGTCGAGACTAACGACCCGCCTCGCCTCGCCCTCATGCTCGTTGAACGGCGTCATACGGATGGCGTCGAACGCATCGAGCGTCGCAGCGAACGTCTTGCCGTCTAGATAGAGCTGGCCCGGGACCACGGGCTTGTAGGGCGTCCCCTGCGACATGCCCTTGACCGGCTTGGCGGAATTCAGGCGGGCGTCGTAGTAGTCGAACACCAGCTTCGAGCGTTCTTCCGCCGCCTCGCGCACCGTATGGTCGGTGACCAGACGGAAGCCCTTGAGATAGTCGAATACGGTCTCGAGCTTGTCGTAGAACAGCGGCAGCCAGTGCTCCATGCCGGGATAGCGACGGCCCTCGGAAATCGCCAGATAAAGCGCATCGTCGCGAGTGGCCGCGCCGAAGGTCGAGAGGTAGTTCTTGCGGAAGCGGCTGATCGTATCCTGCGTCAGCGTCACTTCGCTCATCGGGTTGAGATCGAGCGAACGCACCTGCCCGGTGGTGCGCTGGCTGGCCGGATCGAAGCTGCGGATGCTCTCCAGCGTATCGCCGAAGAAATCCAATCGCACGGGTTCCTCCGAACCGGGAACGAAGACGTCGAGAATGCCGCCGCGCACCGCGTATTCGCCGACCTCGCGAACGGTGGCGACGCGGTCGAAGCCGTTGCGCTCCAGCCGGCCGGCAATGTCGTCCATCTTGATCTGGTTGCCAGGCCGCGCCGAGAAGCCCAATCCGTCGATCACCTCCTGCGGCGCCACCTTCTGCAGCAGCGCGTTGACGGTGACCAGCACGATCGCCGCATGCGGCTTCTTCTGGTAGGCGATTAGCCCGCTCAGTGCCGCCAATCGGCGCGCCGATGTGTCTGCGCTCGGAGAGACGCGGTCATAGGGCAAACAGTCCCAGGCAGGCAGCGTCAGGACCGGAATGTCAGGAGCGGCAAAGCTCAGCATCTGCTCGATATCCGCCATCCGCTGGCCATCCGACAGTACGTAGGCGACCGGCTGCCCGGTGCGGGCCAGTTCGGCCAGCAGCATCGGTTCCAGGCCCGCCGGCACATTGCCGATCGTCAGCGGCACGTTCAGCGCCGTCAGCTTCTTCGCATCAAAACCGGATATCATCATGCATTCCTGGGCAGGGTATCGGCAGGGTATTCGAAATCGGGCTTGTAGGCGCAGAGCCGCGTAAACATCGGCGTGTGGAAACGCTCCGGCACCGGCCAGGTTCCCATGATCCAGCGCACCAGATCATTGTCCTCTTCCGCCATGATCGTCTCGAACTCATCGAGTTCGGCCTCCGACAGGCCGGCAAGCTCCCTCTCGGCAAACTGGCCGAATACCAGATCCATCTCGCGAATGCCGCGATGCCAGCAGCGGAACAGTATCCGGCGGCGGCGGGGATCGAGATCGGCGCTCGAGAGTGTGACACCTGTCATGGCAAAGCTTCCTGTTGATGCGCCTCTATAGACCCTCGAAAGCGGCTTGTCAGCCTTGCCAAGACCGCATTGTTCGTCGCATTTTGCCGCCATGCGTCCCGTCATTCTCGATCCCCTTTTCTCGTCGGTTTCCGGCCTGCCCGGCGTCGGTCCGAAGATCGCCGACCTGCTCGCCAAGCTCTTTGGCCGCGAGACGCCGGAGGATTGCCGCGTCGTCGATCTCATCTTCCACGCGCCGCATTCGCTGATCGATCGGCGCAACCAGCCGGGCATTGCGCGCGCCCCGCAAGGCGCCATCGTCACCATCACCGGCCGCGTCGACCGCCACCAGCCGCCGCCCGACCGCAAAAGCAACATCCCCTACCGCGTCTTCCTGCACGACGAGACCGGCGAACTGACGCTGGTCTTCTTCCGCGGCCAATCGACCTGGCTGGAAAAGCAGCTGCCTATCGATGAAGAAGTGACCGTCTCCGGCAAGGTCGATTGGTTCAACGGCCGCGCGTCGATGGTCCACCCCGATTACATCGTCAAGGCAAGCGAGGCCGAGAACCTGCCGCTGGTCGAGCCGATCTATCCGCTGACAGCGGGCCTGTCGCCGAAGACGCTGCGCAAGATCATCGAAGCAGCACTTCCGAAGACACCGCAGTTGCCGGAATGGATCGATCTGGCGCTGGCCGAGAAGCAAGGCCTGCCCTCGGCCCACGACGCCTTCCACATGCTGCACGAGCCGCGCGACACCAGCGACATCGACCCGCAGGCTCCCGCCCGCCGCCGCCTCGCCTATGACGAGTTCCTGGCCGGCCAGCTGTCGCTGGCGCTTGTGCGCCAGCGGCTGCGCAAGGTCGCCGGCCAACCGGTGCATGCGACGGGCAAGCTCAGCAGCCAGATCCTCGCGGCACTCCCATTCTCCCCAACCGGAAGCCAGACCGAAGCCATCGCCCAGATCCTCAAGGACATGGCCGGCGACGACCGCATGCTGCGCTTGCTGCAGGGCGACGTCGGCTCCGGCAAGACGCTGGTAGCGCTGATGGCGATGGCGGCGGTGATCGAAAGTGGCGGCCAGGCCGTGCTGATGGCCCCGACCGAAATCCTCGCCCGCCAGCACCACGCGACGATCGCCAAATACACGGCCGCATCAGGCCTGCGCATCGAGGTGCTCACCGGCCGCACCAAGGGTCGCGAGCGCGATGAAATCCTCGAACGCATCGCATCGGGCGAAGCGCAGATCGTCATCGGCACGCATGCGCTGTTCCAGGATACGGTGAACTACAAGAACCTGATGCTCGCGGTCGTCGACGAACAGCACCGCTTCGGCGTCCACCAACGCTTGCGCCTCACCGCCAAGGGCATCACGCCGCATATGCTTGTGATGACCGCAACGCCGATCCCGCGCACGCTGGTGCTGGCCGCCTTCGGCGACATGGACGTCTCCAAGCTCACCGAAAAGCCCGCCGGCCGCAAGCCGATCCAGACCATCACCATTCCCACCGAACGCATTGGCGACATCGTCGGCCGCCTGAAGAGCGCTCTGGCTGACGGCAAGAAGGCCTACTGGATCTGCCCACTGGTGGAGGAATCCGAAGAGAGCGACCTGATGTCGGTAGAGGAACGCCACGCGACCCTGACCTCGGCATTCGGCCCCGGAATCGGCCTGATCCACGGCCGCATGAACGGCGCCGAGAAGGACGCCGTTATGCTGGCCTTCAAGTCAGGCGAGATCCGCCTGCTGGTCGCGACCACGGTGGTCGAAGTGGGTGTCGACGTGCCGGACGCGACGATCATGGTGATCGAGCACGCCGAACGCTTCGGTCTTGCACAGTTGCACCAGCTGCGCGGCCGCGTCGGCCGTGGCGACGAGGCCTCGACCTGCATCCTGCTTTATCGCGGACCGCTCGGCGAAACCGGCCACGCACGCCTGACCATCATGCGCGACACCGAGGACGGCTTCAGGATTGCAGAGGAAGACCTGAAACTGCGTGGTGAAGGGGAACTGCTGGGAACGCGTCAATCCGGCACACCGGGCTTCAGGATCGCCAGCCTCGAGGCCCATGCCGATCTGCTGGAGATTGCGCGCAAGGACGCCGCTTATCTGATCGATCGCGATCCGGACCTGACGTCCGAAAGAGGGAACGCCGTGCGCACCCTGCTCTATCTGTTCCGCCGAGACGAAGCGATCCGCTTCCTGCACGCGGGGTAAAATTCGGGCACAGAAACGTCGAGCGTGCGGCAGGCCTTATAGCGCCGGCTTGGGGCAAAGGCTCTTGGCTCAGCAATGCCAACGCCTGATTTGGCCACCGTGGGCACCAGAAAACTCCCTCATTCCTGTGCTCGTCACAGGAATCCAGTCAGCCCAAGTCCTTGGGCGGAAGGAGTCTTTCCACGGCGCAGAGGCGCCGTGGCTGGTTTCCTGTGACAAGCACAGGAATGAGGGAGGTCGAGGCCTGTGCAGCCCGAAAAGCTCCGTCGGCAGTCTGATGCTGCGCGACCAAATGGCCGCGCAGCGCTAAAACTCAGATCTGTGCGCCGCGCGCCTTCGTCGTGGCGTCGAATGCCTTCTGGACGTAGGCATCGCGATCGTAGACGTCGTTGAAATACTGAACGACGCCGTTCTTGTCAGGCCATGCCGTGAAATAGGCGATGTAGACAGGGAACTTCTGCGGCACCTGCACTGCGTGGTTCTTGCCGGTCGCGATCTCCTGGCCGATCTTGTCGACTGTGGTGTTCAGCACGGCGGCCGCCATTGCGCGCGGGTCTGCAAGACGCACGCAACCATGGCTCAGCGCCCGCATGTCACGCTTGAAGAAGCCCTTCGATGGCGTGTCGTGCATGTAGATCGCATGCGCATTCGGGAACAGGATCTTCAGCTCGCCAAGCGCATTGTCACCGCTCGGTGGCTGGCGCACGGAGACGTTCGATGTCGAACCGTACCAGTCGACGCTGGACGACGGAACGGCACGACCGTTGACCGCGACTTCATAGCCCATGCGGTCGAGATAGTTCGGGTCCGAACGCAGCTTCGGCAGCATCTCGTTGATGATGATCGACTGCGGAACACCCCAGAACGGGTTGAACTCGACGGTCTGGATCTGGTCCTGGAAGAAGAACGTCTGGTGCGACGGCTGGCCGATGACCACGCGCATCGCCAACTCTTCCTTGTTGTCGTTGTGGTAGTAGACCATGAAAGCAGGCTGGTTGATGAAGACGTAGCGTGCGCCGAGATCGGCCGGCAGCCAGCGCGCCTGCTCCATGGCGACAACCAGCTTCTCGATCTTCGATCCGTTAGTGTCGCCACCGGTCATCACACGCACGGTCGCCTGGCCGACAACGCCGTCAGGCTTCAGGCCACGCTCCTTCTGGAACGCTTCGACCAACGAGACGATCTCCGGCGAGTAGTCGCTGCCGCCGGTGTAAGAGGCAAGCGTCGCGGCGTTTTCACTCTTCAGCGCCGCCGAGCCATGCTTGCTGATCGCCTTGACGATATTGGGGATTTCGGACGAGGTCTCACCCGGATGCAGAACGCCAGCGAGCGCGATGTTGATCGGCTGCTCTGCATCGCCCTCACCCTTCAGTTTGGCAAGCTCGGCCTGCAGCGCGACAAACTGTGGACTATTCGGCGAGCGGCTCGCGAGATAGGCGCCGACATCGGGGCTCAGTCGCGCCAGCTTCAGCACCGGATCGAGATTGACCGTCTTGCGGGCGAAATCATGATATCCGGACAGCTTGTTCGGATCGACGCGGCCGCGAACGGTGTCCTGCACATAGGCCAGCACCTTGGCGGAAAGCGCGAGTTCGAACTGCGTCAGCGCGCGGTCGCGCATTGCGGGATCCGGATTGGCCGGATCGACCGCGGGAACCTCTACCGCATAATCGGCGGGGTCGAGACCGACGGAGGCTGCGCTGGCAAGAAAGCCCATCGCTGCCTTGGCGCGATCGTTGACTTCGGTGCCGGTCAGCCAGACCAGCGGGTTCTTGGCATCCCCGTAGTAACCTTCCAGCGCCTTGGCAACATCCACGGGCGCCCGGACCTTGGCGTCGATCAGATACCGACGCTGCACCGAAGGCGTCGCATCGCTCGGCGCGCCGACAGCGGCAACCGCGCCAGTGACGACGGGATCGGTGAACTTGCCGGTATCGACCAGACGCATCGCATCCGGCTTGTAGGTGTAATACCGCGGCGCGGAAACCTTCGGCAGCGGCGCATTGGTGTTGGCTTGCGGCGGCAATACCTCGGGGGTCGGATTGATGATGGTGCTCTGGGTGCGGGCGCGATCGCCGCGGATCATGTCCATCAGCGTGTAGGCATGCGCGGGTGCCACACCCATCGCCGCCATACCGCAGGAAAGTGCGAGTGCGGAAACCGCACCTTTCAAGAAGAATGTCATGCTTTTTCCAGTCCCAGTGTCATGCTGTCTTCGGTCATGGGCTTCGCCCAGCTCAAAACTTTAACTTCATCCGTCGCCTGACGGTGACATGGCAGAAACAGGACGCCATCGCCAGCCTCGAAGAGTTCACTCTTTCGTAACGTGACAAGCCCGTCGCCATGCTCCCAGTTCACACAAAATTATGAAATTATTGGTTAATTTTTTACTTGATTTTGATGGTCGCACACAGTGCCCAAAACGGCCGATACTCCATAAAAAGTAGGGCGTGTCCGAAAAACCACGGATCGCCGCGCGCAAACTGAGAATGCGCGTCCATATTTTTCCGCGCCCCCGTTTTCATCCCGCCATTTCAGACCTATAAGACCGCATCTTTACAGCCGCTTACGTGAACGAAAGGCATGGCCATGACTTCCAACCGTATCGAAACCGATACTTTCGGCCCGATTGAAGTGCAGAACGACAAGTACTGGGGCGCCCAGGCGCAGCGTTCGCTCGGCAATTTCAAGATCGGCTGGGAGAAGCAGCCATTGTCGGTCGTGCGCGCGCTTGGAATCGTCAAGCAGGCCGCCGCCCGCGCCAACATGGCGCTCGGCCAGCTTTCGCCAGAGATCGGCGAGACCATCGTGTCCGCAGCCCAGGAAGTCATCGACGGCAAGCTTGACCAGCACTTCCCGCTGGTCGTGTGGCAGACCGGTTCCGGCACGCAGTCGAACATGAACGCCAACGAGGTGATCTCCAACCGTGCGATCGAGATGCTCGGCGGCGAGATGGGCTCGAAGAAGCCGGTTCACCCGAACGACCACGTCAATATGAGCCAGTCGTCGAACGACACCTATCCGACGGCCATGCACATCGCCTGCGTCGAACAGATCGTCCATCACCTGCTGCCGGGCCTGAAGCATCTGCATGCCGCGCTCGACATGAAGGTCACCGAGTTCAGCCACATCATCAAGATCGGCCGCACCCACACCCAGGACGCCACGCCGCTGACGCTCGGCCAGGAATTCTCCGGCTATGCCGCGCAGGTCGGATCGGCCATCGCCAACATCGAACTGACGCTGCCGGCGCTCTCCAAGCTCGCCCAAGGCGGCACAGCCGTCGGTACTGGCCTCAATGCCCCGATCGGCTTCGCCGAAAAGGTCGCCGAGGAAATCTCCGCGATAACAGGCCTGCCCTTCGTCACCGCGCCGAACAAGTTCGAGGCGCTCGCCTCGCATGACTCGATGGTCTTCGCCCACGGCGCCATCAATGCCGCGGCAACGGCCCTCTTCAAGATCGCCAACGACATCCGTTTCCTCGGTTCCGGTCCGCGCGCTGGCCTCGGCGAGCTGTCGCTGCCGGAAAACGAGCCGGGTTCATCGATCATGCCTGGCAAGGTCAACCCGACGCAGTCGGAAGCCCTCACCCAGGTCTGCGCCCACATCTTCGGCAACAACGCAGCACTCACCTTCGCCGGCAGCCAGGGCCACTTCGAGCTCAACGTCTACAATCCGATGATGGCCTACAACTTCCTGCAGTCGGTACAGCTACTAGGCGACGCCGCCGTGTCCTTCACCGACAACTGCGTCGTCGGCATCGAGGCCCGCGAAGACAACATCCGCAAGGGTGTCGAGAACTCACTGATGCTGGTCACCGCGCTGAACTCCAAGCTTGGCTACGACGCCTGCGCCAAGATCGCCAAGACCGCCCACAAGAACGGCACCACGCTGCGCGAGGAAGCTGTTGGTGGCGGTTACCTCACCAACGAGGAATTCGACCAGTATGTCCGCCCAGAGACGATGATCGGCCCCAAGTAAGTCGACGCCGCGACGACAGTACACTCGGGATACGATCACTGCACCGCCGCAGCCCATGCGGCGGTTTTTCTATGTTGGTTCGAAAATCACGGACTCACTGAAGAGAGTGGGCTTGCGGGAAATGCGCTTACGGAATCGGGTCGGCCGCAATGCGTTAACGTCACTCGCGACCGGCTGCGAAACGATCGCGATAAAAATTCGCCTTTTGCGCGCAGACCATTTTTGGACCTATGTAAATTATCGTATAAAAATCATAATCATAAGAAGAGGCGGCCGAGTAACAACAAATCTGACATGTAATCTCTGGTATATCTAACCTTAATCATTTCCAAACAATTGTAGTCTAAGAAAGAAGAGACTGCTTTTGAGATCTATTAGAGGAGTAGCCGGATGACGACGGCTGTTGCGCCAAAGACGCAGGTTCCCGACGTGGCGAGCCAGATCACTTTTGCGATGCGCTCCATGGGCGTAGCTCCGATCCCGCGAAACTATGAACTCTTCTACGAAGCTTACATCGGCTCCAATCCGGCCCTGACGCGCGATCTCGCAGCGCTTGGCAACCAGGCAACCCAGGAAGAGCTGGATGCGATCGGCGCCCAGCATTTCAATCACGGCCCCGGCCAAGCCTTCGACGAGGCCCACACCCGCATAGCCGCCGAGCTTGAAGCAGTCCTGCGCGTTCTCCGCCAGGAACAGACATCGCTCGAAAGCTACAACAGGCTGCTCGGCGAAACCTATAACCGCATCAACACGAAGAACGCCTCCAGCGCTGACCTCATTCAGAACGCGCTCGACCTACTGACCGAAGCCACCGGCAATACGATGGCACATGGCGAGCGCACGGTCGAAAATGTCGTCCAGCGCTCCAACGAGATGGATCAGGTCCGCAAGGAACTCGACGAGTATAAGCGCATCGCCAACACCGACTCGCTGACCCGCCTGTCGAACCGCCGCGCCTTCGACGACCGTCTCGCCGCCGTGTTCAACAACCCGGCCATGCGTCCGGTCACGGCGCTCGTTCTTGCTGACATCGACAATTTCAAGAAGATCAACGACACCTATGGCCACCCCGTTGGCGACAAGATCCTGGCGACCGTCGCCTCCGTCATCCGCGCCAACGTCCGCAGGGACGTCTTCGTGGCGCGCAC
Source organism: Hyphomicrobiales bacterium (assembly GCA_900472625.1). GTDB lineage: Bacteria > Pseudomonadota > Alphaproteobacteria > Rhizobiales > Rhizobiaceae > Rhizobium. Next base: position 50,324 of record UCIT01000013.1, on the reverse strand, counting down.
GGGCGGCGAGGAATTTGCGCTGATCATCGAAGGCAACACGGCCGAGGAAGTGATGAGCATGGCCGAGCGCATCCGCCGGACGTTGGAAGCGACGCCGTTCAAGAACTCGCGCACCCGCGTCAACTACGGTCCGGTCACGGTTTCCGCCGGCATTTGCATGGCCTCAAGCGCCGAAGACGCCGGAGAACTCTACCACAAGACGGATGTCGCGCTTTACGGCGCCAAGAATTCCGGCCGCAACTGCACCGTTCTATTCGAGGACGGAATGCAGAAGGAATTCACCAAGAGCTGGCTGATCTACAAGGGCTAACGTCAGCCCCTTCTCGCCCGCTCGGCCTCGTCACCACATCGTCTTGGCCGCTCGTCCGGCCCATTCGCGATCATAGGTCTCGTGATCGAACTCCTCGGTCGCAGCCTTCAGCATCAGCCCGGGCGTCGGCAATGCCTGTGGATCGACGAAATGTTCCGAATTCCAGAGCTCCGATCGGATCAGCGCACGCGCGCACTGGAAATAGACTTCCTCGATCGTAACCACGATGACCGTGCGCGGATGCTTGCCGTCCATCTCGAAGGAAGCGAGCAACTCCGGATCGTCGGACACCACGCCGCGGCCGTTGATCCGCATCGTCGTGTTGGAGCCGGGAACAAGAAACATCAGCGCCAGCCGCGGGTCGCGGACGATGTTCGACAGCGAATCCACCCGATTGTTTCCACGCCAGTCCGGCATCTGTACGGTCTTCTCGTCAATGATCTGGACAACGCCACCGATGTCACCGCGCGGAGAACAATCCAACCCCTCGGGCCCGACCGTCGCCAGCGCGACGAACGGCGAGGCCTCGATCATCTGGCGGTACAGCGGCGTGAGGTATTTCGTGACTTTGGCCACGGATGCCTGCGACAATCCACCGGCATAGATTGCCGCCAGTTCTTCCACTGTCTCGATAATTTTCATGATCGTTCCCTGAAGCGCGATTGGCTGGCAATTAGCCGCCTAACATGACCTTACAATGACAATTACCGTGGTTTGGCCGACGTATCGCGGTCCATCCCCTTCTGGCGCAACTCATCCTCATAGGCAGCAAACAGCGTTTCACCTTTCTCGCCAAGCTCGCGCAGGTAGTTCCATGTGAAGATGCCGCTGTCATGCATGTCGTCGAAGCCGATCCGCACGGCATAGTTGCCGGTCGGTGTCATCGAGAGGATCGCCACGTTGCGCTTGCCCGGCACCGTGAGCTTCTGCCCCGGTCCATGCCCCTGCACCTCGGCCGAAGGAGACAGAACACGCAGCATCTCGGCCGACAGTTCGAAGCTCTCGCCATCGTCGAAACTGACGATCAGGCGCTGACGGTCCTTGGATACCTTCAGTTCGGTCGGCCAGATGTCGGTCATGGTGGTGCTCCTCTTCCCGTCGAGGAGTAAGCAAAGGCTTTGTTCGAGGCAAGCTCGATTTCACCGGCTCTTGCCTTGACGTTGCAGACCGCTATACGCACATTAGTTCCAAATCGGAGATCCCGTTGAACACCAAGGTCGGAACCATAACCAACGCCACGCCGCTCGTGGCAGACGCGCGGCCGATGGTCGATCCGTTTCAACGAGCCGTGACGTATCTGCGTGTCTCGGTAACCGACCGCTGTGATTTCCGCTGCACCTATTGCATGGCCGAGAATATGAACTTCCTGCCGAAGAAGGATCTTCTGACGCTGGAAGAGCTAAACCGGCTCTGTTCTGCCTTCATCGCCAAGGGCGTGCGCAAACTCCGGCTCACAGGCGGTGAACCGCTTGTGCGCAAGAACATCATGCATCTGGTCCGCGAACTCGGAAAGCAGATCGGCTCCGGCCTCGACGAGCTGACGCTGACCACCAACGGTTCGCAGCTCGCACGCTTTGCCGATGAGCTTTACGATTGCGGCGTGCGGCGCATCAATGTCTCGCTCGATACGCTCGACCCCGACAAGTTCCGCCAGANNCGCAGAAGGCGGGCTTGAAAATCAAGCTCAACGCAGTGGCCCTGAAGGATTTCAACGACGTCGAGATGCCTGAGATGATCCGCTTCGCCCATGGCCGCGGCATGGACCTGACCGTCATCGAAACCATGCCGATGGGTGAGATCGAGGAAGACCGCACCGACCGCTACCTGCCGCTGTCCAAGCTGCGCGCCGACCTCGAACGGCAGTTCACCATGAGCGAGATCGGCTACCGCACCGGCGGCCCCGCCCGCTATGTCACCGTCGAGGAAACCGGCGGACGGCTGGGCTTCATCACGCCGATGACCCATAATTTCTGCGAAAGCTGCAACCGTGTGCGGCTGACCTGCACCGGCACTCTCTACATGTGCCTTGGCCAGAACGACGCCGCCGACCTGCGAACCACGATGCGCGCCACCGAGGACGACGGTCTGCTCTATGCCGCCATCGACGAGGCGATCTCGCGCAAGCCGAAGGGTCACGATTTCATCATCGACCGCACCAACAATCGCCCCGCCGTCAGCCGCCACATGAGCGTCACTGGCGGCTGAATTTTACGCGAAACCACCGCGCATGCCATATAGCGCCACAACAATCTGGCCCTCCGGAATATTAGCGACAATTCATTTTGCATTGCGCAATCGAATTATTGCGTCTGTGGCTTTCATTTGATTCCCATCGGTTGTGTTCGGCACTACAAGACCCGCGGGATGGAATCGGGAAGTCTTTATGCCGCGGTCAAGCAATACTCAGGGTGCGCTCTACATGACGGTCGCCATGGCGGGCTTTTCAGCCAGCGACGCGCTCTCCAAGTCGGTGATATCGGAAATGAACGCGGGCCAGATCATGTTCCTGCGCGGCGTCTTCACCAGTGTTCTGGTCTACCTGATCGCTCGCCAGATGGGCGCTCTGCGCTCTTGGCGGATCGTGCTTGACCCGATGGTCGCCGTCCGCGTCATCTGCGAAATCCTGGCGGCTGTCACCTACATCACGGCCCTGGGTATGATGCCGATCGCCAACGCGTCGGCCATCCTGCAATCGCTGCCGCTGGTGGTGACCTTCGGTGCCGTGCTGTTCTTCGCCGAGCCCGTGGGCTGGCGCCGCATGCTGGCAATTGTCGCCGGCCTCGTCGGCGTGATGATCATCGTGCGTCCCGGCGTGGACGGGTTTACGCCGGCAGCGCTTCTCTGCATTGCCAGCGTGCTCGTCACGGCCGGTCGCGACCTCGCCACACGCAGCATCAGCCGGGAGGTCCCCTCGCTGATGATCACGGTGATCACCGCGGTCTCGGTCTCGCTGTTCGGCGCCCTGCTAATACCGGTTCTCGGTGGCTGGAAGCCGGTGAGCGGCACGTCGCTGTCGCATATCGGCTTGGCGGCTGTGCTGGTGCTGATCGGATACCAATCCGTTATCCTCGCCATGCGCGTCGGTGAAATCTCCTTCGTCGCGCCGTTGCGCTACACCAGCCTGATCTTCTCGGCGTTGCTCGGCTGGCTGTTCTTCGCCGAAGTGCCGGACCGGTGGACGCTGATCGGCGCCGCCATCGTCATCGCCTCCGGCCTCTATACATTCTATCGTGAAGCCAAGCGCCACGGCACGCCGGTGGCGCAAGAGTCCGAACCAAGAACCCCTGTTTGATGTCCGACGGCAAGACGACCAAATTCACGCTTGATCGAGCCAATATCCCGGGCATCATCCTGGCGGGTGGACGCTCGACGCGCATGGGACGCGACAAGGCGGCGGTGATGCTCGCCGGCCGCACGCTGCTCGACCATGTGATCGCCCGGCTAACACCGCAGGTCTCATCGGTCGCCGTCAACGCCGACAGGATGACCGATCAGTGGAGCCCGCTCTTCCTGCCCGACATCATCCCCGGCAAGGCCGGACCGATGGCCGGCATCCATGCTGCCATGGCTCACGGTGCAAACCTCGCCGCCGTCACGCACGTGATCACCGTATCGGTGGACAGCCCGTTCTTCCCCAGCGACCTCGTCGACTGGCTGGCCGACGTCATCGACACCCCCGACAAGATCGCCATCGCGACATCAGAAAGCCGCAGCCACCCGGTCTTCGGTCTCTGGCCGATTTCGCTCGCCAACGAGCTGGAAAACTGGATCACCCACGACGAGAAACGCCGCGTCAGGGACTTCCTGTTACGGCATGACGTTACGGAAGTTGCCTTCCCGCTGAGGCCAACGCGCGCCAGCCTCCTCGATCCTTTTTTCAACGTCAATACGCCTGATGATCTCGCGGAGGCGGAACGATGGATCAAGGTGATGGCGTGAACGAGCGGCCGCGCATCTTCGGAATTTCCGGCTGGAAGAACTCGGGCAAGACGGGTCTTGCGGTCCGGCTTGTCGAGGAATTCACCCGCCGCGGCTATCGCATCTCGACCATCAAGCACGCCCACCATGATTTCGACATCGACAAGGTCGGCGCCGACAGCTACCGCCACCGGCAGGCCGGTGCCCACGAGGTGACCATCGTCTCCGGCACTCGTTATGCCATCATGCACGAACTGCGCGGTGCTGCCGAACCGACCTTCGAGGAAATCCTGTCCCGCATCGCCCCCTGCGATCTCGTGCTGATCGAAGGCTACAAGCGCGAACCGATCCCCAAGATCGAAGCCCGTCGCCTGCAAGCCGCCAACCGCGAGCCGCTGGCACCCGGCGACCCCCATATCGTCGCCATCGCCGCCGACCATCCGGTCGGCGACGCCTCCCTGCCCGTCTTCGACCTCGACGACACGAATGCCATCGCCGATTTCATCGCGACGACTGTAGCGCTGCCTCCACGGCAATGAAAAAAGCCGCCAGTCACCCGGCGGCTTTCTCGTCTTTCAATTGTCAGGCCTTGCCTCAGTTACGCGAAGCGACCGGACGCACCAGCGCCGTGACGCGGCGGATGGTGACGCGGCGGTTTTCCTGCTCCGGTCCCTGCGTGTTGACCTTCAGGTAGCGCTCGCCATAGCCCTGCGTCGCCAGGTTTTCCGGCGGAATGCCGTAGACATCGGTCATCACGTTGGCCACCGATTCCGCGCGCTGGTCCGACAGGATCAGGTTGCTCTGGTCGGAGCCAACAGCATCGGTATGACCTTCGATCAGGAAGGTTTCGGTCGGGTCCTTCTTCAGCACCGCATTGATCGCGTCGGCCACCTTGCGCATGCTGCGCGCCTGGCTCATCGGAATCTCGGCGCTGCCGGTGGCGAACGTCACCGTATCCAGATCGATACGACGGACCTTGTCGCGAATACGGGCCGAGTACTTCACCTCATTCAGCGAATAGACACGCTCGACCGGCTCGACCGGCGGCTCGCGCAGGAAGTCGTAATAGTCGCGGCCGTCATCCTGGCTGGTGTCCATGATGTAGTCCTGCAGCGGAATGCGCAGGCGCATCGGCGGCAGATCGGCACCCGGATCCTCGAAGTAGTCGCGATCGGGATTATCGTAGAGATCAGGCGTGTAATAGAGCACATGCTCGCGGCCGCGATTGTCGATCCGCGAACGCTGGATGATATCGCCGTAGCGGTTGCGCACCGTCACGATCTGGTAGCCGTCGCGATCGATCGTCTCGCGGAAGCGGTCGCGGGGCAGCTGTTCATAGGTCGGACGCTCGCCATCGCGCAGGAATCGGCGGTCGTCGTCACCACGGACATAGGTCTGGTTGTTGAACTGGATGATGACACGGTTGTCGTCACCCCGCTCACCGTAGCGCGCACCATCGGGACGGGCGAACTGCGGCCGCTGGTCGAGACGCTGCCCCTGCTCGCTGGTGATCGCTTCGATCTTCACCGGTGCCGGCTTGGCGCCGCCTGGCGCTGCCAGCTGTGCGTCGGCGTCCGACTTCGGCACGCGCACCTGTTCTTCCTGGCCGCGCTGCTTGTCGCGGTCACGGCGAGACTGCACGCCACCGGAGCGGTCGGCATCCTTGTCGCTGTCGAGAACCGCGGCGCCATTCTGCACCGGCAGAACGACGGTCTCCGTGCTCTTGCCCGGATCGGCGGCAATCTCCTTGCGACGCTCGATCTCCTGCGGCGTCACCTTCTCGGGCGCCGGAATGGCCTGCTCGGCCTGGCCGGCAGCCGGAGGCTGAGCGGAACCGTCGGCAGGCTGCGCCGGATTGGGCTGCCCGGGCGCGGCCTGTTCGCCCTGCGGCTGGGCCGGAGCCTCGCCGGGTTGAGCGGGCGCCTGTGCCTCGCCGGGTTGCGGTGCCGGAACGGGTGCCTTTCCAGCGGCAGGCTCCTGCTGTGGCTTGTCCTGTGGGGTGGCGGGCTTTTCAGGCGCGGCCTGCTCGGCAGCCGGCTTCTGCGCATCGGTCTCTGCAGGCTGTGCTTCCGCGGCAGGCTTCTTGCGTGGCGGCTTGGCTGGCTGTTCGCCACCTTCGGCCGTTGCCGGCTTGCCGTTCTTGCGCGCCGGCTTCTGCTCTTCGCCCTGCGGCTGTTCGGCCTGGGGCTGAGCTGGTTCGGCTTGTGGGGCTGCCTGATCCTGCGGCGCGGCTTCTTCCGCCTGTGGCTGCTTGTCACGCTTGTTGCGGCGCGGCTTTTCGGCCGGCTGTTCGTCCGCCGGCGCTACCTGCTCCTGCGTCTGCTCAGCTGCAGGCTGCTTCTGCTTGCGTGGCTTCTCCACCGGCGCTTCCTGCTGCGCAGGCTGTTCTGCGGCCGGCTGTTCGGCAGCGGGTTCGCGTTTGCGCGGCTTCTCGGCAGGTGCCTCCTGCTGCTGGGCGGGCTCGGCTGCCGGCGCAGCTTCGGCTGGCGCTTCCTGCTTCGGTGGCGGCGGTGGTGCCTCGGCAGCCGGTTCCGGCGCCTTGGGAGCCTCGGCCGGCGCCTGCTGCTGTTCCTGTTCCTGCTGCTGGCGCTTCTTCAGCAATTCCTCGTCGGTGGGTGCGTCCTGCGCCACCTCGACGCTGCCGGCGACGGCACGCTGTACCCTACCGGGCTGCTCGACGCTTGGTGCTGCGGCGAAAACATGCGCCGGAGGCAGCACCAGCGACAGCGAAAGAAGCGGAAATGCCGCGCTGGCAAACAGTCTGGATTTCATTCCCATGAGGTCTCCTCGTTTCTTGTCTATTCTTAGAGACGTCTTGGAGAGCGTCTCTTTTCAGTTCGCAATGGAGCGTCTCTAAACAGATCACTACAGGATTCGTTCCATTGGTCTTACGAAGTGCCCCATTAACCCGGTATGAATATGACGGTTTGCAAACGTTCATCTTTGCCACAATTTGCAACGCACAATCTGTCTGCGAATCCAGTTGCAATCTTCGCAAAAAAGGTTTGATTATCGCGCCAAGGCGTTGCAAAGCAGCGCCCTGCTACACGCCTTCCCGAAAAAAGAGAGGCGTACGGCAACCAACAGAGAGGACTCAAATGCATATCTCCACCCGTTTTCTCGCAGCCGCCTCGATCGCCGCGATGTCGCTCTTCGCGGGCTCGGCCATGGCTGATGGCGAGAAGTATGTCATCGGTACGGACTCGACCTACCCGCCCTTCGAATACGTCGATGCCAGCGGCCAGTTCCTCGGCTTCGACATGGACATCGCTCGCGCGCTCTGCACGGAAATGAAGGCCGACTGCACCATCGTCAGCAGCGACTGGGACGGCATCATTCCTGGCCTCAACGCCAAGAAGTTCGACATGATCATCTCGTCCATGTCGATCACGCCGGAGCGCTCCAAGCTCGTCGACTTCACCAACAAGTACTACAACACGCCTCCGGCCGTTGCCGTACCGAAGGACTCCACCGTCACCGACGTGGCCGGCCTGAAGGGCAAGACCATCGGCGCGCAGACCTCGACCACCCACTCGAACTACGCCGAAAAGCACCTGCCCGATACCGAGCTGAAGCTCTATCCGACGGCTGACGAGTACAAGCTCGACATCTCCAACGGCCGTGTCGATGCCGTCATCGACGACGTCGTCGTACTATCGCAGTGGGTCAAGTCGGACGCAGGCGCCTGCTGCAAGATCCTGACGACGCTTCCGGTCGACAAGGAAATCAACGGCGTTGGTGCCGGCATTGCCGTGCGCCAGGGCGATCCGCTGCGCGAAAAGCTGAACACCGCGATCGCAGCGATCCGCGCCAACGGCACCTACAAGAAGATCCAGGACAAGTATTTCGACTTCAACGTCTACGGCGAAGAATAATCCTGTAGGCCACTAACAAATGCGATGGCGGAAGGCTTGCCCTTCCGCCATTTTTGTTTGACAAAGAAGACAAGATGAAAGCGGCAAAAGCCGCGAGGGGAAACGTGGCATGGGCGGATTATTTTCCGCGCTGGGTTCGCTTTGGGCCTGGATTGGATATGTGTTTGATCCGCTCTGCGGACCTGTCGGGATTTTCACATGGCTCGGCCAGTCGACGATTCTCGCCTGCGGCGATACCGGCTGGGGCGATGAGATCGCCGCCGGCCTCAAGGTCACCGTCGGCGTCGCTCTCGTCACGCTGCCCATAGGACTGCTGATCGGCTTCCTCGTCGCACTCGGCCAGCAATCCGAGGAAAAGTCGGTGCGGCTCGCTGCCGGCATCTACACCACCATCTTTCGCGGCCTGCCGGAACTGCTGACGCTCTTCATCATATATTACGGCATGCAGATCCTCATCCAGTCGGTCCTGGCCTGGGTCGGCTATGACGGGCGCGTCGAGATCAATGCCTTCTTCTCCGGCGTCATCGCGCTTTCCGTGGTGTTCTCCGCCTATTGTTCGGAAGTGCTTCTGTCGGCCTTTCGCGCCATTCCAAAGGGTCAGTACGAGGCGGGCCATGCGCTCGGCCTCCATCGCGGCCGCACCATGCTACTGATCATCCTGCCGCAGCTCATCCGCGTCGCCCTCCCCGGTCTTGTCAATCTCTGGATGATCCTCCTGAAGGACACCTCCTACGTATCGATCATCGGCCTTGCCGACGTGCTGCGCCAGACCGGCGTCGCCGTGAAGGTGACCAAGGAAGCCTTCCTGTTCTACACGCTAGCCTGCGGCATCTATCTCAGCCTCGCCATCATTTCCTCGTTCGGCCTGCGTTACATCGAACGCTGGGCAAGACGCTCGGAGATCCGCCGATGAGCCACGCTGACGTTCTGATCCCCCCGCAGCCGGCGCCGAAGAACCTCGAAAAGCCGATGACGCTGACGCGCTTCACCGGCTGCGTGGTCGTCGGCCTGTGGATCGTCCTCGCCGTAGCGCTGGTCGCCATGATCATCACCGGCTGGGACATCGAGAAATTCACCCGTTACGGCCCGCGCTATCTGCACGGACTGATGACCACGATCACGCTGGTCGCCGTGTCCGTCGTCTGTGGTGCCGTGCTATCGCTGCCGCTGGCCTTTGCCCGCATGTCGAAGAACAAGATCATCGGCGGCCTCGCCTTCGCCTACGTCTATGTCTTCCGCGGCACCCCGCTTCTGGCCCAGCTCTTCCTGATCTATTACGGCCTCGGCCAGTTCCGCCCGCAGCTTGAAGCGGTAGGCCTCTGGTGGTTCTTCCGCGATGCCTGGTACTGTGGCCTGTTCTCGATGACCATCAACACCGCGGCCTATCAGGCGGAAATCCTGCGCGGCGCCATCGAGAGTGTGCCACGTGGCCAGCATGAGGCCGCCGCCTCGCTCGGCATTCACAAGGCCATCGCCTTCCGCAAGATCGTCCTGCCGCAAGCCCTCATCGTGGCGCTGCGGCCCTACGGCAACGAGATCATCCTGCTGATCAAGGGCTCGGCGGTCGTCGCCATCATAACCGTTCTCGATCTGATGGGCGAAACGCGCTACGCCTTCTCGCGCACCTTCGACTACCAGACCTATCTCTGGGCCGCGATCTTCTACCTTGCCATGGTCGAGGCGCTGCGCCACCTCTGGGACTGGATAGAACGCCGCCTGACGCGCCATCTGAAACGCTGACCTGTTTGGCAGCACTCGGATAAGAGAGCTGCCAAACCATTGAAAATAGACAGCTAAATCAAAAATACCGGCATTCTCGCAAGCTTCGGTTAACCATGGCATGCTTCCATTTCACTGGACGCTAATAAGCGTCGGATGGAAACAGGAAGCGAGGCGAAGACATGCACAGGGACATGGAAAGACAGCTTCAGGGCTACGGCCTGACGACCGCGCAGATCATCTATCGCATGCCCGATCACCAGGCGATCCTGCAGAGCTACATCTGGCAGGACTACGACCTTGCGCCGGACTTCCCGGAGATGCGCGGCTTCCTCAAATTCTGGCAGGAAAAGCTCGACGGCCCACTCCATTCGGTGCGCTACATCCACCGCAAGCTGATTTCGGCAAGCGAATGGCGCGCGCTGAAGGGCGAGTTCATCATCAACTGAGGCTGGCCCAGCCGGAGCTGCCGCGGCCCGAACCTCCAACGTCACCATTGCAAAAGCCGTCCAGTCGCCTTAGAGGCTGCGCAACGGATAGAACAGCGGTGGATGACATGGCCAAGAAGATCGACGAAGAAGCGCTCGCGGAAGCCTATAACCGCGCCCTCGAGCTTGAGAAGGCGGGCGACGTCGACGCCGCCGTGAAGGCATATGAGGAGGTGCTGGCGATCGATCCCGAGGATCACGGCGGCGCCGCCGTCCGCATCGCCGCCATGGGCCGTGGCGAGACGCCCGCCAAGGCGCCGGACGCGTATGTCGAGACCCTGTTCGATCAGCACGCAGAAGTCTTCGAGGATGTGCTCGTCGAGCAGCTCGGCTATCACGTACCGATGCTGGTGCGCCAGCGCCTGCAGGCCCTCAACCTCGGCCCGTTCAAGCGTCTGCTCGACCTTGGCTGCGGCACCGGCCTTACCGGCGGCACGCTGCGCGATCTCTGCGAGGAGATGACCGGCATCGATTTGTCTGAAAACATGGTCGAGATCGCCCACGAGAAGGATCTCTACGAGACCCTGTTCGTCGCCGAAGTCGAGGACTTTCTCGACGACAACGACGAAGACCCCTTCGACATTATCACCGCCACCGATGTTCTGCCGTATCTCGGCGGTCTCGAGCCGCTGTTCTTCGGCGCCGCCGAAAACCTGACACCGGGCGGTCTCTTCATCTTCTCCTCCGAAACCCTGCCCGACGAAACCCTCGCCGGCCGCGCCTACATGGTCGGCCCCCACCAGCGCTTCGCCCATTCGGAAACCTACGTCCGCGAACGCCTGGCCGCGACCGGATTCGACCTCGTGGAAATCACCGACATCAACGTGCGCATGGAAGACGGGCAACCGACACCGGGGCATCTGGTGGTGGCGAAGTTGGCTCAATAGCTCTCACTTTTGTCGAGACTTGCCGCTGACGAGGCGACGTGGTGAAATCGAACCAGCCGGACAAAAATCCGGATGGTTCGAAAGGTCGCTTCCTTGACACTCGTCCTGCACCAGCATCCCCTCGCCTCGTTCTGCCATAAGGTCCTGATCGCCCTCTACGAAATCGACGTGCCGTTCGAGCGCGTTCTCGTCAACCTAGGCGACGAGGCGTCGCGCACGACGTTTCTCGCGGTCTCCCCGCTCGGCAAGATGCCGGCGCTGCGCGATGAGGCGCGTGATCGCACGCTGTTCGAGACATCGATCATCATCGAGTATCTGGACCGCTACTACCCCGGTTCCGAAAGGCTCGTGCCCGAGGCATTCGATGACGCGCTGAATGTCCGCCTGTGGGATCGCTTCTTCGATCTCTATGTCCAGGAGCCGATGCAGCAAGTGGTTTCGGAGCGGATGCGGCCGGATGGCAGCGAGGCGCGCGCCGACGAGGCAAGAGCAGCGCTTGGCCGGTCCTACGATGTCATCGAGAAAAAGCTGGGCGTCGGCGACTGGATATCAGGCGACAGCTTCAGCATGGCCGACTGCGCCGCCGCGCCGGGCCTCTTTTACGCCGAAACGCTGCTGCCCTTCGGCTCGAGCCGTCCGAAGCTTGCGGCCTATTATAGCAGGCTGCTGCAGCGCCCCTCCATCGCCCGCGTCCTCGACGAGGCCATCCCGTTCTTCCAGTACTACCCTTACCGGGAAAATCTGCCAGTCCGGTTTCGGCCGGAGGCCTGACAGCCGAAGGCGGCGGCTCAATGCCCGCCGTCAGATCCGAGAATGGCGGCCAGCAGGCGTCCTTCGAGTTCGGCCAGATCGGCATTGCCGTGACGGCGCGGGTGTGGATGGGGAATGGCGAGGTCGAGCGCTACCCGTCCCTCGTCGAGCACGATCACCCGGTCGGCGAGATGCACGGCCTCACTGACGTCGTGGGTGACCAGCACGGCGGTAAAGCCGAGCTCTCGCCACACACGGTTGAGCAGTTCCTGCATGCTGATCCGCGTCAGCGCATCCAGCGCGCCGAGCGGCTCGTCGAGCGCCAGCACGCCCGGCTTGCTGACCAGCGCCCTGACCAGCGCCACGCGCTGCCGTTGCCCACCGGAGAGCTGCGACGGCCAGTCGCCGGTCTTCTCGCTAAGCTGCACCTCGGACAGCACGGCTTCCGCCTCGCGCAGCGCCACGCGCTTGTCGATCTTGTCGCCAAGCCCGACAACCACGTTCTCGGCAACACTCAACCACGGCAGCAATCTTGGCTCCTGGAAGACGATACGAGCGTTGGCCTGCGTGTCCTTCCCAGCGGCATCCTCGAAATGAAGCTCGCCGACCGTCGGCGCATCCAGCCCCATCAGGATTCGCAGCAAGGTGCTCTTGCCGCAGCCGCTCTTGCCGATCACCGCCACGAACTGGCCGGCCGGAATATGAAGGTTGATGCCGCGTAGCACCCGGTTACCGCCGAAGCTTTTTTCCAGCCCCTTCAGCGTGATCGCAGCAGCGCCGGCCCCGACCGGGCTGACGCGATCGATTTCGTAGTCTGGCGCATCTGCCGGGCTCTGGAAGCGCTCATGGGCGACAATGGTCATGGCGTCTCTCCTACTTCTGGTAAACCGGGTTCCACCGGAGCGCCCGGCGTTCGAGCGCGCGGGCCACGACGTCGGCCAGCTTGCCGAGAAGCGCGTAGATCACCAGCGCCAGCACCACCACGTCGGTCATCATGAACTCGCGGGCATTGTTGGCCATGTGCCCGATCCCCGACGAGGCGGCGATCGATTCCGACACGATCAGCGTCAGCCACATGATGCCGAGCGCATAGCGGAGCCCGACGAAGATCGACGGCAGGGCACCGGGAAAGATCACCTTGCGAAACAGCGTCCAACTGCCCATGCCGTAGACGCGGCCCATCTCGATCAGGTCGCGGTCGACGTTGCGGACGCCGTGATAGGTATTGAGATAAACGGGAAACAGCACGCCGAGAGATGTCAGGAACAGCTTCGATTCCTCGCCGATCCCGAACCACAGGATGACCAGCGGGATCATCGCCAGATGCGGGATGGTGCGCAACATCTGCAGCGTCGTGTCGGTGAGTTGTTCGGAAACCTTGGAAACGCCGTTGGCGATCCCGAGCAGGAAGCCGATCGACCCGCCAACCAGCAGCCCGCCGAAAGCCCGCGCCGCGCTGACCAGGATGTCGTGCGGCAGCTGGCCGGTCAGCGTCGTCGACCAGAAAGCGCGCGCCACATCTGCCGGCGACGGCATGATGCGCGAGGAAATCCAGCCGACGGAACAGCCAAGCTGCCAGAAAGCGATGATGGCGACCGGCACCAGATAGGGGAGCAACGTCGCCCGCGCCGGCCGGGACAGGCGAAAGCCAGCCTTGACGGTCTTGCGTTCTGTCAGCGCCCGGCCGATCGGCGTATCGAATGTCGACATCAATTCTTCCTCGATTTTATTGCCTTAGCCCGGGTTCCGGAAACCGCAGGCAAGCACCGCCTATGACGCCGCACAGCTCCGCTGAGCGGCGTAGCGTTGTCGATCAGGACCCGGAAACCACTTTCAGGTTGCCGCCATGGCTGCCGCCACCGAACACCTGGCGCTTGCCGAAATCGCTCTGGAAACCATGGCGCTGCTCTTCGCGGGTGATCCCAAGTTCAGGAAACAGCAGTTCGGCGACGCGATAGGCCTCCTCCAGATGCGGATAGCCGGAGCCGATCACCGTATCGATGCCGACATCCTGATATTCGCGCAGCCGTGCGGCCACCGTCTTCGGCGAACCGACCAGCGCGGTGCCGGCTCCGGCACGCACCAGACCGACGCCGGCCCAGAGATTAGGCGATACTTCGAGATTGTCGCGACGACCGCCATGCAGCGCCGCCATCCGCTGCTGGCCGACAGAATCGCTCTCCTTGACGAAGCGTTCCTGCGCTTCGCGGATCGTCTCGTCATCGAGTTTGGAGATCAGCCGGTCCGCGGCCTCCCATGCCTCTTCGTCGGTCTCGCGCACGATGAAGTGCAGACGGATGCCGAAGCTGACATCGCGGCCCTTGCCGGCCGCGGCAGCCCGCACCTTCTGCACCTTTTCGGCCACCTGTGCCGGTGGCTCGCCCCAAGTCAGATACTTGTCGACGCGCCCGACCGAGAAATCAATCCCCGCATCCGACGAACCACCGAAATAAAGTGGCGGCCGCGGCGTCTGTACCGAGGGGAAGCCGAGGCGGGCATTGGTCGCCTTGATATACTTGCCGTCGTAGCTGGCCACACCCTTTTCCAGCAGTTCCTCGAACACCGTGAAGAACTCGTCGGCATGCGCATAACGCTCGTCATGCGCCAGATTGATGCCGTCGCCGGCAAGCTCGCCCGGGCTGCCGCCGACGACGATGTTGAGCAGCAGGCGGCCATTCGAAATCCGGTCGAGCGTGGTCGCCAGGCGGGCATAGTAAGCCGGCGACGCGGTGCCGGGGCGAATGGCGACGAGAAACTGCAGCTTCTCCGTCTTGGTGGCCAGCGCCGCCGCCGTCACGAAGGATTCCTCGCAGGAGACGCCCGTCGGCAGCAGCACGCCGGAATAGCCGAGCCGGTCGGCTGCCTGGGCGATCTGTGTGAGATAGCCGAATTCAGGCGCCCGGTTCAGCTCGTTGGAGCCGAGATAGGCGCCATCGCCCGAGGTCGGGATGAACCAGAGAAAATTGATGGGATCGTGCGTGGTGCTCATGGAAATGATCCTCCTGTCCGAATTGGGGTCAGCTTGCGGGATGCCAGACGATATCGCTGACGGTCAGCTGCTTCGGCACGACGCGGAGCTTGAAGAAGTCGTCGGCCAGCGCCTGCTGGTATGTGAGCGCCGCGTCGGGAACGAGCGAGACCTTGCCGAGATCGGCCTGGCTGCGCGTCAGCGTCACGCGGGTGATGTTTTCGGGAACGCCGGTGATGCCAGCCAGCGTCTTGACGGTGCCGTCAAGATCCGCCTGCGCGGCGGCGCCCACCTTGGCAAGTTCGTCGATCACATCGGCGATGATATCGGGATGGTTCTTGGTGAACGTGCCGTTGCCGAGGAAATAGCCCCAATTGTCGAGCAGGCCGTCCGAGGTGATGACGACGCGGGTTTGTGGATCAGCCTCGGCGACGGCGAAGAACGGGTCCCAGATCGCCCAGGCATCGATTGCGCCATTCTTGAAGGCGGCACCGGCATCGGGCGGTGGCAGGTCGATCTCGGTGATGTCGGACAACTGCAGGCCAGCCTTGGCGAGCACCTTCAGCGCAAAATTATGAGCGCTCGATCCGCGCTTGTATGCGACCTTCTTGCCCTTCAGGTCCTCGATCGTCTGGATCGGCGAATCCTTGTGGACCAGCAGCCCGTGAAACGCTGCCGGACCGCGATACGCACCGACATAAAGAAGGTTGCCGCCCGCGGCTTGCGCAAAGAGCGGAGGGACGTCGCCAGTCACGCCGAAGTCGAGCGCGTCGGCGCCGACAGCTTCAAGCAGCGGTGGCCCTGAGGTGAATTCATTCCACTCGACGGTGACGCCCTTTGCCGCCAGTCGCTTCTCCAGTGCCCCGGTGCGCCGCGCCAATGCCAGCACGCCGAACTTCTGCCAACCGATCCGCAAGGTCACGTCGGTCGCCAGCGCCGGACAGACCTGCGTCAGCACTGTGGTGGCTGCGGCGGCGCCCAAAAGGCCGAATGTCTGTCTGCGGGTGAACATGGATGCCACTCTCCTCATGACCGCGCTCCCGGGCGCTGCGTGTCTTCAAGGAGGCAATGATTTCATAGCCTACCAATTAGATCGACATTCTACGATTTCATATGAGGCGGGATTTGGAGAATAATTTTGCCTGTTCCGCGGCACAGGCCACCAGCCCATGCCGCAGATCGAGAAAGCCGCTTTTTTAATCAGCGCTGTCAGCTCGCCTTCGGACGCCAGACGATATCGCCCGTTTTCAGCTGTTTCGGTACGATTCCGAGACTGAAAAACTCGTCGGCCAGCGCCTGCTGATAGGCCGCAGCATCGTCGGTGATCACGGAGACGCCACCGAGATCGGCGCCCGGACGCGTAAGGGCGACGCGTGTTATGTCTGCCGGCACGCCGGTGATTTCGGACAGCTCCTTGACCGTGTCGTCAAGCTTGCCCTGCGCAGAGCGGCCGACGGTACGAAGCTCGTCGATGACGTCGACGATCACGGGTCCATTGGCATCGGTGAAACCCGCATTGGCGAGGAAATAGCTGTAGGAGGGAACGATCCCCTCGGCTGTCGACAGGATGCGCGTCTGCGGATCGGCCTCGACGATGGCGAGATAAGGGTCCCAGATCGACCACGCATCGATGCTGCCGTTCTTGAAGGCAGCAGCCGCGTCGGGCGGCGACAGATCGATCGCCTCGACGTCGTCGATCTTCAGGCCGGATTTGCGCAGAATCTTGACGGTGACGTTGTGGGCGCTCGAGCCGCGTTTGAACGCGACCTTTTTGCCCTTCAGATCCTCGACCGTCTTGATGTCGGAATCCTTGCGGACGACGATGGCAGAGCCGGCGGCACTGCCGCGATAGGTACCGACATAATAGAGTTGGCCACCAGCCGCCTGTGCAAACAGCGGCGGCACGTCACCCGTCGCGCCGAAATCGAGCGCGCCGGCGCCGAGCGCTTCGAGTAGCGGCGGGCCGGACGTGAATTCCGACCAGCTGACGGTGATCCCCTTGTCGGCCAGCCGCTTCTCCAGCGCGCCGCGGCGCTTGGCGAGCGCCAGCACGCCGTTCTTCTGCCAGCCGATCCGGAATTCGGTGGCAGCCGCCCTCGCCGGCTTGATGGCGGGCAGCACGGCGGTAGCGGCGGCGGCGCCCAAAAGCCCCAGTGTCTGTCGGCGTGAAATCATGGTCTTCCCCTTTTCATCAGGCGCGCCCCACTCCTCTATCGGGAGGCGCCGCGATTGCGATGAGGGAAGTCTGATGAATTCCATAAATTAGATCGACAACAACCATTGTGATTTTCGGCGCCCTTGAAATTATCCTGACCGATTTTCGGCCTCCGGACGGAATTTTGTTCCAACGACGAACGGTTCAACCCGCATCGGCGGCTTTCCGCCCGTGCCGGTTTCGGCTAATCCTCATGCCTGCATTCATGAAAAGGATAGGCACATGGCAAAAGTCGCGTTCATCGGTCTCGGCGTTATGGGATTTCCCATGGCGGGTCATCTGAAGGTGAAAGGCGGCCATGACGTCACGGTCTATAACCGCACGGCCTCGAAGGCGGCCGCATGGGCCGAGAAATTCGGCGGCACCGCAGCGCCGACGCCGGCTGAAGCAGCCAGAGATGCCGACTTCGTCTTCACCTGCGTCGGCAACGACGACGATCTCCGCTCGGTGACATCGGGTAAGGGTGGCGTGCTGGAGACGATGAAATCAGGCGCGATCCTCATCGACAACACCACGGCCAGCGCCGACGTCGCCCGCGAGCTCTACGCCGCCGCGAAAGAGAAAGGCGTCGGCTTCATCGACGCGCCGGTATCCGGTGGACAGGCCGGTGCCGAGAACGGCGTTCTCACCGTCATGTGCGGCGCCGATCAGGCCGACTACGACATGGCAAAGCCGGTCATCGATTCCTTCGCGCGCATGGTCGGCCTGATGGGCGCGCCGGGCGCCGGCCAGCTGACGAAGATGATCAACCAGATCTGCATCGCCGGTCTCGTTCAGGGATTGGCCGAAGGTATCCATTTCGGCAAGCGAGCCGGCCTCGACATCGAGAAAGTCATCGAGGTCATCTCCAAAGGGGCTGCCGGTTCCTGGCAGATGGAAAACCGCCACAAGACGATGAACGAAGGCAAGTACGACTTCGGCTTCGCCATCGACTGGATGCGCAAGGATCTCGGCATCGTTCTCGACGAGGCCCGCAGCAATGGCGCCAAACTCCCCGTCACCGCCCTCGTCGACCAGTTCTATGGCGACGTGCAGGCCATGGGCGGCAATCGCTGGGACACATCCTCGCTGCTCGCCCGCCTCGAAAAATGATCGGCCCCTCCTCCAGCGCAGATGACTTGATCGCACATCTCGGCACGCTGCGCTCGGCGGAGAAGATTTCGGCTATGCGCCGCTTCGCCATCGTCACAGACACGGCGCTCGGCATCTCCAATCCCGATCTCCAGACAATCGCCCGCGCGGCCAGGAAGAACCACGCGCGGGCCCGTCTGCTGTGGGACAGCAATATTCGCGAGGCGCGGCTGCTGGCCCTCTGGACCGCCGATCCAAAACTATTGACCGAGGCTGAGGCGCGACGATGGGCGGACGACTTCAATTCCTGGGAGATCGTCGATACCGCCGCCGACCTCTTCGTCGAGGCCCGCCTGCTCGTACTCATCAATGATTTTGCAAGGGACGATCGTGAATTCGTCCGCCGCACCGCCTTCGCGATGATTGCCAGCGCCGCCGTTCACCTGAAGAAAGAACCGGACGAGACGCTGCTCGTCTTCCTGCCGCTGATCGCGGCCTACGCCACCGACCCGCGCAACTTCGTCCGCAAGGCTGTCAACTGGGCGCTCCGCAATATCGGCAAGCGCAGCCGAACCTGTCACGACCCGGCGCTGGCACTTGCACGCGAAATGGCGGCGAGCGACGACAAGACGGCGCGCTGGATCGGCAAGGATGCGGTAAAGGAACTGACGAGCGAGAATATCCTCGCCCGTCTGAAAGGCTGAACTCAGTCTTCGTTCGACTTCGAGCTGTCGAGGATCATGTAATCGAGCGGCAGCTGCGTCGAATACTTGATCTGCTCCATCGCGAAGGCCGAAGAGACGTCGCGGATTTCGATCTTGGCGATCATCCGCTTGTAGAAGGCGTCATAGGCCGCAATGTCTGGCACCACCACGCGCAAGAGATAATCGACGTCGCCGCTCATGCGGTAGAACTCGACAACCTCTGGAAATTCCGCCACGACTTCCGAGAACCGCCGAAGCCATTCGATCGAATGCGTGGCCGTGCGGATCGACACGAACACCGTGACTTTGGTGTTTACCTTCTCCGGATCCAGGATGGCGACACGGCGCTTGATAACGCCGTCCTCTTCCATTTTCTGGATACGACGCCAGCACGGCGTCGTGGAAAGGCCGACCTTCTTGGCCAGGTCGGCAACCGCCAAAGTTGAATCTTCCTGCAGAAGCCGCAGAATTTTACGATCAAGACGGTCCATATACCCCAACCTCTACGAATTATTTTCTATCTATAGCGCGATTCCGGTCGCTTGAAAGAAATTTGTTTCAGTTCACAAGCATATTGATCCGTTGACGCAGCGTTGGCAACAGCTCGCGCTCGAACCACGGGTTTCGTTTGATCCATCCCGAGTTGCGCCAACTCGGATGTGGCAGCGGCAAGACCGCCGGTGGCCGGTTGGCAAAGAGGATCGACTGCCACGCACGCACCGTTTCCGTCGTGTTTTCCCGCCGCTGCCCGCCCAGATGCCAGGCCTGCGCATATTGTCCGATGGCAAGCACCAGCTCGATCTGCGGCATCGCCGCAAGCACCCGCTCGCGCCACTGCGGCGCGCATTCCCGGCGCGGCGGCAGATCGCTACCCTTGGCGTCATAGCCCGGAAAGCAGAACCCCATCGGCACGATCGCGAAGCGGTCGCGGTCGTAGAAAGTCTCGCGGTCGACATCGAGCCAGTCCCGCAACCGGTCGCCCGAGGGGTCGTTGAACGGCACGCCACTCTCGTGCACCCTGAGACCCGGCGCCTGCCCCGCGATCAGCACCCGCGCCGTCGTCGAGATAACCGCCACCGGGCGCGGTTCGTGCGGCAGGCGATAGGCATCGCCGCGAAGCGGCGTGTCGCGACAGATCCGACAACCGGCGATCTCCTCGCGCAAGGCATCGAGCCCGTCGGTCACCATTGCAAAAACCCAGAACGACCGCTGGAATTCTCGCCCTCGCCCCGATGATCCCGAAACACCCGCGGCATCTCGAATGTCCCGGCCCACAGACCAACCTTGGAAGAGCGAGCCTGCGCCTCTTCCTCCGCATAGGCGCCGTAGGACACCGCCATGCCCCGCCGCACCATCGTGCCGTTGATATCGACGCCCTGCGCACGGCAAATCACCAGCAACCGCTGAAACCGATCTCGCTCGGTCCCGGCACAGCGCGTATCCGCCGCCGCAACAATGCTCTGCAGCATCCGCTTCGCCTCCTGCCCGCACCCCCATCGCGCGCCGCCGCGCTCGCATGTCTGGCTGAGTTCCGGCGCATCGATGCCTTTCAGACGCATCCGCTCGTCGCCGATCGCGAGGCTGTCGCCGTCGGCGGCATGGAACCGGCCGGAATGGGCAATCTCGGCGCCGTCATTGAGCTTTGCCGCGATCAGCCAGATCGCCGCCAGCAACGCGAACGCCGCCACCCCGTCGCGAATCGTCCGAAACCCGCGCGTCACGGTTTCGCCTCCTTCGAAAACAAAGCCTTGGGAAAATTGGCAAACAACTTCTTAATATTTGGCCTCTAAGATTTAAGCACCTGCAGTTCAAGCGTCACGTGTACAATGAGTAACGGCGTAAGCACATCGACCGACAAGAATATCGTCGACAAATCACGTAGTCACCGCAACAAGCCTGTTTCCAAGGCTGTGCGGGTCACGCGTGAGCGTCTTCAGTCGAGCCATGCGCCAAGCGGCGCCTTCGATCGCGACGTGCTCTCCCTCTATATCAATGCCGTGCTGCAGGGAGCGTCCATCGTTCCGCTGTTCGTCATCATCATCGCCATTCTCGGCATTTATTTCACCGGCAACACGCAGATTTTCCTCTGGGCGATCCTGACGCTGACGGCCCACGCCGCCAATGTCTTCCTGGCCCGCCGCGCCCGCAAGCACGAGATGACACTGGCGCGCGCCCGCAAATGGCGTCGGCTTCTGCTGTCAGGCCAGTTCGCCATCGGCTGCTGCTGGGCATACTTCGCGATCCAGGACTGCACCGGCTGTGCGCCGTCGAACCTCGTCCTCTACAAGGGGGCCACCCTGCTGATCGCCTTGTCGCTGACGGCGATGTGGAACTATATGTTGACGGCCTGCGTCCTCGCGACCTTTTCGCCGGTCGTCCTTGCGCTGGTCGTCAAATCCGGCCTCTCCCGCGAAATCCTCGAAATCAGCCTCACGGCAACGCTGACGACCACAGTCATCTTCTTCCACTACATCAGCGACCGACTGTTCCAGCAAAACCTCCGGATCCTCTCCTACCAGGCGGAGAAGGACGACCTGATCGCCGAACTCGAAGTCGCGAAGTCGATGTCCGACGAGGCCCGCCGCCGCGCCGAAGAAGCCAACCTCGCCAAATCGCGCTTCCTCGCCTCCATGTCGCACGAGCTTCGCACCCCGCTCAACGCGATCCTCGGCTTCTCCGAGGTGATGTCGGCCGAGGTGATGGGCCCGCTCAACAACGCGACCTACAAGGAATACACCGGCGACATCCATCGCTCCGGCCAGCACCTGCTCAACCTGATCAACGAAATCCTCGACCTGTCGCGCATCGAGGCCGGGAAATACGAGCTGAACGAGGAAGCCGTCTCGCTCCTCGACATCTCCGAGGATTGCATCGGCATGGTGCAGCTGCGCGCCCGCGGCAAGAACATCACCATATCGCAGCAGTTCGAGATGGAACTGCCGTCAGTCTGGGCCGACGAGAAATCGATGCGCCAGGTCATCCTCAACCTGTTGTCCAACGCCGTGAAATTCACCCCGCAGGGCGGCGAAGTTCACGTCAAGGTCGGCTGGACGGCCGGCGGCGGCCAGTACATATCGATCAAGGACAACGGCCCGGGCATTCCCGAGGAAGAAATCCCGGTCGTGCTCTCCGCCTTCGGTCAGGGCTCGATCGCCATCAAGAGCGCCGAACAGGGCACCGGCCTCGGCCTGCCGATCGTCCAGGCGATCCTCGCCAAGCACGATGGCCAGTTCCTGCTCAAATCCAAGCTGCGTGAAGGCACCGAAGTCATCGCCATCCTGCCGGCAAAGCGCGTGCTGCAATCGGTCCCCGCCGTCGAGGACACCTATGCGGTGTCGCGCAAGCGCAAGAGCTTTGCCTGAGTAGAACGCTCAATCGTTCAGTGAAGAACCGTTGCCGGTCGGAAAATAACAGCTGGTCTGCGCATATCTGAAATTGCCCTCTCCCGGGAACGTAGCCCGAACGGCGACAGCAAGCTTACCCAAGCAACAGATGTTTGCCGACCGTGAACAGCAAAAACAGCCCGCAAGCTGCCAGCATGCACAGCACCGCGAACGACCCCAGATCCTTCGCATGCTTGCCGACGCTTGATATCTCCGGCGAAATCCGGTCGATCACTTCCTCGATGGCCGTGTTCAGCGCCTCGATGGCGAACAGCACCAGAAACAGCATGACGGCGATCATCAGTTCGACCAGCGTTGCGCCGACCGCCAGAAGCAGGATCAGCGCGACGGCGGCAAACAACAACTCCTGCCGGAACGCAGCCTCCTTGATCAGTCGCTTGAATCCGCCGAGCGAATAGCTGGCGGCGGCAAAAAAGTGGCTGATGCCGGTGAGTTTGGTCACGGCAGGCTTCATCGGGCGTCCTCGTCGTCAGGTCGGTGGCGGCAATCTCTGCCGCGCTATATCAGAAAAATGCGAATACCGGTTCGCGGTCCCCGTCGCAACCCTTCCGTCACAAACCTGTCACGAACCTGAAGCCACACTAACCTCAATGCGTGTTCGTGACGCCTGCCTGTGCAAAAGTCGCCATGCCGGAGTGGCAGGCAGCGGCCGCCTTGACGATACCGGCGGCAAGTGCCGCGCCCGTACCCTCGCCGAGCCGCATGCCGAGCGCCAGCAGCGGCGTCTTTCCAAGCATTTCGATGGCGCGCAGATGTCCAGGTTCGCCCGAAACATGGCCGATCAGGCAGTGATCCAGCGCCGACGGATTGGCCGCCTGCAGGATCGCCGCCGCGGCGGTTGCGACGTAGCCGTCGATCAGCACCGGGATCTTCTCGACGCGCGCGGCCAGAATGGCCCCTGCCATCGCGGCGATCTCACGGCCGCCGAGACGACGCATGATTTCCAGCGGATCGTCGAGATGATCGCTGTGCAGCGCCACCGCCTTCTCGACGGCCGCGACCTTGCGCTCGAACATCTCCCCCTGAGACCCCGTGCCCGGGCCGACCCAGTCGCGCGCGTTGCCGCCGTAGAGCGCATAGTTGATCGCCGCGGCGATCGTCGTGTTGCCGATGCCCATCTCGCCGATGCACAGGAGATCGGTACCACCGGCGATCGCCTCCATGCCGAAGGCCATGGTGGCGGCACAATCGCGTTCCGACAACGCCGGCTCCTCAGTGATATCGCCTGTGGGATAGTCGAGCGCCAGGTCGAACACCTTGAGGCCGAGATCATAGGCCACGCAGATCTGGTTGATGGCCGCGCCGCCGGCCGCGAAATTCTCGACCATCTGCTGCGTTACAGATGGCGGAAACGGCGTGATGTCCTGCTTGGTAACACCGTGGTTGCCGGCAAAGATCGCCACCAGCGGCCGGTTGACGGCCGGCGTCCGGCCCGTCCAGGCGGCCAGCCAGAAGGCGATTTCCTCAAGCCGGCCCAATCCGCCGGGCGGCTTTGTCAGCTGCGCATCGCGCTCGCGCGCAGCCACCAGCGCCCGCGCGTCCGGACCGGGCAGATCGCGCAGAAGGGCGCGGAAATCGTCGAACGGCAGGCCTGAAACGCTCATGAATGCGGCTTCCTTGTCTCGTCTATAAACTTGTCTTTTGGCTGCAAATCAGCTTCTTTCACGGCCACTCTCTTAAAGGCAGCCGAGCAGCGGAACAACTGCAAAAGCGCCGCATACGGTCTCGGGGGCAGACACGGAATGAACATCGCAACCTATGCGGCCGACATCGCGCGCGCCGTCGCGTTCCTCAGCCGTGTCCCGATGCCGAAATCCGCTTTCGAGGGCTATGACGGCAAGCTCGGCCGCGTCGCCCGCGCCTTCCCGGTCGCCGGCATTTTCATCGGCATCCTGCCCGCAATCGTGCTGCTCCTGATGCTTTGCCTGCATGCCGACCGGCTGATGTCGGCGCTGGTCGCCCTCGCCGTCCAGGCGATCGTATCTGGCGCACTGCACGAGGACGGTCTCGCAGATTGCGCCGACGGCATCGGTGGCGGACGCGACCGCGACCACAGCCTGTCGATCATGAAGGACAGCCGCATCGGAACCTATGGTGCCATCGCGCTGATTCTCTCCTTCGCCATCCGCGCCGCCGCCATCGCCGCCATTGCCCGCGGCACCGTGCCGTTCGCCGCCGCGCTGGCGCTGCCGGCCGTCGGCTGCATCAGCCGCTGCGCGCTGGTCTGGCACTGGCAGCGCCTGCCGCCAGCCAAGAGCGACGGCGTCGCCGCCGCCGCCGGGCAGCCGAGCGAGGGTGTCATGCAGACGGCACTGGTCTCCGGCTGCCTGCTGGCCGCCCTGCTCATTTGGCCCAGCCTCGGTCTGCTGCCGCTGGTCTGCAGCCTTCTGGCGGCAGGCATATCGGTCTTGCTCTTCGGCAGGATCGTTCGAAGCACGCTCGGCGGCCATACCGGCGACACGTTGGGCGCCGCAGCGCAGATTTCCGAAGCCGCGGCCCTTTGCGCCCTTGCCATGGCATTGTGAAACAACGATATCATTTGTCATGCTGAGCCCTTGCATCCACGTCTGCGCGATCGATTCACCAAGCGGCTTCTGCGTCGGCTGCGGCCGCACGATCGAGGAGATCGGCGGTTGGACGGCGTTTTCCGATCAGGAGAGGCAGGCATTGATGCGCGCGCTTCCAGCCCGCTTGAGAGCAATGCCGCAGGCAGCAGAGCGCGTCGCCGCCAATCGGATGGAGCAGCCAGCATGAACAGGATGACGATCGGCCTTGGCGGTCTCGGTATCGGCCTGATAATCCTGCTCCTCAACCACGACAGCCCGAAGATACTCGGCGTCAGAACCGATGATTTCGGCCGGATGATGTATCTCCTGCCGATCGCGCTGATGCTTGCGGCCGGCATCTGGGGTCGTCGCATCAGCGTCGGCGAAACCGTGCGCCACATGATGATCTGGCTGGTGCTTATCCTCGCGCTCGCCACCGCCTATCTATACCGGCAGGACGCAGCCGCCATCGGCAACCGACTGCTCGCCGGCCTCGTGCCCGGCCGCGCCGTCGTCGTCACCACAAGCGAAGGCGGCCAGGAGGTGATCCTGCACAAGCTGCTGAACGGCCATTTCGAAGCCGACGTCGAGATCAACGGCCAGACCATCTCGATGCTGGTCGATACCGGTGCCAGCATGGTGGCGCTGTCGCGCGAGGATGCCGAACGCGTCGGCATCATCCCCGACAACCTCACCTACTCGATGAACGTGATGACCGCCAACGGCCGCGCGCAGGCGGCGCCCGTCACACTGTCGGAGGTGGCGATCGGCCCGATCGTTCGCAACAACGTCACCGCCAGCGTCGCCGAGGACGGCAAGCTCGACCAGAGCCTGCTCGGCATGAGCTTTCTGGAGACACTCGGCTCGCTTCAGATGCAGACCGACGAACTCAGGATGCGCGACTGACCGCATTCACGGCCGGAAGAGCTTGGCCCGCGGCCGCTCGAACGTCTTGCGCCCACGCTTCCAGCCTGCCGCGACCGGCGCGATCGACCGTACCGCGTCACTAGCGTTTTGCGCATCGATCAACACGATATCGGCAATAGAGCCGACGCTCATGCCGTAAGGAGCGCGCAGTTGAAGCGCGGCGTTGGCCGTCACCATCGAAAACACCTGCTCCATATCGACGTCGCGCGCCAGATGCGCCACGTTGGCGTAGAGATTGGCGATACGGGCGAGCGAGCAATCGCCGAATGGCGTGAACGGGTTGAGAATATTGTTGCTGGCGAGGCTGACGAGGACGCCTTGCGCGCTCAGCACCGAGCCTGGTGCCACGCCACGCGGCGCCAGCCGCTGCAGCCCGCGGCCGGTCAGAAACAGATCGGTCGCCGGCAGGATGGTCACGGCAATGCCGGTTTCGGCGAGGAGGCCGGCTGCGGTTTTCAGGGCCTCCGGTGTCATTGCCGCGAGCTTGGTCACATGCCCCACCGACACCCGCCCCTGATAGCCGTGCCGGATAGTCTCGGCAGCGATCTTCGGCAGGATGGAATTGTCGGGATCGAGATCGAAATCGGCGTGAAAATCGACGTCGACGTCATAGCGCAGCGCCAGTTCGAAGATCGCCTCGACATGTGCATGCGGATCGGGATCGGTATAGGGGCAGCCGCCGACCAGATGCGCACCCTTATCCAGCGCCTGCGCCAGCATGGCCGCCGTTTCCGGTTCGTTGGTGATCCCCTCCTGCGCAAAGGCGCAAAGCTCGATATCGATGGCCCAAGCGTAGTCGCGCCCCACCCGCAGCAGCGCGTCGAGCGAGCGGAACCCCGCCCGCGGATCGACCTCGACGAAGCTGCGCATTCGGGTCGTTCCCTGCAGGATAGCCTTCTCGACCACCTGGCTTGCCCGGAGATAGACGTCGGCCTCGGTAAAGCCGGCCTTCGCCTTTGCCGTCAGCGCGATTGCCTCGCCAAGCGTTCCCTCGCAGATCGGGCAGCGGTCGAGGATCATCGCCTTGTCGAGATGGATATGGCTTTCCACGAAGCCGCCAAAGGCAAACATACCCTGCCCGTCCTCGACAAGACCGGAATGAACAATCGACGCGCCGATCTCGGCAATCTTGCCGTCGGCGATGGCGATATCGACTGGATCCGGCACGGAGCCGAGGCGGACATTTGAAATGACGAGATCGAAGGGCAATGCTTGAACCGGAAAACTGAAGAGCTGTAAGGAAATCGGGTGAGAGCGATCATATGACGCTTTCCCCGCACCGCAAGCCATTCAAAATCCAAGATGTCGCCGGTTCATACACAGCATAAGGCGAGAGGGCCAAGCCCCCCGCCGACCAAGGTCAGTCACCGACGCGCGCAAACCGGACCGATACTCTCGTACCTGGCGCGTTGTCTTCCAGCGACACCTGCGCCTGGTGCAGCTCGGCAATTGCCCGCACAAGGCTGAGACCGAGGCCGCTGCCCGGCGTCGATCGGCTCTTGTCCAGTCGATAGAGGCGTCGAAAGACATTTTCCCGCTCGCCAACCGGAATGCCAGGCCCGTTGTCCGTCACGCTGGCAACAATACCCTGTGGCTCCAGCGCCAGGCCAATGCCCAGCCGGGAGCCGGCGCCGCTATGGTTGATCGCGTTCTCGACCAGATTGACGAACAGCTGCGTCAGCAACTCGCGGTCGCCCATGACCGTCGCATCGACACAGTCGGGCGCTGAAAAAAGCAAGGTCTGCGCCGCATCCGAAGCGACATCCGTATAGATTTCGGCAACCGCGGCCATCAGCGCCGCCAGATCGACCGGTTGAAATCGAGTACGCCGCGCTCCCGCCTCGATCTGGGAAATGCGCAGGAGCGCTTCGAACGTCGCATTGATGTGATCGCTTTCCGCGGTGGCCTCGGCGATCAGAGAGCCAACCGGTTCACCGCGCTCGTCTCTGTCCGCCGCCTCCGCCAGCATCAACGTCAAGCGGTTGAGCGGCGTTTTCAACTCGTGGGCAATATCCGAACTCACCTGCCGCATGCCCTCCACAAGGCCGGAGAGCCGGTCGAGTGCATGGTTGATCTGGCTGGAGACCAGATCAACGTCATCGCCATTTCCCTTGAGCACGATGCGCCTGGAAAGGTCTCCGTTAGAAACATCCACCATGGTGCGCGCGACGGCGTCCAGCCGGTTCTGTGCCCTCACGGCAAGAAACACGCCGCCGCCGACGGCGATCAGGACAATGACGCCGGCAGCCCAGCCGAGGCTTACCAGCAGGATCTGCGCCAGCCTCTCCTTCTCCGAAAAACTGCGACCGACCACAAGGCGATTGCCACCCACCGTCCCGATCCTGACACGATAGGCGTGCCCGTCCGGCAGTCCCAGAGCCTCCGCCCCGACGGTCCACAGGCCTGCGCTTAGCGTCGGGGGCGCGAGATTTCCGGCCAGCAGCCGGCCATTGCCATCCGATAGCGAAAAGACGCCCTGATCCGGAGACCGCAGGCTCGAATAGGTGTTGACGGCGGCAATCAGATCCTCGACGTCGTTCTGCGCATAGGTGGAGGCGACGGCCGCGTAGGTCTCGTTGACGGTGTCGTCGAGCTGGCGTGCCAGACCGCTGTTCAGCATGTGATAGGTTATCGCCCCGGCGACCAGGAAGGCGGCGATGAACAGCACGCCGAATGTCAGTGCCAGCCGGAAGGGCGTGCTGCGGAAGAGACTAGTGCGGCGCATGCAGGCTGTAGCCCGTGTTGCGCACCGTATGCAGAAGCTGCACCTCGAACGGCCGGTCGATCTTGGCTCGCAGACGGCTGATATGGGTTTCCACGACGCTGGTTTTCGGATCGAAGTGAAAGTCCCAGACGCGCTCGAGCAGCATCGTCCGTGTCAGCACCCGCCCCTCGCCGCGCATCAGAACCTCCAGCAGCGTGAACTCGCGCGGTTGCAGCTCGATCACCTGCCCGGCCCGTGTCGCCTGGCGGCGCAAGAGGTCGAGTTCGAGATCGGCGATCCTGAGCACGGTCTTCTGCTCCTGCAGCCGCGGACGGCGGGCCAGGGCGTTGGCCCGCGCCAAAAGCTCGGAGAAGGCGAAGGGCTTGACCAGATAGTCGTCGCCGCCCGCCTCCAGCCCGTCGACACGATCATCGACGCCGCCGATCGACGTCAGAAACAGGGTCGGCGTGCTGATACGCGCCGCCCGCAAGGCCTTGACCAGCGAAAGCCCGTCAAGACCGGGCAGCATCCTGTCGACGACGACGAGATCGTAGGCCTCGCGCGTCGCCTGGAACAGGCCGTCATGCCCGTCATGGACGACGTCGCAGATGTGACCGGCCTGCGTAAAACCGCGCGCCACATACTCGGCCGCCCGTCGGTCATCTTCGACCAGCAGTATCCACATCCGCGTCGCCCATTCCATCCCGTTTGCTGCGAGTTGCCCGCCAGCGCCGACATCCGATAGCGCCAGATTAGCTGTTTTCAGGCGGAACTCCACCACAGTTCGCAAAGCTTACGAAACCGTATGGTTGCGGCAAGGCGGTCGTATGACCACGGTTCTATCGTCTGCCATGCCGGCCGGAGAAAACAGTACCGACGGCAATCGGATGAACACTGGAACCAAAGGAAATCACCATGAAAACCATCGCCGCCGCCGGAATTCTGAATGCCTTCGTCGCCCTCGGCTTCATTGTTGTGTCGATTCCGGCGCATGCCGCATCCGCACCCTGCGAGGACATGCTCAAGGAGATGCGTGCCACCAAAGCCTCTGCCAAGCTCGGCGATGCCGACATCAAGAAGGTGGACGACCTCGAAGCCAAGGCCGTCGAGCGCTGCAACGCCGATGACGATGCGCGATCCGACAAGTTTCTCGCGGAAGCCATGAAGATCATGGGCAAGTAAACCGGAGTAGCCCTGATGACGAATGCCATATCCCCCGCCCGCCAGCCCGCCAACCGCGTCCCCGACGTTACCGTCGACTTCTGGCTGATCAAACTCATGGCCGTCACCATGGGCGAGACGGCCGCCGATTATCTAGCCGTCAATCTCGGACTGGGATTGACGGTGACCTCGCTTATCATGACGGCAATCCTTGCGATCGCCATCGCCTTCCAGTTTTCGCTGAAGCGCTATGTTCCCGCAGCCTATTGGGCCGCCGTGGTTCTGATCAGCATCGTCGGCACGCTGGTGACCGACAACCTGGTCGACAACTTCGGCGTACCGCTTGAAGCCACGACAGCAGGGTTTTCCCTCGTCCTGGCTCTGACGTTCCTCAGTTGGTATTGGCTGGAACGAACGCTGTCGATCCACACGATCTACACCGACAGGCGCGAAACGCTGTACTGGCTGGCGATCCTGTTCACCTTTGCGCTCGGAACGGCAGCTGGAGATCTGATCGCGGAGACGATGAGCCTCGGCTATCTGACGACGGCGCTGCTGTTTCTTGGGGTGATCGGTGCCATCGCGCTCAGCCACTATCGCCTCGGCATGAACGGCATTCTGGCATTCTGGCTGGCCTATATCTTCACTCGGCCCCTCGGCGCGTCCTTCGGGGACCTGCTATCCCAGCCGACGGACTATGGTGGCCTCGGATTCGGCACGATCTACACCAGCCTGCTGTTCCTCGGCGCGATCGTCGTCATCGTCATCTACATGACGCTCAGCACCCGCTCGGGCTCGAGCCCGAACGCATCGACAGAGAGTGCGGCGGACCGCCCCTGAAGCCGGTCAGTTGCGCAGCTTGTAACCGGTCCGGAACATCCAGCCGAGCGTGCCCAGGCACAGCGCCAGGAAAAGCGAGATCATTCCGAGGCTGATCAGCGGGTTGACGTCGGCGATGCCGTAGAAGCTCCAGCGAAAGCCGCTGACCAGGTAGAGGACCGGATTGAAATGGCTGACCGCCTGCCAGAAGGGCGGCAGCATGTTGATCGAGTAGAAGCTGCCGCCGAGGAAGGTCAGCGGCGGCACCACCAGCATCGGGATCAGGTTCAGCTGCTCGAAATTGTTGGCCCAAAGCCCGATCATGAAGCCGAACAGACTGAAGGTGATGGCGGTGAGCACGAAGAACAGCGCCATCATCAACGGATGCTCGATCCTGACATCGACGAAGACATTCGCCGTCAACAGGATGATCACCCCGATCATCAGCCCCTTGGTCGCCGCCGCCCCGACATAGCCAAGCAGAATCTCGGTCATAGCCACCGGCGCCGACAGCACCTCGTAGATCGTGCCGGTGAATTTCGGGAAATAGATCCCGAACGACCCGTTGCCGATGCACTGGCCGAGAAGCGTCAGCATGATCAGGCCGGGCGTGATGAAGGCGCCGTAGGAGATGCCTTCCACTTCCTGGATACGCGACCCCACGGCAGCACCGAAGACGATGAAATAGAGCGAGGTCGAAATGACGGGCGACACCACGCTCTGCAGCAGCGTGCGGCGGGTGCGGGCCATCTCGAAGTAGTAGATGGACTTGATGGCTTCGAAATTCACTTTGCGCCTCCCACGAGCGCCACGAAGATGTCTTCCAGCGAGCTCTGCTGCGTCGATAGGTCTTTGAAATGGATGTTGTGTTCGCTGAGCCGCGTCAGCAGCGTTGCGATGCTTTCATGGTCGTTCTGCGCGTCGAACTCGTAGGTCAGGCGGTTGCCGCCCGCAGACAGCGTCAACCCGTTGCCGGCGAACACCTCAGGCAGGGCCTGCAGCGGGTCGGTCAGTTCAAGGATCAACTGCTTGCGGCCGAGCTTGGCCATCAGCGCCGTCTTGTCTTCGACCAGCAGCAGCTCGCCGCCGTTGATGACGCCGACGCGATCGGCGATCTCTTCCGCTTCTTCGATGTAATGCGTCGTCAGGATGATGGTAACGCCCGCCGCCCGCAGCTTTTCGACAACCTGCCACATGTCCTTGCGCAAGGTCACATCGACGCCCGCCGTCGGCTCGTCGAGGAAGAGGATCTCCGGCTCATGGCTCAGCGCCTTGGCGATCAGCACGCGACGCTTCATCCCGCCAGACAGTTGCCGCAGCGTGTTGTCCTTCTTGTCCCACAGCGACAGGTCGCGCAGAACCTTTTCGATATGCGCCGGGTTGGCCTTCTTGCCATGCAGCCCTCGCGAAAAACTCACCGTGTTCCACACCGTTTCGAACTGATCGGTGGTCAGCTCCTGCGGCACCAGGCCGATCATCGCGCGGGTTGCCCTGAAGTCTTTGACCACGTCATGGCCGCCGACCAGCACCGTGCCGCCGCTCGGATTGGCAATGCCGCAGACGATCGAGATCATCGTCGTCTTGCCGGCACCGTTCGGCCCCAGCAGCGCGAGAATCTCGCCCTTCTCGACATCGAGGTCGATGCCCTTCAGCGCCTGGAAGCCGTTGCCATAGATCTTGGTGAGATTGCTGATCGAAATGATGGGGGCCATGCAGGAACACTCTTGAACGGATTTCGCCGCTATATAGCCGTTCCCGGATGATTTGACATCCCATCTGCTGCGAACAGAGTATTCATTTGCCCGAAAACGAGGCAATCCGGAAATCAATTCCCGGATAGCCTACGTATGAGTGTGTCATCGACCAGTGACACTTACCGGCCCAGGGCGTCATGGGCTTCGTCACCGGGCAGGCTTCGTTTTACCAGGCGCCGTTCACCGCGCAGCCGGCCGGCGGCAGCGTCTTGCCTTCGAAGCGAGCCTTCAGCATCTCGCAGCCTTTGGCGCGAATGGCATCGGGCATTTTCATGTTGAGGCTGATGCCGACTTCGTCGAACGGATCGCTGGCATAAGCGACATAGGCGTACCAACGCCCGCCGAATACGGCGATGGCGGCAACCAAGACGATTGCGATAAAATACAGAAAATTCGGGCGCTTACCCTCGACCATCGGCAACTCCTCTCGAAACAGGAAGCCCATCTAGATCGATTCCCACCCTGCGTCGACCCTGCCAGGATCGACCAGGTGCCGGCTCAGTCGCAATAGACCTTGCCACTCTTGCGTTCGCGCAGATCGAAATGGAAGTGGTTCCAGTGCTCCGGATTGCTGCCGGGGCCGAGGACGGTGTTGAAGTACTTGCAGCTGTCGGTGCGAACGGCCTTCAGCAGCCGGCCCTCGCGGAAGGAGAACAGGCCTTTCTTGCGGATGTCGATCTCGCGGCCGCTTTTCAGCACGAACTTGCCGACGTCGATCGCGTTGCCGCGCGCATGCTCCGACATCGGATTGTACTTCTGCCGGCTGTTGTTCATGCGACGGCAGCTGTAGCCGCCGAGCGGCTGGATCGTCTTGATGCCGGACCAGTAGCGAAACCGCGCCGACGGCGCGAGCTCGTTCTTCACCCACTTGGCGAAGGCGAGCGTCACCTGGCAGTTCAAAGTCACCGCCGGCCGCACGCCGATGCCGCCGGACAGTCCCTGCAGCGAGATGGGATAAGGCACCTGGCACGCAGGCCCGTTGGAAATCGGCGGCTTGTCGGTAAACACCACGCCCATCCGCTTCAGTTCGCGGCGGCACGAGAGTTCCGAAGTCGGCATCACACCGGGATCGACGGGCGCCGGCTGGCTCATCAGCGGCTGGCTTATCGGATTGTTCGGCCGCAGCATCGCCACTTCCTGGCTCTCATCCTCTTCTGGCACGCGCGCCGGCGCGACAACGGCGCTGCCGTCGCCCCAGACCTGAGCCTGCCCCATCGCCGCCTGGCTTGCGGGCTGCGGCGCCCGCGAGCGGTTCAGCTGCGTCGGATTGTCGGTCCCGATCCCATCGACGACAGGCTGGTCGGACTGGCCTTCGGCGATCTGCTGCTGTTCTTCCTGCGCCAGCCCGGTCACAGGCTCGGCGCCGAGTTCTGTATCCATGTTGACGCCACCCGGCGGCACCGCCAGCGCCTGGGTCCCGCCCCATGTCTGCGGCTGGCCCGGCAACTGCCCGGCCACGCCGCGCGCACCGGCGGACGCCTGGTCGCTGTTCATGCGCGGCATCTGCGCCGATTGGCCTGTGCCAGCGAGATTGGGCGTATCGAGATAATCGACCGACCCCTGCGCCGTGCCGACGGGCTGGCTGGAAACGGGATAGGCCTGCTGGGTGGCGCTGCCCTGCATTCTCATGGGCGCGGAGATGCGGCCGGGCGGTGAGATCGAGCCGACCTTCGTGCCGCTGTCCACGCTGCCGGGCGGGACGAGAGCGTCCGTCGAACACGTTGTCAGCGCTGTCGAAAGCAGCACGGGCAGCACGTAACGCCGCAGGATGGAAACAAACGCCATACTCTCATCGCTTCCGAAGATCGGCAGTGACCAAAAAACTTCAGTCCAAATTTAATAAAAAACGGTGAACGAAAGCTTACCCTGCGGGCTGCAATGTCACCGGCGAAGATTATGGACGGGATGAACGCTTGGCCAACGACCTCGTCGCCGCTTCTGAAACAGCCTGCATCACCATGCGGAGACCACGGAAATGCGCGCCCCTAGCGATCGGCATGGGAGAAACAGGCGACTGAGGACAAGGATCAGCTGACGTAGCGAAACGTCGTGTCGTCCGCCAGCTCCTTGGGAGCGCGGCGTGCGGGCGCGTCGGAGCCGTAGATCTCGTTCATGATCTTTGCCACCTCGGTGGCGTGACGCTCGGTCAGGCCATGGAGGATCTGACCGCCAAAGCATGCGGGTTCCTCGGCCTGATGATCCCAGACCATCCACATATCCAGTGGATCACAAATGACATCGTAACGCGACTTAGAGCTATCCATCAGAATACTGCCTTGAGCACGTCACTCTTTTAGGTTGAGCAAGTTAACATGTTCTTTCTCGACCCTACAATAATGCGGGGAATTTCTCGCATTACCCGCAAATGCGCCCCGGTATCGGTGCCGCCACGGCAGACTAGCGGAACGATCGGCCCAGGACGCCGGAAGCGATCCCCGGAGCAATCAAGATTTATCGCTGTGCCGGTACGCTGCCGGTCACGATGCGGTCCGTCTTCGACAGATCCATCTGCGGCCAGTTGGACGCAGCCTCGGTGGCCGGACGGCTGCCGATTGCAAGGATGGTGATCAGGCCGGCGACGACCGCGGAAAGAAGCAACCCGGTATAGGTCATATGTTTGAACCTCGACTATGTGGTTTCCCAGCCACTCCGGCGCAAACTGCTCCGAGACGCTGAATGAACCCCTAAGGAACGTGGTTAATCCGCGGGATATTCCCGCTTATGAACAGGCGCGGCCGAATATTCGCCGAAGATGGATGCCGGCCGGCCGTGTTCCGCATGCTTTCCAAACCCAACCAATCCTGATCGCATTCGTCTGGCATATACCATACCGACAATTGGCCAGGCGGCACTTTGTCGCCACGACTGATATCGGTCGATGCGCTTATACGCTACGCTTTGCCGGAATCGCGTTTTCAACCGCCGCACAGGAGCGTCCATGACCGAAGAGCCCAAGCCGAAAGGCACGCTGACCCTCAGAACCATGGCGATGCCCGCCGATGCCAATCCGGCCGGCGATATCTTCGGCGGATGGGTGATGGCGCAGATGGACCTTGCCTCCGGGATTTCGGCGGCCGAGCGCGCCAAGGGTCGCGTCGTCACTGCCGCCGTCAAGGAGATGGCCTTCGCGCTTCCCGTCAAGATCGGCGATACACTGTCGATCTACACCGACATCGAACGCGTCGGCCGCACGTCGATCACCCTCTGTATCGAGGCCTGGGCAACCCGGGCCCGCTACAACAAGATGGAAAAAGTCACCGAAGGCACCTTCATCATGGTGGCGCTCGACGAGAACGGCCAGCCGAAGGCCGTCCCCGCCGAATAATTGCAGACCGGACACCCGAGAAAGGCAACTTTTCGGTTGCCTTTCTCGACGTACTGCGTGACATTAGGCAACCAGGAGGTTGCCGATATGTCCGATAGCATCGAAAAGACAGTTGAACTCAGTGCCCCGGTCGCGCGCGTCTGGCAGGCCATCACCGACTACCGCGAATTCGGTGAATGGTTTCGCGTCAAGCTCGACGCTCCATTCGTTGCCGGCGCGGTCGCGTCTGGCCGGATCACATATCCCGGCTACGAGCATCTGCGCTGGGAGGTCACTGTCGAGCGCATGGACGCGCCGCACCTCTTCTCGTTCCGGTGGCGGCCCCATGCCGTCGACCCCGCCATCGACTACAGCAGCGAAACGCCGACGCTCGTCGAGTTCCGCCTGGAGCCGACCGCGACCGGCACGCGCCTGACGATCACCGAATCCGGCTTCGAAAATGTTCCCGAATACCGCCGCGCAGAAGCCTTCCGCATGAACGAAGGCGGATGGGCCGAGCAGATCCGCAATGTCAAGGATCATCTCAGCCGATGATGCCGAATACCGATCTCACGGCCGGCACTGAATCAGCGGCCACCCTCTTCGCCGCGCTCGGCGACCCGACCCGCCTTTCGCTGCTGACGACCCTTAGCGACGGCAAGCCGCGCTCAATCGCCGGCCTGTCCGGCGGCTCAGGCCTGACGCGGCAGGCAATCACCAAGCACCTGAACGTCCTGGAGCAGGCTGGCCTTCTTCACGCCACGAAAGTCGGCCGCGAAAGCCATTACGGCTTTCGTCCCGAGCGGATCGAAACGATGCGCACCTACCTCAACGGCGTCTCCCGCCAGTGGGACGATGCGCTCGATCGTTTGCGGGCCTACGTGGAACGGTGAACATCGATCACACGAACCGATCGCCGACCTTCAGACGCGAAGAAACTGCGAGTTGCGGTCGAAGCTGACGCCGGGGAAGATCTTGCCTGTCAGGTCGCCGGCCGAGACGTCGAACTGACGATAGAGCATGGCGGCTGCCAGTTCGCGCAGGTCGGCGGTGGGCGTCAGGTCACGCTGGTCGAGCAACTGCTGGTCGCTGAGGCCCGGCCAGAGTCCCAGCATCCGTCCGCCATTGATCGCTCCGCCGGCGAGCACGGCGCAGCCGCCGGTGCCGTGATCGGTGCCGCCGGATCCGTTCTCGCGCACCGTACGGCCGAACTCGGTCATGCCGAGCACCACGGTCTTCGCCCAAAGCGCGGGCCCGAGCGTCGCCTTGAGCGTTGTGATCGCCTCCGTCAGATCCTGCACCGGCCGCTTGAACTGGCCGACCTGGCTAACATGCGTGTCCCAGCCATTGATCGAGAAGCTGGCGATCCGGTAGTCGCCCTTCAGCATGTTGCCGGCAAGAGCCGCCACATCCGCCACCTTTTGCCCACGCGGCCCGCCAGGTTCGGCGACCATCGAGGCGCTGTTGGCCCGCGTCGCCTCTTCCATCGCCTTGGCGAAGGCCGGATCGCCGGCATAGAGCCGCGTCAGGAACTGCGTCTCGTCGCGCGCGCGACCAAGATCCGAATCCGACGCCCACACATCGACATTGTTCGGACCGGACAGGATCAGTTCCGTTGACGTATTGACGTCGATCGCCTTGCGCGCATCCGAACGCGGGATCACCGCGAGCGCCCGGTTGAGCCAGCCGGTCTTTTCCTCCGCCACTTGCTCGCCGCCCGATTCCAGCATGTCCTGGCCGTCGAAATGGCTGCGCTGGTCGCGATAGGGAGTCGAGACCGCATGAACGAAGGCCAGCTCACGGCTCTGCCATAGAGGAAGCAGGCCGGCGGCGGCCGGGTGCAGGCCGAAATGCCCGTCGAGGTCGAGCAGGCCTGTATCCGGCGTCAGCGCCAGCGTCGGTCGGAACGCGGCGAACCCGGCATCGCCGTAAGGCTGCACCAGCGCCAACCCGTCCATCGCGCCGCGCAGCACGATCGTAACGAAGCGGTTGTCGCCGGGCATCGCCGCGAAGGTCACCGGCGTGAAGATCGGCGCCGCCGCCAGGCAGCAGGCGGATGCGAGAAAGCCGCGGCGGGACAGCGTGAAATCACTCATGTCGATGCTCCTATCGGCGGTTGAATTCCGGCGATGCCAGGGCGAGCATCAGGCCGGTGGTCTTGTTGGGCGCCTGGCTGACGATGCGGATCGTGTCGTCGCGGGCCGCATCGCCAAGTGTCGCCTTCAGGAAGTCGCGCGGATCGAGCCCCTGCCCGAACTGCGTCGTGGCACGCCGCGCCCAGCTCAGCCGTTCGGCCAGCTGGCTGGCGGTGATCCAGGCCGAGAAGCTCTCCTCGAAGCCCGCCGGGCTCGGCGGCAGCCATATCGGTTGGCCCATCCGCCGCAATGCTCCCTGCCCCAGCGCTCGCGCCGTCTGTATCGCCTTGCGACGCTTGACGATCGCCTCTTTGTCTGGAGATATCTGGGGAGCCGAAGGAGCATTCGCCATCGCCTGATCGGCCATAACGTTTCCGGCCATCCCTCCGGCCATGGGGTCGGCATCGTCTTCATCCTGGTTTGCCTGCAGGAATGCCACCACATCGCCGCTGCCCGCGCCGCTATCCAGCGCCCTGAGGCCAGCCACCACGAAGTCGAACGGCTGGCGCGCCTTGGCGCCCGCATCGGTCCATGCCGCCGGGTGATCGAGCATCGTTGCGTAGACCGCGCTTAGGTCGCCGCCGGTGCTCTTCCACGTCGTCGTCATCGCCGTGACCAGCCCCTCGTCCGGCTGGTCGGCGATGAAATGGGCGGCCAGCTTCCTGCTGATATGCAGCGCGGTCTTCGGATTGGCGGCAAGATCATCGAGCAACGACAGATAATCTCCCGGCTGGCGCTTGGCATCGCCATAGCTGACACCGAGCACCTGATGGCTACCCGGCTCGGCGATGTTGGAACGGAACATCATGTCGAGTTCCTGCCGGTCGATGGTCAGGCCGGTGAGTACCATGGCCGCCGCCCGAACATCGGCCTGCGTGTAGCCGCTGCCGGCGCCGAGCGTATGCAGTTCGAGAAGCTCCCGCCCCAGGTTCTCGTTGAGCCCCTTCTTCTGCCGCAGTCCGACCTTGGAGCCGGGGCCGAGCGATTCCACCTGGTCGAGATAGATCAGCATCGCTGGATGCTCGGTGGCGCTCCTGAGAAGATCGGCAAACCGGCCGCCGATCCGCGGCCGGATCGCTTCCGCCTCGTAGAGCGGCACGAGCAGACGCATCGCCAGGTTCTTGTTGGCGCTGGTCGAGAAGTGATTGGTCCAGAAAGTCGAGAGCCGTTCGTAAAATCCGTTCGGCGACACGACGGCCTGCATCAGCCGCGCGTTTGCGTCGAGCTGGAAGGCGCGTTGTGCTTGCCGCTGCAAAGCCTTGCGCCTGTCGCGTTGCGTCTCGTCGTCGGGGCTGTGGCGCCCGACATCGCGGACCTCGATCTGCCTCCGAGCAATCTGCGCGTGCCGCTCCTCGACACCGCCGACCGGAAACGTCGGCGGCGTTTTCACCCCGGTCGCCACCTGCTGCAGCAGATCGTCGTTGCTTTGCGCCACCGCCTCGCCGGGGCGAAACCCGTAACCGAAGCGAATGACCGCCATCGTCGGAAAGGAAAGACTCATCGGCCGTCACCTCCGTATCCCTCGTCGGTGACAGGCTCCGCGCAGAATGGTCAGAAATTGCGGCAAGATCCGCACATGGACGATTTGTAATTCAAGCACTTACTGAATTTCAGCGCTTAAACGACAGTCATCGGCGCGGAAGATCAGCCGCGGAAGATGAACGACGCCCCGACGGCAATCAGCGCGAAGCCGATCGCATGGTTCCAGGTCAGGCTCTCGCCGAGCCAGAACACCGAGAACCCGGAAAACACCAGCAGCGTGATCACTTCCTGCATGGTCTTCAGCTGCGCGGTGGAATAGACGGCCGAGCCGATGCGGTTGGCGGGAACCGCAAGACAGTACTCGAAGAAGGCGATGGCCCAGCTGACGAGGATGGCGATGAAGATCGCCGTGCCCTTGTGCTTGAGATGCCCGTACCAGGCAAACGTCATGAACACGTTGGAGGCAAGCAGCATGACGACCGGCCAGATGGCCGCGGGGCTGAGGGCAAAGGGCATGGGTGATTCCTGAGAGTTGAAGCTGGCGGCAGCATGTACCGCCGAATTGGCGGTGTTCAAGTGGTGTTGCGATCGATGCGAAATATATCGCGCGGCGCCGTTGCGCGAGCCGATCCGGCCGGAACATTTGTGACCGATTGTCGTTTGAGGCAGCACCGGAAGCCATGACACTCTCAAGGGTCAGCTGGCGGTCTCGGTCAATAGATCAGCCAGCGAGGATAGGGCGTGCACACGGTTTCGAAAACAGGCCTTTCCGGCCGATCGCTGGTTGCGCTCGCCACCCTCAACTTCTTCCTTGCCGACGCCCGCGACGGGCTCGGCCCGTTTCTCGACGGCTTCCTGGCTACCAACGGATGGAGCCCGATGACATTGGGCATCGTCGCCACGCTCGGCGGCATTCTTGGCCTGATCGCCACGCCGTTGTTCGGCGCTCTGGTCGATGCGTCCAGCCACAAGCGGCTGTTGATCATCGTTCCTGTCATCCTCGTCACCGCGGCAGCGCTATGGACGCTCGCCAGTCCCGGCAACGCCTCCGTCTTCGGCGGCCAGTCGATGACGGCAATCGTCGGTGCTGTTATCGGCCCGGCGCTGATGGGACTGACGCTCGGCCTGGTCGGCGAGCACGCGTTTTCCGATCAGGTTTCGCGCAACGAGTTCTGGAACCACGCTGGCAATGTCTTTTCGCTCGCCTGCGTCTACGTCGCCACCGCGTTCTACGGCCTCACCGGCGTCATCGTCCTGATGATCCTGACGGCGATTGCGACGATCGTCGCGATCCTTGCGATCGATCCTCGCCACATCGACAACAACGTCGCCCGTGGCCTCGCTCATGACGACGGCGCGCCGGGACCGTCCAGCTACTCGGTCATCGCCGGCTCCCGCGGCCTTATTCTCCTCGCGTTGACGCTGCTGATCTTCCATTTCGGCAACGCGCCGATGAGCCGCCTGATCGCCCAGAATTTCTCGATCCAGCTCGGCACCCCGTTTCGCACCACGGCGATCGTGACCGGCGTCTCGCAGCTGTCGATGATCGCAA
Organism: Hyphomicrobiales bacterium; assembly: GCA_900472625.1. Classification (GTDB taxonomy): domain Bacteria; phylum Pseudomonadota; class Alphaproteobacteria; order Rhizobiales; family Rhizobiaceae; genus Rhizobium. The sequence goes on along the minus strand of UCIT01000013.1, from coordinate 9,631 downwards.
TGGCGCTGGCCGCGCCCTTTCTCATCAGGCGCTTCGGCCTCGCCACGGTGTTCATCATCGCGCTCTGTGCCCTGCCGCTGCGCGGCGCCATCGCCGGCAGCATATCGAGCTTCGCCTCGATCTATCCGGTTCAGTTCCTCGATGGCGTCGGTGCCGGCCTGATCGGCATCGCCACGCCTGTGGCAGCCGAGCGCATCCTGTCCGGCACCGGCCGCTTCAATGTTGGTCTTGGCGCGGTGATGACCGTGCAGGGCATCGGCGCCTCGCTCAGCAACATCGTCGCCGGCTGGCTCACCAACCAGGGCGGCTACAGCCTCGCCTATTGGGTCCATGGCGGTGTCGCCATTTTCGCGCTGGCGCTATTCCTGTTCGGTCGCACGGCGATTACACCGGAAAAGAGGGCGGTATCCCGCCCCTAAGACGCCACATGAATGGCCGGCGCTTCCAGCGCCGGCGTGCCCTCGAGCATCACCCGATTGCGCCCCGCATCCTTGGCGGCATAGAGCGCCGCGTCGGCCCGCCCGATATTGTCACTGAGCGACGGATCGCCGTGCGCGACCGCCGCGACGCCGAAGCTGGCCGTGATCTTGCCCACGCCCGCAAGCTCCGGCCGATCGGCCGCCGAAAATGCCAGACGGATCGCATTGGCGAACTTGCCGCCGTCGGCGAGTGTGGCGCCGGGCACGAAGGCCACGAATTCCTCGCCGCCGAACCGGGCCGCGAATGCGCCCGCCGGCAGCCGTTGCCGCAGGAGATCGGCAAGACCGGCAATGACGGCATCGCCGGCCGCATGTCCCATCAGGTCGTTGATCCGCTTGAAGTGATCGATATCGCACAGGATGACGGCCCCATGCAGCGCGCCGCGCAGCGTCAGCCGTCGAGCCGTCTCCTCGAAGCCGCGGCGGTTGAGCAGCCCGGTCAGTGAATCCCGCTCCGCGGCATCGCGATACTGCGCCACCGTATCGAGCGTCGTCGCGGCCAGCGCCGACAGCGCGAAGAGGAGTGCAATCACCGACGCCCCGGCCTGCATCACAAACGCATAAGTCGAATCACCAAAGCTCTCGAGCCCGCCTTCCGGCGCAAAAACCGCCAACAGCACGACGTTGCGAACGATTGTCTCCACGACGATCAGCGATGCCACGCCGAGCAAAATCCGGTCAATCGGTTGCCGCGCCTCGTGCACGCAGGCGCCGATCGCGAAAATCAGCAGGGCTGAGCAGGCGATATCGCTGATCATCAGCTCGGCCGGCAGGCTCTGCAGCACCAGCACGGCATAAGCCAGCCCGGCATAGGCGACCGCGCAGAAGATCGCGCGCAGCCGAATGCTCGGCGGACGGCGAAAACGCGCCAGCAATGCGCCGCTATAGCCGTAGAATGCCAGCAAGAACAACGCGTCAGCGCTCATTGCCTGCAGCGGGATCGGCGCTTTCGAGAACAGCATTGGCACGGCGAAGGCAACCGCGGCAGACAGGAACCCCAGCGCCCAGTGGCGCGCCTCACGCGAACCGAACCTGGCCACCACCAGAAAAGTGCAGCCGAAGGTCAGCATCATGACCGGCAGCATAAAGGCGAAATTCACGGCGAAACCAATCAAGCTCTGCTGCCGCGACGCAATACCCGATGCGACCCGACTGAAAGACGCCGGACAACCAGCGAACGGAAAACCTACCTCAGGTGGAGAACATCCACCGCAAGCGGGATACATCGCGCCGCCGATTGGTGCAAGGGGCGGCAACGAGGCCGCCCCTTGCCGCTCACGCGCGCATCGCGCGGTGCGGCTCTCCGGCATCCTCCGAGCCGAAGCGCACATCCTTTTTCTCGTAGCCGAACCCTGCCAGCGCGGCGACCACGATCGCCACGATGCCAGCGACGATCAGCAGGGCATAGGCATAGTCGCCGCTCCAGTGGGCAGCGAGCGCCGACTGGATGGTCGCGTTGCCCGAGGCGAGCAGGTTGCCGAGCTGATAGGCGAAGCCGGGAAAGGTGCTGCGAACCTCGTCCGGCGACAGCTCGTTCAGGTGCACCGGCACGATGCCCCAGGCGCCCTGCACGAAGAACTGCATCAGGAAGGCACCGATGGCCAGCAGCACCGGACCCGGCGCATAGACCCACAGCGGCGCCACCGGCACGGCAATCAGCGCCGCGATGACGATCGCCTTTTTCCGCCCGATCCGCTGCGACAACGCACCGAAGAACAGCCCGCCGCAGATTGCACCGATATTGTAGACGATGGCGATGGCGCCGGTGGTGTAGCTGTCATAGTTGCGCTGCGTTTCCAGGAACGTCGGATAGAGATCCTGCGTGCCATGGCTGAAGAAGTTGAACGCTGTCATCAGCAGCACCGACCAGACGAACAGCGGGATATTCTCGCGCAGCACCGTCAGGAACGGCCGCCGCCCCTGCTTCTGCTGCTTGAGGAACGCCGGGCTCTCCTCGACGCTGCGCCTGATATAGAGCACCAGCAGCGCCGGAGCCGCGCCGACGAAGAACATGCCGCGCCAACCGATGACAGGAAACAGCAGGAAGAACGCGATCGAAGCCAGCAGGTAGCCCGAGGGATAGCCGGCTTGCAGGATGCCGGAAACGATGCCGCGGCTTTCCTCCGGCACGGTCTCCATGACCAGCGAGGCGCCGACGCCCCACTCGCCGCCCATGGCAATGCCGTAGAGTGCGCGCAGCACCACGAACATGGTGAGCCCCGTGGAGAAACCGGTCAGGAATTCGAAGACCGAATAGAGCAGCACGTTCACCATCAAGGTGATCCGCCGTCCATATTTGTCCGACGCGAGGCCGAAGAGCAGCGCGCCCACCGGCCGCATCGCCAGCGTCAACAGGATCGCCACCGACACGGCAGGAATGTCGGTGTGGAACTCCTCGGCAATATATTTGAGAACGAACACGAGTATGAAGAAATCGAAGGCATCAAGCGTCCAGCCGAGATAGCTGGCGATGACGGTGTTGCGCTGCTGCGGCGTCAGCCGGCGCAGGCTTTCCAATGCGGACATCACGGATCCTCCGTCCGAAAGCGGCGGCGAGGCGGGGGATTCCGGATGCCGTCGAAGAGAGGCGAGCCCTGAAACGGGCGGGTTCAACGCTGAGGTGAGGCAGCGCGTCAAAAACGTCAGCCCTACTGTCCTTGTTCCATCACATTTGTCGTGATCGCGAAACAGCGGCCACCGCGACACCGACCAGCACGCGGCAAGAGTCCGTTTCATTTTGGAGCAAAATTTTCCGCCAAGCGGCTGGTTCTAAATAGTTATTGCGGGAAAAGCAAAAATATGAGATACATATGCTAAGTTGCATATGCAACCGAGGGAAGCAAGCACAAATAGATTTCGCCGGAACCGGCAACCGCGCGTCAGAGGACTGACGGCGACGATACTGCTTGCCCGCAAGAGACAGCATCAGACCTGAGACACATTGCATGACATCCGCAATTCAATTGTCGGTCTAAACAGATTCCGCATTCCGCGCTTACATCCTAGGCCGACCAGCCCCGTGGAGGAGAAGCCATGCCTTTCGACAGGACACAACCGATCTCGTGGGAGAATGCCGTCGGCGACGCCGCCGTCATGCTCGACGAGCTGCAGCCCAATATCGTCAAGGCGCACACGCGCGAATTCCTGACGATCCTGTTCCTGAAATTCACCGATCCCGCCGGCGCCAAAGCCTTCCTGAAATCGCTGACGCAGACACCGGCGGCGGCGCCGCTGCTGAAATCCGCGAAAACCCACCTGCAGGAGGTCAAGGCCTTCAAGGCGACAGGCAAGAAGGGCACGCCCTATGTCGGCGTCGGCATCACCAGTACAGGCTACGCCTTCCTGCAGATCCCCGACCCGAAGGTGCCGCCGGATCCGTCGTTCCGCACCGGCATGCAGAACGCAACGCTCAACGACCCCGCCCCCGCCGCCTGGGACCCGCATCTGCGCGGCGTCATCCACGCCGTCGTGCTGGTCGGCGACCAGATGTCCGGCACCCGCAACAAGGCGCTCACCGCCGTGCACCACCTGATCGACGGCGCCCACGGCGTCACCATCCTCGGCAAGGAGAAGGGCCACGGCCTGCACAACAGCAACGGCGACGGCATCGAGCATTTCGGCTATGTCGACGGCCGCAGCCAGCCGCTGTTCCTCACCGAGGAGATCGACGACGAGCGATTGACCACCGACGGCACCGGCAACTGGGATCCGGCCTTCGGTCTCGACCGGGTGATCGTACCGGACACCGCCGCCCCCGATCCGACCAGACACTTCGGCAGCTATTTCGTGTTCCGCAAGCTCGAGCAGAACGTCAAGCTGTTCAAGAAGGAGGAGAAGGCGCTGGCCCGCCGCTTGCACCTCAAGGGCGACGACGCCGAGCGCGCCGGGGCCATGCTGGTCGGCCGCTTCGAGGACGGCACGCCGCTGACCGCCCAGTTCGCCGACGGCAGCCACCATCCCGTGCCCAACGACTTCGACTACGACAGCGACCCGAACGGCGCGTAGTGTCCGTTCTTCGCCCATATCCGCAAGGTCAATCCGCGCGGCTCCGGCGGCTTCGAACCAGTGGAAAACGAACGGCACCACATCATGGCGCGGCGCGGCCAGACCTATGGCGTGCGCACCGACCAGCCGAATGACGGCCGCATCGAGAACAAGCCGAGCAAGGATGTCGGCCTGCTGTTCATGGCCTTCAACGCGGATATCGCCCAGCAGTTCGAGTTCGCGCAATCGACATGGGCCAACAATCCGGGCTTCCCCCGCGTGCCACCGGGCGCCGGCGCGCCGGGCCTCGACCTGGTGATCGGCCAGAGCCCCACCCCGCGCCCCGACATCCACTGTCCGGTCGCCTGGGGCGGCTCGACCATATCAACCACCACGGCGACGCCGCAGGCGGTGACGATGAAAGGCGGCGAATATTTCTTCATGCCGTCCCTGGCGTTCCTGCGGAGCTTGTAGCGCACACAGGAATGGTTTGTGGAATGGTCGGTTGGGCGCGAGAAGACTGCCGCACGCGCCCATCCGCCCCTCATTCCGGTCCATGTGAAAGGAGTCTACCGCGGTCACGGACGTGACCGCGCTGGATTCCCGCCACAAGGGCGAGAATGAGGGAGGATGCGGGACCGTCCAGATCCGTATCCGATCACTCACCCTACCGGCAGCGACGTCGCGCATCCCGCGCGGGAACGTCCCACCACAAAATCCGTTTCCCTTTTGTACTCTTCCCCTCTTCCATTTCGCCGTGACTCTCTCCATATTCCGGCCATGGCCAGATCTCCGAAAAAGTCCCCCGCCCCCGATGGTTTCGCGGAAACTCCCCAATCCGGTTTCGAAGGTGCCCCGCTCGAGGGTTCCGTCGCCGATTGGGTGAAGCAGCTGGAGGCCGATGCGGAGGCATCCGGTGTCGAGACCCAGCGGCAGATCGCCTCGAAGGCCGGCAAGCACCGCAAGAAGGTGGAGATCGCCGCCTCCAAATCCGCCAGAGGAACGTCGATGGGCGGCTCGACCGACCCGAAGACCCGCGCCGCCGCCGGCCTCAACCCGGTGTCCGGCATGGACACGACGCTGGAGGAAGCCGCCGAACTGAAGGCCGGCACCGCCGTCACCGCCACGGTGGAAGCCCTCTCGGCGCTGATCGAGAGCGGCAATCCGCTGTTCAAGGACGGTAAGATGTGGACGCCGCACCGTCCGGCCCGGCCGCCGAAATCCGAAGGCGGCATCGAGATCCGCATGGTCTCCGACTATGAACCCGCCGGCGACCAGCCGACCGCCATCAAGGACCTCGTCGAGGGCCTGGAGAACGGCGACCGCAGCCAGGTGCTGCTGGGCGTCACCGGCTCCGGCAAGACCTTCACCATGGCCAAGGTGATCGAGGCCACCCAGCGCCCGGCCGTCATCCTGGCGCCGAACAAGACGCTGGCGGCGCAGCTCTACAGCGAATTCAAGAACTTCTTCCCCGACAATGCGGTGGAATATTTCGTCAGCTACTACGACTATTACCAGCCGGAAGCCTATGTGCCGCGCTCCGACACCTTCATCGAGAAGGAAAGTTCGATCAACGAGCAGATCGACCGCATGCGCCACTCCGCCACCCGCTCGCTGCTCGAGCGCGACGACTGCATCATCGTCGCCTCGGTCTCCTGCATCTACGGTATCGGCTCGGTCGAGACCTACACCGCCATGACCTTCCAGATGACGGTCGGCGACCGGCTGGACCAGCGCCAGCTGCTCGCCGACCTCGTCGCCCAGCAATACAAGCGCCAGGACATCAACTTCGTCCGCGGCTCTTTTCGCGTGCGCGGGGATACCATCGAGCTGTTCCCGGCCCACTTGGAGGATGCCGCCTGGCGCATCTCGATGTTCGGCGACGAGATCGACAGCATCACCGAGTTCGACCCGCTGACCGGCCAGAAGACCGGCGACCTGAAAAGCGTCAAGATTTACGCCAACAGCCACTATGTCACCCCGCGCCCGACACTGAACGGCGCCATCAAGTCGATCAAGGAAGAGCTGCGCCTGCGCCTCGCCGAGCTCGAAAAGGCCGGCCGCCTCTTGGAGGCCCAGCGCCTGGAGCAGCGCACCCGCTACGATATCGAGATGCTGGAGGCGACCGGCTCCTGCGCCGGCATCGAGAACTATTCGCGCTATCTCACCGGCCGCACCCCCGGCGAGCCGCCGCCGACGCTGTTCGAATACATTCCCGACAACGCCCTGCTGTTCCTCGACGAAAGCCACGTCACCGTGCCGCAGATCGGCGGCATGTACCGGGGCGACTTCAGGCGCAAGGCGACGCTGGCCGAATACGGCTTCCGCCTGCCGTCCTGCATGGACAACCGGCCCCTGCGCTTCGAGGAATGGGACGCGATGCGCCCCGACACCGTCGCCGTCTCGGCCACCCCCGGTGGATGGGAAATGGACCAGTCCGGCGGCGTCTTCGCCGAACAGGTGATCCGCCCGACCGGCCTGATCGATCCGCCGGTCGAGGTCCGCTCGGCCCGCAGCCAGGTCGATGACGTGCTCGGCGAAATCCGCGAGACCGCCGCCAAGGGCTACCGCACGCTGTGCACCGTGCTGACCAAGCGCATGGCCGAGGACCTCACCGAATATCTGCACGAGCAGGGCGTCCGCGTCCGCTACATGCACTCGGACATCGACACGCTGGAGCGCATCGAGATCATCCGCGATCTCCGCCTCGGCGCCTTCGACGTCCTCGTCGGCATCAACCTGCTCCGCGAAGGCCTCGACATTCCCGAATGCGGCTTCGTCGCCATCCTCGACGCCGACAAGGAAGGCTTTTTGCGCTCGGAGACGTCCCTCGTACAGACGATCGGCCGTGCGGCGCGTAACGTTGACGGCAAGGTCATCCTCTATGCCGACAACATCACGGGATCGATGAAGCGGGCGATGGAGGAAACCAGCCGCCGCCGCGAGAAGCAGGTGGCCTACAACACCGAGCATGGCATCACCCCGGAATCGGTGAAGGCGAAGATCTCCGACATTCTCGACAGCGTCTACGAGCGCGACCACGTCCGCGCCGACATCTCGGGCGCTTCGGGCAAGGGCTTCGCCGACGGCGGCAATCTGGTGGGCGCCAACCTGCAGACCCATCTCAACGCGCTGGAAAAATCCATGCGCGACGCCGCCGCCGACCTCGACTTCGAAAAAGCCGCCCGCCTGCGCGACGAAATCAAACGCCTCAAGGCCACCGAACTCGCCATCATGGACGACCCGATGGCCAGGGAGGAATCCAAGGCGATGGAAGGCATCAAGCGCAACGCCAAGGCGACGAAAGAATCCCTCAACCCAGGCTCAACCGCAACGAACTCCCTCCCCCCTGTGGGGAGGGTTGGGGAGGGGAAAGCCGCGAACGCCAAACCTCTCTTCCAGAAACCCACCCTCGACGACATGGGCCCCGGCACCGACACATCAGTCCCTGCCCGCACCTTCCGCAAGAACGACCTCGACGAAATGACCGTCGGCCGCACCGAAAAGCCTGTCACCGGCGCCCTGCCCGCCAAGCCGGACGCCGCCAAAAGCACCAAGCGCTTCTCGCCGCTGCTCGAGGGCCTGCCGGAGATCGGCGAAGCCCGCGACGACCCGCGCCCACTGGTGCGCGGCAAGGCCGGCGTCGGGAGCTATGAGGATGCGGGGGATGTGAAGCGGCAGAAGCGGACGAAAGGCAAGACCGGGCGGCCGGGGCGGTAGAGGGCGTCTTATTTCGACCCATTGCAGTCATTAGGGATCGAAGTTTCTCATCGCCGCTTCCAACGTGCACCCGTCAGACCAGATGATTGCGTTCCAGCCTGATGCTTGCGCGGCAGTTACATTCGCAGGGGTATCATCGATCAATAGCAACTGATCTGTTTGAAAGCCCGATAAAGCGCTAACTTTGTCGAAGAAAGCTTTGTCCGGCTTTCTACACCCCAATGCTGCCGAGTAATAAATTCCGTCACACCGGCTACCCAATCCAAGGACTTCCATCAGGTGGGCGGCGCGAGCGTGTTCTTGGTTCGTAGCCAGATAAACGCGTCTCCCAGACCTGCGCTGCTGATCCAGTTGTTCCAGCAGATCATTATTGAGCCGAGCGTCGTTTTCGAACCAATAAGCGACGAAATCTTCATAGCGCAGATGCGGCGCTATCTCGGCGAGTACCGGCTTCAAATAGCGATCCAGAGTTGACCGGCCGACGATGATGTTGTTCCAGTAAGGAGCAAAAAACTCTAGTTGCAACTGCTCGACCGAGAATCCGAAATCATCTTCGATGCCCGATGCCCATGGCCTTCCATCTCTCGGACGGCCGCCAACCAAAACGCCATCCACGTCGACCATAAGTGCGCTGATCATGTTTGATTGCCTCTTACCGTTTGTTGCCGCAGGACAAGCAATGTTGTGGCAGCCGCAAAGGCCGCTATTGGCGCAAGTGGTCGAACTTACTCCGCCCTACGCCCACAATGAGTGGCGCTAGACCTTAAACTTGCTACACATAGCGCGATATAATGAGAGCCAATCGGGATGAGAGTCCTAAAAATTGACCATGTCCACATCGAAGTTCGTGACCGGGATGCTGCTGCGGACTGGTATCAACGGACTTTAGGCCTCGTACATGACCAAGAACTGGCCTCTTGGGCGGACGACAGAAATGGTCCTCTGATACTCAGTGCAGGGGACGGTAATCGCGCACTTTCACTTTTTCAAAGAGATTGCCGCGCTCTTTCACGCGATGCAACGATTGCTTTTCGGGTTTCCGGTGAACAATTCATTGCATTCATGAATGAGTTGCCCAACCTGCGATTAACGCATCGCTCTGGAAAGGTTCTTTCTAGGGAGGATGTTGTTGACCACGCGCTTTCATGGTCGCTTTATTTCCTCGACCCGGATGAGAACCGCCTTGAAGTGACTTCCTATGATTACGCCCAGATCGCAGAGACTGTTGGCTATCAATGACCGCTTCTGGCGCTTTGCAGAAACAGCACTGTTGCGGATAGTGCAAGCCATTTCTCAAAGAAAATCAATGGCACACCTCACATTTCATCCCCCACCCCCAAAACCCATGCCATCATCCCCTCGTCCCGTCGCGGATACACCGGCAGGCGTGCCGGCGAGGCGGGATCGGCGCGTGATATGAGGGTGAGACGCAAAACCTCATGGCACGG
>UCIT01000038.1 GCA_900472625.1 Hyphomicrobiales bacterium | reverse complement strand
TCTAACTTTGCGGCTACAACAATTGATCAGATAAGATAGATTATGGAACATATCCTATCTTGCTATCTGTGCACAATGGAACGCCGCGTCAACAAAAAGCTGGCCAAACCACAATCTCGGTTGGCCGGGATGCTCATTTGGTGTCTCCGGCCTTCGGCTGGAACTCCGTCTCGATGATCACGGTCACGTCTTCGCCCGCCGACTTGATATTCGGCGCCAGTCCCCAGTCTGCTCGCTTCAGTTTGGCGACTGCCGAGAAGCCGATCTTCGGCGTCTTCGATCCGGGCTGTTCGGCCATCGAACCGTTGAATGTCACATCGAGCGTGGCGGCATGGGTTTGGCCGCGAAACGTCAGGTCGCCAACCACTTCACCGCTATGGTCTCCGGTGATCTTCACCGCAGTCGAGACGAACCGGATCGGCTGGCCGCCGAGAAATGGTGCGCTCCTGCCGATCTCTGCGTCAAAATCTTCCTTCTCGGGGAATGGAAAATTGGTCTGCACCGAGAAAGGATCGATGCTTGCTGTCACCTTCGAGGCAACAGGATTTTCGGCATTCCAATCGAGTTCGACCGACATGCGGGTGAACCTGGCGGTGTAGTTGGACAGGCCAAGATGCTTGACCTTCCAGATCACGCTCGAATGCGCCGGGTCTGACACATACTGTCCGGACGGCGCCGGTGCCGGATTTTCGGATGCGATCGAAGAGGAAGACACGAGTGCTGCGAAGGTTAAAAGACGGAGATATTTCACGCTGATACGTCCTGGTTTAAAAAGGTATTGGGCCGACCATGGCGTGGCATTGCGACTCCATGGGCCAGAATGACCGCCTTTTGGCGCAATGTATGAATAGAAGCAAGCGCGACGGCTGCACCGAGGACGACACCTTCATGAAGGACGTGGATCACATCCACCAACAAATCCGCTCTGACCGCGATCACGTGCCGCGAGCGTCGCGATATCACGCAAAAAGGCAGCGGCACGCACGCAAATTGATGCTTTTCGCATGCCGGGTTATTCCATAGTCAATGGTGATCAGCTTCGAGAGGATCACGGCGATGGCAACCCCATTCTATTGGAACGAGCTCAACACCTACGACTTTGCCGGGCTCTCCGCCGACACCACCATCGCCATTCTGCCGATCGCGTCCACCGAGCAGCACGGCCCGCATCTGCCGGTTGCCACCGACGTGGCGATCGCGACGGGCATGTTGGCGGAACTGCGCAGGCAGCGGCAGGATGACCTCGACATTCTTGTGTTGCCGACCCAGGAAATCGGCAAGGCCAACGAGCATGTCTACGGTCCGGGCACGCTCTCGCTCGGCGCCGAGCTTCTGATCCCGGTGTGGACGGCGATCGGCGCCAAGGTGGCGGAAGCCGGTCTGCGCAAGCTGGTCATCGTCAACTCGCACGGCGGTAATGTCGATATCATGAGCATCGTCGCGCGAGAGCTCCGGGTGCGCTACCAGATGGCGGTGGTCTCGACACAATGGGGTCGCTTCGGCAACCCTGAGGGCATGATCAGCGAGCATGAGACGCGCTACGGCATTCACGGCGGCGAAGTCGAGACCTCACTGATGCTGCATTTCCGGCCGGATCTGGTGCGAATGGACAAGGCCGAGAATTTCCTATCGAAGGCAGAGTGGATGCGAGAGCACTCAAAATACATCCAGCCGCTGCCGCCGCATTCGCTGGCGTGGATTGCCCATGATCTCAACCCCAACGGCGTCGTCGGCGACGCGTCGATCGGCACCGCCGAAAAAGGCGAAGCGATCTCGCGACACCAGGTCAAGGGCTTCGTCGAGATGCTGTATGATCTAAAGGCCTACGATCTCGCCAATCTCTATTCGAAGTGAGACCGGCTCAGGAGCCGGATGGTTTGTCTGGCGCGATATGGCCTTTCTCCTGCAGCTCCTTCACCAGCCCCGCAAGCTCGGCCAGCAGGTATTCCACGAACAGGCTGGTGGCCGCGTCTAGCGGCGCGCGGGCGCGGGCGAACAGCTTCATCGGCTGATGGCGGGCATGTGGCTCGGCGATCGGGCGGAACACCAGTTCGCCGGCGCGGCATTCGGTGACGACGTCGAGCGGGTTGAGCATGGTGAGCCCTGCCCCGCATTTCACCAGTTTTTTCAACATCTCCGATGCATTGCTTTCCAGCACCGGCTCAACCGGCACATCCAGCCTTGCCAGTGCGAGGTTGATAACGTCGCGAAGACTGGTGCCCTGTTGCGCCAGCAGCAGCCGCTCCTGAACCACGTCGGCAAGATTGATCGGACCGTCCCCGATCAGCCGGTGGCCGGGCGGCAGGACGACGCCGATCGGAATGTCGAAATTGCCGAGCGAGCGAATACCAGGTGTCGCCGGGATGTTGAACCCGAGGCCAATATCCACATCGCCTGAAAGCACCGGATTGACCGTGGTCGTGCCGGCATCATTCCTGATCTGGAAATAGACGCGCGGATGTTCCGATTGGAAGCGCGCGATGATCTCGGCAAGCGGGCCGGACGCAAGTCCCACTGTCGTCACCAGCCGCACCTTGCCGGCCTGTTGCATCTTCAGGCTGCGAATGCGACCCTCCAGTCGATCGTAGTTTTTCAGCACCTCGCGGATGTGCTCGATGCACAGTTCACCGGCCGCCGTCAGTCTCAGCCCGCGCGGCAGACGCTCGAACAACGGCGCACCGATTTCCTGCTCGAGCGCCAGAATCTGCCGGTTGATCGCCGACGATGCGACATTGAGACGTGCAGCGGCCTTGCGGATCGAGCCCGAACGGGCGATCTCGTCGATGTATTGAAGCTTTCTGGAATGCAGCATCGGTCTCTCTTTGCATCTATTTTAAGCGTCGCGCACAAATTAGGTTCAGGCATCCGCTGAGATGCCAAAAAGGCATCGTTGCGCACGAATTTTGATGCTTTTCAAACAGCAACGCAACCGCTCAAATGAAAGAAACGGGGCGCTATCAGGGACGCTCCGCAGCCTCAAAGGGGAATGCCCGACATGTCCAATAGATTGAAGACTATGGCTTTTGCCGCGCTGCTGGGCCTCGGAACGGCGCTTGCGACGACGACGTCGGGCTACGCACTCGACAAGGTGAGCTACGGGACCAACTGGCTGGCGCAGGCAGAGCACGGCGGCTTCTATCAGGCGGTGGCCGATGGCACCTATGCCAAGCACGGCCTCGACGTCACCATCGTCCAGGGCGGTCCGAACGCGGCCAACTCGGCGTTGCTGATATCGGGCAAGATCGAATTCTACATGGGCAGTTCGCAGGGAGAACTGACAGCGGTTGAACAGGGCATTCCGCTGGTCGATGTGGCTGCGATCTTCCAGAAGGATCCGCAGGTGCTGATCGCGCATCCCGATGCCGGCGTCGAGAAATTCGAGGATCTGGCAAAGCTGAACACGTTGTTCCTCGGCAAGGATGGATATCTGACCTTCTTCGAGTGGATGAAGGCGAACTATTCCGGCTTCAAGGACGAACAGTACAAGCCATACAACTTCAATCCGGGTCCCTTCATCGCCGACAAGCAGTCGGCGCAACAGGGGTACTTGACGTCGGAGCCGTACGAGATCCAGAAGCAGACGGGCTGGGAGCCGAAAGTGTTCCTGCTCGCCGACAACGGCTACACCCCCTACTCCACGGCGATCACCACGACGCAGACGATGATCGACACCAAGTCGGATGTGGTGCAGCGCTTCGTCGACGCCTCGATCGAAGGCTGGTACAACTATCTATACGGCGACAACAGCAAGGCCAACGATCTGATCAAGAAGGACAATCCTGAAATGACGGATGGGCAGATCGAATATTCCATCGCCAAGATGAAGGAATATGGCATCCTCGAGTCCGGCGAGGCCCTGGACAAGGGCATCGGCTGCATGACCGACGCGCATGTCAAAAAGTTCTTCGACGAGATGGTCGGCATCAAGGTGCTGAAGGCCGACACCGACTACACCAAGGCATTCACGACCAAGTACGTCTGCAAGGGCGTCGGCATGGCGCTGAAGAAGTAATGTGAAACTCCCTTCTTTCCTTTCGGGAGGGGAGACCCGAATGGGCCGGACGAGGGACTATGGGCGAAATGCGTGGAAGCCACGCGCTGCGGCCTCCCCTCGCCCACGTCCGCGTTGAAATACCCGCTGCACGACGAAAGAGACAGACGATCCTCATGACCCCACAGCCGTCCGCCATGCCATCCGCACCAGGCGAAGCCCGTAAGCGGCCGCTGGTGGCTATGGCCGAGGTGACCAAGGTGTTTTCCAGCGGCACCGTCGCGCTGTCGGGCATGTCGCTGACGGTGGAGAGCGGCGAGTTCATCAGCCTGCTCGGACCCTCCGGCTGCGGCAAGTCGACGGCCTTGCGGATCATCGCCGGGCTCGGTGACGTTTCGTCCGGCAGGATCGACTGGCCAAGCTCGCGCATCAACTCCAAGGGCCAGCCGGATGGCGATATCAGCTTCGTGTTCCAGGAACCGACGCTGATGCCGTGGAAGAACGTTTTTGACAACGTGCATCTGCCGCTGAAGCTGCGCGGCATTTCGAAGACGGCGGCACGGGACCAGATCATGCAGGTGCTTTCGACCGTGGGCCTGCAGGATTTTTCTGAAGCCTATCCGCGCGAACTCTCCGGCGGCATGAAGATGCGCGTGTCGATCGCCCGCGCGCTGGTGACCAAGCCCAAGCTGCTGCTGATGGACGAGCCCTTCGCGGCGCTCGACGAAATCACTCGGCAGAAACTCAACGACGATGTGCTGAGACTATGGAAGGAGACCGGCATCACCGTGATCTTCGTTACTCACTCCGTCTTTGAGTCAGCCTATCTCTCCAACCGCATCGTCGTCATGAAGGCACGGCCCGGGCGCGTGCACGCCGACCTTCCGCTCGTCACCAGCCTTGAGCGCGATGCGCACTACCGGACATCGGAAGAGTATCGGCAGGCTTGCGAGACGGTGTCCCATTCGCTGATCGGCGCCATCAATGCCGCCAAGGAGGATCGATGAGCACGGATGCCGCTGAACTGCCTGCGCCAGTCAAGGGTGTCGTCGTGCCGAACCCGGCCAGCGCCAAGCGCCGCGACTTGGCGCTGCGCATCGCCATACCCTTCGTCACTGTCGGTGCACTGGTTTTCGTCTGGTGGCTCTACGTGAAGCTTTCGGGCGTGCCGCCTTATATCCTGCCCGGGCCGGCCGCGGTGGCTGCCGCCTTTGTCAACGACTGGGGAACGCTGGCTCCGGCGCTTTGGGTCACCACCAAGATTACCTTTCTGTCTCTGGCGCTGGCGCTGATAGGCGGGGTCGGCTTTGCCGTCTTCCTGGTGCAGTCGCGCTGGATCGAGATCGCCTTCTATCCGCTGGCCGTCATCCTGCAGGTGACGCCGATCGTGGCCATTTCGCCTCTGATCCTGATTTATGCCCCCTCCACGCAGGTCGCGCTCTTGATCTGCGCTTTTCTAGTCGCCTTCTTCCCGATACTGTCGAACATGGTGCAGGGGTTGAAGAGCGTCGATCACAATCTGATCAACCTGTTCGAGCTTTACGGCGCCTCGCGCTGGCAGATGCTGCTCTATCTGAAGCTGCCGGCCGCTCAGCCCTACTTCATGACCGGACTGCGCATCGGCGGCGGCCTGGCGCTGATCGCGGCCGTCGTCGCCGAATTCGCGGCCGGCTCGGCCGGCGCCGGCTCCGGCCTCGCCTTCCGGCTGCTCGAAGCACAGTACCGGATGAACATCCCTCGCCTGTTCGCAGCACTCCTGATGCTGTCGCTGCTTGGCGTCGCGATTTTCGCGATCACCTCATTCATCTCCTGGCTCAGCCTGCATCGCTGGCACGAGAGCAGCCTGAAGCGGGAAAACTGATGACCTATTCCTTCATGTCTCCTCCGAACGCGGGCCGTTTCGTGCTGAGCAACGCAACGCTGCCTGCCGTGGCCGTCGAGGGCTATTCGGCGACAGCCATAGAAGGGCTGGTGCACGCCGATCTGATCATCGAGGATGGACTCGTTGCCGGTATCGTCGCGCCCGGCACTGCGCCGCAGGAACTGGCGAAATCCGACCTCCGCGACGGCATGGTCTGGCCATGCTTTGCTGACGTGCACACCCATCTCGACAAGGGTCACATCTGGCCCCGCAACAACAATCCCGACGGGACCTTCATGGGCGCGCTGACATCCGTCGGCGCCGACCGCGCCACGCACTGGAACGCCGAGGATGTGCGCAAGCGCATGGAGTTTTCGCTGCGCTCCGCCTATGCCCATGGTACCAATCTGATCCGAACCCATCTAGATTCGCCGGCGCCGCAGCACCTGATATCCTTCGATGTCTTCGGCGAGGTTCGTGACGCCTGGAAGGACAAGATCGCGCTGCAGGCCGTGGCGTTGTTTCCGATGGACGACATGGTCAATGAGACCTACTTCGCCGAACTCGTCGCCACCGTCAAAAGGGCCGGCGCGTTGATTGGCGGCGTTCCGAAGATGGGTCCTGATCTGACCTGGCAACTCGATACGCTGTTTCGCGCCGCTTCCGACAACGGCCTCGACGTCGATCTGCATGTCGATGAAACCGACGATCCCGCAGCCGAGACGCTGAGGGCGATTGCCGAGGCAGTGCTGCGCAACGGCTTCACCGGGAAGGTTACCGCAGGCCACTGCTGCTCGCTGGCGCGCCAGGACGACGAGCTTGCGAAACGCACCGTCGAGCTTGTCGCAAAGGCAGGAATTTCAATTATTTCTCTGCCGATGTGCAACATGTACCTTCAGGACCGTTACCCAGGCCGGACGCCACGCTGGCGCGGCGTGACGCTGTTCAAGGAGCTAGCCGCCGCAGGCGTTCAGACCGCCGTCGCCTCCGACAACACGCGCGACCCCTTCTATGCCTATGGCGACCTCGACGCAGTAGAGGTGTTCCGCGAGGCGGTGCGCATCCTGCAGCTCGATCATCCGCTCGATACCGCGGCCCGCGTCGTAACGACCTCTCCCGCCGACGTCGCCGGCCGCCCCGACACTGGCCGCATCGCCGTCGGCCGGCCAGCCGATCTCGTCCTCTTCAGCGCCCGCCGCTGGAGCGAATTTCTCTCCCGTCCGCAGTCCGACCGCGTGGTGCTACGCCGCGGCAAGGTCATTGACCGGAGCCTGCCTGATTACCGTGAACTCGATAGCGTCCTTGGAGCCTGACATGCCGGATTACCAGAAGATCAAACAGGAACTCGAAGGCATCGCCGTCGAGGACAATCCGGCGCTGGTGCGCCAGAAGAGCCGTGACTTCTATTGGTACTCGCCGATCCTGAAGGCGCAACTCGACGGCGTCACCGCCGACCTAGTGGTCACGCCAAAGACCGAGGCAGAGGTCATCCGGACGCTGAAGGTGGCGTTCGCGCATGGCGTCCCCGTCACCCCGCGCGGCGCCGGCACCGGCAATTACGGACAGGCCATGCCGCTCTCCGGCGGTATTGTGCTCAACCTTGCTGCCATGGACCAGATCAAGGTAATCCATCCGGGCCGGGTGATCTGCGAGCCGGGCATCGTCATCGCTGAACTCGACAAGCAGACAAAGGCGCATTCCGGCCAGGAGCTGCGCTTCCACCCCTCCACCGCCCAGACGGCGACGATCGGCGGCTTCATCGCCGGCGGTTCCGGCGGCGTCGGTTCGATCACCTGGGGTGGCTTGCGCGACATCGGCAACATCATCCGTCTGCGCGTCGTCACCATGGAAGCCGAACCGCGGGTACTCGATCTCACCGGCTGGGATCTGCAGAAGGTCAGCCACGCCTACGGCACCAACGGCATCATCACCGAGATCGAAATGCCGCTGGCGCCGGCCTACGACTGGGTGGACGTGCTGGTCGGCTATGACGACTTCATGGACGGCGTGCGCTACGCCGACGCTCTTGCCAAATGCAACGGCATCCTGGTCAAGGAAATAGCGCCCATCGCCGCGCCCATTCCCCACACCTATTTCACCCGCCACAAGCCTTATATCCGCGAGGGACAGTCTGTCGTCGTATTGATGATCGCCCCGCATTCGATCGACGCCTTCGAGGCATTCACGGCGTCACAGAAGGGCGAGGTCATCTTCCGCTCCGACAAGGTCGAGAGCATGAAGGGCATTCCGCATGCCTATGAGCTCGCCTGGAACCATACCACGCTCAGGGCACTCAAGGTCGATCCCGAGTTCACCTATCTTCAGGTTCAGTATCCCGGCCCTGATCATGTGGCCAAGGTTGCCAAAATGGTCGAGATCTTCGGCGACGAGGTGCCCGGCCATCTCGAATTCATCAAGTTCGATGGTCAGATCCAGTGCTCGGGCCTGCCTCTGGTTCGATACACCACCGAGGAGCGTCTCGAGGAGATCATCAAGATCCATCAGGATCACGGCTGCCCGATCTTCAATCCGCATCGCTATACGCTCGAAGAAGGTGGCATGAAGCAGACCGACAAGGTCCAGCTTGCCTTCAAACACGAGACCGACCCCAAGGGACTGCTCAATCCCGGCAAGATGATCGCTTGGGAAAACCCCGACTTCGACTTCGCCGCCGGCGAAAACTATCTCTTCCCGGGCCTGTCATCGGTGATGGAGAACGCATGAGGGTTCTCGTCCTTCATTCGCACCCTGTGGAAGAAAGCTATGGCAACGCGCTTTACCGGCAGACGGTGGAGAGCCTGAAAGCAGCCGGACATCAGGTCGACGCGTGCAACCTCTACGCCGAGGAATTCGACCCGGTGCTGTCGCGCCATGACCGGCTGGTCTATCACGACTATCCCGAGAATACGTTGCTGGTGAAGGACCACGTCGAGCGGCTGAAGCAGGCCGAGGGTTTGGTGCTCGTCACGCCGATCTGGAATTTCGGATTTCCGGCAATCCTCAAGGGGTATTTCGACCGCGTATGGCTGCCAGGCGTTTCCTTCGAACTCGTGGATGGCAAAGTGGAATCGCGGCTGCGTCACATCCGCAAACTTGGGGCGGTGCTGACCTACGGCGCGACGCCGTTCCGTGCCTTCGCAGCCGGCAATCCACCAAAGAAGATCGTCAAGCGGGTGCTGCGGGCCCAGATCAATCCGGTGCGTCCGGTGACGTTCCTGGCCCACTACGACATGAACAACTGTACTGTGGAGTCGCGGGCGAGGTTTCTCGCCAAGGTGAAGACGTCGATGGAGCGGTTCTAGGCCACCTGCCCCGGCGTGCCCGAACCAGCGCGAAAAGCGCGGCTGGAAATGGAAATCGGATTGCCGGAGGGGTCTCTGGCATTGGCGTAAACATAACCGTCCGCCTGATGCAGCGGGCCGAAGGTCAGTCCACGGGCTGCACTTTGCAGGCAGAAGCCGGCGACGTCCTCGACGGCGAAGACCAGCTTGACGGTGGATTGTCCCTGCTTCACCGCACGGCCAGCCTGATGCACCATGATCCGGGCGCCGGTCTCGTGAAAAAGCTCGACAATCCTGTCATCAGATGCGCGCAAGGACTTGAATCCGAAATTCTTTTCGTAGAATTCCACTGTCGTCTCAAGGTCCTTGGCGTAGATCACCACGCCTGACAATTGCACTGTCACCGGCGAAACTCCCTTGGTCGATTGCCGTCTATGGCACCATCACCTTTGCGGCCGTCACTTCGACTTCCACAAGAAACTCAGGTCGCGTGAAGCCGCTGACGATGATGAGGGTCGAGACCGGCTTCGGGTCAAGTGTGTAGCGGTCGCGCACGGCCATATAAGCTGGAAAGTCCTCGCGCCGCGTCACGAAGCCCGAGATGCGGATGACGTCGGCGAAGGTCATGCCTACCTCATCGAGGATCGCACCCACCGCCTTGAAGCATAGTTCTGCCTGTGCGGTAACGTCTTCCGGGATCGTGTCGTCAAGCGCAATGCCAAGCTGGCCCGATGTGACCAGCAGCGATGCTCCGGCGGGCGCAAGAAGGCCGTGATTGTAGTTTCCGAAGGGCTTGCGCACAGACGATGGATTGAAGGATATTTTCATATTAAGTCCTATTTGGATCAATATGTTGAAGATCTTTTATAAACTCATAAATTAACGTCAGAGCACCTTGTCGGATGCGAATACAATACTGGCATCGCTGACGATGGCAACATGCGCGTAAGCTGCCTCGCTGGCTGCAAAGGCATCGCCGCGCATGATCGCGGTGACGATGACGTCATGCTCGTCGTAGGATTTCGCCAGGCGGCCAGACAGCCTGAACTGCGCACGCCGGAAGGGCGCCAACCGCGCCCTCGTCTGTGTCACCATTTCATAGATATGGTCGTTGTGAGCGCCGCGATAAAGACGCGTATGAAACTCGGTATTGTAGGCGGCATAATCCTCTTGGGCATTGTCATGCACCAGCCTCGCCGAAGCGCGGTGATCCATCTCGAGCGCATGCCGTTCGTCGACGGTCATTCGCTCCGCCGAAAGCCGCGCGCAGATCGCCTCAAGCTCCGACATCGCCTCGAACATGGAATGCAGATAGGTCCCGGTGACATTGGCGACCACCGCGCTGCGGTTCGGCTCCCGATCGACCAGCCCCATGGCGCCCAACTCGCGCAGCGCCTCACGGACCGGTGTGCGTGAGACGTCAAAGCGCACGGCGAGCGAGATCTCGTCAAGGCGTTCGCCCGGCGAAATCACGCCTGTCACGATCATATCTGCAATGGCGCGAACCATCTGTTCGACCGTCGTGCCGGCGCGGATGATCTGTCGGCGTCTGATTTGCTTCACATTCGAACTCTACATTCCGTCACTGCATACAGATGAATTGGCGTGCAGAAAAAGTCAAATAATTTGGTTATTGCAGTGCGTTACGAGGCAATTCGAAGAGTTCGGTAAAGAGTTTTCGGCGGCGATATCAATGCATTAGGCACAAATAACGATCACCGCTGATTTTTTGATCAAATATTACTCGAAATCTGCATACAGTTTACGCGGATTGGCCTCCCCTCTTTCGATAAGAAAGCAATTACAATAGCTTAAAATCTGGCACGGTCATTGCATACACTTTCCTGTAACGATTTGTCTGAACCGGCCCTTGCCGCAGGGAGCATCGCAATGACCAAACTCCTTTCCATGAACCGCCGCCATTTCCTCCAGACGTCCGCCACTGCCGCGCTCGCATTGACGCCAGGCCTCTTGTCGAGCCGCGCCTTCGCCCAGACCGCACTGACGGTCGGCTTCATCTATGTAGGGCCCAAGGACGACTACGGTTACAATCAGGCGCATGCCGAGGGTGCTGCCGCTCTCAAGGCAATGCCGGGCGTGACTGTCGTCGAAGAGGAGAACGTGCCGGAGACTGTCGACGTCCAGAAGACGATGGAGTCGATGATCAACCTCGACGGCGCCACACTGATCTTTCCAACATCGTTCGGCTATTTCGACCCGCATATGCTGGCGATGGCCGCTAAGTATCCCGACATCCAGTTCCGCCA
This sequence comes from Hyphomicrobiales bacterium, assembly GCA_900472625.1. Taxonomy (GTDB): domain Bacteria; phylum Pseudomonadota; class Alphaproteobacteria; order Rhizobiales; family Rhizobiaceae; genus Rhizobium. Next base: position 35,466 of record UCIT01000038.1, on the reverse strand, counting down.
TTGCGGCGGTCTCTGGCAGGAGGGCAAGAACCCCGCGAATACCGGCTCCTATTTCGGCTATATCGGCCAGGGACAGTTCCTCAACGGCATCGCTGCCGGCTATGCCTCCAAGAGCAAGAAGATCGGCTTCGTCGCCGCCAAGCCGATCCCGCAGGTACTTCAGAACATCAACTCCTTCCTGCTCGGCGCCCGTTCCGTCGATCCCGCCATCACCTGCCAGGTGATCTTCACCGGCGAATGGTCGCTGGCGGTCAAGGAAGCGGAAGCGACAAATGCGCTGATCGACCAGGGTGCCGATGTCATAACCTGCCACGTCGACAGCCCGAAGGTGGTGGTCGAGACGGCCGCCGGACGAGGCGCCTTCGTTTGCGGCTACCACGCCAACCAGAGCCCGCTCGCGCCGGAAAAGTATCTGACCGGTGCGGAATGGGCATGGGGCAATGTCTACACCGACTTCGTCAAGAAGGCGCAGGCGGGCGAGAAGCTCGGCAACTTCGTGCGCGGCGGCCTGAAGGATGGCTTCGTGAAGATGAGCCCGCTCGGTCCGGGCGTATCGGCAGAAGCCCGTACCAAGTTCGAAGCCGTTCATGCCGAAATCATGACCGGCAAGTTCTCGGTCTTCAAGGGACCGATGAAAGACAACAAGGGCAACGTCATCGTGGCGGCCGACAAGGCCTATGCCGAGGACGCGATCGAGCTCGAAAGCATGGATTATCTCGTCGAGGGCGTCGTCGGATCCACGGCCTGAACCATAAAGGGGAAAGCGTCATGACAGTCGAGGCGAACAATCCCGCAGCAGTGTCAATAATGCCCGAGCGCTCGCTGCTCGGTCCGGTGCTGGAATGGCTGGCGCGACGGGCCGAACCCGTCGCCATCAGCCTCGGCGCGATCCTCATCGGTCTGGCGCTTTTTTCTCTCTTCATCATGGCGGTCGGCAAGTCGCCGGTCGTGCTTTTCCAGTTGATGTATACCGGTGGCTTCGGCAGCTGGTTTTCGGTGCAGAACAGCCTCAGCCGTTCCGCTCCGCTGCTTCTCACGGCGCTGTGCGTGGCGCTGCCCGCCCGGCTCGGCCTCATCATCATCGGTGGCGAGGGCGCCGTGGTGCTAGGTGGCGTCGCCGCCGCCGCCATCGCCCTGCCCTTCGTCGGCATACTGCCGGCCTTTCTAGTGCTGATCCTGATGGCAGCCGCCGCCATGGTCGCCGGTGGCGTGTGGATCGGTTTTGCCGGCTTTCTCCGCCACTACCGCGGCGTCAACGAGACGATCTCCTCGCTGCTGCTCGCCTATATCGCCATCGCCCTGATGAACCAGTTCGTCGAGGGGCCGCTGCGTGATCCCGCCAGCCTCAACAAACCATCGACCACGCCGCTGCCGGCCGATTACATGCTGGGCAAGATCCCCGGCATGGACGTCCACTGGGGGCTCGCCATCGGCATTGTCGCCTGCATCATTTCATGGGTGCTGATCGAGGTGACCAGCTACGGCTTCGCGGCCCGCATCGCCGGCGGCAATGTCCGCGCGGCGCAGATCCAGGGTCTGCCGGTAGGACGGTTGATCGTCGGCTTTACGGCGATCGCCGGAAGCTTCGCCGGGCTTGCCGGCATGATCGAGGTTGCCGCCGTCCAGGGCAGCGCCAACGCGTCGCTTGCCGCCGGCTACGGATATACCGGCATCCTCGTCGCCTTCCTGGCACGCCACAATCCGCTGGCCATCATTCCGGTCGCCATCCTGCTCGGAGGCATCGATGCTTCCGGCGGGCTGATCCAGCGGCGCATGGGCCTTCCCGATGCGACCGTGCTGGTGCTGCAGGGCACGCTCTTTGTCGTCATCCTGTTTTGCGAAACCTTTTACGGCCGCTTCAAGATCTTCAATCCCGACCTTTGGAAAAGGCCCAACCTTTAAAAGGAGAGCATGATGGATGAGACCGGCATCGGCATCTGGGGCGTTCCCCTGGCCATCTTCGCGGGCGCGATCCGCGTCTCCACCCCGTTCATCTTCGTCAGCCTTGGCGAGACCATCACCGAGCGCTCCGGCCGCATCAATCTCGGTCTCGAGGGCACCTTGGTTTTCGGCGCCATGGCCGCCTATGCGGTTGCCGTGATGAGCGGTTCGGCGTGGCTTGGCGTGCTGGCGGCAATGGGTGCCGGCGCCGTCTTCGGACTGATCCACGGCTGGATCTGCAAATGGCCGAAGGTCAACGATATCGCCATCGGCATCGCCATGATGCAGTTCGGTCTCGGCCTCGCCTTCTTCCTCGGCAAGCCTTTCATCAAACCGGTGGCGCCGCACCTGCCGTCAATCCCGCTCGGTGGATGGTCCGGCCTGACGCAGGTGCAGGCGGCGTTGAATATCAACGTGCTGTTCGTCATCGGCGCACTGCTGGCCGTGGCTTTGTGGTGGGCCTTCAGGAACACGCGCATCGGCCTGATCCTGCGCGTCGTCGGCGACAGCACCGACGCGGCACGCGCCATGGGCATCAACCCGGACCGTGTGCGTCTGCTGGCCACTGCGGTCGGCGGATCTTTGGCCGCCGTCGGCGGCGCCTATCTCTCGCTCTACTACCCCGGCTCCTGGAACGAAGGCATCTCCTCCGGCCAGGGCCTGATGGCGGTCGCGCTCGTCATTTTTGCGCGCTGGAACCCGATCGGTTGCTTCCTCGCGGCGCTGCTGTTCGGCGGTGCCGGCGCCCTCGGTCCCGCCCTACAATCGGTCGGCGTCACGCAGGGCTACTACCTGTTCTACGCGGCGCCCTATGTACTGACGCTCGCCATCCTGATCGCCACGTCCTCGCCCACCCGCTCGCTCTCGGGCGCGCCGGGGGCACTTTCACTCACGAAATAAGGAGATCGGCCATGAATGGTCTCGGCGGACTCAACAAGTCGGAACACGGCGTCGGCATCGGGCTGGTGCAGCTACAGCTTCCTTTGACGGTCACCACAGACGATCTGGCGCGACAGACGCAGGTGATCGTCGATCTTGTTGCCAAGGCGCGCCGCAACCAGCCGGGCATGGATTTGGTGGTGTTTCCTGAGTACGCGCTGCACGGCCTGTCGATGGATATCAACCCCGAGATCATGTGCCGGCTTGACGGCCCCGAAGTCGCCGCCTTCAAGACGGCGTGCCGCGACAACCATATCTGGGGCTGCTTCTCGATCATGGAGTTCAATCCCGATGGGATGCCCTATAATTCCGGCATCGTCATCGACGATGCCGGTGAGCTGAAACTCTATTATCGCAAGATGCACCCCTGGGTGCCGGTCGAGCCGTGGGAGCCCGGTAATCTCGGCATCCCGGTCATCGATGGCCCGAAGGGCGCCAAGCTGGCGCTGATCATCTGCCATGACGGCATGTTCCCTGAGATGGCGCGGGAATGCGCCTACAAGGGCGCCGAGATCATGATCCGTACGGCCGGCTACACCGCCCCGATCCGGGATAGCTGGAAGTTCACCAACCAGTCGAACGCCTTCTGCAATCTCATGGTGACGGCCAGCGTCTGCATGTGCGGCTCCGACGGTACCTTCGACTCGATGGGCGAAGGCATGATCTGCAATTTCGACGGCGCGATCATCGCCCACGGCACAGCCGGCCGAGTCAACGAAATCATCACCGCCGAAGTGCGGCCGGATCTGGTGCGCGAGGCGCGGCTTGGCTGGGGCGTCGAGAACAACATCTACCAGCTCGGCCATCGCGGCTATGTCGCGGTAAAGGGCGGCGCCGGCGATGCGCCCTACAGCTACATGCACGACCTTATCGCCGGTAAATACGCCCTGCCTTGGGAAGGCAATATCAAGATCACCGATGGCACGTCCTGCGGCTTCGACAAGCCCGTCAGGCGCTACGGCGAAACCTACAAGCTTGCGGGCGAATAGAGGAGACGCACGATGGACATGATGACGGAAACCAAAGAGCACTACGTCAAGGCCGATCCCTATCCTTGGCCCTACAACGGTAAGCTGAGACCCGACAATACCGCCCTCATCATCATCGACATGCAGACCGACTTCTGCGGCAAGGGCGGCTATGTCGATCACATGGGCTACGACCTGTCGCTGGTGCAGGCGCCGATCGAGCCGATCAAGCGAGTGCTGACGGCGATGCGCGCCAAGGGCTACCACATCATCCACACCCGCGAGGGACACCGGCCTGACCTCGCCGACCTGCCGGCCAACAAGCGCTGGCGCTCGCAGCGCATTGGCGCCGGCATCGGCGACGCCGGCCCCTGCGGCCGCATCCTCGTCCGCGGCGAGCCGGGCTGGGACATCATTCCCGAGCTCTATCCGCTCGACGGCGAAGTGATCATCGACAAGCCCGGCAAGGGCTCGTTCTGCGCCACCGATCTCGAACTGATCCTCAACCAGAAGCGCATCGAGAACATCATCCTGACAGGCATCACCACCGACGTCTGTGTTTCAACCACCATGCGCGAGGCCAACGACCGCGGTTTCGAATGCCTGCTTCTGGAAGACTGCTGCGGCGCCACCGACTACAACAACCATCTGGCCGCCATCCATATGGTGAAGATGCAGGGTGGCGTGTTCGGCTCGGTCTCCAATTCCAGCGACTTGGTCGAGGCCCTGCCCTGATGCTATCGCTTCGTGCCCACGTATTCCGCGTAGCCGCAGACGGGCCGGATGACATATCCGGCGTCGAGGCGCTGTTCAAGAATGGCCTCAACCCTCGCGACGTCGTTGCCATCCTCGGCAAAACCGAGGGCAATGGCTGCGTCAACGATTTTACGCGTGGTTATGCGACGAGAAGTTTCGAGACGTTGTTCGCCAAACACGGCGTCGAGGGCGTCTCCATCGTCATGTCCGGTGGCACCGAAGGCGCGCTGTCGCCGCATTGGACTGTGTTCGCTCGCGAGAGCGTTCAGGCGCCGGGCGAGCGCTCGCTGGCGATCGGCGTGGCGCGGACGCCGGCTCTGGCGTCGGAGCATCTCGGCCGCCGCGAACAGGTGTTGATGGTCGCCGATGCCGTGAAATCCGCGATGACTGATGCCGGCATCGAAGACGCCGCAGACGTTCATTTTGTGCAGATCAAGTGCCCGCTGCTGACCACGCAACGGATCGCGCAAGCGGAAGCATCCGGCAAGGCCACAGCCACGCGCGATACGCTGAAATCCATGGGACTTTCGCGCGGTGCATCTGCGCTGGGCGTTGCCGTGGCGCTCGGCGAGATCGAGGCCGAGGAGATCACCGACGCCGATATCGGCACGCGCTACGACCTGTTCTCCCGTTGCGCGTCCGCCTCCGCGGGCGTCGAACTGCTGGATCACGAGATCGTCGTCCTCGGCATGAGCTCGAAATGGTCCGGACCGCTGTCTATCGATCACGCCGTGATGGCCGACGCGATCGATACGCAATCGGTGAGGGAAGCGCGCGATCGCCTGCCCGCCAATGGCCGTCTTGCGGCGGTGCTGGCAAAGGCGGAGCCGAGCCCTTCTGGCGAGGTGCGCGGCAACCGGCACACAATGCTGAACGACTCCGATATTTCGGGCACGCGCCACGCCCGCGCCTTCGTCGGCGGGGTGCTGGCCGGCGTGTTCGGCATGACCGACATTTACGTCTCGGGTGGCGCCGAGCATCAGGGGCCGCCCGGCGGCGGGCCCGTGGCAATCATCGTCGACAAGGAGACCTGAAGTGAGCATCATCCGTGACACGCCTCTTCCTCAGGCCGGCAAGGCCGTGGGCATTCAGACGATTGGCATGACAATGCGCTTCGGCGGCTTCACGGCGCTCGACAACGTGTCGGTCGATATCCCCGCCGGCACGTTCCACGCGCTGCTCGGCGAAAACGGCGCCGGCAAGTCGACGCTGGTGAAGTGCATCATGGGCTTCTACCACCAGACCTCTGGATCGCTGTCCGTCGATGGGCGCGAGATCGCAGTAGGTTCGCCGAAGGATGCCGCCGCCTACGGGCTCGGCATGGTGTACCAGCACTTCACCCTGGTGCCGTCTCTAACCGGTGCCGAGAACCTCGTCATCAGCCGCGCTCAGGTACCGGCGGTGATCAACTGGGCCAAGGAGCGTAAGGACCTCGCCGCCTTCATGCAGCGGATGCCGTTCAAGATCCCCCTCGATCGCCCGGTAAGCGAACTGGCCGCCGGCGAGAAGCAGAAGCTGGAGATCGTCAAGCAACTCTATCTCGGTCGCTCCTTTCTGGTGCTCGATGAGCCGACCTCGGTTCTGACGCCGGCCGAGGCAGACGAGATGCTCGGCCTGGTGCGCGGGATGACCGAACGCGGCGAACTGACGGTGCTGATGATCTCGCACAAGTTCCACGAGGTCACCAAGTTCGCCGATGCCGTTTCGATCCTGCGCCGCGGCAAGCTCGTCGGATCGGGCAAGGTCGGCGAACTCTCGACGTCGGAAATGGCGTCGATGATGATCGGCGACGTCAAGCTTGCCGAACTCGATACGCGTGTGCCGGTTTCCTCGACCGCGAAATCTGTCCTCAAGGTCGAAAGGGTCAAGGCGCCCGATCGCTCCGGTCTCAAGATGATCGAGATCGACAAGCTCACGGTGCGCTCAGGCGAGATTGTTGGCATCGCCGGCATCTCGGGCAACGGCCAGAAGGAGCTGACGGAAATCCTCGCCGGGCAGCGGCCGACGGATGCAGGCACGGTCGAGGTCAATGGCGGCGCCTATGGCGCGACACGGCAGGAGACCCGCAGGAACCATGTGCGCTTCATTCCCGAAGAACCACTGCAGAATGCCTGCGCGCCAAAAATGACGGTCAGTGAGAACCTCGCCTTCCGCACCTTCGATCTCAAGGCCGATGGCAAGGACGCGATCTGGCTGAGCAAGGGCAAGATGAGGAAGCGGGCCGGCGATCTGATCGCCGACTTCAAGGTCAAGACCGCCTCCTCAGCCTCGCCGATTGCGGCGCTTTCCGGCGGCAACGTGCAGCGCGCGGTGCTGGCGCGCGAGCTGACCGGCGAGGTCGATCTGCTGATCGTCTCCAACCCCTGCTTCGGGCTCGATTTCTCGGCGGTGGCCGAGATCAGGGCGCGCATCATGCGGGCCCGCAATGCCGGCGCGGCCGTGCTGTTGCTGTCGGAGGATCTCGACGAACTGCTGGAGATGTCGGACCGGATCATGGTCATTTCCGAAGGCAAACTGGTCTATGAGACACCGGCGCTGGCGGCCGACATTGCGGTGATCGGCTCCCACATGGCGGGGCACCACTGATGGCGGAGATCAAGGCTGAACCCTTCGCATTTCCCATGAGGCGCGACGAGATGGCGCTCGTCGTCATCGACATGCAGCGTGACTTCGCCGAGCCCGGCGGCTTCGGCGCCAGCCTCGGCAACGATGTCGGACGGATCAGCAGGATCGTGCCGGACGTCAAGCGACTGATCCAGGGGTTTCGCAATGCCGGCCTCACTGTCATCCACACGATGGAATGCCACAAGCCCGACCTCTCCGACCTGCCGCCCGCCAAGCGCGATCGCGGGGACCCGACCCTCAGGATAGGCGATGTCGGGCCGATGGGTCGCGTCTTGATCACCGGCGAGCCGGGAACAGCGATCCTGCCCGAGCTTGCCCCCATCGACGGCGAGGTGGTGATCGAAAAGCCCGGCAAGGGCGCATTCTATGCCACCGAACTCGGCGACGTCTTGAAACGCAAGGGCATCACCCAATTGGTCTTCGCCGGCGTCACAACCGAGGTCTGCGTGCAAACAACGATGCGCGAGGCCAATGACCGCGGCTATGAATGTCTGCTCGCCGAAGACGCGACCGAGAGCTACTTTCCCGAGTTCAAGCAGGCCGCAATTGCGATGATCCGCGCCCAAGGCGCCATCGTCGGCTGGACGGCTCATATCGATGACATATTGGAGACCATAAGCCATGCCTGAAACGACGCGCGAGCTGCTGACCGCAGGCGGCTGGAAAGAGCTGCCGTTCGGCCCGTTCCGCAAGGATGTGACGATCCACTGGATCAAACCCTTCGACGGCGACCAGCCAGGCGTCGCGCTGCTGAAATACGAGGCCGGCGCCTCGGTCCCGCGCCATCGGCACGAGGGGCTGGAAACCATCCTGGTGCTCGACGGTGTGCAATCCGACGAAGCCGGCGATTACGCCAGGGGCAGCTACATCGTCAATGCCATCGGCACCGAGCATTCCGTCTGGAGCGATACCGGCTGCGTCGTACTGATCCAGTGGGACCGCCCGGTGAAGATACTTCAGGAGGACGCGCCATGAGCGCCGCACCGGCTTTCGAAATCGGATCGCTGCGTGATGGTCTGTGCTCATATTTCGGGCATGCCGTTGAATGTCCAGTTGCGCGATCTAGATGCGCATTTCGCACGTGAGGCACAGACGTCGGACGCCTACCGGCTTTATGCGCTGACGCGGACTGTACCTCCTAAGCCTGGTCTCATCCGTATCGAGCCCGGCAAGGGCAGATCGATCGATGTCGAGGTCTGGCAATTGAAGCCAGCCGCCTTCGGCTCGATCGAGCTGGCGGCTGGCATGGGGACAAGGGTTTCCAGGTCGAGGAGGCGGCCATTACGGGTGCGGCTGATATCACCGCTCATGGCGGCCGGCCCCGTTATGTCAAGAGTGTCGCCAAGCCGCGCAGCAACGCCGGCTGACTAGGAGGAAGGTCGAGCGCGCGAACCTCTATTCCGCGCTTTCGAGCTCGGCCAGATCGATCTCGAAACTCAGCTGGTCATAGGCCGGAACGACATGGTCCGGTGTCTCGGCCATCACCACGTCGTAGTCGAGCGGTGTGTGCATGTGGGTTAGGATGGCGCGTTTCGGCTGCAGCCGATCAATCCACTCCAGCGACTGCTCAAGCGACAGATGGCTTGGATGGTATCGATATTGCAGCGCGTCGATGATGAGCATATCGAGCCCTGCAAGCTTCGGCACCGTTTCCGGGGGAAAGTCGCTGATATCGCTGCAATAGGCCACGCCGCCGATACGAAACCCCAGCGAGATGATGTCGCCGTGCTGCTGCTCGTGCGGTCGAAGCGTGATCGTTCCGCCGGCGCCGGTGATGCGGATCGGCCGGTCGATCTTATCGATCAACCGCGGCTCGACGACCGGCGGATAATTGCTGCCGGGCGGCGTTTCCATGCAATAGCCGAAGCCTTGCCGGATCCGGTCCATCGTCGCAATGTTGGCGTAGATCGGCACCCGCTGTTGAGAGCCGAAATAGTAGCCGCGCAGATCATCAAGACCGTGAATGTGGTCCGCATGTGCATGCGTATACATCACCGCATCGATATGCCCGACCTTCGCGGCGATCATCTGTTCGCGGAAATCCGGCCCCGTATCGACAACGACAGTGGTGATGCCGCCGTTGTCGTCAAACTGCTGCACCATGAAAGACGCGCGGGTCCGACGGTTCTTCGGGTTCTCGGGGTTGCAGGCACCCCAATCGCCGGTGATACGCGGTACGCCTGGAGACGACGAGCATCCGAGAATGGTGAACCGTCGCCGATAAGCCACCGTGTCAGATCCTCGGCATCTTGGAGAAGCAGCGGAAGGCATTGTCGGTAGTGATCGCCGCCATCTCGGCGTAGCTCAGCCCCAGCGTCTCGGCCAGCACCTCCGCCGTGTTGACGACATAGGATGGCTCGTTGCGTTTGCCGCGCCAGCGCTTCGGGGCCAGGTAGGGCGCATCAGTCTCGACCAGCAACCGGTCGGTCGGGATGGTGGCGGCGATATCGCGCAGTTCTTGCGACTTCGGAAAGGTCAGGATGCCCGAGAAGGAGATGTAGCCGCCGAGTTCGACGCCTGTCCGCGCCAATTCAGGCCCAGCCGAGAAGCAATGCAGGATGAAGGGAAACGCGCCCTTCCCAGTCTCCTCGGTCAGAATCGACGCCATATCGGCGTCGGCGCTGCGGCTGTGGATGACCAGCGGCAGTTTGGTCTGGCGCGCTGCCTCGATGTGGCGAAGCAATCCGGTCTTCTGGTCCTCGGGCTTCTGCGTGTCGTAAAAATAGTCGAGACCGGCCTCGCCGATGGCGACGACTTTTTCATGTGCATTGGCAAGACGGATCAGATCTTCGGCCTGGATGTCCAGCTCCTCGTCGGCATTGTTCGGGTGCGTACCGACGGAGCAGAATACCGACGGATAGTTTTCGGTGATCGCCAGCAGGGCGTCCAGTTTGCGGACGCGCGTGCAAATCGTCACCATCTGCTTGACGCCGCTGTCATGCGCACGCTTAACGATCTCATCGCGCTCCGCGTCGAAGTCGGCGAAGTCGAGATGGCAGTGTGTATCGATCAGCATCTCGGCCTTACGCCTCCGGTGCGACGTAACGCGGAAACACCGGCTTCGGCGCTTCGAGCGGCGTGCCCGGCACCAGACGGCCAGCCTCGCCGAGAGCGGCGAAGTCACGTTGATCGGGGCCAGCAGCGACAAGATCGAGCAGCTTGGCGGCCGAATCAGGCACGAAGGGCTGCAACAGGATGGCGATCTGGCGCACGACCTCGGCGGTCACGTAAAGCACCGTGCCCATACGCGCCGGATCGGTCTTCTTCAGCGCCCATGGCTCCTGACCGGCGAAATAGCGGTCGGTCTCGGAAACGACTGCTATGATCGACGCCAACGCGCGATGGATCAGCTGCTTGCCCATGTCGTCGCGGGTCGAGGCGTGGAGCGCATCCGCGGCGGCCAGCATCGCTCTGTCCTCATCGGTCAGCGGGCCGCATTCGGGAATTTTGCCATCGCAGTTCTTGACGATCATCGACAGCGAACGGCTTGCGAGGTTGCCGATGCCGTTGGCCAGATCGGCGTTGATCCGCGTGCCGATCGCGTCTTCACTGCAGTTGCCGTCCTGCCCGAAGGAAATCTCGCGCATCAGGAAGTATCGGATCGCATCGAGGCCGAAATGGCCGATCAGTTCGAACGGGTCGAGCACGTTGCCGAGCGACTTCGACATCTTTTCCCCGCCCTTGGCGAGCACGAAACCATGCGCAAAGACGCGTTTCGGAAGCGGCAGGTTGGCTGACATCAGGAAGGCCGGCCAATAGACGGCATGAAAGCGGATGATGTCCTTGCCAATGATGTGAACGTCGGCCGGCCAGTATTTCGCACGCGGGCCGTTTTGGTCCTCGATATAGCCGGTGGCGGTTATGTAGTTGGTCAGCGCGTCGACCCAAACATACATCACATGCGTCGGATCGTTCGGCACCTTGATGCCCCAGTCGAACGTGGTCCGCGAGATCGACAGATCGCGCAGGCCCGACTTGACGAAAGAAATCACCTCGTTGCGGCGCTCGGCCGGACCGATGAAATCAGGATTGGCTTCGTAGAGAGCGAGCAGCTTGTCCTGGTATTCGGAGAGCTTGAAGAAGTAGCTTGCCTCCTCGACCCATTCCACAGGCGTACCCTGCGGTCCGTAGCGGACGCCGTCGGCGCGCACTTCCGTCTCGTTGTCCTGGTAGAAGGCCTCGTCGCGCACGGAATACCAGCCGGCATAGCTGTCCTTGTAGATATCGCCATTGTCGGCCATCCGGTTCCAGATGTTCCGGGACGTCTCGTGGTGGCGCTCCTGCGTGGTGCGAATGAAATCGTCGTTCGAGGAGTTGAGCAGCTTGGCCATCGCCTGAAACTCGCCTGAATTGCGGTCGGCCAGTTCCTGTGCGGTGATGCCTTCGGCGCGCGCCGTCTGCTGCATCTTCTGGCCGTGTTCGTCGGTACCGGTCAGAAAGAACACGTCCTTGCCGTCAAGCCGCTGGTAGCGCGCCATGGCGTCCGTCGCGATCAGTTCGTAGGCATGGCCGATATGCGGCTTGCCGTTCGGATAGGAAATCGCGGTGGTAATATAAAAGGGTGTCTTGTCTGTCATGGCGGCCATTCTCGTCCGGCTTATTCTTTGAAATTTATATGCCGCTCCTTAGCGCATGTGGCGGCGAAGCGAAACATTAAGTTTCGAAAGCAAGCTGTCCGGGATGTGCGGCGCGCGCAAGTCTTGATCCGCCGACCGCCCGATCAGGGACCGGGCTGTTTGATGTCGCCGAGAATGCCGAGGATCGTCTGCTTGCGGTCGAGATTGTATGCGTCCGAAACCGTCAGCCGCTCCATGATGTCGCTATGCAGGCGCGACAGCCGCTCGGCTTGTACCACCTCCCCCGCCATGGCCGCCGCCTTTGCCCTACCCATCAGGTCGTCGCCGATGTGGGTCGAGAAGAAGTCGAAGATCGTGTCATTGTCTTTGCCCGTCAGCGCATCGGCCAGGCGGTGCATCGCCTTGCGCGCCGAGGGCCCCTGCAGCGACAGGACCTCGTTATAGGCCGAAATAATCTCGCCGCCGCCGTAGTTGACCAGCTTCAGCGCCTCCCCGACGCTGCCATTGGCGGAGGCAAGCAAAGCCGGATCACCCTCGACGCCAAGATGGGCCAGAGCCGAGTGCAGCGCCTCGTCACCGAGTGGCGACAGCTTCAGCGGCAGGCAGCGCGAGCGGATAGTGGGCAACAGCTTGCCCGGCGCATGCGAGATCAACAGGAACAGCGCCCGCTTCGGTGGCTCCTCCAAGATCTTCAGGATCGCATTGGCGGCGCTGCGGTTCATGTCGTCGGCCGGATCGATGATGACGATGCGCCAGTTGCCGGTACCCGACGTCTGCGAGAAGAAGCGGCCGGCACGGCGCACCTCGTCGACGGTGATCGCCGATTTCACCTTGCCGGTCTTCTCGTCTACCGGACGCGCGAGATGCAGCAGATTGTGCGACGCGCCCGAAGTGATCTGCCGGCTGACGGACGAGTTCGGGTCCGGGTCGGCCAGAAACTCCGGCGCGCTTGACGGATCGGGATGTGAGAGGACGTGATTGGCGAAGCGGAACGCAAGCGTTGCCTTGCCGATGCCCGACGGTCCCTCCATCAGCAACGCATGGTGGCCCTTGCCGGAGCGGTAGGACTGCGCCAGAAACGCCTCGGCGTCGCCGTGACCGAACAGCTTGGTGTTCTCAGGCGGCCAGATGGCGCCGTCGAGCAGGCTCGGGTGATCCTCACTCATGGGCGGGCTCCACCATCTTCAGGTCGGTGACTGGCGCGACCAGCTGATCGACGATCGACAGGATTTCGTCGGCGAGTGCCTGTTCGCCCTGCATGGCGTTGACGACATGGCAGCGTTCGGGCTCGCGCGCGGCAATATCGAGAAACGCTTCACGGCGCTTCTCGTGGGTTTCCACCTCTTCCTTTTCGAAACGGTCGGGTGCCACGTCGCCGGCCGCCCCGCGCCGCCTGGCACGCTCCAGCCCGGCACGCGCCGGCAGATCGAGAATGAGCGTACAGTCGGGCATCACGCCGTTGACCGCGACACGCTGCAGGGTTTCGATGAAATCGGGCTCCAGATTGCCGGTGATGCCCTGATAGACGCGCGACGAATCCATGAAGCGATCGCAAAGCACGATCCTGCCGGCTTCGAGCGCCGGGCGAATGACCTCTTCGACGTGGTCATTGCGGGCGGCGGCAAAGAGGATCGCTTCCATCCGCGTGCCGAAGGCCTCCGCGGCACCCGACAGCAGAACATGGCGCACCGCTTCGGCGCCGGGCGAACCACCCGGCTCGCGTGTCAGCAGCACATCGTGCCCCCTCGACCGCAGCACATCGGCCAGCCGGCGTATCTGCGTGGACTTGCCGGCCCCCTCACCACCCTCAAACGTAACGAACAATCCAGTAGCGGATGACAATAATTCGTTCCTGAACTTCGGGCCTCACGAAAGGCCTGCATTTCGGCGCCTCACGGCGCCACTGCGGTACATCTAGCCGAAGATGACGTTCAGCGGAACCGTTTCGCGCCGAACCCCCAGCTTTGTCGCAGGGTGAAGCGCGACTATGGCGATCATGTGGGCTCGGGTTTGTCCCAAAGCCATGAAAACATCAGGGTTTCGCCGAGTTCCAGCACGGCATCGATGGCGCGGCTGCTGAGAGAACCCTGTTCGACTGCGGCCTTGGTATAGAGCGGCACTTCGCGCAACAGGCGGCTGCCGGCAAACAGACGCAGCGTAGCGACTTCGCGATCCGCCGCGACCGGCGCCGTCAGCGGCCAGTGATAGACGATGCGCGCGGCCAGCCGATCAGGATTGTTGACAGGGATGTAAACGCTGATTGGGTTCCTGGCGACGAGATCGATGCTGCGCGTCGCTCCGCCATAGATGCTGGCGCTTCCGACGACCTCGTCTTCGGCGAAAAGCTGACGGATCTCGAAGGCGCTGAGGCCCCATTCGAGCACTCGTTTGGCCTCCTCCGTCCGTTCCTTGTCGGAGCCGATGCCGCCGAGCGTCATGAACAGGCGGCGGCCGTTTCGCTCGGCAGAGGCCACGATCGAATAACCCTCGCCTTCAGCAAAGCCCGTCGCCAGTCCATCGACCCCAAGACCAAAGCCGAGCAAAGGATTGCGGTTCCGCTGGAAGATCTTGTTCCACTCGAAATCGGCTTGGGCGAAATACGGATAGTAATTGGGATAGGTCTGCTGCAGCCGCTGCGCCAGCGTCACCATGTCGAATGCTGTTGTCTTGCTCTTGCCGGCATCGGGCAGTCCGGTCGAATTGCCGAATACCGAGCGTTGCATGCCCAGCGTCTTCGCGCGACGCGTCATGTTCTCGGCGAATGCCGGCTCGCCGCCGCTCATGCCTTCCGCCAGAATGATGCAGCTGTCATTGGCACCCTGGATGGCGATGCCTCGTACAAGGTCTTCGACCCGCACGTTGGATTTCAGGGCAGCGAACATCGTCGCCGTGCGCGACGGCGCGCCGCCTGTGCGCCAGGCATACTCCGAAACCGGATATTGCGTATCGAGCGTCAGTTGATTGTTTTTCAATGCATCGAAGACCAGCTCGACGGTCATCAGCTTGGCGAGAGATGCCGGCGAAAAGGCCTGGTTCTCGTTCTTGGCCAGCAGCACGGTCCCGGTCGAAGCCTCGACCAGATATGCCTGTCCAGCCTTGGTGACAAAACCGGGATTGGGATCTGCTGGAGCAGCCACTGCGGCATGCATCAATGGCGCGGTCAGCGGCAACAGGCAGACGCCAACACGAAGCAGATGTTTCAGCATCGAAACCCTCATCGATCAGGCCGTCGCCGGCCACGCAAACACATCACCGCGAGGCAGGCACGGCTGCCTTCTGACGCTTGAACGAGGCCTGGATGGAATCCTCGGTCAGGCCGTCGTTGCGGACCATCACCGCGTCGAAAGCGAGATCGACGGTCACGGTCTTCACGGCCTCTTCCTGATAGCCCATGGCCAGGGAGCCATAGGGGCGTTCGTAGGGATAGGGGCCGATCTCGGGCAGCAACACCATCTGATCGAACGCCTGTGGCGCAGCGCCACCGAAGGATGGCGGCTGCAGCGGCGTCGGCACCGGAGCGGTATTGTAGGATGCGCTCGGCGTAGAGCCGGCATAGGATGTGGCCGAACGAGGCACCGGCACGCTTCCCGGCGAAGGCGGCGTGAAACCACCGAAGCTTTGGATCTCGTCCGCCGTGATGCGCTTGCTGTTCGAAGCGACCATCACACCGCTGGCAATCTGCCCCTCGCCCGGATTGATGCCGGGGATACGGCTGCCTTTCGGCACGTATGAGGCCATCAGATACGGCATGTCATGACCGTCCATGCGCGCCTTGCCGACATACTGCACACGCACATTGCCGGTGCCGCTGTGCTGCAGATCGAGCATGTCTGCGGTCTTGTTCGACAAGTCGATGATGCGGCCTTCATGGTAAGGTCCGCGGTCGTTGACGCGCACGATGACGGAGGAGCCGTTCTCGATATTGGTGACGCGGGCATAGCTTGGCAGCGGGAACGTCGGATGCGCTGCGGAAAGATGCATCTGGTCGTAGACTTCGCCATTGGCGGTCAGGCGACCATGGAAGGCGGAGCCGTACCACGAGGCGATGC
The DNA here is from genome assembly GCA_900472625.1 of Hyphomicrobiales bacterium. GTDB lineage: Bacteria > Pseudomonadota > Alphaproteobacteria > Rhizobiales > Rhizobiaceae > Rhizobium. The sequence goes on along the minus strand of UCIT01000038.1, from coordinate 19,611 downwards.
CGACCTTGTTGTAGGAGAAATCTTCCTTCGGGTAGTACATCTTGCCTTTGACGACGTAGGGATTGCCGACGATGTAGCGTCCGCCGCCCTTGGGGATATTGTCACCATTGGCGACGCGCGGGCTCGCCTTGACGCCGTATTCCTTCTCGGAGAAGTATTCCTTGCCGTGGGTGCGCTTGGCCGTCGTCGTCGGCGCCGTTCCGCAGGCTGTGACCGTTGCGTACAGCAACGACAGGCCAACCCATCGAATAGGTGTTGCGAATGACGCCGCCCCGAAGTCTCGTCTCATATGTCCCACGCCGCTCAAGACCGTTATGGTTAAGAAATCCGCCCTTGCAGGCAGGACCACCCCTACTGCCATCAACCTAACGAGACTTTAATCATGCTGCTTTCGTGGCAAATTTGCGAAGGCTTTCGGCGAGATAGGAACAATTCTAATTAACATGGTTAATGAAGCACTAAATTAACGCGTCGATCCGGTACGCCAGGGCAGATGTGCGCCCTCGCCGCAACGATCGCCGAAGAAATGAGATACTTGAACAGCAGGCAGACGGGTGGCTGTTTGCTTCACGCATCTGTGCTCGGTAAGGAGCAGGAATAGTGTCGCCCAGCTTAGGCCTAAATGTTACCGCTAGTTAGTCCTGGCAGCCATCTCAGGACAACTTCGACCATATGCTCGCGCCGACACAGTTTGCCGCATCAGACAACAGGGACTTCGAATGACACACAGACCGGCGTTTATCTTGACGGCAACCGTCGCCAGCATGCTGACCTTTGCTGGGAGCGCAATCGAAGTTCGTGCCGAGCCGCAGCCGGCACAGCAGACGGCGCAGGTGGCCCCGGACAGCGGGTACAGGACGCCTGAGCGGCGGCCGATCCACATTGTCCGTCAGGGTGACGATTCCGTCCTGTCGACGCTCTTTGACGGCGGCGCCGGCAGCCCAGCCAAGGTCATGCGCGAAATGGGCGGCCTTTCAGTGTCCATGAACAGCGATATAGCCTCGACGCTGGAAGCCTATTACAGCCAGCCGAAGTCCAAACTGATCTGGATCGACGCGAAGGGTCCGAACGCCAAGGCGCGGCAGGCTATCGCTCTGCTGCAGCAGGCCGACGACTGGGGTCTGACGGCAGGCGACTACGCTGTGTTGCCCGCCGCAGGCAATTCTCAACAGGCATCGCCGGACGGCGCAAAGGCGCTGGCGCAGTTCGAGATTTCTCTCTCATCCAAGATGCTGATGTTCCTGCAGGACAATTTCCGCGGGCGCATCGATCCGAACAAGCTGTCGAACTATTATGATTTCAAGCGCAAGCCTGTCGATCTGAAGGCGACGCTGGCCCAGCTTTCAGCATCGCCCGAGCTGATGTCGGCGATCGACCGGTTCATGCCGAGCAGTCCGAAGTTTGCCCAGCTGGCTGCCGAGCTTCATTGGTTGCGCACGTCGGGACAGGGTGGCGATGCCTCAGTCAACATCAACAAGGTGATCGTCGCGATGGAAGAACTGCGGTGGATGCCGCAGGAATTCCCGGACCGCTACGTGTTCATCAACCAGCCAGCCTATATGGCCTACTACACCGAGAACGGCGAACTCACGCTGTCGATGAAGGCGGTAATCGGCCAGCAGGACCATCAGACCAATTTCTTCGATGCCTCGATCAAGACGGTCGAATTCAATCCCGACTGGGGTGTTCCGCAGTCGATCATCAAGAACGAGATGCTTCCACACCTGAAGCGCGACCCGTCCTATCTTGACCGTGAAGGCTACAAGGTCGCGGTCAACGGCAAATCGATGCCATCGGCAAAGGTCGACTGGACGCAGCCGCTCGAAAACATCGCCGTCGTCCAGCCGCCAGGCCCGGACAACGCGCTCGGCCAGTTGAAGATCCTGTTTCCCAACCCGCACGCGATTTACATGCATGACACCCCGGCGCGCGGAAAGTTCGCGTCACAGGACCGAATGTTCAGCCACGGCTGCGTCCGTCTCGAAAACCCACGCGCAATGGCCGCTGCCGTCCTGAAGACATCGATGGAAGCTGTCGATCAGGAGATAGCCGGTGGCGAGAAGAAGGACGTGCCGGTTCCGCAGGAGATCCCGGTCTACGTCTCCTACTTCACCGCATGGCCGACAGCCGACGGCATCATCCATTACTATGACGACATCTACGGCCGCGATGCCCAGACGCTGAATGCCATATCCGCGACCAGCGCGAGCCGCACGCGGTCGTGATGGTTTGATAGCGTCCGTCGCATGATTGGCGACGGACGATTAAATATCTATTGAGCGCATAAATACTTCGCGACCAGTCAATCGCGAGCGCGAGAGCTCGATAGCTATGGAAAATGTCAGGGATGGCGGAAGAGGTGGGATTCGAACCCACGGTACGGTCTCCCGCACGCCGGTTTTCAAGACCGGTTCCTTAAACCACTCGGACACTCTTCCATCGCGTCGATTTGGCATTGGCACAGGACCGAACACGTCAGTCGTCACTGATGGCAACCAAATCAGGTTTGGAAGGCTTTATAGCCGCTTCCCATATACCGTCAACCGGTCAGCAGGCTGTTTGCGTCATCTTCCGTCTTCCGACGAGAGGATGATGGCCGAGCGCATTGCCGACCGCTACCGACACTGCGTCAGTGTGCCGTCGTTTTGCGGTTTGCCAAGAGCAGAATGTAGTCGTCTGCTGCATCCGCGATCGCCATCGCGACCTCGGCCGCCGCCCAGCCGTTCTGCTGCGCGTCGCGGATAATCTGGTGAAGTGCAGGCTCGACATCGGCGCGGCAATCGAGCAGGCGCTGATCGTGATTGACATCATTGTGAGTTGACTGAAGATTGATCATCTCTGTTACCCCTCATGTCCAGAAAGATAACATGACATAGATTGCAGGTTGAGCAAGGCGTTGCTGATGAAAACGTTGATTTTGGCGCGCAGCTGAGGTTTTTTGACGACACTTGCCTCTTGTCGACACTTCCGGCCCCCATTTATCAACAGCAAACCTCTCTTCATCAACATAATCCATAGTTGGCGATACATCATTGACGAATAATTGTTTATGTATGCGCTGAGACCAACAATTGGCTGCAGTTTGAAATTATATTCGCGGCAATGGGCCGCAATGTTCTGTATCGTCAGAAATTAAACCTCCATGTCACATCTTGTAAACATTATCTTGTTTAAATATACCTTTAGATGTATTTATTCAGCAGGTTTTAGGCACGGAAATACATAATTTATACATCATAGCAATCGGTGCGGCGCATGCCATTTTTCTTGCGCCCTTCCATAAGCGGCATCACTGGAAATCCGCACTCGACACTGCGTCGAGTGATTGATCAAAAATCCCCTCTTGGTTGCATTTCACATTGTCGTGATATTGAGTTGCTTTCGCTTGTTTTCCTCGCTGGGCCGCTTCCGCTGCCGTCTTGTCTGGGAAAAGCATAGGCCAATGGCTCGGCGCCTTGCTCAGCCATTTGTGCCGCCTATCTAAATCAAGGCTTGACCGATGACAGTCACTGCGTAGCGTTCGTGCACACCGGCAACATCTCTATTTGACGTTCAACGTTTCTCGAAAGGACATATCACAATGGAAAATGCAGGCGTTGGTTGGATTGCAGCCATCATCATCGGCGGTTTCGCCGGCTGGCTGGCAGAGAAGTTCATGAACAGCAACATGGGCGTCTTCATGAACATCATTCTCGGAATCGTGGGCGCCATTGTCGCCAACGCCATTCTGTCCGCTCTGAACCTATCGCTTGGTGCTGGTTGGCTTGCCTACCTGATCGCTGGCTTTATCGGTGCCTGTATCCTCATTGCAGCTGGCCGGCTAATTCGCCGCTGACCACCACCAGGAGGATTTCCTGCATGAAAAGAAAAGCCGGACGTGGACGCGTCCGGCTTCTTCATTGTCCAATATCGCAAGTCCGCCTCAGCGGCGGCTGATCAGGCCGAAGAGATAGGCAACGCCTGCGGTGACGGCGATTGCCAGCAGCGGTTCTTCGCGCACCTTGTCACGCACGCGCTCGGTCAACACGGAGGCCTCGTCTGCAACGGCTGTCTTTGCTCCCTGCCCCAGCGCCACCACGCTCTCAGACAGGCGCGAAAGGTCTTCGCGCAGTGCGGCGACCTGTGCGGAAAGATCGTCTGTCGCAATCTCCGCCTTGACGCGCGCGGCTGTAGACTGTGCGGAGGCGGTTTTGATGTCGGCCATTGTTTGCTCCTGTTTCATCGGGATGCTGCTCAACGAAGTAACCCCGGCAAAGGTTCCGAGAGGCGGCGTCTTTTGTCGCGCATTCCGTGTCCTCGTCCTGACCCGATATAGCGCAGATGTTTTCGCACGATAAGCCTTCATTTCCGCCCTTCATTTCCTGATGAGTTTGCTCTAAGGAACGACAAATGCTTTGCCCGCAAGCGGGCGATTATAATGCGAGGTTTGCGTTTCGATGTTCGATCTTCTGCGAAGAGCCGCCCAGACATGGGCCGCCAAGCTTTTGATGCTGCTCCTGGTCGCCTCTTTCGGCATCTGGGGCATTTCCGCCTCTCTTCTAACGGGCGGCAGCAGCAGCACGACTGTTGTCACGGTCGGCGATCAGCAGGTGGATGTGAACGAATTTCGTCTCGCCTATCAGCGCCAGGTTTCCAACCTGAGCCAGCAGTTCGGCATGCGCCTGACGCCTGAGCAGGCCCGCGCATTCGGCGTCGAGCAGCAGGTGCTCTCCCAACTGGTCGCCGGCGCATCGCTCGATCAGCTCGCCGCCGACATGAACCTCGGCCTCTCCAATGATCGCCTGGCACAGTTGATCGGCGAAGATCCGGCCTTCAAGGCGGTCAACGGCCAGTTCGACCGCTCGCTGTTCACGTCGCGCCTGCGCAACGCGGGCATTCGCGAGGATGATTATATCAAGGAACGCACCAAGGTCGCCGTGCGCAGCCAGATCGTCGATGCCGTCTCCAACGGCTTCACGCCGCCGAAGACCATGGTCGATGCGATGAAGCTCTATCGCCAGGAAAGCCGCGGCATCGACTACCTGTTGCTGACCAACGCCAATATCGAGCCGATCAAGGCCCCGGCCGACGACGTGCTTGCCAAGTGGTTCGAAGGCGCCAAGCCGCGCTACCGCGCGCCAGAATATCGCAAGTTCACCTATCTCAAGCTGCAGCCGGACGATATCGCCGATGCCGGCTCGGTGACGGACGACCAGATCCGCGAGGATTTCGAGAAGCGCAAGGCAAGCTACACGACGCCGGAAACCCGCACCGTCGAGCAGCTGACGTTCCAGAACAAGGATCTGGCCAACGCTGCGATCAATGCGCTGAAGACCGGCACCACCTTCGACCAGCTGGTGACAGACCAGGGCAAGACCGCAAACGACGTCATGCTCGGCGAGTTCTCCAAGGACAAGGTTCCCGATCAGGCCGTGGCGGATGCCGCCTTTGCGGTCGCGAAGAACGGCGGAACGACGCCGGTCGTCGAGGGCAGCTTCGGTCCAGTCATCCTGCGCATCACCAATATCAAGCCTGAGAGCGCCAAGACGCTTGAAGAGGTCAAGGAAGACATCCGCAAGCAGCTGGCCGTCTCCAACGCCGCACAGCAGATGGTCAGCGTCCACGACCAGATCGAAGACCTGCGCAGCTCCGGCTCGACGCTCGACCAGATCGCGACGCAGCTGAAGCTCAAGGCCGTCACGGTGGATGCCGTGGATGCCACCGGCCTTGATAAGGTTGGCGCCGAGGTCAAGGACATCCCCGCCAAGCAGCAGGTGCTCAGCGCCGTGTTCCGTGCCGAGACCGGCGCCGACGTGCCGTCGCTGTCGATCGGCACCGATGGTTATCTCTGGTTCACACTGGGCGACATCACCCCGGACCGCGAACGTCCGCTTGCCGAAGTCAAGGACAAGGCAGTTGCCGATTGGACCGCCGAACAGCAGAAATCGGAACTTGCCAAGAAGGCAGACGAGCTGAAGCAGCAGGCGCAGAAAGGCACGTCGCTGGCTGACATTGCCGCCCCGCTTGGCATCGAGGTCCAGACCAAGAGCGGCATCACGCGCGGCATGGATGATGCCGTTCTCGGCACGGCTGGCGTCAATGCGGCTTTCTCCGGCCCCATGGATACGGTGGCCACCGCCGTTGGCGCAGATCCGACGACGCAGATTCTGCTGAAGGTCAACGAAGTCAATACCGAGCCGACCGGCGACGTGCTGGCCAATCAGGATCAGCAGATCACCGCCATGGCCAATGCCGCCGGCGACGATATCCTCGATCAGATGGTGGCCCTGCTGCAGACGCAGTATGGCGCGTCTATCAGTCAACCGCTCGCCGAACAGGCAGCCGCACGCTAAGGGAGCAGGCACGCATGACCGATCTGAAGCCTCTTCTGGCGAAGGCCGCGAGCCGCGAGCCTCTGACACGTGAGGAGGCCCGCGAGGCCTTCGACATCCTGATGTCCGGCCAGGCGACACCTTCTCAGATCGGCGGCTTCCTGATGGCGCTGCGGGTGCGTGGCGAGACCGTCGACGAGATCGTCGGCGCCGTCACCACGATGCGCTCGAAGATGCTGACCGTCGAGGCCCCGGCTGACGCCATCGACATCGTCGGCACCGGCGGCGATGCCAGCGGCACCTACAACATCTCGACGCTGGCGGCATTGATCGTCGCCGGTGCCGGCGTGCCGGTCGCCAAGCATGGCAACCGGGCGCTGAGCTCCAAGTCCGGCGCGGCGGATAGCCTCGCCGCCCTTGGTGTCAAGCTCGACGTCACGCCTGAACTCATCTCGCGCTGCATTCGCGAAGCCGGCGTCGGTTTCATGTTCGCGCAGCAGCATCACTCCGCCATGCGCCATGTCGGGCCATCACGTGTCGAACTCGGCACCCGCACCATTTTCAACGTACTCGGCCCGCTCTCCAATCCGGCAGGTGTTCGCCGCCAGCTGCTCGGCGTCTACTCTCCGCAACTGGTGATGCCGATCGCCGAAGTGATGCGTGACCTCGGTTCGGAAAGCGTCTGGGTCGTGCATGGCAATGGCCTCGACGAGATCACCACAACAGGCATGACCAGTGTCGCGGCGCTCGAAGACGGCAAGATCCGCAGCTTTGAACTGACACCCGCCGATTTCGGCGTCGAGCCGGTCCAGCTGGAGGCGATCAAGGGCGGCGATGGAATCGTCAACGCCGCTGCGCTGCGTGAGGTGCTGAGCGGCGCGAAAAACGCCTATCGCGACATCTCGCTCGCCAACGCCGCTGCCTCGCTGGTGATCTCGGGCAAGGCAGAGACGCTGCGCGACGGCATGCGACTGGCAAGCCAGTCGCTCGACAGCGGCGCGACCGCGGCAGCCCTCGACAAACTCGTCGCAGTGTCGAACGACATCGACTAGGATACCGATATGACCGACATTCTGCAGAAGATCGAACTCTACAAGCGCGAGGAGATCGCCGCCGCCAAGGCCAAGTTGTCGCTTGCCGACCTGAAGGCGATGCAGGCCGATCAATCGGCGCCGCGCGGTTTCTACAGAGCGTTGACATCGAAGCGCGACGCCGGACAGTTCGGCCTGATCGCCGAGATCAAGAAGGCAAGCCCGTCCAAAGGACTGATCCGCCCGGATTTCGATCCGCCAGCGCTCGCAAAGGCTTACGAACTCGGTGGCGCGGCCTGTCTCTCGGTCCTGACGGATACGCCAAGCTTTCAGGGTGCACCCGAGTTCCTGAAGGCAGCACGCGCGGCCTGCGATCTGCCCGCGCTGCGCAAGGATTTCATGTTCGAGACCTATCAGGTGCAGGAGGCCCGTGCCTGGGGCGCCGACTGCATCCTGCTGATTATGGCGTCTCTGACCGACAGCGATGCGGAACGGCTCCAGGACGAGGCGTTCGGCCTTGGGATGGATGTTCTGGTCGAAGTGCACGACGCGGAAGAGATGGAACGGGCGCTCAAGCTCTCGTCGCCGCTGGTCGGGATCAACAACCGCAATCTCCGTACCTTCGAAGTCAGCCTCACCGTCAGTGAACAGCTTTCAACCATGGTGCCCAATGACCGGCTGCTTGTCGGCGAAAGCGGCGTCTTTACCCATGACGATTGCACGCGGCTTCAGGCCTTTGGCATCAACACCTTCCTCGTCGGCGAGAGCCTGATGCGCAAGGACGACGTGACCGCTGCCACGCGTGCCCTGCTGTTCGGCCAGGCCGCATTGGCGGCCGAATAGGATGAACTCCGGCGGCACCGGCCTCACCCATATCGATGCCAGTGGCGAGGCGCATATGGTCGACGTCGGCGACAAGGCCGAGACGACCCGCATCGCCACTGCCGAAGGCTACATAAAGATGGCGCCGGCGACGCTGCGACTGATCCTTGAAGGCAATGCCAAGAAGGGTGACGTGATCGGCACCGCCCGGCTGGCCGGGATTATGGCGGCCAAGCAGACCAGCAACCTCATCCCGCTCTGCCATCCGCTGATGCTGACCAAGATATCCGTCGATATCACCGACGACGCCACCCTGCCCGGCCTCAGAATCACCGCCACCGTCAAGCTCACCGGCAAGACAGGTGTCGAGATGGAAGCGTTGACCGCGGTGTCCATCGCATGCCTGACCGTCTACGACATGGCGAAGGCGGCCGACAGGACGATGGAGATCGGCGGTATCCGCCTGCTCGAAAAATCGGGGGGCAAGTCCGGCGACTTCCGGCATCCGGAGCACTCAACGTGAACATGCTCCCCGTCGCCGAGGCGCAGGAACGCCTGCTGTCCCGCGCCAACCCGGTTTCTGACTCCGAAACGATATCGCTTGTCGAGGCGGACGGTCGCGTCCTCGCGGCCGATCTGACGGCGAAGCTGACCCAGCCACCGTTCAATGCATCGGCGATGGATGGCTATGCCCTGCGGGGACAGGACGCTCCGCAACCCGGCACGGAACTAAGGCTGATCGGAACGTCTTCAGCCGGCAGTGCCTTCGACGGCATGATTGGTCACGGGGAAACTGTTCGCATCTTCACCGGCGCACCGGTGCCGGATGGCGCCGATAGCGTGCTCTTGCAGGAAGATTCCGAAAAGACGGCAACCGGCATTCGCACCACCTATCCCGTCAGAGCAGGCCAGCATGTCCGTCCGCGCGGACAGGATTTTACCGAGGGTGAAGCCGTGTTGCCGGCCGGCACGGTCCTCGACTTCTCGCGCCTCACAGTCGCCGCCGCCATGAACCACGCAACGCTGTCGGTATTGCGCAAACCGGTCGTGGCCCTGCTCGCGACCGGTGATGAGCTTGTTTCGCCGGGCCAACAGCCGGGATCGGCGCAGATCGTCGCCTCGAGCACATTCGGTATCGCCGCTCTCGCCCGCAAGGCAGGCGCCGATGTCCTCGACCTCGGGATCGTCCCCGATGACACCGCGGCGATCACGGCGGCCGTCGAGCGTGCCAGGCAGGCGCAGGTCGATGTCATCGTGACGCTCGGCGGCGCATCGGTCGGCGACCACGATCTCGTCCAGGCGACGCTGCTTGCGGCAGGTATGGAACTCGACTTCTGGCGCATCGCCATGCGTCCCGGCAAGCCACTCATGGTCGGCAGTTTCGGTGATACACATGTACTGGGCCTTCCCGGAAACCCGGTGTCGAGCCTTGTCTGCGGGCTGCTGTTTCTCGAACCGCTGATCCGCAAACTCGCCTCCCTGCCCGCCATCGATCGTGCCGCGACCGCCACGACCGCTGTCGCTTTGAAGGCCAACGACCAGCGCCAGGATTACGTCAGGGCACGATTGGCGCGCTCGCCCTCAGGCACGCTTCTGGCGGAGCCGTTCGGCAAGCAGGATTCGTCGATGATGAAGATCTTCGCCAACGCCGATTGCCTGATCGTCAGACCGCCGCACGGCCGGGAACTGGCAGCAGGCGAGCCCTGCCCGGTCATGCTGATTCGGCCTGAGTAGGCGCATTGGCCAAGTCTTGGTATTTAAGCCAGCTGTGATATTTTCGTTGTCGCAGCGGGAAAAATGCGGCTGAAACCGACGTCGAAGGCGTGTGCACACCATGACAACCGAACCTGTTCGCGGCACCAGAGAAATGCCGTCGGGCATGACGCCCAGTCTCGACACCGCCGAATACGTGTTCTGTACGACGGCCGACGTAGCGCTCGCCAATGGCGCCAGTCATAATGCCCTCGCTTGGTTCAGGGAAGACGAGGGCTTTTCGCTGGTTCTCGAAATCGCACAGGCGAGGCGGTTCGGCTTCGACTGCGCGCTGCCAATGCGTCGTATAACGCTAACCGTCTTTTCGTCGCTCGAGGGTATCGGCCTGACGGCTGCCGTATCCGATGCCCTCACCCGGCACGGCATTCCCTGCAACATGGTGGCTGCCTATCATCACGACCACGTCTTCGTTCCGTCAGATAAGGCGGAGCGGGCGATGGCGGTACTGATCGACCTGCAGGCCGCGTCGGCCTGAAATGCCGTCAGCTCAAAGTGAAGATGCCCGCACGCCGACCAGGCGTACCTGCCGTTTCGCCGAAGTCAGGCGCTGGATACTCGGCAACCAGACGGAGCTTTTCCTCGGGCAGCGGCGCCCTGAACGGATCGCCGATAAGCACCTCTATGCCGGCGTCATGGCAGTTTGTCAGAAAATCCAGCACCCTAATCGCCAGAGACTCCTCGTAGAAAAGATCGCCGACAAGGATCACGTCGACCGTTGGCGGCTCTCTCAACAGCAGATCGGCGTGCAGCGCCGTGATCGACACCGCATTGGCGCTGGCGTTCAAGTCGATCGCGACGACGGCATTGGCATCGGTATCGGCGGCAATGACCTCGGTCGCCCCGGATTTCGCAGCCGCGATGGCCACGATCCCCGACCCAGCGCCAAGGTCGAGCACGCGCCGGCCACGGACGATCTCGGGATGGTCGGTGATGTGACGTGCCAGCGAGGTGCCGCCAGCCCAGTCATATGCCCAGTATGGCGCCGGCGCATCCGGATCCATACCGCCGAGGCGCGAAAGCCGGCTGCCGGCGTGTCCGGTATAGAGAACAATGTGGGGAACGATCGGTGCCGGCTGCAGGCGCAGGTTGCGGGTGATGAATGCCTTAATGTCGAAGGCGGAGATCCGTGGTTCAGCCGCGACGATATCGGTCGTCGTACCCTCGCCTACGTCACCCATGCCGTCAGTAGGTCTTCATCGCCAGATGCGGCATGCCGCCATCGAGAAACTCGGGGCCAAACGCTTTGAAGCCGAAGCGCTCATAGAGCCCTGTCTTGTCAGTCTGTGCGGTAAGATAGAAGCGGTTGTCGCGAGCGCTGCCGTGGTCCTTCATCGCGTGCAGCAGCATCAGCGTGGCGATGCCGTGGCCGCGGGCGGCGGCGCTGACGGCAACGCGGCCGATCTTGACATGTTCATCGGCGTAAATCACCCGCAGCGTGCCACAAACCTCGCCGTCAAGAATGGCGACGAGATGATAGGCCGTGAGGTCGTCCTGATCGAACTCCTCTTCCGGCGGCACCTTTTGTTCGGTGATGAAAACGGCACGGCGGAGCCTGAAGGCTTCGTTGCAAAGCGTGCTGAAGAGCGGAACCGTCAGAACCAGAGCTTCTGCCATCACGTCCTCCTGCCGTTCCGATCACCGTCGGCGTCAGCCCTTCTTCTTGGCGAATTTCGGCTTAGGGCCATCGCCTGGCTTGCCGTCGAACTTCGGCTTGCCCTCGTATTTAGGCTTACCCTCGAACTTTGGCTTGCCGGGCTTGCTCCATGGCTTGCTGTCACGTTCGCCGGAGGGTGCTGCATCGCTGCGCGGGCCCTTCTTGAAGCCGCCCTCCTTCGGGCGATCGTCATAGCTCTTCTTGGCAGCGTATGGCTTAGGTCCGGCCTTGTTGAAGTCCGGCTTGCTGTAATCCTGGCGACCGCCGAAATCGGGGGTGCCGGTCAGACGGGTGACGCGAATGCCGCGCTCCATCGTCTTGTTCGGACCGGTCGCGGCCAGGAACGCCTCGGCACTATCGGCGGCGATTTCGACGAAGGTTTCTTCCGGCTGCATCTTGATGGCGCCGATTTCGCGCTTTGTCAGGTTGCCGTTGCGGCAGATCATCGGAATTAGCCAGCGCGGCTCTGCATTCTGCTTGCGGCCGACCGACAGGGAGAACCAGACACTGGCGCCGAAATCGTCGCGCGGGCCGCGCGGGCTGGTGTCGCGCGGGCCATCAGCATTGTCGCGGGCCTTGCGTGGGCCTGCCTGCAGAGTGATCTCCATGAGATCTTCCGGCGCCGACTGGTTCGAGCGGTAGAGGTTGACGAAGGCGTTCGCCAGCTTCTCGGCGCCATGGGCGGCGAGAAGACGCTGAACGATGTCCTGCTCTTCCTCGCGCGGCTTTGCGTCGAAGATCGGATCGGCCAGCAGACGCTCCTCATCGCGGGCGGTTACTTCTTCGGCCGATGGCGGCAGCGCCCAGGTGGCGGAAATGCCGGCATTGTCGAGCAGGCGCTCGGCTTTGCGGCGCGCATTGATCGGCACGATCATGGCGCTCACGCCCTTGCGGCCGGCACGGCCCGTACGGCCGGAACGGTGCAGCAGGGTTTCCGGGTTGGTCGGCAGATCGGCGTGGATGACCAGATCGAGGCCCGGCAAGTCGATGCCGCGAGCAGCGACGTCGGTGGCGATGCAGACGCGGGCGCGACCGTCGCGCATCGCCTGCAGCGCATGGCTGCGCTCGTTCTGCGTCAGTTCGCCTGATAGCGCCACGACGTCGAAATTGCGGTTATGGAAACGCGCGGTCAGATGATTGACGGCGGCACGCGTCGAGCAGAACACGATGGCGTTAGTCGCCTCGTAGTAGCGCAGAACGTTGATGATGGCATTCTCGCGATCGCTCGGAGCGACAGCCAGCGCGCGGTATTCGATGTCGACGTGCTGCTTTTCTTCCGTCGTCGTCGCGATGCGGATGGCGTTCTTCTGGTAACTCTTGGCCAGCTTGGCAATGGCCGAGGGCACAGTGGCCGAAAACATCAGCGTGCGGCGCTCGGCCGGTGCGGCGTCGAGGATGAATTCGAGGTCTTCGCGGAAACCGAGGTCGAGCATCTCGTCGGCTTCGTCAAGCACGGCGGCCTTCAGCTCTGACATATCGAGCGCGCGGCGGCGGATGTGGTCGCACAGGCGGCCCGGCGTGCCAACGACGATATGGGCACCACGCTCCAGTGCGCGGCGCTCGCTGCGGATATCCATGCCGCCGACGCAGCTGACGATGACAGCGCCGGTCAGTTCATAAAGCCATTCCAGTTCGCGGGTCACCTGCAGGGCAAGTTCGCGAGTCGGCGCGATCACCAGCGCCAGAGGTTCGGCGGCCTGGCCGAAGCGTTCGCTGTCGCCGAGCAGTGTCGGGGCCAGCGCCAAACCGAAGGCCACCGTCTTTCCGGAACCGGTCTGTGCCGACACGAGCGCGTCGGAAGCGACGAGCGCCGGATCGAGCATCGATTTCTGAACGGGCGTGAGCTCGGTGTAACCGCGCTTCGCCAACGCCTTGCCGATCGCCGGAACGACGCCGCTTATGTCTGTCATCTTGTCTGTCTTTCGGAATTGTCAGGCGCATGGCGCGCCGTCCGGAGCTTGCCGGTTGAAAAGTTGCGCTGTTCCTACTTCGTCAGAGGGCAAATGTCAAAGCGGATGTCCTTGCCACAGCCAGACATCGACGCTTTCGGCTCGCCCGCGTATGGCAGCCGACACCGGACCGGTCAGATGATCGCCAAGCAGGAGCTCGGCGGACGGGCCGATTGCCAAGACGAGCGCAGCACTGAGCGCCAGCTCTGCACCGCGCGCGGCCGCAACCTCCATAAGGCGGCTGGCGACGTTGACCGTATCCCCGGTTGCGGTGATCTGCTGGCGGACGCCGGTGCCGAGCCGGGAGGCAACGACTGTCCCACAATGCGCGCCGACCTTGAAGCCGATCCGGCAATCCTTCAGCATTGGGTGGTGCGCAAGCCAGCCGCGAAGCCGGTCGCACAGCGCCACGGCACAAGCGGTAGCGTGAACGGCGTCCTCTGCGGTTGGTTGCGGCAGGCCGAAGAGGATCATCGCGCCGTCGCCCATGAAGCTGGTGATGGCGCCACCATGGGCCCGCGCTTCATCGTCCACCAGTTCGAAGAAGTCGCTGAGGATCGTCTGCACGTTGGCCGGACCAATGGCCTCGCTGAGGCCGGTGAATCCAGAGAGATCGACGAACACCACCGCGGCCTCCTGCCGCACCGGGCGCGACAGGAAGGAAGGATCGCGTGCCAACCACTCGCCAAGCCCAGGCGCCTCGATTCGCTGCAGCAAATCGCTTTGGGCCGCGAAATGCGTCGCTCGCTGGCGGTCGAGCCAGATTTCCATGGCGCCGAACAGCAGCACCGGTGGCAAGGTCGCGGCGATCGGTAGTGCAGCGCTGAACCAGTAGCCATAGGAAAATGCGATGACGTTGAAGCTGACCCAGACCAGCGCCACGGCAGCGATGGCACCATAAGCCACGGCGCTGCGCCGCCATCCCAACAGCGCGATGACCAGCAGCGGCAGCGCGACCGACAACACGGCATCGAATGAGCGGATGTGGTTGTCCCGCACGATGGCGTCTCCCGATATCAGTCGGGTGATTGCCGTCGACATCACCTCGACACCAGGAAGAACGGCATCGAAGGGTGTCGGAAACACATCGCCGCCGCCGGTCACCGTCGAGCCGATGACGATCACCCTGCCCTCCACCGCCTTGGCATCGAGCTTGCCTGCCAGCACATCGAGAGCGCTGATCGTCGGGATCGTGCCGCGCGGCCCGTAGAAGGTCAGCGGCAGCCGCTGACCGGCATCGGTCGGAATCCGGCGCTCGCCCAATGTCAGCGCTGCCGGCGTGAACGCCGGATTGGTACCCAGTGCCATCGATGCGACACGCAATGGAAACGAGGAATCCACGCGCCCGGCACCGCGCGAGATCAGCGGGATATAGCGTGGCGTCCCTGTCTGATCGGTCGAAACGTTGACGACGCCGATCGCCGCAGCATCCGCGAAGCGCGCGTTCGGCAGCAGCATTTCGCTGGCGACAGGAATCGTCGCTAGCGGATCATCGGGATCAGGTGTCACCGACTGGATACTTTTCGGAAACACGCCGGCAGCGGCGATGACGCTCGGAACCTGACGCAGTGAATTGGCAAGCGCTGCGTCGCCGCTTTCCGGTCCGGCATCGACCAGCAGGATATCAAGCGCCACGACTTTCGGCTTGAGGGCGCTGATCTCTTCGAGCAATCGAGCGAGTATCACGCGCTTCAGCGGGTAGCCGTTAGCGGCAGCGGTCTGGTCGTCGATGGCGATAATGCTGACGATCGAAGGCGGCGTGCTGGTCCCGAGCACTTGGCTCCGCAAGTCGGCCAGTGACGCTTCTGTGCGTTCGAGGAAGTCGGTGCCCTCCCGCATATGCAGATAGCCGAGCGTCCAGCCCCAGATGGCGGCAATCAGCAGCGATACGGTGATCAGGAGCCGTCTGGCCTGCATCGGCGACTACTGGCCAAGGCGGGCAAGCAGGGCCGCGACGCGCGGTAGCGGCCAGCGTCGGACGGTCAACGAAGCATTGCCCGCCGTGACATCGACGCCCTCGCCCGGCGCGAGCACCACGGTCGGCCGTTGCGACGGCCTGCGGACGGCAACACGGCCGCGCACGACGAACACGGATGTCGTGCCGTTCTTGACGTCGACCGCCCATTGCGTGCCGCGCACGGCAGCAATCGCCTGCGGCGTCACCACCTGAAAACCGCCTGCGTGCCGGACGCTGTCAACATCGACAAGCACCGCCTTGTTGCGCAACGACACCGCGTCGGGGCGACCATCGCCGTTGCGGTCAACGACATTGAACCGCGCGCCACCCTCAGCCGTAATGGTGACCCCATCGGCGCAGCGCATGATCTGCCGCGCGGTGCCGGCATCACGCTCGATGACGCATCCGCCGGACTGGGCCGATGCGATGGCGGGCAGCATGAACAGCGCCATTGCGACGTTCGCCGAAAAAGCATGAGGAAACCGGATTCCAATCTGCATGAACGCCCCCGTCGCGACGCCGGCGTCAACCGGCCGCATCATCATACCCTTATTGCGCGGCAACGCATGCGAAAAACATCGCCGTTCCCGGCTCGAAATCGCAGCAATTCACGGTGTCACCGGCGGTCCGGTATAGCGTGCCCTCGGCCGGATCAGCCGCCCCGTCAGAACCTGTTCCATCGCATGCGCCAGCCAACCGGTCGACCGCGACAGCGCGAAGATGACCAGCGGCGCTTCGGCAGGCAGGCCGAAGGCGGCAGCCATGGTGGCCAACGCGAAGTCGATGTTGACGGACTCGCCCAGCAGTTGCTCGCCGGTCGCGGCCAGCTCGACGTAAAGAGGCGGAACCTCGAAGCTCGCCATGATCGCCCTGGCGCGCATATCTCCATGCGGATAAAGTTGATGCCCGAATGGCCGGACCACGCCTTCAGTCGATAGCGTCATGCGGATCGCTTCCCGCGCGCCAAGAAATCTTGCCTGTTCCGCGAGGCGGAAGGCGCTTTGCCATGCGCCGCCATGGCGCGGACCAGACAAGGTCGAGAGACCAGAAAGCGTTGCTGCTGCCAGCGAGGCGCCGGACGACGCGGTAACCCGTGCTGCGAAGGCAGACACGTTCAGCTCATGTTCGGCGGTCAGCACCAGTGCACGGCGGATCGAATCCGCGGCTTCCGGCTTGTTCCAGCCAAGGGCAAGGCGCGCATGGACCGGCGTATCGGGATAGTGGCCGGGGGCCAGCGCCACCGCCACTGTGGACATCACCCGTCCGGCTTCCGCATGGAGCGCAGCCGGCGAACGCCCGAGCGCCGGCAGGTCGATCGCAGCACGGGCCGCAAGCTGGATGAACACCTCGGAGATTCGGGACGATCCACCCTGATGTTCGTGTTCATTACCGTCGTCCAGCGTGACGGAAGCCGTATCCCACAAAAGCGCGGCTGTCTGCTCCAGCGTGGCGTGGTCTGACCATCTCTGCGCGTCCTGTCCCCGATAATACAGCCGCCCTTCGACGATCGTCGAAATCGCCGACGGCAGTACAGGGTCGCCCCACTGGATGGTTTCAGCTGCGACCGTTTCTGTCTTCCGCCGCCCTGCGTGCCGTTCCGCCAGCCGAGCGACATCGTCGGCATGGTACAGGCTCCGGCGCGGATCGGAAGTATCCGGCTTGGCGCGAATGCGCCCACGGCTGACATTGGCATAAAGCGTCTGCGGCTTGGTGCCCAGTTTCTCCAGCGCCTGCTCGGCGGAAAGCCACGACATCGAGCCTCACACATTGATCGATTGCGTCAAGATTGACGTCAATCATTCTAGGTTCGATCCTCGTCTCGGTAAAGGAGAACACCATGAAAAACGGTTTGGAAGATGTCATCGCGGCGGAGACGCAGTTATCGGATGTGGACGGCGAAGCAGGTCGGTTGGTTATTCGCGGCGTGTCGCTGGATCAACTGGTCGCCACCGGCACATATGAGAGTGTTGCTACCCTGCTGCTGGAAGGCCTGACGGAACGCCGATTCGACTCCGAAGAGTTAAAGGCATGGCTGGGGGAGGCGCGAGAGCGCCTCTTTGCGCACGTTGCCGCTACCGACCCGGTTCTCCTGGCGCTGCCGCCCGTGGACGCCATGCGTGCACTGATCGCCCGGTTGCCCGACGGCGAGGATTTTGACACCGCACTGCGCCTGCTCGCAGCCCCCGCCGTCTTCCTGCCCGCCATCCTGCGACTGCAGGCAGGCAACACGCCGATCAAACCCGACACGTCGTTGTCGCAGGCGGCCGACATCCTGCACATGCTGACGGGACACCGTCCGAGCAATGAACAGACCGCCGCGCTTGATACCTATCTCGTCACCATCTCGGATCACGGGCTCAACGCTTCGACCTTCGCATCAAGGGTGATCGCCTCCACCGGCGCCGGCCTCACCTCCTCCGTCCTCGCAGCCATCAGCGCCCTCAAGGGGCCACTGCACGGTGGCGCGCCCGGCCCTGTGCTCGACATGTTCGATGCTATCGGCAACAAAGCTAACGCCGAGCCATGGATTGGCGAGGCGCTCGACCGAGGAGAGCGGCTGATGGGCTTCGGCCACCGCATCTATCGTGTCCGAGATCCGCGTGCCGATGCGCTCAAAGGCGCATTGCGTCCGCTGGTGCAGACTGGTCAGGTCGATCCCGGCCGCATGTCTCTTGCCGAGGCGATCGAGGCCGCCGCTCTGACGATCCTTCGCGAACGCAAGCCCGGTCGGCCGCTCGACGTCAACGTCGAATTCTACACCGCGCTTCTGCTCGACGCGCTGGGTTTTCCGCGCGCAGCCTTCACCGGCGTGTTTGCGATCGGCCGAACCGTCGGCTGGATCGCCCATGCGCGCGAACAAGCATTGAATGGCCGCCTGATCCGGCCGCGTTCGATCTACGTCGGCCCTCTACCCAAAGTCGCATAGATCGAAAAACTCAATACTAATAGATGTTTAGCGAATATTTACGCAAACACCTTATTTTTACCCGGCGTGCGGATTTGCACGCCGGATCCACTATCGAGGTTTGCAATGGTCGGAATTCTATCAGGCATCGGCTCCTCCAGCAGCGCCGTGCTGGACGCACTAAACAAGTCGCAGGCGATCATCGAATTCGACCTCACCGGCAGAATTCTGACTGCCAACGAAAACTTCTGCAAAGCCATCGGTTACGACCTGAGCGAGATCGTCGGCCAGCATCATCGGATGTTCGTCGACCCCTCGGAAGCCGCGTCGAAGGACTACGCCGCGTTCTGGGCGCGCCTCGCCGAAGGCAAGTTCGACCAGCGCCAGTACAAGCGCGTCGCCAAGGGCGGCCGCGAAATCTGGATCGAGGCAAGCTACAATCCGATCTTCCGCGGCAAGAAGCCGTTCAAGGTGGTAAAGTTCGCGACCGACATCACGGCGGCCAAGAAGCAGAGCGCCGAAGACAAGGGCAAGCTTGCGGCCCTTTCGCGCGCTCAGGCGGTGATCGAGTTCACGCCCGAGGGCGAGATCATCACCGCCAACGAGAATTTCCTCGCAACGCTCGGCTATTCCCTTGGTGAAATCGTCGGCAAGCACCATGCGATGTTCTGCGAAGTGGAATATACCCGCACGCCCGGCTACAAGGCGTTTTGGGCCGACCTCGCAGCCGGACGCTTCGCCGCCGACCAATTCAAGCGGATCGCCAAGGGTGGCCGCGAAATCTATATCCAGGCCTCCTACAATCCGATCCTCGATGACTCCGGCCGGGTGTTCAAGGTCGTCAAGTTTGCCACCGATGTGACGGAGCGCATGAAGGTCGTCAACGATCTCGGCGCTGGCCTCGCGCGACTGTCTGAATGCAACATCCGCCAGACCATCGACGAGCCGTTCGTCGGTGAGTTCGAGACGTTGCGCCGCGATTTCAACACCTCGATCGGCGCCTTCCAGGAGACGCTGGTCAAGGTGCTGCAGCAGACCAACGCCCTCAACGGCAACAGCCAGGAGATGCGCCAGGCTGCCGAGCAGCTATCGGAGCGCACCAAGGAGCAGGCCGTTTCGCTGGAAGAGACGTCGGCGGCGCTGGAACAGGTCACGGCGACCGTCAAGTCCTCCACGCAGAACACGCAGGAGACCCGCAAGCTGGTGCAG
>UCIT01000024.1 GCA_900472625.1 Hyphomicrobiales bacterium | reverse complement strand
GGCTGGTGCTGGGGGCGGGGATATTGATTGGGAGTGGGTGACATCGCCTGGACGAAGTCTGGGCACACGAATGAGGAGAGGTCGGAAGTATCGTTGGCCGGAAGATCCGAAAAGAAACGGCCTACTTCAGCGCGCCGACCAGTACGTCGCGGCCATTCTCGATCGTCACCCAGCGGCCGGCATTGGCGCTCGATTGGCGCTTGATGAAGGAGTAGGGGGTGTCGAACCAGGGCTTCACCGTGGAGGCCAGGTTGTCGAGGATGAAGTCGCCGCGGGNNGCACGACGGTCATCAGCAGATTAGCCGGCGAAATTCCGCGCTGGATCAGGATACGGCGCTTCAGAAGGGCGAAGTCCTCGCAGTCGCCTGCCGTCGTCGGATAGGCCCAGACTTCGTCCTTGCCGTAGATTTCCTTGTCCGTCTCCGGAATGATCGTGGTGTTGACGAGGTTGTTGACGAAGCGGACGAGCTCCCACTTGGCGTCGGTCATGTCGAGCGCCGATGCGCTGCGGTTGGCGCCGCATTCGTCACGGTGCGTCTGGCAGAACTCGTAGTGGCCGATCGGCTGCGAGGTCGCTGCGCCGGTGACCATCGAAAGCGTGTTCGTAGACGCCGGGGTCGCGGCTGTCGACATTGCAAACATGGCCGTCATGGCCACCAGGAAACCCTTGATCCGCACGCCCAAAGTCATCGCATCGCCCTTGAATTATTAACAAAAAGTTAACGGACAGGGGCGCGCGGAGTCAATCACTACTTATGACGAGGGGCGCAGAAGCGGCGAACATAGTTAAAATCCGTTAGGATTTGCGGCGACGCGGCATGCGTGGTCGCGTCGGCGGATAAATTTCGTCGTCCGCAAGTGACTGAAATCGCTAGGATTTCCTGTGGTTCGTTTCAGCGGACCAGAGTTTTCACAGCCGCAAGCATGCGCTCGATGTCCTGTGGACGCGACAGGCGGTGGTCGCCATCACGAATAAATGTCAGCACCACGTCATCAGCCGGAAGGTGCTCCACCAGCGTCATCGCGTGGCTGTAGGGCACGTCGGGGTCCTGCATGCCCTGCAGGATATGGACCGGGCATCCGGTCTCGATCATGCCCGTCAGAACCAGGTTTCGCCGCCCGTCCTCGATCAGGTCGCGGGTGAAGATGTTGGGCTCGGGGCTGTAGTCCGAATGCTCCTCGAAGAAGCCGCGCTCGGCCAGCGAGGCCTTTTCCTTGTCGCTGAGGTTCGGCTCGATCAGTTCCTTGGTGAAGTCAGGCGCCGGCGCGATCAGCACAATGCCGTCGAGCTTTGGCGCGCCCGTGATCTTGCCGAGCTCCTGCGCCAGCCTGAGCGCGATCCAGCCGCCCATCGACGAGCCGACCAGGATGATCCGCTCCGGCGCGACGTGAAGGATGACGGCGAGCGCCTCTTCGAGCCAGCGCGAAATCGTGCCCTCGCGGAATGCGCCGCCGGAAAGGCCGTGGCCGGAGTAGTCGAGCCGCAGGCAGGCAAGCCCGGCCTCGTCAGCCATCCGGTCGAGCTCGACAGCCTTGCTGCCGCTCATGTCGGATCGGTAGCCGGACAGCCAGACGAGCATCGGGCCGCTGGTCGCGTCCGCACCGTCGCGTTTGATATAGGCGATCTCGCGTGCGGCAGGCCCGTCGCCGACGGTGAGGAATTGATGGGAAAGGGCGCGATTGGCGTCGGACATGGCGGAACTCCTGATGTTTTCGCCTATAAAACAGATTCTTGAGAGGCTGACAGCAGGTGATTTTTCGTCTAAAGCGTGCTAATGACTTCGCTGCAGCGATGGCGAAACTAGGTTTGCACCCCATATATGGAGGCAACCCGCTGCAGCAATCCGAAACAACGCGAGGAGAATACGACCATTCGCAGACCTTTTAAAAACGACGCGCCTGTGAAGGACGGGCCGCGCTCGAACAGGGACATTCGCATTCCCAAAGTTCAGCTGATCGATGCTGAAGGACAGAATTTAGGTGTAGTGGCGACCGAACAGGCGTTGAAGATGGCTGAAGAAGCCGGTCTCGACCTGGTGGAGATCTCCCCCAATGCCGAACCGCCTGTGTGCAAGATCCTCGATCTGGGCAAGCTGAAATACGCAAACCAGAAGAAGGCCGCCGAGGCGCGCAAGAAGCAGAAGATCGTCGAAGTCAAAGAAATCAAGATGCGTCCGAACATCGACACCCATGACTACGAGGTGAAGATGAAGGCGATGGGCCGCTTCTTCGAAGAAGGCGACAAGGTCAAGGTGACCCTGAAGTTCCGCGGCCGCGAAATGGCCCACCAGGAACTTGGCATGAAGCTTCTGCAGCAGGTCAAGTCCGATACGCTTGAATATGCCAAGGTCGAAGCCGAGCCCAAGCTCGAAGGCCGCCAGATGATGATGGTGCTCGCGCCCAAGTAAGGTGAAAACCGAGGCGCGTCGCCACTGTCCGTATCAAAGCCGTCCGCAAGGGCGGCTTTTGTATTTGGGGCAGGTGAGGGCGGTGGTTGGGCCTTGTCGCCCTGCCGCGAAGATTCCTTCCGCTCCCCGTTGCACTTTCATGACGCTGCGGTTATAAGCGCGCGTCCGAACTGACCGGCAGGGCATGCCGTGGCAGTTTCGAATGCTTGCGGAACGGTTCATCACCGGAGCCGCAGATCAACAACAAACGCTCCCGCAGCTTGTTGCGACGACTGGGAAACCGGGCATCGCGAGAAGGCTTCTTTTGAAGCGCGCCTCTTTGAGGGTATGTGGGGAGATCAGAAACGGAGTAGCAAAATGCCCAAGATGAAGACGAAGTCCTCTGCCAAGAAGCGGTTCAAGATCACTGCCACCGGCAAGGTCAAGGCTGCAGCTGCTGGCAAGCGCCATGGCATGATCAAGCGTTCTAACAAGTTCATTCGCGATGCACGTGGCACCATGGTTCTCGCAGAACCAGATGGCCGCAAGGTCGTGAAGAACTACCTGCCGAACGGTCTCTAAGACTTTTCCGCGAACGTTTAGATTAAGGAGATCATGATATGGCACGTGTAAAAAGAGGCGTTACCGCCCACGCCAAGCATAAGAAGGTTCTGAAGCAGGCCAAGGGTTTCTACGGCCGCCGCAAGAACACCATCCGCGCCGCCAAGGCTGCGGTTGACCGTTCCAAGCAGTACGCTTACCGCGACCGCAAGATCAACAAGCGCAACTTCCGCGCCCTGTGGATCCAGCGTATCAACGCTGCTGTGCGCGAATTCGGCCTGACCTACGGCCGCTTCATCGACGGCCTGAACAAGGCTGGCATCGAAGTCGACCGTAAGGTTCTGTCCGACATGGCAATCCATGAGCCGGAAGCATTCGGTGCCCTCGTTGCTGCCTCCAAGAAGGCGCTCGAGTACCTGAAGGACGCCGGCACGAAGAACGAGTTTGAAGCAGCGGTCAACTAAGCCGGCGCTCTCAGAACATTCGTTTCGATGATTTGAAACCCGCGCTGGCCAGGCTTGCGCGGGTTTCTTCGTTTTACCGGGATGGGGACGCCGCCAATGGCGAATGATCAAGATTTGGCGAACGATGTGATGCATCCGACGGCGGACCGCGACCTGCTTGCCGAAAGCGGGCTGGGCGAGGAGGACGTTCCGGTTCTGCTCGCGGCGCTGCTGCGCGGCTCCAAGCGCGTCGAGCGTGTCGCCCTCTCGGGTGGAGCGGTATGGATCAAGCGCTATGGCACCGAGCGCGCCTCGCGCTGGATGGTCCTGCAGCGCATGCTCGCCAATCGCATTCGCGCCCCCTTTCTGCGCCCGTCGCCGCTTCTGGCAGACGAAGGCATGGCGGCGCGCGAAATTCGCCGCATCGCTCAGTTCTCCACGCACGACGTGCCGACGGCCCGCGTGATCTACTCGTCTGGCGCCGCCGTCGTCTTCAGCGATGCCGGCGATACCGTCGATCACCAGCTCTATCACGTGCTGAACAACGATCCCGCGGCCCACGACAACATGCTCGTCCATTGCGCCGCCGAACTCGGCCGGCTGCATGCGAAGGGGTTGTGCCACGGCCGGCCCTATCCGCGCGACATGTTCTTGAAGGACGGCCGCGTCGGCTTCATGGATTTCGAGGAAGAGCCGGACCGGGTGATGCCGTTGGAGGTCGCCCAGGCGCGCGATATCTGGCTGCTCTTTTTGCAGGTAGCGTCCCGCGCCAAGCTGGGCGGCGAAACACACGACCGGGCCTACAGGGCCTGGGCCGACGTGGCGCCGGCGGCGGCCGTTGCCGAACTGCGCAAGCTTACCGGCTTTCTCGGCGGCTTTTTGTCGGCTGCCCGGTTGATTGGCCGCGTACACATGGGTAGTGATCTGCGACGTTTCATCGTGGCGACCAGCTATCTGAAGCATGTTTCGTGAAGTGTCCCTCAAAGACTGGACGCCCTGAAGGCAGGAAAACATGACCGAACTCGTAACCCTGGAAAAGCAACTCCTGTCCGACGTCGCCGCAGCAGGCGACGAGCCCGCCATCGAGGCCGTGCGCGTCGCCGCACTCGGCAAGAAGGGCTCCGTCTCCGAGCTGCTGAAAACGCTGGGCGCGATGAGCCCGGAGGAGCGCCAGACCCGCGGCGCCCAGATCAACGCGCTGAAGACTGTCGTCACCGACGCCATCAACGCCCGCAAGGCGGATCTCAAGAAGGCGGCGATCGATGCGCGGCTGAAAGCCGAGACCGTCGACGTCTCGCTGCCGGTGCGCTCCTCGCCTGCCGAGCGCGGCCGCATCCATCCGATCAGCCAGATCGTCGACGAGATCACCGCAATCTTCGGCGACATGGGCTTCTCGATCGCCGAGGGTCCCGATGTCGAGACCGATTATTACAACTTCACGGCGCTGAACTTCCCCGAGGGTCATCCGGCCCGCGAGATGCACGACACATTCTTCTTCCAGCCGGACGAGAATGGCGAGCGCAAGGTGTTGCGAACCCACACCTCGCCGGTGCAGGTGCGCACGATGGAAGCGCAGAAGCCGCCGATCCGCATCATCATCCCCGGCAAGACCTACCGCCAGGACAGTGACGCGACGCATTCGCCGATGTTCCATCAGGTCGAGGGCCTCGTCGTCGACAAAAAAGCCAATGTTGCCAATATCCGCTGGGTGCTGGAAGAGTTCTGCAAGACCTTCTTCGAGGTCGACAGCGTGACGATGCGCTTCCGCCCGTCCTTCTTCCCCTTCACCGAGCCGAGCTTCGAGGTGGACATCCAGTGCGACCGCTCCGGCCCGATCGTCAAGTTCGGCGAAGGCACCGACTGGATGGAAATCCTCGGCTGCGGCATGGTGCACCCGAACGTGCTGCGCGCCGGCGGCCTCGATCCGGATGAATACCAGGGCTTTGCCTGGGGCATGGGCCTCGACCGCATCGCCATGCTGAAATACGGCATGCCCGACCTGCGTGACTTCTTCAACGCCGACGTCCGCTGGACAGCCCACTACGGCTTCCGCCCGCTGGATATGCCGACGTTGTTTGGCGGGCTGAGCGCGTGACAGGACCAGCACATTATTTCGTTACGGACATCGAATGCGACGGCCCTGATCCGTCGCGCAATTCGATGCTGAGCTTTGCCAGCGTGGTGCTGCGCGAAGACGGCGAGATATGTGGGGAGTTCGAGGCTGTGCTAACTCCGCGTGCGGACAGGCAGCCCGACGAAAAGACGATGAGGTGGTGGGCCGGGCAGCCGGAAGCCTGGGCGTCCGCGACCGATGCTCCCGAAGATCCGTCCGTCGTGATGAAGCGTTATGCGCATTGGATCGAGTCTTTTGCCGGACTGCGGTCTTTTGCTGCCCGGCCTTTGATGTTCGACGGATTGTGGATCGATACCTATCTGCGGACATTTGCCGACAGTTTTCTTTTGGACGTACCACATTGGGGCCGCTGTGTTTTCAACGCCAGTCCATTGGATATCGGCACATACCTGTCCGGAATATTTGGCAAAATTCGCCCACACACCGGTGATATCGAATTTCCCGCAGAGTGGTTGGGCAATCATCCTCATACCCACCGCGCGATCGACGATGCACGCGGCTACGCGTCACTTTTAGCGAAGCTCCTGACGCTGGCGCGCCAATCGCCCAGCCGGCCGGAAGACTTTTTAAGATGACGTTTCGATTAGAACGCATATTCTCGCAGAGAACTTTGACGAAGGCACACGAGCAATGAAATTCACGCTTTCCTGGCTCAAGGATCACCTTGAAACCGAAGCCACCCTCGATGAAATCTGCATCCGCCTGACCGAGATCGGCCTCGAGGTTGAGGATGTCGATGACAAGGCGGCCTACAAGCCCTTCGTCATCGCCAAAGTTCTGTCGGCTGAAAAGCATCCGGAAGCCGACCGGCTGAAGGTGCTGTCGGTCGATGCCGGCCCCGATATCAACGGCGGCAAGCCGCTGCAGATCGTCTGCGGCGCGCCGAATGCGCGTGCCGGCCTCGTCGGCGCGCTGGCGCGGCCGGGCGATTATGTGCCCGGCATCGACGTGACGCTCGGCGTCGGCAAGATCCGCGGCGTTGAAAGCCACGGCATGATGTGCTCCGAAAAGGAGCTGAACATGTCCGACAGCCACGACGGCATCATCGATCTGCCCGCCGATGCGCCCGTCGGCACCTCGTTTGCAGCCTACGCCCATCTCGACGATCCGGTCATCGAGATCAACCTGACGCCGAACCGCCCGGATTGCACCTCGATCTATGGCATCGCCCGCGATCTCGCCGCCTCCGGCCTCGGCACGCTGAAGACGCGCCCCGTGCCCGCCTTCCCGGTCGAACGCGAGACGCCGGTCAAGCTGACGCTCGATCTCGACGATGACAAGCTCTGCCCCGGCTTCGGTCTGCGCCTCGTGCGCGGCGTCAAGAACGGCCCGAGCCCGAAGTGGCTGCAGCAGCGCCTGCTGGCGATCGGCCTGCGCCCCATCAACGCGCTCGTCGACATCACCAATTACATGACCTTCGACCAGGGTCGCCCGATGCACGTCTTCGACGCCGCCAAGGTGAAGGGCAACCTCACGGTTCGCCGCGCGAAAGAGGGCGAGACGGTGCTGGCGCTCGACCAGCGCGAGTACAAGCTGAACCCGAACAACGTCGTCATCGCTGACGACAACGGCGTCGAATCGATCGGCGGCATCATGGGCGGCGAGCATTCCGGCTGCGACGAGAACACTGTCGACGTGCTGATCGAATCGGCGCTCTGGGATCCGATGAACATCGCGAAATCCGGCCGAGGCCTCGGCATCATCACCGATGCCCGCTACCGCTTCGAGCGCGGCGTCGATCCCGAATACATGGTCCCCGGCCTCGAGCGCACCACCGAACTGCTGCTCGAATTCTGCGGCGGCAAGGCGGCGAAGGCCGAAATCGTCGGATACAAGGGCTATGAGCCGAAGATCGTCGATTTCCCCTTCTCGGAAGTGAAGCGCCTGACCGGCCTCGAGGTCTCGACGGAAGAGAGCATCGAAATCCTTACCCGCCTCGGCTTCAAGGTCACAGGGTCCAAGACGGACGAGCGTATCTCCGTCGCCGTTCCCTCCTGGCGTCCTGACGTCGATGGCAAGGCCGATCTCGTCGAAGAGGTCATGCGCATCCACGGCGTCGACAACATCAAGCCGGCGCCGCTGGAAAGCCACGCCGCCGTCAACGGCAAGATTCTGACGACGCTGCAGATCCGTACCCGCCTCGCCAAGCGGGCGCTCGCCTCGCGCGGCATGCTGGAGGCCGTTACCTGGTCGTTCATTTCGGCAGACCAGGCAGCGCTGTTCGGCGGCGGATCGCCGTCGCTGAAGCTCGCCAATCCGATCGCAGCCGACATGTCCGACATGCGCCCGTCACTGCTGCCGGGCCTGCTCAGCGCCGCCCAGCGCAATGCCGACAAGGGCTATGGCGACGTCGCGCTGTTCGAAGTCTCCGGCACCTATGAGAACGACCGCCCGGAAGGCCAGCGCCGCGTCGCCGGCGGCATTCGCCGCGGCACCGCCTCGATGGCGGGCGCCGGCCGCATGTGGTCGAACGCAGCCAAGGGCGGCGGCAAGCCGGTCGATGTCTTCGACGCCAAGGCCGATGCGCTGGCGGTGATCGAGGCCTGCGGCCTGCCGATGACCAACATTCAGGTCGAGCAGGGCGGCCCCGCCTGGTATCACCCCGGCCGCTCTGGCACCATCAAGATGGGTCCGAAGGTCGTGCTCGGCTATTTCGGCGAGTTCCACCCCTCGACGCTGGAAGGGCTCGATGTCTCCGGCGCGCTTGCCGGCTTCGAGGTTTATGTCGACGCCATGCCGGAGCCGAAGCGCAAGGCGACCCGCACCAAGCCGGCATTGGAGCTCTCGCAGTTCCAGGCCGTCAAGCGCGACTTCGCCTTCGTCGTCGACAAGGCGATTGAGGCCGGCGCCATCATCAAGGCCGCCTCCGGCGCCGACCGCAAGCTGGTCGCGGGCGTCAACGTCTTCGATATCTTCGAAGGCGCATCCGTCGGCGAGGGCAAGAAGTCGGTCGCCATCGAGGTGCAGATCCAGCCGGTTGAGCGCACGCTGACCGACGAGGATTTCGAGGCGCTGACGCAGAAGATCGTCGCCAGCGTGACGAAGGTCACCGGTGGTGTTCTGCGCGGATAAGGCTGAGTGTGACGCGAAGGGTCGGCGCACGATAGTGCCGGCTCTTGGCTGTGGTCTGGGCTAGCGGAGCGGCAAAAAGCGAGAGCTTTTGCACCGGTTGCGCGCTTACGATGGATCGTCCGAGCCAACCCCATTCTCCCTCATTCTCGCCCTTGTGGCGGGAATCCAGCGCGATCAAGTCCTTGATCGCGAAAGACTCTTTTTACGGCGCCGAGGCGCTGTGGCTAGATTCCTGTGACAAGCAAAGGAATGAGGGTGGCGTGTATGTAGGCGCAAAAGAACAAACGCGATCTGGCAGCAGGCGAACTCTCGCGGCCATATTCCCCCCAATCACTCGTGCAGATAATACACCTTGCTGACGATCGTCCATCGCCCGTCGATCTTCAGCATCGAGAGATAGTCGGTGAACCGCATGCCGGCGAAGTCGTCGCTGACCTTGACGCTGGCGACGTCGCCAACGAGGTCTAGCGTCTGGATGTCCATGTGCGGCTGAGTGCCGGGTGGGGCCGATCCCTCGGCGACGATCGCGGCGATGAATTCGTCGCGCGTCGACCATTCCACCGCTTTCTCGTAATGCCCGATGACCGAACATTGCGGGTGGAACGCCTTGCGCAGGGCCGCCTCGTTGGCGAAGGTCATGCCTTCGACATAGAGATGAACGACTGCTTCTATCGCCTGCCGGTCCGTCATGGCTTGCACCTCGATAGCGTGGTTAGTCCATTATAGCGCGGGCCAGCGCACCCGCAATGGGATCACCGCAATCGGCTCAATGCGTGGCGGGAAAAAGCGCCGCCTTCGCGGTGCCGAGCAGTTCCTCTGCATAGCTTTGCGCGACCAGCGAGGCATCGTCGGAGAGCCCCATCTCGCTGCATTTGTTTTCCACCGCCTCGCGGATCATGTGGAGCACGCTGGTTCCGGCTTCGGCGTTCTCCGGGTCCGATGTGTCGAGCACCAAAGCCAGCGACGTCATCGCCACCACCTCCAGCACCAGCATTCGTCCTTCCATTTCGGAGTGTCCATTCTGGGTCTGCTGTTCGTCCCGTTTGGCACTTGGCATGAGGGGTTCCTTCCTTGCAACGGAAAGTTTACCTAGTGCTAATGTTTGCAATGAGAAGGTCTAGGGCTCTACAAAACAGAATTCCGTCCCAGACTGAACGGGCTGCCCGAAAATGGAGCAGCCCGTCGGGTTGGAAATCGCTCAGAGATTGGTCATCGCCAGAGAGGCATCGGAGTAGCGCTTTCCGGCAATCTGATCGACCGGCATGATCGACCCCAATGCCGCGATCTCGGCATCCGAAAGCACGATCTCGGCGGCAGCCGCGTTCTGTTCGAGGTGGTGCAGCTTGCGGGCGCCGGGGATCGGCACGATGTCGTCTCCCTGATGCAGCACCCATGCCAGCGCCAGTTGCGCCGCCGTCACGCCCTTGTCGGCCGCGAGTGCTTCGAGCTTGGCCACCAGTGCCGCATTGGCATCGAAGTTGTCGCTCTGGAAGCGTGGCAGGTTGCGGCGGAAATCGTCGGCGGCGAGATCATCGACCTTCTGGATTGCGCCGGTGAGAAAGCCGCGGCCGAGCGGGCTGTAGGGAACGAAACCGATGCCGAGCGCCCGGCAGGTGGCCAGCACGTCAGCCTCCGGCTCGCGGCTCCACAGCGAATACTCGCTCTGCACGGCGGCGATCGGATGGACGGCGTGGGCGCGGCGAATGGTGGCGGAGCCGGCTTCGGAAAGCCCGAGCGCCCGCACCTTTCCTTCGTTCACCAGCTCCGCCATGGCGCCGACCGTGTCCTCGATCGGCACGGATGGGTCGACGCGGTGCTGGTAGAACAGGTCGATGACATCGGTGCCGAGCCGCTTCAGCGAGGCCTCCGCCACCGCCTTGACATGGGCAGGCCGGCTGTCGACGCCGATCATCGCCGCCGGACCGGATTTTGTGGTGTCAAGCTTGAAGCCGAACTTGGTGGCGATGACGACACGGTCGCGCACAGGCTTCAGCGCCTTGCCGAGAAGTTCTTCATTGTGGAAAGGGCCGTAGGTTTCGGCTGTGTCGAACAACGTGACGCCGAGGTCGACGGCGCGATGCAGCGTCCGCGTCGATTCGGCATCGTCCTTCGGGCCATAGGCGAAGCTCATGCCCATGCAGCCGAGGCCGACGGCCGAAACGGTGAGATCTTTTCCGAGTTTGCGGGTTTTCATCGATGTGCTCCTTGAGCTGGTATGTCGGGCCGCAGGGGGATCGGCCGGTACATCAGGGAAACTAGAGCGGCAGTGGTCGTTTGAAAATCCGTGCAAATCGCAACGAGCTGATCTAACATTTAGAACAATGAACAGAATCCAGCTTGCACAACTCGCCGTTCTTGCTGCCGTCTCCGATCACCGCAGTTTTCGGGCAGCGGCGAGGGAGCTGGCGATCGCGCCATCGGCCGTCAGCCATGCGGTATCGAGCCTCGAGGAAAGCCTCGGCGTCAGGCTTCTGGCCAGAACCACGCGCAGCGTCGCGCCGACCGAGGAGGGGCGCCTGCTGTTGCAGCGGCTGAAGCCGGCACTGGAGGAGATCGGTGTGGCGCTGGATGCGCTAGTCGAGGCGCGGGACCGACCGGCCGGAAATCTGCGCATCAGCGCCCCGCGTTTCGCCTCCGACGTCATCCTTGGCCCGCGGCTCGGCGCCTTTCTCAACGCCTATCCCGATATCACCCTTGAAATCGCCAATGAGGATGGCTTCACCGACATCGTCGAGAACGGCTTCGACGCCGGCATCCGCTTCGAGGAAAGCCTGGAGGCCGACATGATCGCCATCAGGCTCACCGGCGACGTCAGGACCGTTATTGCTGGATCGCCCGGTTATTTTAAACAGCATCCTAAACCGAAGCATCCCCACGATCTGGTCAACCACCGTTGCATCAAGCGCCGCTTCGGCAATGGCAGCATCTATCGCTGGGAATTCGAAAAGGACGGGCAGGAACTGGTGGTGGCGATCGACGGCCCGCTGATCGTCAGCGAGGACAGGCTGGCCCTGCTGGGGGCGCTGAGTGGCGTCGGCCTTGCCTATCTCTTCGACATGCGCGTCCATGAGGAACTGGCGCAGGGAAAGCTGGTGCGAGTGCTGGAGGATTGGTGTGCGCCCTATCCCGGCCCGTTCCTCTACTATCCGAGCCGCCGCCAGATGCGCCCGGCCTTGCGCGCCTTCATCGATTTCTTCCGTCATGCCGGCTGAGACGGAAGCGGGCGCAAGATGCGCCCGCTTATCGCTAGTGCCTGTTTATCGACCGGTCAGGCCGCGGCCTTCAGGTTTGCCGCCGATGTGGCGAGCTTCGACAGCGTCTTGTCGGTATCGGCCTCTTCCTGCAGCGTCTGGTCGAGCAGGCTGACGACGTCCTTCTTGCCGAGCTGCGCCGCCCAGGTCTTCAGCGTCCCATAGCGTGCCATCTCGTAATGCTCGACCGCCTGGGCCGACGAAATCAGCCCGGCATCGATCGCCGGCGATCCCTTGAATTCCTCGATGATTTCCTCGCCCTCGGCAATAATCCCCTGGATGGCTTCGCAGGTCTTGCCCTGCGCGCGCTTGCCGATCAGCTCGAACACCTGCTGCAGCCGGTCGACATGACCTTCGGTCTGTTCCCGGTGCTTGGTGAAGCCGGCCTTCAGTTCCGCCGATTGCGCGGCGCGGGCCATTTTCGGCAACGCCTTGAGGATCTGCTTTTCGGCGAAATAGATGTCTTTCAGCGTATCGTAGAACAGATCGTCGAGGTTTTTCTCTTTGGACATATCGCTATTCCCTTGGGTTCTAGGGTCGCCGCACCGCGCGGCTCCGCAAGAACAATTTCAAAGGGCGCGAATGGTTCCGATCATTTCGGGTGGTCTTGTCAGGGAAAACCGGCAAACTCGTTCTCGATCAGCAGGGAGGCGCGTGATGAGAAAGCCGGGGTCGATGAAAGCATTGGAGGATCTCGGCCGGGCGCGGCTGTCGAGGAATTTCTTCCTGCGCGATTTTCTTCACTCCGAGATCGCCGATTTCTACCGCATCCCCAATATCCCCGAGGATCCCGATCTCGCCATCGAGGCGGGCACCCGGCTCTGCGAGGAGCTGCTGGAGCCGCTGCAGGCGACGTTCGGGCGGCTGCATATCCGCTCCGGCTACCGGTCTCCTGACGTCAACCGGTTCGGCAACCGCAACAAGCTCAACTGCTCCACCAACGACAGGACAGCCGCCGATCACATCTGGGATCGGCGCGATGCCGACGGCTGCATCGGCGCCACCGCCTGCATCGGCGCCACCGCCTGCGTTGTCGTGCCGTGGCTGGTGGATCACCACGAGACTATCGAGGACTGGCAGCGCATGGCCTGGTGGATCCACGACCATCTGCCCTACGCCTCGCTCTGCTTCTTCCCGAAGCTGTGCGCCTTCAACATCCAGTGGCACGAACGCCCGCGCCGCGTCATCCAGAGTTATATCAGCCCGCGTGGCACGCTGACCAAGCCCGGTATGGCCAACTGGGAGGGCGATCATTCGGCTCTCTATGCAGGCTTTCCTGATCCTGTTCTCTGATGCCGGCGCCGCCGCTCAGAAATTGATGCGGTAGCGGATATGGCCGTCGCTCTTCACGTAGCTGTCGTAGAGCGCCTGGGCGCGCGTGTTGGTCTCGCTTGTGTGCCAGTAGAGCCGCGACCAGCCGTTCTCCTTGCTGAGCGCGATGAGATCGTCGAGCAGCGCCCGCCCGACGCCATGGCCGCGGGCGTCGGCATCGACGAAGAGATCCTCGAGATAGCAGTCCCTGCCGGATATCCACGTGCCTTCATGGGTGAGGTAGAGCGCAAAGCCGACGACGCTGCCATCGAGTTCCGCCACCCGCATGCCGATCGCCGACGCCGGATCGAAAATCCGGCGCCAGGTGCCGTCGGTGATCTCGGGCGCGACCGTGACCTCGTAGAAGGCGAGATAGTCGGCCCACAGCGCCCGCCAGCGGGCCTCGTCTCCGACGCTTGCTTCGCGGCTGGTCACGGTCATGTCAGTCTCCCTGGTCCTGGCGTCAGGTCACGCGCCGGCCTTGTCGAGCAGCGTCACGGCATCGTCACTGAGCTTCAGCGATGCCGACTTCGTCAGGCTGTCGAGCTGGGCGATGCTGGTGGCGCTGGCGATCGGCGCGGTCACCGCCTTCTTGGCGAGCAACCAGGCCAGCGCGATCTCGGCCGGCTTGGCGCCCGTCTCCTTGGCGACGGTGTCGAGTGCGGCGAGGATCTTCAACCCCTTGTCGTCGAGATAGGCCGCCGCCTTGCCGCCGCGGGCCTTGCCCTCGGTGTCGGCCTTGCTGCGATACTTGCCGGAGAGGAAGCCGGCGGCGAGGCTGAAATAGGTGATGACGCCGATATCTTCCTTCACGCAGAGATCGGCCAGCGGTCCTTCGAATGAAGCGCGGTCGTAGAGATTATATTCGGGCTGGATCACGTCGTAGCGCGTCAGGCCGGCTTTCTCGGCCGCGTTAAAGGAGGCCTGCAGCTGTGTTGCGTCGAGGTTGGAGCAGCCGATGGCGCGGATCTTGCCCTGCTGCTTCAGCTTGGCGAAGGCGCCGAGCGTTTCCTCATATGGCGTTTCGGCGTCAGGCCAGTGCGAGAGGTAGAGGTCGATATAGTCGGTCTGCAGCCGCTTCAGCGAAGCCTCGACCGCCTGGAGAATATACTGCTCCTTCAGCCCCTTCTTGCCCGGTCCCATCTCGGAGCCGACCTTGGTGATGATCACGGCCTTGTCGCGCGAGATTTTTCCCTGCTTCAGCCACTTGCCGATGATTTCTTCCGAATCGCCGCCCTTGTTGCCGGGTACCCAGGCCGAATAGACGTCGGCGGTGTCGATCGTATCGAAGCCGGCGTCGAAGAACGCGTCGAGGATCCCGAACGACGTCTTCTCGTCGGCCGTCCAGCCGAACACGTTGCCGCCGAACACGATCGGCGAGACCGAAAGGCCGGTTTTTCCAAGACGACGCTTTTCCATGATGAACTCCTGAAATGTTGAATTGTCTGAAATCGATGACGCGGCAGGACGCCGCCCATGGGGTAACCTAGTGCGCATCCGGCCGAATGGAAACCGGCGCCGCGACCACGCCGCGAATTGTGATCGCGCCATTGCGCCCACGCCCCGGCCTGACTAAGGTCCGACAAAAATCAAACTAGGAGAGGCTCCCATCATGCTGCGTTTCGGTATCATCTCGACCGCCAAGATCGGCCGCGACCTTGTCGTCCCCGCCATCCAGGACGCGGAAAACTGCGTCGTGACAGCCATTGCCAGCCGCGATCTTTCCAAGGCGCGGTCTATGGCAGACCGTTTCTCCGTGCCGCATGCCTTCGGTTCCTACGAGGAGATGCTGGCCTCCGATCTCATCGACGCGGTCTATATCCCGCTGCCGACATCGCAGCATGTGGAATGGACGATAAAGGCGGCCGACGCCGGCAAGCACGTGCTCTGCGAAAAGCCGATCGCGCTCAACGCCGGCGAGATCGACAGCCTGATCGCCGCGCGCGACCGCAACAAGGTGGTGATCACGGAAGCCTACATGGTGGCCTACGCTCCGGTCTGGCTGAAGGTGCGCCAGTTGATAGCCGACGGCGCCGTCGGCGCGCTGCAGCATGTGCAGGGCGCCTTCACCTATTTCAACCGCGACCCCGGCAACATGCGCAACATCCCCGAGCTCGGCGGCGGCGCGCTGCCTGATATCGGCGTTTATCCGACCATTGCTACCCGCTTTGCCACCGGCCAGGAGCCGCAGCGCGTGCAGGCTGTCACCCGCCGCGATCCGGAATTCGGCACCGACATCTATTCCAGCGTCAAGGCCGATTTCGGCGGCTTCGAGCTCAGCTTCTACATCTCCACCCAGATGGCCAACCGCCAGATCATGGTGTTCCACGGCACAGACGGCTTCATCGAGGTGAAGTCGCCTTTCAATGCTGATCGCTGGGGCGCCGAAGAGGTCGAGCTGACCAACCGCAGCCACAACGAATCCACTGTCTTCCGCTTCCCCGACAGCCGCCAGTACAAGCGCGAGGCCGAAGCTTTCGCGCGTGCCGCCAATGGTGAAAATCAGGAGATCGTCACGCTGGAAAGCTCCAAGCTCAGCCAGGCATTCATCGACGCGATTTACCGCGCCAGCGACAAGGATGGCTGGGAGGCCGTCTGATCACTTCTCGCGGAAGACGAAGCGCGAGTAGCCGAAGAAGCTGAAGAACATCGATGCGGCGGTGGCAAACACCATCGCCGCCAGCGGCTGCAGGTCCGGCATGGTCAATAGCAGAGCCGAGTAGAGGCCGTAGTTCACCAGCGCTGCGGTGATCCCGACGGAGCCGTAGCGAAAGCCTTCCGCGGCAAGGGAATCGCCCGATTTTTCGAAGGTGAAGGTCCGGTTGAACACCCATGTCGTCGCCATCGCCAGCGCGATGGCGATCAGCCGCGCCAGAAACGGGCCGAGCGGCGTCGTATGCAGCAACAGCGCCAGGACGCCGGCATCGACGATGAAGCCGAGGCCGCCGGCTATGCCGAAGCGCAGCAGCTTCTTCACGCCGCACCCGCGCGGGGCGCCTGCTGGCGCTGGAGATCGATGTCCTCGACCTCCGAGGCGAACACATCGTTGCCAAGGTGCGGAGCCTCGAGGCTCATATAGTGAATGCGCAGCTGCTCGGCGCGCGACCGGGCGACCGAATCCAGGATCACGCCGGCGGTGAACATCATGAACGAGATCATCATCAGCGCCATCGACATCACCCATGTCGGCATCCGGCTGACCAGGCCGGTCGCGAAGTACTCGGCCAGCACAGGCGCCATGAAGCCGAGGCTGAGCGCCAGGAAGGCGCCGGTAACGATGCCGAAGAAGGCGAAGGGGCGCGTCTCCTTCATCAGCATGGCGAACATCCAGAGGATCTTCGCGCCGTCCTTGAAGGTGGAAAGTTTGGAGTGCGAACCTTCCGGCCGGCGGCCGTAGTCGAGTTCCAGCTCGCTGACCGGCAATTTCAGGCGGGAGGCATGGACCGACATCTCGGTCTCGATCTCGAAGCCCGCCGACACCGCCGGGAAGCTCTTGACGAAGCGACGCGAAAATACCCGGTAGCCGGAGAAGATATCGGTAAAATCGGTGCCGAAGATCGTCCGGTATAGAATGTTGAAGATCCGGTTGCCGAAGGCATGGCCCTGGCGGCCGGCATCGTCGTGGACGCCGCGGCGGGTGCCGACCACCATGTCGGCGCGCTCGGTCAACAGCGTCCGGATCAGCTCCTCGCCATCCTCGGGCGCATAGGTGCCATCGCCATCGGCCATGATGTAGATGTCGGCGTCGATGTCGGCGAACATGCGGCGGACGACGTGGCCCTTGCCCTGGCGCCGTTCGCGCACGACATGGGCGCCGGCCAGCATCGCGTGCAGCGCCGTACCGTCCGTGGAATTGTTGTCGTAGACGTGGATCTCGGCACCCGGCAGCGTCGCCTTGAAACCGCGCACGACGGCGCCGATCGTCGCTGCCTCGTTATAGCACGGAAGCAGGACGGCAATGGTCAGATTGTCTGTACGCGATCCCATGATCACACCTGTGCGAAGGAAATTGCGGCAACTCTAAAGGATGGCCGTTAACAAGCTCCTATGCCTTTGGCGCAGGCCCGGTAGAGGCTCGCTGGTGCTGCCACCGTGCTTTACGCTTTCTTGATATGCACATCGTAATCTCTCGCCGCATTCAATGATGAGATATGCTTCATGGCGACCGTTGCCCCGATGATTGGCGAAACAACACCCATGTCCCTGCGCGAGAAGCTGCGGGTGGTGATGGAGAAGCTGTGGCCCTCGGTGCTGTTCTACAGCCTGTTGCTGATCGTCGCGATCATCGTCATGAAGGTCCCGAATGCCAAGGACTATGTCGGCGCCGACAATGACGACGGCATGCGCCTCGTCGAGGTGCGCGATTTCCTGAGTGGCCAGGGCTGGTTCGATCTCATGCAGTACCGCATGGGCCTCGGGCCGGGCACGCTGATGCACTGGTCGCGGCTGATCGATCTGCCGATCGCCACGCTGATCCGCTTCTTCGGCCTCGTCCTGCCGCAGCAAAGCGCCGAAGCCGCGGCGTTGCTGGTCTGGCCGCTGTCGCTGATCGTTCCCAGCCTGTGGGGCATGGGCCTTGCCGGTCGGCGTGTGGGCGGCGTGTTCGGCATGCATATCGCGCTGTTGCTTGCGACCTTCCTGCTGGTCACCAGCAACCGCTTCCTGCCCGGCTCGATCGACCATCACAACGCCCAGTTCGCGCTTGCGGCGATCATGACGGCGATGCTGCTCGACGAAGACCATCGGCCGCTAAGCTATGCGATCGCTGCTTTCTGCGCGGCGCTGGCGATCGCCATCGGCGCCGAGACAACCCCTTTCGTCGCCGGTGTCTGCCTCGTCGTCGCAATCTCGTGGGCTTGGGAAGGCGATACCTTTGCACCGGCTGCCAAGGCATTCGGCCTGACGCTGGCGCTGTCGATCAGCCTGTTCTTCTTCGGAACCGTGCCGCCGCGCCTTTATTCGTCGGTCACCTGCGACAATCTCTCGCTTGGCTATTACAGCCTGGCGGCGATCGGCGGCGGTCTTCTGATGGTGGCCGCGGCCTTTGCCAGCCGCTTCGGCCGGCCCTTCCGTTTTGCCGTGCTCGGCGCCGTCGGTGGCGTGGTGCTGGCGTCGGCCGTCGTCATCGCGCCGCAGTGCCTGCACAATCCGCTGGCCGACCTTGATCCGATGTTGATCGACCTGTGGCTGAAGAACGTCCAGGAGGCGCAGTCGATCGTCGCCAGCTTCCATCAGGACCCCTATACGATCGGCTTCTTCTACGCGACCGGCCTGTTCGCCATCGCCGTCTGCATCTTCCGCCTCGTCTACGCCGACCGCGTGCGCATCCATCTCGTGCTGCTGTTCCTGCTCGCGATAAGCTGGGCGATCGCGGCGGTGCAGATCCGCGGCGCGATGTTCTCCAACCTGCTCGCCGTCTTCCCGCTGACCCTGTTGATCATCGACATCCGCCGTGTCTCCAACGCCGAGAAGGAAAACGGCGCCGCAGCCCTCAGCTACATACTGACGGTTCTCCTCAGCGTCGCCGCTGTCTGGGGTCTCGCCGGCGGATTGATTGGCGACCGCATCAACAACAGCCAGGCGCAGGCAGAGGCCGAAGCCAAGGACAAGCCGAGCTGCTCGTCGCAACAGTCGCTCGCCCCGCTGATCGACCTGCCGCCCGGTCTGGTCGCCGCGCCGTCCGACATGGGCGTGTCGATCCTGCGTTTCACGGCAAACCGCATCCTCTCGGCACCCTATCACCGCAATCAGGGCGGCATGCTGACGGAAATGCACATCGGCCTGTCGACCCCTTCCGACGCCGAGGCGTTCCTGCGCGGTACCGGGGTGACAACGCTCGCCTTCTGCAAGGACTTCCTGCAGACCAGGGAGATCGCCAGGATGAAGCCCGACGGTCTCTACGCGCAGTTGGAAAAAG
The DNA here is from genome assembly GCA_900472625.1 of Hyphomicrobiales bacterium. Taxonomy (GTDB): domain Bacteria; phylum Pseudomonadota; class Alphaproteobacteria; order Rhizobiales; family Rhizobiaceae; genus Rhizobium. The sequence continues at coordinate 106,733 of UCIT01000024.1, read as the reverse complement.
GCATCGTGCCGCCATACCTGCAGGCCGTTCCCTCGCCTGAGGGATCACCGGTCCGGTTCTTCCGCTACATCCCGAGCGGATCGTAATCAGCGGATACTATGAAGGTCGTCAGGCGAGGCGTGCCTTGGAGCGCAAACGGTCGAATACGTGCAGGCCGACCAGCGAGACGAGCAGGCTGAGATTGTAGCAGACGATGGCGATGGCGAGATCGAGCAACGATGTCGGGCCGCAGAATGCCGCACAGGCATAGCTTCCACAGATGAGCACGCCCACGAGAATCATGGAAAACAGCGAGCGCATCGGTGCGGTGGCAATACCAATCATGGCGGCAGTCAGAGCAATCATTCAGCATCTCCCGAATCACTGCAGTATAGGGGCGGTGGCTTTGCCGAACAATTAACGCTGTGCCGGTATCTGCGGTTTTCGATATATATGATAACGGGCGACCACACAGATGGTTGCGCGCCGGATCAGACGAGGCCGATAATGTTGGCCGCTGTCGTTCCGGTCGCCAGCACGCGCACGATCCGCAGCGGCAGGATTGCGCCATCGGCAACGGCCTCGAAGGTAAGGACCGCGCCCGAGGCCATCTCCACCCTCAGGCTGCCGCCCGACCCGACAAACAGTGCCCGCGTCGTTTCAGCAAGCAGCAGTGTGTCATCGGGCGCAATAGCAAAGCCGGAACTGGCGGGGCCGGTGAGGGAGGGCGCGTGCGAGGAAAAGCGGTCGGACATGGAAACTCCTTGGTTGTTCCCGCCATGATCGCGCCGAACTGGAAAACGGGGAAAATCGTAGGAATGACGTTTCGCCGGAACGCGCCAGTGATGCGAGCAAGCCTTTGAAGGGACAACGAAAATTTCGTGTTGTCGATGCAGGCCGGATCGCCATCGGTGCATAAACCTCCCCGCATCCTGGGCTGCGTTTCCGCTTCGTTTCGGCTAGAAAGGTTGCATGAGCAGCATCTTCGACAATGATTCGCCGAGCAATCTCACCGAATATTCGGTGTCGGAACTGTCGGGTTCGATCAAGCGAACCGTCGAGACGGCGTTCGACCAGGTGCGCGTACGCGGGGAAATCTCCGGCTATCGCGGTCCGCATTCGTCCGGCCATGCTTACTTCTCGCTGAAGGACGATCGCTCGCGCATCGATGCCGTGATCTGGAAGGGCACGTTCTCGCGGCTGAAGTTCCGCCCGGAAGAGGGCATGGAAGTGATCGCCACCGGCAAGGTCACCACCTTCCCGGGCTCGTCGAAATACCAGATCGTAATCGAGACGCTAGAGCCGGCCGGCGCCGGGGCGTTGATGGCGCTGATCGAGGAGCGCAAGCGCAAGCTTGGCGCCGAAGGTCTGTTCGACCCCGCCCGCAAGCGGCCGCTGCCCTTCATGCCGCGCGTCATCGGCGTCGTGACGTCGCCGACCGGCGCGGTCATCCGCGATATTCTCCACCGCATTGCCGATCGCTTCCCCGTGCATGTGGTCGTCTGGCCGGTGAAAGTGCAGGGCGAGGGCTCCGGTGAGGAGGTGGCGAACGCCATTCGCGGCTTCAACGGCTTCAATCCCGCTGGCGCCATCCCGCGGCCGGACGTGCTGATCGTCGCCCGCGGTGGCGGCAGCCTCGAGGATCTTTGGAGCTTCAACGACGAGATCGTCGTGCGCGCCGCCGCCGAAAGCGCGATACCGCTGATCTCGGCCGTCGGCCACGAGACCGACTGGACGCTGATCGACTATGCTGCGGATATCCGCGCCCCGACGCCCACGGGTGCCGCCGAAATGGCGGTGCCTGTCAAGGCCGAGCTCGAATCGCAGCTCGCGCAGTTCTCTGCACGGCTACAGGGCAGCACGACACGGCAGATGGATCATCGCCGACAGGCTGTGCGGGCGCTGATGCGCGCGCTACCCTCGCTCGACCAGCTGCTGGCGCTGCCGCGCCGCCGTTTCGACGAGGTGGCCGCAGGCCTCGGCCGCGGGCTCGAACTCAACACGCTGAACAAGCGACGCGGTTTCGAGAAGACCGCCGCACACCTGCGCCCCGACATGCTGTCGAACCGCATTGCCGAGAAACGCCAGATGCTGGCCGAGCGCATGACGCGGGCCGAGCGCACCGTCGAGCGGCTGCTCGACCGCTCGAAATCGCGCGTCGGCCGCGCCGATGCCGTCTTCGCCTCGCTGCCGGCGCGGCTGCGGACGCAGACATCGCGCATGCGCGACCGTCTCGCCAATCTGTCGCGCAACGCCGACACCGCCGTCCGCCACCAGTTGGCGCGCGCGCGCGGCGATCTGCAGGCGCAGGAGCGGATCCTGCAGTCGCTGTCCTACAAGAATGTGCTGAAGCGCGGCTATGCCGTCATCCGCGACGAGGATAACCGGCCGGTGTCGCAGGCGGCGATGCTGTCGGCAGGGTCGGGCATCTCGATCGAGTTTTCCGACGGCCGCATCGGCGCCATCACCACCGAGGGCGGCGAGCCGCCGGGGAGCGCCAGGAAGCGCGGTGCGAAATCTTCGGAACCAGCCGCGCCACCGAAGCAGGGCAGCCTGTTTTGATTGTTTGACGCCAGAAGAGCAGGAATTTCCACGGGTATTGTGGCCTAGAGATTGTCGTCGAGAGGGATCGGCATAGTGAGACGCTGGACGAAGTCATCCGCTGAAATTTGCGCCCCGATCTGTCTGGCCATTTTGCTGGCGGCGGTCATGGTCTACCCATTGTTTCTCGAAACAGACAATGCCGATATCGAGGACTTCCTCGTTCCCTGGTACGACTATATTCTGTTGCACGGCAGGTTTGCCGCTTTCGCCGACAATTTCTCCAACTATACGCCGCCATACCTCTATCTGCTGTCTATCGGTACGCTTGCCGATGGCTGGCTGACCCCGCTTGTCACCATCAAGCTTCTGGCGATAGCGGGTTCGGTCTTTCTGGTCTGCTGCTCCCATGTCCTGTTGCGGCAATTCATGCGGCCTTGGCCGGCCCTGGTTGCGGCCCTTCTGATTCTGCTTCTGCCTTCCGTCGTGATCAACAGCGTGGTCTGGGGACAGTGCGATGCACTCTATACCGGGTTCATCATTCTCGCCGTCGCCTTCGCGCTGCAGCGAAGAGACCTGCTCGCGGCGGCCATGTTCGGCGCTGCGATCGCCTTCAAGCTGCAAGCGGTCTTTGTCGCGCCCTTCGGCCTGTTTCTGCTATTGTCGCGGGTGATCCGGCCATGGTCTTTGATCTTCTCGTTCGCAGCCTGGTGCCTGCTGATGCTGCCGGCGTGGATTGCCGGCCGGCCGATGATGGATCTGGTACGGATCTATTTGGAGCAGGCCGATTATTACCAAAGTCTTTCGCTGAACGCGCCTAACATCTGGACCTACCTCGATTATTTCGGACTTCAACCCAACGATACCGCCACGATATTTGGCATTGCCGTCGCAGCACTCGTCGTACTGGCCATCGCGATTATCGCCGACATCAGGAAGATGACCAGCCGTTTCGACCTCTTGCTGATTGCGCTGCTGTCGAGCCTCGCGGTCCCGTATATCCTGCCCCGGATGCATGAGCGGTATTTCTTCATGGCCGATATCCTGAGCGTCTTGCTGGCTTGCTCGTTTCTTTCGGTTCCAACGGTCGTCGTAGCGCTGCTGATCGGCCTGGGCAGCCTGCTGGCGTCGATGGGTTTTCTTTTGGGCTTCAGCACGGGGCCGGCCATCGGCGGCCTGTTTGTCACCGTCGCACTGATCCTAGTCGCGCTATGGTTCATCGTCCGCGCTTTTCCGCAATCTGCAAGGTGGATACCCGCAGCATGGTGCCCATCCGATATCGAAGGGGCGCAGTCGCCGACCGGAGCCTGATGCCGGCCGGCAGCCGATATGTTCAGGCCCATTCGCCCTTCCGCATCACCGGAACCTTCGATCCGTCCGCGTTGATACCGTCGATGTCGACCTTGTCGGAGCCGATCATCCAGTCGATATGGATCAGGCTGGAATTGCCGCCCTGCGCCTTGATCTGTTCCTGGCTCAGCTTGGCGCCGTCGAGGAAGCACTTCGAATAGCACTGGCCGAGCGCGATATGGCAGGAGGCGTTCTCGTCGAACAGCGTGTTGTAGAACAGGATGCCGCTGGCCGAGATCGGCGAGGAATGCGGCACCAGCGCCACTTCGCCCAGCCGCCGCGCGCCCTCGTCGGTATCCAGCACCTTGTTCAGCACCTCTTCGCCACGCGAAGCCTTCGCCTCGACGATCCGGCCGCCCTCGAATGTCACCCGGATGTCGTCGATCAGCGTGCCCTGGTGCGACAGCGGCTTGGTGCTGGACACGTAGCCTTCGACACGCAACGCATGCGGCGTGGTGAACACTTCCTCGGTCGGAATGTTCGGATTGCAGGTGATGCCGTTCTTGGCCGTGGACGCGCCGCCATGCCACTCGTGACCATCGGCTAGGCCGACCGTCAGATCGGTGCCCGGACCGGTGAAATGCAGCGCCGAAAAACGCTGGCCGTTCAGCCAGCCGGACCGCTTGGCGAGATTGGCATTGTGCTCGGCCCAGGCCGCGATCGGATCCTCGACATCGACGCGCGAGGCGGCGAAGATCGCCTTGGCGAGCCTCGCGACGGCGATCGGCTCGGGATCACCGGGGAAAACCAGCTTGGCCCAGGCCGGGTTCGGGTAGGAGACGATGTTCCAGTTGATGTCGAAATTGGAGATCTTCTCCAGCGCCGGCTTGTAGGCGGCAGACGTCGCGCGGTTGGCGCGGCTGACCTTCGACGGGTCCTGTTCCGACAGCATCATCGGGTTGTCGCCGGCCACTGCAAGCCGCGCCGCGCCGTTCTCATAGGCCTTCGCCATGCCCTCGTAGAGCCAGCCTGACGCACGGTCGAAGCTCTGGTCGTTGCCGTATTGATAGCGCGCAAGCGTCGATTCCTCGTCGGAATAGAAGGCGCTGACCAGCCCGGCGCCGGCCATATAGGCATGTTTGGTGATCTGCCGGACCAGCGGCAGTGCCACGACGGGCGCGGTGATGACGAGATCCTGCCCGCTCTTGAGCTGCAGCCCGACCTTGACGGCGACTTCGGCCAGCTTGTCGAGCTTGATGGGGTCCACGGCGTTTTCGCCCTGCGGCATGTAGTTCATGATCGATCACCTTCTGAAACGAACGGACAGGCGCAGAGACTTAGACCTGTTTAAGGCGAAATTGAAGCTCGCGGCTTTTCAATCTTGGGCGATCACGCCACCAGCGACGCAGCCACCGCCTTCAGCACCATAAGTGCATCCTTCGGATCGAGCCGCACCTGCAGCCCGCGCTGGCCGCCGTTCATGTAGACCAGCGGCTCGGCGAGCGATGCTTGCTCGATCGCCGTCGGCACCAGCTTCTTCTGCCCGAACGGGCTGATGCCGCCAACATGGTAGCCGGTCAGGCGCTCGGCATCGACGGGCTTCATCATGCTCGCCGACTTGCCCTTGAAGGCAGCAGCCAGCTTCTTCATGCTGACCTCGTGATCGGACGGCACGACGACGCAGACCGGTTTGCCATCGACCTCGGCCATCAGCGTCTTCAACACCCGATGCGGCTCTTCGCCGATCGCTTCCGCCGCCTGCAGGCCGATGCGCTCGGCACTCGGATCGTAGTCATAGGTGTGGACCGTGAAGGCGACACCTGATTTGGCCAGAACCTGCGTGGCGCGCGTGGTTTTCGACATCGGCTCAGCCCTTGAAAACGCTGCCGTAGCTCTCGGGTTTGAACCCGACTGACAGCGTGCCGTCAGCCTCCAGCACCGGCCGCTTGATCATCGATGGCTGTTCCAGCATCAGCGCGATCGCCTTGTCCGCGTCAAGATCGCTGCGCGCCTCGTCCGGCAGCTTGCGGAAGGTGGTGCCGGCGCGGTTGAGCACCGTTTCCCAGCCCGCTTCCTTCACCCATTTTTCCAGATGCGCCCGGTCGATGCCCGACGCCTTGTAATCGTGGAAATCATAGGCGACGTCATGCGCTTCCAGCCAGGTACGGGCCTTCTTCATCGTGTCGCAGTTCTTGATGCCGTAGATGGTCACGGTCATTTGCCTCTCCCGCTCAGTTTTCCAGCGCGCCCGGCTTGCGTGCCGCCTTGCTGGCGCTGCCGCATGCGATTTTCATCAGGTCGGCGCGGCGGCGCACGAGGCGGGCCGACGTGCGGGTGACGATCAGCCCGGCCTGCGGCGCGCGCACCTCGATGGTGCCGTCGGGCTGGCCGGGACGGGTGATGATGGTCGCCAGCAGCGCACCCTCTTCGATCTGCTCGCCGATATTGCGATGAAACAGCACTGTGCCGGCCTGCGGCGCGCGGATCATCTCGATATTGTCGAGCGGCACGGCGGGGCCGGTGAATGGCGCGAGCGCCACCGGCGCATTTATGCCACCGCGGCCGGCGAGAAACGTAAACAGCCCCTCGGCATCCTTGCGCGCCATCTCCGGATAGACGTCGCGCATGCCGCGCAGTTCGACGGTAACCGAAAGCTTGCCGGGCAGCTGCGTCTTCTTCTCCGATGTCTCATGCTTCCAGGCATAGCCGACCGCCTCTTCGAAGGCCGAGCTTTCGCCGTCCGATAGAAGCACCGCTTCCATGTCGAGGGCGGCGGCCAGATCGGCCGCCTCCGGCCAGAAGGCGTCGTCGATATAGGCGTATTGCAGCGATTCATCGTCGCAATGCAGGTCGATCACCAGATCGCAGCCGAGCGCCATATGCATCAGCTGCCGCTTCAGCCGGTCGACCGCGCCATGGCGATCGAGGTCCTCGGTCAGCGTATCGCGATCTCCAACCGAGATCAGCGGGAAGTCGCGGTTGAAATTGGTGCGGGTGCCAAGATCGAAGCGACCTTGCAGCTCGCCGAAATGCGATTGCGATGCGCCGATCGGATTGGCATGCGGCACGATGGTGATGTCGCTGCGGATTCGGCCCGCGGCGTCCGCCTCGCGCAGCATCTCGCAGAGAAAATGAACAAGCGCCGTGCCCGGCAGCTCGTTGGCGTGCAATGCCGCCTGGATGTAGATCTTCGGCGCCTTCGGGTCGCTGCCCTTGAAGCGCAGCACCGGCAGTCGCCATTCGATCCCGGCGGTATCGCCGGAAAAGATGATCTCGGACGTGTCCATCTGTGTCTCCGCTGCCATTGTCTCTGCCGCAGCTTTAAGCGACTTCCGCAGGTCGAGGCAAGCCGTTATCCGCGCGCCTGCAGCGGCCAGCGGCCGAGTTGCTCATAGTTGCTTTCGCCAGATCGATGGTGCAGCAGAACGAACTCGCGGGCGGTGATCGTCACCGGCTTCTCCAGCATCGTCTTCGGCGCCGTGTCGCTGTCGTAGAACAGTGTCACATGCGGTTGGAAGTCGGGCCGTATTCGCGCACTTTCGCCGATATGATGCATCTCGATACCGACCCTGACATGCAGCTGCCGCAACAGTTCTCGGCCGCCATTGCCGGCGAGCACGATGGCGTTGCGCACCGACGACTTGAAGGTTGCGACATGGTCGAAGCCGAGCTCGAACTGGCAGGCATCGATGGCGCTGGCCGCCCGGCAGGCCCCGAAGATCACCGCGTCCGGGATCTTCATGCCCTGATCGACATGATAGAGCGAGACATGCAACCGCTCGCGCGGTCGCGGCGTGGCGAAGAGCAGGTGTCGGTTTTTCAGCCGGTCCTGCACATCGAGGCAGGCAGCGATTGCCTCGCGATCCGGCAATATCGCGAAAAACAGGTTTTCTTTGCCAAATCTTGACGATTGAGGCTGCATGCTTGGGCAAGCGAAGTCGAAGGACGATTGCGTGTTCTGTTCATGCATGGCCATCTCGGGATCCGTCGCCCCGCCTCTCACTCTCCAGGGAATGGGCGGATGGTAACAGCTGCCGAGTGGAAATCAAGAACAAAAGAAGAACAAATGATCACCGCTCTGCGCGGCTCTGGAGTTTTGTCATGCGTATCCTGATGGCCTGTGCTGCCTTTCCACCGTTCATCGATGGCGGCGGCCCGATTTCGGCGATGATGATCGCCAAGCTGCTTCTCGCGGCCGGTCACGATCTCGAAGTGGTCAACGTCTCGGGCGAGGACAAGCACGAGATTTATGACGGCGTGCCTGTGCACCGGCTGAAGACGCTCAACATCGACTGGAACTACAGGCTGCCCCGACCGGGCTGGAAGAAGCTGATCTGGCATGCGCTGGAGAATTTCAATCCGCGCGCCTATCTCGTCATGCGCCGCGAAATCCGCCGCTTCAAGCCGGATATCGTGCTGACCGACAGCATCGAGAACATCAACGTCGCCACCTGGGCCGCCGCCAAGAGCTGTGGCGTGCCGGTCTGTCATATCCTGCGCAGCGCATTTCTTCTGTGCTGGAAGGCCAGCATGCGCCGCGGCGACGACAATTGCGTGCGTGCCTGTTCCTCCTGCCAGGCCTCGTCCTACGGCAAGAAGGTGTTTTCGCGCTATGTCGATGCGGTGATCGGCGAAACCGATTTCATCATCGGCCGTCACACCGAGCATGATTACTTTCCGAACGCCAGCACCTACCGCGTCCCCGGCGCCATGCCGTCTGTCGCCGGCAGCGCACCGCGCGCTGCGCCCGTGGGGCCGATGCGCTTCGGCTTCATCGGCGTCCATGATCCGGTCAAGGGCCTCGACACGCTGGCGCTCGCCGCCCATCGGCTGGTCAATAATCCCGAGGTGCGCTTCATGATCGCCGGCAGCTCGAAGAGCGATTACTCGAAATCGCTGCCGCAAAAGTTTCCGAGCGAGAACACCAAATTCCTCGGCTGGACCAAGCCGGATGATTTCTTCCCTCAGATCGACGTGCTGGTCGTTCCGTCGCTGTTTCGCGAGCCTTTCGGCCGGGTGGTGATCGAAGCCTTCGCGCAAGGCGTGCCGGTGATCGGCGCCCGTTCCGGCGGCATCCCGGAATCGATCGACCCCGGCAGTGACGGCTATCTCTTCGATCCGGGCGACGACGCGGCGCTGGCCAGGCAGATCGCCGACATGGCCGCGCGTCCTGAAGCCATCCCCGACCTGTCGCGCGCCGCACTCCAGGCCGCCAGGCGCTACGAACCGCAGAAGATCGCCGCCGGCTACGAAGCCGTATTCGCCAGCCTGCGGCCGGATCTGGCGAAGCCGGTGAGCAAGGAAACGCCAGCGGTGAAGGTCCACGCCTGAACGCTGGAAAATGTCGCCGACACAACACGCTTCGCAAGAAACGGGTTGAATTCGATCCGCAGCCGCACGATTTTCAGGGGAGGCCGATTTTGACGGCCGAAAGCTTCGATTGATCGGAGGCCTGGGCATGGAACAGTCACCACACCACTACACTGTCTTCGAAACGGCCGGCGGCTTTTGCGGCGTCGCCTGGAATGCCGTCGGCATCACCCGCTTCCAGCTGCCGACAGGCAATCCCGAGGCCACCGAACGCCTATTGCTTCGCCGCATCCCGGACGCGGAGCAGACCGCGCCGACCCCTGGTGTGCTTGAGGCCATCGCGGCCGTAAAACGCTACTTCGCCGGCGAACCGATCGATTTCTCCGATGTCACGCTCGATCTCGACGGCCAGGACGAGTTCTTCCGCGCCATCTATGCCGCCGCCCGCCAATTGCGCTGGGGCGAAACGACCACCTACGGCGCGTTGGCCAAGGCGCTCGGCCACGGCCCGGAAGCCGCCCGCGACATCGGCCAGGCGATGGCGAAGAACCCCGTCGCCCTGATCATCCCCTGCCACCGAGTGCTGGCCGCCGGCAACAAGATCGGCGGCTTCTCGGCACCGGGCGGATCGGTATCGAAGGCGCGCATGCTGGAACTGGAGGGCGTAAGGCTGGCGCCGCCGAAGCCGGTGCAGCAGTCGTTGTTTTGAGGGGTGATCGGCGATCCGTCGGGTGTCAGTCGTGTGATACCGATAGCCCCGCGAGAAGCGGAGCATAAGCGGCAAGCCTGCGTGATACGAACTCGGTGAATAGCCGCACGCGCTTGGTCTTGCGTGTCTCCCCCTGCGTCAGTAGCCAGAGTGTTCCGTACATATGGAGTTCGGCGCCGGGCACTCTCGCCAGCAAAGGGTCGGCATCTCCGACAAAGCACGGCAGTGTGGCGATGCCCAGTCCTTCCCGGACGGCCCCGATCTGCGCCGCGGCGTCTGTGGTCCTGAACGGGACCCCCATGGTGCGAACCTCACCCTCGCTGGCCCAATCCGGAATTCCATGGCTGCTGATGACAATCCACCGGATGGGTTCAGGCGTGTCTACGCGCCACGCGGCAAGCCGATCGCGGGATATGTAGACGCCGCCGAAAAGCTCCGGCCCCTTCAGGCCGTGAAGATTGAGCGGCAGGGTGTTGCGGTCGTAGACGACGCGGATCGCCACGTCCGCCTCCCGGTTGGTCAGATTAGCGAGTTCCCCGGAGGACAGGATGTCCATCTCGATATCGGGATGGAGTCGCGCGAAATCGGAAAAGTCCGGCATCAGCAGATGTGTCGCGAGGATCGGAGTCAAGGTCACCCGCAGCAGCCCGCGCACGCCCTGATCGCGCCCGAAAACACGCGTCTCCAGTTCGAGCGACGACGCTTCCATCTGGTTCGCCAGTTCGAGGATCTCCTCGCCCGCAGCGGTCAGGCGGTAGCCCGACGGCAGTTTTTCGAACATCTGCGCCCCGAGGCGTTCCTCCAACTGCGCGATGCGTCGGAGCACGGTCGAGTGGTTCACCCGGAGGCCTTCGGCGGCAGCCCGCACCGAGCTTCTGCGCGCCACGGCAAGAAAATAGCGAATGTCATCCCAGTCGATCATGGTGCAATTCGGCACCGCACGGTGCGCCTCCAAGGTCGGTAGCTCGAGCTTTGTACAACAGTGCAAGCGAGCATAACAGCTCGCGTCAAAGGGTATGTCGTGATTTCCGAGCGAAGGAAGCTAATCGCCTTGGCTGGCACTATCCATCCCGCCGGATCGATTCTGCACCACCGATGTGCGCGCTTCCATACTCAACAACGCGGGCCGGAAAACCCATTTCGGAGGTCTTGGGGCGTTCCCGAATGACCAGAGGATGCATGATATGACCAGACTGAATGGAAAGACCGCCGTGATCACCGGTGGTGCGACCGGCATTGGCCGCGCGGCAGCGAAGCGCTTTGTCGAGGAGGGCGCCTTCGTCTTCCTCTTCGGCCGCCGGCAGGAAGCACTTGACGCCGCCGTGGCCGATCTCGGTCCAAATGCCCGCGCCGTAAAGGGCTCGGTCTCCGATGAGGCCGATCTCGACCGGCTCTACGCGGCGGTGAAAGCCGAGCGCGGAACTGTCGACATTGTCTTTGCCAATGCCGGGGCGGGAAGCCAGCTTGCGCTCGGCCAGATCACCGCCGAGCACATCGACGAGACCTTCGACACCAATGTGAAGGGAACGATTTTCACGGTGCAGAAGGCGTTGCCGCTGATGTGCAAGGGCGGTTCGATCATCCTGACCGGATCGAGCGCCGGCACCACGGGCGCCCCCGGAATGACCGCTTACAGCGCCAGCAAGGCGGCAGTGCGCAACCTGGCGCGGACTTGGGCGGAAGACCTGAAGGGCACTGGCATCCGGGTCAACGTGCTGTCGCCAGGCGCAACGGCGACCGAACTCGCAAAGGAAGCATTGGGCGAGGAGGGCCAGAAGGTGTTCGCCTCGATGACACCCCTACAGCGCATGGCCGATCCGGCGGAGATCGGAGCAGTGGCCGCCTTTCTCGCGTCGGGGGACAGCAGTTTCATGACCGCCAGCGAGATCGCTGTCGACGGCGGCCTGGCGCAACTCTGACACGTCGCGCCCTAGCGCTCCTCCGGAGTGCCGAAGGCTCGGTCAATAAGCTGGCGCGGTCGAAGACCGGGCAAACACTATCAACACGAAATGGAGAAATTATCATGAGCTATGCAATTGTTGGATTCGGTGAAGTAGGTCAGGCTCTTGCCCACGCCTTCGCCCGCAGAAACATCAGGGTGGCGGTTGCCGGCCGGCGGCCGGCCGAGGCGTTGGCGCCACAAGCGCGGGCGATTGGACCCGAGGTTGTTGCAACCTCGCTGCCGCAGGCACTCGAGGCTGACACGATCATTTTGGCGGTCCCGTTCGCGGAGCATGAGGCCGTCGCAAAGGCGCTGCCGAGCTGGGAAGGCAAGACGATTATCGACGCCACGAACGCGTTCGGAGCTCTTCCGGACGAGTTCGACAGCATCCCGTCCTCAGCCTTCGTGGCGAAGGCCTTTACTGGCGCCAAGCTGGTGAAAGGCTTCAATCACCTCGCCGCGGCCAAACTTGCGGCCGATCCGGTGGTCGAGGGCGGACACCGCGTCGTCTTTCTGTCGAGCGACGACGAGGAGGCAGTCGCTCCCGTGGTGGCCCTGGCCAAACAGCTCGGCTTCGCACCCGTAAAGCTCGGAAGGCTCAACGAGGGCGGTGCGCTGGTAGGCACGCGCGGGCGCACCTGGGGCCAACTCATCTTTCAGGATGTCTTCAAGAAGGAGCAGTAATGCTCCCCCTCATTCCCACTCGATCGTGCCCGGCGGCTTGCTGGTCACGTCGTAGACGACGCGGTTGATGCCACGCACTTCGTTGATGATGCGGGTCGCAGCGCGGCCGAGGAATTCCATGTCGTAGTGATAGAAATCCGCCGTCATGCCATCGACCGAGGTGACGGCGCGCAGCGCGCAGACGAACTCGTAGGTGCGACCGTCGCCCATGACGCCGACGGTCTGCACCGGCAACAGCACGGCGAAGGCCTGCCAGATGGCGTCGTAGAGGCCGGCCTTGCGGATTTCGTCGAGATAGATGGCGTCGGCTTCGCGGAGAATCTCCAGCTTTTCGCGGGTGATACCACCCGGGCAGCGGATCGCTAGGCCGGGACCCGGGAACGGGTGGCGGCCGATGAACGAGTCGGGCAGGCCGAGCTCCTTGCCGAGCACGCGCACCTCGTCCTTGAAGAGTTCGCGCAGCGGCTCGACGAGCTGCATGTTCATGCGCTCGGGCAGGCCGCCGACATTGTGGTGCGACTTGATCGTCACCGACGGACCGCCGGTGAAGGACACGCTTTCGATCACGTCGGGATAGAGCGTGCCCTGGCCGAGGAAGTCGGCGCCGCCGAGCTTCTTAGCCTCTTCCTCGAAGGTCTCGATGAACAGCCGACCGATGATCTTGCGCTTGGTTTCCGGGTCGGAGACGCCCTCGAGCTCGCCGATGAACTTGTCGGAGGCGTCGACGTGAATCAGGTGCAGATTGTAGTGTTCGCGGAACATGGCGACGACATTGGCCGCCTCGTCCTTGCGCATCAGGCCGTGGTCGACGAGCACGCAGGTCAGCTTGTCGCCGATCGCCTCGTGGATCAGCAGGGCCGCGACCGAGCTGTCGACGCCGCCGGAGAGTGCGCAGAGCACGCGCTTGTCGCCGACCTGTTCGCGGATCGTGTCGACCGCCTTCTGGCGGTAGGCCGACATCGACCAGTCGCCCTTGATGCCGGCGATGTTGTGAATGAAGTTGCCGATCAGCTTGGCGCCGTCAGGCGTGTGCACCACTTCGGGGTGGAACTGCACGCCGTAATACTTGCGCTTCTCGTCGGCGATGAAGGCGTAGGGCGCGTTCGGCGACGTCGCGACCACCTTGAAGCCTTCAGGCAGGGCCGTGACGCGGTCGCCATGGCTCATCCACACCTGATGGCGCGAGCCTTTCGACCAGAGGCCTTCGAACAGCTTGCTGTCTTCGTCGACCTCGAGGAAGGCGCGGCCGAATTCGCGGTGATGACCGCTCTCGACCTCGCCGCCGAGCTGCATGCACATCGTCTGCTGACCATAGCAGATGCCGAAGACAGGCAGGCCGCTGTCGAAGATGATCTGCGGCGCGCGGGGCGAACCCTCATCGACGGTCGATGCCGGGCTGCCGGACAGGATCACGGCCTTCGGCTGAAGGCGGTGAAAACCCTCTTCGGCGGACTGGAAGGGAACGATCTCGCAGTAGACGCCCGCTTCGCGCACGCGGCGCGCGATCAGCTGGGTTACCTGGCTGCCGAAATCGACGATGAGAACGCTGTCGGGATGTGCTGTCTGGGTCATGGCGAGCCTTTAATGAAAAGCACCCGGTCTTGCAATGCGAGAAATCCGCCGCAAGAGCATTTTATTGTGCTGATTGTCCTGCTTTCGCAGGCGATCCAGCCGGTTTTGAGGCCGGCGAAGCGCTAGAACCAGAATACCCCGTCTTCCAGCGCCGTGAACAGGCTGTCGGTGGCATCGGAGAGTTTGCGGTCGATGACGTGCAGATATTCCGTCCAGCCGGAGATGTGCTGCAGCTCCTCGGCACCGTCGGAAATGCCACGCAGGCCGATCAGCGGCAGCTTGTAAGCCTGGCAGGCCCGCAGGATGGCGAACGTTTCCATGTCGACCATGTCGGCGTCGATGGCCGAATAGGCAGTGCCCGAAACGACATTGCCGCCGGTGGAGAGGCTGGCTTCCGCTACGCCGGGGATCCGGAGCGGCAGGTCGATCACCGCGGGCAGGTCGAGGAACGGCGTGCGGCCCTTCTCGAAGCCGAGCGGCGAGGCATCCATGTCGCGATAGGAAACGGACGTGACCTGGTAGACCTCCGTCTGCTCCAGCCTGGCGGAGCCGGCCGAGCCGAGCGAGACCACCAGCTGCGGCAGGTCTCCGGCATGTTCGAGGGTTGCCAGCGTCCGTGTCAGTGCCACGGCAGCCTCGACAGGACCGACGCCGGTCATCAAGGGCTCGAAGCGCGAGCGCAGGAAAGGGCCGTATTCGGCTTCGGCGGCCATCACGAACAGGATGGACTTGCCGGCAACCGATTTCAGTTCAAACGTCATCCCGTAATGCCCTCTCTGCCGCGAATGATCATCATGGTGCTGGTCATCGAGGCGATCAGCTTGGCCGGGCCGTCGCCGATCGCGTAGCCGCGGCCGTCGCCGACGATGATGTTGGTTCCCGGCTTGGTAATCTCGCCGCGAAACAGGAAGCGGTCGCCACGCCCGGGAGACAGAAGATTGACCTTGAATTCGATCGTCAGCACCGAGGCGTCGGGGTCGATGACGCTGTAGGCGGCGAAACCGCAGGCCGAATCGAGCGCGGCGGAAATGATCCCGGCATGCAGGATGCCGTGCTGTTGCGTCAGTTTGACGTCGAAGGGCAGCTCGATCTCCACCATCGCCCGCTGCACGCGCGTCAGTTCTGCGCCGATCGTGTGCAGCGCCGCCTGGCGCGCGAAATTGGCCTGGATGCGCTCCTGGAAGTCGCCGTTGTCGATGTCACTCATATGTCTGCCCCCGTGCGGGCGCGAAAGTGCCATGCTGCGCCGCGCCAGACAAGCGCGATAGATCACTGCCGGCACAATTCCGCATGCGGCTGTTGTCCCGCTCAGTTCAGATAGACGATCGAGCGGTTGAGCAGCGTCGCGAACGACACCCATGCGAGATAGGGTAGGAACAGCAGCGCCGCCACGCGGTCGGCCTTCCAGCGGTTTCCGATGAAGGCGAGGATCAGCGCCAGCAGGATGAGGATGATGGCGAGCGCCACCGGCGGCATCTGCAGGCCGAAGAAGAACGGCGACCAGAGGAAATTCACCACCATCTGCCCGGCCCAGATCAGCATGCCGACCGAGAGATGCCCGCGCAGCCAGGTCCGGGCGCCTGCAATGCCGATCAGCACGTAGAGGATCGTCCAGGCCGGTCCGAACACCCAGTTCGGCGGATTGAACGGCGGCTTGGCCAGCGACTGGTACCATTCGCCGGGAAGATTGTTGATGCCGATGGCGAGACCGCCGCCGAGCGCGATGGCAATGAAGACGATGTAGGTCAGGGCTCTGTTCATGCGACGGAGATAGGGCATCGCTGCCTTGCCCGCCAGAGCCACCTTACCGCGATTTAACCTGCCGCGCCTTGATCGCGATTGCCGCCTGCGGCGATCCGCCTATGCTTGATGAAGCAGACATCGGACCGGCACGCCATGGCAAACATCATCCAGTCTTCACAAGCCTATGAGAGCTGGCTTCGCGGCCAGCTTGGCGCCGACCTCGTCGAGGACGATCTCCTGCGCAAGCACATGAAGATGCGCTCGAGCAGCTTCGCCTTCCTGCGCGCCACCTACTGGCGCTTCGCCGAAACCGTCCTCGACATCTGTCCCGATCTCGCATCCGCCCCGACGGTGTTGGCGATCGGCGACACGCATCTGGAGAATTTCGGCACCTGGCGCGATGTCGAAGGGCGGCTTGTCTGGGGTGCCAACGATTTCGACGATGCCGCCGTCATGCCCTATGCGCTCGATCTTGTCCGGCTGGTGGCGAGCGCACTGCTGGCGGTCGGCGCCGGCGGCCCGTCGGCGCAGGCCATCGCGACGTCGGTCCTCACCGGTTATGATAGAGGCATCGGGACGCCGATGCCCGTTGTGCTCGAGCGCGATCATAAATGGCTGCGCAAGGCGCTGACCTTGCCCGACAGCGAACGCCGCGATTTCTGGGAGAAATTCGCGGCGCTGCCGTTCGCCAGCAAACCGGCGCCAGCCGCCTATGCGCAAGCGCTTGCGGCATCGCTGCCGGCAAACTGCGCCGCCTATCTCCCCAAGCCTCGGGCCGCCGGTACCGGCAGCCTCGGCCGCCCGCGTTTCATCGCCTACACCGACTGGCAGGGTGGCCCGGTGCTGCGCGAGGCGAAGGCCATGCTGCAATCGGCATGGTCGCTCGCCCATGCGCCCGGCGATCGCGCCATCCACGCCACGGAGATCGCCGCCGGCCGCATGCGCTCGCCCGATCCGCATTATCGGCTGGTCGGCGCCGTGCTGGTCCGGCGCCTGTCGCCGAGCAGCACCAAGATCGAGATCGATCGCAATCCGGATCTGCTGCTGTCACCCGACATGCTCGACCTCATGGGCTTCGAGATCGGCAATTGCCATACAAATGATCCGACCTCCGGTCCGGCGATCGCCAAGGATCTCGGCGCGCGCAAGCCGGGTTGGCTCACGGATGCGGCGAAGGCGGTGGCGACGATGATCGGCGCGGAGCAGAAAGCGTGGTCACACGCGTCGTGACGGCGCGATCCTGACGATGTGCTGATCCCAGGCCACATTGCTGTGCGCCCCGAGAAAATCACCGTCATAGGACGACACCGCGAAGCCCGATCGGGCCGGCGCGATGCCCGCGGCATCAGGCACGATCTCTTCGCGCAGCACCCGGCCGGTCCTGGCATCGATTGTCACCGAGGCCCCGCCCTTCGGCGAGGTCACGCCGACCAGACCCTCGCGGCGGTTGACGGCGATGGCGCCGACATAGTTGGCGAGCCGCCGCGTCGTCTCCTCCGGGAAATCGACGAAGCGGATATCCTCGCCGCGCGCGAAGGAACCGACGAGCGGCGGCAAATCGTTGCGGTGGCCCTCGTACTGGCAGGCAAACCAGATGCGGCCGCTGTCGTCCATATCGACGTGCCTGGTCGAGACCTGCGCCCATTGGGCCGGCAGCGCGTGCTTCTCGATCAGCGCCCCGGTGGCGGCATCGATCAATGTCAGCGATGGCTGCATGCTGGTCAGGTTGAGCTTGGTGCGGCCGAAATCGGGATGGGTCTCGATGCCGCCATTGGCAACGATCAACATCCTGCCGTCATCGGAAACGGTCATGTCGTGCGGCCCGACGCCGAAGGTCTCGAACTCGCCGATGCGCGCGAACCGGTCGGTGGCGTCATAGAGGCCGATCATGCCGCGATTGGCGTCGAAGTCGTTCTCGCTGGCATAGAGGATGCGGCCGTCGGGTGAAAACGCGCCGTGGCCGTAGAAGTGCCTGTTGTCGGCGGCGGTGATGACGATCGGCTCCGCCTTGCCGTGCGGATCGAAGATCATCGCATAGGTGCCGGGCCGTCGCGCGAAGGCGACGGTCTTGCCGGTTGCCGGGCTGAAGGCCATGCCGTGCGAGCGCGCCGGCAACGCAACCTGATCGACGATCTCGCCGCGCTCGGTCACGGTCGCCACGGCATAGTCGCCGTTCGCCTGCCGCAGGCCGGAAGCGTAGACCGCATCGGCCCGCTCCAGCGCCATCAGCGCGCGCGGGGGGAGGGCGGCCAGAAACGTCAGGCCGGCCGCCTTCATGAAACTGCGCCGGTCGATCGCGGCACTTCTGATCATCGGATCAATCGCCGTCGGAGAAGGAGAAGCCAGCCGAAAGGCCGATTGCCGCGCCATACTCGTCACTGATCGTGGTCACCAGGTCGCGCGTATCGATCAAAAGCTGGTCGAGCTTGGCCTTCTCGGCCGCGCTTGTGGCGGCATCGATATCGGGATTGAGCTTCGGAACGGTGTCCAGCAGGGCCTTGAACCTGGCATCGATCTCGTCAGCCACCGGCTTCTTGTCGGCAGGCAGGAGGTCGGCCATGTTGGCCTTCTGCCACAGCGTGCGCAGGCCCTCGATATTCGATGTCATCGACTTCCAGGTGTTCTTCGAGCGCCAGTAGATCGCCATCCGCGGCCGCGGCGTCGAATCCTTGCCCTTGTAGAACTGCTCGAGCCGCTGGTCGCGAACATTTTCGGCACCGTGCACGAGAATGCCGAGCAGCGCGGTCACGGCTTCCTTGTTGTCCATGAAGTCGAGGCTCTGCGGGCCCGGATGCTTCCAACTACCCTGAATGCCATCCGGCTTTTCCCAGGCGGCAACGACTTCGCTGACTTCGCGCTGGATGTTGCCGGCAACGGCTGCGCCGTACTGGCAGCGGAAGCTGTTTTTCTGCGCCGTCAGATCCTCGGAGCCGGAACCGTAGAGCACGTATTCCAGCGCCGTCAGCCCCTGCAGCGCCACGCTCTTGGCGGCGATCGCATCGACGGTGGTATCCTTCGGATCGCCCTTGGCGATCAGCGTCTGCACCTGCCGGAGGCCAACGCCTTTGCGGTCGGGGTAGAACAGCACGTGTTCGAAAAGATTGTCCTGGATCACAGGCCCAACCTGCACCATCTCGATCGCCGACCAGTAGCGGATCACGTCGTCGAAGGCCGACTTCGCCTTGTCGAGACTCTGTGGCGTACCGCCTTCGCACAGATCCTTCATCGCAGTCGTCAGCCGCGCCGCTGCCTGCTGCGCATTGCGGTAGCCGGGACGGATCACCTCGTCGACGGCGCGCTGCATCACCGCCGGAACGGCATCCTCGTTCAGTCCCGCCTGCGCTGTGCCGGCCTGAGCAGGAGCTGCCGGGGCAATCGGGGCCGGGGTCGTCTGGGCAAGGGCAGAGGAGGCAAGAGCGAGCGAGAGAACGAAAGGTTGCCAAAGGCGCATCAAAGAGACTCCAGAAATGTAATCAGTGCCTGCCTGTTATTCTCAGGCAGGGATGCAAACGCGTCACGCGCCTTCTGTGCCTCGCCGCCATGCCAGAGAATGGCCTCGGTGAGGTTTCTGGCACGGCCGTCGTGAAGGAAGAAGCTGTGTCCGCTGACGGTCTTCGTCAGACCTATACCCCATAGCGGCGGCGTGCGCCATTCACGTCCGCTTGCAAGTCCCACCTGTTGTCCATCGGCCAGCCCTTCGCCCATGTCGTGCAGCAGGAAGTCGGAATAGGGCCAGATCAGCTGGAAGGACTGCGCCTTGTCGAGGCTGTCGCGGCGGGTGACGAACTTCGGCACGTGGCAAGCGGTGCAGCCGCTGTCGTAGAAAACCTGCTTGCCCTTCAGCGTTTCGGGAAAACTCGCCTTGCGCCGCGCCGGCACGGCGAGGTTGGCGGAATAGAAGGTCACGAGGTCGAGGATCGGCCCCGGCGCCTCTTCGTTTCCGAGACGCTTCTGCACGCCATCAGGCATCGCCTTGCATTTCGTCTCGGCCGCCGTGCAGTCGCCATGCGCGTCCGGGCGGTCGGGCGTGGAGATGCCGATGTCGTTGGAAAAGGCGTCGGCCGTCTGGTCGCGCACGCTTGAATTCTGCGCCTTCCAGCCGAAGCGGCCGAGCGCGATCTTTCCGGTTCGGTGGTCGCGGACGATCTGCGCGTGGCCGCGAATGCCGTCGCCATCCCGGTCCTCGGGATCCGCATGGGCAAGGATATCAGCTTCCGGAATGGCCTCGATCAGTCCCAGCCCGATCATCGCGGGCGCCACCCGTGGCGACAGCGTCGTGGTCGGATCGAGCGGTCCGTAGCCGGGATTGGTGACGGCGTAAGTCGGCCGCCGCAGCGAAACAATCTCGGCGCCGGCAAGCGTCACCGGCTCTTCGCTGTAACGGATCGCCATCTTTCCCTCGGAGGGCAGGCCGGGCACGGCGAGGTCCTGCAGCTGGTGGCCGTAGATGGGATCGGGAAAATTGACGATCTCGGCACTCGCTATCGCGCGCTGCTCCTCGGGCGTCGCTGCCGGTCGCGACAGACGCAGGAACATCGACGTGGCGCTGACCCCGCCCTCCGGCGGCTTGCCGCGCCCGTCGTTGACGTGACAGCTCATGCACGAGCGCGCGTTGAACAGCGGTCCGAGCCCATCGGAGGCCTGCGTCGAGGAGGGCGCGGAAACCCAGAGCTTCTTGAACAGCGCGTTTCCGAGCCGGAACGGCTGCTCCTCTTCGAACGGGATGGTCGCAGAGATATGCGAGAACGAATCCTGCGTGACCGGATCGATCGACGTTGCCCCGCCCGCCTGCATCGCCTCGTACTGCTCGGCCTTGGAAAAGTCGGTGGTCGGCCGCGTCACGTCAGACACGCGTTTGGCGTCGGCCTCCGTCAGGTCGGTGCGTTTGGTCGGGAGGTCGAAATTGGCCGCGAGGGCGGCGGAAAAACCGGCGAGTGTGGCACAGGCAGCTGCGCTCAGGAGAAGACGACGGGCCGGGAAAGGCAACATTTCGGAGTTCGGGCCGCCTCGTGCGAAGCGGCCCGCCTTTTCAACTTATTTGAAGACCGCGCCAGGATTATCCAGGCTGTCGGAACCTTCAAGCTTGACCGTGCCGAGGTCAAGTGCCGCGATGACGCGCTGCACCGACTTGGTCTGGTCGACGAGGCCGTCGATGGCAGCCTGGACAACAGCGTTGCCCTTCTTGTTGCCTTCGCCGATCATCTGGTCGTACTTCTCGACGTTCTGGCCACGCTTGGCCATGACGTTCATGGCCTTCAGCGTCGTGTCGAGCTTGCCGGTCATTTCCTTGTCGAGCTTCTTGTCCTTGGCGGCGACGAGATCGTGCAGCGACGGACCCTTCAGCTTCGTACCGTCGACGCGGGTGTAGTTGCCGGTATAGGCGGCAGCAATCCCGATCGCGTCGTTGAGGTGCGAGTTGTAGGTGTTGTCGGAGAAGCAATCATGCTCTTCCTCGGGATCGTGCAGGATCAGGCCGAGCTTCATGCGCTCGCCGGCCAGCTCGCCGTAGGAGAGGGAGCCCATGCCGGTGAGGATGGCGACGAGGCCAGCCTTCGGATCGGCTTCGACGTTCTTGGTGGCGGCGCCATCCGGCGTCCAGTTGCTGACCATCTCCTGCAGGTCGGAAACGAGCAGCGTCGATGCGGACTTCAGGTATTCGGCGCGGCGGTCGCAATTGCCGTGCGTGCAATTCTTGAGGTCGTAGTCGGTGGCTGGGCGGTTGCCGGCGCCCGGGCCGGTGCCGTTCAGGTCCTGGCCCCAGAGCAGGAATTCGATGGCGTGGTAGCCGGTCGCGACGTTGGCTTCGATACCGCCGGCTTCGGCCAGCGTGCCGGACAGAAACTCGGGCGTCAGCTTCGAGGCGTCGACATCCTTGCCGTCGATCTTGATCGTCTTGTTGGCGATGACGTTGGCGACGTAGAGTGAATTCTCGTCGCTTTCTGTACCGTAGGAGGCGTCGACATAGTCGATCAGGCCTTCGTCGAGCGGCCAGGCGTTCACCTTGCCCTCCCAATCATCGACGATCGGATTGCCGAAGCGGTAGACTTCCGTCTGCTGGTAGGGCACGCGGGCCTTGACCCAGGCGGCGCGGGCGGCAGCCAGCGTCTTGTCGGTCGGCTCCTTAAGGAACGCGTCGATTGCCGCGTCGAGGGCCTTGGCCGTCGTCAGCGAGTCCTCGTATTTGGCGTGGGCGAGTTCGGTGTAATGCTTGACCACAGCCGCGGCATCCGTCGCCGCATGGGCCGGAATGGCGGACACGGCGATTGGGGCGATCGCCAGCGCCAGCGCTGCGTAGAATTGCTTGTTGAGTTTCATGGGATCCTCTCCTGTGACGGACGTTCCGTCTGAAGTCCGGCGAAGATTTCTTCGCGCAAAAGCAAACTGGTGTCAAACACTCTAGTTTGGAATGATTTTAAGGAAGGAAATGCGCCGAAAGCCGTTCGATCGGATTCGATTTGCTTGGAAAATCGGCAGAATATGGATAGGAAATTGTGCAATTGCACAAACATTGTCCGGACAGATCGCCTATGCGTCGCCATATCAAGCATTTCACCCATCGGCACGAACCAAAAGGTGCCGCTCACCTGCACCTGAAATCCGGTATCGGCGCGATGGTTGGTATGGGATCGGTCGGGGCGCTGACGGTTCTGACAGGGATTCCGTTGCTGATTGCGCCGTTCGGCGCCACGGCGGTGCTGATTTTCGGTCAACCCAAGAGCCCGCTGGCGCAGCCGGCCAACGTTCTCGGCGGCTATCTCCTTGCCGCGCTGATTGGCGGTCTGGCCGTCTCCCTGTTTCCGGGTCTCTGGTGGGTCGCAGCCATCGCAGTGGGCCTGACCATCGCCGGCATGCTGCTTTTACGCGTCACCCATCCGCCGGCTGGTGCCGTGCCGCTGGTGGCGTTCGGCTCGCATCTCGGCGGGCCGACCTTGTTTCTGATTGTCGGGCTGGGCAGCGCCTTGCTGATCGCGATTGCCGTGCTGCATCATCTTATCCCGCCGCGGCATCAATATCCGCTGCGGGCGCCGCACTGACATTCAGGCGTTTCAGCCCTTGCGCTGCATCCGGCAGAAAAAGAAGCCGTCGGTATCGGTGGAAGCGGGCGTCAGCGTCACGGTCTTGCCGTCGGACGAGCGCGGCCGTGGGCTATCCTTGCCGAACAACTGATCCCAGCCGGTGAGCGCGCTTGTAATTTCGAACTCCGGGTTGGCCGCGGTGAAGGCGCGAACCTGTTCCTCGTTTTCCTGCGGCAATACCGAGCAGGTCACGTAGATCAGCTCGCCGCCGCGGCGCACATAGGCGCTGGCCTGCTTCAGCGCATCCTGCTGCTGCGCCGTCCGCTCGTCGAGATTCTTGGCGTTCAGGCGCCATTTGGTGTCGGGGCGGCGGCGCCATGTGCCGGTGCCGGTGCACGGCGCGTCGACCAGCACCTTGTCGCAGCGTTCTTCGAGGCTCTGCAGCGCCTTGGCATTGTCATGCACCTGGACATTGCGGGTGCCGGCGCGCTTGAGCCGCTCGATGATCGGCGCCAGCCGCTTGCGGTCGGCGTCATAGGCGTGAACCTGGCCCTTGTTGTGCATGGCAGCCGAAAGCGCCAGCGTCTTGCCGCCACCACCGGCGCAATAATCGAGAACCTGGTCGCCCTCCTGCGGCAGCACCAGATCGGCAACGATCTGCGATCCTTCGTCCTGAACCTCGAACCAGCCTTTTTGGAACGAAAGCTCGGCTGTCACGTTTGGTAGACGGGACGCACCCTCGCCGGCGGCAATCCGGATGCCGTATCGCGCGATCTTCGCGTCCTGCGCGCCCGACCGATCGAGCGCCTTGACCGCTTTTTCGCGGCTGGCCCTCAGGATGTTGGCGCGGAGGTCGAGCGTCGGTCGTTCGGCCAAAGCCTGAGCTTCGGCGAGCCAGGTGTCACCAAAGGCCGTCTCGAATGTCGGCTGGATCCACTCGGGGATATCGCCCTGAATATGAGAAGGAGCATCGGAGAGATTGCGAGACTTGAATGCTAAGAGTGTCGTCTCGGACAAGGGCGCCGGCGCGAATTTGTCATCGACAAGCTCGGCGGCGAGCGTCTCCGGTGTAAAGCCCCACTGGCGGAACATGACGGCATGGGCAATCGCCGATGCACTGTCGTCGTCCATCAGCCAGGCATGCGAGAGGCGCATGCGAAGCGCGTCGTACACGATGTTGCCGATTGCGGCGCGATCGCCGGAGCCGGCGAACCGGTGCGCGAGG
The DNA here is from genome assembly GCA_900472625.1 of Hyphomicrobiales bacterium. Lineage (GTDB taxonomy): Bacteria > Pseudomonadota > Alphaproteobacteria > Rhizobiales > Rhizobiaceae > Rhizobium. The sequence continues at coordinate 82,722 of UCIT01000024.1, read as the reverse complement.
CCCCAATCCTTTAGAGCATCGGCGACAGGCCGTCTGCGGGCATCGATATCGTCCAGAACCGAAATTGCCCCTTCGAGCCTACCGCCCAATCGCATTCACAACGCTCCTATAGCCTGGGTAAAAACCGGGCTTGTGAACGATCCGCAGGAAGCGCGACAGACGCAGCAGATGGTACACAAGTCTCAACCGCGTGGTATCCGCGATTGGCGGCAAGAGCAAGCGGTGCGTATCGAAGGGTTTAGCTGATCACTTCGTAGCAGACCTTGGCGGTGCCGCTGCTGACCATGCCGATGTTGCTGGCGGCCGCGCGGGAAAGATCGAGAACCCGGCCGCGGATGAATGGACCGCGATCGTTGATGCGAACGACGACGCTGCGGCCGTTGTTGCGGTTGGTGACCTTCACCTTGGTGCCGAAGGCAAGCGAACGATGCGCGGCAGTATTGACGGTGGGGTTCATGCGTTCCCCGGAGGCAGTTTTGGAGTGCAGTGCGTACCACGAAGCGCCACCACAACCGTTTGCAGCATTTCCTTCCATCGGAAGGATGGTAGAACAGGCTGCTATAGTTGCGACAGCGATAATAGAACGGCTGAGTTTCTTCAAAACGGGATGTCCCTCGACTATTGAACTTACGCCTTGTGGGCGGCGGGGGCTTAAATCCGTTCAAAAGTGGCGAAAAAGTGCCGCGCATGATCACGGAATATTACTGATTGAAATATTTGTGATGAGCCGACAAATGATTCGAAAGGGCGTCAAGCGCCGATCGATAAAAAAAGCGCAATTGAATCAAGTAAAATTAGAACATCTTTTGCGGGAGGGCGTCTTGACGTGGTGCGATCACAAAAACAGCGAAAATAATTTTGCGCGCACGCCATAATTCCCGCCCCATTTGGGCAATTTCCAAGGCTGCATGCCCAAATTTGGCGCCAAGTTTTAACGGAATGCCGTAAAAGTAGGAATTTCCTACCGTTTCATCGCATGCGATATGATCGCCACGAAGCCTGAAGGATGACTGATCGCTCAGCCGCGCCAGCGCTCGCCCTGCAACAACTGCGCGAGTGACATCGGATAGTCAGGGAACGAAAACACGAAGCCGGAGGCCTTCAGCTTGGCATTCGAGACACGCTTGTTCTCGCCGTAGAAGGAGCGTGCCATCGGCGTCAGTTCCGCCGTTTCGAACGCCTGTTCCGGTGGCGGCTCGACGCCCATCAGCCGTGCGGCCTCGACGATCACGTCCTGCGGCGGACCCGGCCGGTCGTCTGTCACATTATAGATGCCGCCAAGCTTGCGTTCGGCGAGAAAGCGTGTGCTGGCGCCGATGTCCTCGACGCGGATGCGGTTGAATACCTGATCCTTCTTGATCAGCCGCCGCGCCGTGCCGCGCGCGAGGTTGACGAAGGCATTACGTCCCGGACCATAGATGCCCGATAATCGCAGCACGGCGGCGGGAATGCCAAGGCGCACACCAATCTCCATCCACGCCGCCTCCGCCTCCAGCCGCTCCTTCGAACGGCCCGAGACGGGAACACAGGCGACGTCTTCGCCGACCCAGTTGCCCTTGTGGTCGCCATAGACGCCGACGGTCGAGAGATAGCCGATCCAGGTCAGCTGCGGCACGAGAGCGCCGATGCGCTCGCCCGTAAGCTTCAGCACCGGATCGCCGGCATCGCGCGGTGCGATCGACTGCACCAGATGCGTGGCGGAGCGAACGGCGTCGACAAGTGCCGGATCGAGTGTCTCGCCGTCGAACACGAAGGCCTCGATGCCCTGTGCTCGCAGAGCGACCGCCTTTTCCTGAGATCGGGTGGTGCCGGAAACGCGGAAACCGTCGGCGAGAAACGCCTTTGCGATCGCCGTTCCAGAGTAGCCGCAGCCGAAAATCACCAGATGCATCACGCCGCTCCTGCCAGTCTCCACTCGTTCAGCACATCGCTGTCCGACTCATCCTTCGGCCTTTGTGCCGCAAACCGCGCGAATTCGCCAGCCTCCAGCAACCGCGACAGCGCCCACACCGCCATGGCGCGCACCACCGGCGAGGGATCTGCCGAGAGCAGCCGACATTGATCGACGAACGCGGCATCGCCGGAATTGCCGGCGGCGATCAGCACGTTGCGAACGAACCGGTCGCGGCCGATGCGCTTGACCGGCGAGCCACTGAAGAAGGTCCGAAAGCTCGGATCGTCGAGTGTCAGGAGTTCGGCGATCGCAGGCTCCTTCAGATCCTCGCGCGCCTGCAGTTTCATCTCCGACGCCGCCCGCGCGAACTTGTTCCACGGGCAGGCGGCCAGGCAGTCGTCGCAGCCGTAGATGCGGTTTCCGACCAGCGGCCGGATGGCGGGGTCGATCGGTCCCTTGTGCTCGATGGTCAGATAGGAGATGCAGCGCCGCGCGTCGATCTGGTAGGGCGCCGGGAAGGCGTCGGTCGGGCAGGCGTCGAGACAGGCGCGGCATGATCCGCAGTGATCGATCTCGGGCGCATCCATAGAGAGATCGGCGGTGGTGAACATCGAGCCGAGAAACAGCCAGGAGCCGTGCACGCGGCTGACGAGGTTGGTGTGCTTGCCCTGCCAGCCGATCCCGGCCGCCGCCGCCAGCGGCTTTTCCATGACGGGCGCCGTATCGACGAACACCTTGACGTCGGCGCCGGCGCGCGCCGCAAACCGCGTCGCGATCTCCTTAAGCCGCCCCTTGATGACGTCGTGATAGTCGCGGTTGCGCGCATAGACGGAGATGGCCGCCTTGTCGTGCTTGGCGAGAATGCCGCGCGGGTCCTCGTCAGGCCCGTAGTTCAGCGCGAAGACGACGACGGATTTCACGTCGCTCCAGAGCGTCCTGGGATCGCCGCGCCGCTCGCGCGTCTCGGCCATCCACTCCATCGTCCCATGCCGGCCGGCATCGATGAATTCGCCGAGGCGATCTTTTGCATCGGGAATGCTGTCAGGCCTTGTGATCCGACAGAGATCGAAGCCGAGCGCATGCGCTTCCGCCTTGACGAAGGCCGTCAGCGTCTCGCGACGCTTCAACTCCTTGGCCTCTGTCGTCCGTTCGGGCATGGAGGGCCCTCGTCAGAAATCCAGGTCGGCGTAATGGGACACGGGCGTCAGGCCGCGCACGCGCTCGGTGAGCATCGGGCGGAACGACGGGCGCGACTTCAGACGCTGGTACCAGTCCTTGACCACAGGCGCCTCTGTCCAGTCGATCTCGCCGAGATAATCGAGGATCGAGATCGAGGCGGCAGCCGCCAGATCCGCATAGCTCATCCGTTCGCCGGCCAGCCACTGGCGCGAACCGGAGAGCCAGGTGAGGTACTTCATGTGCTGGCGAATATTGGCGCGCGCCGTGCGCAGGATCTTCGAGTCAGGCGCCCCGCCGCCCTGGTCGGCGGTCATCTGCAGCTTGTAGACGCGCTCGCGCGCCAGCGGTCGGGTTACGTCGGTCTCCATCTTCACCATGAACCATTCCGTCAGCCGGCGGATTTCGGCGCGCTGGAACGGGTCTTCGGCAAGCAGCCGCCGGTCGCGCTTCAACACGCCGTGGGTCTCGTCGAGATATTCGGAGATGACGGTGGCGCCACACAGTGCCCGCATGCTGTCGTCGACGTAGACGGGCAGCGTGCCGGCCGGGTTGAGCGCCAGAAAGTCGCGGCGCTTTTCCCAGGTCTGCTCTTCGATCAGGTCTGCCTGGTAGCCGTACTCCGTCAGGATCAACCGGACGAAGCGTGATGCGGATGACATGGGGTGATGATAGAGCGTGGGCATCGAGACTCGGATTTTTTGATGGGTGGGGTGCACGTCGCAGGGACGCGATGATTATAGCGCCCTAGTCATGACTCATTCGTTGAAGCTATAGAAGTTTGGCCCCTCCAACACAAGCGAGTCGGGCCGCCCGCCGCCTGACAGAGGAAATCGACGCGATTGACCGATATCGACAGCCGCTCCCTCGATCTCATGACGCCTTTGTCTGGTGGACATCGTTGCCGTTTCCCCCGCGGCACAAGCGCAATTCAGGTCTGACCGAACACCCAAGCGGAGACAATTGATGGACTATATTAATGCGATCATTCTGGGCATCGTGGAAGGGATCACCGAGTTTCTGCCGATCTCGAGCACCGGCCACCTGATCATAGCGGAGCAGTGGCTCGGCCACCGCTCGGACATGTTCAACATCGTCATCCAGGCCGGCGCCATTCTCGCCGTCACCTTCATCTACTGGCGCCGTCTCCTCGACCTGCTGCTCGGCTGGCGCGAACCCGAAAATCGGGCCTATCTCGGCAAGCTGCTCGTCGCCTTCCTGATCACCGCGGTCCTCGGGCTGATCGTCAAGAAACTCGGCTTTGAGCTGCCGAGCACCGCGACCCCGATCGCCTGGGCGCTGATCATCGGTGGCTTCTGGATGATCGCCGCCGAATGGCTCGCCGCCCGTCGTCCGCCGAGCAAGGAGATCACCTGGCCGGTCGCCATCCTCGTCGGTGTCGCCCAGGTCATCGCCGGCGTGTTTCCGGGCACCTCGCGCTCCGGCGCCACCATCTTCGTCGCGTTGCTGGCGGGAACGAACAACCGCGCCTCGGCAACCGAGTTCGCCTTCCTGGTCGGCATTCCCACCATGTACGCGGCCAGCGCCTATGAACTGTTGAAGACCTTCAAGGACGGCGGCGCCGCCAACGAGGATTGGACGGCCCTCGGCATCGCCTTCGTCGTCTCGACCATCGTCGCCTTCATCGCCGTCAAATGGCTGCTCACCTATATCCGGAGCAACCGCTTCACGGTGTTCGCGATCTACCGCATCATTCTCGGCGTCATCCTGCTGGGCATGGCCTCCTACGGCCTGGTCGGCTAAGTCGCCGCAGCCTTGCCATTGCGCTCGGGCTTTGCCCGAGTGCCCCTGACGGCTCGTTGGTTCACAGACGTGAGCATCCGAAAGCCTTCACACGGCGCGGAGGCGTCGCGTACAGTCTCGGTAGAGGGCGATGTGGGATAACAAATCAAGCGCGAGCGTAGATCGCTGACGGCAGACAGAACCGGCGCTAAAAAAGCCGGTCTTTTTCGATCAGTGCGGGATCGAGCCGGTTTCGCAGGGGTCGACGCCATAGGCCGGCGAGCATTCGCCCTTCACGGCTGCGACCGAACCGGGCGCCATGAAAGAGCCGGCCAGAATAACCAGCGCCGCACACGCGAAAAGAAGCGCGATTGACCTACCCATCGAAGAACCTTTCAAGTCGTTAAGCGTGCCAGGCGGAGGCGCTGAGTCCAAGCACCGGTGCGCGGGGTGTGTAGTCAGAGGAATGGCAAATAGCAATAAACGTTCCGGCTAAATTTCCTCTTAATTCCGCTAAATTTTTCATGCGACTTTTATGCAACGTCTGCCTTGTCCAAGGCAGGAAAAAATCCGCTTTTCAGCCTGTTTTTTCATCAATATTTTCTAATGCACAACGCCGCCCGCGGTGGCGCGGGCGGCGTTGTGGAAAACAGGCTTGGATGGATCAGGCAGCCTTGCCGGTGCCGGTATACTGGCCGTGCGGACGGAAATGCACCATGTAGGAATCCAGCACCGAGCTCACCATCGTCGGCGTGATGCCCAGGCCCTTCAGCGTCCGGCCGTCGGCCTCGGCTTCCTTGGAAACGACATTGTCCTTCTTCAGCAGCTTCACTTGGTCGGCGGTGATCGGCGGCGCGATCAGCGGCACCATCGATGCGACGCTGCCGATCAGCGATGCGATACCGAAGGGCAGCGACACCAGCGGATTGCTGCGCGCTGTCGATTTCAGCACGGCTTCGAGACATTCGCGGAAGGTCAGCACTTCAGGGCCGCCCAGTTCGTAGATCTTGCCGCCGGCAACCTTGCCTTCGACCGCCTTGGCCACGGCTTCGGCGATATCCATGACATAGACCGGCTGCAGCTTCGTCTTGCCGCCACCGATCAGCGGCAGCACCGGCGCCGAGCGGGCCATGCCGGCAAACTTGTTGAAGAAATTGTCCTCGGGACCGAACACGATCGACGGGCGATAGATGATGGCGTCGGGCACGATCGAATGGATTGCCGCCTCGGCGCGACCCTTGGTGCGGGCATAGGTGGAATCGGACGTGCCGTTGGCGCCGATTGCCGAGAGGTGGATCAGCTTGGCGCCGACGCCGCGGGCGGCTTCCGCCACGGCCTTGCCGCCGAATTCCTGGACGGCCTCGAACGAGTTGCGGCCGGATTCAAACAGGATACCGACGCAATTGACGACGTAGGACGCGCCTTCGACGGCCTGGTCGACCGAGTTGCGGTAGCGCAGGTTGGCCTGGACGAAGGAAATCTGGCCGACATTGCCGAGTGGCTGCAGGAAGCCTGCGAGATCGGGACGGCGCACCGCGACGCGGATGCGATAGCCGCGCTTTGCCAGTGCGCGAACGATGTGCCGGCCCACGAAGCCGGAGCCTCCGAACACGGTGACGAGCGGCGGCAGATTGGCAAGTGTCATGGAAGGTTCCTCGGGAGGCTGATTTGAATGCGGGTCATCTCGTCTTAGCCCAATCAGGGTGCGACGAAAAGACCTATCGCGTTGCCGATCCCGAGGCCTTGATGTCGATCAAACGCCTTCGACGACAACCATCTCGGCATCGGCGACTTCCTGCCGGATTTTCGCTGCGATCTGGTACTCCGGCGAGTTGTAGCAATCGACCGCATGCTGCATCGACGGAAACTCGATGACGACGTTGCGCGCCCGCGCCTTGCCCTCGAGTTCGGTCAGCGCACCGCCGCGCGCCAGGAAATTGGCGCCGTATTTCTCGAAGGCCGGCTTGGCCGCGGTGACGTAATCCTTGTAGCGCTCGGCATCGCGCACATCGACGCGGGCGATCCAGTATCCCTTGGCCATGGTCTTCCTCCTCAGATGATATGGAAAATCAGCGGTTCGCAGGCCAGAGCGCACTCACCATCTCGTCGAGAATGGCCTGCGCGGCATGCTTCGGTTCTGCCGCCTTGACGATCGGCCGGCCGACGACGAGATGCGTCGATCCCGCTTTCAGCGCATCATAGGGCGTCATCACCCGCTTCTGGTCGCCGCGCTCGCTGCCGGTGGGGCGAATGCCGGGTGTGACGATCGCCATATCGGGGCCGACGACGGCGCGCACCACCTCGGACTCCTCGGCCGAGCAGACGATGCCGCCCATGCCCGCCTCGCGCGCCTGTTCGGCGCGGCGCAGCACCAGCGACCGCGGATCGCCGCTGTAGCCGGCTTCGGTGAGGTCAGCTTCGTCCATAGAGGTCAGCACGGTGACGCCGAGCAGGCAGAGGCCGGAACCCTTGGCGGCCTCGACAGCCGCGCGCATCGCCTTCGGATAGGCGTGCAGCGTCAGCATCGACATGCCCATCTTGGCGATGTTCTCGACGCCTGAGGCGACCGTGTTGTCGATGTCAAGCAATTTCATGTCGAGGAAGATCTTCTTGCCGTCCTTGGCAAGATCGCGGGCAAATTCCAGCCCGCCGGCAAATACCAGCTGATAGCCGATCTTGTAGAAGGAAACAGTGTCGCCAAGCGTCGAGACCATGTTCTCGGCCTCGCCAAGCGTTGGAACATCCAGTCCGACGATCAGCCGCTCGCGTGCGTCCATGTCACATCCATCCCTGCCAGTCTTCGATAGCCGTCCAGTCGCATGATAGACGCCGATCCGCAAGACGGAAACAATAGAGATTGCCGCCGCCGCCAGGCTGGTCGCGGTCCCGCCCGATCGGCCGGCCCTGCAGATGGCATTTGAGCAGCGTCCCCACGCCGCCGTGCCCGACGAAGGCGATCGGCTGGCCGGCATCATGGGTTTTCAGGATCGTTTCCACCGCCGCCACGATCCGCCGCTGCGCGTCGAGCGCCCGCTCCCAGCCGCGAAAGCTTTCTTCCGGATGAGCAAAGAACCAGTCGGCGGCCTTCTCGAACTCCGGCGGCGGCAGGAACCCGGTCGCCGAGCGGTCGTTCTCGTGCATGTTCTCGACGATCTCGATATCGATGCCGGAGGCGACCGCAAGGATTTCGGCGGTCTCGATCGCCTTGGTCTCATCGCTGGAAACGATGCGCCCGAGTTGCGACGCCCAGGGTCTGGTCGCCGCTTGCCGCGTCCTCTCGGCGCCGAGATCCGACAGCCCCCATTTCGGCACCGGCACTTCGGCGTCGATTTTCACCTGCGGGTGAGTGACGTAAAGGCCGAACACCTCAGCCGCGCCGATAGATCCAAAGATGCGCCGGCGGGATGTTGCGGACGATGAAATCGAAATGCTGGATGTGATAGCGATCCGGCCGAGCGATGATAGGCGAGACGACGCCGTACGAAATCTGGACGAAGGGGCGGCCTGGCGGCAGCCGGTCGAGCGCGCTTTCCAGCATCGCCACGCGCGCCTGCATCGGGAAGTTCAGGAGCGGCACGGCGGAGATCACGGAATCGAACTTCTGCCCCTCCATGTGCGCCAGCGTCCGGTCGAGATTGAAGGCGTCGCCGTTGATGAAGTTGACGCCGGGATAGAGATGAACGAGGTGCTCGTAGAAGTCGGTCGAATATTCGATCGCCACGAGATTTTCCGGCTTAACGCCGCGGCCGAGAATGGCCTTGGTGATGGCGCCTGTGCCCGGCCCGAGCTCGAGAACCGGTAGCCCGGAGTTCGGATTGACGATGCTCGCCATCTTCCGCGCGGTGATAGCCGATGTCGGGACGATGGAGCCGACGGTCTTCGGCCCCTGCATCATGCCCTTGAAAAACCGGATCTCCTCGTCGAACTTCTTGCCCAGTCGTTCCTTGAGGCGCAAGCCACCCATGCCGTTCTCCTTCGTGCAGCATATGCTGCAAGCTTATGTGCAGGCAAACGGCGCCAAAACAAGGCATGGCGTCGCAATTGGCAAAGTTTGGGCAGTAAATGCGACGCGCTAGACGCGCATCGGCATCAGCACATAGAGCGCATCGTCGCCGGCGGTGTCGCGAACGAGCGTTGGCGAGCCGGCATCGGCCAGAAGAAAGATTGCGGCGTCGCCGGAGAGCTGCGCCGTGATGTCGAGCAGATACTTGGCGTTGAAGCCGATCTCCATCGCGTCGGCGTCGTAGCCGACTGCCACTTCTTCCGTCGCGCTGCCTGAGTCAGGGTTGTTGACGGTGAGCAGCAGCTGTCCGTCCGACAGCGCCAGCTTAACGGCGCGGCCACGCTCGGACGAGATCGTCGAGACGCGGTCGACGGCCTGGGCGAAGCTGGTGCAATCGACGCGCATTTCCTTGTCGTTGCCGGTCGGGATGACGCGCTGGTAGTCGGGGAAGGTTCCGTCGATCAGCTTCGAGGTCATGACGATGTTTCCGATCGACAGGCGGATCTTGGCGTCGGACACCTCGACGGTGACCAGCGCTTCCGGATTGTCGACCAGCTTCTGCAGCTCGCCGACAGTCTTGCGCGGGATGATGATGCCGGGCATGCCCTCGGAACCGGAGGGCGCCTTGACGTCGGCGCGCGCCAGACGGTGGCCGTCGGTGGCTACGGCGCGCAGCTTCAGGTCGCCTTCGCTTTCGATCGTGTGGAAGAAGATGCCGTTCAGGTAATAGCGGGTCTCTTCGGTCGAGATCGCGAACTGGGTGCGATCGATCAGCATCTTCAGCTCGGTCGCCTTCAGCTTGAACGTATGGCTGAACGTGCCGGCGGTGAGATCAGGGAAGTCGGACTCGGGCAGGCACTGCAGCGAGAACTTCGAGCGGCCGGACTGCACGGTCATCGAACCGCCATCGGTGCTGGTGGCGAGCAGCACTTCCGAGCCGTCGGCCAGCTTGCGCACGATGTCGTAGAGCAGGTGGGCCGGAACGGTGGTCGCGCCGGGCTGCTCGACATTGGCGGGCGTCGCTTCGGTCACTTCGAGATCCAGGTCGGTCGCCTTCATGTCGAGGCTCTGGCCTTCGGCGCGCAGCAGGATGTTGGACAGGATCGGGATCGTGTTGCGGCGTTCGACCACGCGGTGAACGTGGTTCAGCGACTTCAAAAGGTTTGACCGCTCAATAGTAATACGCATGGGATGCTACCGCTTTCGACCGTTACTGCCCGGGCGCGCCAGACGCGCCTGAATAATGCCTTTCCCAAAACCTGGGACCGGAGGAGTGGACGGGCAAAATGGCAGAATTTTGCGGATGAATGCAAGAGGCGCATCGGCGCACGCCGGGTCAATTGGCGATTTCGCTGCAGATGCTCACAGAAATCACCTTGGCTTCCCACACGCAGCGCTTGCCAAAGCCCCTTGCCGAAGGGTGGGGCCTCGCCCATAAAGGCCGGAAGCCAGAAAGGGCGTAGATATCTTGAGCAATGACGACGCAACGACAGAAGGCGGCAGGCAGCGCAGCTTCCGCCTGCACAACATGGCCGTTCCCGCCCGCCCGCAGGAGCCAGGCCTTTACCTGGTCGCGACCCCGATCGGCAACCTCGGCGACATCACGCTGCGGGCGCTGGAAACGCTGGCCGGCGCCGATGTTCTGGCCTGCGAAGACACCCGCGTCACCCGCGTGCTGCTCGATCGCTACGGCATCCAGAACCGCCCCTACGCCTATCACGAGCACAATGCCGACGAAGCGGGGCCGCGGCTGCTGGCCGCCCTTGAGGCCGGCAAGTCGGTGGCGCTGGTCTCCGATGCCGGGACGCCGCTGGTCTCCGATCCCGGCTACCGTCTGGCGCAGTCGGCGATCGAGGCCGGATACCGTGTCATCCCCATTCCCGGCGCCTCCGCGCCGCTCGCCGCCCTCGTCGGTTCCGGTCTGCCCAACGACGCCTTTCTGTTTGCCGGCTTCCTGCCCACCAAGGACAAGGCCAAGCGCGACCGCCTCGCCGAATTCGCGGCCGCGCCCGCCACGCTGATGTTCTTCGAATCCCCGCATCGTATTGCCGCCACGCTGGTCGCCGCGGCCGACGTGCTTGGCGATGATCGCCAGGCTTCGGTCTGCCGCGAGCTGACCAAGACCTACGAGGAGTTCCGTCGCGGCTCGCTTGCCGAGCTTGCCGCGCACTATGCCGACGTCGACAACGTCAAGGGCGAGATTGTTCTCGTCATCGGTCCGCCGCCGGAACGTGCCGTCGAGGAGGCCGATATCGACGCCATCCTCACCGACCTCTCGCAGACCATGCCGACCGCCAAGGCCGCTGCCGAAGCCGCCCGCATTACCGGGCTTCCGCGCAAGGAGCTCTACCAGCGGCTGCTCGACCGGAAGGCCGGCGATGGCCGATAGGGACGCCGCCAGCCACCGCCGCAAGGCGCTGCGCCGGGGACACGTCTCCGAATATCTGGCTGCCGCATTCCTGATGCTGAAAGGCTATCGCATCGTCGCCCTGCGCTATCGCACCAGGCTTGGCGAGATCGACATCATCGCCAGAAAAGGCGATCTCGCCGTCTTCGTCGAGGTCAAGTCGCGGCGCGAGGCGGCAACGGCCGTCGATGCCGTTTCTGCCTCGGCGCAGGTGCGCATCCGCAACGCCAGCGATCTCTGGCTGGCGCGCCAGCGCGACCACGCGCGTCTCTCGCAACGCTACGACATCGTCGCCATCGTGCCTGGCCGCTGGCCGCTGCATCTGCGCAATGCCTTTTAAAGCATATCCTTAGCTGGATAATCTGTTTTGAATTTGTAATCGGGCCGTCATGAAACCGTTACGGAGGTGTCACAATAGGCCTCTATTGCGTCCTCACCCCAACAATGGTGGAGAGGTTTTTCATGTTCAAGAAGATTTCATTGGCCGCTGCCGCGGTCGTTTTGTCTGCTTCCACGTCTTTTGCCGCAACCGAGATCAGCTGGTGGCACGCCATGGGTGGCGAGAACGGCAAGAAGCTCGAAGAGCTTGCCAAGAAGTTCAACGACAGCCAGACCGAATATCACGTCACGCCGGTTTTCAAGGGCACCTATCCTGAAACGCTGACGGCCGCCATCGCCGCGTTCCGCGCCGGGCAGCAGCCCGCGATCGTTCAGGTGTTCGAAGTCGGCACCGGCACGATGATGGCCGCCAAGGGCGCCGTCTATCCGGTCTACAAGCTGATGAAGGACGAGGGCGAAGCCTGGGATCCGTCGAAGTTCCTGGCGCCTGTCGTCGGCTACTATTCCGATCCGGAAGGCAACATCCTGTCGATGCCTTTCAACTCCTCGACCCCGATCCTCTATTACAACAAGGACGTCTTCAAGAAGGCTGGCCTTGATCCGGAAGTCGCTCCGAAGACCTGGGCCGAGCTTGCCACCATGGGCAAGAAGATCGTCGACAGCGGCGCTGCCAAGTGCGGCTTCACCATGTCCTACGGCGCGACCTGGGTTGGCCTGGAAAACTACTCCGCCATCCAGAACCTGCCTTACGGCACCAAGCAGAACGGCTTCGGCGGCATGGATGCCGAGTTCACCTTCAACGGTCCGAACCAGGTCAAGTTCTGGGACAACCTCAAGAAGTGGCAGGATGAAGGCGTCTACAAGTATGGCGGCCCGAGCGCCGGCGCTGACGCTGCTCCGATGTTCTACTCGCAACAGTGCGCCGTCTATATGAACTCGTCCGCCTCGCGTTCAGGCGTCATCAACAACGCCAAGGACTTCAAGGTCGGCTTCGCGCCGATGCCTTACGACGACACCGTCACGCAGGACCCGAAGAACTCCATCATCGGCGGCGCGACGCTGTGGGTACTGAACGGCCAGAAGGACAAGGCAGTCTACAAGGGCGTTGCCAAGTTCTTCACCTACCTCTCGACACCGGAAGTCCAGGCTGACTGGCACCAGTTCACCGGCTACCTGCCGATCACCAACGCCACCTACGAGCTTGGTCAGAGCCAGGGCTACTACGCCAAGAACCCGGGTTCGGACATCGCCATCAAGCAGATCATGCGCGGCACGCCGACCGAAAACTCCAAGGGCGTTCGCTTCGGCAACCTGACGCAGATCCGTGACGTTCTCGACCAGCAGCTGGAAGCTGTCCTGACCGGCAAGAAGACCGGCCAGCAGGCTCTCGACGATGGCGCAAAGCAGGGCAATGCCATGCTGCGCGAATTCGAAGCCGCCAACTCCAACTAAGGGTCTCTCCCTCCCATCAGCCCTCCCCGGACAGTCCGGGGAGGGCATTTTCCTTGAGGGGTCTCGTCATGCAAACCAAGCGCACCGTTTTCAAAAGCCGTTTTCTGCCTTACGCCCTGCTGGCGCCGCAGATGATCATCACGATCATCTTCTTCGTCTGGCCGGCCTGTCAGGCCGTGTGGCAGTCCTTCCTGCGCCAGGACCCGTTCGGTCTCAAGGACACCTTCGTCGGCCTCGCCAACTACACGCGCTTGCTTCACGATCCCGACTATCTGAATTCGTTGATCGTTACCCTGATCTTCTCGATCGGCGTGACCGTGCTGTCGATGGGCCTGTCGCTGCTGTTCGCGGTCTGCGTCAACCGCGTGATCCGCTCGCAGCGCTTTTATACGACGCTGCTGGTCTGGCCCTACGCCGTCGCGCCTGCCGCCTCCGGCCTGCTGTGGTGGTTCATGTTCAACCCCAGCGTTGGCATCATTCCCTATGCCCTGAATTATTTCGGCTACAACTGGGATCATCGTCTCAATCCCAACAACGCGATGGTGCTGATCGTCATTGCCGCGGCCTGGAAGCAGATCTCCTACAATTTCCTGTTCTTCGTCGCCGGCCTGCAATCCGTGCCGCATTCGCTCACCGAAGCCGCCGCCATCGACGGCGCCGGCCCGGTGAAGCGCTTCTGGACAATCGTCTTCCCGCTGCTGTCGCCGACCACCTTCTTCCTGGCGGTCATCAACATCACCTATGCGATGTTCGACACCTTCCCGATCATCGATGCGGCCACATCGGGCGGTCCGTCGCAATCGACAAACATCCTCGTCTACAAAGTCTATGCCGACGGTTTCGTCGGTCTCAACCTCGGCCCGTCGGCCGCGCAATCGGTCGTGCTGATGCTGATCGTGGTCATCCTGACCGTCGTCCAGTTCCGCTGGATCGAACGCAAAGTGCAGTATTGAAGCGAGGTCAAGCCATGGTCGAGAACCGCCCCTTCCTGAATTTCCTCACCCATCTCGTGCTGATAACAGGCATCGCGATGGTGGTGTTCCCCGTCTACCTCGCCTTCATCGCCTCGACGCGCGGGCCATCGGACTTCCTCACCGGCGTCGTGCCGCTGACGCCCGGCCACGAGATGTTGAAGAACTACGGCACCCTGCTCGGTTCCGGCGCCTCGAATGCCGGTGCGCCACCCTTCCTGCTGATGCTTGGCAACAGCCTTGTGATGGCCATCCTGGTCGCGGTCGGCAAGATCGCCATCTCGATCATCTCGGCCTTCGCCATCGTCTATTTCCGCTTTCCCTTCCGCACCGTCGCCTTCTGGGTCATCTTCATGACGCTGATGCTGCCGATCGAGGTGCGCATCCTGCCGACATACAAGGTCGTCGCCGATCTCGGCCTCCTGAATTCCTATTCCGGCCTCGTCATCCCTGTTATCGCCTCGGCCACCGCCACCTTCCTGTTCCGGCAGTTCTTCCTGACCATTCCGGAAGAGATGATGGAGGCGTCACGCGTCGATGGCGCCGGCCCGCTGAAATTCTTCTGGGATATTCTGCTGCCGCTGTCGCGTACCAACATCGCCGCGCTCTTCATCATCATGTTCATCTACGGCTGGAACCAGTATCTCTGGCCGATGCTGATCACCACCGAGCCCGGCTATTACACCGTCGTCATGGGCATCAAGCGCCTGGCCGCCGTGCTCGATGGCGACACGCAGTGGAACCTGGTGATGGCGGGTGTCATCCTCGCGGCGCTTCCGCCGGTTCTGGTCATCATTTTCATGCAGCGCCTGTTCGTCAAAGGCCTGGTTGAGACGGAGAAATAACAATGGCTTCCATCGACGTCGACAAGGTCGGCAAGATCTATCACGGCGGCGTCCGCGCCGTCTCCGACATCCGTCTCACCATCGCAGACGGCGAATTCATCGTGCTGGTCGGCCCGTCCGGCTGCGGCAAGTCGACCCTGCTGCGCATGATCGCCGGCCTGGAAACCATTTCCGAGGGCGAGGTGAAGATCGGTGATCGCGTCGTCAACGACGTCGAGCCGGCCGATCGAGACATCGCCATGGTATTCCAGAACTACGCGCTCTATCCGCATATGTCGGTGCGCCAGAATCTCGAATACGGCCTGAAGAACCGCAAGACTCCGAAGGCCGAGATCGACGCCCGAGTCGCGGAAGCGGCGCGCATGCTGGAGATTGCCCAGTATCTCGACCGCAAGCCGAAGGCGCTCTCCGGTGGCCAGCGCCAGCGCGTCGCCATGGGCCGCGCCATCGTCCGCAAGCCGGCCGTCTTCCTGTTCGACGAGCCATTGTCCAACCTCGACGCCAAGCTGCGCGTCTCCATGCGTGGCGAGATCAAGCGCCTGCAGCGCCGTCTCGGCACCACCTCGATCTACGTCACCCACGACCAGCTGGAAGCGATGACGCTGGCCGACCGTCTCGTCGTCCTCAATGGCGGCCGGATTGAGCAGGTCGGCACGCCGCTCGATGTCTATCACCGCCCGGCCTCCACCTTCGTCGCGAGCTTCATCGGCTCGCCGGCCATGAATCTCCTGAAGGGCGAACTGCACGGCGACAAGCTGGCGCTCGGCCCAAGCCTGATCGATCTGGCTGGTTGCGCGCCGACATCGGGTGCCGTCACCATCGGCATCCGCGCCGAGGACCTTCGCCTGGCAGATGCCAGCGAGCACGCGCTGCCCGTCACCGTCGAATATGTCGAGGAACTCGGCGCCCAGCGTTTGGTCCACGGCCTGCTCGGCGACCAGCCGATCACCGCGGTGCTGTCGCCCGACATCACTATCGACCCGACATTGCGTCTCACCATCGCCCCCGAAAAGCTGCACTTCTTCGCCGCAGACACCGGCAGGCGCATTGTGGTCGATCGGGCAGAGGCCGTAATCGCGGTGGAAGAGCCGCAGCCTGCGCACTGAAAACACGCGAACTTGGACGGCATTCGCTACAACTTTAGCGAATGTCTGAACCGCTCTGTTAGATATTTCTGTTATTTCCGGCCTTATAGGGGATAGCGAGAGCAGGGGGTTCTCATGGCATCATTGCATCTTATGTTCGCGAGCGCGATGGCGGTGGCCGCACGCGCCATGCCGGAATTGGTCGCGCTGCCGCGCGGCAAGTCCTTCGTCGCCCATTCCAGCGATCTGGTGCCGATGACCTCGACGCCGATCAATCCGGACTGGATCGTCGCCGGGGAACCGCAGGCTCGCACCGGTGAACACTCGCGTGGCCACGACGACGCCGCGCTGACGGCGATCTGGGATTGCACCGAGGGCGAGTTCCGCTGGTTCTTCGGCTGGGACGAAACGGTGATGATCCTCGAAGGCGAAGTCCACATCACGGCCGATGACGGCACCGAGCGCATGCTGCGCGCGGGCGACGTCGCCTTCTTCGCCGGCGGCACCTGGGCCAGTTGGCGGGTGGACAATTACGTCCGCAAGGTCGCCTTCCTGCGCAAGCCTTTCCCCAAGCCCGTGGCGCTCGCCTACCGCCTGCGCAACCTCTTGCGCAACACCGGCCAGCAGGGCATCGCCGCCTGACAAGCCACGGTCGGGCGCGGCACAAAAGCCGCGCATCGCCCGTTGCGTTCACGACCTCGGCGGCCTACATCTGTCCCGCATAAGCTAAGGGACGAAAATGGCCAAGATCAAGAACGTAGCGGTCCAGATGGACCATGTCGCCTCCATCAACATCGCCGGCGATTCCACCTTCGCCATGAGCCTTGAGGCGCAGACCCGCGGCTACAAGCTGTTCCATTACACGCCCGACCGCCTGAGCTTCCGCGATGGAAAGCTCTACGCCTCCGTCGAGCCGATGACGCTGCGCGACATCAAGGGCGACCACTACGAGCTCGGCGCCCCCGAGCGCGTCGATCTGCAGACCATGGACGTCGTGCTGCTGCGCCAGGACCCGCCCTTCGACATGTCCTACATCACCTCGACGCATCTGCTCGAGCGCATCCACCCGAAGACCCTCGTCGTCAATGATCCGGCCTGGGTGCGCAATTCGCCGGAAAAGATCTTCGTCACCGAATTCGCCGATCTAATGCCGAAGACGCTGATCACCAAGGATGCCGGCGAGATCCGCCGCTTCCGCGACGAGATGGGCGACATCATCCTGAAGCCGCTCTACGGCAATGGCGGCGCCGGCGTCTTCCACTCGACAAAGGACGACCGCAACCTCTCCTCGCTGCTCGAAATGTTCGGCCAGCTGTTCCGCGAGCCCTTCATCGCCCAGCAGTACCTGCCTGACGTCCGCAAGGGCGACAAGCGCATCATTCTCGTCGACGGCGAGCCGGTCGGCGCCATCAACCGCGTGCCGGCGGAACACGACAGCCGGTCCAACATGCATGTCGGCGGCCGCGCCGAGGCGACCGAACTGACGGCGCGCGAAAAGGAAATCTGCGCCCGCATCGGCCCCGCGCTGCGCGAACGCGGGTTCCTGCTGGTCGGAATCGACGTCATCGGCGACTACATGACCGAGATCAACGTCACGTCGCCCACCGGCATCCGCGAAGTCAAGAAATTCGGCGGCGCCGACATCGCCAGCCTGCTTTGGGACGCCATCGAGCGCAAGCGCGCGTAAGGCGGGTGACGGCTGCTCGGAAGGGCGGCGTGCCGCTCTCCGCCAGCGGCTGCCCTCATTGCCGGTGACGTCCGCGACACCCTTCGCCGTCGTGCTCGGGCTCGTCCCGAGCATCTGCTGAGCATTTCGCCTCCTCAACGCCGAGGGATGGCTTGAGCGACGTCAGCTGCAAGCTCCTCCCCCACCTTTGTTCTACCAATACAACCAGCCACAACCGCGTCACATCAATGACGCGCAGTTGTTCTTTTATTGTTCTTGTTTCATTCCGTTTTCTATGCCAGATTGCAATCCGCGACCATGATGGGTCGCGATTTCAGGTGCAAAAGGTTGCATCGCTGGGGATCTGGGCATGGTGGCACGCGTCAGCACGGTTGCATTCCAGGGCATTGAAGGGGTTCCGGTCGAGGTCCAGGTGATGGTCGCGCCCGGCAAGCTTATCACTCAGATCGTCGGGCTTCCCGACAAGGCGGTGGCCGAAAGCCGCGAGCGCGTGCATGCCGCCCTCCACGCCTCCGGCCTGGCGCTGCCGGCCAAGCGCATCACCGTCAATCTCGCCCCCGCCGACCTGCCCAAGGAAGGCAGCCACTTCGATCTCCCCATCGCGCTCGGCCTGATGGCCGCACTCGGCGCCATTCCGGCCGATGCGTTGGCCGATTATGTCGTCATCGGCGAACTCAATCTCGACGGCACCATCGCCGCCGTCACCGGCGCGCTGCCGGCCGCGATCGGCGCCAATGCCATGGGCAAGGGCCTGATCTGCCCCGCCGACAGCGGTCCCGAGGCCGCCTGGGCCGGCGCCGATCTCGACATTCTCGCACCGCGCAGCCTGATTGCGCTCACCAATCATTTCCGCGGTACCCAGGTGCTGTCGCGCCCCGAACCGTCGATCCGCGCCATCGCCGCCAATCTTCCCGATCTTGCCGACATCAAGGGCCAGGAAAGCGCCAAGCGGGCGCTGGAGGTGGCTGCCGCTGGCGGCCATAATTTGCTGATGGTCGGTCCTCCAGGTTCCGGCAAGTCGATGCTCGCCGCCCGCCTGCCGTCGATCCTGCCGCCGCTGTCCGCCGCCGAGCTGCTCGAGGTGTCGATGATCCACTCGATCGCCGGCCAGCTGTCGGGCGGCAAGCTCTCCGATCGCCGGCCGTTCCGCACTCCGCATCACTCCGCCACCATGGCGGCGCTGGTCGGCGGTGGTTTTCGCGCCCGCCCAGGCGAGGCGTCGCTGGCGCACCACGGCGTGCTGTTCCTCGACGAATTTCCCGAATTCTCGCCGCAGGCGCTCGATGCGCTGCGCCAGCCGCTCGAAACCGGCGAATGCATCATCGCCCGCGCCAATCACCGCGTTACCTATCCCGCCAGCATCCAGCTGGTTGCCGCCATGAACCCCTGCCGTTGCGGCATGGCCGGCGAACCCGGCCACAGCTGCGCCCGCGGTCCGCGCTGCATGACCGATTATCAGGCGCGCATTTCCGGCCCGCTGATGGATCGCATCGACATCCGCATCGACGTTCCCGCCGTCTCCGCTTTCGACCTCATCCGTCCGGCGCCGGCGGAAAAAAGCGCCGACGTCGCCCGCCGCGTCGCCCGCGCCCGTGACCTGCAGCGCGACCGTTTTCGCGTGGCGGGGCTGGGCGACATCGGCACCAACGCCCGCTGCTCGACCGCGATGATCGAGACCTACGCCGCGCCCGACGCATCCGGCCTGCAATTGCTGCGCGATGCCGCCGAAAAGATGAAATTCTCCGCCCGCGGCTACCATCGCGTCCTCAAGGTCGCCCGCACGCTCGCCGATCTCGACGGCCACGAAACGGTCGGCCGCATCCATCTGGCGGAGGCGATCTCCTACCGCATGGCTGGCGAACGGCTGACGGCGGTGGCATGACGGGTTTGTGGCGGGTCGAGGTATCGCCTCAGAAACTTTGGATATAGCTGAGCGGCAAGCAAAGCTACATCAGCCTCCAACCCACCAAACGCCGCAGGCACTCACGTCTCCCGCGCCTCGCCAACCTCGTAACTCTTGAGGTTGCGACCGTGGATCCCGAGCGCCGGCCACGCGGCGCGCCAGTCACTCAGATGCGCGGATTGAAAATGCCGGTCGAGCGATGGCTGGTCGCGCCAGAGTTCCTTGACGTGGATGAGCCCGCTTTCCAACACATCCTCCGCATAGGAATACTCCAGGCATCCGTCCTCGGCGCGGCTCAGCTCCACCATCCGCGCCATCACGGACCGGGCAGCGCCAAGGTTTTCGGGCGGCAGGCGTATGGTGCCGACGATCAGCAGCATGGGAAGCCCTCGTTTTCGGTTGGTGTTCGATCCGTTGTGGCTGATAGCATGAAGGGCGCCGCAGCGCCCTTCGATCCGGTCAGGAAGGGGCTGAAAATCAGCCGCCAAGCCCTTCGAACAGCGCCGTCGACAGGTAGCGCTCGGCGAACGACGGGATGATCACCACGATGGTCTTGCCGGCGTTTTCCTCGCGGCTGCCGATCTTGATGGCAGCGGCGAGAGCGGCGCCCGACGAGATGCCGACCGGCACGCCTTCGAGCCGCGCCACATGGCGGGCGGTTTCCAGCGCCGTGGCGCTGTTGATGGTGACGACCTCATCATAGATGTGGGTGTCGAGGATGGCGGGCGCGAAGCCGGCGCCGATGCCCTGGATCTTGTGCGGCCCGGGCTGACCGCCGGAGAGAACCGGCGATTCCTCCGGCTCGACGGCGATAACCTTGAGGCCCGGCTTCTTCGACTTCAGCACTTGCCCGGCGCCGGTGATCGTGCCGCCGGTGCCGATGCCGGAGACCAGGATGTCAACCGCGCCCTCGGTATCGTTCCAGATTTCCTCGGCGGTGGTCTTGCGGTGGATCTCGGGATTGGCTGGGTTTTCGAACTGCTGCGGAATGATAGCATCCGGCAGCGTCGCGGCCAGTTCCTCGGCCTTGGCGATCGCGCCCTTCATGCCCTTCGGGCCTTCCGTCAGCACCAGTTCGGCGCCGAGCAGCGCCAGCATCTTGCGGCGCTCGATCGACATGGTCTCAGGCATGGTGAGGATCAGCTTGTAACCCTTGGCGGCGGCGGCGAAGGCCAGCGCAATGCCGGTGTTGCCGGAGGTCGGCTCGATCAGCGTGGTCTTGCCGGGCGAAATCTTGCCCTGCGCTTCCAGCGATTCGATCATTGCCACGCCGATACGGTCCTTGACGGAAGCAATCGGATTGAAGAATTCGAGCTTGGCCAGCAGGTTGGCCTTCACACCCTTTTCCTTGGCGAGCTTGTCCAACCGGACGATGGGGGTATCGCCGATCGTTTCCGTGATCGAGGAGTAGATGCGGCCGCGGCCCGGTTTCTTCGACATAATAGGCTCCCTTGATGAAATATGGCTAGAGAATAGGGTCAAAGCCGGGGTCCGACCAGAGTGGCTTCATCCACGAACGAGCGGCTTCAGAGAAAAAAGCCTTTGTATCAGGCTGTTTGCCGAACGAATTTTTCAGGCTGCCCGGGTGGCGATGAACGCCGCCGTGCCGGCAAGGATGCTGGCGGCAACGCGGTTCAGCGTTTGCAACGCGCGCGGTCGCTTCAGCAGCGTTCGCGCCCGCGATGCCAGCATCATGTAGGGGATCAGCACCACCAACAGCACCGCGAAAGTGGTCAACAGCAGCAGGCCGTACTCGCGCAGGCCGATAGTGTCGATATCGACGAGCGTCGGCACCAGCGCCACGTAGAACAGCATGGTCTTCGGGTTGCCGAGCGTCACCAGCAGGCCGGAGAGGAAGCTCATGCCGATGCTGCTCGATTTCTTCGCCGCGATGTCCTGCGGCAGCAGTCCCGCCGTCCAGAGCTTGTAGGCGATGTAACCGAGATAGAGCGCGCCGGCGATCTTGATGATCACGAACACTTCGGTGAATGTCTGCGCCACGAAGGCGAGGCCGAGGATGACGGCGGTGAGGTAGGTCATGTCACCGAGCACCAGCCCGAGGCCCATGAAGAAGGTCTCGCGGAAGTTCGATCCGAGCGCCCGCGCCACGATGGCGGTGATCCCGGGCCCGGGAATGGCGGCTGCGATGAACAGCGCCGCGGCATAGGCAAAGAGGGCGGTGAGCGACATTCTATCCTCCAGGGTCGGCGCTTTTTACGCCTGCGCTATCGCCGTTTCAAGAGCAACATCGGTCGCCTGCGATGATCTGTATCGACGACGACCGGAGCCTATTGACGGCAGCGCTGCCGGTGCTACTTCAGAGGCTGTGGCAGTCGTCTGGTCTGATGCCGGAGCCGACGTCATCTGCCGCATCAGGGGGGATCGAAAACCCTTCCGGCAACCTCGAAATTCACGCCTGTCCAGGCGAAGGAGACACGAATGAGCCCCACCACCCCGGCCGAAAAGCGCAAGACCGCGGCATTGGCCACCCCGACCGATCTGAAGAGCAACGCCATCCAGGATATTTCAGGCGCGCTCGCGGCATTGCTGGCCGATACTTTTGCCCTTTACATGAAGACCAAGAATTTTCACTGGCACATGTCCGGCCCGCATTTCCGCGATTACCATTTGCTGCTCGATGAGCATGCCGACCAGATCTTCGCGATGACTGACGAACTCGCCGAGCGCGCCCGCAAGATCGGTGGCACCACTATACGCTCGATCGGCCACATCGGCCGCCTGCAGCGCCTCAGTGACAACGATGCGGACTACGTAACGCCGGAAGACATGCTGGCCGAACTGCGCGACGACAACAAGCAACTGACCTCGCTGATGCGCGAAACCCACGAGGTCTGCTCGGAACACAATGACGTCGCCACGACAAGCTTGCTCGAGAACTGGATCGACGAGACAGAGCGTCGCCACTGGTTCCTGTTCGAAATGACCCGTCAGGCCAAGTAGGCCTCGGATCTGCTCAGGTCTGGACGCCCCGCAGCCGCGCGGGCGTCCAGCCGAGGTTCATCCCCGCAGCCGAGAGCAGGATGATCGCCGCGCCGGCGATCTGCAGCGGCTGCAGCGCGTGCCCGAAGGCAAGCCGGTCGACGACGATCGCGGCAATCGGATAGATGAACGACAGCGCCCCGGTCAGGTGGATCGGCAGTTTCTGGATGGCGCCGTAGAGCAGCACATACATCAGCCCGGTATGAACGATGCCCATGGTGGCGAGCAGCGACCACGTCCCGGCGTCAGCGGGCAGCGCGGAAAAATCGGCCAGCGGCAGCAGCATGAGTACCCCGGTCGAAACCTGGATCAGCGCAATCAGATGCGGCGGCGTGCCCTTCAGCCACTTGGCGGCCAGCGCCGCCAGCGCGTAGAAGAATGCAGCGCCCAGCGCCATGCCGATCCCCGTGAGATAGTCGCCGTCGATACCGGTGGATGCAGGCTTGCCCTCGACGATGGCGATCATCCCGGCGAAAGCGAGCGTCAGCCAGAAAAGCTTGGTGGCGGTGATCCTCTCGCCCAGAAACAGCGGCCCCAGCGCCAGGAGCATGAAGGGCTGCGTGTTGTAGACCGTCGTCGCCACCGAGATCGACGCATGTCTATACGCGCCGAACAGCAACAGCCAGTTGAGCACGATGGCAATCCCGCCGAACACCGCGATCGAAAATGACCGCGGACTGATCACGCCCGGCCGCAACAGGCCCATGGAAGCGCAGACGACGAGCAGGCTGATCGCCCCGAACAGGCAGCGCCAGAACACCACGCCGCTCACCGTCTGGCCCGACATCACCACGAACCAGCCGATCATCGTGCCCGAAATCAGCATCGCCGCGGTCATCTGCACGGTTCCGCTGCGAATTTCGTTGTGCATCGCCATCTCCATTTTGATAAACGATAGAATATTGCGATGATCAGACGGTTTCTATATCTTGAAGAAAGGAGATCGGCGCCAAAGCCTAATTCTGAGAGGAGATATGGCAATTCTTCCTAATCCGGAAATCGACGATATCGATCAGCGCATGTTGGAAGCGCTGGCCGGCGATGCGCGGATGTCGCTGAAGGAGCTGGCGCAGGCTGCCGGTCTGTCCTCGCCCAGCGCCGCCGAGCGTCTGCGCCGACTGCAGGAGCGCGGCGTCATCACCGCCTTCACCATCGATGTCGATCCGGCCGCACTCGGCTATCCCCTGCAGGCGATCGTCCGCATCCGGCCGCTGCCTGGCCAGTTGCATGTGGTCGAGCGGCTGATCAAGGAGACGCCGCAATTCGTCGAATGCGACAAGGTGACCGGCGACGATTGTTTCATCGCCCGCCTCGTCGTGCCGTCGATGGGCGAACTCGACGCCATTCTCGATCGCATCGTGGAAAAGGCCGAAACCAACACCTCGATGATCAAGGCCTCCCCCGTCAAACGCCGCCTGCCGCCGTTGGGAAGGGTGTGAGTGCAGGCCTTATGCGGTCCGGCGTGCCGAAACGGCAAGTCTCAGGAGCTCCCCCATGCGATTGTGGCTGATGCCGTGATCGACCCGCGCGGCGCGGTGCACGACGACGAGGTGAAGGCCCGGAGCGACAATGATGTATTGGCCGCCATATCCGCTGGCATAGAAAACGGGCACGTTGATCGAGAGCGGATCTCCCGGCGCGTTCGCCTCTGCCGTCTGCCAGAGATAGCCGTACCCTCTGCCGCCTCCGAGATCCGAGTGCGCTCTGGTAGATAGCCGAACCCAGGCCTGCGGCACGATCTGATCGCCGTTCCATCGGCCGTCGCGCAGGTAAAGCAGGCCGACCCTTGCGAGGTCACGCGCACTCATCGCCATCTTGTAAACGGGATGGCGTGATTCCGGCCCAGGCTGGTAGCGGCAGTCGGCGGGCGAAAAATCCTGCATGCCGATGCGCGTGGCGACGTGGGCAGCAAAATCATCGAAAAGACTTTCGCCGCAGCGGGCTTCGAGGATGGTGCCGAGGACGTTGAAGTCCCAGTTGTTATAGAACCAGAAGGTACCAGGCGCATGGCTGCCGCGCGCCGGCCGCCCGTGGTTCGTGTCGTAGACCGAAGGGTGGTAGACACCCGATCGGGCGGAAAGAAGATCGCGAACCGAAGCGCTGCGTTCGATCGGGGTCAGTGGTTCGATGTCGACGATGCCGAGATCGGCGAGTGTTACGGAAAGATCGATCCGGCCGGCTTCGGCATGGATGCCGAACAAGATGCTGATGAGGCTCTTCCGGACCGAGGCAATGCTTGATCTCTGCGCAATGTCGCCCCAGGCGAAGACGAGACGCCCGTGGTCGACGATCATCATTGCTGTCGACCCGCCTTGGCCGAGTTCATCGGTCAGCGTTTGCAGCATGCTTGCGCTCCAGCCGTCGGCCATAACAGGCTGCCAGTCTGCCCCGGGGTAAATCAATGCGGCATCATCCACGTCGATCCTCCATCGATCTGCGTTAGGGCACTGTTGCTTTAAAAGTCCGCCATCGGCGACAGCATCGCCGGCTGGTCGAGGTCAACGGGAGCATCCGCCCTGATCATGAACCGCGTCGTCGTCTCCAGCAGCCGCGGCTGCCCCTGCCAGCCGAGCCTGTCGGGTGCAAACAGCACCTCCACCTTCCGCGGCGACATACCGAGGCCGCCGAGAATGGCAGGCAGCGGGGGAATGATTGATGCCACCACGTCCGACAGCACGAAGCAATCGTCATCGCCTATCTTCCAGGCGATGACGGCCTGCTGCTCCGGCAGCCAGCTCAGTCGGATGTCCGCGTCGAACTGCGTGTTGATCAGGAACATCGCCGAACTCCGGCACACTGCCAGCCTGTCGGAAACCGGCACCCGGGCGTTGAGCGTTTCCTGCAGCAGTGCAAGGTCTTCGGCAATCCATGGGTCGAGCCGACGCGATGGCGTTGTTGCGGAGATCGGTGTTGGGGCGTCGCCAGCATGTAGATGCATCGGCAGCGAGACGAAGCCGTAGGGCGTATAGAGATCAGGCTTGTCGGTATAGAGCACGACCGCCTCGAAGCGCTGCTGGTCGCACCACTCGAGCGCCTTGGCGGTCACGTCGCGATAGAGGCCACGTCCGCGCCATGGCGGCCGCACCGCGCCGGACTGAAAACCGGCGGCGTTGATGGTCCGGCCATTGATTACGATCGGCATGGCGAAGGCCGAGAGATTGGCCGCAAGCGTGCCCGTGTCGTCGAACCAGCCGAACGGCATGCTGGTCGGATCCGCGCCGCCGAGTTGCCGCAGCGGGTCGATGTCGATGCCGAACGTATCTTTTAGCAGCGATACCAGTGCGGCCCATGCCGCGTCATCGCCAAAATAATCCTGGCGGAAGGTGAGCCCCGAGCTGTCGGTGGCCCCGCGCATCACACGCCGGTGGAACCGAAGCCGCCGGCGCCGCGCGTGGTCGTGCTGGCCTCTGTGATCTCGGCGACGCGTGCCTGCGTCACCGGCGCGATCACCATCTGGGCGATCCGCATGCCGCGGCTGATCTCGAACGGGTCGTCGCCGAGGTTGATCAGCAGCACCTTCACCTCGCCGCGATAATCGCTGTCGATCGTGCCTGGCGTGTTCAGGCATGTGATGCCGTTCTTGAAGGCGAGGCCGGACCGTGGACGGATCTGCCCCTCGTATCCCTCGGGGATCTCGAAGATCAGCCCGGTCGGCACCAACGCGCGCTTGCCTGGCGCCAGCACCATCGGAGCGCCATCGTCGACGGCGGCGCGCAGGTCCATGCCGGCGGCGCCCTTGCTTTCATAGGCGGGCAGCTCGAGGCCTTCGCCATGGGCGAGGCGCAGCAGATTGAGGGTGGGGCGGGTATCAGTGTGAATGGTCATGGCCCATTACTTTGCGCCCGCAGGGCCAAGGTCAATTGCAAAGCACGGCCTAAATCGCTAGATACGCCGCAACTCCACAGGATTCACACCATGGCCGAAAGTCTCGCCGAGGCGGTTTCCCGCCGCCGCACATTCGCTATTATCGCCCACCCGGACGCGGGCAAGACGACGCTGACCGAAAAGCTGCTACTGTTCGGCGGGGCCATCCAGCTCGCCGGTGAGGTCAAGGCCAAGAAGGATCGCATCCAGACCCGCTCGGACTGGATGAAGATCGAGCGCGAACGCGGCATCTCGGTCGTCACCTCGGTGATGACCTTCGAATATGCCGACAAGGTCTTCAACATTCTCGACACACCAGGTCACGAAGACTTCGCCGACGACACCTATCGCACGCTGACCGCGGTCGATGCCGCCATCATGGTCATCGATGCCGCCAAGGGTATCGAGCCACGGACGCTGAAGCTGTTCGAAGTCTGCCGCATGCGCGACATTCCGATCATCACCTTCATCAACAAGATGGACCGTGAAAGCCGCGATGTCTTCGAAATCCTCGATGAAGTCGAGGAAAAGCTGGCACTGGACACCGCCCCGATCACCTGGCCGATCGGCCGCTCCAAGAGCTTCTGCGGTACTTACCACCTCGCCGGAAACCGGGTGCGGGGATCGGACAAGGAAGATGCGATCGAGGTCAATGGCCCGCAGGCCGTGGCCGATCGTCTTCCGGAAAACGAACGTGCGGCTTTCATCGACGAAGTCGACCTCGCAAAGGAGGCTTGCCGCCCCTTTGACCGCCAGGCATTTCTGGAAGGCCACATGACGCCGGTGTTTTTCGGTTCGGCGCTGCGCAATCTGGGTGTCCGCGACCTGATCAATGCACTTGCCGAGATCGCCCCGCCGCCACGCGACCAGGTCGCCGATGTCAGGACCGTGCACGCCACCGACGACAAGATGACGGCGTTCGTCTTCAAGATCCAGGCCAACATGGACCCCAACCACCGCGACCGTATCGCCTTTGCCCGCATCTGCTCCGGCAAGCTCGAGCGCGGCATGAAGGCGCGTCTGGCGCGCACCGGCAAGCAGCTCGGCCTCACCGCGCCGCAGTTCTTCTTCGCCTCGCAGCGCCAGCTGGCCGACACCGCCTATGCCGGCGATGTCGTCGGCATCCCGAACCATGGCACGCTCAGGATAGGCGATACGCTGACCGAAGGCGAGGCGCTGGTTTTCCAGGGCGTGCCGAACTTCTCGCCCGAAATCCTGCGCCGCGTGCGTCTCGAAGACGCGATGAAGGCGAAGAAGCTCAAGGAAGCCCTGCAGCAGATGGCGGAAGAGGGTGTCGTGCAGCTCTTCTCGCCGGAAGATGGTTCGCCGGCTATCGTCGGCGTTGTCGGCGCCCTGCAACTCGACGTGTTGAAGGAGCGACTGTCGGCGGAATACACGCTGCCGGTTTCGTTCGAAATGTCACGCTTCTCCGTCTGCCGCTGGATCTCGTCTGACCAGCCGGCCGAACTCGACAAGTTCCTCACCGTCAAGCGCGGCGACATCGCCCGCGATCTCGACGGCGATCCGGTTTTTCTCGCGCAGGACAGCTTCTCGCTGCGCTACGAGTCCGAACGCTTCCCCGCCATCAAGATGGTCGCCATCAAGGAATATCAGGTCGCCAAGGCGGCGTGATGTTTTGGCTTAGCGGGGTGACGGTCGTTAGCTGGGTGGGTGCGGCCCCCTCAACCGGCTGCCGCCACCTTCTCCCCGGTGGGGAGAAGGGGAAGTGCCTCACCCACTCGTTGCATTAGCAGACGTTTCCAGTTGGCCTGATTGAGGCAAAACGCCGCCTCTTGCCTCTTCTCCCCAGCGGGGAGAAGTGCCGGAGCGTCAGCGAGGCGATGAGGGGCTGCACGGCAAAACTTAGCCATGGCCGCCGCGCAAGGTCCGATCAATCCACCGCCACCATCACATCCGACGCCTTCACCACGGCATAGGCCTCGGAACCGACGACAAGGCCGAGTTCCTTCACAGCCTCGTTGGTGATCGACGACGTCACGATCGAGCCGCCGCCGATATCGATGCGCACATGCGCCGTCGTGGCGCCGAGTGTGATTTCGACGACCTTGCCTTTGAGACGGTTGCGTGCGCTGATCTTCATGATTTCTCTCCTCGTTGCGATGGCCGAACCCTAGTGGGTCACTGCCCGCGCCGCAATCTCACTCGCCGCGCGGATAGCGCTGGTTTTCCTCCAGCACGTTGAGATCCATGTGGTTGCGCATGTAGCGCTCGGAGGCTTTCTGCAGCGGCTGGTAGTCCCACGGATAGTAGGCGCCGTTGCGCAAGGCTTCATAGACCACCCAGCGCCGCGCCTGGCTTTCCCGCACGGCGGCGTCGTAGGTCTCAAGGTTCCAGCGCTTGTTCGCCTGCGCCGTCAGATGCGCCAGCGTCTCGGCATAGGCGGGATCGGCGGCGAGATTGGTGAGCTCCTTCGGATCGGCGTCGAGGTCGAACAGCATCGGCGCATCGACATCACAGAGCGTCAGCTTGAACTTTCCGTCGCGCAGGCCCACCAGCGGGGCAATCGAGCCCTCGGCCGCATATTCCATCGGCACCGGTCCACGCGTGCCGGTTCCGGTGGCGAGCGGCGTCAGATCCTCGCCGTCGGTCCAGGGCTTCAGCTTGGTGATGTCGATGCCGGCGAGTGCTGCCAGCGTTGGCGTCACGTCGAGCGTCGAGACCGGCTGGTTGATTAGAGCAGGCGTCCAGCCGGGGGCCGCAATCGACAGCGGCACGCGGGCAGCACCGTCGAAGAAGCACATCTTGAACCACAGACCGCGCTCGCCCAGCATGTCGCCATGGTCGGAGACGAAGAGGATGACGGTATCCTCGGCCATGCGGCCGCGCTCAAGCACGTCGAGCAGTTCGCCGACCTTCTCGTCGATATAGGAAATGTTGGCGAAATAGCCGCGCCGCGCCCGGCGCACCTGCTCACGCGTGATCTCGAAGGCATCGTAGTCGCAAGCCTTCAGCAGTCGCTGCGAATGCGCGTCCTGCGCCTCGAACGGGATAGGCCCGATCTCCGGGTCGAGATGTGGGCAATCCTCGTAAAGATCCCAGAACTTGCGCCGCGCCACATAAGGGTCGTGCGGATGGGTGAAGCTGACCGTCAGGCACCAGGGCCGATCGTCCTGGCGGCGCGACAGGTCGTAGAGCTTGCGGGTCGCGTTGAACGCCACCTCGTCGTCATATTCCATCTGGTTGGTGATCTCGGCAACACCAGCACCCGTCACCGAGCCGAGATTGTGGTACCACCAGTCGATCCGCTCGCCGGGCTTGGTGTAGTCAGGCGTCCAGCCGAAATCGGCCGGATAGATGTCGGTCGTCAGCCGTTCCTCGAAGCCGTGCAGCTGGTCGGGGCCGACGAAATGCATCTTGCCCGACAGCGCCGTGTGATAACCGGCGGCCCGCAGATGGTGCGCGAAGGTCGGGATGTCAGAGGCGAATTCGGCGGCGTTGTCGTAGACGCGGGTGCGGCTCGGCAGCTGGCCGGACATGAAGGACGCCCGCGCCGGGGCGCAGAGCGGACTTGCCGTATAGGTATTGGCGAAGCGCACGGAGCGCTTCGCCAGGGCTTTGAGATGTGGCGCGTGCAGAAACTCGGCCGGCCCATCGGGAAACAGCGTCCCGTTATACTGGTCGACCATCAGGATGAGAAAATTCGGGCGCGCCATGCTGTTCAGGTCCTTGGGTATCAGAGGCCGAGAGAGGCCTTTACTGCGTCGGCGGCAGGCTTGCCGTCAAGCGTGGTAACGCCTGTCAGCCACGGATCCACGGCCGTCGGATTTGCCTTCAGCCAAGCCGCTGCCGCTGCCTTCGGGTCTTCGCCGCCGAGGATGGTGCCCATCAGCGCGTTTTCCATGCCGATTTCGAACTTCAGGTTCTTCACCAGCTTTGCCGCGTTCGGGCACTTTTCCGACCAGCCGGTGCGCGCCAGCGTGTAGACCTCGGCGCCGCCATAGTTGGCGCCGAAGTAGGCGTCACCGCCTGAGAGGTAGGAGATCTGGAACTTCTCGTTCATCGGATGCGGCGCCCAGGCGAGGAACACCACAGCACCCTTGTCCTTGGAGGCACGCTCGACCTGCGCCAGCATCGCCTGCTCGCCCGATTCCACCAGCTTCCAGTCCTTGAGGCCGAAGTCGTTGGCGTCGATCATTTTCTGGATGTTGGAGTTGGCAGGCGCGCCCGGCTCGATGCCGTAAATCTGCTTGCCGAACTCATCGCCATGCTTGGCGAGGTCGGCGAAGTCCTTGATGCCCTTGTCCGCAACATAGGTCGGAACGGCCAGCGTGAACTTGGCGCCCTCAAGGTTCTTGTTCATGACTTCGATCGCCTTGGCGGCGGTCAGGTCGTCGATGAAGGCCTTCTGCGCCGGCATCCAGTTGCCGAGGAAGACGTCGATCTCGCCGTTCTTCATCGACTGGTAGCCGATCGGCACCGACAGCGTCTTGACATCGGGCTCGTAGCCGAGCGCCGTCAGGATCACGGAGGCCACGCCGTTGGTGGCGGTGATGTCGGTCCAGCCCGGATCGGACATGCGGATCACCTTGCATGACGCGTCGTCAGCGGCGGACGCCGCTCCGGCGGCAAGAGCAGAGAGCATGACGCCGGCGGCTAGACGGCGGATCGCAGAAATTCTCGTCATCGCATTTCCCCTTTTTGTCATTTGATGGTTTTATTGAACAACACTAAACTTGCGCCTGTGAAGGCAGCTTTTTTCGATGGTTGGCATAAGGATTTTTTATGGCAGAGCGCGCCCTGGACCTCGGCTGGATGCGCATCTTCGCGGAGATCGGCAAGGTTGGCAGTCTGTCGTCCGCCGCTGCCGCGCTCGGCCTGACGCAGCCGGCGGTCAGCTACCAGATCCGCAGGCTCGAGGAACAGCTCGGCATCAGCCTGCTCACCCGCCAGCATCGCGGCGTCCAGCTCACGCCGGAGGGCCAACGGCTGTTCGAGATCGTCGCCAAAGGCGTCGATGACATCGACCAGCTGGCGCGCCGGCTGCGCAGCGAGGTCGAGCGTCCGTCGATCCGGCTGCACACCGACTATGCCTTTTCGGCGCTGTGGCTCATTCCGCGCATGCATGCGTTTCGCCTGCTTTATCCCGACATGGATATCCAGATCGTCGCCACGCAGCGCATGGAACGCGATCGTTCCGGCACGGGCGATATCTCGGTGGTGTTCGGCTCCCGTGCCGAGTTCGGCCGCGATGCCAGAATGCTGCTGCCCGAGCGCGTGGCGCCGGTCTGCAGCCCCGGATTTCTGGAGCGCAACGGCCCCTTCGCCACCCCCGCTGATCTCGCCCGCAACCGTCTCGTCCATCTCGACACCGCGGCACCCTCTCCGTGGTTCGACTGGCGCAGCTATTTCGCCGAACTCGGCATCGACCGTGAAGTTTATTCGGGGCAGGGGGATCTTCGCTTCAACACCTATTCGCTGGTGGTGCAGGCAGCGCTCGGCGAGCAGGGGTTGGCGCTCGGCTGGATGGGCTTGGTCGATACACTGCTGTCGACCGGCATCCTCGCCATTGCCGGTCCGGCGCTCGAGGCGCCGGATCGCGGCTACTGGCTGCTGCAGCCGAAGAGCCGCACGCCGCAAAGCGAACAGCTCGGCGCCTGGATGCTGGCGGAGGCCGGTGTCTGACAAAGAACCGCGTCTGACACAGAAAGGATCAGGCAGCCAGATCTTCCAGGAAGTCGTCGCACCAGCGCGACACGTCGTGCACGAGCAGATAGTCCATCATCCGCTGCCAGCGCTCCTTGCGCTCATCCAGCGGCATGTTCAACGCCCGCGCCAGCGAATTGGCGGTGCCCTCGATATCGTAGGGGTTGACCAGCAGCGCACCCTTGAGTTCGCGCGCCGCACCGGCAAAGCGCGAAAGCACCAGTACGCCGGGGTTCTCGGGATCCTGCGCCGCCACATATTCCTTGGCGACGAGGTTCATCCCGTCGCGCAACGGCGTCACGAGGCCGACCTTGGCCAGCCGATAGAGTCCGGCCAAGATCGGACGGCTGAGCGAGCGGTTGATGTAGCGGATCGGAACCCAGTCCACAGTCCCCAGCGCGCCGTTGACGCGGCCGGCCTGCTCGGCGACGGTGCGCTGCATCTGCTCGTATTCGGGCACTTCCGAGCGTGATTTCGGCGTCACCTGCAGATAGGTGACGTTGCGCTGGTTGGCCGGGTTATTGACCACGAAGCGCTCGAACGCGTCGATGCGCTGCGTCAGTCCCTTGGAATAGTCCAGTCGGTCGACGCCGATGATCAGGTCGCGGCCGATGATGCTTTCCTTGGCCTTGTGCACCATCGCGTGGGTAACAGCCTTGCGGGCAAATTTCGCAAAGGCCTCGGTCTCGATGCCGATCCCGTAGACGCCGCCCTTGAAGATCTTGTCACCGGAGTTGAAACGCCCGTCGCCGAGCGCGTCGCCCATCTCCTCGCGGCGCAGGCAGCCGGCGAAATTCTCGAGATCGTGATCGGTCTGGAAGCCAACGAGGTCGTAGGCGGCGAGCCCCCGCATGATCTCCTCGTGCACCGGCATTGTCGCCAGCACGTCGGCCGGCGGCCAGGGAATGTGATGGAAGAAGCCGATGCGGTTCTTCACCCCCATCTGCCTGAGCTCGGCGGCCAGCGGGATCAGGTGGTAGTCATGGATCCAGATCGTATCATCAGGCTCCAGCATCGGCGCCAGCCGATGGGCGAAGAAGCGGTTGACGCGGAAGTATCCGGTCATTTCCTTGCGGCCGTATTCGGCGAGATCGAGACGATAGTGGCAGATCGGCCAGAGCACCCGGTTGGCGAAGCCGAAGTAATACTCATCGACGTCCTTTTCGGTCAGATCGGTCAGCGCATAGGTGATCTTGCCTTCTTCCTGGATCGAGAGCGGGCCGGGCTCCGTCTCGCCGCTCGATTTGCCCGACCATCCCATCCAGATGCCACCGCGCTCCTGGAGCGCCGCCTGCAGCGCCACGGCGAGGCCGCCGGCCGACGCTGCGGCACCGCCCTTCTCGGGAACGGGGACACGGTTGGAAACGATGACAAGACGGCTCACGGGCAATTCCTTTCAAGAACGCAATACGCATAAAATGGCAATGGTTGTGCTGCGATGGTCAAACGGCGAGATGCGCGATCAGTTCCCGCAGTGCGGCGGAATTGGGAACTGTCAGCGATGCGGCGGTGCCGGAGAGCGGCGCACCGACGCGGATCGAATGACCACCCAGCCGGTTGGCGACATGGAACATCGCCTCGTCGGTGATGTCGTCGCCGATCGCGATCGGCAGCCGGCCGGCGAATGGCGCTTCCGACAGAAAGGTCTCAACGGCATGGCCTTTGTCGGCGCTGGCCGGGCGGATTTCCAGCACCATCTTGCCGCGCTGCAGCGTCCACTTCTCTCCGGCCTTGGCCAGAAACGCCTCCATCAACGGCTCGAGATCGGCCTGCCTCTGTGGCGCCAGCCGGTAATGGGCAGCGACGGCCGCGCCCTTGTCCTCGATCAGCACGCCGTCGAAGTTGGATGTTGCCTGTCGCAGATCATTCTTCAGCGTCTCGAATGCGTCGGATGTTTCGGCCCGCACGACGCGGCCATCCGGTAGCCGCTGCTCGGCGCCATGCAGGCCGGCGATCGGGAAGTGGTAGGGGGCAAACAGCTGGTCCGCATAACCAAGCGCCCGCCCTGTCACCAGCGCCACCGCGCCATCGAGCTTGCGCGACAGCGCATCGAGCTGCGACGGCAGGGTCGGCGGCACGACGATGCCGTCAGGCGTGTCGGCGAGATCGAGTAGCGTGCCGTCGATATCGAGGAACAGCGCGCACTCGGCGGCCGAGGACCGGAGCAGGTTGAACAGGAACGAGGTCCCGGAAACCTGCTGCGGCTTCGAGGATTTGGAATGCTGCGCTTGATAGGACATGTGGTCTAAATATGGCAGGAAACCACAACGACAACCCCAAAAGGTGATTTGGCGTCGCCACACCGGCCCCGCACGCGGGTCATCCGAAGCTCAATCCCCCGGCGTCGCGGACGTCCGGCCCTGATAGAACGCCTTCGCATCCGCGGTGAAAAGTGCGCCCTGATCGGCCCTGGTGTAGAACATATGGCCGCCCTGATAGACCTTCAGCCCCACCCTGTCGCCGGCAAGCGATGCCGGCAGGTGATCGACTACGTAGCGGCTGACACCATAGGGCGTGACGAGGTCGCTGTAGCCGTGTGCGATCAGCAGCCGGAAGCTCGGCGTGGCGGCCAGAAGCTGGCGGATATCGCCGGTGACGCTGGCCTGCAACCGCGAGCCGCCGCCCCGGCCGCCGCCCCATTCCCACTGCCGGTTCACATCGCTGTCGAGCAGCGAGTAGGTCATCTCGGTCTTGAAGCCGAGCTCGTTGCGGGCGTAATCGGCAAACGCGCCGCCATAGGCACGCGTGAAGCCGTCGAGGATCGCGTCGTCGCCACGCGCATCGCTGCTTTCGGGATAGGCATCGGGCGTGGTGAAGGCGGCATCGTAAGCGCTCGCCACCTTTCCATCCGCCTGTCCGACCTGCTTGACGAAGGCGTTGCCGAGGAAGCCGCGGTTCTTGGCGACCACGTCCTCGGCAATGCCGGTCAGGGTGGACAGTTTGGAGTAGAACGTCTTGGCGGCCTCGCCTTCAGGTGCGGCGCCCGCCAGTGTCGTCAGGTATTCGCCGAGCGCGAAACGCTCCGCCTCGCGCTGCTTCGTTTCGTCGAAGCCCTTGCGCCGGTCCATCTCGGCGGCGGCCAGCGACGGCAGCTCCAGCGCCGCGCCAAGCGCGAACTCGTCCGCCCCGAACATCAGCTGCCCCTCGAGCAGCGGCGAGAGCATCACCGCGCCGGAGACGATGATCCCCTGCGTGTCCTTCAGCGCACCCGCCACCTTCGCCGCGCGAAAGCCGCCATAGCTCTCGCCAAGCAGGAATTTCGGCGACGACGCGCGGTTGTTGTGGGCGACATAGAGCGCGATCGCCTTGGCGATGCTCTCGGCATCGGCGTTGACGTTGTAGTACTTGGCCGCATCGTCGGCTTTCACGGTGCGGCTCCAGCCGGTGCCGATCGGGTCGATCAGCACGAGGTCGGTGAAGTCGAGCCAGCTGTGCGGATTGTCGATCAGCTTGGCGCCGGCCCCGTCATCGCCCTTCGGCCCGAAGTCGACGATCCGCGGTCCGACGAGCCCGAGATGAAGGAAGGCCGATGCCGCGCCCGGTCCGCCGTTGAAGGCAAAGGTCAACGGCCGGTCCTTGCCGCCGTCCTTCTTCACGTAGGCGGTATAGAAGATCGCGGCGGTCTCTGCCCCATCCTGGCCGAACATGTCGAGCGTCCCGGCGGTAGCGTTGTAGGCAAGCTTTTGTCCGCCGATCGTCATCTCGTGCTGTGTCACGGAATCGTCTGGCAGCAGTTTCAAAACGCCCTCGCGGCCACTGGGCTCTGGGCGCGGGGCCTCGTTGGAGGACGGCGCGCCGCCGCCGGATGCCGCGGGATTGCTTTGCGCATGCGACAGGGCGGGCGTAAGAGCGGCAAGCAGGGCCGCGGCCACAAAGGCGGATCGAAGACGCACAGGCTGTTCCTCCAGAAATGCCGTCGGTGCGCGCAGCCTAGAGCCTTTCCTGGTTAGATTGAAGCATTCTGTTGGCTCAAACGGAGTCGGATGGTCGTCCGGCCGGCGCGTGTCGTAGCCAAAGCATACGGCCAAGCCGGCCGGACGACCAGGCGGCCCGTTTCAGCCAACCCGAAGGGCCGAGCATCTTTCCGCCAGGATCAAAGGCGATCGGCTCGGACGTACCGGGAGGTATGCCCGTCGCCAATCGCCTTTGCCCTGACGAAAACCTGCTCCGGCAGAATGCTTCAATCTAACCAGGAAAGGCTCTAGCATCAGCGACCGCGCCGCCGGTATCAAGAGATGGTGATGTCGGCGTCAGCCAAGTTTCTCGACGGTCCGCGCATTGACATGCAATGAGCGTCCGGCGTTCCAGCCGTTGATCGCGGCGACGATCCCGATCATCACGAACAGCACGGCGCACCACGCGAAGCTGCCGGTCCAGCTGCGGATCAGCCCGACGATCAGCGGGCCGATTGCGGCGAGAGAATAACCGACGCATTGCGCCATGCCGGAAAGATGCGCCGCCACATGCGGATCGCGCGAGCGCAGCACGATCGTCGTCATCGCCGCCGCGATCAGACCGCCCTGACCGATCCCTTGCAGCACAGCCCAGAACCACACGGTGGAAAGCGGCGCGAAGAGCAGCCCGAGCAGCGCGACGACCGCGATCACGCAGAGACTGGCATTGATCAGCCGCTGGTCCTTGCCGCGCACGGCGATCTGCGGTGCGACGAGGCAGGACGCCGCCTGCACCATCACCGAGACGGAAACGATCGCGCCCGCCGTCACGCCATCCATGCCGCGTTCGCGCAGGATCGGCACCAGCCAGCCGAAGACGCAATAGGCGAGCGCCGATTGCAGTCCCATGAACAACGTCACCTGCCAGGCCAGCCGGTCTCGCCACAGCCCTTCGACCGAAAAGCCGCTGCGCTTGACTTCGTTTCTGGTCGACAGCACCTGCGGCAGCCAGATCAGGCCAACCAGCAGGGCAGGCAGCGCCCAGACGGCAAGAGCCGCCGCCATCGAGCCGCCGAACGCCTTTTCGAGCGGCAGCGTAAAGCCTGCGGCACCCGCGGCACCGGCGCAAAGCGCCATCGTGTAAAAGCCGGTCATCAGCGCTGCGCGATCGGCGAAATCACGCTTCACCAGGCCGGGCAGCAGTACATTGCCGACGGCGATGCAGGCGCCGGCCAGCGCTGAACCGATAAACAGCAGCGGAATGGAGGACAGGCCGCGCATCGCCGTGCCCAGCGCCAGCAGCAGCAGGACGCCGAGAAGCGTACGTTCGGCGCCGATGCGCTGCGCCAGCTTCGGCGCCAATGGCGAGAAGGCACCCAGGCAGATCACCGGCAGCGTCGTCAGCAGGCTGGCGCCCAGCGCTGACAGCCCGAGCTCGCTGCGGATCTCGGGCAGCAGCGTCGACGCGCTTGAGAACAGCGGCCGCAGATTGAAGGCGATCAGCACCAGGCTGATGCCGAGCATCACCCGCCCCGCAGCACTCTTCCCGGATGGCGGGCGTGGCTGCGGAACACTGTCGGCTTCCGCGTCGATCAGTTGTTCGTCGGCGTGATCGTAGATGTGGGCGGCGTCTTGCAGGGGAGCGGTCATGAAAGGATCATCCGGTCGAGCGCCGTGATGACGGGTGCCATGAAGCGGCGCACGGCGGCATCGGCATGGTCGGCATTGCCTGTGGCGATCGCATCGACGATGTCGGTATGCGCCTGCATATCGGGCTCGGGAATATCTTCGCCCAGCGTCGCCTCGATCGTCTCGGTGATCGACGACGAGAAGAAATCATAGATCTCGATCATCGCCCGGTTGCCGGAAGCGGCGATCACCGCCTTGTGGAAGGCAAGGTCGCGGGCAATGAAAGCCGCCTTGTCGCGACCATCGAAATTGCCTCGTGCGGCCAGCAGTTCGCGCAGCGTCGCCAGAATCTCCGGCGTGTGGCGCAGCGCAGCGAGCCTCGCCGCCTCGACGTCGAGCGCGCAACGCGCCTCGAACAGATCGCGCAAACCGGCGCGTCGCGCCATGGTCAGCGGCAGCGCGGTGTCGGTGGTCGAGAGCACGTAGGTTCCAGACCCCTGCCGTGTTTCCAGCAACCCCTGCGAAGCGAGCACCCGCACCGCCTCGCGGATCGTCCCGCGGCTGACCGACAACATTGCGGAAAGCGTCGCCTCGTTCGGCAGCTTGTCGCCCACGGCCCAGCGCTTGGACAGGATTTCGCTGCGGATGGCCTCCGTGGCGTTTTCGGCGAGGTTGGTCTTGGAGAGCGGCTGCATTTTCATCTCGTAAAGTCATCTGATGACTTTACGATTATGCCGCGAATTGCATTTCGTCAATCCGGCGGCCTGAAAACGGAAAAGGGCCGCACGAAGCGACCCTTTCCATGAGTTTGGCCTGTAATCCGGCCGGACCGCTTTGGCGATCCCAGGAAGGCGGAGGTTCAGTGCGAGGGCTGCCTCGCCGTCATCACCACTTCCAAGCCAGTTACGAGGTCCGAAATCTCATTAGACATTGGATCACCTTCCTTTCGTTCTGTTGTCGATAAACAAAAGGTAAGAGGATTTTCGCGGGATGCAAGGCCCAATCTCGATGGAATGGAAATTGCAACCAAGGGATGATATTGATTGTGGCGTGGGTAGCAAAGCAGCGTCCGCCGTGCCAGCCTGCGGGATCGAGCAAGATGGGCAACCCCGACCGCGGCGATCGGCCTCGCTATCCCACAAGGAGGTGAGCTATGTGGTTTCCACTTGGCATCACGTTTAGGGTAAGAAAAACCCGGACCAGCTGGCTACTGGAGATCCGGGTAAATCTCTTGGTCTAAGCAAACGAGAGGCAGGCAGCAACCTGCCTCTCACTCCTGGAATATAGGCTATTTCGCCCGTTCCATCAAGCACAGGCCGACCCACCATTGCGCCTCCGTAAATCAATCTCACGAAAGAAAATGCTGCATCGCGGAAATTGATCGCCGTCAATGTCAGAAAAACGTCATCTTCGGGTTGCAAGCCATGCCGGTGTTTAGTTCTTATTAACCATCGGATTCGACAATCGTCGGTGCGTTTCAGCATTTTCCCGCCGCAGGCATGGCGGGTTGCGGAGTGAAGTGAGCATGTGTCGCTGGGCAGCCTATCGCGGTAAACCCCTCTATCTCGAGGAGCTCGTTTCCTCGCCCGCGCATTCCCTGATCGAGCAGTCCCATTGCGCCACCCGCGCCAAGACCGCGACCAATGCTGACGGTTTCGGCATCGCCTGGTACGGCGATCACCCCGAGCCCGGCCGCTACCGCGATACGCTGCCCGCCTGGTCCGATTGCAATCTGAAGAGCCTAGCACGGCAGATCAGTTCGCCCTTGTTCCTGGCGCACGTTCGCGCATCCACCGGCGGCGGCACAAGGCGCGACAACTGCCATCCCTTCGTCTTCGGCAACTGGTCGTTCATGCACAACGGCCAGATATCAGGTTTCGAGCGCCTGCGCCGGTCGATGGAGGCGATGCTCGACGATGATCTTTTCAATGCCCGCGGCGGCGGCACCGATTCCGAGCTGATGTTCCTGCTGGCGCTGCAATTCGGCCTGCGCCAGACGCCGATTTCCGCGATGGCCGAGATGATCCGCTTCGTCGAGGGCTTGGCGCAAAACATTTTGGGTTCCGCGCTGGTGCGCTACACCGCTGCCTTCTCCGACGGCAAATCACTCTATGCGATCCGTTACGCGACCGACCGCAAGGCGCCGACGCTCTATGCCTCGCCGGTCGGAAACGGCTATTGCCTGGTGTCCGAGCCGCTCAACGACGAAGTCGATGCCTGGGCGGAAATTCCGGACGGCAGCGCCGTGATATTGACGGACAGCGGCCTCGATATCACCCCGTTCGGCCCGACGCCGGCTGCGGCAAGAGATACGCCGATCGCTATCCCTGCCTGAAGCGGTCGGCGATCAGCGCCGCAAGCTTCGATGCCACCTCGTCCTTGGCCATGTCGGGCCATTGCTCGATGCCGTTGTGGCTGACGATCTTCACTCGGTTGCGAACGCCACCCATGATCCCGGTTACCGGTGAAACGTCGTTGGCCACGATGATGTCGGCGCCCTTGCGCGCCAGCTTCGCCTTCGCATTGTTGTCGACGTCCTGCGTCTCCGCTGCAAAGCCGATCACCAGCTTCGGTCGCATCGTGTGGTGGCCGATGGTCTTCAGGATGTCCGGATTTTCGGTCAGGGCCAGCGTCGGAATGGATTCGCCTGGGTGCTTCTTGATCTTCTGGTCGGATGCAGACGCCACGCGCCAGTCGGCGACAGCAGCCACCATCACGGCAATATCGGCGGGCAGGGCGGTCAGCACTGCGTCGCGCATCTCTTCGGCCCGCTCGACGTGCACCGTCGAGACCCCGGCCGGATCGGCGATGCTGACGGGGCCGGAGACCAGCGTCACATCGGCGCCGAGCCTGGCGAGCGCCGCGGCGATCGCATGGCCCTGGCGACCGGAAGAGCGGTTGGCGATGTAGCGAACGGGGTCGATCGGCTCATGCGTCGGCCCGGAGGTGACGATCGCCTTGCGGCCGGCCAGCGGCTTGGGGGTGGTATCGAGCAGCGCTTCGGCGGCCGCCACGATCTCCAGCGGTTCCGCCATGCGCCCGACGCCGGCTTCGCGGCTCTCGGCCATCTCGCCCGCCATCGGGCCGATAAAGCGGATTCCGTCAGTCTTCAGTGTCGCGACATTGCGTTTGGTCGCGGCGTGGTTCCACATATGCGGGTTCATCGCCGGTGCGACCAGCACCGGGCGATCGGTAGCCAGAAGCACGGTCGAGGCCAGATCATCGGCCAGCCCGTTCGCCATCTTCGCCAGCAGGTCGGCTGTCGCGGGCGCGACCAGGACGAGGTCGCAGTCGCGCGCCAACCTAATATGGCCTACATCCTGCTCGTCCTGCCGCGAAAACAGGTCGGTGAATACGTGGTCGGCGGCAAGCGCGCCGACGGCAAGCGGGGTCACGAACTGCTGCGCACCTGACGTCATTACGGGCCGCACCGAGGCGCCGCGCTCGCGAAGTCGCCGGATCAGGTCCAGGCTCTTGTAAGCCGCGATGCCGCCGGAGATGATGAGAAGGATGCGTTTGCCGCTGAGAACCATGACGCCTATCCGTCGCAAAAGGAATGGTGAGAAACCCTAAGCCTTTGGCGGATAATAAGCAATCGACCGTCAGGCGTGCCGCTGCTGGCGGACGCGGCTGAAGATCGCGATCGCCATGCCGACGCCGGCAAGCTGCAGCAGCGAGCCGCCGGCTTCGGCCACCGTCGGAAGCCGCTGTTCGAACACGAAACCGAAGATCAGGCCGAACACCGTCTCGGCGACGATCAACTGCGCGGCCAGCGCCAGCGGCAGCCGCTTGGACGCGATCATCCACAGTAGCGTCGCCAACCAGGCGCCGGCAAGCCCCATGATCAGCGACCAGAGCGCGAAGCGCAGCAGGTCGATGTCGGTGTAGACGATGGGCGTGTTCAGCGATGTCAGCGGGATCAACACCAGGCTGCCGAGCCCCGCGCCGATGCCCTGCAGTCCCGTCCATTGCAGGATGTCGGGCGCATTGGCGGATTGCATCGTGGCCGTGCTGGCAAGGCCATAGACGACCCAGAGCACAAGGCCGATCGCCGCCGAGGCGATGCCGTAGACGATCATCGCCCGGTCGCCGGTGGGCGTCGAGGAGAACACCGAAATATTGACCCAGGCAATCCCGGCAGCGATCAGGCCGAGCGGCAGCGCCAGCAATCGCCAGGAAACGGAACGGTCGCGAAAATTGGCGATCAGCGCCAGGATCACCGGCATCGTGCCGATCACCAGCGGCGGAATGGCGGTGCCGGCGAACCGGACGGCATAGGCGACGCTGATGAAGTAGCCGACATAGCCGACGCCGCCGAGCAGCAGTGCCGTGATCATCGGGCGAAGCTTGATGCCGGTTGGTCGGAACCGGGGATGGATCATCAGCGCCACGCTGGTCAGCGCAAACAGCCCGTAGCGCGTCACGGTCAGGTCGAGCGTCGTGAACGGCGCGATGGCGCGCGGCACCACGAATGTCAGCCCCCACAGGGCGCAGGTGGCAATGCCGCAGAGGACGCCGAACAGCATGGGAATCTCCGGAGCGGCTGGAGGCCGCTCGAAATGGAAGGGAATCACGCGGTCGAGATGCCGCTGATGCAATGTATGGCACGCCGCCCGCGGAAATAAATGCCCAACTGCGACATGCGTCTGGCGAGGAGTGAACAGGACGGTGGGTGGCCGTGTTGCCGATTTCCGTGACACCTGTTGAAAGCGCCTCAGGCCAATCGTCGCAGGCGTGCCGCGAGAAGGGATTTTGATGTACGAAATCAGATAATTAACATCCATAAAGCAGGTTTCGGTTTCGCGTGACACGCGGCCGAACCTGTGGCATGCACGTCGCATGGGGATGATCAGATCAGTATTGCGGGACAGGGTATCGGCAAGCGCCATCGCGCTGCTCGTCGCCTGCCTGTTGATGATCCAGGGTCTGCTCTCCGGCCAGGCGCAGGGCGCCATGGCCGCGATATCGGTTGATCCGCTCCAGGCGATCTGTTCGATCATGGGCGAGGTCTCCCAGCAGCAGGTCGACAAGGACGATGCATCGCACGGCTCCTCGCATGGCAAGGCCGCGGATTGTCCCTGCTGCACGCTGTGCCGTCTCGCATCCTTTGCGATGCCGGCCATTCTCGGTGCGGACACCGCAGTCGCCCATGTCGCGCTCTACATGTCCGCTGTTGTGGCGGTTGCCGTTGATACATCGATCAGGCCCGCGCTGCGCCGGCTGATTGCCCAGCCGCGAGCGCCACCTTTCGTTTCCTGACGTCCGATCGCCGGCACGCAACGCCGTGGTGGCCCATCATCATCGTTAGGAGACATCCAATGTCCGATTTCACCATCGGTCGGGAGAGCACTGGCAGAGCCGTGCGTTCCGCATCCGATTTCTATCGCGCCGTCTGGCGCTGGCATTTCTACGCCGGCTTGCTGGTTCTTCCGTTCATGCTGTCGCTGGCCATCACCGGCGCGCTCTATCTTTTCAAGGACGAGATCGACAACATCGTCCATTCCGACCTGAAGCGGGTGGAGGCAACCACTGCTGCCCCCTCCCAGTCGCCGTCCGCCATGGTGGCCGCGGCGCTCGCCGCCTATCCCGGCACTGCCATCAAGTTCACCGATCCCGCCGATCCCCAGATGTCGGTCGAGGTGACCGTCAACACGCCAAGCCAGGGAAAACTCGCGGTCTATGTCGATCCCTACAGCGGCAAGGTGCTCGGCTCGCTGCCGGATCGCGGCACCATCATGTGGACGGTGCGCTATCTCCACAGCCTCAAATATTTC
Organism: Hyphomicrobiales bacterium; assembly: GCA_900472625.1. GTDB lineage: Bacteria > Pseudomonadota > Alphaproteobacteria > Rhizobiales > Rhizobiaceae > Rhizobium. The sequence goes on along the minus strand of UCIT01000024.1, from coordinate 39,393 downwards.
GGCTCCTTCACCCGTGCGCTGATCGAGATCACGGCCGGCTGGGCGATCCTGCTTGTCGGTACCGGCATCTATCTCTGGTGGCCGCGCAAGCAGAGCAGCGGCGTGCTCAGCATTCGCGGCACGCCGAAGAAGCGCGTGTTCTGGCGCGACACCCATGCGGTCGTCGGCCTTTTCGTCGGCGTCTTCATCGTCTTCCTGGCCGTGACCGGCATGCCCTGGTCCGGCGTCTGGGGCGCCAGGGTCAACGAGTGGGCGAATGGCAACAATTTCGGCTATCCCGCCGGTGTCCGCGTCGCCGTGCCGATGTCCGACGAACATATCGATCATGTTGCCAAGACCACATGGTCGCTGGAGCAGGCGCAGGTGCCGCAATCGCCGGATCACCATCACGGCGGAAGCCCGATCGGTCTCGATCAGGCGATCGCGACCTTCGACCGGCTGGGCCTGCATCACGGCTACGCCGTCAACATCCCCGTCGATGCGATGGGCGTCTACACCGGCTCCGTCTATCCCGACGACCTCAGCCAGCAGCGCGTTGTACATCTCGATCAATACACCGGAGAACCGCTGATCGACATGAGCTACGCCGATTACGGCCCGCTCGGCAAGGCGCTGGAATGGAGCGTCAACGTCCATATGGGCCAGGAGTTCGGCCTGACGAACCAACTGGTCCTGCTTGCCGCCTGCATGGGCATCGTCGTGCTGGTGGTCTCGGGTGGTGTCATGTGGTGGAAGCGGCGCCCGGCGGGCTCGCTCGGTGTTCCCCCTATGCCGTCCGATCCCAGGGTTTTCCGCGGGCTGATCGCCATCCTCGTGGTCGGCGGGGTCATCTTTCCGCTCGTCGGCGTCTCGCTCGTGCTCATGCTGGCGCTGGACTTTATCTATGTCAGGACCCGGAAGCGGGCATCGATCTGACGCCGGCAGGGAGGCATCCGCCGCGATGCCTCCTTATTCCTGAACGATCCCGACACAGAAATCGATGAACGCCCGGACCTTTGCCGGCACATGCTGGCGCGAGGGATAGAAGGCGTAGAGCGGAAAGGTCTCGTCGGGCCAGTCGGGAAACAGGTCGATCAGTTGGCCGCTCTCCAGATAATCCTGCATCCCCAGCGAAAACACCTGCGCGATGCCGATACCGGCAAGGCAGGTGGCAAGCGTCGTCCCGGCATCGTTGACGAGAATGCGCCCGCGCGTCTCGATCGGCACCACCTCCGCGCCACGCCGAAGCTCCCATTCGAAGGGTCGGCCGGTCAGCGAGTCGCGGAACTGGATGCAGGTATGGTCGCCGAGATCGGCGGGCGCTGTCGGTCGTCCGTGCCTCGCGAGATAGGCGGGTGCGGCAATGGTGATCACCCGCGTGTGCATCAAAAGCCGTGATATCAGCGAGGTCTGCGCCGGCTCTCCGAAACGCACCGCCACGTCCATGCCGTCGGCAACGAGATCGCCGATCTCGTTGCGGGTGATGATCTCGATCTGCAGGTCCGGGTGACGGTCGAGAAAGGCACTGAGCCGTGGCCCGAGCACGAGCCGAGAGAAATACGGATCGACATTTACCCGGAGCCGTCCGCGTACCGATTGCGCCACGCCGGACGCGGCCGTCGCCGCCTCCTCGATGCCGGCGAGAAGCGGTGCCACCTGCTCGTAGAAACGGGCGCCGTCGTCGGTCAGCCGCATGGTGCGGGTAGTGCGGTCGAGCAGGCGCAGACCGATGCGACTTTCCAGCCGCGCGATGGCACGGCTGACGCCGGACGGAGACAGCCCCATCGCATCCGCCGCCCGCGCAAAACTGCCGCCTTCGATCACGGCCGCCAACACGCTCACACCATTCAGCAATCGTCCGTCGAACATCGATCCATCCGTGATTTCTGGTCAGTAATCATGTGATAGAAGCGCACTTCAGTCAAAGATGGGAAGCGATCATGTTGTCGGCGAGCAGAAAAACGAACCAAAGGAGTTCCCCCATGTTCGCAATCACAGGCGTGACCGGCCAGGTCGGCGGTGTTGTCATCAACCACTTGCTGGACGCCCGCCTGCCGGTCCGCGCGGTCGCCCGCAACGCCGACAAGGGCAAGGTCTGGCAAGACCGCGGCGCCGAGCTGGCGCTTGCCGAGATGACCGATGCCGACGCCTTGGCGGCGGCCTTCTCGGGCGCGGACGGCGTCTTCCTGCTGATCCCGCCGACCTTCGATCCGACACCCGGCTTTCCTGAAGTGCGCGCCGTGATCGACGCCCTGACGACGGCGCTTCTCAAGGCAAGGCCGGCGAGAATCGTCTGCCTCTCCACAATCGGCGCGCAGGCGACGGAGCCAAACCTGTTGAGCCAGCTCGGCCTTGTCGAGCAGGCGCTCTCGGCGCTGTCGCTGCCGATCGCCTTCCTCCGCGCTGCGTGGTTCATGGAAAACGCCGCCTGGGATGTGGCTGCGGCCCGCGAAACCGGCATCGTCCCCAGCTTTCTACAGCCCCTCCACAAGGCCTATCCGATGGTCTCGGTCGCCGATGTGGGAGAAAGGGCGGCGACGCTGTTGCGGGAGACATGGACCGGCACGCGGATCTTCGAGCTTCAGGGGCCGAAGCCGGTAACACCCGATAATATCGCCGCCGCCTTCTCCCGGGCTCTTGGCAAGCCCGTCAGCGCCGAAGTCGTTGCCCGCGACAGCTGGGAAGGGCTGTTCCGCGGGCAGGGCATGACCAATCCCACGCCGCGCATCCGCATGATCGACGGCTTCAACGACGGCTGGATCCGCTTCGAAGGAGAGCCCGAGAAGGGAACGACGACGCTGGACACAGCCATTCGTCGACTTGTCGAAGCCGCGCGATAAAAGCAAGGGCCGCCGATGCTTCATCGACGGCCCTTCATATATGCTATTGCCGCCGACGTTCAGAGATTGCTCATCCCGCCATCGATGATCAGCTCGCTGCCGACGATATAGGCGGCCTCGTCGGAGGCGAGGAAGATCACCGTCTTGGCGACTTCGGCGGCGTCGCCGAAGCGGCCGACCGGGATCTGCGACTGGATCTGTGCCGCCATCGCCTTCGAATCGGCTTCCGATGCGCCGAGCTTGCTGTAGAGCGGCGTGGCGATCGGGCCGGGACTGACGGCGTTGACGCGGATGCCGCGACCGATCAGTTCGCCGGACAGTGTCTTCGCCAGCGTCAGCAGCGCGCCCTTGGTCAGCGAATAGACGCTGGAATTCGGCATGCCGATATGGGCGTTGATGGAGGTGTTGAGCACGATCGCGGCCTGCTTGGAAAACAGTGGCAGCAGTGCCTGGATCAGGAAGAACGGACCCTTAACGTTGATCGCGATCGACTTGTCGAAGGCGGCTTCGCTCCACTGTTCCAGCGGGCCGAACTCGGCTACGCCGGCGTTGACGAAGAGAATGTCGAGATGCCCGAACGCGTCCTTGATCGCGCCGGCGACAACCTGCTGCCCGGCGACATTGCCGGCATCGGCCTGGATGATGAGGGCCTTGTCGCCGAGTTCGGCGCGGGCTGCTTCGACGCTCTTGGCGCTGCTGCCGGTGATCGCGACGCGCGCGCCCTCGGCGATGAACTGGCGGGCGGTTTCAAGCCCGATCCCGCTGGTGCCGCCGGTGATGAGGGCTGTCTTGTTCTGCAAGCGTGACATTGACGTTGATCCCTGTGATGCGGGCCTGTCGCCCGGTTCTGTTGACTGTGCGGTGTGGGGTGAAATGCGCGGCGCCCGATCATCCGCGCCTATGGAGAGTATGATCGGGCCTGCGGTCAGGTGCGGGTGATCGAGGCGCCGCCGTCGACCAGCGAAGCCGTGCCGGTGACGAAGCTGGAATCGTCCGATGCGAGGTAGAGAACCGAGCGTGCAAGCTCGTCCGGCGTGGCCACGCGCTTCAGCGCATGCAGGTTGGTGATGAAGCCCTGCTTGTCAGGCGTGTCGTTCATCTCGCGATACATGTCGGTGTCGACGGCGCCGGGCAGAACCGCGTTCACCCGGATGTTCTTGGCGCCGTATTCGGCGGCCAGCGCCTGCGTCAGGCCGATCAGGCCGGACTTGCTGGCGGCATATGCTGCCACGCCAGGGAAGGCGAAGCTGTAGCCGACGAAGGTCGAGGTGAAGATCACCGATCCGCCGCCGTTCTTTTCCATCTGTCCGATCTGGTGCTTGGCGGCGAGGAACGAGGCGGTCAGGTTGATCGTCAGCGCCTCGGCAAAGCCTGCCTCCGACACGCCGGTGCTAGGGCCGGCCTCGCCGAGGATGCCGGCATTGTTGAAGGCGATGTCGAGCTTGCCGTAGCGCTCGACCGCAGTGGCGACCAATGCCCTGTGATAGTCTTCCGAGCGCACGTCGCCGGCAACGGCCACGGCGTCACCGCCGGCGGCCTTGATTTCCTCGACAAGGCTGTCGAGCTCGGCTTGGCGGCGGGCGCCGACCACGACCTTGGCACCTTCGGCTGCAAACAGCTTGGCCGTTGCGCGGCCGATACCAGCGCTGGCGCCGGTGATGATGGCGACTTTTCCATTCAAGCGGGTCATTCTTCCATCTCCTTCTTGGGGTGGGGCAGCGTGTGCCGCCCCGTTCGATGAGTGGAAGATGGCATTTTCTTTTCGTTCGGATTAGTCTCCAAATAGCGGAACTCGAATTCGGAAATGCCGAACGATGATCAAGATCGAAGGAATAACGGCGTTCGTGTCGGTGGTGGAATCCGGCTCGGTCAGCGAGGCGGCGCGACGCCTTCGCCTGTCGAAGTCCGTGGTCAGCGAAAGGTTGGCCGAACTGGAGCGTTCGCTGGGCGGCGTGCTCCTGCACCGCACGACCCGCAAGCTCACTCTGACGGAGGACGGCACGGCCTTTCTTCAGCGCGCCTCGCGGATCGTCCAGGAGATCGAGGATGCCTCCGCCGAGATGGCCGAGCGGCGCGGCACGCTGTCCGGTCCGCTGCGCATCGCAGCCCCCGTCACCTTCGGCCGCATGCATCTCGGCCCGGCGCTTTATCCCTTTCTGGCCAAGCATCCCGAGATCGAACTGGTGCTCGACATCGACGATCGCCGCGTCGATGTCTCCTCCGAAGGTTATGACGCGGTCGTCCGCAACGGGCCGATCGTCGATTCCCGATTGGTCGTCTGGAAGCTCAGCCGCAGCCGCCGCATCCTCGTCGCGTCACCGGATTATCTCGCCCGCCACGGAACGCCGAAAAAGCTGGCCGATCTCGATCGCCACAAGGGCATCTTCTACACCAATCGCGGCGTCTCCGACTGGCGCTTCCAGACGCCGGATGGCGCAATCGTCGTGCGCGCCAGCCAGGCGGTGGGAATGAACAATGGCGACATGATCCGCGATGCCGCCGTCGCCGGTCTCGGCATCGCGCTGCTGCCCGCCTTCATCGCCGGCCCGGCGATCAGCGAAGGGTTGCTCACCGAAATCGACGTCGGCTACAAGCCGGAGGCCGAGTTCATCTACATGGCGCATCCGGAAGGCCGCAATCCATCCGCCAAACTCAGGGCCGTCGCCGATCATCTCCGCAAGACCTTCGGCGATCCGCCCTACTGGGACCCATCGGGCTGAACTCAGATCAGGCTCATCAGGTTGCCGACCACCCGCGACCGTTGTGCCTTCAGCATCGCCAGCCCGAGACGTGCCACCAGCGGCGGCCCCTCGATCGGTCGGTAGACGGCGCCATCGAGCTTCAGATGGGCGATCGAGGCGGGTACGATCGACACGCCGAGATCGGCGGCGACGAGATTGATGACGGAGGGGATCTGCGGCGCCTCCTGCGTCACGACGAGCTCGAAGCCGGCATCGCGGCAGCCGCGCACGATATCGTCATAGAGGCTGAGGCCGACCGTGCGCGGAAAAAGAATGAACGGTTCCCCCGCAAGCGCCGACAGCGGCACCGTCTCCCGCGCCGCCAATGGATGGTGCGACGGCAGCGCGATCAGCATCGGCTCGTCCGCCAGCCGCTTCAGGTAGACGTCTTTCGGATCTTCCAGGCCTGGGCGGATGAAGGCGGCGTCGATCTCTTGCCGCATCAGCTTTTCCATCAGCCAGTTGCTGTTCATCTCGGTGAGGGAAAGGTCGACATCCGGCCACTGCCCGCGAAACCGGCGGATCGTGCCGCTGACGGCCGTGTTGAAGGCCGAGGAGGCGGTGAAGCCAAGCGCCAGCCGCCCGGTCTCGCCGCGCGTCGCCCTCTGTGCCGCAAGCTTGGCCTTTTCGGCAGATGCGATCGCTGCCCGCGCCTCGGGCAGGAAGGCGACACCCGCCTCCGTCAGTTCGGCGCCGTGAGGCACGCGATGAAACAGCGCCGCGCCGATCTCGTTTTCGAGGTCGCGGATCTGCTGGCTGAGCGGCGGCTGGCCGATGCCGAGCTTGGCCGCCGCGCGGGTGAAATTGCTCTCCTCGGCCACCGCGAGGAAATAGCGGAGATGGCGCAGCTCCATCGATATCTCCAAAACCTATCAAGAATGCCAGTTCCATATATTGGACAAATGATGATGTTTTGGCTAGATCAAAAGGCGTGAAAGGTTGGTCCTCAATGCCGCGCGCCGCAGACAAGCAGTTACTCCCCTCCGAAATTCCCTCCCGCCCTCATCTCACCGTCATCGCCAAGACAGACGCCGAGCCTGGGGAAAAGCAGTTCCTCCTGCGCGGCACGGCGGCCTACAGGCGCGCCAGCTTCGCGCTCTTCCTCTCAGGCTTCGCCACCTTCTCGCTTCTCTATTGCGTTCAGCCGCTGATGCCGATCTTCGCGGCTGATTTCGGCATCAGCCCTGCGGCAAGCTCGCTGTCGCTGTCGCTCTCGACCGGGCTTCTCGCCTTCGCGATCTTCTGCGCCGCCGCCGTCTCGGAAAGCTTTCCCCGCCGCAGTCTGATGTTCGCTTCGCTGCTGGGGGCTGCCCTGTGCACGATTGCCTGCGCGCTGGTGCCGAGCTGGCATGCGCTTCTGGTCATCCGCGCGGTCGAGGGACTGCTGCTCGGCGGCGTGCCCGCCGTCGCCATGGCCTATCTGTCGGAAGAGATCGATCCGCGCGGCCTCGGCGCTTCGATGGGTCTCTACATTGCCGGCAATGCCTTCGGCGGCATGGCCGGTCGCGTCGTCACAGGCATGCTGGCCGAATTCTTCTCCTGGCGGATCGCGCTCGGAACGCTTGGCCTGATCGGCCTTGCCGCCGCCATCGGGTTCTTCCTGCTCTTGCCGGCGTCGCGCAACTTCACGCCGCGCAAGGGGTTCAACGCCCGTTTCCATCTCGGCGCCTGGGTCGGCCACATCACCAATCCGGCCCTGCCGCTGCTCTTCTCCATCGGCTTCTTCGCCATGGGTAGCTTCGTCACGGTCTACAACTACATCGGTTTCCGCCTCGTGGAGGCGCCCTACAGCCTGAACCAGACCGAGCTCGGCCTGATCTTCACCGTCTATGTCTTCGGCATCGCCGCATCCTGGCTGGCCGGCCTGGTGGGCGACCGCTTCGGCCATTTCGTCGTTCTGCCGGCTGGCCTTGCGCTATCGATGGCGGGCGTCGGTATGACGCTGTCGGTCTCTCTGCCCGTGATCATCCTTGGCATCGTGCTGCTCACCTCGGGCTTCTTCGTCGCCCATTCGGTGGCAAGCGCCTTGGTCGGGCGGCTCGCCCGGGGCACCAAGGGCCACGCCTCGTCGCTCTATCTGCTGTCCTATTATATCGGCTCCAGCGTCGCCGGTTCCGCTGGCGGCTACTTTTGGGGCGCCGACGGCTGGAATGCCGTCGTGGCCTTCACCATGACGCTTCTGGTGCTCGGCATGATCGCGTCGCTTGCCGCGGCCCGGCTTTCGCGGCGGTAAAAGCCGAACAAGGGGCCGTCAGCTGACCGCCCAGGCGATATAGATGAGCGTCAGCGCGATCAGCCAGAGCGCCCACCGGCCGGAGCGGCTGTGGCGGGCTTCCGCCTTGCCGATGGCCTCCGCCGTCTCTGCGTCGAAGCGCACGCCGTTCTCGCTCATCTTCAAGAGTTCGTGGTGGAACTTCTCGGTCTTGGCGGCGATCTCGGGGGCCGCCTCGGCAAGCTTGATGGCCGCCTTCAGCCCGTCCTTGATATCGGTTGCGATCCGCTTCGGTCCGAGATTGTTGCGGATCCATTCGCCGACGACGGGCTCCGACGCCTTCCACATGTTGAAGCGCGGGTTGAGGATACGGGCAACGCCTTCGACGACGACCATAGTCTTCTGCAGCATCACCAGTTCCGGCCTTGCGGCCATGTCGAACAGCTCGGTCACCTCGAACAAGAGCGTCAGCAGCTTGCCCATCGAGATCGTCTCGGCCGGCTGCCCGTGGATCGGCTCGCCGATCGCCCGGATCGCCTGCGCGAAGCTCTCGACATTGTGGTGGCCGGGCACGTAGCCCGCCTCGAAATGCACTTCCGCGACGCGGATGTAATCGCGGGTGATGAAGCCGTAGAGGATTTCTGCGAGGAAACGGCGCTCCTTCTTCCCCAGCCGCCCGACAATACCCATGTCGACCGCGACGATCATCCCCTTCGGATCGACGAAGAGGTTGCCCGGATGCATGTCGGCGTGGAAGAAACCGTCGCGCAGCGTGTGGCGCAGGAACGATTGGATCAGCGTGTCGGCAAGCATGTTGAGATCGTGGCCGGCGGCCTTCAGCCCCTCGACATCGGACATCTTGACGCCGTCGATCCACTCCATCGTGATGACGTCGCGCCCGGTGCGCTCCCAGTCGACGGTTGGAACACGGAAGCCCGGATCGTCCCGGGTATTCTCGGCAATCTCCGAAAGCGCTGCCGCTTCCAGGCGAAGGTCCATCTCGACCTTGGTCGTCTGCTCCAGAGTCTTCGTGACCTCCACCGGCCTCAGCCTTCGGCTGGAGGGCATGAAGCGCTCCTGCAGGTGGGCAACGAGATACATCGCCTCGAGATCGTGGGTGAAGCGCTGTCGCACACCGGGACGCACCACCTTGACGGCCACCTTCCGGCGGCCCTGTGGCGTCATCACTTCCGCCGGATGCACCTGCGCGATCGAGGCGGCGGCGATCGGCGCGCCGAAGCTGGTGTAGAGTTCCTCGACCGGTCGGCCGAGCGAGCCTGCAATATTGGCCTTGGCGGCGGCATCCGGGAAAAACGCCATCCGGTCCTGCAACTGCGCCAGATCGTCGGCGAACTCGACGCCGACGACGTCGGGCCGGGTGGCCAGGAACTGGCCGATCTTGACGTAGGAGGGGCCGAGCCGCTCCACCGCCTTGGCCAGCCTGTCGCTGCGCTTCCGCTCCTTGGCGCGCCTGCGGGCAAACAGCCCGACGAAGGATTTCGCGGTGGCGATCGAAGGGGGCAGATCGTCGGACGGCAGCGCCGAGACGACGCCCTCGCGCACGAGGATCCACCCAACCCGCCAGAGCTGGAAATAGGCCGATACTGTGCTCATGCGATCACGCTCGTTGCTTGGGTCGAGGCGATCCCAGACCTCTGCGCTCTCATTCCTGTGCCCAGGCTTCGCCCGGGCGATGTCACAGGAATCCAGCCACCGCGCGTCTGCGTGGTGAATGAATCAAGCAGGGTGAAAGAGTCTCTGGCACTCCCGGACGGGAGTGCGCTGGATTCCTGTGACGAGCACAGGAATGAGGGCGATGCGAGGAACTGACGCATCCCCGATCAGATCTTCCAGCCCGAGTGAAGCGCTGCAATACCGCCGGTGTAATTGGTGAAGTTGACGCGCGAAAAACCGGCGTCCCGGATCATCGCCGCGAAGTTTTCCTGGTTCGGGAACTTGCGGATGGATTCGACCAGATACTGGTAGGGCTCTGCATCGCCCGTGATCGCCTTGCCGAACTTCGGAATGGCGTTGAACGACCATGTCTCGTAGACGCGATCGAGCAGCGGCATGTCCACTTCGGAGAACTCCAGCACCAGCAGCCGCCCGCCGCGCTTCAGGACGCGGTAGGCCTCGCTGAGCGCCACGTCGATGCGCGGCACGTTGCGGATGCCGAAGGCGATCGTGTAGGCGTCGAAGCTGTTCGCCTCGAACGGCAGGTCTTCCGCGTTCGCCTCGACGAAAGTCAGGTTGTCGGACAGCTTCTTCTTGGCCGCGCGCTCGGCGCCAACCGCAAGCATCGATCCGTTGATGTCGAGCACGGTGGAGTGCGCCATCCGGTTCGAGGCTTCGATGATGCGAAACGCGATGTCGCCCGTGCCGCCGGCCACGTCGAGCGTCTTGTAGTCCGGCTCCCTGCGCGGATTGAGCGCTGCAATCATCGCATCCTTCCAGACGCGGTGCATGCCGACGGACATCACGTCGTTCATGATGTCGTAGCGCTTGGCGACCTTATGGAAGACGTCGTTGACGAGGCCCTGCTTTTCGCCGCCTGCCACTTCGCGGAAACCATAGGACGTTTCCATGCCGCCATCGGCGGAGGTGCGGCTGTCTGACATCGACGTACTCCAATCTCTTAAATCAACGCGGCGACCATAGCGAAATCGGGCCGGCGGCGCTATCTGTTGCCACGGTCCGGTCCGCGACACCTTGGCGCTATAGCGCACATCGCGGACGGTTGAAACATGTTCGATATAGATGGGTTAAGATGCCGGAATTGCCAGAAGTCGAAACCGTCAAACGCGGGCTTGCACCCACCATGGAAGGTGCGCGCATCGTCAGACTGGAGCTGCGGCGCGGCGATCTGCGCTTTCCCTTTCCGCCGGAGTTCGGCGAAAAAGCCTCCGGCCGCACGATCGTCTCGCTCGGCCGCCGCGCCAAGTATCTGCTGATCGATCTCGACGACGGCAACACCATCATCTCGCATCTCGGCATGTCCGGCTCTTTCCGCATCGAAAATGGCCCGATCGCGGAGACACCGGGCGAATTCCACCATCCGCGATCCAAGGACGAGAAGCACGATCACGCGATCTTCCATCTGGAAGGCCCGGGCGGCATCAGCCGCGTCATCTATAATGACCCGCGCCGCTTCGGCTTCATGGACATGGCCGCGCGCGCAGCGCTCGACATCAATCCCTTTCTCTACGGCCTCGGCCCGGAGCCGACGGGCAACACGCTGAGCGCTGCCTATCTCGCCGAGCGTTTCATGGGCAAGGCGCAGCCGCTGAAGAGCGCGCTGCTCGACCAGAAGAACATCGCCGGACTCGGCAATATATATGTATGCGAGGCGCTGTGGCGCTCGCACCTGAGGCCGACGCGCGCCGCCGCCACGCTGGTGACGAAAACCGGAAAACCGACGAAGCAGATGGAGCTCCTCGTCGCCTCGATCCGCGACGTCATCGCCGACGCCATCCTCGCCGGCGGCTCGTCGCTGCGCGATCATATCCAGACCGATGGCTCGCTCGGCTATTTCCAGCACTCCTTCTCTGTCTATGATCGCGAAGGCCAGCCTTGCCGTACCCCCGATTGCGGCGGTACCGTTGCCCGCATCGTTCAGGCGGGCCGGTCCACCTTCTATTGCCCTGTCTGCCAGATCTAGTCAGATCGACACTGTTCCACCGGGAGGAAGCCCATGGCCTATGAAACGCTGATCGTCGAAACCCGTGGCCATGTCGGCCTCATCACGCTCAACCGGCCGCAGGCGCTGAACGCGCTGAATTCCACGGTGCTGAAGGAGCTGTTGCAGGCACACGCCGCCTTTGAGGTCGATGACGGCATCGGCGCCATCGTGCTAACCGGTTCCGAGCGCGCTTTCGCTGCCGGCGCCGATATCAAGGAGATGCAGCCGCTTGACTTCGCAGACGTCTACGGCAGCAATTTTCTTGGCGGCTGGGATGACGTCGCGAAGGTCCGCAAGCCGGTGATTGCTGCCGTCAGCGGTTTTGCCCTCGGCGGCGGCTGCGAGCTGGCGATGATCTGCGACTTCATCATCGCCTCCGAAACCGCGAAGTTCGGCCAGCCGGAGATCACGCTCGGCATCATTCCCGGCATGGGCGGTTCGCAGCGGCTCACCCGCGCTGTCGGAAAGGCCAAGGCGATGGACCTGATCCTCACCGGCCGGATGATGGATGCCGCAGAAGCCGAGCGAGCAGGACTCGTATCGCGTGTGGTGGCGCCCGACCGGCTGCTTGACGAGGCGCTGGAAGCGGCGGCCAGGATCGCCTCGCTGTCACGCCCTTCCGTGTTGATGGCCAAGGAGGCGGTCAATCGCGCGCTGGAGACGACGCTGGAAGAAGGGCTCCGTTTCGAACGCCGCCTGTTCCACAGTCTGTTTTCGACACAAGACCAGAAAGAGGGCATGACAGCCTTCATGGAAAAGCGTAAACCCGCCTTCAAGAACCGCTGAGCCCGAATGGAAAAGGCGGCGGTTCCTTTAAAATGCGCGTTGACGCCGGTCGGCTTTAGGGTTATATGCCCGCCCAAGGTTCGGGAAGCCAGTCCGGTTTTCCGATAATGCTCCCGCATTGCTGTGTAGGAATTGGCCGAAAGGCCCGCGGCGGTTGCGGAGTTTGTTCGAATTCTTGAGAGAGGCATCCATGGCCAATACAACTTCGGCGAAAAAAGCGACCCGCAAGATCGCCCGCCGTACCGACGTCAACAAGGCTCGTCGTTCGCGCGTTCGCACGTATGTTCGTCAGGTCGAAGAAGCACTCGCATCCGGTGATGCTGCCAAGGCCAAGGAAGCTTTCCTGGTCGCGCAGCCTGAACTGGCACGCGCCGCAAGCAAGGGCGTTCTTCACGCCAACACGGCATCCCGCAAGGTCTCGCGCCTCGCTGCTCGTGTGAAGGCTCTGTCGGCCGCAGCGACCGCGTAAGCTTTCGTTAAGAAAACCTACTATATGATTAGCCCGGCAACTTTGTCGGGCTTTTTCGATTCTGTTCGCTGCCCCTGCTATGGTTAATTCGGCGACGATTTCATGTCGAACGAATGACACGAAAAACATAGCAAAATCATATACTTGCATCAGGTTGCTCTCAGCCGGATAGACTCAGACCTTCCGTTGCGTGGTCTAAAACGAGTCAAGCGGCTTTTTTCTTTTTTTCTTTTTATGCGTGTCAAAATTGCCGGTTTCCTGAATCTCCTTGATTCAAAAGCGATTCTTTTTTGGTACTTGTGCACCGCCCTAAATCTGCCGCGGGAGTCAACCGGCTGTGCTTAATTTTGCGGAAATATCACCGTTGATCTCGACCCCCGATCCTGCCTAAATGCCTCTCAACAAGGGGCTCGGACATCACCTGTTTTAAGGCTGGTCTGAAAACTGCCACGCTGGCAGGCTGATTGCTTTGTGCCTTTTGTTACGGAAGTTTCGACCTCCGGATTTTCACGCACTGGTGCAGGTTGGACCGCGGCTGTGGCTGCCGCGGACTGAGATCTCTTGTGCGTTTTTTTTGAGACTTGCACGCGAGGCGTGCGCGCTCGGAAGAAGAAGACATACGCAGGCAGGGCTGATGTTCGATGGACGAGGAACGAGCATCGGTAGGAGACGGGAAGCACAGGACCGCATGAAGCGGATCGGCTTGCCCTCCGATAGTCGCCTCTTGTTATGAGGCACGCGTCTGAGTGAACCGGCCGGCAGTAGAGCATGAGGGTGCTGCTGCAGGGCTATAAGCGGGGAATTGATCGGGCGACCGCAATTAAGGTCGGCCGGTGGAACTATAAGGCGGCAATATGCACATGAATTCTATGGCGGCGAGTGCCTTGGACAGCTCGGACAAGGTCTCTCAGGCGTTAGGCTCTATTTGCCCAGAAGCGGCGGGGGAAAAGGGAGACATGAAGAATGGCATACTTTTTGAAAGAGTCAGTGCTCGCCTGAAGGCGCAAGTCGGCCCGGATGTCTATGCAAGCTGGTTTGCCCGGCTGAAGCTTCATTCGGTCTCCAAGAGCGTCGTGCGCCTGACGGTGCCGACGACGTTTCTGAAGTCCTGGATCAACAATCGTTACCTCGACATGATCACCGGCATTTTCCAGGCGGAAGATTCCGAAATCCTGAAGGTCGAAATCCTGGTTCGCACCGCGACCCGGGCAGCAGTCAAGCCGGAAGAAACGGCCGCCCAAGAGCCGGCATCTTCGGTCGCTCCCATTCGCCGTCCTGTCGCCCAGCAGGCCGGACAGATCGTCCAGCAGGCCGTTTCGGCCGCATCCGCAGCCCGTCCGGCCACATCAGGCCAGCCGCTGTTCGGTTCGCCGCTGGATAACCGTTTTACCTTCGACACCTTCGTCGAGGGCAGCTCCAACCGCGTTGCTCTCGCAGCCGCCAAGACGATTGCCGAAGCTGGACAGGGCGCCGTGCGCTTCAACCCGCTCTTCGTTCATTCGACAGTTGGCCTCGGCAAGACCCACCTGCTGCAGGCGATCGCCAATGCGGCGGTGCAGAACCCGCGCCAGCTGCGCGTGGTCTATCTGACGGCGGAATACTTCATGTGGCGTTTCGCAACCGCGATCCGCGACAATGATGCGCTGACCCTCAAGGACTCGCTGCGCAACATCGACCTTCTGATCATCGACGACATGCAGTTCCTGCAGGGGAAGATGATCCAGCACGAGTTCTGCCATCTCTTGAACATGCTGCTCGACAGCGCCAAGCAGGTCGTCGTTGCTGCCGACCGCGCCCCGTGGGAGCTGGAATCGCTTGATCCCCGCGTCCGCTCGCGTCTGCAGGGTGGCGTTGCCATCGAGCTCGACGGCCCGGATTACGAGATGCGTCTCGAAATCCTCAAGCGTCGCCTCGAGGTTGCCCGCACCGAAGATCCGTCGCTGGAAATCTCCAGCGAGCTTCTCAACCACGTTGCCCGCAGCATCACCGCCAGCGGCCGCGAACTGGAAGGCGCTTTCAACCAGCTGCTCTTCCGTCGGTCCTTCGAGCCCAACCTGTCGATCGAGCGTGTGGATGAGCTTCTCGCCCATCTGGTCGGCTCCGGCGAGCCGCGTCGCGTCCGTATCGAGGACATCCAGCGCATCGTCGCAAGGCACTACAATGTCTCGCGCCAGGAACTGGTTTCGAACCGCCGCACGCGCGTCATCGTCAAGCCGCGCCAGATCGCCATGTATCTCGCCAAGACCCTGACACCGCGCTCGTTCCCGGAAATCGGCCGTCGCTTCGGCGGACGTGACCACACGACCGTGCTGCACGCCGTTCGCAAGATCGAGGAACTGATTTCGGGTGACACCAAGCTGTCGCACGAGATCGAACTGCTGAAGCGCCTGATCAACGAATAGTCGTCGATCTCCTGCGTGATATCAACGGCCGGGAGCGATCCCGGCCGTTTTCTTTGGCCGGTCCGCAGGGGCGGGATATGGGTTGAGTTTATTGCGGGTTGCGCTGGCTTGGCAGGGCGCAGCGATTGCCGCAGCTGGGCACGCCAGGCAGCATGTAGCGCAGGCAGCAGATCTTGCGCCGCTGGATCATCTCCCCGCCGTCTTCGACTTGTCTGACGCTGCCGCAGAACGGATTGGGACCACCATTGGGAAGACAGCCGCGCACGAAGAGCGGCAAGTCGGGTGCCGGACGCCCGGCAACACTATCAGGATCCGTCAGGCGCAGCGTGTAGTCGATATAGACGGCCGCGTTGTTCCAGCATAGCTTTGGTGCGATGCCGCAGGCCTTCAGGCGGGAAACGACCTCTGCCAGATGTGAATCGAGCAGCGGGCCGACGGTGCCGAAATCGTCAGCCTCTCCAGCTTCACCGATGCTGCCGTGGTGATGCACGCCGAAAGCGCGCGGCAGGCCGTCGTCGTGGAGCGCGATCGACATCTCCTCGAATGCGACGGGCAGCAGCTGGCCGGCCAGGCGGCGGGCAAGAATATAGGGAATGGTCAGTCCGGCGAAATAATAGAGCGACCACATCGAGACGACGGCGCGACGATCTTCGCCCTTCGAAACCTCGGCGTAGCGATTGATGGACCGTTCGAAGCCACCGTTCGCGAAGAACTCGGGCAGCGGAATGCCGCCCTCAAGCTCGTCAACAAGCATCATCCGTTCGCGGCACCAAGCATGGTCGCCAGAAAATGCGTGGGAGAGGCCGATCGGCTGCGGGGGCCGAGGCGCCATCCGTGCCACCTGTTGAACTGTCATAATGCAGTATCGGCCTTGCCCGTGTGCGTCCTGATATCTTGACTATGATAATCAGCTAAAGCGCAGCAGGAAAGTCTTTTATGAGCCATCGGCTCCACTTTTGCAGTGCGATCGCGGTCGCCTGCCGGTCGCCGCCAATGTGTCCATGGCCCCGGTCCCGGCATTCATTCCCGAGACCCATTTGCGCGGCATCTGGCGATTTCATAGTGTCGGCATCAAAGCCATGGCAACAACAGCGCGGGAATCGGGTGGCGCGGTGGCGCTTGCCGACGTATCAGCGTGCGGCAAAGGGAGAGCAACAGATGCAGCAGAAACAGATGGGCGTCGCGGAGTGGGGCATGCTGCTGGTGCTCTCGCTTTTGTGGGGCGGCTCGTTCCTCTTCAATGGTATTCTGGTGAAGAGCCTGCCGCCTTTCACCATCGTGACCGGCCGCGTGCTGATCGCGGCGTTGGCGCTCAATGTCATCGTCCGCGTGACCGGCCATGTCATGCCGCACGACCGTGCCTCCCGGGCCGCCTTCTTCGGCATGGGCATTCTCAACAACATGATCCCGTTCTGCCTCATCGTCTGGGGGCAGACCCATATCGCCAGCGGCCTCGCTTCGATCCTCAACGCCACAACGCCACTCTTTGCCGTCGTCGTCGCGCACCTGATGACCTCGGACGAGAAGATGACCGGCAATCGCCTGTTCGGCGTTCTCGTCGGTTTCGCCGGCGTCGCCTACATGATCGGCTTCGACGCGCTGCGCGACCTCGGGGCCAATGTTCTGGCGCAGCTGGCGGTGCTGGGCGCCGCGATCTCCTATTCCTTCGCGGGCATCTTTGGCCGCCGCTTTCGCCAGATGGGAATGGCGCCACTCATCCCCGCCGCCGGCCAGGTGACTGCCTCCACCATCCTGATGCTGCCGATCGCGCTTGTCGTCGACCGGCCCTGGACGCTGGCCGCTCCATCGGCGGAAACCTGGATAGCGCTGCTCGGTCTGGCGTTGCTGTCGACCGCCGTGGCCTACGTGCTGTTCTTCCGGATCCTTGCCGCAGCCGGCGCCACCAACCTGATGCTCGTTACCTTCCTCATCCCGGTCAGCGCGATCCTGCTCGGTGCAGCGGTGCTGGGTGAGCAGTTGCAGGGAAAACATCTGGTCGGCATGGCGATGATCGCGATCGGCCTCGCGGCGATCGACGGGCGGCTGCTGGCGCGGGTGCGGAAACGCTTGGCGTAATGGGCCACAACGTACCCGTCTCCCTCGGGCGAGAGGTTAGACTGAAGGGGTTCCGCGGCAGGATTTGAAATTTTTTTATATAAAAACAGAAAGATAACTTTGCCTCTGCAGCCCCCTCATCTGCCTGCCGGCATCTTCTCCCCGCTGGGGAGGAGGACTCGAGGCTGGCCGCTTGCTCAAACGATGTGCAAGAAAAAGGCTTGGCGCAGGCGGCTTGCCACGATCTCCCCCTCTCCCCTCGGGGAGAGGGTAGGGTGAGGGGGCCACACGGCAAAACGTTAGTTGGTACCCGTGCCTCAGCAGGCGAGATCGGCCACCACTGAATCGAGGATCAGCATCCCCGATGGCGTGCAGCGCAGCCGTGAATTGCCGATCCGCTCGATGAAGCCGTGTTCCAGCAGAAACTCTTCGCGCTTGGGGTCGGGATCGCGGCCGGACAGCTGCTGCCAGCGGGCGAGATCGACGCCTTCGGTGAGCCTGAGACCCATCAGCAGCAGTTCGTCGGCCTGTTCGTCATAGCCGAGCTGCTCCTGGTCGAGCACGCCATGGCCATCGCGCTCGACGAGGTCAAGCCAGGTCTCCGGCTTGCGTTCGGTGGCGGTGGCGAGCTTGGTCGAACCGCGCGTCAGCCGCCCGTGTGCGCCGGGGCCGATGCCGGCATAGTCGCCATAGCGCCAGTAGGTCAGGTTATGGCGGCTCTCCGCGCCGGGGCGGGCATGGTTGGACACCTCGTAGGCCGGCATGCCCTCGCTGGCCGTGATATCCTGCGTCGCCTCGTAGAGCAGTGCCGACTGATCGTCGTCGGGAACGATCAGCTTGCCCATCTTGTGCAGGCCGTAGAAGGGCGTGCCCTCCTCGATCGTCAGCTGATAAAGCGATAGGTGGTCGACGGCATAGGAGATCGCCTCGCGCAGCTCGCGCTCCCACTCCTCCACCGTCTGCTTTGGCCGTGCATAGATCAGGTCGAAGGACATGCGCGGAAAGATGTCGCGCGCCAGCTTGATCGCCTTCAGCGCATCCTCGACGTCGTGCAGACGTCCGAGGAACTTGAGGTCGCGGTCGTTCAGCGCCTGCACGCCGAGCGAGACGCGGTTGACGCCGGCTGCGCGGTAGCCGCGGAAGCGCTCGGCCTCGACGCTGGAAGGGTTCGCTTCCATGGTGATCTCGATGCCGTCAGGCATGTGCCATTCGCGGCCGATGCCGTCGAGAATGGCTGCGACCGTCGATGGGTTCATCAGCGAGGGCGTGCCGCCGCCGAGAAACACGCTGGTGACCGTCTTCGGCCCGCTCAGCTGCCGCATCGTCGCCATCTCTTTCAGAAACGCGGCGGTGAAGCGCTCCTGATCGACCGGCTGGTGGCGGACATGGCTGTTGAAATCGCAATAGGGGCACTTGGCGGCGCAGAACGGCCAATGCACATAGACGCCGAAACCGGGTTCTCCGGTATCGGGCAGGAGTGCGGCATTGCGCGTCAGGTTTGGCTGTTCCAAGGTGTCCACGATCGGGTCTTATGCGTCCAGGCAGGTTTCGACGAAAATCTTGAAGGCGCGGGCGCGGTGCGACAACGCCTGCGCGTCGCCAGGCTTCCACCCGTGCTTTTCCTCGGCGCTCATCTCGCCGAAGGTGGTGTCGTAGCCTTCAGGCTGGAAGACAGGGTCGTAGCCGAAGCCCGCGGTACCGCGCGGCGGCCAGGCAACGGTCCCCTCGACCTCGCCGCGAAATAGCTCGGTGTGGCCATCCGGCCATGCCAGGCAGAGCACGCTGACGAAGCGCGCCGTGCGCTGTTCCGGCTTCGCGGCGCCCGCCTTCTCCAGTGCCGTCTCGACCTTCTGCATCGCCATCGCGAAATCGCGCGTGCCGTCTTCGGTCTCCGCCCAGTTGGCGGTGTAGACACCGGGATCGCCACCGAGCGCGTCGATCACGAGGCCGCTGTCGTCGGAGAGCGACGGCAGGCCGGAAGCCTCAGCCGAAGCCAGCGCTTTGATCCTTGCGTTTTCCTCGAAGGTCGTTCCCGTTTCATCAGGCTCTGCGAAGTTCAGCTCGGCGGCCGACTTGGCGGTGAAGCCGAGCGGGCCGATCAGGTCCTGTATCTCGCGGATCTTGCCGGCATTGTGGCTGGCGACGACGATGGTCTTGGTTTCGAGCTTGCGCATTCTTGTTCCTAAAGGCCCCAAAGTTTCGGTTCGGCGCATTCCAGACTGTTGCCGTCAGGATCGCGGAAATAGATCGATCTCGCCCCGTTCGGCCAATTCACTTCAGCTTCGATCTCAATGCCGGCTAGCTGCAGTTTTTGCTTCACTGAATCGAAGTTGCTCGCTGATACTCGGAAGCATGCATGGCCGGGACCTTTTGCGCCATGTGGCAGCGGAGGCTCTATTGTCTCTTCGGGATTGAAGATCAACAGCACGCCAGGTCCGCAGCGGTAGAACACATGCCGGTTGGCCACCCGGCTGATCTTGTCGAGGCCGAGAATGCCTTCGTAGAAAGCCTCGGCCTTGTCGAGATCATCGGCGTAGAGCGCCGTTTCCAGCATGCCCTCCAGCATGTCGTTCATCAGGCAATCGCCTGCTTCTGCAACTCCACCAGTTCGGCAATGCCGTTCTTGGCAAGCGCCATCAGCGCGCCGAATTCCTCTTCGCTGAACGGCGTGCCTTCGGCCGTGCCCTGAATCTCGACGATGCCGGCCTTGCCGGTCATCACGAAATTCGCATCGGTTTCGGCCGACGAGTCCTCGAGATAGTCGAGATCGATCACCGGCTGGCTGGCGAAGATACCGCAGGAGATCGCCGCGACGTGGTCCTTGAGAACCCGCTCGACCTTGATCATGTTGCGGCTTTCCATCCACTTCAGGCAGTCGTAGAGGGCAATCCATGCGCCGGTGATCGATGCCGTGCGCGTGCCGCCATCCGCCTGGATGACGTCGCAGTCGAGCGTGATCTGGCGTTCGCCGAGTTCCTTGAGGTCGACCACGGCACGCAGCGAGCGGCCGATCAGGCGCTGGATTTCCTGGGTGCGGCCGCCCTGCTTGCCGGTCGCGGCTTCGCGCTTCATGCGGTCGCCGGTGGCGCGCGGCAGCATGCCGTATTCTGCGGTGACCCAGCCCTTGCCGGAATTGCGCAGCCACGGCGGCGTCTTTTCTTCAAGGCTGGCCGTGCACAGCACATGCGTATCGCCGAACTTCACCAGACAGGAGCCTTCGGCGTGCTTGGAAAAGTTGCGCTCGAAGGTGACCTTGCGCATCTGGTCGGTTTTTCTGCCTGAGGGCCGCATCGTATTCTCCTGAATGCACGGGGCCGGAAACGCAAGGCGCGACGTCCGGTTCGATCATCTGTGCTTGTATGTTGTTGACCGCTTCTACGATTGGCGGCGCGCATTTGCAATTTCCCTTTTGCTAGTGCGGGGAGAATGGCTATATTTTGCGACATCATTGTCAGCCGAGGTGCGCAACGCTTAATGCAATTCAGGTCGTCGCCGATTTCGGATGCCGTTGCCGCGCTGGATGAACGCTCGAAGGAAATCTTTCGCCGTATCGTCGAAGGCTATCTGGAGACCGGCGAGCCGCTGGGCTCGCGCAACCTGTCGCGCATCCTGCCCATGTCGCTGTCGCCGGCTTCCGTGCGCAATGTCATGAGCGATCTCGAGGAACTCGGCCTGGTCTATTCACCGCATGTCAGTGCCGGCCGCCTTCCCACCCAGATCGGCCTGCGCTTCTTCGTCGACGCCTTCATGCAGGTTGGCGATCTCTCCGCCGAGGATCGTGCCAATATCGACCGCCAGGTGCGCGCCGAACACCGCGACAACCCGATGGAAGCGATGATGAACGAGGCAAGCCGCATGCTGTCCGGCATCTCGCGCGGCGCCGGCCTCGTCATCACCTCGAAGAACGATCCGGTGCTGAAGCACGTCGAGTTCATCCGCCTGGAGCCGACCAAGGCGCTGGCCGTCCTTGTCGGCGATCACGACCAGGTGGAAAACCGCATCATCGAGCTGCCGGCCGGCGTGACCTCGTCGCAGCTCACCGAGGCCGCGAACTTCCTCAACGCCCACATGACCGGCCAGACCCTGCCGGAACTGCGCACCCAGCTCGGCCGTCTCAAGGACGACGTACGCGTCGAGCTCGATGCCCTCTCGCGTGATCTGGTCGAGCGCGGCATTGCCGTCTGGTCCGGCAGTGCCGACGAGGGCAAGCCGGCACAGCTCATCATCCGCGGCCGCGCCAACCTGCTGGAAGGCCTCGCCGGCGCCGATGATCTCGACCGCCTGCGCATGCTGTTCGACGATCTCGAGAAGAAGGACAGCCTGCTGGAGCTTCTCAATCTAGCCGAGAGCGGCCCCGGGGTGCGCATTTTCATCGGCTCTGAAAACAAGCTGTTTTCGCTGTCCGGCTCATCGCTGATCGTCGCGCCCTATCGCGACGAGGACGACCGCATTGTCGGTGCCGTCGGCGTCATCGGCCCGACGCGGCTGAACTACTCGCGCATCGTGCCGATGGTCGATTACACCGCGCAGCTGATGGCAAGGCTTTCCCGCCCGGCCAAATAGGGCGGTTTGACCGCTATTCCGGCAGCTGCTGCCCCGATCCGCCCATCTCGGACGGCATGTCCTTGAATTTCGGCAGCCCGTCCTTCACGTGCAGGATCGAATCTTCGTAGTTCACATGCATGGTCGGGACATAGGCGAGGTCGGGAATGATAGGCGCATAGACGTCGGTCACCCCCCAGAGCGGATGCTCGCTGTAGAGATGCCCGCCGCATTTGTCGCAGAACTTGCGCACGCTGTAATCGGTCTTCTGGAAACTCTCGACATGCTCGCCGCCCTTGGTCACCCGCACCGATTGCGGCTGCCACAGCGTGAAGGTATTGATCGGGCCGGCCGACCAGTGCTGGCAGGAGCGGCAATGGCAATAGCCCATTGCCACCGGCTCGCCGGTCACGGTCAGTTCGACGGCACCGCAAAAGCACTTTCCGACATAGACATTGTCTTCGGCCATTTCAGTATCTCCCTGGCTGATATCCAACCTTGCCACCACATTAGGAATTGTGAAAGTAACGATTGCATGTCGCCGGTGTCTGCGAACAGGCCCGGTCCGGGACGACCGAGCTATGGCCGATCCCCGCAATTCATAGGTTCTTCGTCACGCAGACTTGATTTTTGACGTTCAAAGTTCGATATCGGGCTCATCCAAAAGCCACCAATGACCGGAGAACGTCATGACTGACGAGACGACGAAGAACGGACCTGACGCCGCCGCGGCAGAAGCCGCAGCCGACGCCGCCGCAAACGTCGAGAACGAAGCCGCAGTGCAGCCCGATCCGCTGGAACTGTTGCAGGCCGAAAATGCCGAGCTGCGCGACCGCTACCTGCGCCTTGCCGCCGACATGGACAATCTGCGCCGCCGCACCGAGCGCGAAGTAAAGGATGCCAAGTCCTACTCGGCTGCCGGTTTTGCGCGCGACATGCTTGCCGTATCCGACAATCTGCGCCGCGCGCTCGATGCCATTCCCGAAGAGGTTCGCGCGTCCGCCGATGCCGGTCTTGCGACGCTGATCGAAGGCGTGGAGATGACCGAGCGCTCGATGCTGTCGACGCTGGAGCGTCATGGCGTCCGCAAGCTCGAGCCGGTTGGCCAGAAGTTCGATCCGAATTTCCACCAGGCAATGTTCGAAGTGCCGAACCCCGACGTGCCGAACAATACCGTCGTTCAGGTCGTGCAGGCCGGCTTTTCGATCGGCGAGCGCGTGCTGCGCCCGGCCATGGTCGGCGTCGCCAAGGGCGGCCCGAAGATCGTCGAAGCCGAAACGAATTCGGTGTTCGACCAGAAGGACGCCTGATCCGATCGGGCCCGCTTCCGCGGGCCTGATCTCTCAGACGCTATTCTTGTCATCCTGTCAGATGCGGGCGAAGCGTTCGATCAGGAGATCGAAGAAGCCGTCCGCATCGACATCGCGCATCACCTTGGCGTTGCGCTTGCGGTCGGTCACATGCCACCAGTCGACCACGGTCATCCCGACCGTCAGTTCCGACGTCAGCTCGATCTCGACATTGCAGTCCCGCCCCTGAAACAGCTCCGGCTTCAGAAGATAGGCAACGACCGTCGGATCGTGCAGCGGTCCGCCGTCCGAACCGTATTTCTCGACATCGAAACGCTCGAAGAACTCCAGCATCTCGACCATGGCGATCGCCGGGCGCGTGCCGATTTCGGCCATCCGCTTGACGCGATCCTTGCGGGTCAGAAGCTTGTGGGTGACGTCGAGCGGCATCACCACCAGCGGGATGCCGGAGCGGAACACGATGTCCGCCGCCTCGGGATCGACGTAGATGTTGAATTCGGCGGCCGGCGTGATGTTGCCGCCCTCGAAGAATCCGCCGCCCATCATCACCAGTTCGCGGATGCGGGGAATGATGTCGGGCGCCTTCTGGAACGCCAGCGCGATATTGGTCAGCGGGCCGAGCGTGCAGAGCGTCACCGCGCCCTCGGGCTCGTTGCGCAACGTCTCGATGATGAAGTCGACGGCGTGCTCAGCCTGCAGCGGCATGGTCGGCTCATCGAGCGTGGGACCGTCGAGGCCGGTCTTGCCATGCACGTGCTCGGCGGTCACCAGCGGGCGGGAGAGCGGCTTGTCGGCGCCGGCAAAGACCTTCACGTCGGTCTTGCCGCAAAGTTCGCAGAGAATGCGCGCATTGCGGCTGGTATAGGACAGTGGCACGTTGCCGGCGACGGTGGTGATGCCGAGCACCTCCAGCGCCTCGGGGCTGCCGAATGCCAGCATGATCGCGGCCGCGTCGTCCTGACCGGGGTCGGTGTCGATAATGATCTTTCTCGGGTCTGCCATTCCGCTCGTTCCATCCTCCTGGTGCATATCCCAAGGCATGCACCTTATGTTCATGTTCCCGCCACAAATCGGCACAGCAAATCGGCTGGGCCGGAGCGGGGCACGATTTGATGCGAGCCGCAGCCCGCTTTGTCAAGAGAACGCGCCAACGCTGTCGGCGGCGCGACTTGCGCGGGGCGCTCCAAGTTCCCATATTAGCGATATCCGGATGCTGCAGTTCAGGTCCGGCAGGGTCGCTTGCATCAAGGACTTGGAAGAGTGATGAGCCGAATGACGCCTTTCGCCAGCCCGCTGCTGCTGGGTTTTGACGCCATGGAAAAGACGCTGGAGCGGATTTCCAAGGCGAGTGACGGATATCCCCCCTATAACATCGAACGCCTGCCTGCCGATAGCGCCACGGACGATCCCGAGCGCCTCCGCATCACTCTTGCCGTCGCCGGCTTCAGCGAGGAAGAACTCGACATCTCGGTCGAGGAAAACCAGCTGGTCATACGCGGCCGCCAGGTCGAACAGGGCCAACGCGAGTATCTCTATCGCGGCATCGCCGCCCGCCAGTTCCAGCGCACATTCGTGCTTGCCGACGGCATGCAGGTTCTCGGCGCAGGGTTGAAGAACGGCCTGCTGTCGGTCGATCTCATTCGGCCGGAACCGTCGCGTATGGTGAAGAAAATTAACATTTCGGTCCCACAGTAGGACAACGGCGCAAATCGAGCCGTTGGTCCCTTCTCTCTGGAGGTACAGGAATGTTGATGAAAGAAGCCAATTCGCACCTGACCAAGACCGAGCTTGCGGGCATCGGCAACGGTGAGGTCGCATATATCAGAAAGATCCGCTCCGAGGACGTTCCCCGGTGTTTTCCGGAAGCCCCGGATATCGACCCGAACGTCGACCTCTGGGCCCTGTTCGGCGCCGACGGCACGCCGATCCTGCTCACCGACAACCGCTCGAGCACCTTCTTCAAGGCTGCCGAGGACGAGTTGAAGACGGTCAGCCTGCACTGAGACATTACGTCGATAAAAACAGACGGCGTTCCCCGGAGCGCCGCTGTTTTGTCTCTGACGGTTGCCGGCAAGCGCTCAGCTTGCCTTGAAGCACTCAGCCGAATAGCGCCGATAGCGGATAAGGCAATGCCAGCGGCGGCATGTCGTCCTGCGTAAAATATCGGATGGATTTCGTCTCGTCGTCCGTCCAGGCGCCGCCCGTGTCGCGTACCTCGCACTTGAACAGCGTCACCACGTATTCGACCTGATCGTCATTCGGATAGGTGCAACGGAATTCGGCGCCGCCGAAGACATCGAGAATGCGCGCCGAGCTCACGGTCAGACCGGTTTCTTCCATGACTTCTCGGATGATGGCCGCTTGTGGCGTCTCGCCCTGTTCGATGGCGCCTGCAGGCAGGCTCCATGCTTCACCGGACGACTTTTCCTGCAGCAGCAATCGCCCCTGTGCGTCGTGAATGACGGCGGCGACGGCTGGAAGCAGGATGAGGCGGTGTCCTATGAGGCTGCGAAGCTCGGTCAGATATGATGCCATCTTCCCGATCTCCTCCGTTTGTTCAGACCCGCTTGAACGTCAGATACGCGGACGACCGCCCCTCGCGCTTGGCCTTTGCCTCGTAGCGCGTGCTGGGCCAGCCCTCATAGGGCGTCAGCCAGTCGGCGGCGTTGGACGCCAGCCATTCGAAGCCGCCGTGGTCGCGGCATTTCAGCAGCGTCCAGTTCACATAGGTGTCGATGTCGGAGGCGAAGCAGAACAGCGCGCCGGGCTTCAGCACCCGGTGAAAACGGTTGAGATTGGTCTTCGAGACGAACCGGCGCTTCCAATGCCGCCGCTTTGTCCATGGGTCGGGGTAGAGCAGGTCGATCTGGTCGATCGAGCCATCGGGCAGCCAGTCGAGGATCTGTGTCGCATCCTCGTCATAGACCCGGATATTCCTGGCACCGGCGCTGTCGATGCTGGACAGCAGCTTCTGCATCGAGTTGACGAAGGGCTCAACGCCGATGAAGCCGGTGGACGGGCTTTCCACCGCACGGTGGATCAGATGCTCGCCGCCGCCGAAGCCGATCTCCAGCCGCAGCCGGTCGGTCTCGACAGGGAAGAGTTCTTTCAGCGGCTCCGGCGGAGCCGTTGAAAGGTCGATGCTGAACGCCGGCAGCAGGGTGCTGAGCTTCTCCGCCTGTTGTTCGCGAAGTGGCTTCCCCTTGCGGCGACCGAAGAAAGCTTCGGTCGCGCGGCCGCGACGTTCCATATCGGTCATTGGTCTGCCTTTAAGCCTTGATCGCTTCCTTGAGCGCCTTGACCAGATCGGTCTTCTCCCAGGAGAACGAACCGTCACGGCCGGCCTTGCGGCCGAAGTGGCCGTAGGCCGAGGTCTTGGCATAGATCGGCTTGTTCAGGTCGAGGTGGCGGCGGATGCCGGTTGGCGACAGGTCCATCGTCTTGCGGATCGCCGCTTCGACCTGATCCTCGGTCACCTTGTTGCCGGTACCGTGCAGATCGACATAGATCGACAGCGGCTGGGCAACGCCGATGGCGTAGGCGATTTGGATCGTGCAGCGCTCGGCGAGACCGGCAGCCACGACGTTCTTGGCGAGGTAGCGGGCGGCGTAGGCAGCCGAACGGTCGACCTTGGTCGTGTCCTTGCCGGAGAATGCGCCACCGCCGTGCGGAGCCGCACCGCCGTAGGTGTCGACGATGATCTTGCGGCCAGTCAGGCCTGCGTCGCCGTCAGGGCCGCCGATAACGAACTTGCCCGTCGGGTTGATGTACCACTTGCAATCGGCGGCGATGGGCAGTTCGCCCAGCGCTTCGCGGATGTAGGGCTCGACGACGGCGCGAACCTTCTTGCTGTCCCAGCTCTCGTCAAGGTGCTGGGTGGAGAGCACGATCGAGGTGACCTCGGCCGGCTTGCCGTCGACGTAGCGAACGGTCACTTGGCTCTTGGCGTCGGGGCCGAGCTTGCCGACATCGCCTTCGCCCGTCTTGCGGGCGGTGGCGAGGAGCTGCAGGATCTTGTGCGAGTAGTAGATCGGCGCCGGCATGAGGTCCGGCGTTTCCTTGCAGGCATAACCGAACATGATGCCCTGGTCGCCGGCACCCTCGTCGCCCTGCTGGTCGGCAGCGTTGTCCACGCCCTGGGCGATGTCGGCCGACTGCGAATGCAGCAGCACGTCGATCTTCGCCGTCTTCCAGTGGAAGCCGTCCTGCTCGTAGCCGATGTCCTTGATGGCGCGGCGCGCGGCGGTCTTGAACTTCGACGGGTTGATCACGTCGACGCCGTTCTTGTCCTTCTTCATCAGGCTCGGCGGCAGGCGCACTTCACCGGCGATGACGACGCGGTTGGTGGTTGCCAGCGTCTCGCAGGCGATGCGGACGCCCCAGGGATTGATGCCGGTCTTGGCGGCTTCGCGATACACCAGATCGACGATCTCGTCGGAGATCCGGTCGCAGACCTTGTCTGGATGACCTTCGGCAACGGACTCGCTGGTGAAGAGGTAGTTGGCACGCATTCCGGGATTCCCCTCAAAGAATAAAAAGCCCGGTATTGGTACTCAGTTCAGCTCGATAAAACAAGCGCAGAAGGACATAAATATATCTTTATGTCTGCGGCAATCTGGCAAATTATGCCCCAAAAACGTAAAAAAGCGGCCATTTCGGCCGCTTCCTTGTTCTGCTACTTCTGAGGGGTGCTTATTCGGAGTCGGCTTCGGCAGCGAGCGCCTTGACCAGTTCGACGACCTTGCGGCGAACCTTCGGGTCGGTAATCTTCACAAAAGCCCGGTTGAGCTGAAGGCCCTCCGAAGAGGACAGGAAGTCGACCACATAGTTGGAACTCGAGGCTTCCGCCATGCCACCTGACATGCCGGAGTTCTCGCCGGGCGCATCCTCGAAGAAGAAGGAAACCGGAACGTTCAAGATGCTGGAAATATTCTGCAGGCGGCTGGCACCGACGCGGTTGGTGCCCTTTTCGTATTTCTGGATCTGCTGGAATGTAATACCAAGGCTTTCCCCCAGCTTTTCCTGGCTCATTCCAAGCATAGTGCGGCGTAGCCGGATGCGACTGCCAACGTGGATGTCGATCGGGTTTGGCTTTTTCTTGTTCTCAATCATGGTGCTGCCCTAACAATAATTTCAACCCTGTTCAAACCGGCACGCCCAAACCCATCCCCAAAACGCCACGTTGTAAAGTGCGATACATTCACCTTCAAACATACGTTAAGAATGCCGATCGTAACCACTATGCAATTTTAGGGGTTTTCGGTCAATTACGCTTGAAAACAAAACCTAAGCGCGAAACCACTGCAATTGCAAACAGAAGTATCTCGATCAACCAGAAGTACGTTTGACGAGAGACCGGCAGATGGCTTGGTGGGGCGAAACTATCAAGGGTTGCGTCGATGAAGCCTGTTTCATTGAGGGCGAGACCTGCAATAATCTCTCCGTGCGGGTTTACCAGCGCCGAAATACCGCTGTTTCCGTCGCGAATCAGTGGCAATCCCGTCTCGACGGCGCGCACGCGGGCCTGCTGGAAGTGCTGGTAGGGGCCGGGCGTCGCTCCGAACCAGGCATCGTTGGTGATGTTCAGAATGGCGTTCGCCGCGCCGATATCGCCGGTCATTTCTCCGGGGAAGATGATCTCGTAGCACACCAGCGGATAGAGCTTGAGGCCGCTTGGCAGCGTCATCAGCTGGCGGGTCGCGGCTGCCGAAAACCCGCCCGGCATCTCGACGACATTCTGGATGCCGAACTCGTTGAGAACGCTCTCGAACGGCATATATTCGCCGAAGGGGACAAGGTGCACCTTGTCCGATGCCGCGATGATCTGGCCGCGACCGTCGATCATGTAGATCGAATTGTAGTAGCGCGGCGGATTTCCGGGGCCCATGTCCTCGGCCCTGACGGCGCCGGCAAGCAGAACCTGGTTGTCGTCGAGCGTATCGGCGATCCGGGTGAGGGCATCCTGGTTGTCGGTGAGGATGAAGGGAATGGCCGTCTCCGGCCAGACGATGATATCGGGCTTCCTGCCTCCGTCTTTCGGCGCCTCGGCAGAAAGCTTGAGATGCTTCTCGAAGATCGCGGCGCGATCGGCATCGCTGTCCATCTTGGAACTCTGGTCGATCATCGGCTGCACCAGGCGGATCACCGGGCTCTTGTCCGATGCGGTGACCGGTGGTTTCGGCGTTCCGTAGAGCACATAGGCGCCGTAACCGAGATGCGCGGCAAACAGCAGGATCGCCAGCGGCACGCCGATCCTCGCACCCTGTTTGGTACCGAGCAGGGCGGGCGCGGCGAAGATGAACACCGAAAGCGCGGTAATCCCCATGATGCCGATGATATGCGCCGATTGCATCATCACCGGCACCGGCGTCATGCCGTAGCCGATCGCGTTCCACGGGAAGCCGGTAAACAGCACGCCGCGCGCCCATTCCAGCAGGCCGAAGCTCGCGGACAGCGCCGCGACCCTGCCAATGCCGTCGGACCAGACGATACGAGCAAGGGCGGTCGCAAGACCGTAGAAGATGGCAAGCACGGCCGGCAGCCCGAAGATCGCGAGCGGCAGCGCCCAGGCAAACTCCTCGGCGTCGATCATCAGCGCGTGGCCTAGCCACCAGAGGCCGGCGACGAAGTAGCCGAAGCCGAACAGCCAGCCGGTGACGAAAGAAGGCCACAGCCGGCCGATGACGCCGCTGTTGGGGGCAGCGGCGGCGCCGTCGATCAGCCACACCAAAAGCGTGAAGGACACGAACATCGCGGCAAAGAAGCCGAAGGGCGGAAGGGCGAGAACACCGAAGGCCCCGGCAAGGATTGCCAGCAGCACTCTCTTGTAACCCCAGATCAGGATGACCCTGTCCGCAAGTCGCTCCATGCACACCCCACCAATCCGCGAATCAACTGAGGTCGCAGTGTTTCAAAAAAGCAGCCGCTTGTCGTCGCGGCTTGTCGCCGCTGGCCGTGATCAGTTTGCCGTCGGCGTCTCGGTCTGCCGTTCGTCGCTGTGATCGGCACCATGCGCGCCGTCGCCATCCGCCTTGACGCGCCGGCGGATAGCCTGGCGTTTGCGGGTGATGCGCACGCGCTTGATCCGCCGCGGATCGGCGTCGAGAATATGGAATTCGAAGCCGGGCAGCGCCTGCACCACCTCGCCGCGCACGGGTATGCGCCCGAGTTCGGAGAAGATCAGCCCGCCCAGCGTATCGACCTCGTCGACCTGCTCGGTGATGTCGAAATCCGGTCCGATGGCTTCGGCGATATCCTCGAGCTCGACGCGGGCGTCGGCAACGAACATGTCCTCGGAAACCCGCTTGAACATCACCTCTTCGTCGTCATGCTCGTCGTCGATGTCGCCGACCACCATCTCGACGATGTCCTCGTGCGAGGCCAGTCCGTCGGTGCCGCCGTATTCGTCGATAACGAGCGCCATCTGCGTGCGGTTGACCTGCATGCGGCGCAACAGGTCGGAGGCCAGCATCGAGGGCGGAACGAACAGGATCTTGCGGATGATCCCGGCCTCGGCCAGCGTCTTCTGCAGATCGACACGGGCGAGATCGAAATTGGGCTTGGCCGAGCGCGGTGCCTTCTGCAGGCTCTCCGGCGAAACCTCGACGATCGGTGCGGCGCCCTTGACGGCCTTGGTCGCGGCGCGGCGCTTGTTGCGTGCCTGCTTGGCGACGTAGGAGAGGAGATCGCGGATATGCACCATGCCGCGCGGATCATCCAGCGTCTCGGCATAGACGGGCATGCGCGAGCGGCCGGATTCCTCGAACAGGATCATCAGTTCGCCGATGGTGATGGTCTGGTCCACCGCCTCGATGTCGGCGCGCGGCACCATGACGTCGGCAACGCGCACTTCGCGAAACCGCAGGATGTTGTTCAGCATCGCCTTTTCGTCGGCGGAGAAGGCATCGCCGTCGGCCGCGTCGGTCATCAGCGCATCGGCAAGATCTTCGCGAAGGCGCGAACCTTGCTGTGGCCTCAATATGCGGGCAGCCCGCGACCAGAAGGATTGGGATCGTCCGGACTGCCTGCTACTACTGCCACCCTCGTCGGAGGATGATTGATCGGCGGTGTCCTTGGCCTCGGTGGCCGGTCTCGTCGTAAAGTCGCTCATGGTTCCATTTTAAGGTCTTGACCCTCGTATGGGTCAGATAGGCCGAGTTTCGCCAGAATGCGAGTCTCCAGCCCCTCCATTATCTCGGCTTCACTATCATTATTATGATCGTAGCCGAAGAGATGCAAGAAGCCATGCACCATTAGGTGGGTGAGATGGTCGTCGAAGCTCTTTTCCAGCTCCACCGCCTCGCGTCCGACGGTCTCCCGGGCGATGATGATGTCGCCCAGCATCGGCCCCGGCACCTTGCCGGGCTGAACGGGAAAGGCTGGGAAGGACAGCACGTTGGTCGGCTTGTCCTTGCCGCGCCATTCCGCATTGATGTCCTGGATCGAGGCGTCGTCGGTGAACACAAGCGACACCTCTGGCGCCATCTTCGGAAACGGCTGCTTCTCGGTTTCGCGCAGGTGTGTCGCGGCCGTTTCCAGCACGCGTTCCGCCAGTGTGTGCAAAGCGTCCTCGGAGGGCCATTCGCCCTCCTCGATGCTGATCTGTATGTCGAGCTCGGCCATCAGTCCTGTCGGATCGCCTCGCCGGTATCAACAGCATAGGTGGCGTCGTAAGCGCGCACGATGCGACCGACGAGCGGGTGACGCACGACGTCGGTATCCTTGAAGCGGACGATCGAGATGCCCTCGACGCCGTTCAAAAGCTGCAGCGCTTCCACGAGACCGGATTTGACGCCGCGCGGCAAGTCGATCTGGCTCGGGTCGCCGGTGATGATCATCCGCGAATTCTCGCCGAGACGCGTCAGGAACATCTTCATCTGCATCGACGTGGTGTTCTGCGCCTCGTCGAGGATGACGGCGGCGTTGGCCAGCGTGCGTCCGCGCATGAAGGCGAGCGGCGCGATTTCGATGACGCCGGCGGTGATCGCGCGGTCGACCTTGTCGGCTGGCATCATGTCGTAGAGTGCGTCATAGAGCGGGCGGAGGTAAGGATCGACCTTCTCCTTCATGTCGCCGGGCAAAAAGCCCAGGCGTTCGCCGGCTTCCACGGCTGGACGCGACAGGATGATCTTCTCGACCACGCCGCGCTCCAGCAGCTGCGCCGCGTGGGCAACCGCAAGGTAGGTCTTGCCGGTGCCGGCCGGGCCGCAGCCGAACACCAGCTCGGCGCGCTCAAGCGCCCGGAGATAGGCATCCTGCGTCGGCGTGCGGGCAATGATGGTCTTCTTGCGGGTCGAGACCTGCGCCATCGACAATTTGGCTTTTCGCTCCATCGTCGGCAGGCTGAGCTGGTCGTCGGCGGCCACCGCCATGCGGATTGCGCCTTCCACGTCGGATCGTTCCACGCTGCCGCCTTTCTGCAGTTTCTCGTAGAGATAGTCGAGCGTACGGCGCGCCTGATTGGTGGTGACGATGTCACCCGAGATCACGACGGAGTTGCCCCGCGCTCGCGCATCGATGTTCAGGCGTTCCTCGAGGAGCTTGAGGTTCTGGTCGAATTGCCCAAACAGTTCGCTGGCGAACCGATTGTTTTCGAACGTCAGAATAAAGTGATTGGCGTCGCTCGCGATACGTGGGGGGCGCGGTGAAGAAGAAACCAATTCTTGTCCGTTCAAGCGGTCGAGCTCCTTGGGTTAAACCTCGCCCGCTGCAATCTCGGCAAACAGGCTGTTGGTTCCGGTTCCTGTGATTCGCACGTTAATAATGTCACCGATTTGCGATGCTTTTGCATCAACATTCACCGACTGAAGCCAGGGAGAACGGCCGATAAGTTGTTGAGACATGCGACCGGGCTTTTCAAGCAACAGTTCGATGGTCTTTCCGACGCAGGATTCGGCAAATTCCTGCTGCTGCTTCAAGAGAAGCGCCTGCAGGCGTTCGAGCCGTTCTGACTTGATCTCTTCCGGCACCTGGTCCTTCAGATCCGCCCCGGGCGTACCCGGCCGCGTCGAGTATTTGAAGGAGAAGGCCTGCGCATAGCGGACTTTCTCCACCAGACAGAGTGTATCCTCAAAATCCTGATCTGTCTCCCCCGGAAAACCGACGATGAAATCGCCCGACAGCGCGATGTCAGGGCGCGCCGCACGGATGCGCTCGACCAGCGTCAGGTATTCCGCTGCCGTGTGGCGCCGGTTCATCGCCTTCAGGATCCGGTCGGAACCCGCCTGCACCGGAAGATGCAGATAGGGCATCAGCGCCCGGAGATCGCGGTGCGCCTCGATCAGCCGGTCGTCCATGTCGCGCGGATGGCTGGTGGTGTAGCGCAGGCGCGCCAGTCCGGGGATGTCCGCGAGCCGGTAGAGCAGGTCGCCCAGCGTCCACTCCGCGCCGTTCGCGCCGACGCCATGCCAGGCATTGACGTTCTGGCCAAGCAGCGTGATCTCGCGCACGCCGCCCGCAACCAGGCTCTCCGCCTCGCGAACGATCTGCTCGACCGAGCGCGACACTTCCGAGCCGCGGGTATAGGGCACCACGCAGAAGGTGCAGAACTTGTCGCAGCCTTCCTGCACCGTCAGAAACGCGGTGACGCCGCGCGCCCGGATCTTCGCCTTGTCGGCGATCGGCAGGTGCTCGAACTTGTCTTCCAGCGCATATTCCGTATCGACGATCCGCTGGCCTTCCTTGGCCTTCCGCAACGCCTCCGGCAGGCGGTGATAGGTCTGCGGCCCGATGACGACGTCGACAGCGGGCGCCCGGCGGAGAATCTCCTCGCCTTCCGCCTGCGCCACGCAACCGGCGACCCCGATCATGAACTCGCGGCCTTCCTTGTTGCGCGCCTTCTTCATGTCGCGCAGTCGCCCGAGTGCCGAATATACCTTCTCGGCCGCCTTCTCGCGGATATGACAGGTGTTGAGCAGCACCAGATCCGCCTCTTCCATGTCCTCCGTCGGCTCATAACCGTCGCGGGCCAGCGCATCGCTCATCCGCGTGCTGTCGTAGACGTTCATCTGACAGCCATAGGTCTTGATGAAAACCTTGCGGCTGTTGCTGCCATCGCGGAGATTGGTCTCCGGGGCGGGAAGAAGGGCGCTGTCCTGGGTCATCCCGGCTGTTTAGTTGTTTTTGATCGAGGAGAAAAGGGATTCTTATCCCGTCTTCCGATGGCGTTCCATGTAGATCCGCAAGACGGCGTTCATCCGAGTCTGATAGCCACGCCCCTGCGATTTGAACCAGGCCACCACGTCCGCATCGAACTTGGCGTTAACGGCCTCCTTGAGAGGCGGCAATCCAACGATTGAGTCCGCCCAATCTTCCACTGTGCTCGTCGGGTTGTCGATATCGCTGGCTGCCATCCGCTCGATCTCGTCATCCGTGAGAGCGTCGATGCGCGCCCAGTCCGTGCCTTTAGCGGCTTTCGGCTTTGTCATGATAAAAACTCCTTTCTTCACGGCTTGCCGGGCGCACGGAGATGAGGTGGATCTTGCCGCGGCGCGGTGTGAACGTCACGTTGATCAGCCGGTCCCTGAACATGACGAGAGAATTGTATCGGAATTCGCCATAGTCATGACGGGCATCCTGCCTTGTGATCAGAAAACGACCATCGAAAATCTCTTGGACATCCGCGAAGTCATAGCCGTGGGTGGCGATGTTGCGCGCGCATTTAGCATCGTCCCATGAGCATTTTTCGTTCTGCCCCATACGTGAAATCTACATAGCTATGTAGATTTGTACAATATGCGCTAGCTGCGTCCCCGCAACGCCGCGGCCAGCATGGTGCGGATCCGCTGCGCGATCGTCGCGCTGACCTGCTTTCGGTTGGTCTCGGCACCGTAGGAAACCGCCTCACCGAAATGCACGTCGACGTCGAAGGCGCCGCAGCGCAGCATGTCCTTCAGGTGCGGCAGCATCTCGACGTCGCCGGGCCAGGAAGCCAGCGGCCGGTGGTAGCGGCCCATCGGCAGGCCGTGGACGCCGGTATAGGCGATTGCCACCGGCTGCACGATGACGGTGCCGGTCGGCGAGGCGGGAACCGCCATGGCGGCGGCGCCGAACAGCGAGGATTTCACTTCCAGCAGCCGGTTGCCATCCGATGTCGTGCCCTCGGGAAACAGCACGACGATCTCGCCGTCGGCCATACGCGCCGCGATCTCGTTCACCTGGTTTCCCGTATTGCGCTTTTCCTCGCGCACCACGAACACGCTCTTCTGCAGTTTGGCGAGCGTCCCGAAGATCGGCCAGTCGCGCACCTCGTTCTTGGCGATGAAGGCGACGTCGGCGATCGACGACAGCACCATGATGTCCATCCACGAGGAATGGTTGGCACAGAGCATCAGCGGCCGGTGCGTTTCCATCTGTCCATGAACACGCACGCGGATGCCGAGACAGAAGCAGATGATCCGGTGCCAGACGCGCGGCAGCCAGCGCCGCATCTTCCAGTCGAAGCGCAGCGCCAGCAATTGCCAGGGCATCAACACGAGACTGACGATGAGAATGGCGATGCCGGCGAGGGCAACGCGCAGCCAGGCGATCAAATCCGACACTCCGCGGCTGCGTTCATGGCCTCAGTGATCGTCCTTCTTCAGCGGTATGCCGTAGAGCTCGAGCCGGTGATCGACCAGCGTGAACCCATGCTCGCGGGCAATCCGCTCCTGCAACGCCTCGATCTCGGGCGAGCGGAATTCGATGACGATGCCGGTCTTCAGGTCGATCAGGTGGTCATGATGCTCTTCCGGCACGGTCTCATAGCGCGAACGTCCGTCGCGGAAGTCGTGGCGGGCGATGATGCCGGCGTCCTCGAACAGCTTGACGGTGCGATAGACCGTCGAGATCGAGATCTTGGCATCGACCTTCACCGAGCGGCGGTAGAGCTCCTCCACGTCGGGATGGTCTTCGGATTCCTCGAGAATGCGTGCGATGACGCGGCGCTGCTCGGTCATACGCATGCCGCGCTCGGTGCAGAGATCCTCAAGGGTTTTGGCCACATCAGTCATGAGGCGCCTTCCGATAGTCAACGTTTCAAAACGGAACTAGCGAAGAACACGCTTCATGACAAGCGCCGTGGAAACCGCGCCATTCACATCCTTGTAGTATCCACGTCGTTCTCCGACCTGGTCGAAGCCAAGCTTGCGATAAAGACCGAGCGCCGCGACGTTGCCGCCATCGACCTCGAGGAAGATGCTCTCGCCGCCGCGCAGCTTCGCTTCGCGCATCGCCGCCTGCATCAGCCGCCAGCCGAGACCCGAGCGCCCGACCTTGGCCTGCACGGCAATCGTCAGGATCTCCGCCTCGCCGGCCACCTCGCGCGCCAGCACGAAGCCCGGCAGCGGCTTTTTCAGAAAGGCGTTGGTCTGGCGCGCCACGAAGCCGAAGACGTTGCTCTGTGTGAGCAGGCTGTAGAACTCGCCGTCGCCCCACGGGCGGGCGAAGCGCTCGCCATGCAGTGCCGAGACCGCGCGGCAGTCATCGGCATCCATCGGGATGATTTCGTATTCCGGTTTCAGCGACAGATAGGATTCCAGCATGGTCATACTCGCGCAATCGCAAACCCCGCCTGCGGCTTGGCGTCGGGTCCGCGCAGATAAAGTGGCTTCGGCTTTCCGGAAGAGGGATCCGCAGCAGCGGCAAGGCGCGCCACGATGGAGATGGGGAAATGGTTGGCGTGGTCGCCGGTAACATCAGGCCGCAGCAATGGCGTCGCAGAGCCGGTGATCGCACCATCGAAGGATGCGGCGAAGGCCTGCGCCTCCTCGACAGTCACGGCCCTGGCGTCGTCGAGCGGCGTGCCGTCGACGTCGAAGGCTTGCAGATAGATCTCGTTGCGCTTGGCGTCCATGGCGGCGAGCACCTGTTGGCCCGGCGAGCGCTCACGCTCGGCCTCGGCCATGACTGATAGCGTCGTAATGCCGACGGCGGGCACGCCAAGCGAAAGGGCAAAGCCACGGGCGGCGGCCACGCCGACGCGAATGCCTGTGAAGGAGCCCGGACCGATGGTGACGGCGATGCGCTCGACGGCCGACAGCTGAACGCCCGCCTGATCCAGCGCGCGGTCGACTATTCCCATCAGGTGCTCTGCATGCCCCTTGCCGATCATGTCCGATGCCTCCCCCAGCACCGTATTCCTGCCGCTGTCATAGACAGAAGCAGCGCAATCCACACCTGCGGTGTCGAGCGCCAGTATGATCATGGCATCTATTTCCGAATAAACCGTTCCTGACTGTCCATACATCGCAATCCAGCGCTTGCAAACGCCGCGTCATCACGAATGTTGGTTCAGGTCGTCAGACGGCCTCGACTTCCTGGACCTCGGGCACGAAATGGCGCAGCAGGTTCTGGACGCCGTGCTTCAGCGTTGCCGTCGAGGACGGGCAACCGGCGCACGAGCCCTTCATGTTGAGATAGACGGTGCCGTCCTTGAAACCGCGGAAGGTGATGTCGCCGCCATCCTGGGCAACGGCCGGACGCACGCGCGTCTCCAGCAGTTCCTTGATGGTGAGAACGATCGTCTCGTCGCCCTCGTCGAAGAATTCACCATCGGCGTCAGCGGCTTCGCCAAGCACCGAGGCGGCGCCCATGACCGGCTTGCCGGACATGAAGTGTTCCATGATCGAGCCGAGGATGGCGGGCTTCAGATGCTGCCACTCCTGGTCTTCCTTGGAGACGCTGATGAAATCGTAGCCGAAGTAGACGCCGGTGACGCCGTTGATCTCGAACAGTCGCGCGGCGAGCGGCGAGGCGTTCGCCTCTTCGCGGTTGCGGAACTCGGCGGTGCCGTTCTCCATGACGATCTTGCCCGGCAGGAACTTCTGCGTGGAAGGGTTCGGCGTGGCTTCGGTCTGGATAAACATTGTGCTCTCCGTGCGGCAGGCGCGCGCCCGCGACGTATTTAGAATTCTTCAAAAGTAGAAATAAGCCGTTTGGCCTCGCTATTCAAGAGAGTGATACTCAAGAAAGCGCGTTTATGCCAACGCGTCCAGTTCCTCGTCGCTCAGTGTATCAGGCAAAACGGTGACGGGGATGGGAAAGGCGGCACCCCGGCCGGCGACCGACGACACCAGCGGTCCCGGACCCTCCTTGGCGGAGCTCGCGGCCAGCACCAGGATGGCGATGTCGCGGTCGTCCTCGATCACGGCGTTGATCTGCTCGGCCGCACCGCCCTCGCGGATGACGATCTCCGGCTCGATGCCGATATTCTCGCGCACCAGCTGCGCCGATTTCGCCACCACGGCTTCCGCTTCCTCGCGTGCTTCCGCCCGCATGATCTCCTCGACCCCCAGCCATTGCTGGAAGTCGCCATCGGGGATCACATAGACGAGCACGAGGCCGCCATTGGAATTCTTCGCCCGCCGGCCGGCATAGTGGACGGCGCGCTGGCATTCGGGCGTGTCGTCGATCACGGCCATGAACTTGCGGCGGTGACCTTCGAGCCGTGAGAGTCGTTTTGATACCATGGAGCGGACTCTGACACGCGAACCGGAAAATTTGCAAGTCCCCGTTTTGCCGCAAACGGGTCGATCACCGACAGCCCGTCAGGCCGGCACCAGCCCGTAAAGCAGCATGATTTCCTTGACGTGCTCGATGTCGGGCTTGCCGACCACATTGATTGCCGAGGCGATCTCCTCGAAGAACCGCCGACCGATCAGGCCCGGTGTCATGGTGATCAGCACGCGGGCGGTTTCCGGATGCAGGTTTTCGTGGGTGTGGACCACACCGCGTGGAATGAAGATGGTCTGCCCGGGACAGACCTCGTGCTTGTCGCTGCCGACGGTGGTCGTCATCCTGCCTTCGAGGCCGTAGACCACTTCATCGACGTCGCTGTGGTAATGCGCCGCCGGCACGCGCGACTGGTAAGGCACGGCGAATTCGAACATGACGAGGCTTTCCGCGCTCTGATCCTCATCGACCAGAAAACGGAGCTCCATCATGCCGATCTGAATGAGGTCGCGGTCGCGCATCTTGGCCTCCTCACAGCTGCAAGGAGAGTACGCTGTCACCTGATGTTCGACAAGTCCGGGCGGCCTGACCGCCCGGATGTCTGGGTGTCGATCCTAGTAGAGGAAGCCGACGATATCGCGCACTTCCTTCATCGTCACTTCGGCACGGGCCCGGGCCCGTGCGCCGCCATCACGCAGGATCGCGTCGATATGGCTGGTATCGGCCATCAGTCGGCGCATCTCCGATGTGATCGGCGACAGCACGTTGACGGCAAGCTCGATCAGCGCCGGCTTGAACACCGAGAACTGCTGCCCGCCGAATTCGGCCAGCACCTCGGCGCGGCTCTTGTCGGCGAGTGCCGCATAGATGCCGACAAGATTGTCCGCCTCGGGGCGACCCTTCAGGCCGTCGATCTCGCTCGGCAAGCCATCCGGATCGGTCTTCGCCT
>UCIT01000046.1 GCA_900472625.1 Hyphomicrobiales bacterium | reverse complement strand
TGGCGTTGTCGCGGAAGATGGAGACGGCGGCGGCCATCTGACCGACTTCGTCGCGACGGTCCTGTCCGTCGACAGCTGTGGTTGTCTGTCCCTGGGCAAGCGTCGCCATGCGTTCACGCAGGCGGGCGATCGGCGTGGTGATGCCCTGGGTGGCGACAAACAGGGCGGCGAGGATGCCAAACACGAAGGCCAGGCCGACGACGGTCAGCGAGGTAATGATCGTCGAGCTTGTCTCGTTCGAAAGAAGTCCATTTTTCCGGGTGACGTCCTTCACCAGCGTGTCGAGCGTGGCTGCGGTATCGACCGTCAGCGGCAGGATCAACGCGTCGGCCTTGGCGAGCATCGCCTTTGCCTGATCGTCCTGATTGGCTTGGCCAAGCTCCACGGCCTTATCGGTCAGTGCTACAACCTCCTTGGCGCGGGTGGACAGCGCGTCCATTGCGGCGGCCTGTTCGGGCAGGTGCGCTTTCACATTTTCGAAGCGCTGGAACAACTGGGTCTTGCTGGTCTGGTAGAACGTCAGGATCGACTGGAACTGCGCGCTTTCACCCGGGTACGCCAGCGTCTGGTACGCGCCGTAGGCCGTCGCGACGATGTTTCGGTTGGCGCGTGCCATCTCGACCGCGGCCGCGTTGTCCTTCTTGATGAAGTCGGTATATGCCGTGTCCGCGGCGTTGTAGCGGCTGGCGACGAAGCCGATCGCGCCGACGCCGACAATGCAGAGCGGGAGAATCAGAGAGAGTATCTTGGTGCGAATGCTTGCATTCTTGAGAAACGACATTTTTCCTCGCGGTTGATCTGAGACATGGGGGCGTGCCGCAACCTGCATCGCGATGGTTGGGAGCCATCAGGCGAGATGCCAGCGCTGCGCTCTTTCAAGCGGACATGATTTGGAGCATGGCAAATGGCCTGTGCCGTCATGGCGACCGGGTCGATATTCTGCCAATGAAAACCCATAAAAACTTATGGTTTAAATATGTTTAAGCCTGCGGGTTCACCCAGCACAAAAGGTGGGTGCGGCGATCAAAGGCTGCCTTTGAGCGCCTCGCCGGCCACATAGGTTTCGACGATCGCACGGTCGTCGCCCATCGTCTGTAGCAGGAACAGCTCTTCCGGCAGCGTCTTCACCACTTCCATCTTCAGCGCCATGGCCGGCGTCGCCGCCGCGTCGAGCACGACGATGTCGGCATCGGTGCCGGCATCGAGCGTACCGATCCGGTCGGCAAGCGACAGTGCTAGCGCATTGCCCAGCGTCATCAGATAGTAGCTCTCCAGCGGGTTCAGCCGCTCGCCGAGCAACTGCTGGATCTTGTAGGCCTCGTCCATGGTGCGCAGCATCGAGTAGCTGGAGCCGCCGCCGATGTCGGTAGCGACGCCTGTTCGCACCGGCTTGTCGCGCCGGCTCAGCGCCTTCAGCGGGAAGAGGCCGGAGCCGAGGAAAAGGTTGGAGGTCGGGCAGTGGACGGCGACGGAGCCGGCCTCGCTCATCGCATCCGCCTCGCGATCGGAGAGATGGATGGCGTGGCCGAACAGCGTCCTGTCGCCGAGCAGGCCGTAGCGGGCATATATCTCCGTATAATCAATGGCTTCGGGGTAGAGTTCGCAGGTGAATTTGATCTCGTCGTGGTTCTCGGAGAGATGCGTCTGGATGTGGAGATCGGGGAATTCGCGAGCGAGCGCCTGCGTTGCTTCCATCTGCTGGGGTGTCGAGGTGATGGCGAAGCGCGGGGTAATGGCGACGTGATTTCGGCCCTTGCCGTGCCAGTCTGATATCACCGCCCTCGTCTCGTCGTATCCCATCTGCGGGGTGTCGAGCAGGCCCTGCGGGGCGTTGCGGTCCATCATCACCTTGCCGCCGACCATGCGCATATTGCGCTTCATCGCTTCAGCGAAGTAGGCGTCGGCCGAGGTCTTGTGGACGGAGCAGTAGGCAACCGCCGTCGTCGTGCCGTGGCGGATCAGTTCGTCATAGAAATGCGTGGCGATGCGTTGCGCATGGGCGCTCTCGACGAAACGGCATTCCTCCGGGAAGGTATAGGTGTTCAGCCATTCCAGCAGGTTGGCGGCGTAGGAGGCGATCACCTGCATCTGCGGGAAATGCAGGTGCATGTCGATGAAGCCGGGCATGATCAGGTGCGGGCGATGGTCGATCTCGACAATGTCGGCGGCGGCGATGGCCTTGATGTCGGCATAGGGGCCGCTGGCGACGATCAGGCCGTTCTCCATCAGCAGACCGCCATCCGTTTCGTGGCGGTAGCTCTCGGTATCGGTGAGGCTCTGCGGTGCCCTGACGAAGGAGAGCAGGCGGCCGCGAAGGAGGGTCTGTGTCATGGCGTCTGCCTCTATCTATTTCATGTCGTCGTCAGGGTGCCGGTTCGGCCGGTATGGCCGCCAGCGAAGCGGCGCAGCCGTAATATGTCTTGCCCTGCAATACCAGCTTTGCCGCGAGGTCGTAACGCCGATCCGACGCGCCATCCACGCAGGTTTCCCGGGTTACCGTCAGCGTGAACCGCAACGACGGCAGGGGAATGCTCCATGTCGCGCTGCCTTCGGTCGCCGCCGTCGGGCCGGGATTGACGGTGATGATATTGTTCTTGCCGGCGCGGCTGAAGGTGATCTGTCCGTCGCGAATGCGCAACGACCAGAAGGGGCCGGTCCCCAGCGCATTGACCTCGCCCCAGATATCGGGACCAGAGGGCACTGTACCTGTCGTCCTCATATCTTCCTGCTTGGCATTCGCCTCGTCCGCCCGCGCCTGCGTCCCGATCTGCCCGGCAAGGGCGAGAAGAGTGGCAAGGAGCGGGGTTCGGAGGCCTGGCTTCATTCGCGCTTGCCTTCGACCGCGCTTTCGAACCAGGCGACGAGCAGCTTGCGCTCGTCAGGTG
Organism: Hyphomicrobiales bacterium; assembly: GCA_900472625.1. GTDB lineage: Bacteria > Pseudomonadota > Alphaproteobacteria > Rhizobiales > Rhizobiaceae > Rhizobium. The sequence goes on along the minus strand of UCIT01000046.1, from coordinate 3,408 downwards.
TCATATCCGTTACGTTTCCGGGCGGCATGGCATGGCTGCGGCCGGCCTGGATATAGATTTCGCGAGCATGCGCGGATATTTCCGCGTCGTTTTCCAGCACGACGTTCTTTGGCGGCCGCGCCAGCCCCTCATAGACGGGCTCGGCGGCGTGGCACATCGAACAGCGGGTGCCGACCAGTTGCTTGACAGCGGGGAAATGCGGATCGCCGGCAAAGCGCTGGAAGGCGGGGGCGACGGTCTCGGTCGCCGCGTCTTTGTCGCCGCTGAGAATTTTGGGCACCGTCGACAGCCACATGATCAGGATGAAGAGGATGACGGTCGCCAGCCACGTCCAGGTCGGGCGGCCCTTTCTGGCGTGCGTGGTGTTGAACCAGTGGCGGATGGTGACGCCCATCAGGAAGACGAGCGCTGCGATCACCCAATTGTAGGCGGTGCCGAAGGCCAGCGGATAGTGGTTCGACAGCATGAAGAAGATGACGGGCAGCGTCAGGTAGTTGTTGTGCAGGGAGCGCTGCTTGGCGATGGCGCCATACTTCGCATCCGGCGTGCGGCCGGCAATCAGGTCGGCGACGACGATCTTCTGGTTGGGGATGATGATCATGAAGACGTTGGCCGACATGATCGTCGCGGTGAAGGCGCCGAGATGCAGGAAGGCGGCGCGGCCGGTGAAGAGCTGGGTGTAGCCCCAGGCCATGAACACCAGGACCGCATAGAGCACCACCATCAGCCCCCACGTGTTCTTGCCGATCGGCGACTTGCAGAGCAGGTCGTAGACCAGCCAGCCGACGGCAAGAGAGGCGAGCGAGATGCCGATCGCAACAGGGGCGCTGACGTCGAGCACGTGGCGATCGATCAGAAACAGATCGGCGCCGCCGTAATAGACGATACAGAGCATCAGGAAGCCGGAAAGCCAGGTGAAGTAGCTTTCGTACTTGAACCAGGTCAGGTGCTCGGGCATCTGGGCCGGGGCCACCAGATATTTCTGGATGTGGTAGAAGCCGCCGCCATGCACCTGCCACTCCTCGCCATAGGCGCCGACGGGCAGATGCGGGCGCTTCACCAAGCCAAGATCGAGCGCGATGAAATAGAAGGACGAGCCTATCCAGGCGACCGCGGTGATGACGTGGAACCAGCGGGCCGCAAAGGCCAGCCATTCCCACGCGATGGCGTATTCATACATGCAGTTCCCCTGTTGTTCTCCGATTCAGCAGTGTGCAGAATGTTGGGCGGAGAGAAAAGGGGAAAGACGTCATTCCGGCATCTTCCCGAAGCTCCTCGGTCAGCGGCCACATCCAGTGTCTTCGCATCAACATAACATTGCTGAGATCTCGGCTATCTTGAAACCGCACATGCGTGAGCAGGAACGACACTGCGTGCGATTCCAATAATATTCATTAAAAATTTAGCATCGATTGAAATGTGAGGCTTCGGTTACAGTCTTGTTTCAAGCCGCCGGGGTGAGGGGGAAACCGCATCGGCGTGGCGGCGCATTCATCGACGGAGAAGATGCTGATGCGCAGTATTCTTGTATTTGTGATGATTGCCTTTGCGTCCGCCGCCCAAATCCATAGCGCCCTTGCCCACGACGCACCGTCCGGATGGGCCTACGAGCCCTATTGCTGCAACGGCGACAACGAGACCGGCGATTGCCAGATGATCCCGCCGAAAAGCGTGGCGGTGACGCCGGGCGGCTATCGCGTGACGCTGATGCCCGGCGACCACCGCCTCGTCACCCACGCCCATGTGTTCGTGCTCCCGATGACGCGTGCGATGAAATCTGGGGATGGCGATTATCACCTGTGCCTGTTTCCCGACGAGAACACACCACGCTGCTTCTACGCGCCGGAAATGGGTTACTGAGAGCCGTCCTTGTCGTGTTTGATCTCGTCGAGGATCCAGTTTCGGAAAGCCCTGATCTTCGGGACGTTGCGGCGGTTTTCCGCATAGACCAGCCAGTAGCCGCGATTGTCGCTGCAGGTCATCTCGAAGGGTTGATAGAGCCGCCCCTGGGCAATCTCCTCGCCATAGAAGGTCGGCGTCAGGATGGCGACGCCTTGGCCGGCCATGGCGGCGCTGGCCTCGAAGGTCTGCGAGCCATACTGGCTGCGGGGACGCGATTCCAGCGCGTGATCGATGAGGCCGGCGGCGGCGAACCAGATCTGCCACCATGGATCGGTGGCGCCGATGATCGGCAGCTTCATCAGGTCCTCCGGTTTTTCGATGCCGCCGACGCTTTCGGCGAGCTTCGGGCTCAGCATCGGCGTGAAGTCGACGTCGAGCAGCTTGTCGGCGGCGAGACCGCGCCACTGGCCGCTGCCGGAACGGATGGCGACGTCGACGGATTCGCGGGTGAAATCGATCAGCGTCTCCGACGTGGATAGCCGCACGGCGACCAGCGGATGCTTGAGCTGGAAGGTGCCGAGACGCCGCGCCAGCCAGTGCGAGGCGAAGGTGGCGATGGTGTTGATCAGCAGCGTCGATTCGACCTCGCCGCGGGCCTCGGCCATTGCCTCGTTCAAGAGCACGAAGGCGTCCGCCACCTTCGGCAGCAGCAATTCGCCTGTATCCGTCAGGCTGATCTCGCGCGGGCGGCGCAGGAACAGCGGCTCGCCGATATTCTCTTCCAGCAGCTTTACCTGATAGCTGACCGCCGTCTGCGTCATGCCGAGCTCGTCGCCGGCCTTGGTGAAACTGCCGAGCCGGGCGACGGCCTCGAAGACGCGCAGTGCATTCAGCGGAACCTGCTTCGACAGTTTCATGGATAAGTTCTCTTTATGCATGCAGATGGTTGTTCGATTGGAATTGCAGCATTTACTGCCGCAGAGTGCAAGTCACGAGATAAGTTTATCGAGGTGATGTCATGGCTTGCGTAACTGTCGAACATTCAAGCGAAACTCGCCCATCGGGCGTCTTGCAGCGGCTGGCGGGCCTCTGGCGTCGGCTGGCCTGGCGATTGGCGCGGCCGGACCGGCTCGATCTCGAGAGCATGCCTGACCGGGTCAAGCGCGACCTCGGTTTCATGGACGGACGCGATCCGTTCTACGAGGCGGAGCCCTGGCGATAGGCGGCAACACGATAGGCCGAGAGCGCCGTCAGGATCTCGGCTGTCGTCATGGCGGCGATCACTTCCGGCCGCTTGTCACGCACCCCGGTGCCGCCAATCGGCAGTGTCAGCCGCTCCATCCACGCGCGCTCACCGCCCCCCTCGCGCTGCAGCCAGCTTGCGAAGGTGGCGCGCTTGGTGGCCGAGCCGATCATGCCCGTGTAGGCAAGGTCGGAGCGGGTGAGCGCCTCGCGGGCGATCAGGAAATCCAGCGCGTGGTCGTGGGTGACGATGACCACGCCGGCGCCATCAGGCATGTCCTTCACCAGCGCCTCGGGCATCGGCACGAGGCGCTGGTGAAGGAC
>UCIT01000025.1 GCA_900472625.1 Hyphomicrobiales bacterium | reverse complement strand
CTCGGCGCCATTACCTATGCCTTCGACGTTCGCCCCGAAGTGGCCGAACAGATCGAATCCATGGGCGCCGAGTTCGTCTTTCTTGATTTCAAGGAAAGCCAGCAGGATGGAGCTGCCACCGGTGGCTATGCAGCCCCGTCGTCTCCGGAGTTTCGTGAGAAGCAGCTGGAAAAGTTCCGCGAACTTGCTCCCGAGATCGATATCGTTATTACAACCGCGCTGATCCCCGGCCGCGATGCACCGAAGCTGTGGCTTACCGACATGGTGGCGCTGATGAAGCCGGGTTCGGTGATTATCGACCTCGCGGCGGAGCGTGGCGGCAACTGTGACCTGACGGTCGCCGATCAGAAGATCGTCTCCGACAACGGCGTGATCGTAATCGGCTATACCGATTTCCCGAGCCGCATGGCCGCGCAGTCCTCGACGCTCTACGCCACCAACATCCGCCACATGATAACGGACCTGACGCCCGCCAAGGATGGCAAGCTCGTCCACAACATGGAAGACGACGTGGTCCGCGGCGCAACCGTCGCCTTCGAGGGCGCGGTGACCTATCCGCCACCGCCGCCGAAGATCCAGGCGATCGCCGCCCAGAAGCCAAGGGAAAAGACCAAGGAGCCGACGGCTGAGGAGAAGAACGCCCGCGAGGCGGCCGCCTTCAAGGCGCAGACCAAGAGCCAGGGCTTCCTGCTTTTGATCGGCACCGCGCTGCTGCTCCTGGTCGGCGCTTATGCCCCGGCAAGCTTCATGAACCATTTCGTGGTCTTCATGCTCGCCTGCTTCATCGGTTTCCAGGTGATCTGGAACGTCTCGCACTCGCTGCATACGCCGCTGATGGCGGTGACCAACGCGATCTCGGGCATCGTCATTCTCGGCGCGCTGCTGCAGGTCGGTTCGGGCAACTGGCTGGTCGTCATCCTGGCCGCTCTGTCGGTTCTGGTCGCGACGATCAACATCGTGGGCGGTTTTCTTGTCACGCGGCGCATGCTCGCCATGTTCCAGAAGTCCTGATCGGGCCAGGGATATCAAGGGGTTTTCAATATGACGATTGGTATCGTTTCGGCCGCCTATATCTCCGCGGCTGTGCTTTTCATCCTCTCGCTGGGCGGCCTGTCTGGCCAGGAAAGCGCCAAGCGCGCCGCCTGGTACGGCATTGTCGGCATGGCGCTCGCCATTGTCGCGACCATTTTCGGCCCCGGTGTCGGCAACTGGATCATCATTCTTCCGATGATCCTGGCCGGCTCCATCGCAGGCAACTACGTGGCCAACCGCGTGCAGATGACGGAGATGCCGCAGCTCGTGGCGGCGCTTCACTCCTTCGTCGGCCTCGCCGCCGTCTTCATCGGCTATAACGCCCATATTGAAGCCTGGCGCGTTTCCGGCATGGATGAGGCGGCGCGCACCGCACTCGATGGTTTCGCCGGCATTCTCGCGCACAAGACCCCGGTCGAGCTCGCGATCATGAAGGTAGAGATTTTCCTCGGCGTCTTCATCGGTGCGATCACCTTCACCGGCTCGGTCGTCGCTTTCGGCAAGCTGGCTGGCAAGGTCGACGGCAAGGCGAAGAAGTTGCCCGGCGGGCACTTCTTGAACGCTGCTGCCGCAGTTCTTTCGCTGATACTGATGCTTATTTATGTGAACGGCGGAGAAGTTTGGACCTTGATCGCGATGACGTTGCTCGCCTTCTTCATCGGCTACCACCTAATCATGGGTATCGGGGGCGCCGACATGCCGGTCGTGGTCTCGATGCTGAACAGCTATTCCGGCTGGGCGGCGGCCGCCATCGGCTTCACGCTTGGCAACGATCTGCTGATCGTCACCGGTGCGCTGGTCGGCTCGTCGGGTGCGATCCTCTCCTACATCATGTGCAAGGCGATGAACCGCTCGTTTGTCTCCGTCATCTTGGGTGGCTTCGGCCGCACCACGGGTCCTGCCATGGAAATCGAAGGCGAGCAGATCGCCATCGATGCCGAGGGCGTCGCATCCGCGCTCAACGATGCTGACAGCGTCGTCATCGTGCCCGGCTACGGCATGGCGGTGGCGCAGGCGCAGCAGGCCGTCTCCGAGCTCACCCGCAAACTTCGCGCCGCCGGCAAGGAGGTCCGGTTTGCGATCCATCCGGTCGCCGGTCGTCTGCCCGGTCACATGAACGTGCTGCTCGCCGAAGCCAAGGTGCCCTACGACATCGTGCTTGAGATGGACGAGATCAACGACGACTTCCCGACCACCGACGTGGCGATCGTCATCGGCTCCAATGATATAGTCAACCCCGCAGCCCAGGAAGACCCGAACTCGCCGATATCGGGCATGCCGGTGCTGGAAGTCTGGAAAGCCAAACAGGTCTTCGTCTCCAAGCGCGGACAAGGCACGGGCTATTCTGGCATCGAAAACCCGCTATTTTACAAGGACAACACACTCATGTTCTACGGAGATGCCAAGAAGAGCATTGAAAGATTGCTGCCTTTATTGACGCCCGCAGGTGGTTGACAATTGGCGCAGATAACGTGGAGCAATACGTAGCGCTGGTAGAACTTGGAACGAGAGATAAACGCTCATTACGGCTTTTGACCTGCGGATCCTGACCTTAGAACACCGATTTGTGCGAGTGGATCACGCTACCTTCACTCCCGAGCCGAAATTTCATACAACAGCGTCTTTGGATGACGGAATTTAGGTCAATGGCGTTCGACACTCGACTTCTCAATGGTATCGGAGTCCTCGCAGCCGTAGTCGAAGCTGGTAGCTTTATGAGAGCTGGAGAAGCTTTAGGCTTGACCCAATCCGCGGTAAGTCGCGCTGTCGCAAGGCTTGAACAACGGGTTGGCATCCGCATTTTCCATCGTAATGCGAGGTCGATCACCTTGACCGACGAAGGACGGCGCTTCTACGAACAAGTCTCACCACATTTAAGCAGTATCGCGGATGCTGCGATACGTGCCGCGGGCTCGGGTGCTGAAGTTCGCGGGCGATTGCGTGTAAATGTTGACGGTTGCTTTGGGCATTATGTTCTGGGCCCAAAGCTCCAACCTTTTTTGGCCCAATATCCTGAACTTGCATTCGAGATGCATATCCGTGAGAGGATGGGCGACCTCGTTGCCGACGGATTTGATGTTGGCATCCATTTTGGGCCGCCTGAGCAATCTTCGTTGACATGTCGACTCCTGCTGGAAACGCGTGTTTTAACCTGCGCATCACCGAGCTATATTCAACGTCACGGAAAGCCGACACATCCCAAGGACCTAGAGTCCCGACAATGCATCCTCATGCGAGATCCCTCGACCGGTAAGCATTATGACTGGGATCTCATCAATGGCGAGAAAACAGTCGCGGTCAAAGTCAACGGCCAAATGATGGTTACAGACACTGGAGGCCTACTCGCCGCATGCCTGTCCGGTCACGGTATCGGGCAGCCGCTCGAAATTTACACGCGGCCGTTCATCGCCGATGGACGTCTCGTTCAACTTCTTCCCGAGTGGGCAGAAGAGAAATTTCCTCTTTATATTTACCACCACGCCCCTCAGATGATGTCGGCCAAGGTCCGTTCATTCCTTGATTATGTTGATGAGGTAATCAAGTGACGATCCTGGTGGAATCCTCGGCCGCGAACAGAGCGATGTTATGGGCCGACTGGAGCCCTGCTTCAATGCGGCGCTTCGATCTACGTTTTTGCAATCTTAGCGGCGCCGTTTGGCAGTCATACAACTGCTTGCTGTAACTCCGGCTTAAGGTGCTCATATACGAAGGGCCAGGGCCGCTTGCTCTGGATCCCGGCCTCTCTCAGGGTTCACCGATCTCGATGCGAATGATACGGTCGTCGCCGGGTCTGGTGTCGGTCCCGCCTCAAGTGGCGCGATCTGTGTTGGAGGTCACGATCCAGAGAGTGTCGTCGGGAAGCAAACAGCGGCGTTCTGATTTTTGAGAAGGGTCGGGAGCAATGCTGCTGTCAAATCCAGAACGCTCACTCTCATCGCTCAGACGAATTCGGCCGCTACGAAAAGTATTGCGATGATTGCTGCGATCGTGCCGTCGGCACGCAACTGCTGCATTGATGGGAGGCGGTCCCGGACATAGTCCGGGACCTGATCTCGAAAGCGTGATCTCATTGATCTGTTTGACATGCTCAAACGATGCCGCCATTGACGAAGATTGTCTGGCCACTCACCCACCAGCCATCGTCGCTACACAACGTGGAGACCACGCGGGCGATATCCTCAGGTTCGCCCAGTCGACCATGGGGCGTTCGCTGCACGAACCCGGCGATCATCTCTGGTGTCTTTCCATCGGTGAACAGAGGCGTGTTCACGAGGCCAGGTGCGATTGCGTTGACGGATATCTTCCGCCCGGCAAGCTCCTTTGCGAGGATATTCGTGTACAGCTCCTGCGCGGCCTTACTGGCAGCGTAGGGTCCGTAGGTCGGAGAGCGAAGTTGAGTAATGCTTGAGGAAAGCGCAAAAATCCGACCGTTGTCCCGGACGCGACGCGACGCTTCACGCAGGACATTGAAGCTACCCTTCACGTTCACCGCGAGCATGCGGTCGAAGTCCTCGTCCTTCATTTCCCGGAACGGTGCCAATCGCATAATACCAGCATTGCTGACGACGACATCGACACCGCCGAACGCTTCCTCGGTCTTTTCGAAGAGGCGCTGCACGGCAGCTGTCTCGCTGACGTCGGCCTGCTCCCAGATGGCGTGCCCTCCTGCCGCCTCGATATCTTTTGCTACGGCGGCAGCCAGATCCCGGTTAACCACGCAGTTGACGGTTACATTATAGCCGTCGCGAGCAAGGCGTTTAGCGATGGCAGCGCCGATGCCGCGCGACGAACCCGTTACAATCGCTGTTTTACCGGTGCCGGCGTTTCCTTGGGCTGATGCGGCCGTGGCTCTAAGCGTGACAGCGGCTGGTGCAATTGCAGCCGCTGCCAACAGGGTACGGCGCGAGACGTTGTTTTTTGCAGGCTCGGAGTTATCTTGTTCGGACATGATATTATCCTTTTGATCAAGTGGATCGCTGTGGTTATCAGAGCGGGCATTTTGCTCATCAGAGGTCGCCATGCTTCGATGGCGGAGGCTTTTGCCAATAGGCCACCTCTGCAACATAAGGCGTCGCGAAGAATTCTTAGAACGCATAAAGCTCAGAGCAAGAATGACCTAAAGTCGGTCTCGATAAAAATTCAATGGCGGGCAGCGCATGGATGAGGACATCGCATCAGACGACAAAGGTCATGCTTGCTCATGGCATCCTCGATGAGCAACTTTAGCCGGTTGCAAGCCGAGGCTGATCGCGGCGCTCGCGTCTTTTCAGTCTGAGGAGTGCCATCTCGCTAGCCCTTCCCGTTTTTACATCCGGGAAGTTTTATGCTTCGGAAAGCAGTCATTACTCAGGCGCCCGGCCCTACTTTGTCCCCTAGCCGGAGACTCAGCCGCTGCGTTGTATTCCGACCCCCACCGATGACGCCAGGTGGCGCATTGTCTTTCGACGGGCCAAATGCTGGGCAAAGGAGGGCGTATCGCCTTGCTTCAGAGATGGAAAGATCCTGTGACAGTTGAGTACAAATGCGGTAGTGGAACGGTCTTCCCGGCTCCTGTTCCGGAAAAGGTCCCGCGCGAGGGTGGAAGAAACTGTTCTACAACAGATGGTCCGTCAGGCGAGACGCCAGCGTATTCTAGCGCCGCGACCGTCTGCGCGAATCCAACTTGGGAGAGCACCCAAAGAGATCGCGGTAATCTCGCGAGAATTGAGACACGCTCTCATAGCCAACCTCCAACGCTGCCGAGGTCGCGCTGGAAATTTCAACTTTTAGCAAACGCCGAGCTTCTAAAAGCCGCAGTCTCTTCCTGTACTGCGCCGGCGAGAATGACGTGATTGCCTTGAAGTGTGCATAGAACGAAGATGGGCTCATCCCGACCGAGGCGGCGATCTCCGGGATAGCATCGGAGCGTGCGCAGTCACTCCTCATGATAGCGATAACGGAAGCCACTGAACCGCACCGGGTTTGCCGGAGGCTCCAACTTCTGAGAGAGTGGAGCCGATATGAGCAAGACAACGAACAAATTTTCACCCGAAGTCCGCCAACGCGCCATCCGTATGGTGCTGGATCACGATGCAGAGCACCCGTCGCGGTGGGCAGCCGTTTCATCTATTGCGGGCAAGATCGGTTGCTCGCCGGCCACGCTGCATGAATGGGTGAAGAAGACCGAGGTCGACAGCGGCAAACGAGCAGGCTTGCCGAGCGACGCGGCCGAGAAGATGAAGGCTCTTGAGCGGGAGAACCGCGAGCTTCGTCAGGCCAACGAGATTTTGCGCAAGGCGTCTGCTTATTTCGCGATGGCGGAGCTCGACCGCCCCTTCAAACGATGATCTCGTTCATTGACGAACACCGTAGCGTGTTCGGGGTCGAGCCGATCTGCAGGCTTTTGCCGATTGCCCCATCAACCTACTACGAGAACGTCGCCAAGCGCTTGGATAGGGACCGCCTGTCGGTTCGCGCCCGCAGCGATATCGGCCTGAAGATCGAGATACGCCGGGTGTTCAACGAGAACTTCCAGGTCTACGGCGTGCGTAAAGTCTGGCGGCAGTTGCAGCGAGAAGGCTACGCCATCGCCCGCTGCACGGTCGCTCGGCTTATGAGGTCGATGAGCCTGCAGGGGATCATTCGAGGAAAGCCGGTCCGCACGACATTCTCGGACAGGGCAGCCCCGAGCCCGCTTGACCGGGTAAACCGCCAGTTCAAAGCCCCAGCACCAAACAGGCTGTGGGTCTCGGACTTCACCTATGTCGCGACCTGGCAGGGCTTCGTCTACGTGGCCTTTGTGATCGACGTCTTTGCCCGGCGCATCGTTGGCTGGCGGGCGAGCCGGACGGCACATGCGAGCTTTGTCCTCGATGCCCTTGAACAGGCACTTCATGATCGGCGTCCGGTTCAGGGCGGCGGGCTTGTGCACCATTCGGACAGGGGCGTTCAATACGTGTCCATCCGGTATTCCGAGCGGCTGGCAGAAGCTAGCATCGAGCCGTCTGTCGGAAGTGTCGGCGACAGTTATGACAATGCCCTCGCCGAAACGATCAACGGTCTCTACAAGGCCGAGGTCATTCATCGGCGCGGACCATGGAGGAACTTCGAAGCGGTGGAATTCGCCACTCTGGAATGGGTCGACTGGTTCAACCACCGACGACTTCTGGAGCCCATCGGAAACATACCGCCAGCCGAAGCTGAAGAACGCTACTACGCCATGCTGGACGAGCCAGCCATGGCCGCATAACTCAAACCAAATGGCCTCCGGCAAACCCGGTGCGGTTCACACCTTGTTGTAGATAGTGTTGTGACTGCTCAACTGAATGAGCCTATCGCCGTGTGGGCTCGCCAACAGCCAGTAGTGAAGTTCCTTCACGATACCCGGCCCAATCATTACGGCGAGTTCCGGCCTGTCCAACAAGCTGATAAGCCGTGATATGCAGTCTGCAATCTCTGGAGTAATCGAGGTCAGAGAAAATGGCGCACTTGTTAGTGCGGCTTGGTCGCTCTCGGTGACAGCTGAAATCTCACGTATCAACCTGACGTTCAGCGCGATCGACACCGCCAGATAGGGCGTGTCATCTTGCGCATCGACGATTTCCACGACGGTAGGCAGATCCACGCGGACTAGTAATGCTTTTCCCGGTTCGACAACACACGTTTCGGTGCCAGCTTTGACGATCTTGCGGCCCTGCAGAACTACGGAGAGCACCGGCACGTACACAACTCCGACAATACCCACTGGCTTGGTGAAACGGCGCATAGAGATGCCCAAGTCACCCAAGTGAAATTCACCATCGTCGGTAGCGAGCCGTTGACTGACGGCATCCGCCTTTTTCTGGAGGTCATCTAGATAGCTGAGTGTGACCATATCTCCCCCATGTTTTGCGCATGAAATCCACTTTGGAGAAAAAGGCAAGGTTTGTGCCCGATCTCGCGAGCCGTAGGCGGCTTCTAATGGTAGCCGCTATCGACGGTCGATCAAAGTTTCGGCCATTGATGTCATGGAGGAATAGAATGTCCCACAAAACCGCCAAACATTGGATCAACGGCTGCTTCGTCGAAGAAGGACCGGTAAACCCTAGTATCAATCCGGCAACGGGTCAGGAAATCGGGCATTACCATGATGGCGGAGCTGATGTCGCAAGATTAGCGATTAACGCCGCCGCGGAAACCTTCAGGAAATCATCATGGCGGCTTGACGCAATGAATCGGGCCACTGCGCTCAGCCATCTCGCCGACCGCTATAATGACTGCTTGGACGAAATAATCAATTCAGTCTGCACGGAGAACGGCAAAATGCGCCGCGAGGCGGAATATGAGGCAAGCCATATTGCAAGGTGCCTACGGTTCTCAGCCGGACTCGCTGTGCAGAATTTCGGACGCGTGACCGATGTCAAACCTGGTACCCAATCACTGTCGATCAGGCAGCCCATTGGCGTCGCAGGCTTGATCATTCCCTGGAATTCCCCTGGCTACCTGATGGTGCGCGCTCTAGCGCCAGCTCTCGCGGCCGGGTGCACCGCCGTCATTAAGATGCCGTCACAAGCAGCGCAGACTGCGGCCATTGCCATGGAGATCATCGCGGGTATCCCTGAGATACCCGCCGGAGCAGTCAATATCTTTGTCGAAACCGGGTCCGAAGGTGCCAAGTTTCTGGTCGATGCCCCCAATGTACCGGTGATCCATTTCACCGGAAGTACATCAACAGGGAGAAACATCGCCAAAGCCGGTGCCACTCATCTCAAGCGCGTGGGTTTGGAACTGGGTGGTAAGACACCACATCTCATCTTCGACGACGCCGACCTCGAGGCAGTTCTTCCGGTACTTGAAAAATCCGCCACTGTATTCGCTGGGCAGTTCTGCATGACGGGGAGCCGCGTGCTCGTTCAGCGCGGCATCGCAGAGAGTGTTACGAAGGCGCTCGCGGCTCGATTGGAAAAGGTGCGCCCCGGTCCTTCGTCGGATCCTTCGAGCGACATGGGCCCGCTTATCGACAAAGCCTCCGTTCAACGCGTCGATGCGATGGTGGAGGATGCAATCCGTTCGGGTGCGGTGCCAATCGTCCGCGGTGGGCCGTCGACTACAGCGGCTCTGTCCGGAGGAGCATTTTATCACCCGACGTTACTGCAGGTTCCCTCGTCGAATATGCCGATCGTTCAAGAAGAGATTTTTGGTCCCGTCCAGACCTTACAGATCTTCGACACCGAAGATGATGCAATCGCCTTGGCGAATGACACCGAATATGGCTTGAGCGCATGCGTCTGGAGCCGAGACGTCGATCGGCCATTGCGGATCGCGCGGCTCCTCGATGCGGGGCTGGTGTCCATCAACAGCTGGGCAAATCTCGCTGTCGAGATCGAGGAGGGTGGTTTCAAGTCGAGTGGGTTGGGCCGATTGGGCGGAATGGGAGCGATGGACGACTTCCTAGAGACCAAACAGATCTCGCAGACGTTCAAACACGCCTGATCATCCTCAACGCGAAATCGTTCGGCAGCATTAAAAACTATTTTGACACATGAAATAGTTTTTTGTTGCCGGATGTGCAGGATCGTGCACTATGTCGAGAACTGGCGTCGAGGAAGGGCGCAAGGGGCGAGTGGTCCGCCCCTCGGCAAGCAATATTGGGAGGAAGTGTTGAAAATAAACCGCGTAATGAGATTGACTGCATATGCATGGGCTATGACATGCATGATTAGCTACCCGACACTGGCGCAGGAGACGGGTAAGCGGATAGCCGTGATGCTCGCTCCAACCCAGGACGCCTTCGTCGGGACTTGGTCAAACACCTTCCAGAAACAGGTGGCGAGCTATCGCGCCCGCGCGAGCATCTTCTCCAGTCCATTCGACCCCTCCCTGCAGGCACGGCAGATCGACGATGCCATTGCGCAGAAGTTTGACGTCATCGTTGTCCAGACGCTGAGCCAGAACGCGATCGTCCCGGCGTTGACGAGAGCAAAAAACGCCGGGATCCCGGTGCTGTCGGTCATTTCGGAGCTACCGAACGACGGGTCGGGTCTGACCCGATCCTATGTCGGAGAGGACTCCCGGCGGCTCGGTGAACTCGCCGGGGAGGCGATGGCGAATGCACTGATCGCCGCCGGAAAGCCAAATGGCAAGGTCGCCGCGATCACCGGGTCGCTGGCTGACAACATCGCTCCGTTTCGCCTGGAAGGGTTCAAATCGGCGCTTAAGCGAGTTGCTCCGCAGGCCGAGCTGGTCGCCGTGGAAGACGTCAAGTGGAACCCCGTCACTGGCGAACAGGCGGCTGGTCAATTGCTGGCGCGCTTTGCCGGCAGCGGCGGGTTGGACGGAATATACGGGATGAACGATCGTCTCGCGAATGCCGCGATCCAGGCTGGCCTTGCGGCAGGTTACAAAACCGGCAAGACGGCTGACGATGTGATCGTCGTCGGCGGCAACTGCCAGGCGATCGGCGTCCAGAACCTATCGTCGGGACGGATGGCAGCAACGGTCGAGATGCTGCCAAAGGTTTCGGCCACGCAAGCTGCCGCGGTGGTAGAAATGCTTCTCGCGGGCACCGCCGTCGAACCGACCTATTACGAGCGGCATCGCATCATCACCTCGGAAAACCTCTCCGAAGTGCGGGATGTCTGCTCCTACTGAGCGCGTGATTGGAGGCCAAGCATGCCATCAGCTCTTATCAGAAGCGAGCCGTCCGAACGGCACAACGAACCCGGTGAAGTCGTCCTGAAAGCCGAAGGTCTGTCAAAGATCTTCGGAAGCGTTCACGCGTTAAACAATGTGTCCATCACCCTACGCTCCGGAGAGATCCGGGCGATCTGTGGAGAGAACGGCGCCGGCAAGAGTACCTTGGTGAAAATCCTCACCGGTATCGTGCAATCCGATTCCGGCTCGATGGAACTCGGCGGCATCACGCGGCTAATCAGCAGTCCGCGGGATGCCCAGTCGCGCGGCATCAATCTCGTCAGTCAGGAATTGAGCGTCTGCCCCGACCTCAGCGTGCTTGACAACATTTGGCTCGGCACGATCGGCGTTCCCTTCCTGCATCGTCGCCGGGCGTTGCGCCAACAGGCAAAGGCCGTGCTAGCCGAACTCGGCGCCGATACGGTCGGACTGGATGCGCCTCTGTCGTCTCTCGGGACCGGCGAGCGCCAGATCGTCGAGATCGCGCGGATGCTGAACCGTGAAACAGATATCCTAATCCTCGACGAGCCGACCGCCACCTTGTCCGATCAGGAAATCGGCAAGGTCCTGAAGGCCCTGCGCGTCGTTCGGGACAAGGGAAAGTCGCTGGTCTACATTACCCACCGGCTGTCCGAGGTGTTCGAGCTCTGCGACACGGCCACAATCATGCGCAACGGCGAGACGGTCGCCGACTGCCGGGTGAAGGACCTCGATTCCAAGTCGCTTGTCGAACTGATGCTCGGCCGGCCGCTCGGCGAGATGTACCCGGCACACCAGTCGCTGGATGCGGAGAATGACGTGCTTTCCGCACGCGATCTATGCATTCCGGCTGCGGTCGGACCTATCGAGTTTGCCGTGCCTTCGGGCAAGATCGTTTGCCTGACGGGCCAGCTCGGTTCAGGTGCCGAAGACATCGCCCGTGCCGTCTGCGGGCTCGTTCACGACGTCCGGGGCGATGTTTCGATCGCCGGCGCAAGGCTTGTCCTGGGCCGTCCAGAGCAGGCATTCGCCGCGGGTGTCCGCTTTGTTTCCGGTGACCGCGCGACTGAAGGCGTGTTCGTCCAACAATCCGTTCTGGCTAATCTTGTGGCGACGCGCCTATCGCGGCGCAGCGTGATGGGGACGATCTCTCCCAAGACGCTGCGCAAGGAGGCCGCCGGACTTGCCGAAGCCGTACAGATCGACCGAAACCGTCTGGATTCCACCGTCGTGGATCTAAGCGGTGGTAACCAACAGAAGATCGCTTTCGGCCGAAATGTCTCCGATCCGGATGCCAAGGTCCTCGTGATGATTGAGCCAACGCGCGGGATCGACGTCGGGGCAAGGGCTGAAATCTACCGCCTCATGCGCAGTTTCTGTGACCAGGGTTACGGCATCCTCGTAGCTTCGACGGATTTCGGCGAGGTTCTCGGCCTAGGAGACATCATTCTCACCATGTATCGCGGCAAGATCGTAGGCCGGCATGCAGGGTCGAGCGCTACAATGCCGCAGATCATTGCGGACGTGACCCATCCGGAGGGCAAATGACCCAGCAGGTTTTCGTCTCACCCACACCGCAGCAAGCGCAGGGTCGACTGGCCGCCTTCAGGACCAGCCACTATCTGCGCGGCGCGATCTTTCTTGCGTTCGCGGTGTTCGCCCTGTCCACGCCGGGCTTCGTCTCGCAGGCGAGCATCCGGTCGCTGCTGTCCGGAATGTCCTTCGTTGGCTGCGTCGGAATCGGCATGACATTCATAACGCTGAGCGGCAACATCATGTCCTTCAGTCTGGGGGCGAGCCTCGCGGCATCGACGATCGTTTTCGTCTTGGCACTTCCCTTGGGAACCTGGCCAGCCTTTGTCGCGACCCTGATGTTCGGCGCGAGCCTCAATGCGGTCCAAGGCTGGATCATCGGCTATTTCCGGGCGAATCCGATCATCGTCTCGATGGCGGCCTTGTCGCTGATCACCGGGCTTGCGAGCATCATCACCGGCGGGCAGGGGGTCTATATCACCGACGGCAGCGCCGAGATCTTCACCACGAATATTGGCCCCGTACCCGGACCCCTCGTCGCTCTGCTGGTCTGCGCTGTCATCGGCCAGGCAATCCTGTCATACACGCGCATCGGCCGGACCATCGTGCTGTCGGGCTCTAATCCGGCGGCGCTGCTGGCCGCCGGTATGGAGCCTTGGCGATCCACCAGTTGGGCATATGCGATTGCAGGAGTGTTCACCTCGGTCTCCGCCGTGCTGATGGCATCGCGCTACGGCTCGGGTGATCTTCTCCACGGCGCCGGCTTCGAATATGGCGCAATCAGTGCGGTCCTGGTCGGCGGTACGCTGATCCACGGCGGCAGCGGTTCGGTCGTGAGGAGCTTGTTCGGGGCCCTTGCGATCGCCGTTATCCAGGCGGTTCTGATCCTGCGGGGGTTCAGCACCGAGATCCAGCATCTGTGGCTTGGTCTCATCGTTCTTCTTGTTATTGTGCTTCAGTGGAAGGGGCGGCGTTGATGCGCACCATGTTGTCCAACAGGATCGTCAGGGTCTATCTGCTTCTTCTCGCGACAGTAGCGATCCTCGCCGTAGTCGACGGCAATCGGATCCTCAGCGAATCGACCGTCTATGCGGTGATGCAGCAGTTCGCGACACTCGGACCGGTGGCGCTAGCGCTTGGCCTGACTATCCTGGTCAGAAACTTCGATCTTTCCGTCGGCGGCGTCGTCGCCCTGTCAGGATGCGTTGCGGTGATCGCTGGCGCGACGAACCCGTGGCTGGGCCTTCTTGCGGCCCTTGCGACCGGCGCGGCTTTCGGCTTCGTCCAGGGGTCGCTGATCGTCAAACTCAATCTCAGTTCTATCGGCGTGACCCTGGGCGGCCTTCTGACAGCGACCGGACTGGCTTATGTCGTGACCGGTAACCGGGAGATCGCCCTGCCTCTGAGGGACATTCCTGCCCTGCTCGACCAGCCGCTGTGGGGGCCGTTGTCGCTGCGTTGCTTTGTCGCCGTCGTGCTTTTCGCGATCGCGGCTCTAGCGATTTCGCTTACGCGGCCGGGGCGTGACCTCTTGGCTTCGGGTAGTGACCCGAAGGCTGCCATGGTCGCGGGCGTGCGGGTGGGAACCGTCGTCACCGCGACCTTCGTGATCGCCGGGATGTGCAGTGCCATCGGCGGAGCGTTGTTGAGCTTCAGCCTAGCGGCTGCTTCGCCCACGCCACTCTCCAATCCGCTGGTGCCGGCGGCGGCTGCCGCCATCATCGGCGGCGTCTCCTTCAGGGGTGGGCGAGGTCATCCGATCGGGATTGCTGGTGGGGTTCTCGTACTCGCGGTGCTTCAATCAGGCTTGACCGCGCTCGGGGTCGATCCGTTCGTACAGGACGTCGTGACGGGCGCCGTGCTGCTGATCGTCGGACTTCTCGACGGGCTGGATTTCCGGCGGCGCTCGAACGACGTCCAGCGTCGCTTCCATCTCGGAGCTTTTCGGGCTCGGTGATGGACAACAAACGTTGCTTCTACCTCATCTAGGTGATGATAATGTCGCCGCTCAAGCAAGATGCATGGCCTCCAGGCGCTGCCTTCACCACGCCGCTCCCGGGATCACTAGATCTAGGTTACCGGTGGTTTTCCCTTCTCCTGCACACGGTTCTGCAAGCAGGATCGACCGGCTCAGGTGTCAACCCGTTCATACAGGATGCTGTGGCAGGGTTTTGCTGTCATCTCGGAGCAGTTCGGGCTCGGTGTTGGAAACAGACGTTACCTTTGGCTCATCGAGGTAATGATGATGTCGGCAGTCAGGCGGAGATGCTGCGCCGTCAAAATGACGGCCTTGTCGGCATCGCGCTCGATCGTTGCCTCAAAGATTGCTTTGTGCTCCGCCACTACGTCTCGCTGCGACTTGCGTAAGGGGACGGAGAGCCGCCGATATCGTTCGGTCTGTGCAAAAAGGCCCGCGCGGATCTTCAGAAGGGAAGGGCTTTGGCACGCCGCAACGATTGCCAGATGGAATTGCTGGTGCGCCTGTGACCACTTCTCGCTCAACATCGAACGTTCTTCGTTATCGACTTCAGGCAATCGTTGAAGGCGGTGAAAGGCAGCGACAAGAGCGGTTTCCCACTCGATGTCGCCCTTTTCGATCGACGCGCGGATACAAAGTTCCTCGATCTGAATACGGGTGTTGACGATATCCATGAGATCGTCTGTGGAGACTTCAGGAACGGTAAAGCCCTTCTGCGCGGTCGCAACTGCCATGTCTTCCGCCGCAAGTCGCGATAGTGCTTCGCGCACCGCTCCAAGACTGACCCCCGCATCCTTAGCGACGCTATTAATCTGAATGCGCGCACCGGGCGGCAGCTTGCAGCTAAGGATGTTCTCCTTCAGCTGCTCATAGATGGTGTCAGCCTGGGTTAGTGCTGTGCTGGAACTCATTCCGGAGCCTCTCAGAATCTATTTAATAGGGGAATATAGGTTCCGAGGGCGAAATTCCACTGGTCTGCGATGTCGCCCGACGATCAGCATCTTGTTGAGACAAGGCGCGCATCACGGTCGTCCCGCCCCACGCACCCCTCCGGCCAACGTGTAGATCTCACCATGCCTGACAGGCTTCTGGGGGTCGGCATTGTCAGTCGTGCTCACGCACATGAACAGTGTCTGCCGGTCCTCCCCGCCGAAGACGCAGGCGATTGCGCTTTTCCCGGGAAATGCAACCGTCGCTGTGACGCCGCCATGAGGCCCGATGCGCAGGAAGTCGCCCGCGAAAAGCATCGGCGCCCACAGATGTCCATCCGCGTCCAGGCAAAGACCATCGACCTCGCCGGGAAGCTCGGCATGAACCCGCCGGTTGGAAAGCTCACCCTCTGGACTGACGTCGAAGGCGGTGATGCGCTTGCCGAACGTTTCGGCGAGGTACAGTGTCCGTTGATCGTCGGTCAGGGCAATGCCGTTCGGAAAGAACACGTCCTCGGCGACTTTTCGCAGACCATGTTCATTATGGTAGCCCCAAAGGCTACCACAGGCGCTTGGCGTATCGACGCCGAAGCGGAAGCCGGTGTCGCCGAACCAAGACCAACCGGAGCGATGGGTGATCAGGTCGTTGAGATAGGCCTTTGCATGATCGCCAAGGTCGGCAATTACCTCGCTTCTGCCCGATATCGGCTCGATGCAAAGCAACTGGCGACCGACCCCGGTCGCCAGAAGAAGGGTGCCATCCTCGGCAAAATCCATTCCCGCGGGCCGGCCGGGAACATCGCAGATCGGTTCGACTTCGCCCGCGCTGCTCAACCTCACCAGGCGAAAGTTGTGGACGTCGGATATGTACAACATGCCGTCCTTCCATCTTGGAGACTCCGGCCAGGACAGGCCTGCGGCGAACAGTGCAGGGGCCTCAGGCAACGGACTTCTCCTCTTTTCCGGGGACGGCGTCGCAAGCCGGCTCCGTGACCGCGGCGGTCAGATACAGATGCCCGAGCAAGTCGTCCGTCAGCGATGCAAGATCCGCCATGGTGTTGACGGCCCCAAACACGTAAAGGTCGGGGCGGTGGATGATGGCTTCGATCCCGTTCGCTTTGAAGTAGGTCGAATAGGCCGCTTCCACGTCCTGAGCATCGCCATCCTCGCCGATATGGACGTATCGGACACCGACGCGCTCCAGAAGCGCACGCTGGCGGGAGGTAAGAACAGAAGCCGGATTGGTCTGCGTGCTGATGAATACGAAGCTGTCGGTGGGGAAGAAATCATCGAACAGCCTCGTTTCCCCGTTCACGCGCACTGGTGCCTGGAGGCTCAGCGTTCCGCCTAACCGTTCGGATTGACCGGTCGCGATGACGCCGTTTCTCAGCTTCGGGAAATCGGGCATTGGCGGGCGCCAACCCTGGCGGAAGCGCTCGTCGCGCAGCCGCGCCTCCTCCGGATCGAGCGTGCACGGAACTTTGCCGGCCTCGAGCGATATCATCGTCCAGTCCCGGGTGTGTGGCGATCGCTCCTCCTCATAGGTTTCCAGCAGAGCAGGAGCCGATACGCCACGAAGAACGAGATCGAGCTTCCAAGCAAGGTTCTTGGCGTCACGCAGGCCCGAGCACATACCCTGGCCCATAAAGGGGGGCATTGTGTGGGCGGCGTCGCCGGCAAGGAAGATCCGGCCCTTGTGCCAGGTTTTCGCATGACGCGCCTCGAATGTATAGACGAGCTGCCGGATGATCTCGATGTCGTCAGGACCGATGCCCCGCTCACCAAGCAATCGCCACGCGGCCGCCGGCTGTTGCAGATCAGCTGCCGTCTCTCCCGGTAGCAGCGCCCACTCCCAACGCCGGTGCCGCTTCCCCAAGGGAAGGACGGTGACCGGGCGCGTCGGGTCGCATATCTGGCCGCAGTCGAATTCCAAGGAAAACTCGCGCTTCTTGCGTGCGTCCACCACCAGCCATTTTTCGTTAAAGCCGAAATCGTCGCGTTCGATGCCAAGTTGCGTGCGCAGGCCGCTGTTGGCGCCGTCGGCTGCGACTACGTACCGAGCCCGGATGTGGGAGACGTCGTCCGTTGCCACCGGGCGCAGCTGACCCGGAACGGTGACGGTCCGTGCCAGGCGAAGTGTCACGCCGGTCGTGTCCTCGGCAAGGTTCTGAACCTCTTGCTCCATATATTGATCGATACAGCCGGACTCGCCGATCACCCGTGAAAGTTCGGCTTCGAATACCGGCTGGAACTGCATGTAGTCGGAATTGTATCCAGAGACGCCCTTTGCACCCCAGTCGAATTCCAGCATGACTTCACCACCCGCGTTGACCCACACGTATTCAGTGGTCGGGTAGCTGTCCTCGAGCATCGCTTCGGCGACACCTACCGACTGAAACAAGCGGACGATTTCGTGATCGACATGTCCGGCACGGGGCAGAGCGTACGAGTCCCGATGCTTCTCGATGATAGCAACACGAAGCTTCAACTGGGCTGCAAATGCGGCCAGCGCCAGTCCGACCGGGCCACGGCCGACAATCGCCAAATCATACTCGTTCATCAGGTCCTCCACTTCGTTTTCCCGGCATTTTTCTCGCCGACAGGCAAAGGAAATAACACGGACCGTATCGAATTAAAATATATTTCTGTTTGACAAATCCATTTTGTTCCGATGATATCGGGGCAAGACATCGATTGGAGAAAACATCATGCGATTTGTGCGATTTCATCTCAGTGGGCTCGAAGGCCTCGCCATTTCCAATAATGGCCGCTTGGTTGGCCTCTATGCGGATGATCCGGCTTTCCCCGGGACGCTTGACGATATCGTCGCCCGAACGAAAGCCGGCTTCGACGACGCCGCTCGAATTCTGATGTCGGGCAGCGAGATACCGGTCGATCGCATCGGCTATCTTCCGCCGTTTTCAAAATCGAAGAAACTGTTGTGCGTTGGCCTAAACTACCGCGACCATTCGGCCGAGTCGGGCTATGCGCAGCCTCAGTATCCGACGATATTCGCGCGCTTCAGTTCCAGCATCATCGCGCATGGCGATGCGATCGTTCGCCCCACCTTGTCTGAGACCTTGGACTACGAGGGCGAACTGGTCGCGATAATCGGAAAGGGGGGCACGAAGATCGCAGAGGAGGACGCGCTGGAGCACGTCGCCGGATATTCAATCTTCAACGACGGCTCGATCCGAGAATATCAGCATTTCACCCCGCAATGGACGATCGGCAAGAACTTCGATTCTACCGGAGCATTCGGACCCGAGTTCGTGACGGCGGACGAATTGCCGCCGGGTTGCGCTGGTCTTCGCCTCCTGACGCGGCTCAACGGCCAGGTCGTCCAAGACGCGAATATCGACGACATGGTCTTCGGCATTGCATCGCTCGTGTCGATCCTCAGCCGCACTATGACGCTAGAGCCAGGGGATTTAATCATCAGTGGTACCCCGGCCGGTATCGGGGCAGCCCGTAAGCCGCCGCTCTTCATGAGGCCTGGCGACGTTTGTGAAGTCGAAATCGAGCGCATCGGCGTTCTAGCAAATACCATCCGCGACGAGGAGGTCGGGGGGCGCGTCGCCGCCTGATCGGTCAGGGAGGAATCAAATGACTGCTATTCGAGGCTTCGTCGGTGCAAGCCGGCGGGAAGGCGTCCTTGGGATCCACTCCATGGACAACTTCAACATGTTCGTGCCTGATCTGAAGAAGGCACAGGAGTTCTACACAGCCTTCGGGCTCGACGTGCGGGAGGAGGGTAATCTGCTGGGCCTCTACACCTTCGGTCACGGACACCGCTGGGGCTCGCTGACCGAAGGCCCAAGCAAAAAGATGAGCTTCCTTTCCTTCGGCGTTTTCGAGGACGACCTTCAGATGTTTCGAGGTCATGTCGAAGGGCAGGGCGTGAAATTGATCGATCCGCCGCCCGGCTTCGAGAGCAACGGCTTCTGGTTCCGCGATCACGATGGGAACCTGATTGAGCTCCGTGTCGCCGAAAAGACCTCACCCAGCCAAAAGTCGGAGACATCGAACATTTCGGTTGCAGCCAACCAAGCCGCGGCGCCGCTGCGCTCCAAGGCGGAAACCGTGCATCCGCGGCGCCTCGCCCATATCCTCATTTTCACGCGCGATGTCGATAGAGCGATTATTTTCTACACCAGCGTGCTGGGACTGCGTCTTTCCGACCGCTCTGGTGACGGCATAGCCTTCCTACATGGCGTGCACGGCAGCGACCATCACCTAGTCGCATTCGCGAAGTCGGATGCACCCGGGCTTCACCATCTCAGTTGGGATGTCGGTTCGATCAACGAGGTCGGTCTTGGCGCAATGCAGATGGCGGACAAGGGTTTCTCGCGCGGATGGGGGCTCGGGCGTCATGTTCTGGGCTCGAACTATTTCCATTACGTCCGCGATCCCTGGGGCAGCTATTCCGAATATTCTTCCGATATCGATTACGTCTCAGCCGATCACGATTGGCAAGCGGGCGATCACGCGCCCGAGGATGCCTTTTACATATGGGGTCCTACGCCGCCTTCGGATTTTACCACGAACTACGAGGGCGAGAGCCAGACTTGATTGGCCACGCTAGGCAATCGTCTTGCACCGAGCTGGATACCAATAATGAGTCTGGACAGGCCGGTGCATCCGATAGCTGCTGGCCAGGGAAGTGGCGAGCGCCTGCGCGCCGCAAATTTTATCATTTCGAACGATTGGAGGATGGAATGGAAAACCGCAGCAGGTGGTGGATCGTCGTAGCCTCGACGCTCGCCATGGTCGTATCCAACGGGTCGATCAATACATATGGCTTCAGCGTACTTTTAAAACCCGTGGCTCTTGATCTCGGCATCAGTCGGGGCGTATTTTCCGCTGCTATGAGTGCCGCTCTACTAATGACCGCCATTGCCATACCCTTTTTCGGCGCGGCGGTCGACCGATATGGTTATCGGCGCTGTCTACTGGTCATGGTCCCGCTGCATGCGCTCGGCGTCGCGTCGTTGGCTCTCCTACCGGCTAATCCCGCCATCGTCTTCGTAATGTTCGCGATGGCCGGTCTCCTCGCGATCGGGCAAACGCCGAACGCCTATTCGAAAGCGATTACTTTGTGGTTCGACAGGGAGCGCGGCCTTGCTCTCGGCATAGCCATCTCAGGCGTTGGACTTGGCACCGTCGTGATCCCACAATACGCAGCCTATCTCTTGCAGTATCTGGGATGGCGCGGAACCTATGTCGGCCTCGCTGTAGCCATCCTCTTGCTTGCTTTCATGCCGGTACTATTGTTTCTGCGCGATCCGGGCTCGAGAAACGCTGTGGTTTCGAGGGCCGCAGCCGTTGGTCTGACGCGCCGTGATGCGGTACGAACACCTCAATTTCGCGCCATCGCGCTGGCATTCTTTTTGGGCGGCGTGGTGATCGTCGGCGCCCTCGCGCATCTCGTCTCAATGATTTCGGACAAGGGCATGTCACCCGTCCAGGCGACGGCAGCGCTTTCGGTCGCAGGTGTGGCACTTATCATCGGCCGACTGGCTGCCGGATACGCGCTCGATCGCGTCTTTGCACCGTATGTCACGATTTTCTTCTTCGTATGCCCGATCTTTGGCATCTCCCTGCTCCTATTCGGCGGAAGCTATCCTGTCATCGTCTGCGGTGCCGTTCTGTTGGGTGCGGCAATCGGCGCCGACATCGATCTCCTGCCTTTTCTGATTTCACGCTACTTCGGGGTCAGGCATTTTGCGGAAATCTACGGCCTACTATTCGGCATTTTCCTCATCGGGAACGCTGTCGGTCCGGCCGTGCTTGGTTTTACCTTCGATGCGACAGGATCCTACGATTTGGCTCTATACGTTTTTGGACCACTCCTCGTCGTCGCCTGCTTTCTGCTGATGCGGCTCGGGCCATACGTATACCCTTCCAACACAACAGCGCCGGGGGATCACGGCCTGCCGACCGAACAAGTCAACGGTGCCCACTAAGGTCAGAGCAACAAATCAGGGACAACTGCCGTCTCAATCTCTGTGGTTCGACCTCAAGCTGCGCGGTGAGGAGATGAAACCAGTTCAGTCCCACCCAAAGCTCCATTCGCTCGTCGATGCTGTCTGCCGAAAGGTCGCCACGCTGCACAGCAGCATCGAAGAGCGGCCGGACGGCTGCAAGCC
Organism: Hyphomicrobiales bacterium; assembly: GCA_900472625.1. Taxonomy (GTDB): domain Bacteria; phylum Pseudomonadota; class Alphaproteobacteria; order Rhizobiales; family Rhizobiaceae; genus Rhizobium. Next base: position 24,566 of record UCIT01000025.1, on the reverse strand, counting down.
GCTGAGCGAGAAAGGTGGTACGGAAAATCTCGACTTGCTGCGGATCGCCTTGAGCTTCGGCGATCAGACCCCGTACCACATCTCCAAATACGTTGTCGTTCCAAAAACGCCAGAGCCCAGCGGTATGTCGATGGAGATCGTCCAAAAGCGAGAGGGTCACGGTGGGCCGTGGCAGAATGTCTTTCTCGGTCGCGTAGATTTCACCAAGAAGAGCGCTTTTCGATGGCCACCATTTGTAAATCGTCGTCTTTGCCGATCCGGCGCGCTTGGCGACCTCCTCGATTGCAAACCCGCGATATCCCCTCTCGGCCAGGAGATCGCGCGCGGCCTTGGTGATGGCTGCTCTGGCTTCCGGGCTTCGCTTGGCGCCAGCTGACGTTCTGCGCGGTGTGTTGGTCATCAATCCCTCAAACGATTTTTCCGCCTTCATATATATTTTTGGCTTGCGCAGAAGGTCAAGTTGGTAATATACGATACGTAGCGTATTGATAATTCCAAGCCGCGCTTTTTTGCTCCGGTCGATCCGGTTTCGGGAGGAAACTATGACGATGACGGTCATGCCGCAGGTCCTGATGGGCCGGGGCTCGCTCGATCAACTCGGCGCCGCGCTCCACCGACTGCGCTGCCGAAAGCCTTTGCTGATGAGCGACGAGGGGCTGAAGTCTGCAGGTATCCTATCGCAGGTCGAGGCTGCGGCGGGTCCCGACATCGTCGTCTTCACCGATATTCCGCCGAACCCGACCGCTGCCGCCGCCGACGGCGCCTATGAGGCTTACTTGCTCGCCGGCTGTGACAGTGTCATCGCGGTTGGTGGTGGCTCAGTCATCGACACGGCGAAGATAGTCGTGGCGCGTACCGACTCAAAAGCGGTTTCCGCGATGGAGTTGCTGGGGCGCCCGGACCTGATCGGTCCTGATGTGGTTCCGCTTGTCGTCTTGCCGACGACGGTCGGAACCGGCAGCGAATCGTCGCCCGCGACCGGGCTGCATCCCACGGCAACGACGCGGACGGTCGGAACGCGTAGTACACATCTCGTTCCGAAGGTCGCAATCCTCGATCCTGATCTCGTCAGGACACTTCCACCGAAACTGGTGGCGGCGACCGGTATCGATGCACTGTCCCACTGCATCGAAGGCTATTTCGCGGAGCCAGCGCATCCCTTCATCGACGCGCTGGCCCTGGACGGAATCACTCGCGCTTTCACACACGTGGAGAAGGCGGTTTCCTTGGACGGTGACGGCCACCGTGGCGACCTCATGACAGCGGCCTTTGCTGGGGGGATGGCAATCCAGAAGGGGCTTGGTCCGGCGCATGCGATCGCGCTCGCCTGCGGCGACCAAAATCTGCATCACGGCGTGCTGGTGTCCGTTGCACTGCCGTTGACGGTCGAGCTTGTGTCCCGCCACGCGCCGGAAAAAGCCGATCGGGTGCGCGCGGCGATGGGCTTGGCACAAGTCTCCGATATTCCGACGGCGCTGCGTGCCCTTTGCGATCGGCTCGGACTTCCCGGAAACCTTTCTGCGGCCGGCTACCTGCCGGCATCGCTGGACGATCTCGTCGAAGCCGCTGTTAGCAGCCCCTTCAACCGGGCCAGCCCTTATATCCCATCAGTCGCCGACTATCGAAACCTGTTTCATCGTCTTTTGCCCTGAAACAAGAAAGCCCGGTTTTCATACCATTAGCAGAGATAACCACATGATCATCGACTTCCACGTCCACGTTATCGAGCCGCATGTATTCGAGATCACACGGGACAAAAACGTCTTCACGGGCTTCGGCACCCGCCCGGTTCCTGCTTTCGGCCGGGGTGACGTCATGCGCCAGATGACCATTCCCGCCGTGCAGGTCGAGCGCATGGATAAGGACGGCATCGACATCTCCGTGCTATCGGCTAGCACGGTCCTGCAGGGATCCTCCTGGGCGGATCCGGCTCTCGATCTCGACCTTTGCCGCCGAACGAACGACTACATCGCGGACTGGGTGAGACAGTTTCCGGAACGGTTCCTTGGCAGCTTCGTCCTTCCGTTGCAGGATCTCGACGCATCGCTCGCAGAAATGGAACGTTGCATCCGTGATCTGAACATGAAGGTCGTTGAGCTTCCCGTGCACGTTAAGCGCCGCTACCTCGGCGATCCGTCGCTGCGTCCGATTTGGCGGGCGATCGCTGAGAAATCGGTCGTCGCTTTCATCCATCCGGAGGGGGTCGACGATCTTTGGTTCCAGGAGTATCGGCTCTGGAACTCGATTGGGCAGCCAATCGAGGAAGCAAAATGCCTTGCTTCGATGATCTATGAAGGGCTGCTGGAAGAGCTTCCAAACCTGAAGATCGTCATGGCGCATGGCGGCGGCATGTTGCCTCACAACATGGGCCGACTCGATCGCAACGTCGCTCATATGCCTGATACCGCCCGCAACATTTCCCGCAAGCCGAGCGATTACCTGAAGTCGCTCTACTTCGACACCTGCCTCTACGATCCGACGATCGCCGAAAACCTGGTTCGCAGCGTCGGTGCCGACCGGGTCGTTCTCGGCTCCGACTATCCGGTCGGCGAGATGGACCCGATCGGTTTCGTCAATTCGATTGCGAACCTTACGAGCGAGGAGCTCCTACGGGTCAAGGGCGGCGCGGCGGCCGCGCTTCTCGGACTAGATCGTCCGGCCACGGCGGTCTGAACGCAAGCAACAGGCAGTGCTAACTTACCGCGCCGAGGAGGCTTGTGCGGACGGAGAAGCATGCCCGCAATCTGGAGGAAAGCATGAAGGGTATCGGATCAATCGGCGCCGTACAGATCGGCAGGGTGCTGGACAGCACCCTGTTGGGAGAAACCATGCAGGGGTGGTTTCCAGACTTCAACTGCGAGGAGGTCAAGCCGCACGAGAGTTGGCTCTGCCCTCATCACTACAACAGCGAAAGCGGTCATTTTTCTATGCCGGTGCATAGCTGGGTGCTCAGGATCAATGGATACACCGTGCTGATCGACACCTGCATCGGCAACCACAAGCACCGCCCGGGCCTCTTTGAGATGCACATGCTCAACACCCGTTTTCTCGAGCGAATGAGTGATCTCGGCGTGCGGCCGGAGGATGTCGATTTCGTCTTGTGCACCCATCTCCATGTCGACCATGTGGGCTGGAACACGAGGCTGGAAGGCGGCAAGTGGGTCCCGACATTCCCCAACGCGCAATACGTCATGTCGCGCACCGAATACGAGGCGGCCAAGGCTGATGCGCTCGACCCCGGCGCGCGCCCTTTTCTTAAGGACGTCTTCGAGGATGCTATTCATCCGATCGTGGAATCCGGACAGGCCTGCATCGTTGACGGCGTCTACGAGCTTCTCGACCATCTGACACTGACGCCCGCACCAGGCCATTCTCCCGGCCATTATCGCATCGAGCTGCGCTCGCAAGGCCAGACCGGAGTATTCGCCGGCGACATCTTGCATTCGCCGGTCCAGATTCCTCTCTGGAAATGGAGTTCGCGCGTGTGTCGCGACCGCTCGATGGCAGCTGAATCACGACGGAAGCTCCTGGAGTTCTGCGTGTCTGAGGATGCGCTCCTGCTGCCGGGACATTTCGAGGCGCCGCATGTCGGCAGAATCCGCACCAGAGGCGACACGTTTGCCATCGATTTCGGTTGGTGACACCCTCGTCACCCCTCACTCGCAAAACCGTTTTATCGGAGATCCACACCATGGACATCGCTTCGGACGCACATTCCTCATCCTGGCGGACCACGCATTACATCGACGGGGCATGGGCGGCGTCCGCCGGGCGAACGTTCCCAAGTTTCAATCCGTTCGATAGTAGCGTATTCGCCGAGGTCAGCGCCGGCGGCCGCGCGGAAGCAGAAGCCGCCGTTGCCGCCGCCAATGCTGCCTTTCCAGCCTGGGCCGCTATGCTGCCACGTGATCGGCAGCGCCTGTTCTTCAAGGCTGCCGACATCATCGAGGTGCGAACAGATGCCCTAGTTTCGCTGCTGGCGCGGGAGACCGGGACAGGCAATGCTTTTGCCAGGTTCCAGCTCAGATGGGCGAGCGACCTCCTGCGCCAAGCGGGCGGATGGGGCTATAGGCCAGTCGGCGAAGTGCTGAGGAGCGACACGCCGGACCGGTTCGCGATGGCGACGAGAAAGCCGCTTGGCGTGGTGGCAGGGTTTTCCCCATGGAACGGCGCTTTCAGCCTTGCCTGGCGCACGGTCGTCTTGCCCATGGCCTTCGGCAACACGGTCGTCCTTAAACCGTCCGAGGAAGCGCCGATCTCAGCTGGACTGGTGCTCGCCGAGATCTTCGAGGAAGCCGGACTGCCCGCCGGCGTGCTCAATGTCGTGACGCATGCTGCCGGCGAAGCGGGCCCGATCGCTGACGTGTTCTTCGAAAGCCCGGCCGTCCGCAGTATCAATTTCACCGGTTCTTCGAAGACCGGCCGCATGCTAGCGGAGCGGGCGGGGCGAGCCCTGAAGCGTATTGTGCTGGAGCTCGGTGGCTACAATCCGACGGTCGTCCTCGATGACGCCGACCTCGACCATGCGGTGGATGCTACGGTGTTCGGCTCCTTCTTCCATCAGGGGCAGATCTGCATGAACACCCGCAAGATCATCGTCGAGCGCCCGATCTACGACGATTTCCTCCGCAAGATGATCGCGCGAACGAATTCTCTCATCAAGGGCGATCCGACCGACTCCAAAACGGTGATCGGTCCGCTTATCAACGCCACGGCGATGGATGCCGTCAAGCGCACCGTCGGCGAGGCTGTTTCCAAGGGCGCGACCGTTCTGGCGGGCGGCACCTTCGATGGACCGATCTATCACCCTACGATTCTCGCTGGCGTGCCGCAAGACGCGACGATTGCGACCGAAGAAACGTTCGGCCCTGTTGTGATCATAGAGGCCGCTGACAGCGCGGAAGAGGCGCTCGAACGCGCACTGGCCACCCGGTACGGGCTCTGCGCCTCGCTGATGACGGGTAACCGGAACCGAGGCCTTAATCTGGCACAGAAGTTCGATTGTGGAATGATCCACGTCAACGGCCCTTCGATGGTGGGCGAGCCCGCGCTTCCGAACGGGGGCGTCAAGGACAGTGGCTGGGGCCGCTCCGGCTATTACGCAATCGAGGACTTCACGGAAATCAGGCTTACCACGCTAACGAACGAACGCGGATTATATCCGGTCTGACGGTCGACGAAGGGCAGGACGAGTTTAACAAGAGGAGGAACGGATATGGCAAATTTGAAATCGGAGGAGTGGGACACAGGCTACGAATGGAAAGCCGTGACCCTGCTGTCATTGGGAACCGGCCTGGTCGGGATCGACCGCTACATGATCTTGGCGCTTTTCCCGCTGATCATGGTTGATCTCCAACTCGGCTACCAGGAACTCGGACTGATCATCGGATGCCTCGGCTATGCCTACGGCCTGACGGCGATCCTGATCGGCCCCCTCTCGGATCGGGTGGGGCGGCGTGTCACAGTCGTAGCATCGGTCTTGGTCTTTTCGTTACTCGTGGGCATTTCGGGGCTTGCTACAGGGCTGATATCGCTTTGCATCATGCGCATCATAATGGGGATCGCGGACGGTGCTTTTATGACGCCAGCCATCGTGGCGACCATGGAGGCGTCCAAACCGTCTAGGCAGGGTCGAAACATCGGCATCATGTTGGCAATGATGCCGCTTTGCGGCCTTGCTCTGGCACCGATCTTCGCTACGCAGCTCCTGCACTTCGTCGATTGGCGCTGGGTGTTCTTCTGCATCACGCCCTTCGGGCTCATCGTTACCTACTTGCTTCACAGGGTGCTACGTGCTCCGAGCGAGAGCGTCCTTGCCCAACACACAGCAACTCATGACGCATCCCGTCATAGCTGGCGTGAGCTCTTCCGCTATCGCAATGTCAACGTCTGCATGATCACCATGTTTCTATGGCTTACAGCGCTGATCGTGCTCAGTTCTTTCCTGCCGAACTACCTGGTTCATCAGCTGAATCTCAGCGTTCCGGAGATGGGTTTCGTGCTGTCGGCGATCGGTTTCGGCGGGACGTTGGGCAACCCTCTCATGTTGTCGCTTTCGGACAGAATTGGCCGCAAACCTGTCGCGCTGATGGCATCTGCAGGGGCGACGATTGCTATCACCGCTCTCATGATGTCGCCGCCACAGACAGCTCTCCTGTTCTCGAGCTTGCTAGTCGCTAACTTCTTCATCTTCCCGTTGATCGCATTGTCGATCGGGCCGACCTCGACCGAGGCAGTTCCCGCAACACTGATGGCCTCGGCAACCGGTCTCATCACCTGCTTCGGAGAACTTCTGGGAGGAGGGCTGGCACCAGTCCTTGGAGGATACGCTGCGGCGCACTTTGGTATCGGTAGCATCTTTTACCTCGCGATCGGCGCGACCGCTCTCGGCTGCATCGCCTGCTGCTTCGTTCGAGAGACGGCGCCGAGGATTATTTCCCGACGCGCAGTTGTAGGCCAAACGGCAGGATCTGGAACTTTGACGATGCAATCGTGATCGGTTTTAGGGCGGCACCGAAGCAGGAGGAGCCTCCAGTTCAGACCCGTTTTTTTATTGAGCACAACAATAGCAGCCGGAAGGGCTTTGAGAGTTCTCGAAAGGAAAGATAAACAGAATGAGCAAAACAGTTTTGATCACCGGTGCTTCGAGCGGTTTCGGACAAATGACCGCCTACGCTCTCGCTGGTGCGGGATACACGGTCTATGCTTCTATGCGCCAGACGCTCGGCCGTAACGCGGTCAAAGTCGAAGAGGCCGCTCGCTACAAAGCTCAGCACGGCGTCGACTTAAGGACCGTGGAATTGGACGTGCAGGACCAAGCGTCCGTAGATCGCGCCATACAGAACATTATCGACGACAACGGTACTCTTGACGTGGTCGTTCACAACGCGGGTCATATGGTTCTAGGCCCGGCTGAAGCCTTCACGGCAGAGGTCTATGCTCAACAATACGATGTCAACGTCATAGGCGCGCAACGGGTAAACCGGGCCGCACTACCGCATATGCGCAGTTCACGCAGCGGTCTGCTGGTCTGGGTTTCCTCGACAAGTGTCCGGGGCGGCACGCCACCGTATCTTGCGCCGTACTTCGCGGCCAAGGCGGCGATGGAATCTCTCGCGATTAGCTATGCTGGTGAGCTGGCGTTATGGGGAATTGATACGTCGATCGTTACACCGGGTGTATTCGGAACCGGAACCAACCACTTTGTCAACAGTGGTTCTCCCGACGACGAAGATGTCGCTAAGGCCTATGCCGAAGGTCCTACGGCTGATCTTAAAGATAGGATCGCGAAGGGCCACGCCGAAATTGAGCCCGAGGACTCGGACCCTGAAGAAGTCGCTAGGGCAATAGTTGAGGTGATAGGTCTCCCTGCTGGGAAGCGTCCATTTCACGTCACGATCGACCCTGCGGACATGGGATACGAGGTGATGGCCGCAATGAGCGACCGCATCAGAGCTCAAGTCTTGACCACTATGGGCCTCAAGGACGTCCTCAAGCCGGCGATATAGTGAAAAGGATCGCTACTGCCGCTGGCTGGAGCCAGGTCTCTCAAAGTTAGATCCGGAAATACCTGGCCCATCGACTACGTATTTCCGCATTCGCGATCGAGAGCGAGGCCACGTGAGGTTGGGTTCGGGCGCAGCCACATACACCTGGGCCGGTTCCATAAATTAGGTTATGCGATATGTTATATCATTACATACGATCATTGAGCAGCCGGTTCCCGTGCCACCACTGTCGAATTGGCGGCAGACCGAGTTGTGGAGCTCTAAATGGAGAAGCTACGGATACGAGAATTTCAGAATCTCATCCTTAAAATACGGAATGCCCCGAGTGTTGATGATGCACTGCGCATTCTGGAAGCGGCGTACGGGATCGACTTTTCCACCTACCATCTGGCTCTGACAGTCGCAGACGTGGTCGACACTCCGTATGTCCGCACGACATATCGTGATGCCTGGGTTGCTCGCTACCTGCTGCGGGGATATGTGAAAGTCGATCCGATCGTCCGCGAGGGCCTCGTCCGGCAAATGCCGTTCGACTGGCGCGAGGTCGAGGTTCCACAATCGGCCCATGACTTTCTGCTCGACGCCCAGGAACACGGTGTTGGAGCCAATGGATATTCCATCCCCATTGTCGACAAGAAGCGCCGTGCGCTCTTCTCATTGAACTCTAGGAAGCCCGCCAGCGAGTGGAGCGAGCTGGTCCAGACGTATAGCCACGAGTGGCTCGATCTTGCGTTTCTGATCCACAGAAAAGCGGTTTTCGAACTTCACGGCGAGCATGATCCAATTCCGCAGCTCGGTCCGCGCGAGAAGGAGTGCCTTTACTGGTCCGCCCTTGGAAAAACCAACGACGAAATCGCCGAAATCCTCGGCCTCTCGATGCACACGACGCAACGATATCTGATGTCGGCGCGCTACAAGCTCGGGGCGGCGTCGACCACATCGGCAACCGCTCTTGCGATCCAGCTGCGCCTGATTAATCCGTATGGCAATACCCAGGATTCAGGGAGCTAAACCCCGAATATTTCACGCGCGCGCATCCTGGGTCACGCTGGCCTCGATCAATATGCGAGGCAAGCATGTATCTCCTTATTCAAGCACACGAATATGACAAATATATCGAACTGCTCGATCAGTCGTTCCGGCTGAGGAAAAGAGTGTTCGCAGACCGGCTCGGCTGGGACGTGTCCGTATCCGGCCATCGCGAGCGGGATCGCTATGACGAACTCCACCCTGCTTATCTGCTGTGGTGCGATGAAGATCGAAGGCAGCTTTATGGCTCGGTTCGGCTCATGCCGACGACTGGTCCGACACTCCTCTATGACGTCTTCCGCGAAACATTTCCCGATGTGTGCGACCTGATCGCGCCTGGCATCTGGGAAGGCACGCGGATGTGCATCGATGAGGGTGCGATCGATCGAGATTTCCCTGACATGCGGCCGGATCGGGCATTTTGCTTGCTGCTTCTCGCCTTGTGCGAAGCGGCGCTTGCCAATGGCATCCACACAATGATCTCGAACTACGAGCCGCACATGCGGCGTGTTTATCAAAAGGCTGGCGCCGAACTCGATGAACTCGGCCGTTCCGACGGCTATGGCCGTCACCCGGTCTGCTGCGGCGCGTTCGAGGTTTCCCACCGCGTTCTCGGTGCCATGCGCGCCAGACTCCAGATGAACGAGGCACTTTATCACCGGCCAGCGTTTCCGTCGCGCGTCGCCTCTGCTCCGGCATTGCAATTCGCCTGAACAAGTGACCTGGAAGTTCTCATGACCAAACACATTTCCGAAACGGTTGTCTGGGTCGCAGATGCGGACCGGATCGCTGAGGCGCTATGCCGATCGCTGCGCGATTGCGCTCTTTCGATCGAGATTAATCGCACCGACAGAGTTCTCGACTTTGGCGACGGCAGGGCCATCATCAAGCCGAAAGTTTGCGGTCTCCACCTTCGCGTGGAGGCTGAGGATCTCGCAACATTCTTCGGGATCCGGTCCCTGCTGCAGGTAGCCCTGTCGCAGCTCTCAACCGATCGGACTGGTAACCTGGAATGGCATCCGGCTGGCGACGAGCTGTTCGATGTGCTCGGTCGGCGGGCGGGCCGTATGCGTCGCTGCTAAACGGGCGCGAGCCTGGTCAAACCAATTGCTCGGGTCGGCGTCGTATCCCGAGTTGGGGGGTGCTCACAATCTGGCGCGTCTGTCGAAGGGACCGGTCCCGCAGAGCGCCGGCGCGGTCCTCAACGAGCTTAAGGGAAGCAGCCTGCTCGGGCGTTATCCCGAGGGAACAGCCTAACCTGATGACATTTCCCGCTTTCAGGTCAGCTCGATCCGCCGAGGAGAGACGTTTGGTCATCGCCAGGGTCAGCTTGTCGAGCTCACGACGGAGGCTTGGATCCGCATTCAAGCGACGCACCTGTTCCTGGTCACTTCCCGACATCAGGGCGGTAAGTTCTTTCGATGGCATGGGAACCACCACCCTGTGTCGCGCCTGCTCCTCGCGGTGGCGAAGGCTGATCTGATGCCGCTCGAAATCCACTGCCATCCCATAATCCGCCAACGCCGCCGCGAGCCGCGGAGCGTGGGCCTCAGCCGTCTGGCGGACCGGACTTGGTCCCTTTAACCATGTGCGCCCGTCGCCCGCCATCTCGCCGAGGCGACCCTCGCGCACATCATCGCCGGCGGCACCGCCGCTCTGCGCACCAGAGATTCGAGCGACAGAGGCCGAAACCACCTGGCTGTTGCCGAACACCATCCGGGACAGATTGTCGATCTCGGCGCGCTTGTCGGCAAGCCGCGAAGACGCACCAAGCCGATCGGCGATTTCGCTCTCGGTCAGATCCGGCAGATTCCGCGCCGGAACGAGGACGTCGGATCGAACCGCACTCCTCTCCTGGGTCCGGCTCGTTCCAAGATTACGCTCGTTGTCGACAATACCACGAACAAGCGCGCCGGCTTCACGTCGTCCTTCGGCATCGAGGCGGATATGCCGCGCCGTTTCGGTCAGAATTGCCTCCATCATGGTTTTGGCTCGTGCCCGGATTTCCAGATTAGCGGTCCGTAGCCGAAGCTCGTCGCGCAGCGCACGGAGCGGCTCGCCTCTTTCATCCACGATCATGGCCGCCATCACGGAACGCTCGGCAATGGTCATGTTGCGCTCAAGTCGACCGCGCGCCTGGGCAATTGCCGTCGCATATCCCGGCTCCACGACGCCGGACATGGCCGCGTCTGCTGACATGCCGGAAGCGACGACGTTGGCGGCATGAGCAAGCGTCTTGCGCATCCCGGCCACCTCCAGCCAGGAGTCCACAACATTCGCCAGGCGAGACAGACGATCGGTTTGGCCAAAGATGTCCCGATCAATGGCGGTCTGATTCAGCGCGACATCAAAGCCCTCCGTTAGCCGTCGGCGAAACCCATTCGGCATTTCGACCGCAAGATCCGCTGGCAATCGATGCGCCGCCGGGAACTCGCGGGCGCCGTGCTTATCTTGGACCATTGCCCGCGTCGATACGATGGTCGCGTTATCAGGCAAGAGGCCGAGGTCTCGGGCGGCTTCAACCAGTTTCAGCGCCATGTAGCTCTGTGACAGTCGGCCGACCGCATGAGCTTCAATATTGCCAATCGGCCGACGCTCGGCATCCCGCAGCGCATTGTCATACAGCTCCACGAACAGGCGGAGCGCATCGGCGCGATTCTGAAAGATCGATCGCCCCCGCTTTTGGCCATTGTCGCTGTCAGCATCGCGACGCTGGGCCAGCAGGTGCTGCACGTCCTCGACGGCGCGCGCCCTGACGGCGGCGATGCGATCGTCCGGCACCCGCCGTTCCTCCATTCGCGCGAGAACGTGGTTCCAGTCGTCGGAGAACCGCTGCAGCTCCCCCGCCGTCATCGGTCGCGATTGCTCGCGTTCGAGCGCCAACCTTGCGTGGGGTGGCTGCGACCATGCGCCCCCACGTTGCTCGTTGTCGTAAAGGATTGTCCCACCGCGCGTCCTGAGCTGAACGCGATCGACCAGGTTCTCACTCTCAAGCTTCTCGAGGCTGACGCGCAACCCGGTGACCGCAGCGTCGTGGACATGCTGCGGTGGGATTCGCGCCGCATCGCCAGCGCGCAGCATCTCCTCGAAGCGATAATGGCGATAATGGTTCCCCTGCCAGCTGAGCCGTGGATTGACGGCGACCGCCCGGGCCTCGACGTCATAGCCGGCGGCACGGGCAATGCCGACAATCCTGGCGACATTCTCCGGCGTCCGCATGGTCGTCTCAAAGACGATGTTGACGTTGCGCTCCGTGGCCGCGACCAGGAGCTTTTCCGTCCAGCGGCCGGCGTCGGCCTGGGTGAACTGAGAGGCAGTTTCTGGATCCCGTCTTTGGAACGCCAGGAATTGCGGATGATAGGAGCGCAGATCGTCGCCCACGATACGGATCGTAGGCCCCGATCTATCGAGTTCGGCGTGGCTCGCAATCAGCACCGCGGTTTTGCCGGCTCCCGGCTGGCCGCCGAGCAGGATAAGGCGGGGTCGCCCTGCCCGGCCGGTACCGTCCGGCAGATAGTCGGGCAGAATGTCGTTGCGGAAAATGCTCTCGTTCCTCTCCAGCGAGAGCGGGCCGGATTCCTGACCATCCGCCATGATCAGAACTCCGCCCAGAACCGGGCTTCGTCCTTGACGCGCGGGCCCCAGAGCGCGATCAGGGTTTCGACGGTTTGGCGATCGGCAACAGCAACGCTGTTCTGAACGGCGATAAGTTCGCGGCGCCGAAGCCGCAGCGCTTCCGCCGCCTCGGGATCCGCCCCTTCGAGCTCATAGACGCGGGCCGTGACAATAGCGCGCGCCTGGTTGAGGATCTCGATGGCGATCTCGGTGCGGAGGATCGCGTCGTAAGAAATTTCCTGTTCAGCCATTTTGATCTCCTTGTCGTTTGTTCAAAGTCGTTCTTCAAAAATGTTCAGCGGATCACGCCCCGGGCGCGGTCGAGAACCCGCCGTTGGCGTTCAGCCACGACTTCCTGGCTGGCCTGCATGCGGACAGTCTGCTGCACGATCTTCAGCCGTTCTTGCATGGCCTCGAACGCACGGCGTTGCGCCGGCGCTACGCGATTGATGACGTCCTTCTCACCGCGCAGAAGGGCGTTTCGGCCGAAGCGATCATCAAGCGCCCGACTGACCCCGACGAACTCCCGGCGGATAGCGGGATCGAGCGAGCCAGCGGTGACTTCGAGCTTGGCATCCTTTTTCTTCATCGCCGCTGAGAGTTCTCGCAACGCCTCTTCGGCAGAAACTGACAGGCCCGGAATGGCAACGCTCATGCGCCGGCGCTCCTCGGTAATCGCCTGTGTCTCGGCGTCGAGAGCCGTGGCATAGGAGGCACCCAGCGACCGGACGCGGCTTCCAGCCTCCGGAAGAGCCTGAAGCGCGTCCTTTCGCTCGCGCCCGACCCCCAGCAATCTGTCCATGATGCGATCGGAGCCGCGCAAGGCACCATAGGCTGCGGGATCGTTGGCGACGGCTGCAGCGATCCGGTCGCCCGCGAAGCCCTTCACGACCAGGGCCTCGATCTTGGCAACAGTGCCGGCGGGGTCGCGCCAGAGACGCGCTGCCGTCTCTATAAGAGCCGCGCGATTGTGACCGTAGTGAGCAACGGCCCTCGCCCGCTCCCGTGCCTCGTCCTCGACAGGCGTTTTGAACTCCGTCACGGCGGCGAGCATCGGCAACACGGGCATCGTCTCCTTTCCTGGCTCGACGCTGGCGCCCGCCACGACCTTCGAGCGATCCTTCCTCTCGGCAAGATCCTGTTCCTCGGCAAAGCGGCGCACGACCGCAAACAGTCGCGTCAGTTTCTCGCGACGGTCAGGAGCGAGATCCTCCGGCATGCGTTCGACCATGTTTCGCTCTGCTGTGGTATCTGCCTTCTGCGTGAAGGCCGACCATCCGAAGCGGCCGGTCAGTGCGTCGTTGACCGCCTTGACCTCCTGGACCAGCAGACGATCTGCGACGGCATAGGTGAAGGCCGTCTTGTAGGCGTCCTGGCCGCCGCGCTCCCGCACGGCTTCGATCTCGACGAGGCGCGCCATTGCCGGTTTCGACAGCGCGGGAACCGACAAGGACATGTGCGCGCGGCGTTGTTCCTCACGAATGCCAAAGCGTTCGGCCTGGCGGCGGAACTCTGTTCCATGGGCACGCGCCAGCGGCAGCAGTTCCGACAGCGCGGAAATCGCCGCATCGCGCTCGGTGCGGGCCGCGCGGCCGTCGACCAGAAGCTCCAATCCCCGCAAGCGACCGAGACGCTGCGGCTTCGTCGCAAGATCATCGGCGAGCTTGCGCGGCTCGATCCGGGCATCGGAGGCAAGCGCATTCAGTCTGGCAAGCGCGCGATCGGGATCGCGATAGATCTTCTGCAGAACCGGCCGGAGGATTGCGTCCCGCTCCTTCCAGCGATCCGAGGCCAGCTGGGCGCGGCGTGCCTCCTCGTCGACGCTTCGGGAGAACAATGTCGTCGGCGAAATCAGATATTTTCGGTTCGACGGGATTTTTGCCACGAGGGTCTCGGCGCGCTCTTCATTATAGGACACGCGCTTTTCGCGTTCGATCGCAAAGCCGAGCGCCACGCTCGCCCGCTCCCAAAGCTTCGCCACCTGCTCACGCTTCTCGGCAAGCCACACCAGCCGCCGCCCCGCGCCCTCTTCCATCCCGGCCGCGATCCCGGCAGCCAAGTCGATGCCACGGCGCCGGGCAAAATCGCGGGCATGCGCCTGGTAGCCGGCCTCGCTCTCGAAATCGAGTGTCGTAGTCTTCGCGCCTGTTCGGCCAAGCCGCTCGACCAGCTGTTTGAACAGTTCCGGCCGGTGGCTCTCGCGCTCGATCCGCGCGTGACGGACATCGGCGGTCTCCTTCAGTTCCGCCGTCCAGACGTTCCGGTCGACTGTCCGTTCCTCGAAACGCTTATTCCCCGTGTTCTCATCGACGATAGGCACGGTGACCGTGACCCGTTCAACGCCGTCCTTGCGCAGGGTCACGGTGTCACCCTCCGAGACGCCGCCCTCTTCCAGCGCCTTCGGCAGGCTCACGCCCCAGAGACGATGGACTGCTCCGTAGTCGGTCCTGACATCGGCATAGGGGCTTTCGTCCGCGTCTTCATCATTTGGCCGGAATTTCGCAAGACCGGTTTCCACGAGCTTGCCCGTGACGCCGGCGGCATGATCGACACCGGATCTTCCACCCCATTCCGGCTTCGGCTGAAAATCCTCCCGCGCCGCATAGAGATCGGCCCGATCCCGATGACGGGTCATCGACACATAGGTCAGATGCTGGTCCATCATGCCGGTGGCGAGCACGAAGGTCCGGTCGACGGTCGACCCTTGAGACTTATGGATCGTGGCGGCATAGCCGTGATCGATGTTGCGATAGCTGTCTTCGCTGATGACGACGTCGCGGCCATTGTCGAGACGGACCGACAGCAGAGGATCGCCGCGATTGTCGCCGGTGGAAACGACCGTGCCGAGCATACCGTTCTTCACATATTGTGGTCCAAGCTTGCGGGCCCGCGGTTCAAGGAAGCGAGCGTTTTCGAGGAAGATGATGCGATCGCCGGCGGCGAATTCGCGCACGCCGCGCTCAGTCTGGAAGTCGCGGGCGCCGGTCAGCGCGCCGTCACCGTTCATCACCTTGCGCAGCGCCTCGTTGAGCCGCTTCACGTCGTCATTGGTATGGGCGAGAACGAGTAGCTCGTCACCGCGCAAACGGGCCGGCTGTCCGCTGTCGGCAGCGTTCCGGATGAGATCCCGGCGCGCATCGGTCCAGTCGGCGACAATGCGCTCGACGACGTCTGCCCGGCTCTCCGCCGAAAAAATCCGTCGCTCGCGTGCATAGGCATCCAGCGCTTCGTCGACCTTGCCACGGGCGAAGAGACGAGAGGCCTCACGCGCCCACTCTTGACGCTGGCGACGCACACCGGCCAATTCGGCAGAACCTATCCGTTCGGATATCGCCCGGAAGGCAGCACCGGCCTGGATCGGCTGGAGCTGCATCGCGTCGCCGACCAGAACCACCTTCGCGCCCGCGTCCTCTGCTGTCTTAAGGATGCGCGCCATCTGCTGCGACGAGACCATTCCGGCCTCATCGACAACGAAGACATCACCGCGATCGAGAAGGTCACGTCCATTCGCCCAGGCAAGCTCCCAGGAGGCGAGTGTACGTGACTTGATGCCGGAACTATCCTCCAGACCTTCGGCCGCCTTACCGGCAAGTGCAGCACCGAAGACCCGGTGATTTTCGCTCTCCCAGGCGACGCGAGCAGCAGCAAGCAGCGTCGACTTGCCCGCGCCGGCAAGACCGACAACAGCTGCGATGCCATTGTCGCCAGTAACGTGACGGACGGCCTCCACCTGTTCACGATCGAGCGTGAACGACTTTTCCGGGTCAGCCGTTTCGACAGAACGAACCGCCGCTGCAATCCGGCCCTGGCCGATGCTAAAACCTTTGCGCTGCGACAGGATTTCCGCCGACTGCGCCATGTCGAATTCGAGCCGCAGGATATCGCGGGTGGTGAAGACCGCAGGCTCGCTAACCTTGCCGGCCTGCCGGTTTGTCTGCTGCGGCTTCAAGAGCACGAGATCGTCGGACGCCATCAGCCGCGCGCGAATGTTTGCAAAATCGCTGGGATCATCGACGTAGCGATGCAGCGCCCTGGCAATGTCCTTCTCATCGAAGGTGGAGCGTTCATTGCCGAGCTGTTTCAGGAGCAGTTCCGGATCGGCGAGAAGCCGGTCGGCCATCTCCTGCCGGCGCGCCAGATCGGCCGGTGCGAAATACATCTCGACCCCCTTGCGGGCGAGTGCCGCCTTCTTCGGTCCGAGATGCTTTTGAGCAATGCCGTCGAGCCCCTGTTCGGCATAGGAGCGGCCATCGAGACGGATCTCATGGCCGGCAAGTGCCAGATGCCGATTGGCCGTTTCCGCCCACTCGATCTTCCAGCCTTTCATCGTCTCCTTGTCGCCGGCCCAAAGCTTGTAGACGATCTTGCCGTTCGGCCGATCCGGCGTGACGACGCGCAATGGCTCGCCGTCGGCACCAAGCACCGGCACCTTCTTTTGCCCAAACCCCTCCTCCGTCAGCGGCCTGAGCGTCATCATCAGATGGATGTGCGGATTGCCTTGCATGTCGTGATAGACCCAATCGGCGATCATCCCCTTCGAAGTCAGATTGTCCCGGGCGAATTCCCGCACCAGGGCGATGTTTTCCGCCCGAGTCAGTTCTTCCGGCAGGGCAATGATCAGCTCCCGGGCAAGCTGCGCGTCGGCTCGTGTTTCGAAGGCGTCTACCGCATTCCAGAGCACCTCGCTGGCCGCCGCGACCGTCTTGCCATCAATTGCCGTGCGCAGCCAAGCCGGAACCTGATCCGGCAACGCCAGCTCCTCATGCTTCAGTTCGGCCGCGCCGCGACGATAGCTGAAGGAGGTTCCGGCCTGATCATCCATCATCCGGGCGCGGTGACGATAGGCGGCGGCCGAGACGATGCTGCGTCCCGCTCCCCTGTTGATCACCTGCGCTCTGACGAACATGATCGCCACTGACGTCTCCAGACCTTCCAAGCACGTCGCGTCAGCGACGTATATTGCGCCCTCAAATCGATCGGCCTGACAAGGCCGATGCCGCTTTTCCGGAAGACGGCCCAAGCCGGAATTCCGGGTCGATGTTTTTGGACTTGTGCAAGGTAGCTTATTTGACTACCATTTTCTAGTCAGTTAAATGACATAACAGCAATTTTCGAATATGTGGAAAGGCTTTTGCGATGGGAACTAAACCGGTACTTCTGGATATCGATGCTCAAATCGAGAAGCTGCGCGAACGCAGAAAAACTTTAATAGTAAAATCCGCCGATCGTTTCGCGCGCGCGGCGACGAAATCTGGGCTAGCGGAGATGGAGATCACTGATGAGGAGGTCGATCGCATCTTCGAAGAGATCGCGGCGCGATTTCGTAAAGGCGAGAAGAAAGGGTCTGGTGGCGCACCTGCTGCGCCGCGTGGACAGGCAAATGGTGGGGCTGGAGCGGCGACGGAGGTTCCTCATGACAGCTGACCGGAAAAAGGAGGCACGTGAGAAATTCCTGCTCGGCGGCATCGTCGTGAGAGCTGGTCTGTCGAAGGCGGACCGCGCCTTCCTGCTCGGCGGATTATTGGAGCTTGCGAGGATCGCACCGAGTTCGCTGGAGCATCGGCGCCTCCGGGGGATCGGTGAGGAGGCTTTCAAAGCCCCGATGCTGGATGGCGGCACGCCGCTCATGGTCGAGGCCGCGGAATGACGATCAGGGCAAAGCCGCATCCGAGCCTGTTCCTCATACTCGTGCCGATCACAGTCACAGCGTTTGCGGCCTATGTCGTCGGCTGGCGCTGGCCAGAACTTGCTGCGGGCATGACCGGAAAAACGCAATACTGGTTTCTTCGAGCCACTCCTATTCCGGTTCTTTTGTTCGGACCGCTTACGGGGCTTCTGACGGTTTGGGCTTTGCCGTTGCATCGGCGAAAGCCGATAGCGATGGCGACGCTCATCTGCTTTTTATCCGGCGCCGGCTTTTATGGGCTTCGAGAATTCGGCCGGCTGTCACCGTCCGTCGATAGCGGCGCGGTGACATGGAACCAGGCGCTATCGTTCATCGATATGGTGGCGGTTGTCGGCGCGGTCGTCGGCTTCATGGCGACAGCAGTATCCGCACGCATCTCCACCGTCGTCTCCGAACCGGTGAAGCGCGCCAAGCGCGGTACCTTCGGTGATGCGGACTGGCTGTCCATGTCCGCGGCGGGCCGGCTGTTTCCCGATGACGGCGAGATTGTCGTTGGCGAGCGTTACCGAGTCGACAGGCAAATCGTTCATGAGCTGCCGTTCGATCCAAACGATCCGGCGACCTGGGGAAAGGGTGGCAAAGCGCCGCTGCTCACCTACAACCAAGACTTCGATTCCACCCACATGCTGTTTTTCGCGGGGTCCGGTGGCTACAAAACCACCAGCAACGTGATTCCGACAGCACTTCGATATTCCGGACCGCTGATCTGCCTCGACCCGTCCACGGAGGTCGCCCCTATGGTCGTCGAGCATCGGCGGGAGAAACTCGGACGTCAGGTGATGGTGCTCGACCCGACAAACCCGATCATGGGCTTCAACGTGCTCGATGGCATCGAGACGTCGAAGCAGAAGGAACAGGACATCGTCGGCATCGCCCACATGCTGTTGTCGGAAAGCGTGCGCTTCGAATCTTCGACTGGCTCCTACTTCCAATCGCAGGCGCACAATCTTCTGACCGGCCTTCTGGCGCATGTGATGCTGTCGCCGGAATATGCAGGACGGCGAAACCTGCGCAGTCTTCGTCAGATCGTCTCCGAGCCTGAAACCTCCGTGCTCGCGATGCTCCGCGATGTTCAGCAAAATTCGGCGTCGAAGTTCATCAGCGAAACGCTGGGCGTGTTCGTCAACATGACCGAACAGACGTTCTCGGGGGTCTATTCGACCGCATCGAAGGATACGCAATGGTTGTCGCTCGACAACTACGCGGCGCTCGTCTGCGGCAACACGTTCAGGCCCAGCGATCTCATCGGCGGGAAAAAGGACGTTTTCCTCAATATCCCCGCGTCGATCCTGCGCTCCTATCCGGGGATCGGGCGTGTCATCGTCGGCTCGCTGATCAATGCCATGATTGAAGCTGACGGCGCGTTTCAGCGCCGGGCGCTGTTCATGTTGGATGAGGTCGACCTGCTCGGCTACATGCGCGTCCTCGAAGAAGCGCGCGATCGTGGCCGCAAGTACGGCGTCAGCATGATGCTCCTCTACCAGTCCGTCGGTCAGCTCGAACGACATTTCGGAAAAGACGGCGCGGTCTCGTGGATCGACGGCTGCGCGTTCGCGAGCTATGCCGCGATCAAAGCACTGGAGACAGCGCGCAACGTCTCAGCGCAATGCGGGGAGATGACCGTCGAGGTGAAGGGCAGCTCCCGCAACATCGGCTGGGACACGAAAAACAGCGCATCGCGCAAATCGGAGAGCGTCAATTTCCAGCGCCGGCCGCTGATCATGCCGCATGAAATCACGCAATCGATGCGCAAGGATGAGCAGATCATCGTCGTCCAGGGCCACAGTCCGATCCGCTGCGGTCGGGCGATCTATTTCAGGAGAAAGGATATGGACACGCAGGCCAAGCCCAACAGGTTCGCCAAGCTGAGGCCTTAACTGCTCAAGCGTTTTCGTGGGCGTCGTAGTCGGCTTCTGTCGGCCAGTTCGTTGCCTTCATGATTGCCAGCGCCGCGTCGATTGCCTTGCGCGCCTCGATCAGGTCGTGGTGTCTCATCGAAGGGTCGACATAGATACCGAACCCATTGACGATGCGCCCGTTAAACCCGCCTTGGAGCCTTTCCAGCGCAGATGATGCATGCCCCTGTATGGTGGTCGTTGCGGTCGTCGCGTCTTCAATGGATGCCATAAGATTGTCCTAACCGGGATAGTGCGATTTTCTGAACATAACCCGACTGACCGGTGGAAGCGAGCCACCTGATTCATCAGCCGTGCTCACCTCGACGATACCGCGCGGACGTGTCTTCCAGGCCGGGTGGCGTGATCCAGTCGAGAAAGATCGTGTATCCGATGGAGAAGCCGGCGAAACCGAAGGTCATCAGAATTAAGGCCCAGAACGGCATGCCGTTCGCTGCCTCGGGCTTGACGAAGGCCGTAATCGAGAGCGGCACCATGACGATCGCCGCCAGCATCGCCATCCCGGTTAACGGGCGAAACATGCTGAGGACGTAGAAGGCGAGACACCACGCGGTGTAGAGCGTCGCCTTCGTCAGCCCGCGGACGATCAGAAAGAGAAGTCGCGCGACGGCCGGCAACACTCGCCGGGTGCTGCGGCGCTCCGTCGCCTCGGACCCGATTTCGGCGACCGGCGGCTTTGTCGACATTGCGGGCTCCATCGATAGCAAAATTCCAGCTGCGGGGATTCTAGACCGAAGCTTGGGCCAAGGGCAAGAATGAGGCCGATGGAGTGGTACAGGGGGACACCGGCGACTATGACAATGGTACCGGGTCACAAGATTCTTGAGGGTCCATGGCCGGCGCAGTCGGTGCAACGCGCGCGGAGCGACCGTTGAGGCACGGCTGCGGGTCGATGCGGTTTACCCGCGAGAGTGATCGTCACCGAAGGCCGAGACGGCAACGCCGGCTCGGGGAGCGACGGAACGGCGCGAGTAGAGCACGGCCGGCCAGCGGCCGGCTCGCCCGAACACTGTCCCCGCCCCCGGGCACGACATCACGAAGCAGAGATCACGAAAATGAATCGAAGCAGGCGTTTCGATTCAAAACTGTCGTTGGACGTCGAGGAGCGAACGAACGATTCTTCTGCCCATGCTGGCTCAACCCTATCGACTGTATTTCGAACGCACCGATCCGACGAAAAACATGGCACGCTTCTATGCGTTGTCGATCGAGCCGACGCTCTTCGGCACACCGTGCCTGACGCGGCGCTGGGGACGTATCGGCTCCGACGGTCAGGCGAAGGAGCATCATTTCGTCTGCGAGGAAGACGCAGTGGCAATGTTCCTCGATCTGCTCCGGACAAGGCGCGCGCGAGGATACCGAACGCGGCCGATGGAAAAAGCCAGGGACGTCGACTGATGGAGCGGAAAGGTGTGGCCGGGGAAGCAGAGCTTGGGTCCACCGCGCCGGTCGATCCGGCGCGGTGGACCAGGATGGCAAGGCAAAAGCCTCCCTCAGTGGGGAGGCTCGCCGGCGCACTCGGCGTCTTGAGTTGCGATCGCCGCCGCCAGTGCAGCGCGCGCCTGCTCCAACTCCGCTTCGATCTGAGCGCGCTCGGCCGGGTGGCAGTGGCGGGCTTCGAGGCGCAGTTCTTCAATGTGGATTTCGAGGTCGTAGGTCATCGTCGTCATCTCCTTGATAGTGTGAAAGATGACGCCCGGGGTCGTGAGGATCGGGCCGGGTCAAGGATCGCGGCACGCGACCGCCGGAGGCGGCGAGCGGAGGAACCGATTCTCTGACGGCGCCCTTCAGGGCGTCGGCTGAAAATTGGAGGGGGCCGCGATGTCCTTGAGGCGGCGCGATCCTCACGGCAGACTTGGCGTTCTGAGCAGACAGGGTTTGGTCTCGTTTGGCACCAAAAGGAATGATCGCGGGCTCGATGCCCGCGATCATTCCCGCCAATGGTTCCGGCCGTCTGGCCTCACACGCTAGAGCCGGCCC
This sequence comes from Hyphomicrobiales bacterium, assembly GCA_900472625.1. GTDB lineage: Bacteria > Pseudomonadota > Alphaproteobacteria > Rhizobiales > Rhizobiaceae > Rhizobium. The sequence continues at coordinate 2,832 of UCIT01000025.1, read as the reverse complement.
CGATCGCTCGGGGCCGCTCGCTTGCGTTTCAGTTCGGGTTGTTCCAGAGGATCACCTTCTTGTTTGGATCGCCGCCGGGGGCCTGAGCGAGGTTGCCGAAGATCATGCCGATCTCAGGGGCTTCCAGCTTCACCGAGAGGTATTCCTCGCCGGTCTGGCGAGCGATGCGGTTCCAGCCTGCGCCGATCTCGAAGCCGGTCTTGCGGTGGATGACGCGGTAGTCGGGGGCTTCTTCGCTTGCCTTGTTGGCGTTCGGGACGATGGCGATCGGGGCGTTGACCCGGATGGTGGCGAAGACGCCTTCAAGGATGCCGTCGGTCTTCTGCGTGAGCGTTGCGATCGTGGTGGCCATGGTACTTGCTCCTTCGGTTGCTCGGGACCATTCCCGATGGCGCACGAAGAGACGGCCGACGGCTGCGGTCAGCTCGGGCAAAAATTTTGCGAAATTCTATTTTCTGCCAGAGACAACAACTGAAATCGAATTCCGCAAAAATTTTGACCGAGTCTTACCCCTTCAGGGGTTGGCCGCAAAAGCAGGCGGTCGTCTATACGAGCGACATAAAACGGGAATGGTTCGGGGCAACGGAAGGGCGCGAGAACCCATGGCTGCCGGTCCAGCGCTGCGGGATATTGGCCTCGCGCCTCATGAGCGCTTCGCCGCCATCCGGATCATCGTCGTCCCCTCGCCTGATCTCAGCTGCTGCATGCGGATGAGCACGCCTCCTGCCGACATCACACTTTGCGTGTCCGCGCGGTAGGCACGGTGACCGCGCCGCGGCCTGCAGACTGTACGGCAATATCGGATGACGCGGCTCGCGCGGAGCATCGCCTCCGGGCTTTCGCCAATTCGCCTGCCAGCGCCCGGCCGTCTGAGCGGGTCTGTATCCGCCAGGCACACCGCTATCGGCGAGCGCGCCGACCGAGAGATCAGGGCCGGCTTCGTCGGCGGAACCAAACCCGCGAGGATCACAAGGCGACAGGATCCGAGCAAGTCACGAACGGAATGCCGTAGAGTGCGACATTCCGATCCTGGGAAACGAAATGCGCTCCCTCCGCTACGGCCTGGGCCATGAGGAGATGATCGAAGGGATCACGGTGATGAAGCGGAAGAGCAGCAAGAGCGATAAGATGCGCATCCGTGATATCCAGCCGATCGAATCCCTGATCCGGCAAGATCGCAAGAATCTCTTCTATATCGGCATCGAGTTTGCCAATCCGCAGCTTCACCGTGATTTCCCAAAGGGAGACAGCGCTGACGAGGACGTCGTTCTCAGGATCGCTGATAACGCCACGCGCATGCTTCCCGAGCTTTGCGTCGTCGTTCAGCCACCACAACAAGGCATGCGTATCGAGGAGTAGCCTCACGCCTCGTCTTCCATCGAGGTGAGGACGTCTGCCGGCAAGCTGTCGAAGTCTTCGGCAACTTTGATCTTCCCGCGTAACGCGCCGGGTTTGCGAACGACAGTGTCCTTTGATGGTGGCCCAATTTCCGCGACGACCTTATGATGGGAGGTGAGGACAAACCGCTGGCCATCCTCGACTTGCTTGAGGAAGGACGTCAGATTGCTGCGAAACTCCCGCACGCCGACACGGCGGGGAGAAGATGTCTGTGGCCGAGACTGAGGCATGGCAGGGCTCCGTTTGAGCAGGAAATGTGTACACAATTCCTCCAAAATGCAAGGGTTTCCTCAGCGAAGAATGGCGCTTACGCGCCATCTCCTTTCAGGTCCCAGACATTGATGCCGAGCCGGCACGCTTTGTCGCGAAGGTTGTCGGTGATGCCGGAACCGGGGAAGACGATGACGCCTGATGGCATAACCGCCAGCATCTCGTCGTTGCGCCGGAACGGGGCGGCCTTGGCGTGCTTGTTCCAGTCGGGTTTGAAGGCGATCTGGGTGACCTTGCGGACCTCGGCCCAGCACGCTGCAATGCGTTCGGCGCCTTTCGGCGAGCCGCCGTGAAGGAGGATCATGTCGGCGTGCTTGGCATGGGCCTTGTCGAGGGCGGCCCAGATCCGGTCGTGATCGTTGTAGTCCATACCGCCGCCGAAGGCGATTTTCGTTCCGGCCGGGATCAGCACGGTGTTTTCGGCGTGCCGGCGGGCAGAGAGGAAATCTCTGCTATCGATCATCGCCGCGGTCATATTGGCGTGGTTGACCTTCGAGCCGGTGCGCGGCCGCCATGCAGAGCCAGTCTGCGCCTCGAAGAGATCGGCTGCATAGTCGCGCATGAACTCGAAGGCATTGCGGCGTTCGAGGAGCGTGATGCCCTCGACGACATGGCGCTCAAGCTCGACGCTTTTCACCTCCGACCCGTCCTGCTCACGCTGGCCGGTGCGCTGGGCGTCCTCATTGCGCTGAAGCTCGCGCTGGATGCGTTCGCCGGCGCGGTGGAAGAGATTGACCGTCGACCAGAGAAGATCTTCGAGATCAGGCTCCAGCCTCGTGTCGCCGAGCATCTCGAACATCGCGGAGAACATCGCGGTCAGCGCCGACTGGACCATTGGCTCCTCGGGCAGCGGGCGAGGATCCGGCTCGTCCTGGAAGGGACGGTAGCCGAAGACCTGCATCTCGTAGATGACGCGGTCGGTCGGGGACGACGCGTGGTCGGGTTCGAAGGTGTCGTCGATGGGTAGGATGAGGTTCATGATGGTCTCCGTCGGTTTGGGCCGCGCCTCTCGCGGCCTGACGGCGATCCCTGTCCAGGCGGCAGGCGGGCCGGAACCGCGAGCGCAGCGAAGCGGCCCAGCGAAGCGCCGGGCGGTTGAGGGAGGGTTTCTTGGCCCGCCTGCCGCCTGGACAGGGATCGCCGTCAGGCCGCGAGAGGCGCGGC
>UCIT01000052.1 GCA_900472625.1 Hyphomicrobiales bacterium | reverse complement strand
CGATCGGCTCGGACGTACCTGGGGTATGCCCTTCGCCAATCGCCTTTGCCCTGACGAAAACCTGCTCCGGCAGGATGGTTCAATTTAACCCGGAAAGGCTCTAATGCTATTCGTCGCCACCATCATCGGCGCCATCGTCACCGGAATCGTCGGAGCTGTCGTCGCTTTCCTCTTCGCTGGTTTCTTCGTCGCTGGAGGTCTCGTCCTGCGTCATGGCCTCCTCGACAGTGGTCTCCTCGCTCTCGTAGGAGCTTTCGATCGTCTGCGTTTCCTCGGATACGTATTCGGAATAGGAGAACGACGTCTCGGTCGTATCGCTCTCCCAGCTGGAGACTTCGGTCACCGATACCGCCTCGTTGTACTCCTCTAGCGTGATCACGGCGGCAACGGCAACCGGCGCGCCATCGCGCAGCACTGCAAACGCGATATCCGACTTGCCGGCCTTCAGGTCGCGGCTGACGGCGATATCGACGTCGACGGGCTTGTGAACCTTGTGGCCATGGACTTCGGACAGCACATCGCCCGGCTTGATGCCCTGCTTGTCTGCAACGCCGCCCTTCTTGACCGAAAGCACGAGCACGCCGCGCTCGCCCTTCTTCAGCTTGAACTGCTTGATGACGGCCTTGTTCACAGGCAGCAGCAGCGCGTCGAGCGCCTTGGAGATCTGCGGCGCGGGCAGGCCGTGCGCCGGCGGGGTTGCGGCATAGGCAGTGGAATAGCCGCCCAGCGGCGCGGCAATATTGGCAACGATAAGCAATGCGCGTAGCGAATTATAGACAGTCTTCAAGGCTTTTCTCCACCCAGTGCGCGCCGGTGGGGCTACCGGTTTTGCGCAGGTGCAAGAAATAGCAGTCGAGCTTTAACATCACGCTAACTTATTAGCAGGGTGCAACCTGCGTTTCGGCAACTTTTGCGATGCGGCGGCAATTGACGCGCGCCGCGAACACGAGGCTCTCGATGATGAAACTTCGATCTCTCTTGCCGTGGAGCTCCGCGGCGGGCCGCTCCCGCCTGCGCCTGCAGGCTACGCCTGAACGCAAGGCCGCCTCGGGCTTCATGTCGCTCACCGCCGAGGGCAGGGCGAGCTGGACGGGCCGATCCTATGCCGCCCTGTCGCGCGAGGGCTTCATGCGCAATCCGGTGGCGCATCGCTGTGTCAGGCTGGTCTCGGAGGCGGCCGCCTCGGTGCCGCTGCTGCTCTACGAGGGCGATCGCGAGCGGCCCGAGCATCCGCTGCTGTCGCTGCTGAGGCAGCCGAACGGCCATATGGGCGGCCCGGATTTCTTCGAAGCGCTCTACGGCCATCTGCTTTTGTCGGGCAATGCCTATGTCGAGCCGATCGATGTCGGCGGCCAGTTGCGCGAACTGCATCTGTTGCGGCCGGACCGCATCAGCATCGTCGAGGGCCGCGACGGCTGGCCGGAAGCGTATGATTATCGCGCCGGCGGCAGCGTCCGGCGCTTTCCGGTCGAGACCGAGGGGCTTGGACTGCTGCACCTGAAACTGTTTCACCCGCTCGACGATCACCTCGGTTTTCCGCCGCTCGCCGCAGCCCAGGTGTCGCTCGATCTGTCGAATGCGGCCGCCACCTGGAACAAGGCGCTGCTCGACAACTCCGCGCGCCCGTCTGGCGCCCTGGTCTATCAGCCCAAGGAGGGCGGCAATCTCTCGCCCGATCAATACGAGCGGCTGAAGCAGGAGCTCGACGAGGGCTATTCCGGCCCGATGCGCGCCGGCCGGCCGCTGCTGCTCGAAGGCGGGCTCGACTGGAAATCGATGGGGCTCTCGCCGAAGGACATGGATTTCGTCGAGGCTCGCAACGGCGCTGCCCGCGACATCGCGCTCGCCTTCGGCGTGCCGCCCATGCTGCTCGGCATCCCCGGCGACAACACCTACGCCAACTACCAGGAAGCCAACCGCGCCTTTTATCGCCTCACCGTCCTGCCGCTGCTCGCCCGCACGGCGGCGGCGCTCTCTGCCTGGGCGGGGGGGCAGTATGGCGACGGGTTGCGGCTGGAGCCGGATCTCGACAAGGTCGCGGGACTGAGCGCCGAGCGCGGGGAATTGTGGGCGCGGGTGGGTGGCGCGGCGTTTCTGACGGACGAGGAGAAGCGGCAGGCGGTGGGGTATTGAGGGGGAAGAACGCAAATATTGAGGCCACTCCCGAAATTTGTTATACACCGTATTACAGATCGAGGAGCAAGATGACCAAGCCCGTTCTCTCCGACCCGATTGCGCTTCGCATTCCCGAAGATATGCTGAAGGACATCGAAACCATCGCCAAGGCCACCGAGCGCAGCCGCAGCTGGGTGATCGTCCGGGCGCTGAAATATTATCTGATGGAAGAGGGCAATGATGTCCTGCAGACGCTGAAGGCGCAGGAAGGGGTCAGGCAGGGCAACGTCATGGACATGGATGATTTCCTGGCCGAGCTTGAGGCGGAAGACCATGTCGATGACGCCAAGCGGGATGATGCCGCATGAAAAGGTGCGGATCGCAGCGCCAGCAATGCGTTTCATCCGCCACGAAAAGGCTTATCTGAAGCGCGTCAACAAACACGCCGCGGTCCAGCTTGGGCAAAAGCTCCGACAAGTAACGAAGACGCTGTCCGAGTTTCCCGGTGCCGGTGCCCCGACGCTCGCGCCGGGCGATGTCCGCCGCTTTGTATTGCCGCCGTACCTCTTCGAATATGAAATCCATCCGGATGAAGTGGTGATCCTGCTCATCTATCACGGAAGACAGGATCGGTTGCCGCAGATCGACAAAGACAGCGATCTTTCAGACAGTTAATACAGAAATCAGAATCGGATTTGCAGGACCATCCATTGAGGGCGCTTTCGCGGAATCGCCATGCGAGTCCGCGCCGCCAACCGATTCAAAAGATTCACCAACACCCCAACTTCCTCCCCTACACCGAGACGCCCCATGGCCGACTTCTCCAACGATACCTCGCTCTGGGCGACCAGGGCGCTGGGCGCGTCGGCGGGTGCCGCCGTGTCGCTTGTCTATCTGCTGCCGAAGAACCGGCGTGAGGCGGCGAGCCGGTTCTTCACCGGGCTTGCCTGCGGCGTGATCTTCGGCGGTCCCAGCGGCATATGGATCGCCGAGCGGCTGGATCTCGTCGATCAGCTATCGGTAACCGAGGTGATGCTGTCGGGCTCGGCGGCGTCGAGCCTTTGCGCGTGGTGGGGCCTCGGCATCCTCTCGCGCATCGCCGGGCGATACGGCGGTCGGGGCCGCTGACGGCGTAACCGCCAACACATTCATGAACCAAGGAGCATGACGATGACCGCAAGCCGAGCGCTGGCGCGATCCCCCACGCGATCTCTGGTGGGTGTCGATACCCGCAAGTTCGCCAATCTGGAGCTGCGCGGTCTCAGCCGCGACGGCACGTTTTCCGGCTATGCCAGCGTCTTCGGCGAGGTCGATCTCGGCAAGGATGCAATCGAGCGCGGCGCGTTCCGCAAGTCGCTCGGCGAGCGCGGAGCGTCCGGCGTGCGCATGCTCTTCCAGCATGACCCGGCCGAGCCGATCGGCGCCTGGAAGACCATCCGCGAAGACAGTCGCGGGCTCTATGTCGAGGGCGTGCTGGCCGATGGCGTCAGCCGCGCCCGCGAGGTCCACCAGCTCTTGAAGAACGGCGCTCTCGATGGGTTGTCGATCGGCTTTCGCACCGTGAGGGCGAAGACCGACGCCAAGTCGGGCGTGCGCCGTATCCTCGAGGCCGACCTCTGGGAGATCTCGGTGGTGACCTTCCCGATGTTGCCGTCCGCCCGCGTGCAGAACATCAAGAATGCGCGGTGGTTCCGCGACAAGGAGACCGAGCTCGTCCGCGCCATGCGCCGGGCCGCCCGGATGATGCTGCAAGATCAGTTCAAGTAGACCCTTCAGAGAGGATGATTGCGATATGACCGACATGCAGAAGACCGCGCCGGAGATCAAGGCCGCCCCCGAGATGGCCGCCGCCTTCGACGACTTCATGGAGGCCTTCGAGGCCTTCAAGGAAACCAATGACGCAAGGCTCGGCGAGATCGAGCAGAAGCTGACCTCCGATGTCGTCACCCGCGACAAGATGGACCGCATCAGCCGTGCCATGGACGAGCAGAAGAAGGTCCTCGACCAGCTGGCGCTGAAGACGGCCCGTCCGCCGCTCGGCCGCGGCGCGTCCACCGGGGCCGAGGTGACGGAGCACAAGACCGCCTTCGAACAGTATATCCGCCGCGGCGACGAGGCCGGCCTGCGCGACATCGAGGCCAAAGCGATGTCGTCCGGCTCCGGTGCGGATGGCGGCTATCTCGTGCCCGACGAGACCGACACGGAAATCGGCCGCCGTCTCTCGGTGGTGTCGCCGATACGCTCGATCGCCACCGTCCGCCAGGTGTCGGGCGCGGTGCTGAAGAAGCCCTTCTCGATCTCCGGCATGGCGTCCGGCTGGGTTGCCGAAACCGCGGCACGGCCGCAGACGTCGAACGCCCAGCTGGCAGAACTCACCTTCCCGACCATGGAGCTCTATGCCATGCCGGCAGCCACGCAGGCGCTGCTCGACGATGCCGCCGTCGACATCGAGGCCTGGATCTCGGGCGAGGTCGACACCGTCTTCGCCGAGCAGGAAGGCACCGCCTTTGTCAGCGGCGACGGCGTCAACAAGCCGAAGGGCTTTCTCGCCTACACCATTGTGGCCGACAGCGCCTGGAGCTGGGGCAATCTCGGCTATATCGCCACCGGCGCGGCCGGCGGCTTCAAGGCCTCCGGCGCCTCCGATACGCTGATCGACACGATCTACTCGCTGAAGGCGGGGCATCGTCAGAACGCCGACTTCGTGATGAACCGCAAGACCCAGGCCGAGGTCCGCAAGCTGAAGGATGGCGACGGCCGCTACCTCTGGCAGCCGCCGGCAACGGCAGGCGAGGCCGCCTCGCTGGTCGGCTTCCCCGTGGTCGAGGCCGAGGACATGCCCGATATCGCCGCCAACGCGCTTGCCATCGCCTTCGGCGACTTCCGCGCCGGTTATCTTGTCGTCGACCGCACCGGCGTGCGCGTGCTGCGTGATCCCTATTCGGCAAAGCCCTACGTGCTGTTCTACACGACCAAGCGCGTCGGCGGCGGGGTGCAGAACTTCGAGGCGATCAAGCTGGTGAAGTTTTCGGCGAGTTGAGCGAGGTGGGGCCGAGCTCATAAGCGTTCGTGCCTTTGCCTGTGGGCCCCTCATCCCCGGCGCAACGAGTTGCGCCTGAACTGCCGCCACCTTCTCCCCGNNGGGAGAAGGTGGCCCGAAGGGTCGGATGAGGGGGCCATTTGCTCAACCTCACCATCATACATCCAGGAAACTCCCAAACATGACCTATGCCCTCATCACCCCGCCAATCGCGGAGCCCCTGACGCTCGCCGACGCCAAGGCGCATCTGCGCCTCGACGACGGCAACGAGGACACGCTGCTCGCCTCGCTGATCCGCACCGCCCGCGAGCATCTGGAGCGCACCACCGGCCTCCGCCTGATCACGCAAACCTGGCGCCTCTATCTTGATTCAACACCTGAAGATGGCGTGATTCAGATTGCCAGAGGTCCGGTGCAAGCGATTGAAAGCCTGATGCTTTACGATGCGTCCGGTGAGGCGATCGCCCAGCCGCTGACCGGCCACGTGCTGGATGGCACTGCCCGTCCCGCACGGCTGATGCTCAACCGTCGTCTCGCCGGAACGCGCGGCATCAACGGCATCGAGATCGACTTTATCGCCGGCTTCGGCGAGAGCGGCGCCGAGGTGCCGGACACTTTGAAACGGGCGATGCTGATGCATGTGGCTGAGATGTTCGCCTTCCGTGGCGCGGTGGCGCCGGAAGATCAGCCAGCCGCGAGTCCGGCAGGCTACGACCGCCTCATCGCCCCTTTCCTGATGCGGAGGCTCTGATGCGCTCGGTGCTGTTCGATGCCGGCCAGATGACCGCGCGGCTGGAGCTGGAGGTCCCCGAGGCGCTGCCGGACGGGCAGGGCGGCGCCACGGTCTCATTCGTCTCCGTCGCTTCGCTCTGGGCTCGCCTCGAGCCGGTCAGCGAGATCCGCGAGGAACAGGCCGGCGCCGAGGTCTTCACGCTGACGCACCGCATCTGGCTGCGCTTTCGCGATGATATCCGGGCCGGCATGCGGCTGCGCAAGGGTGCGCGGCTGTTCACGATCGGCGCCTGGCGCGACCCGGACGAGCGCGGCAACTATCTTGTCTGCCTGTGCGAGGAGGAGAGCCGATGAGCGCCGCCAACGACCTCCTGGCCGCCATCCATGCGCGGCTGAGCGCCGACGCAGAACTAATCGCCCTGATCGCTCCGGGCGGCATCCGCGACCGGCTGACCTCGGGGCGCGACCTGCCGTCGATCGTCATCGGCGACCTCGAGACCCGCGATTATTCGACCGCGACGGAACCCGGCGAGGAACATCTGCTGACTCTGGAGATCTGGACCGATGCCGCCGGCCGCAAACAGACCGCGACCATCGCCGCCCGGCTGCACACGCTGCTGCACGACGCACCGCTCGATCTCGACGGCCATGATCTGGTCAGCCTGCTGCATCTGACGACGCGAACGCGCCGCGAGCCGAAGACGCGGCTGCATCTGGCCGAGGTCAGGTTCAGGGCGGTGACGGAACCGGCTGAGCAGCACCCCGCACCAGTACCGCCAGCATGATCACCGATCCGAGCGACAGGGTGACCAGCACGGCTGCGACGGCCAGTGCGGAGACCGCGTTTGTGCGGTCGAGGATGGCGATGAAGACGACGGGGGCGATGGCGTTGGCGAGGTTTTGCGGCAGCAGCAGCCGCGAGGAGTGCAGGCCGTAGTCCTGTGGCGAAAACAGCGCCAGCGGCAGCAGCGCGCGGGCCACCGCCATGACGCCTGAGCCGAAGCCGTAGAGCAGCATGAAGCTCACCAGCAGCGACGTCGATGGCGGCAGGGTGATCATCAGCATGAAGCTCAGCACCATCAGCCCGACGCCGACGAGCGCGCTGATGACGGGATTGCCGCGTTTGCCCAGCACCATATCCAGCAGCCGCGCCGACATGCCGACCACGCCGCGCGCCGACGCGATCTGCAGTGCAAGCGCTGGCGATGCGCCGTATTGGCGAAAAATCTCAAGCAATGACGGCGGCAGACCGAAAGTGACGAAGGTCGAGATGGTGGTGGCCGTGGCGATCAGGATGAAAGCCTTGCGCCGGTCGCCGAGAGGCAGCGGTGCGGGCGCTGCGGGTTTTTCCGCCTCGTCGTGACGAACGCCGATCGGATGCGGCAAACAGAAGAGATGCAGCGGCAGGCAGATGCAGAGGTGCAGCGCCGCGCAAAGCACGAAAGTCAAGCGCCAGCCGAGATGCGCGTTCAACAGGCTGAGGATCGGCCAGAAGATCGCGCCGGAAAGGCCGGTGAACAGCATCAGGATGGCAATCACCCGCTTGCTGTTGTCGCCCTCGCGTCCGACCACGGCGGTATAGGCCGGCGCCGTCAGGCCGAGTGCGCCGCCGATGCCGAACAGGATCCAGGCGATCGCGTAGACGACGATCCCCTGCGCCACCGATAGCAACAACAGGCCGCAGGCGAGGATCACCGACGAGGCGGCGAGAACGCGTGCGGCGCCGTAGCGCGTCAGCCAGCGTCCTGCCGTCGGGCCGGACAGCGCGCTGACGATCATCATGATGGTCAGGCCGCCGAAGACGATCTCGTTGGCGAGCCCGAGATCAGGTGCGATGACGCGCCCGAGCGCACCGACCATGTCGAACGTCGTGCCCCAGCCGATCAGCTGCGTTACCGCCAGGACGGCGATCAGTTGGGTCGAACGCAGGGAGACGGATGCGGGCATGGCGCGGTGTCGGATGGTGAGGGTTCGATCGGCATGATCGCAAAATCTTCACTTAAGGGTTGAAAGTGACAGGTCGATGACATCAGCGGGCGTCCCATGGGGCGCCCTTTTTCGTGGAAGGATGAGGCCATGGTGGCGCAGAAGGGCAAGGACCTGCTGCTGAAGATATTCAACGGCACGGAATACCAGACGGTGGCGGGGTTGCGGTCGAAGCGGCTGGCCTTCAATGCCGAGACGGGGGATGTGACCGATGCCGAAAGCGCCGGACGCTGGCGCGAGTTGTTGGGCGGCGCCGGCGTGCAGCGGGCGGCGGTCTCGGGCGCTGGCATCTTCAAAGATGCGGCCTCCGACCAGCTGGTGCGCAATGCGTTCTTCGGTGGCGCCATTCTCAACTGGCAGCTCGTCATTCCCAGCTTCGGCACCGTCAGCGGTCCGTTCCAGGCAAGCGCGCTCGAATATTCCGGCCAGCACAATGGCGAGGTGATGTTCGAACTGGCGCTGGAATCGGCCGGCGCCCTGACATTCGAGGCACCGTGATGCCGGCGGCGGGCAGCGCCACCGGGGCGACGGTAGTGGGCGCGCGGGCCAACCGCCGGCGCGGCGAGATCGAGGCGGTGATCGACGGTGAGCGGCGGGTGCTGTGCCTGACGCTCGGCGCCCTGGCGGAGCTCGAGACGGCCTTTGCCGTCGACAGTCTCAACGGTCTGGCGGAGCGCTTGTCCAGCGGTCGCCTGAAGGCCGCCGACATGATCCGCATCATCGGCGCCGGCCTGCGCGGCGGCGGCAATCTCTACTCGGACGAGGATGTGGCGGCAGCCGATGTCGAGGGCGGTCTGGGCGGCTATGCCACCGTCGTCGGCGATCTCCTGACCGCCACCTTTCTCGGGGCCGGTGCGGACGCCTCCGCCCGCCCCCTATAGCCGCAGCGGGCGGTGACGCCGATTGCGGGCAGGCGCCTTTCCCCTGGGCGCGCGTCCTGCACATCGGCCTCTGCCTGCTGCGGCTTCCTCCCCAAAGCTTCTGGGCGATGACGCCCGTCGAATTCCACGCAGCCGCAGGCGGCCTCGTGCCGCGCGAGGCCGCGGTCTCCCGCGCCGATCTGGACGGGCTGATGGCCCGCTTTCCGGATGCGCCAAGGGTCTAAGGAAGCGACCTGACGAAAGGCAAACGACATGGCAGACGAAGACACGGACCTCTCGGCGGTGAGCGGCCAGGCGGAGACGCTGCGGCGTGCCCTCGACGATCTCGAAAGCCGCGCGCGCTCCTTCGGCTCGGCGCTGTCGGGCGCCCTGCGCAGTGCCGCTGACGGCGGCAAGGGACTGGACGACGTCCTGCGGGGCCTCGCCAACCGGCTGACCGATATTGCCCTTTCCGCCGGGCTGAAGCCGCTGGAAACCATGCTTTCGGGCGCGGCCTCCAGCCTGCTCGGAAATGCCGGCAAGCTGCTGCCCTTCGCCGATGGCGGCGTCGTCTCGCAGCCCACCTATTTTCCGATGGGCGGCAATATGGGGCTGATGGGCGAGGCGGGAAGCGAGGCGATCCTGCCGCTGAAGCGCGGCGCCGACGGCTCGCTCGGCGTGTCGGCCTCGGGCGGTAGCGGCGCGCCGCAGATCGTCTTCAACGTCACCGCCACCGATGCGCGCAGCTTCGAAAAGAGCGAGGCGCAGATTTCCTCCATGCTCGCCCGCACGGCAATGCGTGGCCAGCGCAACCTGTGAGGTCGAGATGGGCAATGGCTTTCACGACGTGCGCTTTCCGTTGCGCCTGTCGCTATCGACCAGCGGCGGCCCGGTGAGGCGCACCGATATCGTCAACCTTTCCAACGGCCGCGAGAACCGCAACAGCCGCTGGCGCGATGCGCGGCGAAGCTACGATGCCGGCTCCGGCCTGCGCTCGGTGGCCGATCTCTACGAGGTTCTGGAGTTCTTCGAGGCACGCAGCGGCGAACTCTACGGCTTCCGCTTTCGCGATCCGGTCGACTGGACCTCCACCCGGCCGGGTGCCGCCATCACGCCGGGCGACCAGCCGATCGGCATCGGCGATGGCATGAAGGCGGCGTTTCCGCTGGTGAAAACCTATGGCGATGCGGCCGCAGGCACCAACCGACGGATCGCCAAGCCGGTGGCGGGCTCGGTGGTCATTGCCGTCGATGGGCTCCCGCAGCCACCGTCGGCCTTTGCATGCGACGCCGCGACCGGCATCGTCAGCTTTGCCATCGACGCCATTCCGCCAGACGGCGCGTCGGTGACGGCGGGCTTCGCGTTCGATGTGCCCGTCCGCTTCGCCACCGGGCGGATCGACATCAACCTGCAGGCCTTCAACGCCGGCCGCATTCCCACCATTCCGTTGACGGAGATCATCCCATGAGGTCGGTTCCGCAGGCGCTCAAAGCGCATCTCGACGGCGACGCGACCACCGTGTGCCATGCCTGGCGGGTGACGCGGCGCGATGGCGTCGTCCTCGGCTTCACCGAGCATGATCACGATCTCGATGTCGCCGGCACGATCTTTCAGGCGGCCAGCGGCTTTTCCGCCAGCCAGGCGGAGGAGGAGGCTGGCTTGCCGGCCGCCACGAGCGAGGTGGCAGGCGGCTTTTCCAGCGCGGCGATCACCGAGGACGATCTGACACGCGGTCGCTATGACGGCGCCCGGGTCGAGGTCTTCCTGGTCAACTGGCAGATGCCGGAGCAGTTTATGCTGCTGAAGGTGCAGGAGATCGGCGAGGTCAGCCGAGATGCCGGCCGCTTCCAGGCCGAGCTGCGCAGCTTTGCCAGCCGGCTGGGCGAGCCGCAGGGCCGCGTCTACGGCAGGCGCTGCGACGCCACGCTTGGCGATACGAGGTGCGGCATCGACCTGACGCAGCCGGCGATGCGCGCCGAGGGCGTGGTCGCCTCCGTGTCGGATATGAGCCGGCTGCGGCTCTCCGGAGTTCGTGAGGTCGCCGATGGGTTCTTCCGCTTCGGCGTGCTGACCTTCATCGATGGCGACAATAGCGGGCATCGGCTGGATATCGAGGCGCATGCGCTGGTGGACGATCTCATGGAGGTCGCTCTGTGGCTGCCGCTCGACCGGGCGCCGCAGGCAGGCGATCGTGTTGTTCTCACCGTCGGCTGCGACAAGGCCTTTTCCACCTGCAAGGCCAAATTCGCCAACCACCTGAATTTCCGCGGCTTCCCGCACATGCCGGGCGCCGACTTCGCCTACACCTACGCCGATGGCGAGAGCGTTCACGACGGGAGCGTGCTGTTCAGATGACGGACATTGCGGACGACGTCCTGCGGATCGCCGGACGCTGGATCGGCACGCCCTATCGCCACCAGGCATCGCTTGAAGGCGTCGGCTGCGATTGCCTCGGCCTCGTCAGGGGCATCTGGCACGAGCTCTACGGCTGCGAGCCAGAACTGCCGCCACCATATGCGCCCGATTGGGCCGAGCGTAGCGGCGAGGACCGGCTGATGGACGCGGCTATGCGGCACTTCGGGCCGCCGCTGCCGCTGACGCAAGCGCGAGCAGGCGATCTCCTGCTGTTTCGCTGGCGCCCTCAGATGGCTGCCAAGCATGCCGGCATTCTCAGCGGCGAGCGGCAGTTCATCCATGCTTACGAGCAGGCGGCGGTGATCGCCTCGCCGCTGGTGCCAAGCTGGCGTCGCCGCGTCGCGGCCGCCTTCCGTTTTCCGGGGAGATAGACCGATGGCAACGCTTCTCCTGCAGGCCGCCGGCGCGGCGCTCGGCGGCGTCTTCGGCCCGGTCGGGGCCGCCATCGGCCGGGCGGCCGGCGCGCTGGCCGGCAGCGTCATCGATCATGCGCTGATCAACGGCAGCACGACGGTGCGCGGCGCTCACCTCTCGACGGCGCGCATTCCCGGCGCCGACGAGGGGACGGCGATCAGCCGCGCCTATGGCAGCGTGCGCATCGGCGGCACGTTGATCTGGGCGACGCGCTTCGAGGAGGAGGTCACCACGGAGCGATCCGGCGGCAAGGCCTCCGGCGGCACCCGGGTCGAGAGCTTTCGCTATTTCGCCAATCTGGCGGTCGGGCTCTGCGAAGGGCCGATCGGCCATGTCAGGCGCGTCTGGGCCGACGGCAAGGAGATCGATCTCACCGGCATCGAGCTGCGGGTATACAGGGGCGACGCCGACCAGCAGCCCGATCCGTTGATCGAGGCGAAGCAGGGCGCCGGCAACGCACCGGCCTATCGCGGTCTCGCCTATGCCGTCTTCGAGCGCCTGCCGCTCGATGTCTACGGCAACCGCATTCCGCTGCTGCAGTTCGAGGTGGTCAGGCCGGTCGGCGAACTGGAAGCCGGCATCAGGGCCGTCTGCATCATTCCGGGTTCCACCGAGCATGGCTATCAGGTGGCGCAGGTGTCGGAGAGCACCGGCGCCGGCAGCGCCCGCATTCTCAACCGCAACAGCCTGCTTGGCAGTACCGACTGGGACGTATCGCTCGACGAACTGACGGCGCTCTGCCCCAAACTCGAGCGCGTCGCGCTTGTCGTTTCGTGGTTTGGAACCGATCTGCGCGCTGGCGAGTGCCGCGTGATGCCTGCCGTCGAGGTGGCAAGCCGCAGCGACGAGAGCCGGCCGTGGTCGGTCTCCGGCATCGATCGCGGTGCAGCCCGTCTGGTCAGCCGCAGCAATGGCGGCCCGGCCTATGGTGGTACGCCTGACGACGCCAGCGTGCTGGCGGCGATCACCGATCTCAAGGCGCGTGGGCTCGAAGTCTATCTCTATCCCTTCCTGATGATGGACATTCCCTCGGGCAACGGCCTTGTCGATCCCTATGGCGCAACTGAACAGCCGTCCTACTCTTGGCGCGGCCGCGTCACCTGCCATCCGGCGGCGGGGCAGGTGAGTACCGCTGACCGGACCATCGCGGCGCGCAACCAGCTGCAGGCCTTCGTCGGCAGTGCAACGGCCAGCCAGTTTGCGGTTTCGGCCGGACGGGTTGCCTATACCGGCGGCGAGCAGAGCTATCGCCGCTTCATCCTGCACTATGCGCAACTTGCCCGGCTCGCCGGTGGCGTCGACGGCTTCCTGATCGGCTCGGAGCTGCGCGGCCTGACACAGCTGCGCGACACGGCCGATCAGTTTCCCTTCGTCGAAGCGCTTGTGTCGCTGGCCGCCGACGTCAAGGCGCTGCTGCCGCAGGCGAAGATCACCTATGGTGCCGATTGGAGCGAATATTTCGGCTATCACCCTGCCGATGGCAGCGGCGACGTCTATTTCCACCTCGATCCGCTCTGGTCGTCGCCCAATATCGCCGCCGTCGGCATCGACAACTACATGCCGCTCTCCGACTGGCGCGACGAGGATCTCGCCAGCGCCAGCCCGGATGGTTTCAGGAACGCCGACGATCGCGCCGCGATGACTAGGATGATCACCGCCGGCGAGGGGTTCGACTGGTACTACGCCGACGACGTCGCCCGCCGTGCCCGCCAGCGTAGCCCTATCGGCGATGGCCTTGCCGGCAAGCCCTGGGTCTTCCGCTACAAGGACATTGCCGCATGGTGGGCCAACCCGCATTACGAGCGCGTCGGCGGCGCCGAGCGCGAGCTGCCGACAGCGTGGGTGCCACAGAGCAAGCCGGTGTGGTTCACCGAACTCGGCTGCGGCGCGGTCGACAAGGGTGCCAACCAGCCGAACGTCTTCGCCGACCCGAAATCGGTGGAGAACGGTGCCCCGTATTTTTCCAACGGCATGCGTTCCGACAGCACACAGCGCCGCTTTCTAGAAGCCCATCACCAATGGTGGTCAGGCGAGGCCGCGCCCGAGGGCATGGTCGATCCCGCGCATCTGTTCGTCTGGTCATGGGACGCGCGGCCCTATCCGGCTTTCCCTGACAATACCGGTCTCTGGTCCGATGGCGCGAACTGGCGCACGGGACACTGGCTGAACGGCAGGCTTGGCAGCGGCACGCTGGCCGATATCATCGCCGCCATCCTGCGCGACGACGGTTTTTCCGATTTCGACGTCTCGGAGGTGAGCGGCGAGTTGAGCGGTTACGTCAAGGGCGATCTCACCTCCGCCCGCAGCCTGATCGAACCGTTGCTGCAGGCCTTCCAGATCGATGTGCTTGAGGACGCCGGGCTGCTGCGCTTTCGTTCGCGGGGACGGGCGAGCCTGCCGGTGCTGCTGGTCGATACGCTTGTTGATCGCGAGGACGAGCCACTATGGCAGGAGATCCGCGGCCACGACAGCGACTTCGCCGCCGAAGCGGTGCTGACCTTCGCCAATCCGGCGCTTAACTACGAGCAGGCAAGCGCCCGTTCGCACCGCGTCGCGCAGACGACCAGCCGTGTGATCAGCCAGGATCTGGGGGGCGTGATCCCGGAAGAGGCGGCGCTGGCGGCGGCCGAGGCGCTGCTGCGCGACGTCAGAATCGCCCGCCGCTCGCTGCGCCTGTCGCTGTCGCCGGGGCAGATTGGCGTGCAGCCGGGCGATGTCGTTGCGCTGGCCGATGGACCGGCCGGCCGCTTCCTCGTCTCCCGCATCGAGGATGACGACGCCCGCCGCATCGAGGCCCGCGAATTCGCACCCACCTCGGGTGGCGCACTGCGGGCGCCGACGGATGGGCGCGAGAACGGGGGCACGGCGTCGAACCTGTTCGCGCCTGTCGTCCACCTCATGGACCTGCCGCGCTTCGACGGCGGCGAGCCGACGAGCTTCGCCCGCGCCGCCGTCTACGCCAAGCCGTGGCGCAGCGTCGGTCTGTCGTCCTCGGCGACCACGGAGGGATATCGGGGCAGGGTGCTGATCGACCGACCGGCAAGGATCGGCACGCTTGCGACAGCGCTCGGGCCTGGCGTGACGGGGCGTTTCGACCGCTCGCAACCGCTTATCGTCGATTTGCCCTATGGCGAACTGGCGTCGGCTGCCGACATCGAGGTGCTGAACGGCGGGAACCGCATGGCGATCCGGGCGGCAAACAGCGTCTGGGAGGTGCTGGCCTTCCGCGAGGCGGAGGAAATCGAAAGTGGACGCTGGCGCCTGAGCGGCTTGCTCCGGGCGCTCGCCGGCACCGATGATGCGATGCGCGCCGGCGCGCCTGCCGGTGCCGCCGCCGTTCTGCTCGACGAGGCCGTTCGGCCGCTGTCGCTTGGGCGCGACGAGATGGGGCTGTCGCTGAACTGGATCGCTGAGACGGCGGGTTCGCTTGAAAAGGCAGGTCCCTTCGTCTTCGAGGGCGGGATGCGCGCGGAAACGCCGCTTTCGCCCGTTTGCCTGCGCGGGCTGCGAACGGCGGACGGCGACACAATCGTTTCCTGGACCCGGCGCGGGCGAGACAATGCCGACAGCTGGATCGGCGCCGATATCCCGCTCGACGAGCCGTTCGAGCGCTACCGCGTCGAAGTGCTGGGTGGTGCCGGCGTAATCAGGACGGTGGAGGTCGAAGAGCCGCAATGGCTCTACGCGCTTGCCGACGAGATCGGGGATT
Organism: Hyphomicrobiales bacterium; assembly: GCA_900472625.1. Taxonomy (GTDB): domain Bacteria; phylum Pseudomonadota; class Alphaproteobacteria; order Rhizobiales; family Rhizobiaceae; genus Rhizobium. The sequence goes on along the minus strand of UCIT01000052.1, from coordinate 7,239 downwards.
TCGGCGAACGGCAGAGCAGTCTTGCAATCCGCATCCGACAGATCGGCGAACGCGTTCCGCTGGGGCTCCCGGCGGAGGCCGTCCTGCCGCTATGAAACGTCAACCAAAGGAGATGATCATGGGTGATCTGAAGAACTGGTACAGCTCGAAAACCATATGGGGAGCAGTGGTGGCAATCCTCGCTTCGGCAATGCACTTTACGGGTGTGGATATCGCCGCGGGCGATCGCAGCCTGATCGTCGACGCGATCGTCAATATAGCCGGCGCGCTCGGCGGGTTGCTGGCGGTCTACGGCCGGGTGACTGCCAAATCCGCAATCAAGTCAGGCTCTTGACGCGGACAGGTGAGTGGGCGGTGCAAGGCGCGGTCCTCCGCGCTTTTCGCCGCGACATATTGCATCCATACATGCGGAACGCAGCCTCGGATGCGCTGCATTACAACGCATTCATTTGCCATTCAGGTCACGTGAGTACATAGTCGGGCCAAGTTGGTATCCATCGAAAGCATAGCACATGGCCTCTCCTCTGAGCGTCGCAGCGTTGGCCGTTTGGCTGGCGGTACCGTCGCCCTCACCGGACAATTCGCACAACCTTTTGGTGCGAATTGCAGGCGATTGCAGTGATGCCGCCCAGGAGGTCGTCGAGAAGACCGGGGGGCAACTGCTCTCCGTCCAACCGTCCGGCGACAGCTGCATCATCACCGTGCTGGTTCAGGGCAATGGCCAGCGTCCGCGCAAGGTCACCGTCAAGGTTCCGATGTAGGCAGAATCGCCCTATTAGAGACATCGAAGAGATCAAGCGGAGTAAAGCGGACCAATGCGCATCCTGGTAGTCGAAGACGACGTCAATCTGAACCGTCAGCTGAGCGATACGCTGAAAGAGGCCGGCTACGTCGTCGATCAGGCATTCGACGGCGAGGAGGGGCACTTCCTCGGCGACACCGAACCCTACGACGCGATCATCCTCGACATCGGCCTGCCGGAACTCGACGGCGTCAGCGTCCTCGAAAAATGGCGCGGCGCAGGCCGTGGCATGCCGGTGCTGATCCTGACGGCGCGCGACCGCTGGAGCGACAAGGTCGCCGGCATCGACGCCGGTGCCGACGACTACGTCACCAAGCCTTTCCACGTCGAGGAAGTTCTCGCCCGCATCCGCGCGCTGATCCGCCGCGCCGCCGGCCATTCCTCGTCCGAGATCATCTGCGGTCCGGTGCGGCTCGATACCAAGACATCCAAAGCGGTTGTCAACGGCGTGACGCTGAAGCTGACCTCGCACGAGTACCGTCTGCTGGCCTATCTCATGCATCACATGGGCGAGGTCGTGTCGCGCACCGAGCTGGTCGAGCATATGTACGATCAGGATTTCGACCGCGATTCCAACACGATCGAAGTCTTCGTCGGCCGCCTGCGCAAGAAGATGGGCGTGGATCTGATCGAAACGGTGCGCGGTCTCGGCTACCGCATCCAAGCGCCGACCAATGCGAATTAAGTCTCTTACCGCTCGCGTGCTGCTTCTGACCACGATCTGGTCGACCGTGGCGCTGGTGGTGATCGGCCTGTTGATCTCGACGCTCTATCGCAAGAGCGCCGAGCGCGGCTTTCAGGATCTTTTGAGAGCCCAGCTCTACAACGTCATCAACTCGGTGGCGATCGGCGATCAGGGCTCGCTCAACGGCAGCCCGCAGCTCGGCGATCTTCGTTTTGCCCAGCCCAAGACCGGCTGGTACTGGATGGTCGAGCCGCTCGGCACCTATACGGCGCCGCCGCTGGTCTCGCCGTCGCTCGGGTCGACCACCATTCCCGTCCCCTCCGTCCTTGAAGCGCCGTTCGACAAGAACTACGAGCGCTACTATCAGGTCACCGACACCTCGCAGAACCGCATCCAGGTTGCCGAGACCGAGGTGGTGCTCGATACCGACGGCCGCGCCGCGCGCTTCCGCGTCACCGGCAATGTCGATGTCGTCGAGGACGATGTCCGCAACTTCTCCCACAGTCTCTATCTGGCGCTCGCCGGCTTCGGCGTCGGCAGCCTGATCGTCAACGCGCTGGCCATTCTGTTCGGCCTCAAGCCGCTCGACAAGGCGCGCGCGGCACTCGAGCGCATCCGCGCTGGCGAGAGCGAGCAGCTGAAGGGCGATTTCCCCCGTGAAATCCTGCCGCTCGCCAACGAGGTCAACGCGCTGATCGACAGCAACCGTCGCATCGTCGAGCGCGCCCGCATGCAGGTCGGCAATCTCGCCCATTCGCTGAAGACGCCGATCGCCGTGCTGCTCAACGAAGCGCGCGTGCTGGAACGCTCGCATGGCGAACTGGTGAAGAGCCAGGCGGAAGCCATGCAGGGGCAGGTGCAATCCTACCTCAACCGCGCCCGCATCGCCGCCCAGCGCGAGTCGATTCTGGCCCGCACCGATGCGGAACCGGCGCTGGAGCGGCTGGTTCGTGTCATGCGCCGCCTCAACGTCGACAAGGAATTCGAGCTGGTGGTCACGCCGCCGCATCTCGCTGTCGCGCTGGAGCAGCAGGACCTTGAGGAAGTGGTCGGCAACCTGCTGGAAAACGCCTCGCGCTTTGCCGAAACCAAGGTCCGTCTGGTCGTCTCGGAAGCACCTGAGGACGTCAAGGGCACCGAGGCGAGCATCCGCCGCCATTGGGTCGAAGTCGTCGTCGAGGACGACGGGCCGGGCCTCGAGCCCGACCAGATCCGCGAGGCGCTGAAACGCGGACGCCGTCTCGACGAGAGCAAGCCGGGTACCGGTCTCGGCCTGTCGATCGTCACCGAGATCGCCAACGAATACCAGGGCAGGCTGGAGCTGTCGCGTGGCGAGTGGAGCGGCCTCAAGGCCCGCCTTATTCTCCCGGGCGTGACAAAGGATGTTGCGTGACGGGCGGCTTGATGCCAGAAAGATATTTACATAGCGTGCTTTACCTTGCCGTCGGCTCGGTCCGGCCAGCATGTGTGGCGTGTTTGACACCTGGTTCGGGTTCGGCTGAATGATACTTCGTTCTAAAGGCATGATTGCTCTTTCTCTTCTGGCATGTGTGGCATTATCGGGTTGCCAGACAACGAAGAGCAGTGCCTCAAGCGGTCTGTTCGGCGGCAAGAAGCCCTCCGCGTCCGCCACCATCATCGAATCCCTGCAGGGCGGTATCGTCGGTCGCACCGGCGTGACGCTGAGCGACAGCGACCGTCAGCGGGCGCTTGAGGCCGAATATCGTGCGCTTGAAGGTGCCGCGGTCGGGCAGCCGGTCGTCTGGAGCGGCCGCAACGTCAGCGGTAAGGTCATCGCCGCCGCACCCTACCAGGTCGGTTCGCAGAATTGCCGCCAGTACACCCACACGCTGACCGTCGATGGCAAGGACACGATGGCGCGCGGCTCGGCCTGCCGTAACGAGGATGGCAGCTGGTCGCCACTCGGATAGGCGCTGGCAGGTATGCACCGCGGCCAATCGCCTCAAATAATCGTCATTGCCGCTTTGCGTGTTGGAATGGCTCGGCACATCTAGTATTTGGCCATTATGGTTTTCTGGATTCTCTTGGCCGTCATGACGGCGGTCGTGGCTGCTCTTCTGCTTTATCCGCTTCTGCGTGGCGCAAAGGCGGCTGCGGACAGTCGTGAAGGCGAGGTCGCCGTTTACCGCGACCAGTTGGCCGAACTCGACCGAGACTGTCTCGGCGGGCTCATTTCGGCCGAAGAGGCCGAATATGCCCGCGCCGAAATCGGTCGTCGCCTGATTGCAGCATCGAGTGCCGTCGCTCCAGCAGAGCGCAGGCAACGGCTGGGCTATCGCCGCGCCGCCGAAATCTTCGTCGTGCTGCTGCTACCCGTCACGGGGCTCTGTCTTTACGTCATGATGGGCAGGCCGGACCTGCCCGCCCGGCCTCTCGAGGCGCGTCTGGAGAATCCGGGCAACGACATGGCGATCCTCGTCGCCAAGGCCGAGCGCCATCTCGCCGAGAGCCCGGATGACGGCAAGGGCTGGGACATTCTGGCGCCGATCTATTTCAACACGATGCGCCTTTCCGATGCCGAGACCGCCTATCGCAACGCCATCCGTCTGCTCGGCGAAACGCCGGCGCGCCTCGATGGTCTGGCCGAAACCATGATCGCCGCGGCAAGTGGCGTCATTACCGACGATGCGCAGAAAATCCTGGCGCAGTCACTGAAGCTCGAGCCGCAAAATCCGCGCGCTCGTTTCTATCTGGCGCTCGGCTTCGAACAGGCGGGAAAGACGCCGGAGGCGCGCGCCGGCTTCGAGGGCATCGCCCGGCAGTCGCCCGCCGACGCGCCATGGATGCCCATGGTCAACGAGCACATCGCCAAGAACGGCGGAACGCCCGCGACTGCCGCAGGTGCGCCGGCTGCAGCGCCGCTCGGTGGCCCGACGCAGGCCGACGTGGCCGCTGCTGAAAATATGACGAGCGGCGACCGGCAGCAGATGATCAAGGGCATGGTCGACAGCCTCGACGCCAAGCTCACCGAGAACCCCGACGATCTCGATGGATGGCTGCGGCTGATCCGTTCCTATATGGTATTGAACGACAAGGACCGCGCCACTGCGGCGCTGAAACGCGGACTGGTCGCGTTTCCCGCCGATGGCGAGAAGGGCATGCAGTTGATTGCGCTTGCCCGGGAAGTCGGCCTGTCGACGGAAGGAATGACGCAATGACGCGCAAGCAGAAACGCCTTGCGGTGATCGGCGGCGGGATGAGTTTCATCATCGCGGCCGTTCTGCTCGTCATGTTCGCGTTCAGCAACTCGGTCGCCTATTTCTACATGCCGGCCGACCTCGCCACCAACCCGGTGCCGCCGGGAACACGCATTCGCCTCGGCGGCCTCGTCGGCGAGGGCAGCGTCATCCGCGGCGCCGGCTCGACGGTGCAGTTTGCCGTGACCGACGTATCCGGTGACCTCGTCCACGTCCGCTTCACCGGCATCCTGCCCGATCTCTTCCGCGAAGGGCAGGGCGTGGTAACCGAAGGCACGTTCGAGGCCGGCAGCAATCTCTTCAGCGCCGATACGGTGCTGGCCAAGCACGACGAAAAATACATGCCCAAGGACGTCGCCGACCGCTTGAAGAAGCAGGGGCTCTGGCAGCAGGACGAGGCAAAGAAATGATCATCGAGATCGGGCACTACGCACTCATCCTGGCTTTGGCGACGGCGATCATCGTCTCGCTGGTCCCGCTGGTCGGCGCACGACGCCGCGATCAGGCGATGATGGATGTGGCGCCGATCGGTTCGCTGGTTCTCTTCGCGCTCGTCGCCTTCTCCTTCGGCGTGCTGACCTATGCCCATGTCGTCTCGGACTTCTCGGTGAAGAATGTCTGGGAAAACTCTCATTCGCTGATGCCGCTGATCTACAAATACTCCGGTGTCTGGGGCAATCACGAGGGATCGATGATGCTCTGGCTGCTGATCCTTGCGCTGTTCAGCGCCCTGGTCGCCGCCTTCGGCCGCAATCTGCCGGACACGCTGCGCGCCAATGTGCTGTCCGTGCAGGCCTGGATCTCGGTCGCCTTCATCTTCTTCATCCTGTTGACCTCCAATCCTTTCGCCCGCCTCGATCCGGCCCCGGCCGAAGGCAAGGACCTGAACCCTATTCTGCAGGACATCGGCCTCGCCATACACCCGCCGCTGCTCTATCTCGGCTACGTCGGCTTCTCCGTTTGCTTCTCCTTCGCGGTCGCTGCGCTGATCGAGGGGCGCATCGACGCCGCCTGGGCACGCTGGGTCCGGCCCTGGACATTGGCCGCCTGGACCTTCCTGACGCTCGGCATCGCCATGGGCTCCTACTGGGCGTATTACGAGCTTGGCTGGGGCGGCTGGTGGTTCTGGGATCCGGTCGAAAACGCCTCCTTCATGCCATGGCTGGCCGGCACGGCGTTGCTGCATTCGGCGCTCGTCATGGAAAAGCGCGAGGCGCTGAAGATCTGGACGGTGCTGCTGGCGATCCTCACCTTCTCGCTGTCGCTGATGGGCACCTTCCTCGTCCGTTCCGGCGTCCTGACATCGGTGCACGCCTTCGCTACCGATCCGAGCCGCGGCGTCTTCATCCTCTGCATCCTGCTGCTGTTCATCGGCGGCGCGCTATCGCTCTTCGCCTTCCGCGCCCCGCGACTGACAAGTGGTGGCCTGTTCGCGCCGATCTCCCGTGAGGGTGCACTTGTCGTCAACAATCTCATCCTGACGGTTGCCTGCGGCACGGTTCTGACCGGCACGCTCTACCCGCTGGTGCTGGAAACGCTGACCGACGAAAAGATTTCAGTCGGTCCGCCCTTCTTCAACATGACCTTCGGCCTGCTGATGGCGCCGTTGCTGGTGATAGTCCCTTTCGGCCCGATGCTAGCGTGGAAACGAGGGGACTTGCTGGGCGCCCTGCAGCGACTCTACACCGTGGCGGCTCTCGCCTTCGTCGCCGCCGTCGTGTTCTTTTACATGCAGCACGGCGGACCGGTTCTGTCGATCCTTGGTCTGGCCGCCGGCCTGTTCCTGGTCTTCGGTGCCATCGCCGATCTCTGGTATCGCGCCGGCATCGGCAAGCAGCCGTTGGGCGTCGCCTGGCGACGGCTGAAGGGCCTTCCGCGCTCGGCGTTCGGCACGGCGTTCGCGCATGCAGGTTTCGGAGTCGCCGTCTTGGGCATCGTCGCGGTCTCGACGTTCCAGACGGAACACGTTCTGACGATGAAGCAGGGCGAGACCACGCAGGCCGGTGGCTACGCGCTGCGCTTCGACGGCATGCGCAAGGCAACCGGCCCGAACTACACCGAAGAGCGCGGCCATTTCACTATTTCAAGGGGCGGCGTCGAGGTCACGGACGTCTGGTCCGCCAAGCGCGTCTACGTCGCCGGCCAGATGCCGACCACTGAAGCGGGCATCCTGACCTTCGGCGCCAGCCAGCTCTACGTCTCGCTCGGTGACGCCACGGATGACGGCGGTATGGTCGTGCGCATCTGGTGGAAGCCGTTCATTCTGTGCATCTGGGGTGGTGCGGTAATCATGGCGTTCGGCGGCTTCGTATCGCTCAGCGACCGTCGCCTCCGCGTCGGCGCGCCGCGGCGCAAGGCAAAGGTGGCCAAGCCCGCTACGCCGGCGATGGAGCCGGCCGAATGATGCGGTTCTCTCCGCCCTCATTCCTGTGCTCGTCACAGGAATCCAGTCCGCCCAAGTCCTTGGGCGCGGAAGACTCCTCTTCCAACACATGGTCATTCACGGCGCGGACGCGCCGTGGCTGGATTCCTGT
>UCIT01000134.1 GCA_900472625.1 Hyphomicrobiales bacterium | reverse complement strand
GATCGTGTCCCATGAGATGGTGTAAGTGCCGACGGGGCCACCGTACTCTCCGGCAAGGCCGGGAAGATCAACGTGCCACGGCTGGCAAGCTGATGATTGGATCATCGCTCATTTTACCGATGGTTTCTACTGTCATGTAACGCGACCGTTGCACCGCCCACTCATCGTTCTGCTCGAGGAGCATTGCACCGACGAGCCTGACAATGGCATCTTCGTTTGGAAATATACCCACGACATCTGTCCGCTTCTTGATTTCTCCATTGAGACGTTCGATGGGATTCGTGGAGTGAAGCTTGGTCCAATGTTGCTTCGGAAAACTCATATAGGCCAGGACATCGTGCTCGGCCTCATCCATGATCGCAGCGAGCTTGGGCACTTTAGGGCGGATCTGATCGGCGACATTACGCCATTGGCTGCTTGCGGCCTCCGGGGTCTCCTGGGCGAAAGCTGTTCCGATGAAGGCGGAAACGACCCGCCTGCCACTCTTGCCTGCATGCGCCAGCACATTGCGGGCGAAGTGGACCCGGCACCGCTGCCAGCTAGCGCACAGGACCTTGGAGACGGCAGCCTTGATGCCTTCGTGGGCGTCGGAGATGACCAACTTGACGCCGCGTAGGCCTCGTCGCGTCAGCTTGCGCAAGAACTCTGTCCAGATCGGTTCAGCTTCTGAGGTCCCAACCTCCATGCCGAGGACTTCTCGTCGACCATCGGTGTTGACGCCCACCGCGATGATGGCGGCAACAGAGATGATGCGACCACCGCGCCGCACTTTGAGGTAGGTGCCGTCCACCCACAAATACGGCCAGTCGCCCTCGATTGGCCGATCGAGAAAGGCTTTGACCTTGTCATCGATCTCCTCGCACAGGCGGGAAACCTGGCTCTTTGAGATGCCGCTCATCCCCATGGCCTTGACGAGATCATCTACGGAACGCGTCGAGATGCCCTGAATGTAAGCTTCCTGGATAACAGCCGTCAGCGCCTTCTCGGCCATGCGACGGGGCTCGAGGAAAGTTGGGAAGTAAGACCCTTTACGCAGCTTTGGGATACGCAGCTCTACCGTACCTGCACGCGTCTCCCAGTCACGGTCGCGATAACCGTTGCGTTGCGCCAATCGCGATGGGCTCTTCTCACCATGCGCCGCGCCAGTTGCAGCGCTAACTTCCAATTCCATCAGTCGCTCGGCAGCAAAACCGATCATGTCGCGCAGAATATCCGCGTCCGGGGTCTTCTCCACAAGCTCGCGTAGGTCCATTATGTCGTTGGTCATCGATGTATCCTTCGTATCTGGTTGAGTGTCAGCAACCCAACCATACCGGAGATTATCGATGACCGCCCGCAAAGCCGCTCACTCGCTACAGCGCGCTAAGGGCGCGCTCGCGAGCGGCTTTGCTACCGTCGACCTACACCACGCTACGGGGCACGATC
>UCIT01000029.1 GCA_900472625.1 Hyphomicrobiales bacterium | reverse complement strand
CCCAATCCGCCGAGCCCACCCAGCCCACCGGCAAGACCGCCGAGATTGCCAAGCAACCCGCCGTCGTCGGCGCCGGCATTGGAGGGCTGCCCCGGCCGCTGGGCCTCTTCGGGCTCGCTCTTGCCGCCAAGCAGCTTGCCGACCAGCAACGCGCCCAGCGCGATCATGATCGGCTTCGATATGTTCCCACCGGGAACGGCGTCATCAAAGATACCCATGTCATCCTCCTTCGGTAGTGTTTGGAAACGAAGAGTAAAAATGCAACATGAGGCTCCGCCGAGCCTTGAATTCCGGCACCATAACTTTAGCTCCTACTAAGAGATGGCCGGATTGTTCGGCCGATCAAGGAGGGGAAGCGAAATGTCTGTCATCGCCTGGATAATTCTTGGCCTGATCGCCGGTTTCATCGGCAGCAAGATTGTCAACAAGACCGGCTCCGGCATGTTGATGGACATCGTCCTCGGCATCGTTGGCGCCATCGTCGGCGGCGTCATCTTCACTTTCTTCGGCGCGTCGGGCGTCACCGGCTTCAACATTTACAGCCTGGTGGTGGCGGTGATCGGCGCGGTGGTGGTGCTGTGGCTGTATCACGCGGTCAGTGGTCGGCGTTCGGTGTGAGCAGCTTGAAGAGGTGATGTCGTACCGAGGCGGCGGTGATTGACACTCGCAGGCTGCCTCACCAACTATGGCCGTAGCCGCTCTCGAACAGGCACGGATCATGCAAAACGACGCCACAGCGACTTTTTATGCCGACAACGCCGCCGTCTACGCCACGCGCGAGCGCAAGCTTCCTGTCACACGGCTGGAAGCGTTTCTCGTTGCCTTGCCCGAGGGCGGCACAGTCCTCGAACTTGGATGTGGCGGTGGACAGGACAGTGCCTACATGCAATCGCGGGGCTTCGACGTCACCGCGACTGATGGCTCGCCGGAACTGGCGCGAGAGGCGGAAGCCCTACTCGACCGTTCTGTCGAGATCATCCGTTTCGAGGAACTCGAGAAAAGTGCGATCTTCGATGGCATATGGGCTGAGGCCAGCCTGTTGCATGTGCCGCGCTCACTGATGCCCGATGTCTTCACACGCATCCTGCGTGCCTGCAAACCGGGCGGTGTCTTCCACGCCAGCTTCAAGTCCGGTGACACAGAGGGCCATGACGAGTTCGGTCGATACTACAACTATCTGTCCGCCGACCTGCTGTCCGGTATGCTGGTGAATGCCGGATGGAGTGAAGTGACTATCACCGAGCGCGACGGCAGCGGCTATGATGGCAAGCCGACCCGATGGCTTGACGTTAACGCCAAACGATAAAGGCCGGCGCTTGCGCACCGGCCTCCACTAATCCACACTGGAAAAGCTTAGTTGACCGACTTGTCGACCAGCTTGTTCTTGCCGATCCAGGGCATCATGCCGCGCAGCTTGGCGCCGACTTCCTCGATCTGGTGGTTGTCGTTCATGCGGCGGATGCCCTTGAAGCGCGAGCCGCCTGCCTTGTATTCCTGCATCCAATCAGACGTGAACTTGCCGGTCTGGATGTCGGCGAGGACGCGCTTCATTTCAGCCTTTGTTTCAGCGGTGATGATGCGCGGGCCGGTGACGTATTCGCCCCACTCTGCCGTGTTCGAGATCGAGTAGTTCATGTTGGCGATGCCGCCTTCATAGATCAGGTCGACGATGAGCTTCACTTCGTGCAGGCACTCGAAGTAGGCCATTTCAGGCGCATAACCAGCTTCCGTCAGGGTTTCGAAGCCGGCGCGGATCAGCTCGACGAGACCGCCGCACAGAACGACCTGTTCGCCGAAGAGGTCGGTTTCGCACTCTTCGCGGAAGTTGGTTTCGATGATGCCCGAACGGCCGCCGCCAACGCCGCAGGCGTAGGAGAGCGCAAGTTCAAGAGCGTTGCCCGAAGCATTGTGATGAACGGCAACGAGGCAGGGAACGCCGCCACCCTTCTGGTATTCGCCGCGAACCGTATGGCCCGGGCCCTTCGGCGCGATCATGACGACGTCGAGCGTCGACTTCGGCTCGATGAGGCCGAAATGAACGTTGAGGCCGTGTGCGAAAGCGATGGCCGCGCCGTCGCGGATGTTGCCGGCAATGTCGGCCTTGTAGATGTCGGCCTGCAGCTCGTCAGGCGTTGCCATCATCAGCAGGTCACCCCACTTGGCGGCTTCGGCAACGGTCATGACCTTGAAGCCGTCGGCTTCGGCCTTCTTGACGGTCGGCGATTCTGCCTTGAGCGCGATCACGACGTTGGCGTGGCCGCTGTCCTTCAGGTTCAGCGCGTGCGCGCGACCCTGGGAGCCGTAGCCGACGATGACGACGTTCTTGGACTTGATGAGGTTGAGATCAGCATCACGATCGTAATAGACGCGCATTTGAATTTTCCTTCCTTTGCTTGTCTTGTAAACTGTCAGTATTCGGTAAACTGGTGGTCAGACGATGGCCGGCATCTCGGCCAGCGCCTTCTCTGTGCCGTAGAGCCGGAGGAAGGCGGTCACCGCCCTCTCCGCCTGACGCGCGGTGTCCTTCACGCCTGTGTTGTCCCCGAGCAGCATGCGCACATGCAGGTCGGAGACGATCAAGCCGTAGAATGTGTGATACGCCTCGTCTGCGTCGGAAAAGCGAAGCAGACCGGCGCGCTTGCCGGAATCGATCAGGCCCATGGCCCGGCGGTCGATCTGGCGGCGGCCGCGTTCCAGCAGCAGCTTGCCGAGCTTCGATCCGTCCCGAGGCGACTGGCCGATGGCAAGCCTGTTCAGCGCCAGCGACACGTCGCCGGCCAGAACCTCCAGCAGATCGCGCGAAAAGATGACGAGGTGGTCGTGCAGGCTGGCGGATGTCAGCCGCTCTCCGTTGCGCTCGAAGGTACGGACCTTGCTCGCCTGATAAGCGATCATCGCCGACAGCAGGCCGTCGCGGTCACCAAACCACTTGTAGAGGCTTTCCTTGGAGCAGTTGGCCGCGCGCGCCACGCCCGACGTCGTCAACGCCTTTTCGCCACCATCGACGAGCAACCGCAGCGCCTGCTCCAGAACAGCGTTCTGGCGCGGCGAAAATTCGCTGGGCTCCAAGTTCTCGACGGACACGACATAAGCTCCCGATGGGTACCGTACGGTACGGTTCGTGCGCTTTATGCTGCAAACTCCACCACCCGTCAAGAGGCGGAAATGACGGATTGTATAAATTTTCGGCGTGTATCGCCCGTTTATTCGGCAGCGTTTAGAACGGCATCGACGTCACGCGCCGGCGACAGTCCGTAGAGGCGGCTATATTCGCGACTGAACTGCGACGGGCTCTGATACCCGACCCGGTGCCCGGCGGTGCCAGCATCCAGCCGCTCGATCAGCATCAGCCGCCGAGCCTCGTGCAGCCGGATCTGCTTCTGGTACTGGACCGGCGTCATCGCCGTGATTGTCTTGAAATGATGATGGAACGACGAGACGCTCATGTTGACGTACTCCGCCAGTTCCTCGACGCGCAGCGTTCGGGCGAAATTCTCGCGCAGCCATGCGATGGCGCGGGAGATGCGATGGCCCTGACTGTCGGCGATCACCATGTCGATGAGTTGATCGCCGGCCGGTCCGCTCAGGATGCGATAGAGGATCTCCTGCTCGATCAGTGGCGCCATCACCGGAATGTCCGCCGGACGATCAAGCAAGCGCAGAAGCCGCACGGCGGCATCGAGAAGCTCCGGCGTCGCGGCATTGACGACGATACCGCGTTGACGCGACGGTGGCGCGGCTGCGCGCTGCACCGTGGACAGGCTGAGAAGATGAAGCAGCTTTTCTTTGTTGATGGCGAGCGTGATGCAAAAGTGTGGAACCTCGCTACTCGCCTCGACCACGCGCCAGGCGACCGGCAAATCCAGCGAGGTCAGCAGATAGTCGCCGGCACCGTAGTTGATGGTATCGGTGCCCAGCTGCAGGCTCTTTGCCCCTTGGATCACCATGGCGAAGCATGGTTGATAGCTGCTGTGGCACGGAGCGCTCGGGGTCGATCGGCGACTGATACCCAGCCCGTCGATGCCGGTCTGTACCGCCCCGTCGCCGGATATATAACGAGCGGCGATCGAGACGATCTCCTGGTAGCGATTGAAAGGCAGGGTCATCGGGCAAACTTTCCGGTGAGAACGGCGTCGGTGGCGTCGCGACTGCTTATGTAGAATGGAACTGGCTCAGCGCAAGCAGCCGCCGCGTCGACATTTGCAGGATCGTGCAAAAACGCAAGAGGATCGCTCTAACGCCTCGGGCGGCCTTTACGGCATAAGTGCCCTCGTCCGAACCACCCCCAAGAAAATATGGAGTTTTCCCATGGCTATCGCAAAAGGCTATGCTGCTACAGACGCCTCCAAGCCGCTGACGCCGTTCACCTTCGAGCGTCGGGAACCGAATGCGGACGACGTCGTCATCGACATCAAGTTTGCCGGCATCTGCCATTCCGACATTCACACCGTTCGCAACGAATGGAAGAATGCCGTCTATCCAATCGTCCCTGGCCACGAAATCGCCGGTATCGTGTCGGCCGTCGGCGCCAACGTCACCAAGTTCAAGGTCGGCGACCATGTCGGCGTCGGCTGCTTCGTCGACAGCTGCGTCGGCTGCGCCAACCGCGACCTCGACAACGAACACTACATGCCGGGCCTCGTGCAGACCTACAACAGCGTCGAAGCCGACGGCAAGACCGCAACCCAGGGCGGCTATTCCGACTCGATCGTCGTCAAGGAAGGCTATGTCCTGTCGATCCCGGAAAACCTGCCGCTCGACGGTGCCGCACCGCTGCTCTGCGCCGGCATCACGCTGTACTCGCCGCTGCACTACTGGAAGGCCGGTCCCGGCAAGAAGGTCGCGATCGTCGGCATGGGCGGCCTTGGCCACATGGGCGTCAAGATCGGCGCAGCCATGGGTGCCGATATCACCGTTCTCAGCCAGACGCTTTCCAAGAAGGAAGATGGCCTGAAGCTCGGTGCCAAGGAATACTATGCGACGTCAGATGCTTCGACGTTCGAGAAGCTCGCCGGCACCTTCGATCTCATCATCTGCACCGCAGGTGTCGCGATCGACTGGAACGCCTATCTCGGCCTGCTCAAGGTCAACGGCTCGATGGTCATCGTCGGCGCCCCTGAGCATGCGATCCCGGTTCACGCCTTCTCGCTGATCCCGGGCCGCAAGAGCCTCTCCGGCTCGATGATCGGCTCGATCAAGGAAACCCAGGAAATGCTGGATTTCTGCGGCAAGCACAACATTGTCTCGGAAATCGAGAAGATCAACATCCAAGACGTCAACGAAGCCTACGAACGCGTTCTCAAGAGCGACGTGCGCTACCGCTTCGTCATCGACATTGCCTCGCTGGCAGCCTGAAGCTAACAGCTCAAAACCAATCGAAAGGCGGCTCCATCAGGTGCCGCCTTTTTCGTGTTTGCAGGATCGGGCAAAAAGCCCGGAGAATCGCGCTAACGCGGCCGGCGCTTGTGGCGCATAGTCCTCGCGTTCAATTCCCGATCGAATCCAAAGGACGATGAGATGGCTATTGCAAAAGGCTACGCGGCAACGGACGCGTCCAAACCACTGACCCCCTTCAATTTCGAACGCCGCGAACCGAATGACGACGATGTCGTGATCTCGGTCAAATATTGCGGTGTCTGCCACTCGGATATCCACCAGGCCCGCAACGAATGGGGCAATTCGAAGTACCCTATGGTCCCCGGCCACGAGGTTGCCGGCGTGGTGTCGGCTGTCGGCGCCAAGGTCACCAGGTTCAAGGTCGGCGACCATGTCGGCGTTGGCTGCTTCGTCAACTCCTGCGTCGGCCTGCCCGAGCGCAACGTCGATATAGAGCAGTATCTCCCGGGCATCGTCGGAACCTACAACGATGTCGAGGCCGACGGCAGCACGCCGACCTATGGCGGCTATTCGGATTCGATCGTCGTCAAGGAAGGCTACGTCTTGTCCTTCCCCGAAAACATCCCGCTCGATTCTGGCGCGCCGCTGCTTTGCGCCGGCATTACGCTCTATTCGCCGCTGTCGCACTGGAAGGCCGGCCCCGGCAAGAAGGTGGCGATCGTCGGAATGGGCGGCCTCGGCCACATGGGCGTCAAGATCGGTGCGGCTATGGGCGCCGATATCACCGTTCTCTCGCAGTCGCTGTCGAAGAAGGAAGACGGCCTGAAGCTCGGCGCCAAGGAATACTACGCCACCTCGGATGCCGAGACCTTCAAGCAACTCGCCGGCACCTTCGACCTGATCATCTGCACCGTCGGCGTTGCTATCGATTGGAACGCCTATCTCGGCCTGCTCAAGGTCGACGGCACCATGGTGCTGGTCGGCGCGCCGGAGCACCCTGCCCCCGTTCACGCCTTCTCGGTCATCGGCGGCCGCAAGGCGCTTGCCGGCTCCGGTATCGGCTCGATCAAGGAAACCCAGGAGATGCTGGATTTCTGCGCCAAGCACAACATCGTGTCGGAGATCGAGAAGATCGACATCAAGGACATCAACGAAGCCTATGAGCGCGTCCTCAAGAGCGATGTCCGCTACCGCTTCGTCATCGACATCGCCTCTCTCGGCTGACCAGAGCCAAGACCGAAGGGCCAAGTGCACAATGAATCGAAACCTCGCCTTCTCTGGCGGGATTTCATTTTTGAGCGCGTTCGACCGATAGTCTATTTCTTATCGGGAATGGTCTCGCGCTGCGTAATCAGGCGCGCGCTGTGCTGGTGCGTCAGGAAGATCCACAACCAGCTCCAGGCGACGGCAAAGCGCGAACGCGTGCCGATCAGGAAGTAGATATGGGCGATTCCCCAGATCCACCAGGCAAGTCCGCCCTTGAGCTTTATCCGGCCGAAATCGGCGATCGCCGCACTCCGCCCGATGGTCGCCAGGCTTCCCTGATGGCGATAGTGAAACACCGGTGGTGCCTTGCCGGTCAGGCGCGCGCGGATCACCTTGGCTGCGTAGCCACCCTGCTGCTTGGCAGCTGGCGCCACACCCGGCACAGGAGCACCGCTCTCCTGCATTACCGAGGCCGTATCGCCGATGACGAAAACATCCGGCAGGCCCGGCGCCGTGAGGTCCTTCTCGACGATCGCGCGCCCTGCCCGGTCTGCCGGTATGCCCAACCACTTCGCGGCCGGCGACGCCTGTACGCCGGCGGCCCAGCTGATCGTCCGGCACGGAATGAACTCCTCGCCGATCTGAACGCCCTCGGCCGTGCACTGCGTGACCGGCTTGCCGAGGCGCACCTGCACGCCGAGATCGTTCAGCGCCTTCAACGCATAGTCTGAAAGCTCGGGAACGAACGTCGGCAGCACGCGCGGGCCGGCCTCGACGAGCATCACCTTCGCGGTGCGCGTATCGATGTTGCGGAATTCCTTCGGCAGCGTCTTGTGCGCCAGCTCGGCGATGATGCCGGCAAGTTCCACGCCGGTCGGGCCGGCACCGACGATGATGAAGGTCAGCAAGGCCTCGCGCGTGGCCGCGTCCTGGGCGGTTTCCGCCTGTTCGAATGCCATAAGAACGCGCCGTCGGATGGTCGTCGCATCCTCGAGCGTTTTCAGACCGGGCGCCACGGGCTCCCACTCGTCACGGCCGAAATAGGCATGCGTCGCGCCGGTGGCGAGAACGAGCGTATCGTAGCGGAGCACGTTGCCATCACGCAGCGTCACTTCTTTCGTTGCAGCATCGACGCCCGAGACATCGCCGAGCAGCGTCGTCACATCGGGCCGGTCGGCATAGAGATGGCGGATCGGCCAGGCGATCTCGGATGTCGAGAGGATGGTCGTGGCGACTTGGTAGAGCAATGGCTGGAACAGGTGATGGTTGCGCCGGTCGACAAGCGTGATGCGAACGCCCGCGCCCTTCAGGTCGTTTACCAGCTGCAGGCCACCGAAGCCCCCACCGACGACAACGACATGGTGATCAGCCATAAACTACCCTTTTTATAGTTTGCACAAGAATTGACCAATGTCATTTAAAGCACCGGCGTTTCAACCACCGTTTCCGCATAGCTAACCTGCACGAAGGACCGTGCGACCAAACAGCGCGCCACGTCTTCGCTCGCCAAAGGCGATCGCATCGTCAAATCCCCGCGGTTCGGCCAGCAGAAAATAACGTATTAAACGAAACCCGCGCCAATCCAATTTAGTTGACTCAGTCAAAGACATGAATGACAAAGTCTCCGATCAGGAGATTGACCCATGACCGATTCCGCCCTCGTCGAGGCTGCCCGCGATTTCAACCGCTTCTACACAAATTTCATTGGCGTTCTGAATAAGGCATATCTCGATACGCCGTTTACCCTGACGGATGCGCGCGTCCTGTTCGAGATCTGCTCCCACGACGGCATCAGCGCCGTCGCCTTGGCACGTGATCTGCAGCTTGATCCGGCCTATCTGAGCCGAATCCTCAAGCGCTTCAAGAGCGATGGCCTGATCGAAACCAGACCAGATCCGACGGATCGACGCAGCCAGTTCGCTGTTGTCACCGATAGGGGACTCATCCAGTTCGATGAGCTCGTCCGGCGATCGAATGCCCAGCTTGCCGAGCGATTCGAGCCCCTCGCCATTGGCGAACCGCAGAGTATCGTCCACGCCATGCACACGATCCGCAGCCTGCTCGATCCCGCCGCCACGCCGTCGCCCGCCATGATCCGCGCTCACCGCCCCGGTGATATCGGCTGGATCGTCGAGAGCCAGGCGCGGGCGTATACGGAGGAGTATGGTTGGGACATGCGCTTCGAAGGCCTGATCGCCGAAGTCGCCGGACAGTTCCTCAATCGTTTCGATCCGGAAATGGAATATTGCTGGATTGCCGAACGCGCTGGCATCAACATCGGCTCGGTGCTGATCACCAATGGCGGCGACGGCATCGCCAAGCTACGGCTGCTCTATATCGACAAATCCGCCCGCGGCCTTGGTCTCGGCAGGACTCTGGTGGCAGAATGCATCCGCTTCGCCAGAGCCAAGGGATACCGGCAGATATCGCTCTGGACCAACGACATCCTGCACACCGCCCGAAGCATCTATGTCAAGGCCGGCTTCCGCCTTGTCTCAGAGGAAAAGCACAGGATGTTCGGTCCCGAACTCAACGGCCAGACCTGGGTACTCGATCTCTAAATTGTCAAAACGCAAAAGTTTCGCTTGATTTGGAAACGATCGTTTCCTAATAAGTCGGATCATGAGCACAGCAATATCCGATGCCACCAGTCGGACCCGCGGCAGACCGCGTGCGTTCGATATGGATGCAGCCCTCGCCAAGGCGCTTCGCGTCTTTTCCGAGCGCGGCTACCACGCCGCCTCGATCAGCGAACTGACAGAGGCGATGGAACTCACCTCGGGCAGCGTCTACAAGGCCTTCAAGGACAAGCGCGGTGTCTTCCTCGCCGCCTTCGATCACTACCGCGCCATCCGCCGCGATCTCCTGGACACCCGTCTCGCCAAAGTCGGCAGCGGCCGTGACAAGGTTCGCGAGTTGCTTGTCTCCTACGCCATCTCGTCGCACGGCGTGTCCGGCCGCCAGGGCTGTCTCGTCGTCGGCAGCGCCAATGAACTGGCTATCTTCGACAAGGAGGCCGCGCAACGCGTCGCCGCGGCCTTCGATGCCAATGAGACCCATTTGCGCGATCTCATCCGTCTCGGGCAGGAAGATGGCTCGATTTCAACCGCGATCGACAGCGCCGTGACCGCCCGTGCCCTGCTGTGCCTGACCGCCGGCATGCGCGTCGTCGGCAAGACCGGACGCAGCGAGACCGACATGGCGACCGTCGCCGAACAGGCGATGAAGCTTCTCACCTGATCAGGCATCCCGACAATTGAACATCCCAGTGTCCAGGCGCCCTCGAAACCTAGCCATACACAACGTAACACCCATCCGTTCGCCCCATCGGAGCATAGCATGAGCCTTTCAGCCGCCTCGCCCGAGACAGTCGCCGCGCCGACGATCTCGCCCCTCATGACCTTCCTGTTCGCCGCCGCCTGCGGGCTGGTGGCTGCCAATCTATACTACGGCCAGCCGCTCGCCGGCCCGATCAGCACCTCGCTCGGTTTCAGCCCGGCCGCGACCGGCCTGATCGTCACCCTGACGCAGATCGGCTACGGCCTCGGTCTGCTGTTGATCGTGCCGCTTGGTGACCTCATGGAAAATCGCAGGCTGGTGCTGACCCTGATCCTGCTCGCCGCCGTCGCTCTGATCGGCGCAGCCCTCTCCTCTACACCCACGCTCTTCCTCACTGCCTCGCTCTGTATCGGCATGGGATCGGTCGCGGTCCAGGTTCTGGTTCCCTTCGCAGCCAACATGGCGCCGGACGCCTCGCGCGGTCGCGTCGTCGGCAATGTCATGAGCGG
This sequence comes from Hyphomicrobiales bacterium, assembly GCA_900472625.1. Taxonomy (GTDB): domain Bacteria; phylum Pseudomonadota; class Alphaproteobacteria; order Rhizobiales; family Rhizobiaceae; genus Rhizobium. The sequence goes on along the minus strand of UCIT01000029.1, from coordinate 56,219 downwards.
CCTGCTCTGCGGCATCATGCTCGCCCGGCCGGTTGCCAGCTTCGTCGCGCAGGCCAGTTCCTGGCACGTCGTCTACTATCTCTCCGCCGTGGTCATGCTGCTGCTGGCCGCAACGTTGCGCATCAAGCTCCCGGTCCGCATGCCGCACACGAGAATGAGCTACGGCGCGCTGCTGGCGTCGATGGCCCACCTCGCCCTGCATTCCCGCATTTTGCAGCGCCGCGCCCTCTATCAGGCCGGCATGTTCGGCGCGTTCAGCCTGTTCTGGACCACCACGCCGTTGCTCTTGGCAAGCCCGGCCTTCGGCCTGACCCAGAACGGCATCGCCCTGTTCGCACTGGCAGGCGCCGCCGGTGCGATAGCCTCACCGATCGCCGGCCGACTTGCCGACCGCAATCTCGGCAAGATCGCCTCCACCATGGCCATGCTCTGCGGCATCGTCGCGTTCCTGATCAGCCACTTCGCCACCGACGGCTCGGTGCTCGCGCTGACATTGCTGACAGCCGCCGCGATCATTCTGGATTTCGGGGTAACGACCAATCTGGTGGTCGGCCAGCGGGCGATCTATGCGATCAGCCCGGAGCACCGCAGCCGTCTCAACGGCCTGTTCATGGCGACCTTCTTCGTTGGCGGCGCGCTCGGCTCGGCCATCGGCGGTTGGGCCTTTGCGACGGGCGGCTGGACGATGACGGCATGGATCGGCCTCTGTTTCCCCAGCCTTGCCTTCCTGCTGTTCCTGACCGAAGGCCGGCAAAAAAGCTGAGAGCTAGGCACCAGACGCGTCGAACTGGAGCCGGGCGGCGCGAACAGCAGCATGGTTGTTCTCCGCCCAGTTCAGCAACAGCGCCAGCGTCTGGTATAACGACCTGCCAAGATCCGTCAGCCGATACTCGACGCTCGGCGGCTTGGTCGGAAACACCTCCCGCTCGACATAGCCGTCGCGCTGCAGGTCGCGCAGCGTCTGCGTCAGCATGCGTTGCGAAATATCCGGGATCATCCGCCTGAGTTCGCCGAAGCGAAAAGGCCGCTGCGACAATGCTTCCAGCATCAGCGTCGACCATTTGCCGCCGATCTGCTGCATCATGTCGCGCACCGGGCAATTGTTGAAATCAAGCTTGCTGAGATCGACGTCGTGCCGAACGCGCGGCTCGGACTTGCTCTTCAACTCCGCCTTGCTTTTCAGGTTGACGACAGTGCCGGACATGCGTGGTTCCCTTTTGGTAACTTACAGCGCAAAAACTGCCTCCTTTACACCGACCAGTCAATCCCTATTCTAGTGCTAGTCTCTTTTCGAGACCAATAAAAGAACCTGGAGGTTTAGACATATGAGCGAAACGATTCTCATCACCGGTGCAGCCGGCCAGCTCGGCCAGCGCGTCATCCATCACCTGCTCGAAACCTACAAGGTTCCCGCGGCCAACCTGATCGCCGCCAGCCGCGACACCGCAAAGCTCGCCGACCTTGCCGCCAAGGGCCTACAGACCCGAAAGGCCGATTTCGACGACGCTGCCTCGCTTGAAGCCGCGTTCAAAGGCGTCGACTGCGTGCTCATTATCAGCACCGACGCGCTCGCCGTTCCCGGCCAGCGCCTGAAGCAGCACACCACGGCCGTCAATGCCGCCGTCAAGGCAGGCGTCAAGCACATCGCCTACACCTCCATGCCGTCACCGGACAAATCGCTGGTCACTTTCGCGCCGGACCATCTCGGCACCGAGAACGCCGTCAAGGCGAGCGGCCTGCCCTACACCATCATCCGCAATGCCTGGTACCACGACAACTACATGCATTCGATGCCGCACAATCTGCAGGGCGGCAGCTGGTACACGGCATCGGGCGATGGCAAGGTTCCGAACATCTCGCGTGACGACTGCGCCCTTGGTGCCGCCGCCGCCCTCGCCTCCGGCACCACCGCCAGCGCCACCTACACGCTGACCGGCAGCCAGTCGCTGAGCGCCGACGAGATCGCCGCCACAATCGGGTCAGCCGTTGGCAAGCCGCTCTCGGCCGTCAAGGTCAGCGACGAACAGTTGCTGCAGGGCCTGCTCGGCGCCGGTCTCCCAGACTTCGTTGCAACGATGCTGGTCTCCGCCGACGCCAATATCCGCGCCGGCAACTTCGATCACGTGACTGAAGATTTCACCAAACTGACCGGCAAGCAGCCGCAGACGCTGAAGGACTTCTTCGTGGCCAACAAGGCAGCGCTCACCGCCTGATGACGCCCTGAAGCCACAGCCTTCAAGCGGAGCCCGCCCTGCACCACCGGGGCGGGCTTTCTTTTTGTCAGATTTTCTGGCCGCAGGCGCGGCAGAAGCGGCGCACGGTTTCTGCCATGCCATACTCCAGCGCATCCGCCGTCAGCCCGTGCCCGATTGACACTTCGGCAAGCTTGGGAATCCGCTTCACCAGTGGCGGCAGGTTCTCGACCGTCAGGTCGTGGCCGGCATTGACGCCGAGCCCGATGGCCAGCGCCGCATCGGCCGTCTTTCCCAGCGCCTCGAGGATCGGCCCGACCCGCTCCGGCGCATCGTAACAACCACCGTAAGGGCCGGTATAGAGTTCGATCCGGTCGGCGCCGACGGCCTTGGCGATCGCAACCGCCTCGGCATCGCCGTCACCGTCGGCAAACAGCGAAACACGCGTGCCCATCTTCTTCAAGCGCGCGATGACGTCCGTCAGCAGTTCGCGATTCCTGCGGAAATTCCAGCCATGGTCGGACGTCGCCTGCGAGGGATCGTCGGGCACCAGCGTCACCTGTTCGGGCGCAGCCGTGGCGCACAGCGTCAGAAACTCCTCGGTGGGATAACCCTCGATGTTGAATTCCGCCTCGGGAAACTCGTCGTCGATCAGATTGCGGATGATCGGCAGGTCGGAAAACCGGATATGCCGCTCGTCTGGCCGCGGATGCACGGTCAGACCGCTTGCCCCTGCCTGAAGCGCGATACGCCCCAGCGCCTCGACACTGGGCCACGGCAGATCGCGGCGATTGCGCAGCATGGCAATGGCATTGAGATTGACGGACAGCGTGGTCGGCATGGCATGTTTCCATTCGGCGAAGACAACTGACCTGCTTTTAAGCCAAGGACGCCATTGGGGCCAACGAGATTCGTGCATGGGTGCATGCGATTTTCTGATTGGTGACACAACCCCTGCACGCAACAACAGAGGAAGTAAAACCGCCGGAAACGAAGAGTGGAAAACGATGGTTCAAGGACAACGGAACGCGGGCCAATGAAATATCGATGGAGCGCGCCATTGCCGTCTGTACATCAGACTATTATTTACAAGTGACTATTTTTAAGACTAACAAATCAGGCATTTGACGCATAGTCTGATCGCAATGAATCGGCAAAGACACTCGCTCGTTTCTTGACGACGAGCCCGTGAGCAGGCCGGCAAAAGACGCGACTGCGCCCGTATCTCTGTAATGCGTAACCGGCATCAGGCGTACAACAGGAGGGCCCATGTCCGACCGACAGAAACACACCGCCCCGCCGAACGCCTCCGCGCAGGCGCCCCCGGATTACCGCTTCCTGCCCTCCGCCGCCTGCCCGCCCAATCTGCCGCATGGACGGGTGGCGATCGCCGAGATGGCCAATGCCTTCGGCGTCACCCACAGGACGCTCCATTTCTACGAGGAAAAGGGGCTGATCGCCTCAAGCCGCATCGGCCTCATGCGGGTCTACCATACGACCGACATCATGCGCATGTCCGTCATCAACGCCTGCCGCGAAGCGGGCATGCCGGTTGCCGTCATTCAGGAACTGATGACCGACCTGTGCAGATCGACATCTCAGCAGGAGGCTGATGCCGTTTTCAACGCCGCACTGGCGTCGCGCAAGCGTGAACTGACCTCGGAGATATCGACGCTGCATCGTCAATTACAGCAGGTCGCCGAACTCCTTGATCGCGGAACCTCGAAGGATGACACCCCGCTCAACGACAACCAGCACGAACACGCGCTGAGCGAACAGGAACGCCGGTGCCTGGCGCTGATGGCCGAGGGGCTGTCGACACAGCGCCTCGCCCGCGCACTTGATCTCGGCGACGACGAGGCGAAGTCGATCGAGATCGCGATCATTGCGAAACTCAGTGCCAACAATCGCTTCCAGGCCATCGCCAAGGCCGTCCTGCTCGGCATCGTCCACGTCTGAGCCTGAGCGAACCAGCCGCCGACGCGTCGATCAGCGAACGATCGTGATCGTCTCGGCCGCGCGCGTGATCGCCGTATAGAGCCACCGCTCCCGCGTATCGCGAAACGCCCAGCTTTCATCGAACAGCACCACGTTGTTCCACTGCGAACCCTGCGCCTTGTGCACGGTCAGCGCATAGCCAAAGTCGAACTCGTCGTAGCGCTTGCGGGTGTTCCACGGAATCTCTTCCTCGACATTCTCGAAGACCTGCTTCAGCAGCTTGATCTTCGCCGCGCCACGATCGATGTCGTCGTCCTCAGGCCGGATCAGGAGGTTGATGCCAGGCTTGGTCGTTTCCTTCGAGGACGTCATCACCTGCCATAGAGAGCCGTTGAGCAACCCCTTGGCGGGGTCGTTGCGCAGGCACACCAGCTTGTCGCCGGTCTGCGGATAGTCCGCGGTGAAGCCCTTCAGCTCCCGCAGCCGCTGGTTATAGCGTCGGCGGGTCCGGTTCGTACCGACCAGGACCTGATCGGCGTCGAGCACCAGCGCCTGGTTGACCTCGTTCTTCGAAATCACCTGCGCGGCGCCGTAATCGCCGTACATGATCTCCTTGCCTTCGCGTACCTGCATGGCAAGCCCGATGATGGGGTTGTCGCGCGCCTGGCGATGAATGTCCGTCAGCAGGTAGTCCGGCTCCTGATTGGTGAAAAAGCCACCGCCGGAGACCGGCGGCAACTGGCCGGGATCGCCGAGCACCAGGATCGGCGTGCCGAAGCTCATCAGGTCCTTGCCCAGCGCCTCGTCCACCATCGAGCATTCGTCGACGATGATCAGCGCTGCCTTGGCGACGGGGCTCTGGCGGTTGATGGTGAACATCGGCGCTATCGACGTCTTGCCCGTCTCCTCGTCCTCGACGGCCTCCTCGCCGCGCGGTCGGTAGATCAGCGAGTGCAGCGTCCGGGCATTGCTGGCGCCGCGCGTGCGCAGCACCTGCGCCGCCTTGCCGGTAAAGGCCGCAAACAGCACTTCGCCGTCGACATGCTCGGCAAAATGCCGCGCCAGCGTCGTCTTCCCCGTGCCGGCATAGCCGAACAGGCGGAAAATCGGGGTCTTTCCCTCTTTAAGCCATTTGGCAACGGCTTTCAGGGCTTCGTCTTGTTGCGGAGCAAATTGCATGATCAATCGACTTGGCAGGATTCGCGCGCGATAGGCAACCGCAAAAATCCCGGCTTTGCTCACAGCAGCACGCTGCAACACGGGGCACGCCGACTATTTTTACCGTCTTCGGTCTTACTCATACAAGGTGACGGTAATCTCGCCCTGCCGAAGCGTTTGCCGTGGTGTGTGCGAGAGACCGATCTCAGCTGCGACGATACCATCCGGATCGAAGAGATCAGAGCGTCGCTCGACAAGCCACACCCGCTTGTGATCGGCCAGAGCCGAACGGACCACATGCCGGTCCTTCTCCACAACCTTCGGCGTTGCGCTCAATCCGTGGCGTCCTTGGTCAAGCACTGGAAACGAGCCCGGGACAAAAAGCTGATCGGGCAGCGCGCGGCCACCGCCGCCATAGTAGGCGAAGGGCAGAGAGATCTCGCTTCCATCACCGATAATGAGGTCGCCGGGCCTGCTCTGCTCGGCAATGAGGCCGATGATCCCCCGCCAGTCCTCGGTCGGAGTTCTATAATAGCCGTAGGTCGCAGACGCCCCGAACGCCACGATGGCCGCAACCACCGCCATGCGTGCCAAAGGCTGCGCGAGACCGGAGAGAATGCCGAAAGCGGCCAATCCCAGCACCAACGGCGTCATCCATTCAAACAAACGGGCGAGGAAGATCGGCTTGATGAAATAGCTGACCAGAAACATCGACGCCCAGGGAAGAAAAAGGATCGTTGCCAAAAGGACGGCCAGCGGACGCATGCGACGCCAAAGCAGGACCACCCCCAGCAGGCCGAAGCATCCAATCAGGCAAAGCGACTGGATATTGCCGGCGATCAACAGCCATGCGCTCAGCAGATCGTCCCAGGTGAACACGATCCAGAATGGCGTGTCCGAGAAGCCCGTTAGCTGCCTGATATAGGTGGGAATGTAGGGCGACCATATGAGTAGCGCGCCGAGACCCGGAAGCACGATCGCCAGCAACTTGTCTCGCACGGGGCCACCGATGAAAAACATCAATGACAGCGCCAGCCCGGACCATAAGCCGAATGCAACGAACACACCGGTATTGTGGAACCAGAGGGTCAAGCCGGCGCCAACTGCCAACAGGGCGATGCCGGGCCAAAGCGGACGAAGCCCTCCGCCCGCTGGGTCGCGATCAGTGATCATCATACGGACGATCATGATGGCACCAAGCACAGCGATCGAGGCAATCAGCGTCTGCAATGCATATGGTCGCGCCTGTTGCGCGTAGTTGATGCTTCCAGAGTTGAATGCCAGGAAAAATGCGGCAAGCAACGCCACCCGGTCACCGGTGGAGCCAGCCTTTAGTATTCTGCCCGCGACGGCAACCAGCACGATCGTCATTACGCTGGCCGTCACCGAAAGACTACGCAGTCCGACCTCGGTCGCCCCGAAGACGCTCATCCACCCCTTCAGCAGCGTATAATAGAGCGGCGGATGTCCTTCGTAGCCAGGAACTTCAAACCAGAGGCGGGGAAGCGACTGAGACGCGAACCATACACTGTAGCTTTCGTCCAGCCAGAGTGAACGTGTCAGCGTCGGAATGCGCAGAACCAACCCCAGCAGCGCAGTCGCTGCGACGGCAACCCAAAACCAGCGCGAAGCCGAGGTGGACCTGTATTGGCCGGTGGGCGGCGTGTGACCCGTATTGTTCATCGTGTGACCACGACAGTCTCGAACACGAGCATCCGGACTGCCCAGAGCGCGTCCGTCGACGGACGTCGTGTGCAATATATGGTCCGCATGCATCTCCCCAGTTCGTACGAGCCGGAAAGCTACATCAACTCCGTCAAGTTTGTTTTAAGTGCACGCCACTGCCATTCCGAAGCCAAGGCGTAAAAATGCAAAACGACGGGAATAAAACCGGCCCCTCTCGTGTCTCATGTCAGGCACCGCAAAAAGCGCGCGCCCAACCCGAGGAGAGCCCTATGAAATCCTTAAGATTCCTGATCGCCCTGGCAATTGCTTCCACCGCCGCAACCGCCGCCCTTGCCGCGCCGCCGGTCAAGACCGTTGACACTGCGAAAGGCAAGGTGCTTGCCGGCGAAAACGGCATGTCGCTCTACACCTTCAAGAAGGACGCGATGGGCGTTTCCAACTGCAACGACGATTGCGCCAAGGCCTGGCCGCCGTTGATGGCCGATGGCAATGCAAAGCCGGAAGGGGCATACTCGGTCGTCGATCGCAAGGACGGGACCAAGCAGTGGGCAAAGGACGGGATGCCGCTCTATTTCTGGATGAAGGACACCAAGACCGGCGACATCACCGGCGATGGCTTCAAGGACGTGTGGACTGTTGCCAAGCCGTAACCGGCAGACGGGACATCAGGCATGAAGCCACCCGCCAATGACAGCTTCGAGGGCCAGGTCCTGGCCCTCCTCCCATCGCTCAGGCGCTATTCGCGAAGCCTGACCCGTTCGGATTCCGATGGCGAGGATCTGCTGCAGGATTGTGTCGAGAAAGTGCTCGCCCGCCGTGCGCAATGGCGCGGCCTGAACCTGCGCGGCTGGGTTCTAACCATCATGACCAACCTCTATCGCAACCAGCGCCGGACGATCGTGCGGGGCAGCATTGACCTCGACGACGCCGCCGAACTTCCGGCACCTGAAGTGCCGAACGACCCCCTGGAGCGCTCCCGCCTCAAGGACGCGCTGAATGGCCTGTCCGAAGACCATCGCGCCGTGCTGATGCTCATCGTCATCGAGGGCTATACCTATCAGGAAGTAGCGACCCTGCTGGACATCCCCGTCGGCACGGTCATGTCGCGCCTGTCGCGCGCGCGCCAGCAACTTGCCGAACACATGAAAGCCGACAACGTGATCACGCTTCGGAGACCGAAATGACCGAGACCAACCCTGCCGTGACCGAAGCGGACCTGCACGCCTATGCCGACGGCCTGTTGCCCGATACTCACCGCACGCGCGTCGAGTCCTGGCTGCGCGACAATGCCGACGACGCAGCAAGGGTTACCGAATGGCAGGCGCAGAATACCGGCATCAAGGCGATGTTTTCGGGATACGAAAAGAGCAAGCCGACCGATACGGATCTCGTCCGCAAAGGGGCAAGCCGACCCGTCTGGTCAAGACGCGTCGCCACGGCAGCCGCGATAGTCGCCATCTTCGCCACCGGCACGATCGCCGGACACTACGGCCCAGGCCTGTTCGAAAAGCCGTCGTTGCAGCTGACGGCATCCGAAACCTTCCCGAAGCAGGCGCAGAACGCTTTCCTGGTCTACGCCAGCGAGGTGCGCCACCCGGTCGAGGTCTTCGCCAACGAGGAAGCGCATCTCGCCACCTGGCTCGGCAAGCGCCTCTCGATCGCCAATCTCAAGGTGCCGGATCTCCAAAGCCTGAATTATCATCTGGTCGGCGGCCGCTTGCTGCCCGTGGATGGAAAGCCGGGGGCGATGTTCATGTACGAGAATCAGACCGGCGAGCGCCTGACCGTACTGGTCGGTCGCAACCCCGCCAACACCACGACCAGTTTCCGCTTCGCCTCGGCGGACAAGGTCGAGACCTTCTACTGGATCGACGGCGAACTCGGCTACGCCGTCACCGGCGAGATTTCGCGAGAAGACTTGCGGAAAGTCGCCGAGGAGTGCTACCGCCAGTTCCCGTCCTGATGTCACCCGGCGGCGACATGCATCACTTTCAACGCTGGGGGTCGTTCTCAAGCACGATCGGCTTGCCATGCGGCGTCGCCTCGGCCGCCCGCTGCCAGCTCTGCTGCAGCGCGGCGATCGTGTCGGCATCGGCGACACCGCGGCTGACGAGGATCGATGACAGAGCCGCCACCCAGCAATCGAAATAATCGCTGCCATCCTCGGCCCGCCCGGGCTTGTGCAATTCTCCGGACAGGCTCTCGGCCCATTCGCTCCAGGTGAACAGTCCACGCTCGTGCAGATGCACGGTCATGGCAAAGGCTTCCGCCGCCCAGGGCTCGGGAAACACCGGATCGCCATCTTGCGATCGGGGCAGTTGCGGCGATTGCGCCAATGGCGACGCTGCACGCGACGGTAAAATCTCACACTGGCTCAAGATAGCTCTCCCAGGCATCGATCGACACCGTCAGCGTCGGATCGGCACCCTCGCCCCAAATCTCGCCGCCGTCGAAGACCACGGTGTAGACCCATTGCGGGTTTTCACCTTTTCCATGCGCATTATCATCAGGAAACACGAAGGAGCCCTGCACCGCCTCGACGACACCCATCTTGGCGCGCGCATAGCGCGGCAGCCGTGTATGTGTGGTCGGATTGAATTTCCGTGTCCTCACATGATCACCGACTGCAAACCGCGCCGGCCCTTCGACGGGCCGATCGCACGGACCGCCCTTGGCGAGTACACCGGCCACCATCTCGGCCTTCAGCACGCGCTTCGGCGTGGCGCCGTCGAACCGCTTGTGCCCGCTTTCGATTTCGTCCGCATTGGTGAACCCATGCCGTTCCAGCAGCACTTCGAGCGCCCGCGTCCAGATCTCGTAGTAGCTGGCGGAGAGATAGGTGGCCGGCGAAATACTCTCTCGGGCATGCCGGCTTTCGTCGATGTTCCAGGCGCCGAACGCGCCGCAGGAGAGCGTCAGGCCCAGAGCCCGCTTCTCCCAATCCGCGTGGAAATAGGGTTCATCCTTTTCGGGCGCGACCAGACCGAATCCCATCTGCCCGCCAAGATCGTGCGGCCCGTTCATGCCGCAATCCCCGGAACAGCTGCAACGCCGGCGCCGATCATTGCATCGCGGCTGACGAGATCGGCCAATTGCTCCTCGCTCCAGCCGTCGGTGCCTTCCGGCCGCTGCGGAATGACGAGATAGCGCAACTCCGCCGTCGAATCCCAGACCCGCACTTTCTTTTCTGCAGGCAGCGTGACGCCGAATTCGGCCAGCACCCCGCGTGGATCGATCACGGCCCGCGACCGATAGGCCGGCGCCTTGTACCAGACCGGCGGCAATCCGAGCACGGACCAGGGGTAGCAGGAGCACAGCGTGCAAACGACGAGATTGTGCGTGTCGTCCGAATTGAACACGGCGCGCATATGCTCACCCTGCCGCCCGGTATAGCCGAGGCTTGATATCGCGGCCGTCGCGTCGCGCCGAAGCCAGTCCGCAAAGTCCGGATCGCTCCACGCCTTGGCGACAACACGCGCCCCGTTCCGCGGCCCGACCTTCGTCTCGTAAGTATCGACGATCGTGTCGATCGCCGCCGGGTCGATCAGCCCCTTTTCCGTCAACACCGTCTCCAGCGCCTTCACCCGCGCCTGCATGTCGGAATAATGGTTGTCGTGATGGTGGTCATGGTCGTGATGATCGTGGTCGTCGTGCATGGCGTGTCCTCGCCTGTTTTGAGACAAAGCTTATGCGCTCCGAAACGGCTCGCCAAGCCCTTCTATGCGCATGCGACTTTTCGGATATCCTTGAGCAATGAATGTCCTGATTCTCGGCGCCACAGGCTTTATCGGTTCAGCTGTCGCGGCCCATCTTGCGGCCGAGGGACATGTCGTCACCGGTCTCGGCCGCAATCCGGAACGCGCCCGCCTGAAACAGCCCGGCATCCGCTGGATCCGCGCCGACCTCGCGCGCATGCAATCCCCCACGGATTGGACCGAAGTGCTCGAGGGTCAACACGTGGTCGTCAATTGCGCAGGCGCCCTGCAGGACGGCCTCTCCGACGATCTTGATGCCACGCAGGCAGGGTCGATGCTGGCGCTCTATCAGGCGGCCTGCCAATCATCGCAGCCGCTGATCGTCCAGATTTCGGCACGCACATCAGGCGGCGGCAGCGACCTCCGCTTCCTCGCCACCAAACGCCTGGCCGACAACGCGTTGGCGGCCAGCGGCCTGCGTCACGTCATTCTCCGCCCCGCCCTCGTTCTCGGCCGCAACGCCCACGGCGGCACGGCGCTGATACGGGCACTGGCAGCACTCCCTTTGTGCCTGCCGTTGATCCACGCCGACAGCCCTGCAGAAACCGCCTCTCTCGACAATGTTGCCAAAGCCGTCAGCGACGCGATCGCCGGCAAACTGCCATCGGGCACAGACCGCCATCTCACCAATGGTGAAACGCTGACGTTGGCCGATCTTGTACTCCTCCATCGCCACTGGCTCGGCCTGCCGCCCGCACCGGTCATCATGCTCCCGGCGGTGATCGCGAAACCGCTAACGATGCTGGCCGATCTCGCAGGTGGTCTGGGCTGGCGCTCGCCCCTGCGTTCGACGGCGATATCGGTGATGTCGGAAGGCGTTCGCACCGCCGACCTCAGCGAGAGCACGCTGCACACACCACAATCGGCGGCCGCGGCACTGTCGTCACATCCATCCGGAATCCAGGATCTGTGGTCTGCACGGCTTTATCTCTTGAAGCCTGTGATGATCGGTGGCCTGTCATTGTTCTGGCTGCTCTCAGGCCTGATCCCGCTCTTCGCTCTCGACGACGCCAGCGCTCACTTCCTCCGGTTCATGCCACCAGCCGCGGCAACCGCACTGACCCTGCTCACCTGCCTCATCGACCTCGCGCTCGGCGCCGCCGCCCTGATCAGGCCTTTCGCCCGGAGAGCGTTGCAAGCGATGCTGGCAGTCTCACTCGCCTATCTCGCCGGCGCCTGTCTCCTCGAACCGTCGCTCTGGCTCGATCCGCTCGGACCGCTGGTAAAAATCCTGCCCTCGCTGATCCTGACGCTCGCCACCCTTGCCATTCTGGATGAACGCTGATGATAGCGGAACTGTTGCTGCTTGCCCATGTCATCGGCGCCACCGTATTGTTCGGCACCGGCGCCGGCATCGCCTTCTTCATGGTGATGGCCAACCGTACGCGCGATCCGCAACTGATCGCCCATGTCGCCGGCACCGTCGTCATCGCCGATACCATCTTCACGGCGACCGCCGCCATCTTCCAGCCGGTGACCGGCTATGCGTTGGCCAAGTTCATCGGCTGGCCGCTGGAGGAAGGCTGGATCGCGTTATCGCTGGTGCTTTATGTATTCACCGGCCTGTTCTGGCTGCCCGTCGTCTGGATCCAGATCCGCCTGCGCGACCTCGCCCGCCGCGCGGCGGACACCGGCGCGGCGCTGCCACCGGCCTATGACCGGCTCTACCGCATCTGGTTCGCCTGCGGTTTCCCCGCCTTTTTCGCGGTCGCCGCCATTCTCTGGCTGATGCTGACCAAGCCGTCGATCAGCCTATTTTAGCATCGGCCAAAGGCTGAGAACGAGAAGGACGGCCATGGTGATGTTGAACCATTTCAACCGCACCGGATCCGACAGCCACTCCCGCAGCGCCGACCCGAACCCGGCCCAGGTCGAAACACTCGGCACGTTGACGGCGGCAAACGCCAGACCCACGATCAGCACGCTGATGAAATAGATATCCTCAATCGTGTAGGTCGCCATCGCCGTCACCGCCATCACCCAGGCTTTCGGGTTGACCCACTGGAACGCCGCCGCCGACAGGAACGACATCGGCCGGACCGCGCCCTTGCCCTCGCTGAGCGAACGCGATGTAGCGATCTTCCAGGCGATCCAGACGAGATAGGCGCCGCCCGCGAACTTCAGCACGGTATAGGCGACTGGCACGGTATGCAGCACCGCCCCGAGCCCAAGCCCGACACCGATCAGCAGCGAGAAGAACCCGGCGCCGATGCCGAGCATATGCGGTATCGTCCGCCGAAAGCCGAAATTCACCCCCGACGCGAACAGCATCATGTTGTTCGGTCCCGGCGTGATCGATGTGGTGAAGGCAAACAGAACGAGTGCCAGAAACGTATCCAGCGGCATGAAACCTCCCGTGCCGACGATCGATGCCGCCCGCCTTGTTAATTTAGGTCAGTATAGCTGACCTAAATTGGGTGTGCCACGTGCAGATTGTCATGGTGACAGGATTGTCAGCCGGAAACGCCTGATACTTCGAGGTCGAGCAGCCTGCCGACATAGCTTCTGACCAGTGTGACGAAATCCGAGGGCGTCGGCTCGATGAAGCGCAACAGGCGTGCGGCCTTGTCGATCGACCGAATCTGATCTGCCAACACCATACCTCGCGTTTTCAATCCATCCGGCAAGGCGATTTTGGTCATCCACGGTTGCATGTTGCTGGTGATCGGGCAGACGATCACGCGGCGGGATCGAAGGTTCATCGTATCCACGGACAGGATGATCACCGGTCGAATTCCAGCTTGCTCGCTGCCGAGGATCGGATCGAGATTGGCCAAATAGAGAGCACCGGTGGAAGGTGGCGTATCACTCATCGTCGTAGAAGCGCTCGGAGCCGACGTCACGACCCCAATCCACGGTTTCCGGCTCGTTTTCCCACCCCAGCCTGTCCATCTCCGCCACCATCTCGGCCAGCGAAGGCGCCAGTTGCTGCTTCGGCTTTTCCAGCGTAGCCTTGCCATCGCGGACATCGAGGTTCACGACATCGCCGGCGCTAAGGCGCAACTCGTCGGTGACCGTTTTCGGCAGACGGATGGCGATGCTGTTGCCCCACTTGGAAACCGTGACTTTGGTCATATCTGACGGATCTCGTGCTATTTCCAGTTCAATTGATATCCAATGTATATCATCCCTAGCCCCCACCAACAATGTCGAGGTTCCGCGATGCCCGCTTCCATCCCTACAGTCGCCTTTCCCCACGGCATCGCAGTCCCGGCGCTTGGCCAAGGCACTTGGAACATGGGCGAAAAGCCCCCCGAGGCAAGGCGCGAGATCGACAGCCTGCGCGCCGGTCTCGACCTCGGCATGACGCTGATCGACACCGCCGAAATGTATGCCGAGGGCGGCGCCGAAAAGATTACCGGCGAAGCGATCCGTGGCCGCCGCGACAAGGTCTTTCTCGTCAGCAAGGTCTACCCGTGGAACGCCAGCCGCAAGGGGACGATCGAGGCTTGCGAGGCAAGCCTGTCGCGGATGGGCACCGACCGCATCGACCTCTATCTCCTGCACTGGCGCGGCAACCACCCGCTCGCCGAAACAGTCGCCGCCTTCGAGGCGCTGAAGGCCGCGGGCAAGATCGGCGCCTGGGGTGTCTCCAACTTCGACGTGGAGGACATGGAGGAATTGCTTGAAGTTCCCGACGGCGGCAACGTCGCCGCCAACCAGGTGCTTTACAACATCGCCCGGCGCGGCATCGAGTTCGACCTTCTGCCCTGGTGCCAGAAGCGCAACATTCCTGTCATGGCCTATTCGCCGATCGAACAGGGCCGCATCGTCAGCCACCCAGAAATCATCCGCATCGCCAAGGCCAATCAGGCGACGCCGGCGCAACTGGCATTGGCCTTTGTTTTGAAGCACGACGGCGTCATCGCGATACCAAAGACATCGAGCGCCGCCCGCGTTGCCGAAAACCGCGACGCCGTCTCGCTCGATATCAGCGACGAGGACTGGGCAACGCTTGATGCCGCCTTCCCGCCGCCGGCACGAAAAAAGCCGCTGGAAATGCTCTGATCCCCAGCGGCTTCGAATGGTCGGGAAGTGGAAGTCCTACATACCCTGCGAACCGCGGTTCATCGCCGCGATCCCGGTACGGCAGACTTCGATCAGGCCGAGCGGCTTCATGATCGCCACGAACTGGTCGATCTTCGACGACTTGCCGGTCAGCTCTAGAATGAAATGCTCGACGGTCGCGTCAACCACCTTGGCATGGAACGCATCGGCCAGACGCAACGTCTCAGCGCGCATCTCGCCCTCGCCAAGCACCTTGATCAGCGCCACTTCGCGCTCGATCGGTCGCTCCTGTCCGAGCTCGCGCGCCCGCACCGTCAGGTCGACGACGTGGTGAACCGGGACGATCCGCTCGAGCTGCGCCTTGATCTGCTCCAGCACATGCGGCGTCCCGCGCGTCACGATGGTGATCCGCGACAGATGCGCCTGATGCTCCGTCTCCGAAACGGTCAGGCTTTCGATGTTGTAGCCGCGGCCGGAAAACAGGCCGATGACGCGGGCAAGAACACCCGGCTCGTTATCGACGAGAACCGAAAGCGTATGATTCTCGATCGCCGCCGTTTCCGGCGAAATGAAGTAGGCGGAGCCCGTCGGCTGTAGATGTGCGTTCATGTCTCGGTCCGTTTCCTCATATTTTCTATGTTCATGATGCCAGCTCGACGCTGACGGAATTGATGTGGCGTTTGGCAAGCTTGGCGAGACGTTTGTCGAAGGTGACAAAGGTTTCGCCCGCCGCCGTGAGACTGACGTGAAGAGCATCGGCGAAGTCCATGCCGGCTGCGTGAGCATCTATGGCCTCGGCGACAGACTTGGCGTTCTCGAACTCAAACGCATCTATCTCAAGCGCCGCAGAAAGCAGTTGGTTGATGGTCTGACGCGGGATTTTCATGGTCCCGCGCATTACCCACTCACCTTCAAGCAAGACGGTCGGCGATATGACGAGTTGGCAAGTGGCAAGCAGAGCTTCTGCGATACGTCCATGTTCTGATGGCTCCCTGATCAAAGCGCGGACGAAAACATTTGTATCAACGGCTATTCTTCTCATCCCACCGCCGCTTTGCTTCCTGGAGAACGGTCTGCTCGATCATCTCGTCTGTGATAGTTGGCCCGTCATAAGTAGGCCGCATCGCAAGAAACTCTTCCAGCGTCAGCTTTTTTCTTGGGTCACCCTGCTGCGTTTCCACCGGCAACAAGGTGATACCCTTGCCACCGTCGATAATGTCGAATTCAGCACCCGGCTGAAACCCATGCGCGTCACGCACCGCCTGAGGCAGTTGCACCTCACCGTTTTCCGACATCTTTACTCTGGCCATTGCAACCGCTCCTCGAGAAAAGGGACGCGGCAAGTCTACCGCATCCCCCGGCTTCCATCAAACGAGCGCGCGACCCTTGGCGTCGATCGCGTTGGCAACGGCCTCGTCGGTCGCTTCATCCGGCAGCAGCATCTCGTTGTGTGCCTTGCCCGACGGGATCATCGGGAAGCAGTTGGCGAGATTGGCGACGCGGCAATCGAAAATGACCGGCTTCTTGACGTCGATCATCTCCTGGATGGTCGCGTCGAGATCGCCGGGCTTCTCGCACCGCAGGCCGACAGCGCCATAGGCTTCCGCCAGCTTGACGAAATCTGGCATCGCTTCCGTATACGAGTTCGACAGCCGGTTGCCGTGCAGGAGCTGCTGCCACTGGCGCACCATGCCCATGTACTGGTTGTTCATGATGAAAATCTTGATCGGCGCATCGTGCTGGATCGCCGCCGACATCTCCTGGATGCACATCTGGATCGAGGCATCGCCGGCGATGTCGATGACCAGACTGTCAGGATGGGCGATCTGGACGCCGAGGGCCGCCGGCAGGCCGTAGCCCATCGTGCCGAGACCGCCCGAGGTCATCCAGCGGTTCGGCTGCTCGAAGCCGAAGAACTGCGCCGCCCACATCTGGTGCTGGCCGACCTCGGTCGTGATGTAGGTATCGCGATCCTTGGTCAGCGCGAACAGGCGCTCCAGCGCATATTGCGGCATGATGACGTCGTTGTTCTTGGTGTAGGCGAACGAGTTGCGCGCGCGCCAGCGGGCGATGTCGCTCCACCATTCTGCGGTCTGGCTTTTCTCTGGCTTCTTCGGCAGGGCACGCCACAGGCGAACCATGTCTTCCAGGACGTTGCCGACATCGCCGCGGATCGGCACATCGACACGGACGTTCTTGTTGATCGACGACGGATCGATGTCGATGTGGATCTTCTTCGAGTTCGGCGAGAACGCGTTGAGGCGGCCGGTGATGCGGTCATCGAAGCGCGCGCCGATGCAGACCATGACGTCGCAATCATGCATCGCCATGTTGGCCTCGTAGGAGCCGTGCATGCCCAGCATCTTCAGCCAGTTCGGCCCGGATGCCGGATATGCGCCGAGTCCCATCAGCGTTGACGTGATCGGGAAGTTGGTGAGTTCGACCAATTCGCGCAGCAGCTTGGACGCCTCTGGGCCGGAGTTGATGACGCCGCCGCCGGAATAGATGACCGGACGCCGCGCATTGGCCATCAGCTCGATCGCCGCGTGGATCTGGTTGATATCGCCCTGCACGGTCGGCTGATAGCTCTTCTGGATCGCATGGGCGGCCGGCGGCGTGTAGGTGCCGGTGGCGAACTGAACATCCTTCGGAATATCGACGAGGACAGGACCTGGGCGGCCGGACTGCGCGATGCGGAACGCTTCGTGGATGATCGCCGCCAGCTCGTTGACGTCCTTGACCAGCCAGTTGTGCTTGGTGCAGGGGCGCGTAATACCGACCGTATCGGCTTCCTGGAATGCGTCCGAGCCGATCAGCGAGGTCGGAACCTGGCCAGTCAGGCAGACGAGCGGGATCGAATCCATCAAGGCGTCTTGCAGCGGCGTCACGGCGTTGGTGGCGCCAGGACCTGAGGTGACCAGCATGACGCCGACCTTGCCGGTGGAGCGGGCATAGCCTTCGGCCGCGTGGCCGGCGCCCTGCTCGTGGCGGACGAGGATGTGCTTGATGTCATCCTGCTGGAAGATCTCGTCATAGATCGGCAGCACCGCGCCACCTGGATAGCCGAAGAGGTGCTCGACACCATTGTCCTTGAGCGCGCGGATGACAATTTCCGCGCCAGTCATACGATTCTCGTCCGTCTGCTTGTCCGTGCCCGTCATGTTTCTTGTTCCGTTTTGACTGCTGGGATTTGAAGGTGTGTGTGCCGGGAAGCCCGAATTTCAGGCATAAAAAAAGGCCCCTTAGGGAGCCTGTCGTTTAGCGCATGGGTGGCTATCGCCGGATGGTTACACCATCCTGCCCATGCGCTGTCCCACCACAATAAGAATTGCTGCTATCTTCATGGCGGCAAGTGATAGACAGAAAGTTTCGCAGCGTCAACTTATAAAGCAATAAAAAATCGGGGTCACTGGAGACCCTGGAAGTTGCGCTGGCCCCGCGGAGCCCATCGAAACCAATGGGAAAAACAGTTTATTAAACGTTCGCTTATATCCTCCTTGCAATCTCAGGGAGTAGCCCTTTGCACGACAACGACTTGCAGACGTCAGGCGACGCAGGCGAGCATGACCGCCGCGACAGCCATGTGCCGGGAAACCGTTTCCTCGGTCGCGTTGTCGCGTGCAGCGGATCGCGCGCCACCATTGCCGCCACGGCAGAAGCCGGCGGCACAGATCTCACCGAACTCTGGTCCGTTGGGCGCCTGATCTCGATCAGCGTCGGCCGCAACCGCGTGGTCGCGCTTGTCTACTCCATGAACACCGGCAGCCACTCCTGGGGCGAAGGCGAAGACAACTACTTCAAGATCGAGACGGAGCTGCTCGGCGAAGTGCGTGTCGACGAGGACGGCACCGAACAATTCTCGACCGGCATCTCGCGCTACCCCTATCTCGGCGCTGTCGCCCACCGTATCCGCTCCGCCGACCTGATGCGCATCTACGATGCCGGAACCGGCAACACCGCAGTCATCGGCATGCTGACCCAAGACGAGAGCATCGAGGCATCGATCCACATTCCGTCGATGCTGTCGAAGCACTTCGCTATCGTCGGCTCCACCGGCGTCGGCAAATCCACGGCTGTCTCGCTGCTGTTGCACAAGGCGATCGAGGCAGATCCGAAGCTGCGCGTGCTGATCCTCGATCCCCACAACGAATTCGCCGCCGCCTTCCCGCACCATTCGGTGGTCGTCGATACAGACACGCTCGACCTGCCCTTCTGGCTGATGCGGCTCGAGGAGTTTGCCGAAGTCGTGTTCCGCGGACGCACACCGGTGCCGGAAGAGCTCGACATGCTGCGCGACATCCTGCCCGAGGCCAAGCGCGCCTTCCGCGGCAGCGACAATTCGCTGGTTCGCCGCACCACCGAGAAGAGCTCGATTACCGCCGACACGCCGGTCCCCTACCGCATGGCGGACCTATTGGCGCTGATCGACGAGCGCATCGGCCGCCTCGAAGGCCGCAGCGAAAAACCGTTTCTGCGCTCGCTGAAGATGCGCGTCATCGCCGCGATCAACGATCCGCGCTACCACTTCATGTTTTCCAACAACACCATCTCGGATACGATCATGGAGACGGTGGCGGAAATCTTCCGCGTGCCGGGCGACAACAAGCCGATCTCCACCTTCCAGCTGTCGGGGATCCCGTCGGAAGTCGTCAACTCCGTTGCCTCGGTGCTCTGCCGCATGGCCTTCGAGATCGCGCTGTGGAGCGATGGCGCCATTCACATGCTGGTGGTCTGCGAAGAAGCGCACCGCTACATCCCGTCCGACCCCAACCTAGGTTTCTTCCCGACCAGGCAGGCGATCGCCCGCATCGCCAAGGAAGGCCGCAAATACGGCGTCTCGCTCGGCATTATCACCCAGCGCCCGGGCGAGCTCGACCAGACGATTCTCTCGCAGTGCTCGACGCTATTCGCCATGCGGCTCGCCAACGACCGCGACCAGGAAATCATCCGCTCGGCGATCCCGAATTCGTCGATCTCGACCACCAGCTTCATCTCCTCGATCGGCAACGGTGAGGCCATCGCCTTCGGCGAAGCGATCAGCGTGCCGATGCGCATGCGCTTCTCGCGCGTCAAGGAGGAGCTGCTGCCGAAGGCGCATAGCGCCACGCCGAAGATCACCGAGGAAGATCCTGACAACGTCGACCTTCGCAAGATCATCACCCGTATGCGCGCAGTCAGCGGCCCCGACATCTCCGCCTTCCAGAACAGCTACAAGGCCGCGTCTCTCGGCATGTCCGACGAGGAGGACGCCGACTACGAGCAGGCCTTCGCGGCCGACGTCTATCCGCCGATCATTCCGGCACCGATGCCGATCACGCCACCGCTCGCCCCGGTCGAACCCTATCGCCAGGACATGCTGCCGAGAGCCTATCCGACCCGCGAACCGGTCGCGCCGCCGACATCGTCACGCGAAAGCTTCGGCGTCGCCGCGGACACCTCGATCGACAGCCGCCTCGAGGCCCTGCGCCGCGAAATGCGCGGTGAACAGCGCGTGGGACAGAGGCCCGGCGACCCGGCGCCACAGCCGAGCAGCATAAGACGCGATCCAAACGTGTCGTTGCGCGAAAGCATCCTGAAAAAGCCGCTGAGCAGCCTCTACGACAAGGAGTGAGGTAGGCGCCGCCCGTATATGGGCCGGTTCACTAGGTTCACGCCCGACGTTGCCAGCTATCGTCCATCTGGTTTCGGAACCAGGTCATCTGCCGCTTGGCATATTGGCGCGTCGCCGCCGAACCCTTTTCCAGCACCTCGGCCCGCGTCATCCGTCCGTCGAACATAGCCGCGATCTGCGTCACGCCGATTGCCTTCATGACGGGCATCTCTGCTGGAAGCGATAGGGTCAGAAGCGCCCGCACCTCATCCTCCGCGCCCTGCGCCAGCATCGCCTCGAAACGGCCGTTGATCCGCCGGTGCAGCAGATCGCGCTCAGGCAGAACCACGATCTTCTCGGCCTTGTCAGGATCGACAATCATCGGCCCACTCTTGCCCTGCAGCTCCGCGATCGACCGGCCGGTGACATCAAGCACTTCAAGTGCCCGCACGATCCTCTGCCCGTCCTGCGGACTGAGCGCTGCAGCGACACCAGGATCGCGCGCTTCCAGTTCCGCATGCAGCCCCGCCCCGCCCTCGTCAAGCAACCGCGCCCGCAGCCGGGTGCGAATCGCCTCCGGGATTTCGGGCATGTCGGAGAGCCCGCCGGCGAGCGCCTTGAAATAGAGCCCCGTGCCGCCGACGAACACCGGCAGCCGCCCTTGCGCCCGCAGCCGCGGCAGAAGCGCCGTCACGTCGCGCAGCCATGCCCCGGTCGAATAGGCGCGTCCGGCGGGCACGTGGCCATAGAGACAGTGCTCCACCCCCTGCATGTCCTCGTCCGAAGGCCGCGCCGTCAGCACACGCAGCGTGTCATAAACCTGCATGCTGTCGGCATTGATCACCACGCCATCGTGACGTTTCGCAAGCTCGACGGCGAGCGCGGACTTGCCGCTGGCGGTCGGCCCGGTTATCAGGATCGCATCCATTGCGTTCAGAAGGTTTTCCATCATGGCCCTCGTTGCCACGCTTGTTGCCAATCCGTCAAATCCTGTTCTGACATCCGAGATCGCCGAGAAGGCTGCGGGCGCGGCGAAAGCCTCCGGTCTCTACTGGCTTGCCGACGAGATTGCCTGCGATATCGCGCTGCGCGACGGCACCGAAGCGGAGACCGCCAGAGCCGCCATCGCCGATGTCATCGGCGACGCGCCGATCGATCTCGTCATCCAGGACCAGGACACACGCCGCAAGAAGCTCCTGATCGCCGACATGGACTCCACCATGATCGGCCAGGAATGCATCGACGAGCTTGCCGCCGAAGTCGGCCTCAAGGACAAGGTGGCGCTGATCACCGCCCGCGCAATGAACGGCGAGATCGCCTTCGAACCGGCTCTGCGCGAACGCGTGACGCTGTTGAAGGGTCTCCCGATCTCGGTCGTCGACGATGTCATCGCCAAACGCATCACCCTGACGCCGGGCGGCATCGAACTGATCGCCACGATGAAGTCGAAGGGGTACTACACCGCGCTCGTCTCCGGCGGCTTCACCGTCTTCACCAGCCGCATCGCCGCCACCCTCGGCTTTGACGAGAACCGCGCCAACATCCTGCTTGAGGAAAACGGCTACCTCACCGGCTTCGTCGCCGAACCGATCCTCGGCAAGCAGGCCAAGGTCGACGCGCTCGAGGACATTGCCGCAAAGCTCGGCATTTCCCCTGATGAGGCGATGGCTGTCGGCGACGGCGCCAACGATCTCGGCATGCTCCACCTCGCCGGCTCCGGCGTCGCCCTCCACGCCAAGCCCGCCGTTGCCGCCGAAGCAAGGATCCAGATCAACCACGGCGATCTCAGCGCTCTCCTCTACATCCAAGGCTACCGCAAGACGGATTTTGTTGTCCCATGACCGTCATCGCTGCGACCGAGCGCCTCGTTCTGCGCAACTGGCTGGAAAGCGATCGGGATCTCTTCCATGAGATCAACTCCGATCCCGAGGTGATGGAGTTCTTCGCCCACCGCCGCACGCGCGCCGAATCCGACGAGGTGTTCGACCGCATCCGCGACGCCATCGCAACGACCGGTATCGGCTTCTACGCAGTGGCCTTGCGGGACCTCGACGAACCAATCGGCTTCTGCGGCCTCTGGGTCCCCGAACTTGAACCCTTCCTTCCGAAGGATACCGTGGAGATCGGCTGGAGATTGGCGAAGCGTCACTGGGGCAAGGGCTATGTAACGGAGGCCGCCAAGGCAGCCCTGACTCACGGCTTCATCAATCACGACCTGCCTGAAATCGTTTCCTTCGCCGTGACCGACAACCACCGCTCGATCGCGGTGATGCAGCGCATCGGGATGCGACACGACTCCGCCCGCGACTTCGATCACCCGTCCGTGCCCGACAGCCATCCCCATCTAAAGCGGCATGTTCTTTATGCAGTAAGCAGGGACGATCGGAGCATTGAGCCGCGCTGAATTCTGGCGGCATCATCGTCTATTTACCCTCATTCCTGTGCTCGTCACAGGAATCCAGCCACCCCGCCTCCGCGCGGTGAATGAATCATTTGCACCCCACAAAAATCTCTCCTGCCCAAAGACTTGGTCAGGCTGGATACCTGTGACCTCGCCCGGACGAAGTCTGAGCACAGGTATAAGGAGAGCTTGGGAGCACGGCCCCCCAGCTTCCCCAGAAAATACTATTCCATCGGCACCGCGACAAACCGCAGGTCGCCGTTGCCTGAAGCAATCATCATCTGCGCGTTGCGCCGGCCTTCCTGCTTCAGCGATTGCACCTTGGTCGCCACGGCATCCGGCGAGCGCATGAATTCCTGCGCCACTTCGACGATCACGTCGCCGGCCTTCAGACCCTTTTCGGCCGCCAGCGAACCGGGTTTGACCTCAGCGACCAGCACCCCGTCGACGCTTTCGGCGATACCGAAGGTCTTGCGCGTCTCCGCGCTCAAGGCCGAAAGCGAAAGTCCGAGAACGTCCTTGGCATCGGCGGCATCGGGCTGTGCCGGCGTGGCCGGTGTCCCCTTGCCGTCGGGCATCGGCTGCGCCTGATCGCCGTCCGGCTGGTCCATGTCCTGGTTTTCGTCGGGATCCGGGTTGATCACGCCGCCGTCTGCGCCGGATTCGGCTGCAGCCGCCTGATCGCTGTCCTCGAGGCGTCCGAGCGTCACCTTGACGGTCTGTTCCTTGCCCTCGCGCAGCACAACCACATCAACCGCCTTGCCGACAGGGCTTTCGGCCACAACGCGCGGAAGATCGCGCATCTCGTTGACCGGCTTGCCGTCGAACTTCAGGATCACGTCACCCGCCTTGATGGACCCGTCATCGACAGGTCCACCCTTGATGACGCCGGCGACCAGCGCGCCCTTGGCGCTCGACAGGCCAAGGCTGTCGGCCACGTCGTCGGTCACCGGCTGGATGCGCACGCCCAGCCAGCCTCGGCGGGTCTCGCCGAACTCGCGCAGCTGATCGACCACGCCGGAGGCCAGTTCCGATGGCACCGAGAAACCGATGCCGATGGAGCCTCCGCTCGGCGAGATGATCGCCGTGTTGATGCCGATCACTTCGCCCTTCATGTTGAACAGCGGACCGCCGGAGTTGCCCTTGTTGATCGCCGCATCGGTCTGGATGAAGTTGTCGTAGGGGCCGGCGTTGATGTTGCGGCCGCGCCCGGAAATGATCCCGACGGTCACCGATCCGCCGAAGCCGAACGGATTGCCGATCGCCATCACCCAGTCGCCGATGCGCATGCCGCTGGAATCGCCGAACTTCACTGATTTCAAAGGCTTCTTGGGCTCGACCTTGAGCACCGAAAGGTCGGTCTTCGTATCGGTGCCGATCAGCTTGGCCTTCAGCTTGCTGCCGTCGGCGAAGTTCACCTCGATATCGTCGGCGCCCTCGATCACGTGGTTGTTGGTGACGATGAAGCCCTGCGGGTCGATCACGAAGCCGGAGCCGAGCGAGCTGACGTTGTGGTTGCCGCCCGGCTTGCCCTTCTGCTTGTTGAAGAAGTCGTTGAAGAACTCCTGGAACGGCGATCCGTCCGGTGCGCGCGGCGCAGGTCCCGCGCCCTCATCGTCCTTGACGTTCTGCGATGTCGAGATGTTGACGACGGCATCGAGCAGCCCCTCGGCGAGATCGGCAACCGAGGCCGGCCCGTTCGTCGGCGGTGTCGTCTGCGCATGAACCACGCCTGCGAAACCGACATTAGCCAGCATTGCAGCCCCGGCCAGAAGCGCAATCGATCGTCTATAGGTCGGGCGGATCGTGGGGGCCATCAAGCATCCTCATGTGTGTCAAAAGCGCACTCCGACCACGAGCATAAGGCGTAATGATGGAGGGTGAAATCACCTTTTCGCGAAATCCCGTGCAATCTGCGTGGGGTCGGGACGATGCGCGCGGCCGATGCCAAGAACCCTTGAAATAAAAGGGGCCGGCAAGATGCCAGCCCCCAATGTTTTCAACGCGTAGAAATCGGCGATCAGTTCGCCGGCGTGGCTGGCACCGGCGGCAGATTAATCGCTGCCGGAGGAACGCCGCCCGGCTGGCCGGATGCGCTGTTGAAGTAGCGGAAGAACTCCGAGTTCGGCGACAGCACCAGCGTCGTGTCCTGCGAGGACATCGCCGTGGTGTAGGCCGCCATCGAACGGTAGAACTCGAAGAAGTTCGGGTTCTTGCTGAACGCATCCGCAAACAGACGGCTGCGTTCCGCTTCGCCCTCACCGCGCAGGATTTCAGAGTCACGCTGGGCTTCAGCGGTGATCTCGACAACCTGTCTGTCGGCAATGGCGCGACGGCGCTGGCCTTCTTCGCCGCCCTGCGCACGCAGAAGCTCGGCTTCGGCGAGACGCTCGGCGCGCATACGGTCGTAGGTCTTCGGCGCCACTTCGCGCGTCAGGTCGGTACGGCGGATACGCACATCCTGGATGTTGAGGCCAAGCGCCTCGGCATCCCGGTGCAGGTCGTCACGCACTTCTAGCATCATCGCCACGCGCTCTTCGGAAAGAGCCGCATCGAAATCACGCAGACCGTAGACGCGGCGCAGCGACGAATCGAGCTGCGTGCGCAGACGGGCCTCGGCGGATTCGCGATCGCCCGACACCGTTTCACGGAAGCGACGGACATCGCGGATGTCGTAGATCACGAAGGCATCGACGTCGAACGTCGCACCGCCACGCACCTGGACGCGGATGTTGTCGAGGTCGAAGCGCAGTGCCTGCTTCTCGACGATCTGGACGCGATCGGCGTCAGCGAAGGTGAAGGGCAGCTTGAAGTAGATGCCCGGTTCGGTCTTCACCGACTGGATCTGACCGAAGCGGACGACGATTGCCTGTTCGCGCGCATTGACCACGAAGACCGACGAATAGACGGCCACGAGGATAACGGCGAGAACGATGAGAAAGATGGGAAGTTTATTCGAAGTCATGGATCAACCTCCCTGCTGCGACGGCTTGCCGATTTCGTTGAGCGGCAGATAGGGCACGACCCCCTGCTTCTCGTCGATGATGACCTTTTTGGAATTCTTCAGCACCTGTTCCATGGTTTCCAGGAACAGTCGCTTGCGGGTCACTTCGGGAGCCTTGCTGTATTCGTCGTTGACGGAGTTGAAGCGCTGCGCCTCACCTTCCGCTTCCTTGACGACGCGATCCTTGTATGCGGCAGCCGCTTCACGGATCTGCGCCGCGTCGCCGCGGGCCTGTCCGAGCTTCTGGTTGGCATACTGGTTCGCTTCTTCGACGAGACGCTGCTTGTCCTGGTCGGCACGCTGCACTTCTTCGAAGGCATCGGCGACTTCACGCGGCGGCGCTACGTCCTGGATCGTGATCGCGTTGATCGACATGCCGCTCCTGTAGCGGTCCATCGTGCCCTGCACGATCGCAGCCACTTCGGTCTCGATCGGCTGACGATTGTCGCGGAACGCATCCTGCGCGGGACGACGACCGACGACTTCGCGCATGGCGCTTTCGGCGACCTGCTGCAGCGTTTCGGCCGGATTCTCGACGTTGAAGAGATAGGCCTTCGGATCGGTCACGGTGAAGAACACCGAGAACTGTACGTTGAGAATGTTCTGGTCGCCCGAGAGCATCAGGCCGTTCGACGACGAAGACGACGTCGCGCCGATATTCTGCTGCTGCACCGTGACCTTGACGATCTCGACGGTTTCCATCGGCCAGAGATGGAAATGCAGGCCAGGCATCGAAACTTCCTGCTTCGGGCTACCGAAACGCAGCTCGACTCCACGTTCGTCCGGCTGCACCATGTAGATAGACTGGAACAGCCAGAACGCCACGATGATCGCCGCAACGATCAGGAGCACGCCCGTGTTGAACCCGCCGGGCACGACGCCGCGCAGCCGGTCCTGACCACGACGGATGATCTCCTCGAGATCAGGCGGTCCGCCTTTGCCGCCACCACCACCGCCGCGCGGACGGTTCGGCCCTTGCCCCCATGGTCCCTGATTATTTCCTCCACCGCCGCCGCCGCCCCAAGGGCCGCCGCCGCCATTCTGATTGCTCCAGGGCATCAAAACCTCGTTGTTCGTTACATTATGCGATCGCTTTACCCACGGGGGCGGCGGATATTCGCGCTCGAGACCGTTATAGGTATCGCCGCATCAGCTTTCAACGCGGCATCGGGAAGTTGGTCATATTTCTTCGAGAGATAGTTGGTTTTCAGCGCTCAACGCCTGTCATAGACGACGAAACGCGTGGGAAAGCTGTCCTTCTCGCCCGCAGGCACCTCGATCGTCTCGCCAGCAACCCAGACATCCGCATCGATCTCAGGGAACGACGTATCGCCTTCGACCTCGGTCTCCACATGGGTGACGCACAGACGATCGACGATATCCATCGCCTGCGCGTAGATCTGCCCGCCGCCGATGAGGCAGATTTCGTGCTCGCCCTTCTCCGCCGCCAGAACCTCCGCCAGCGCAATCGCTTCCGGCAGCGACGTCATCGTCACGACATCGGAGTAATCGATCACGCTCGACCGTGAAATCACCACGTTCGGCCGCCCGGGCAGCGGCCGGCCGATCGAATCATAGGTCTTGCGCCCCATGATGACGGGCTTGCCCAATGTCAGCGCCTTGAACCGCTTGAGGTCGGTCGACAGCCGCCATGGCATGTCGCCGTCGCGGCCGATGATGCCGTTGCGTGCGGCGGCCACCACGATTGTCTTGCGGATATCGGACATGACGGGACTTCCCGGATCAGACGGCGATCGGCGCCTTGATGCTGGCATCGGCCTCATAGCCGACCAGCTCGAAATCCTCGAAGGTGAAGGCGAAGATATCCTTCACATCGGGATTGATGCGCATGAATGGCAGCGGCTTCGGCTTGCGCGTCAGCTGCAGCTTCGCCTGCTCGAAATGATTGTGATAGATATGCGTATCGCCGAGCGTGTGCACGAAGTCGCCGAGCTTCAGCCCGGTCACCTGCGCGACCATCATCGTCAGTAGCGCGTAGGAGGCGATGTTGAAGGGAACGCCCAGAAACACGTCCGCCGAACGCTGATAGAGCTGGCACGACAGCTTCCCATCGGCGACATAGAACTGGAACAGGCAGTGGCATGGCGGCAGCGCCATGTTGTCCACTTCGGCCGGGTTCCAGGCCGAAACGATGTGCCGGCGCGAATTCGGGTTCTTGATCAGCCCGGACACCAGATTGGCGATCTGGTCGATATGCCCGCCATCAGGCGACGGCCAGGACCGCCACTGGGCGCCATAGACAGGTCCGAGGTCGCCGTTCTCGTCGGCCCACTCGTCCCAGATCGAGACGCCGTTCTCCTTGAGATAGGCGATGTTGGTCTCGCCCTTCAGAAACCACAACAACTCGTGGATGATCGAGCGCAGGTGCAGCTTCTTGGTGGTGAGAACAGGAAAGCCTTCCTGCAGGTCGAAGCGCATCTGATAGCCGAACACCGAGCGCGTGCCGGTTCCGGTGCGGTCGCCGCGATCGGTTCCGCTTTCCATCACATGGTTCAAGAGATCGAGATACTGCTTCATCGCCCGCCGCCGATTCCATTTTTCCCATATTTAAGCCCATTGCCGGGCAAAACCAATCGCGCGCCACGCTTTTCCCGATGAATCTCCGGACAACCACGATGCTTTTATGACGATGGCCCTTCCCATGCGATCAGGAAAACACTATATCAGCCTTGCCAGTCTTCGGATTGGCTATGGCGATAAATGAGCGGTGTAATAAGCCTATTGGACCCGGGGGCGGTACCCGGCGCCTCCACCAAAAACCGGCCGGCATTCCCTGGAATGGCCGGTTTTTGATGGGGGCGAAACAGGATCGACAAGGGTGTAAAGATCGTCTTTTTGCTCGGCATTGTACCGCCGTTATCGGGCTAAAATTGTAGTTGCAAATGACAACTATGCGGAAGCTCGTCTCGCTGCCTAATGGTGGTGTGACACTTCAAATCAAGTCCTGAAGGTTCGCACCTTAAGGCGGGGTCCGAAGGCACCTGGCAACAGAAGCCTTCACCTTCTCCCCCAAGCTCAAATCATGTATGATTTGCTAAAGCATGACTCGGCTCCGGGCTTTTCCAAGCCTCCCGGTCATGGCATATAGCCTTGGACACGACGTACGGACGAACGAAAGACAGGATAAGCATGGGGCAGGATCATATCCGTTACGACATTCTGGCACAGGACGCGCTTCGCGGCGTCATCCGCAAGGTATTGTCCGAAGTCGCAGCGACCGGCCGCCTGCCGGGCGAGCATCACTTTTTCATCACCTTCCTGACCGGCGCCCCGGGTGTTCGCATCTCGCAGCTCCTGAAGTCCAAGTATCCCGAGCAAATGACCATCGTCATCCAGCACCAGTTCTGGGAAATGAAGGTCACCGATTCGCATTTCGAGATCGGCCTGTCCTTCTCCGACATTCCGGAAAAGCTGTTCGTCCCGTTCAATGCCATCCGCGGCTTCTACGATCCATCCGTCAATTTCGAGCTTGAGTTCGACGTTCCTCTGGCCGACAGCGACGAGCTGCCGGAAGCCGAGATCACCGCCTATCCGGTCGCCGCCGAAAAGGCGGAAAAAACCGAGGACGCAGCAGCCAAGCCTGCCGACGGCGAGGAGAAGAAGCCGGGATCGGTCGTTTCTCTCGACGCATTCCGCAAGAAGCAGTAACAATCCAAGGGAAGCATTTGCTTCCCTTTTTCACGTCGGGCCCGTCGATGGCGGCCCTTTCCACCGGGGGCACCCGTGAGCGCCGAAATCGTCAATCTCCGCCAGTTCAAGAAGAAGCAGGCCCGCTCCGACAAGGACAGACAGGCCGAGCAAAACCGTATCTCCTTTGGCCGCACCAAGGTCGAGAAGGATCTGACGAAAGCCTTGAACGACAAGGCCGAACGCGCCCACGATCAAGGCCGCATCGACAAGAACGACGACAGATGATGCCGGCCGAGAGCCGAAAGGATTCGGCGATCAACCGCTTGCCGCCGTTTCCAGACTCATCTTGTGAAGACGGATCGACACCGGCGCCATGATCCGCAAGCACTCGACCACCCTTCACGGCCACCGCACCAGCTTCACGCTGGAAGACGCGTTCTGGAGCGAACTGACGGCGATCGCCGCCGCCCGCGCCATTCCCCTTGCTGCCCTCATCTCCGAAATCGACGACAACAGGGACGCCGACAGCAATCTCTCGTCGGCCCTGCGCCTGCATGTCCTGGCATGGGTGAAAGCGGCAGGCCACCGCGACGGACAGGCCGACGCTGCACGGCCAGAAAACGAGGACACAGCCAATGTCCCAACGGGTTGAGATCGTCGCCTACGATCCCGCATGGCCTCTCCGATTCTTGGAGATCGCCGAGACTGTGCGAAACCTGCTGCCTGATAGCGTGCTCGCCATCCACCATATCGGCAGCACCGCCATCCCCGCCCTCGCGGCAAAGCCACTGATCGACGTCGACATCGTCCTGCCCACTGCGCAGGACGTTCTCGCCGCATGCCCGATAATGGAAGCCGCGGGCTACGAACCGCGCGGCAACCGCTATGATGCAGACATATTCGCCTTCATGAAACGGTCGGAAACGCCGGGACAGCGTCTCTATCTCTGCCCCGAAGGCCACGACACGCATCGTCGCCGCATGCTGTTCAGGGACCATCTGCGCGCAAATCCGCAAACCGCCGCCGACTATCAGGCCCTGAAACGAGACCTCGCAGAGAAGTTCGAGTATGACGGCGACGGCTACACCGCCGCCAAGGCCGCCTTCGTCAACGCAGTGATCGAACAAGCCCAGTGCGTGCAGCGCTGACAAGGCCCCGACGAGATAGAGCTTCGCACAACGTCTCGTGGCTTATTGCGGCACCTGCACACCGGGCAGACCCGGGTCGGTGTTGAAATTGAGCGAGTTCTGCGGCGGTGTCGCCAGCAGTTCCTTCGCCTGCCGCTCGGCTTCGGCATCGGCATCCGCCTTGGCCTTCGCATCGGCTGCCGCCTTCGCCGCCGCTTCCGCCTGGGCCTTGGCCGCAACCTCGGCGGCGGCCTTTGCTTTCGCCTCGGCTTCGGCCTTCTCGCGCGCCGCCTGCTCTGCCGCCAGCGTCCTCAGACGGTCCTCCTCAGCCTTGCGCTGCGCCTCGATGGCCGCGGCCTTTTCGCGCTGCTGGTCGTTGAACTTGGCAAGCGACACTTCCCGGCGCAGGCGCTGCTGCTCCAGCACGTTCGACTGCAGCTTCTCGACCCGCCGCCGCTCGCGCTCGAAGGCGCGCAGCGACAGGTATCCGGTAATGTCGGTCACATCCATCACCCGGCCCGGCGAACCGAGCACGCCCGAGAAATCCAGCCGGATCGCCGGATCCGCTCCGGTCAGCGCCTCGCCGAGCGGGTTGAGGCTGATGTTGACGGAAGCGTTGATACGCTCCTGCGGCAGATCGATCTCTGCATTACTGGTCAGCTTCGCCTGGTCCGTGGCGATGGCCACGTTCTGCACCCGCAAAACGCCATCCGTGACATTGAAGGGAATCGCCGTTGGCGGCAGCTTGGCTTCGCCATTGTTGAGCAGCGTCTCGACGATCGGGTGCACCTTGCCGGCATTCAGCTGATCCTGCATCGGATCGGTCGCCGAAAGAAGCGGCGCCAGCATGCCGAGATTGAGACCACGAACGCTGGTCTCGCCAAGCTGGAGCTCGCCGGAGCCGTTCAGCGAACTGGCTATGTCCTTCATCGATTTGCCCGACGCTTCGGTCGACAACGACAGTCCGAACTTGCCGTTGGCCACCGGCGCGCCATCGCGCTGCCAGACCACGCCGGCCAGATCGGCATTGGCAAGTGCCAGCTTCATCTGCAGGAAGCCGGTGCCCTCGGCATTGGTGAATTTCACATTGCCGTCGACCGTGCCGCCGTCCCAGATGCCCTTCATGTCGTTGAGCTGCAGCTCATCACCCTTGTAGGCAAGGTTGGAGGTGAAGTCGGCGATCGGGTTGGACCAGCCGGGCCAGAACTGCTTGGCCGCGAGCTTCACGTTGACATCCACATCCTTGAAGACGGGAATGCCGAGCGCCGCCGTCGAGATATTGCCGTTCGCCGGATCCGTCATCGGCCCATAGACCGCCTCGCCGAGCCACGTGCCATCGAGCTTGGAAAGCGCCAGCTCTCCGGATGCCGTTGTCCTGTCCGCCTTGCGGTCGAGCGTCATCGCGCCGGTGAATTCGTTGTCCGCGGCATGGCCCGTGATATTGCCAAACGCCACCTTGTCGCCGTCGACGGTCGCGGTGGTCGTCAGCTTGAACGGCAGGCCGGTGCCCATCTGCGGCACGCCGATACCGTTCATCACGAGATACGGATCGAGATCGGCGCTTTCGACCGACAACGCCAATTGCCCGTTCATGAAGGTCTGCGGCCGGATATCGACCTTGCCGCTGGCGGTGAACGAGGTGCGATCGGTAGCGAAGGTCAGCGCCGCGTCGGCCGGATCGGTCCCCTCCGCCTGCACCTTCAGCGTCAGACGTCCATTGGCATCGGCATCGACCGGGAGCGGATCGAGGCCCGCCTGGCCGAACAGCACCGAGGTCACGTTGTTCTCGAGCGTCGCCTCAAGGCTGGTCGTGCCCTTGCCGGTCAGCGCCAGCAGGTCAGACATGCGGTAGTCGAGGTTCATGCGGCTGCCGTTGGCAACGCCAGCCAACGTCACCGCCAGCCCGTCGCCCTGATCGCCGCCGAGCGTTACGGCGCCGCGCAATGCCGTGTTGGTGTACCACGCCGCATTGCGCACCAGCTGGTCCATCACGGGATGCTCCGGCAGATGCGCTTTCAGCATCGCGAAGAACGAGGCCGGGTCGGCCGCCTTGAAGGTGATTTCGCCGGATCCCTTGTAGTCGAGCAGCGAGCCCTCGGCCCGCCCGGTCGCCGTCAGTTCAGCGCCCGCGAGATTCTTTACCGCCAACTTGTCGACCGCGAGCGCCCCATCGGCGATCGTGAAGCTCGTCTCGACATCGCCGGCCTCGACGCCGAAAGCGGTGAACTTGTCAGCCTTCAGCTGCGCCTTGATCTTGTGATCGAGCACATTGTTGCCGGCGTCCTGCCCGGTAAACAGCCCCGTCAGCGCCCGCAGCGCATCGAGGTCGAGTGCATCGCCCGAAAGCGCCACATCCAGCGTCGGCGCCTGGTTGGCGACCACTTGCCGGTCGAGCCGGCCCTTCAGCGTTGCAGGCCCGACGGCAATTTCCAGATTGTCGAAGGTCTGCCGCTCATGCGTCAGGTTCACATCGGCCGAGAAACCGGCCTGCTGCAACTGCCGGATGGCCGGATCGACATCGCCAGAGAGCCAAGAGGCAAGCCCCGTCGGCTGCTTCGATGCAACGGTGACCTCACCCTTGAACGACGGCTGCCCCTGCAGCGTCAGCTGGCCATTGCCTTCCACCAGCGTCCGTCCGGGAAGCGTGCCGAAGGCGTGATCGATCGTCCAGCCACTGCCGGCCGGCTCGAGATCGAGCTGCACGTCGCGGATGGTGGTGTCGCCGGCAACGATCGCCGGTAGCCGCACGCTCGCCTTTCCCGGCACCTGCGGCACCGGAATTTGCGACACGATCTGAATCAGCGCGTTCAGCCGCTGCTTGGCGGAAAGGCTCGGATCGCGCGCCGTCTTGCCGTTCGAACCCTGATTGCCGATCCGGCTGACGTCGATCTGCTGTCCATCGGCCGTAAGCAGGAACTGCGGCTTCGCGCCGGTATCAAGAGTTGCCTCGCCGGTGACCACATAGGGATCATCCTGGGCGCCGATCTCCAGCCGGTATTCGGGAATGCGGATGCTTTCGTTGGTAAGCTCGAACTTGCCCTTCACGCGCGGCGGCAAATTGCTTTTGTCGCTACCCTTGGCCTGCTTGCTTGGCGTGCGTTCAATCTGCGCCGACATCGTGCCCTGGTAGTTCGGCTTGCTGTCGACCAGCTTCAGTTCGCCATCAAGATCGACCGTCACCGGATGCTTGTCCGGCTCAAGCCGCGTGCGCATCCTGAGCACGCCGTGCTCGTCAGGCTGATTGCTGGCAATGAGAAAATTGCCATGCTCGCCATCAAGGGCCGCATCACCCTCGATCCGCCAGGGACCGGCCAGCGATTTCGCCGACATCTCGGCATTGAGGCCCGTCACATGGCGCGAACGACCGGATTGGTCGTCGATGAATTGCAGGTCGCCGCCGCTGACATGAACATTCTCGAGAACGACGGTCTTTGCCGGAATTTCCGGCTGGCTGCCGCGGGTCCAGTCCAGCGTTCCGTCCTTCAGCAGCCGCAGCTTCACCTTCGGATTGACCACGCGCATGTCGAAGATCAGCGCTTCGCCCGACAGGAAAGGCGCCAGTTCCGCATCCATGGAGAACTGCTCGACTTGCACGATCGGCGATCCGTCCTGCTCCTCGCCCACCCGCACGTCATGCAGCGTCACGGACGGAAACGGCAGCAGGCGCGCATCGACAGCGCCGTGCACGACCACCTTCTTGCCGATGATCCGGCTTGCCTGATCCTCGAAATTCTGACGGAAACCGGTCCAGTCGATGAACATGGGCGCGAACAGCGCCACGAACAGCGCCACCACAACCACACCACCCAGCACGACGAGGAACCGGCCTACCAAGTCAATCATTCTCCATTCGGGCTTCTACAGCGGACACTAGATCATCAACCCGAAGAGTGTGAAGCGGCTTTCAGGCAACAACTGCGCAATTCCTTGTTACGGCCGGGCTTTTCGGGCGCGCCTCGATTCGAGGCGCCCCTGTTTGTCTCTACCGCAAGCAAACCAAGAGCAACAGAGTGTTGATTTTCAGGCGGAATGGAAAATCTTCCCCGGATTGAAGATGTTATCCGGGTCGAGCGCCTGTTTCACCTGCCGCATCAGGTCGACAGCACCGCCAAGCTCTTCCTGCAGGAACGCCATCTTGCCCTGGCCGATGCCGTGCTCGCCGGTGCAGGTGCCGTCCATATCAAGCGCCCGCTTGTTCAACCGGCCGACGAAGTTTTCGGCAACCGCGATACCCTCTTCGGTCTTGTCGTCGAATAGCAGAAGCACGTGGAAATTGCCGTCGCCGGCATGCCCGACGATCATCGCCAGTAGCCCATGTTCCTCGATATCGGCTTGCGTCTCGCCGATACAGTCGGCCAGCCGCGAGATCGGCACACAGACGTCGGTCGACAGCGCCGCCATCTCCGGCGCCAGCGCCCGCGATGCCCAGTAGGCGTCATGGCGGGCCTTCCAGAGCTTGTTGCGCTCCTCGGCATTGACGGTCCAGGCGAACGCCCCGCCACCGCATTCCGCAGCAATCTCGCCGAACTGCGCCGATTGCAGCGCGACGGTTTCGTCCGTGCCGTGGAATTCGACGAACAGCGTCGGCTTTTCCTCGTAGTTCAGTTTCGAATAGGCATTGCAGGCGCGGATCTGCAGCGCATCGAGCAGTTCGATACGCGCCACCGGCACGCCCATCTGGATCGTCATGATCACAGCATCGCATGCGGCGCGCACTGTCGGGAACGCACAGACGCCGCCGCCGATCTTCTGCGGAATACCCTGAAGGCGCAATGTGACGGATGTCAGGATGCCGAGCGTTCCCTCCGCGCCGACGAACAGCCGCGTCAGGTCGTATCCGGCCGACGACTTGCGGGCTCGCCGCGCCGTGCGGATTTCCTCGCCGTTGGCAGTGACGGCCGTCACCGCGAGAACATTGTCCTTCATCGTGCCGTACCGCACCGCATTGGTGCCCGACGCCCGCGTCGATGCCATGCCGCCGATCGAGGCATTGGCGCCCGGGTCGATCGGGAAGAACAGGCCGGTGTCGCGCAGATAGGTGTTGAGGTCCTCGCGCGTTACGCCCGGCTCGACCGTGCAGTCGAGGTCTTCCATGTTCACTTCAAGCACCCGGTTCATGCGGCTGAAATCGATCGAAATGCCGCCGCTCGGCGCATTGACCTGGCCCTCCAGCGAGGAACCCGTGCCGAAGCCGATCACCGGCACCTTGTGCTCGGCGCAGACCTTCACCGCCGCCTTGACGTCGTCGGCATTCTCCGCGAACAGCACGCCGTCTGGCAGCTGCGAGGGAATATAGGTCGTCGTGTGAGCATGCTGCTCGCGAAACGACTGGCCGGTCTGGAAGCGCTCGCCGAAACTCTGCTTCAGCATGCCGAGGACCGCGGCGATGCCCGCCTCGTTTCGTGTACCCGCCTTCGCGTCTTTCAGCGCCATCTCTTTGATCTCCTTACCGTCGTCGTCGCCCGGAGGCACGTTGGTATGAGACAAGAGATGGCGGCTGTCCAGTGAAAGAATTGCCGCAACCGCCCTGGCACGGGCGGGCTCAGACGAGCGGCGGATTGAGCCGCGCGAACCCCTCCTGCCGGCGGTAGGCAAAGTAGGGATAAGGCGCCGTCACGGCACTGGCCTTGTCGAGTGTGGCCACCTGTTCCGGCGTCAGCGACCAGCCTACCGCCCCGAGGTTCTGCCGCAGCTGTTCCTCGTTGCGCGCCCCGATGATGACGCTGGCAACGGTCGGGCGTCCGATCAGCCAGTTGAGCGCAATCTGCGGCACCGTCTTGCCGGTCTCCTCGGCCACCGCGTCCAGCGCATCGACGATGTCGTAGAGCCTCTCGTCATCCACCGGCGGTCCATATTCCGCCGTCTGGTGCAGCCGGCTGCCTTCCGGAAGCGGCTGTCCGCGCCGGATCTTTCCCGTCAGTCGGCCCCAGGCAAGCGGGCTCCACACCAGCGCGCCGACGCCCTGGTCGGAGGCCAGCGGCATCAGCTCCCACTCGTAGTCGCGGCCGGCCAGCGAGTAATAGACCTGGTGGGCGACATAGCGCGGATAGCCGTGGCGTTCGGCCACCGCCAGCGACTTCATCAGCTCCCAGCCGGAAAAATTCGAGACGCCGACATAGCGGATTTTGCCGGCGGCGATCAGACCGTCTAGCGTGGACAGCACCTCCTCGATCGGCGTCGAGGCATCGAAGGCATGCAGTTGCAACAGGTCGATATGATCCGTGCCCAACCGCTTCAGCGCCGCATCGGTGGACTGCAGCAATCGCGATCGCGACGCGCCCCAGTCGGCGGGACCGTCGCCTGTCGGCAGCGCCGTCTTCGTCGAGATCAGCACCTGGTCGCGTCGTCCCTTGATCGCATGGCCAAGCACCTCCTCCGACGCCCCGGCGGAATAGACATCGGCCGTGTCGAACAGGTTGACGCCGGCCTCGATGGCGATATCGACCATACGCCGCGCCTCGACGGCATCGGTCGTGCCCCAGGCGCCGAACAAGGGTCCCGCCCCGCCGAACGTTCCCGCGCCAAAACTCAACACCGGCACGCGCAGGCCGGAAGCACCAAGCTGTCTGTATTCCATCATCTGTCTCCTGTTCGTCCAACACAGATAGACATGGATCTCACGGTGAAATAGATTGCGCCAGGGAATAGAATTCATGAATTGAAGTCATCATGAGCAGGCAGGACATCAACCGATCGGGCGAAATGGAAGTCTTCGTGCGCGCCGTTGAGCTCGGCGGCTTCACCGCGGCCGCCCATGCCTGCCGCATGACGCCGTCGGCCGTCAGCAAGCTGGTCACCCGGCTGGAAACGCGCCTGGGCACCCGCCTCGTCAACCGCTCGACCCGCAAGCTGCAGCTGACGCCGGAAGGCTGCGTCTTTTACGAACGCAGCGTCGCGATCCTCGCCGATATAGCCGAGGCCGAACGCAACGCCGCGTCAGGCGAAAGCGTCGCCGGCCCGATCCGCATCAACACCAGCGCTTCCTTCGGCAACCACATCCTGGCGCCGCTGGTGCCTGCCTTCCTCTCGCGATATCCTGATATCACGCTCGACATCTCCCATACCGACCGCGTGGTCGATCTCCTCGATGACCGCGCCGATGTGGCCATTCGTACCGGCCCGCTGAAAAGCTCGAGCCTGATCGCCCGCAAGCTCGGCACGGCGCGTATGATCATCGTCGCCTCGCCCGCCTATCTCGAACGTCACGGAGAGCCGAAATCGGCAGCCGAGCTGCGCCACCATCGCCGCATCGGCTTTGCCTACAGCAGAAGCATCGAAGGCTGGCCCGTCCGCCAAGGCGCCGAGACCGTCACCCTGCCGGTCACCCCGGGCGTTCAGGTCGGCGACGGCGAAGCGATGCGTCACATGGCGCTGGCGGCGGCGGGATTGGCCCGGCTGGTGCACTTCACCGTCCGCGCCGACATCGAGGCCGGTCGCCTGATCTCCTTGCTCGAAAACGACAATCCCGGCGACACCGAGGATTTCCATGCGGTCTACATCGGCCAGGGCGGCCCGCTGCCGACCCGTGTGCGCGTGATGCTCGACTTCCTCGCGGGGCATGTCCGGCTGTAGGTGTCGGATCGGATTTCGGCATTGACCATGACAATCCACCGCGCCTATACCCTCGCATAGCCATCCGGCTTCCCCGCCGGTTTCTCTGCTCAGCCTTTGCCGCTCCCCTCAACGTCGCATCGACCGCGGTTCCAGCATTGGCAAGATCTGCACGGGATCACGCCGTTGAAAGCCGCCGATCGTAAACTTCGAAATGCCAGCCTGCCCCGCTGGGCGCTGCTGCTTGGCCTGTCGGCCGCCCTTGTCGCCGGACTGGAAATGCTCGGCCTCCCGGCCTCGCTGTTGATCGGCCCGATGGTCGCTGCCATCGTGCTTGCCGTCTCCATCGGTCAGGGTTCGTTGCGCGTACCGCGCTGGCCACTGCTGTTCGGCCAGTCGCTCGTCGGCTTCATGATGGCGCGGTCGATCACCGTCGATATCCTGCGGACGATGGCAACCGATGCGCCGTTGTTCCTCGCCATGATCTTTTCGGTCGTCGTCGCTGCCGGTCTGCTCGGCTGGCTGCTGACCCGCTGGCAGGTGCTGCCGGGCACGACCGCCGTCTGGGGCTCCTCCCCCGGCGCGGCATCCGCCATGGTCATCATGTCGGAGGCCTATGGCGCCGATGCCCGGCTCGTCGCCTTCATGCAGTATCTGCGCGTCGTCTTCGTCGCCGTTGCCGCCTCCGTCGTCTCGCGGCTCTGGGTTGCGGCGGATGGTGGCGAGCCGCCGCCGATCATCATGTTCCCGCCCGTAGACTGGCCGGCCTTCGCTATCACCGTCGCGCTCACCTGTCTCTCGGCCTATTCCGCCGTCCGCTTCAGGATTCCCGGCGGTACCATCATCGTGCCGCTGGTGCTTGGATCGCTGCTGCAGGGCTTCGGCCTGCTGAAGATCGAGTTGCCGATGTGGCTGCTGGCCATCAGCTACGCGCTGATCGGCTGGAGCATCGGTCTGCGCTTCACTCGCAGCATCATCGCCCATGCCGCCCGAGCCCTTCCGCGCGTTGCCGGCTCGATCCTGCTCCTGATGTCGCTATGCGGCTGCATGGCCTACGCGCTGCATGTCTTTGCCGGTGTCGATCCGCTGACCGCCTATCTCGCGACAAGCCCCGGCGGCGCCGATTCCGTCGCCATCATCGCGGCATCCAGCGATGTGGACGTCCCCTTCGTCATGGCCATGCAGACCGGTCGTTTCCTGATCATCCTGTTCACCGGCCCGATGCTTGCACGCTTCATCGCCCGCCACTCGGGCCTTGCGGAAAAGCCCGCCTGAGACCATCCGTCCTCAGGGCAGCCCATTGCCCCGGCGTAACCCCGTAAGCCTTCTTGAAATGTCGCGTCAGATGGCTCTGGTCGGCAAATCCCGTCGCCGCCGCCACGCCGGACAGCCCCTCGCCCGCGCCGATCATCGCGCGGGCCTGCTGCAGCCGCCGCATCAGCAGATAGCGATGCGGGCTGGTCGCGAAAGCCGCCCTAAAGTGCCGCGCCAGCGCGAACCGGTCGAGCCCGGTCACCGCCTCCAGTTCGCCGGAGGTCACGGACCGCGTCGCATGCGCCTCGAGATAATCCCGCGCCAGCCGCGCCCGTTTCCAGGCGATGCTGCCGAGCGGCCGCTGCGGCGTGCGCGCATGTCTGGCCAGACCGCCTGCCACCCGCGACACGAAGTCGTCGACGAAGAGCTCGTCGAGCGCGCGATCCATCTCCGAGAGCGCCGCAAGCAGCGTTTCGGCCAGGAGGGGATCGCTGATCACCGGCTGGTCCACGAACGGCAAGCCGATCCCGGCCGCCTCGAGACAATCGAGCAGCAGTGACGGCTCCAGATAGAGCATCCGGTATTGCAGCCCGTCGTCGGTCCCTGCCCCGCCGTCATGCTCCTCGTCCGGATGCAGCACGATCACCTGCCCGGGCATGCTGAAGCGCCGCTCGCCGCGATAGGAAAACGTCTGCACGCCCTTGATCGTCACGCCGAGCGCATAGGTGTCGTGCCGGTGCGGCTCGAACGCGTTGCCTGAGAACTGCGCCTCGATCCGCTCGATGCCGGGAAAGGCCGGCGCGGTGATAATCCCGGGCGCGATCAAGTGCCCAGGCGCGATCGCGTCCTCGTCCGCGCCTGCCCCCGTGCACAAACGTTCAAGACCCTCGAGGGCGTGGTGGCTTAGATCCTGATCCAACGCGAAACCCGCATGAAGAGAGATGGAATGTTTGATACCAAAATTGCGATCGTCCTGCGAAACAATCTTGAGACCTGGCAGAAGCTGAACGTCACCGCCTTCCTGATGAGCGGCATAACAGGCCAGAACCCGGAGATATTAGGCGAGCCCTACAAGGACCGGTCAGGCCATCTCTACAACCCGCTGTCGATACAGCCGATGATCGTGCTCGCCGCACCGGAAGACACCATGGCGACGATCCACCGCCGCACGCTGGAACGCGGCGTCACGACCTCGCTGTTCATCGAGGAGATGTTTGCGACGGGCCACGATGCGGCCAACCGTGCGGTCTTCGCCGCATACGCCCCCGACGACGCAAAGGTCGTCGGCATCGCCCTGCGCGCCGACAAGAAGATCGTCGACAAGATCACCAAGGGCGCCCACATGCATCCCTGATGGACACCCTCAACCGCAAAACGGCCGGGCATGACCCGGCCGCTCAAATCTCAAAACTGATGAGATCACGCTCGGATGAGCCGAAGGATCAGCTCTGCGTGATCGGCGCGATCTGAATCTCGACGCGGCGGTTTTGCGAACGACCGGCTTCCGAGGCGTTGGACGCCACCGGCTGCGACGGGCCGAAGCCGACGGCCGACATGCGGCGCTGGTCGACACCCTGGCCGCCGAGGTAACCGGCAACGGACTGGGCGCGACGCTCCGACAGATCCTGGTTGTGCTGCAGGCTGCCGGTCGAATCGGTGTGGCCGTTGACGTCGATCAGCGTGCGGTTGAACTTGCGCAGCACGATGGCGACGGAGTTCAGCGTCGGATAGAAGCCCGGCTTCACAGCATCCTGGTCGACGTCGAAGGTGATGTTCGACGGCATGTTGAGGATGATGTTGTCGCCGTTGCGGGTGACGGAGATACCGGTGCCCTGCAACTGTGCGCGCAGTTCCGATTCCTGCTGGTCCATGTAGTTGCCGATCGCACCGCCGGCGAGCGCGCCGACACCGGCGCCGATCAGCGCCGCATTGCGCCGTCCGACCGGCGATCCGCCGACCGCAAGGCCGGCCAGAGCACCAACGCCGGCACCCAGCAGAGCGCCGCCCGAGGTGTTCGACATCTTCTGCTGGCCCGTATACGGGTCGGTGGTCGTACAGGCGCTAAGGTAGGTCGCGGCAACGGCCAGAAGGATGAATTTCTTGATCATGGACAGGCGTATCTCCAATTCGATGGTGCTGCGAGCAATATTAACGAATGCGGCAACAAGATGAAGCGGATCAATCCGATACCGGAATTTCGCTGAATTGCACAGCCATCCGCCGTATCAGGTCGAAATATCGCCGGCCGAGGTGGCCATTTCGACCGGATCGATGGCAGAATCGCCCGGTCAGATATTCTGGAACAACTGCCGCACCGTATCGTAGGTGGCGTTGGCGATGTTGAGCGACTGCAGCCCCAACTGCTGCTGCGTCTGTAGCGCCGTCAACCGGCTCGATTGCTCCTCCATGTCGGCATCGATCAGTTTGCTCATGCCGCGCGCGAACGAATCGCTGAGCGCCTGCGCAAAGTCGCTCTGCAGATTGATGCGCTTTTCCAGCGCTCCGAAGGACGAGCCGATCGTTGTCATCTGACCGAGCATCTTGTCGACCACCGAGATCATCTCCTTGATCTCATCGGTCGTGGTGCTCTGAGATACGCCGATCTCCACCTGCCCGCTCGAATTGCCCGTCGTCGCCAGCATCACATAGTTCTGCGAGGCGCCCGCTTCCGTGGCGAAGTATGCCGAGGTCAGCGCACCGTACTCGCCCGATCCCGTGCTGCGGTCGTCGATCAGATAGCGCGCGTCCTTGGAACTCGTCGCCCCGACCGGCGCGATATCGACCTCGTAGCTCAACGTGCCGACTTCGACGCTCCCGTCCGGCAATCGCGTGAAGGAAGCCGGGATCTGCCGCGGCATGGCGGGATCGTCGCCATCGCCGATCGCCACCCAGTTGTCGTTGTTGAAGCTCGCCGCCCCGGAGACAGAGCGCAGCTGCTGCTTGAGGTAGGTGATGTCGAGGTTGATCTTGTCCTTGTCGACGCCGGTCTCCGTGGCGGCCACCAGCTTGGATTTGATCTGGCTGACGAGATCGATTGATTCCTCGACCGCGGTGGAAGCGGTGCCCATGGTGGCGGCCGCCAGACCCAGCGAATCGCGGATGGCGGACTGCGCCTTCTGGTCGCTTTTCAGCGTCGCGCTGATCGCCCAGTACGCTCCATTGTCGGAGGCCTGCTCGACTCTCAGGCCGGAGGAGACCTGCCTTTGGGTCTTGTTCAGATTGGTGCCGATGTCGCGCAATACATAAAGCGCGGCATCCACCGAAGTGCGCCGATAAATACTCACGGATACGAAACTCCGAACACAACTTACGCAACTGATACAAATGAACCGGTGCCGCGAACCTTCATGCTCGGGGGCGCCTTGCACGGGCGCCATTCGGTCCTCCAAAACGCTGGAAGGGACCTGTCGGTATCTGCTGCAATGATTGCGGACTATGCTTAAGAAACAGCTAAAGGTTGGAATCGATTCATCATAAAATGCAACCGAACGGAAACCATCTGCGGTTTCGCGGATCATCCACGAGCAAAGCTCTCGCGATCATTCGGCGGCTTCGAGACGCCCCGGCTTCTGGACGACATGCGGGCGCTCCGCATGCTCCATCTCCTGATGCAGCCGCGCCTCTTCGTGCGCGTGCGGCTTGGCGAAGCGGGCGATCAGGAGATAGGCGACCGGCGTGATGAACAGCGTCACCAGCGTCGCGAAGCCAAGTCCGCCGACGATCACCCAGCCGAGCGCCACGCGCGCTTCCGCACCCGCGCCATGCGCAAACACCAGCGGCACGCCGCCGAGGATGGTGGCGATCATCGTCATCATGACGGGACGCAGGCGCAGTGCGCAGGCCTTCTCGATAGACGGCCGCACCTCTTCGCCGTTGTCGCGAAGCTGGTTGGCGAATTCGACGATCAGAATGCCGTTCTTGGCCATCACTCCGACCAGGAGTACCAGCCCGATCTGGCTGTAGATGTTGAGGCTCGAGCCGGTGATGACAAGCGCGAACACCGCGCAGGCAAGCCCGAGCGGCACCGTCGACATGATGATCACGGATGACAGCATGCTTTCGAACTGCGCCGCCAGCACCAGGAAGATGATGATGATCGCGAATCCGAATGTCAGCGCCATGCCGTTGGAGTTCTCCTCCAGTGTCGCCGCTTCCGCCAGCGGCATCAGCCGCGCCCCAGCCGAAAGCAGCGGCCCGGCGAGTTCGGTGGTTTCCTTGACGGCATCGCCAAGCGACATGCCAGCCTTCAGCCCGGCCGTGATCGCCACCGAAGCCAGCTGCTGCTCGCGGTTGAGCTGCGGCGCGACGGCGCTTTCCTGCAGAGAGGCGATCACCGACATCGGCACGATCTTGCCGTCGCCCGTCTTCAGGAACACGTTCTCCAGATCGGTCGGATCGTCGAGCGGCCGCGTGTTCGAGGTCAGAAGCACAGGATAGGCCTCGCCCTTGACGAAGACGTCGACCACCGAGCGTCCCTCGAGCAGGGCCTGGATGGCGGTGGAGAGGCCGGTGATGTCGATGCCGAGATCCGACGCCCGTTCGCGGTCGATCGAGATCGACACCTGCGCCTGCGATGGCTCGTTGGCAAGGCGGGGCGTGTCGTAGCGGCCGGTGGCGTCGAGCGCCTCCACCAGCTTGATCGCCGAAGCCGTCAGCGCATCGTAGTCGCTGCCGATCAGCGCCATCTGCAGGCCGTTGCCGGCGCCGCGGATTCGCAGGCTGTTCGACTGGATGGCATTGCCGCGCAGCGCCGGCACGCGCGATGCCGCCCGGTTGATGTCGTCGACGATCTCCGACTGGGTGCGCTCGCGCTCGCCCCACGGCGCCAGCGTCAGCACCATGAAGCCGCTATTGGCCTGTCCGTTCTGTCCGGAGATGGAAAACACGTTGCGGATATCGCCGCTGTCGACAAGCGGCTGAAGATACTCTTCGACCAATTGCAGCTTGTCGCGGGTGTACTCCAGGCTCGATCCCTGCGGCGTCGTCAGCCGCATCATCACCATCGCCCGGTCCTCGTTCGGCGTCAGCTCGCTCTTGACGCTGGAGAAGGTCAGAAGCGCCGCGCCGGCGAAGATGATCGAAAAGGCGATGACCACATAGGGCGCGTTCAGGCAGCGCTGCAGCCCCCAGTGATAGGCCCGCGCAAAACCGTCGCCGAAGCGACCGAGCATGCCGTGATCCTCTTTCATCTCCCGGGTCAGCATGCGCGAGGCCAG
Source organism: Hyphomicrobiales bacterium (assembly GCA_900472625.1). Lineage (GTDB taxonomy): Bacteria > Pseudomonadota > Alphaproteobacteria > Rhizobiales > Rhizobiaceae > Rhizobium. The sequence continues at coordinate 11,688 of UCIT01000029.1, read as the reverse complement.
CATCGGGCAAAGCGTCAGCGCCACCAGCGAAGACAGCCCGACCGAGAACGCCAGCACGAAGCCGAATTCGCGGAACAGCCCGCCGACCTGCCCCGGCAGGAACGACAGCGGAATAAACACGGCGGCAAGCGTCGCCGTCGTGGCAATGACGGCGAAGAACACCTCGCGGGTGCCGAGCACGGCGGCCGCGCGCGGCCCCATCCCTTCGGAACGCCGCCGGACGATGTTTTCGAGCACGACGATCGCGTCGTCGACCACGAGACCGGTCGCCAGAACGATCGCCAGCAATGTCAGGATGTTGATCGAGAAGCCGACCATGTAGATCGCCGCCAGCGTGCCGATCAGCGCCACCGGCATGCTGACCGCCGGAATGATCGTCGCCCGCCAGTCGCGCAGGAACAGATAGATGACCGCGGTGACGATCACCGCCGCCAGCACCAGTGCCAGCACCACCTCGTGGATGGCGCCCTCGATGAACACAGCATCGTCGCTGGTGATGGCGATCTTCGTGCCCTCCGGCAGCGTCTTCGACAACTGCTCGACGGCGGTCTTGATGCCGTTGGAGATATTCAGCGTGTTCGACTGCGCCTGGCGGATGACGCCGAGGCCGATGCCGGGCACGCCGTTGGAGCGCAGCGCCGTCTGGCCATCGCGCGGCCCGAGCGTGACGGTGGCGACATCGCCCAGCCGCACGCGGTCCTGCAGGATGACGTTTGCAAAGTCCTCAGGCTTCTGCAGCGTCGCCGTCGCCCGGACGACGATATTCTGCGTCGGGCTCTTCAGCGATCCGGCCGGCACGTCGAGCGCAGCGCTCGAAAGCGCGCGCGTCAGGTCGGCAATGGTCAGCCCACGGCTTGCCAGCTCGCTCTGATCGACATCGACGCGAAACACCTTCTCCTGGTCGCCGTAGCTCTCGACATCGGCGACACCATCGACCGAGGCCAGGCGGTCGGTCACCTCGTTGTCGACCAGCAGCGTCAGGTCGTCCATGTTGAGCTTGGTGGACGTGACGGCGAGCCGCATGATCGGCTGCGAATCCGAATCCGCCTTGACGATCTGCGGCGCATCCGCGTCGTCGGGCAGTTGGTCGGTGACCCGGCCGATCGCATCGCGCACGTCGTTTGCCGCGACCGCCAGATCGACCGTATCCGAAAACTCCAGCGTCACCCGGCTCTGGCCGAACTGCGAACTCGACGAAATCGACTTCAGCCCGCTGACCCGCGCCGATGCGCCCTCGATGACCTTGGTCACCTCCTGGTCGATCGTCTGCGGCGACGCGCCGTCGAAGGTGGTGCGCACGGTAACAACAGGTCGATCGACATCGGGCAGCTCGCGCACCTCGATGCCGACATAGGCGGCAAGGCCGGCGACGATCATCAGCGTATTGAACACCAGCGCCAGGATCGGCCGACGCACGAACAGCGCCGTGAAGGTCTGCTTGCCGGAGGCTGGCTTCGAATGGCTCTCGCTCGCGTCCATCAGGTTACCGGCTCCTTGGCGGTCGCGGCCGCCTGGGCACCCTCGCCTGCCTGCCGCACGGCACCGCCTTCGCGAACGCGTTGCAGCCCCTGAGTAACGATCAGGTCGCCATTCTCGAGATTGCCCTTGACCAGCACGTAGTCAGGATTGCGCTGCACGATGCTGACCCGCACCTTGTGGGATGCCTTGTCGGCCACCCGCCAGACGAACGAGCCCTGCGAATCCCACTGGACCGACTGCGGATCGACCGCCGGATACTGGTCGCCGTCGAACCGCATGCCGACGCTGAACGACATCCCGGCCCGCAGCTCGTCGGCTGCATTGTTGATCCGCGCCCGCATGCGCAGCGTCCGGCTCGCCGCATCGATGCGATTGTCGATCGCCTCGACCGCGCCCGAAAACACCTGGCCCGGCCGCGCCACCGACGTCGCCTCGACCGCCTGGCCGAGCTTCACCGTATTGGCGAACCGCTCCGGCACCCAGTAGTCGACGAGAATTTCCGAGCGGTCGTCGAGCGTCACGATCGGCGTCGTCGTCGAAACATTGTCGCCGATGTTGATCGGCATGATTCCGACGATGCCGTCGATCGGCGCCAGGATGTTGCGGCGATCGAGATTGAGCTCGGCGGCCTGCAGCTGCAGCCGCGCGCCCTGCTCGGCGATTTCGGAATCGAAGACGTCCATGCGCGACACGCTGGACTTGATATTATGATAGAGGCTGGTCTTCTCGACCGCCGACTTGAGCGCGACTTCGGCCTGTCCCTTGGCGATCACCTGCTCCTCGCTGTCGAGCCGCGCCAGCACCTGCCCCTGCTTGACCGTTTCGCCCGACTTGACGAGGATTTCGCGCACGATGCCGCTCGCCTGCGGCGTCACCACGACGGAGCGAATTGCATCGCCTGTTCCGATCGCACCAAGCCGGTCGTTGACGATCCCCGCTACCACGGCCTGCGTGACCACAAGCACCGGACCATTGCGCCCACCGCCCCCAGCACCATTGCCGCCACCCTGACGACGATTGCCGCCCTGCTCATTGGCAGCGGGTGTTGCTGTCGCCACCTTATCCGGATCGACAGCCTTGCCGACGATGCTTTCGGGAACACCGGCATTGCGCAGCGTATCGGCTGCACCGGGCACAAAGAAAACCCATCCGGCAAAGCCGGCGGCGATGACGCCAAGACAGACGGCGAACTGCTTCCAAAATGACATTCACGTCTCCAGAGGGACTCGAGGTTTGTCCAGGGTCGATCGAAAGAGGCGTGCGAGGGACAAATTGCCACGCAGCTCAGACAATATTGCCCCATTGCCGGCCATCGGCAAGGGTATCGACGCCCCATTACAGGATTGTAATGTCAACAGTTAGTGAGCAAACTTGAGGTTGCCCGCTGTCCGTCCCGTCCGCCCGGAGCGCATCGGTACCATGCAGCCCGATTATCACATGCTCCGGCGGATACTCCTTTCGTTTCCATGCTCCCTCTCGATGCTGATCGGCCTGGGCCCGGCATTTTCCGTTCATCAACCGACTTAAGGAGCCGCGACGTTGCGCTCTCGGCAACGTGCTTAGATCCTCGGGACAGGCCCGAGGATGACGCGGAGAGAGTGGTTTGCGCCATTAACTGCTGATATGAAAAACTGAAGCAGCGCGGCCTACATCCCCTCGGCGTCATCCTCAGCCATCGTGCCGAGGATCTAAGCACGTTGCATCCTCTCGACTTGAATGGCTTTAAAAGCCATCGCCGAGAACGCCTCGAATCCGTCAACAGCAGCAAACCCATCGCAACCGCACGATTCAACAAGAACACGTTGCGCACCTCGGTGTAGACTCCGCGGCCACCACGATCCTGTCACACTGAAAGCCTCCCCAATGCGCCCATCCCTGCCCGTCCTCCTGAGCTTCACCGCCGGTTATGTCGACACCGCCGGCTTCCTTGCCCTCGGTGGGCTGTTCACCGCCCATGTCACCGGCAATTTCGTCACGCTCGGCGCGGCGCTCGCCCATGGCACCTCGGGCATCATTGCCAAGCTTCTGGCGCTTCCGGTGTTCTGCCTGACGATCTTCCTGCTGCGCTATTGCCACACGCTGTTCGGCCTCACCGACAAGAATGGCCTGAAGATCCTGCTCGGCATGAAATTCCTGTTTTTCGCGGCAGGCGGCATTGCGGCCGTGTCGCTCGCCCCGTTCACAAATCCCGATGGCCTGCCGCTGATCCTGACCGGCATGCTGCTGGTCGTCGCCATGGCCATCCAGAACGCCGCCCACAAGCTGCACCTGCCGTCCGCCCCACCGAGCACGCTGATGACCGGCACGACGACGCAGATCATGCTCGACCTCGGCGATCTCGCCCACGGCATTGCGCCGGAAACGGCAGCGACCGTGCGCCCGCGTCTCGGCCGCATGGCGATCGCGGTCGGCGCCTTCGCGATCGGCTGCGGTTTCGGCGCCCTGCTCGAGACCGTTGCCGGCGTCTGGTGCTTCGCGCTGCCGCCGCTCTTTGCGCTCTGCTCGCTCTATCTGGCCTTCGACGCCCCGGAAGCACCAAAGGCCTGACGTTGGTACCAAAGTGATCTGAGGCCAACCTATCTGAGGATAGCCGGACGCCGGGAATGAAAGCAGAACATCTTTTCTGGTCTTTCCAAACCGAATCACTACATTACGCGCCATGAGCAACAGTTTCGACGATATGCCCTTCTTCGACGAAGAGCCGGGTGAAGCGCCGCGCAAGCAGCAGGCCCCGGCAGGCCAGGGTTCGGCCGCGGGATCGGGCCAGGGATCGCCAAGCCGCGCACCGGCAGCACCGGGACACGGCGGCCCCGCTTTGGGCGGCATCGCCGCCCGCGCCATGGCGGCCCGCGGCGGCGGCCAGCGGCCCGATTATCTCTCCGGCCTCAACCCCGAGCAGACCGAAGCGGTGGAATCGCTGGACGGCCCCGTGCTCGTGCTCGCCGGCGCCGGCACCGGCAAGACGCGCGTGTTGACCACCCGCATCGCCCACATCCTCAATACCAACCGCGCCTTCCCCTCGCAGATCCTCGCCGTGACCTTCACCAACAAGGCGGCCCGCGAGATGAAGGAGCGCATCGCGCTTCTGGTCGGCGGCGCCGTCGAGGGCATGCCCTGGCTCGGTACCTTCCACTCGATCGGCGTCAAGCTCCTGCGCCGCCATGCAGAACTCGTCGGCCTGCGCTCCGATTTCACCATCCTCGACACCGACGACGTCGTACGCCTCGTCAAGCAGCTGATCCAGGCTGAAGGCCTCGACGACAAGCGCTGGCCGGCCAAGCAGTTCGCCGGGATGATCGACACCTGGAAGAACAAGGGCCTCGGCCCCACCGACATCGCCGAGGGTGACGCCCGCGCCTTTGCCAACGGCAAGGGCCGCGAACTCTACGCCGCCTACCAGCAGCGCCTTTCGACGCTGAACGCCTGCGATTTCGGCGACCTCCTGATGCACCCGATCGCCCTCTTCCGCCGCAATCCGGATCTGCTCAAGGAATATCACGGTCGTTTCCGCTATATCCTGGTCGACGAGTATCAGGACACCAACACCGCGCAGTACCTGTGGCTCAGGCTGCTGGCCCAGCGCCCCAAGGGTGAGCTACAGAACGTCTGCTGCGTCGGCGACGACGACCAGTCGATCTATGGCTGGCGCGGCGCGGAGGTTGACAACATCCTGCGCTTCGAGAAGGATTTTCCCGGCGCCAAGGTGATCAAGCTCGAGCGCAACTACCGCTCGACCGAACACATTCTCGGCGCCGCCGCCCACCTGATCGCCCACAATGAGGGCCGGCTCGGCAAGACCCTGTTTACCGACCGTAGCGACCCCGACGACGCCCGCGTGCAGGTCCACGCCTCCTGGGACTCCGAAGAGGAGGCCCGCGCCATCGGCGAGGAGATCGAGCAATTGCAGCGCGATCAGCACAAGCTGAACGACATCGCCATTCTGGTGCGCGCCTCCTTCCAGATGCGCGAGTTCGAAGACCGCTTCGTCACCCTCGGCCTCAACTACCGCGTCATCGGCGGCCCGCGCTTCTACGAGCGCCTCGAGATCCGCGATGCGATGGCCTATTTCCGCCTCGTCGCCCAGCCCTCCGACGACCTTGCCTTCGAGCGCATCGTCAACACCCCCAAGCGCGGCCTCGGCGACACCACGGTGCGTGCGCTCCACGACTACGCCCGCGCCCGCGACATCCCGATGCTGGCGGCAGCCGCCGACATGATCGAGACCGACGAGTTGAAGCCGAAGGCGCGCAAGGCGCTGTTCGACGTGATTCAATCTTTCCGCAGATGGCAGGAAAGGCTTGAAAACACCTCACATACCGAACTTGCCGAGCAGATCCTCGAAGAGTCCGGCTACACCGACATGTGGAAGAACGACAAGTCGGCCGACGCGCCCACCCGCCTCGACAACCTGAAGGAACTCGTGCGCTCGATGGAGAGCTTCGAGTCCATGCGCGGCTTCCTCGAGCACGTCTCGCTGGTCATGGATGTCGAGCAGGACGCCAATCTCGACGCCGTCTCAATCATGACGCTGCACTCGGCAAAAGGTCTGGAATTCGAGACCGTCTTCCTGCCCGGCTGGGAGGAAGGCCTGTTTCCACACCAACGCTCGCTCGACGAGACCGGCCGCGCCGGCCTCGAGGAGGAGCGCCGCCTCGCCTATGTCGGCATCACCCGTGCCAAGCGCCGCTGCCACATCTGGTTCGTCTCCAACCGCCGCATCCACGGCCTCTGGCAATCGACCATCCCCTCGCGCTTCCTCGAGGAACTGCCAGAAGCCCATGTCGCCGTCGCCGAAGTCGAGCAGAGCTATGGCGGCTATGGCCGTGGCGGCTACGGCCAGTCGCGCTTTGACAAGGCCGAACCCTTCGCCAACAGCTACTCCACCCCCGGCTGGAAACGCGCCCAGCAAAACCGCAACGACGCCACCCGCGACAACTGGGGCTCGCGCTCCGGCCACTCGGTCGAGCGCATCGGCTACGGCGAGGCCGGCCCCAAGGGCCGCACCATCGACGGCGAACTGCTGGCCAAATCCACCGCCACCCAACCCTCGAAATTCAAGCTCGGCGACCGCGTCTTCCACATGAAATTCGGCAACGGCAACATCAAGGGCATCGAAGGCAACAAACTGACGATCGACTTCGACCGGGCAGGCGAGAAGCGCGTGCTGGACGGGTTCGTGGAGGCTGTGTCGTAGGCGTAATAGGCAGCGAAACCGCATGTCACCCATTCGTGACTTCGGATATGGCTTCCCCTCCCGCATACTGCGCCTTCCCGCACGACACCGTCGCGGGCTTGAATAGGAGGATGCCGATGAAACGCTACTCACTATCCCTGATCGCCATGTCCCTGGTACTGGCCGTTGCGGGCAACCCCGCAATCGCGCTAGCCTGCAACAAGATCATCGGGACATGATGCGATGAAGAATGCGGTGAGCGGGTGAGAGCCCGCTCGCTTGTTTGTCCCGAACCAGGTCTAAGCCTTGGAGAAGGATTGGCCCTGTGCCGCCATCCCTCACCCCAAAATCGGCATCTTCCCCAACCCCAAAATATCATTCACCAGCGCCAACCCGATCCCAGCCGCGACGATGCCGAGTCCGATCAGGAACAGCCGCCTCGAACGGTCGTATTTGGCGGCGATGAGCGAATCCCGTGCCAGAAGGTCGGCGAACACCTTCACCTGGATGCCGATCCCGACCGTCAAAAACAGCATCGGCAGGATGTCGATCCGGCTCCAGTCGTTGGGATTGGAGACCCAGTGGCTGATGAAGTTGAGGGAAAAACCGAGGATGATGCCGGCGGCCGTCAACGAGCCGTTGCGGAAGGTGGCGTCGATCTTCTCGTCTGGACCCGGCTTGGTCATGGCTCTGGCTTCCGGCTGATGGCGGGAGATGAAGCAAGGCAGACTTCGTCGAAAACGGCAAGACCGGCAAAAGATTACAAAACCTTCATTCAAAAATCATGTTTTAGCCTTGCCAGTCCCGCGCCGCGCGGTTAGGTACAAATCACATCTGCTGCGCGCCCTTTGACGCGCCGCACGTAAGCGTTAACGTCAACCAACGCGCTGATCGAACCCGAACCGGGGTGCGAGCGGCGCGGCGTGCCTGCGTCTCGCGCATTTCGGTTCCTTGAAGGAACCACCATGACGGTAAACACCGCCCCCGATACGTCAGAAAAACGCCACCTGATCGAACGCGTCCGCCATGAGCTGAAGCGCCGCGTGCTGACCGTGCGCCGTGTCGCGCACGTGACCCCGCAGATGCTGCGCGTCACCCTCGAAGGCGCCGATCTGGAAGGCTTCGTCAGTCTCGGCCACGACGACCACGTCAAGGTCCTCGTGCCCCGCCCGGGCCAGGAACCGACGTTCCCGGAGATGGGTCCCGATGGCAAGCTGCTGATCGATCCCGAAAACCGCCCGTCGCTGCGCGACTACACCCCCCGCCGCTATGATCCGGTCAGCGGCGAACTCGATATCGACTTCGCGCTGCACGAGGCAGGCCCGGCCACCGAATGGGCGGTCAGCGCCAGGCCCGGCGACAAGCTCGGCCTCGGCGGTCCGCGCGGCTCCTTCGTCGTCGCCACCGATTTCGACTGGTACCTGCTGGTCGGCGACGAAACCGCGCTGCCGGCCATCGGCCGCCGCCTCGAGGAACTGCCGGAAACCGCCAAGGCAATCGTCGTCGCCGAGGTCGCCGGCCCGGAGGAGGAGCAGCGCTTCGAGAGCAAGGCCGATGTCTCGACCGTCTGGCTGCATCGCGGCGCAGCGCCTGCCGGCACCACCGACAGCCTCGAACTGCTGCTGCGCGATCTCGCTCTGCCCGAGGGCGACGGCTATGTCTGGATCGCCTGCGAAACGCTGCTCGCCAAGCGCCTGCGCGTCGTCATGGTCGATGAGCGCCAGCACCCCAAGGCCTGGATCAAGGCCGCCGGCTACTGGAAACGCGGCCAGGCCGACTTCCACGAAACCCACGGCGATTGATAGCTACCCACCCGCCAACGTCCTCGGGCTTGTTGTCCCGGGGACACGCCCCCGCGCCATCATGTCAGGCCTCGTGCCGAGTATCTGCCAAACGTGTCGCTTGCGGAGGAGGAATGGCGAGTGGGAAAAATGGAGCTACGGCTGCCTTCTGGCTCTAAACCGCCGCATATCCGGCGGTGTGCCTAACACCTTGGCCAAGGGCAACGTCGAGCGGATATCTCGCGAATCGCCCTGAGCAAGAATAGCGTAAACGAAATGTTAATCCGCTTTCCCCGGATCGGTCAATGGGTTGAAATTCATCACAACATTCCCGTTTTGACGCCGGGCGCAAATCATCTTAGCCCGTTTGCGACCGCCCATGAAAGGCGGGTTTCACGATGAACTCGCAAAGGAGCTTCAAGTGACGAGCGTATCTTCCCTGGGCAGCAGCAGTGCTTCCTCCTACATTTCCAGCCTCGACAAGAACGGCGACGGCATCATTTCCGCCGACGAACTGGCCGCCGCCAACGCCACTTCGACTTCGACGACCAAGTCCACAGCCTCGACGGCGGCGACCGGTGACGACAGCGCCAGCATCACCCAGAAGATCGCCGCCGATATCGCCGCCCTGATGCTGCAGCTGCAGCAATCGGCTACCAGCGATGACGGCAGCGACGACAGCAGCACCAATGGCAACAGCCCCAAGGGCATCCTGGCGCTGATGGATTCCAACGGCGACGGCAAGCTGACGACCAGCGAATTCCTCTCCGCCGATCCCGCCACGGTCGCTCAGACCGCCGGCAGCGACGACGACTCGCCGCTGGAACAGGTGCTGACCGACATGCAGACAGCCATCCGCGCTTACGAAACCACCTACGGCGCATCCGCCGCCGCCGAAACCGGCAGCGACGACATCCAGTCCGTCTGAATCCAAGCAAGCGTCAAGACGACCTGACAAGGCTCCGCCGGGGGGAGCCACAACGGCCGTTTGGATAAAGCCGCAGACCCTGTTCGGGCAGGCGGATCCATATCTTTCAGACACTTGCCGCAGCACAGAGCCTATGTCGGCCACAGCGGGCGCGCCTAAGCCAGAATGTCGCAGGCAGCTCGAAACCGGCCGCCGTGCGGTTGCCACCACGGCCAAAAAACCGCACAAACGACCTTCTGCAAGCAATGCGAAGGAATCGGCGTTTCATGGAAAGCATCAGCGTTTCGTTGATCCTGCTCTTTGCGGTGGTCGTGAGCGGAACCCTCACCAGGCTCTCGCCGATACCGGTTCCGCCGCCTCTCGTGCAGATCGCGCTCGGCGTCGTCATCGCCTCCGTCGCCGATCTCGGCGTCAATCTCGATCCGGACCTGTTCTTCCTGCTGTTCCTGCCGCCGCTGCTGTTTCTCGATGGCTGGCGCATCCCCAAGGAAGGCCTGCTGCGCGACAAGGGCGTCATCCTCGAGCTCGCGCTCGGCCTCGTCATCTTCACCGTGCTTGGCGTCGGCCTGCTGATCCACCTGATGATCCCGTCGATGCCGCTCGCCGTCGCCTTCGCGCTGGCTGCCATCCTCTCTCCCACCGATCCGATCGCCGTTTCGGCGATTGCCGCGCGCGTGCCGATCCCGCACCGGCTGATGCACATCCTCGAGGGGGAATCGCTGCTCAACGACGCGTCCGGCCTCGTCTGCATGCGCTTTGCCGTCGCCGCCGCGCTGACCGGCACCTTTTCGCTGGTCGATGCTGTCGGCACCTTCTTCTGGGTGGCGGTCGGCGGCATCGCGATCGGCGTCGGCGTCACATGGCTGGTCATGCAGCTGCAGCGCTTCCTCACCCGCCGCCTTGGCGAGGAGACCGGATCGCAGATCCTGATCAGCCTGCTCATCCCGTTCGCCGCCTATCTGATCGCCGAGCATCTCGAATGCTCCGGCATCCTCGCCGCCGTCGCCGCCGGCATCACCATGAGCTTCGGCGAGCAGAGCGGCCGGGCGTCGGCCGTCACTCGCGTGCGCCGCACCGCCGTCTGGGACACGGTGCAGTTTGCGATGAGCGGCGTCATCTTCGTACTGCTCGGCGAACAGCTGCCGCAGATTGCCTCCAGCGCCATCCACATCGTCCGCGAGACCGGCCATTATCATCCGATCTGGCTGGTCGTCTATATCGTCGCCATCAACGTCGCACTCGGGCTGCTGCGCTTCGCCTGGGTCTGGGTCTCGCTGCGTTTCACGCTCTATCGCGCCGCCCGCAACGGCATAGCGATCACCCGTCCGAGCTGGCGTCTCGTCGCCGCCACGTCGCTGGCCGGTGCCCGCGGTGCCATCACCCTTGCCGGCGTCCTTACCCTGCCGCTCGCCATGGGCGACGGCTCGCCCTTCCCCGGCCGCGACCTCGCCATCTTCCTCGCCGCTGGCGTCATCATTGTCTCGCTCATCGCCGCCAGCATCGGCCTGCCCTTCCTGCTGAAGAACCTCGAGATCCCCGCCGAACCCTCGCACCAGCGCGAGGAGGACGAAGCCCGTGTCCGCGGCGCCGAAGCGGCCATCAAGGCGATCGAAGCGCTGCAGCATGACATGGGCGAAGGCCGCGCCGACGCCAACCTCTACGCCGATGCCGGCGCCCGGCTGATGGACATCTACCGCCAGCGCATCGACGGCCGCTCCAAGACCGGCGACGATGCCACGCTGGCCCACCGCATCGAGGAGATCGAACGCAAGCTCTGGCTCGCCGGCGTCAAGGCCGAACGCGCCGAGTTCTTCCGCCTCGCCAAGAACCGCAAGCTGTCGGAAGACCTGATGAAGAAGCTGGTGCGCGAGGCCGATCTGGCGGAAGCGAGGTTCGCCGGCGCCTGACGGGGAGCGTGTGGGACGCTTCGCAACGCACCGCTCTCACCGCCTGCCACCTCTCCCCCACCGTCCTGCGCTCTCACTTCCCTCATCCTCACCCTTGTGGCGGGGATCCAGCCACGGCGCGTCCGCGCCGTGAATGACGCACTTCCTTTGGAGTGAAGAGAGAGTCTTCCATTCCCAGGGACTTGGGCATGCTGGATTCCTGTCACAAGGACAGGAATGAGCGATGTTTCGTGTGCGGCTTCCGTTCGGGATCAACAGCTTACGTGAAATTTCCACTCCGATTTTCCCCGTCCCCCCACCCTTCCCTAAACTGACCCTGTCCCGTTATCGGATATACCGACAGGCGTGCCGGCGAGGCGGGACCGGCGCGGGGTGTGAGGGTCAGACGCAAAACCTCACAGTCCGGGTTCGAGAAAATGG
>UCIT01000027.1 GCA_900472625.1 Hyphomicrobiales bacterium | reverse complement strand
TGTGGCCCCCTCATCCGCCCTTCGGGCACCTTCTCCCCGAGGGGAGAAGGGAACGGAGACATTGCGGCACATCCCCTTCTCCCCACCGGGGAGAAGGTGCCGGCAGGCGGATGAGGGGGCCACAAGCGCGGCCGCCAGACATCAAGCACCCATTCCCGCTTGACCTTTTCCTCCTCTGCCCTTAACCGCCACACACAAACGCGAAAGGGACGGGCATGAAGGTTCTGTTGATCGGATCGGGCGGACGCGAGCACGCATTGGCCTGGAAACTCGCGCAATCGCCCGTGCTCACCGAACTCTTTGCCGTCCCCGGCAATCCCGGCATTGCCGAGCATGCGACCCTTGTTGCCGTCAACGTCGACGACCACGACGCCGTCATCGCTTTCTGCAAGGATAACTCGATCGACTTTATCGTCGTCGGCCCGGAAGCGCCGCTGGTCGCAGGCCTTGCCGATCGCCTGCGCGCCGAAGGTTTCGCCGTGTTCGGTCCGTCGGCCGCCGCCGCCCAGCTCGAGGGCTCCAAGGGCTTCACCAAGGATATCTGCGCCCGCTACGACATCCCGACCGGCGCCTATCAACGCTTCACCGATGCGCCCAGCGCCAAGGCCTATATCCGCGAGCAGGGCGCCCCGATCGTCGTCAAGGCCGATGGCCTAGCGGCCGGCAAGGGCGTCACGGTTGCGATGACCGTCGATGAGGCGCTGTCAGCCGTCGACGATTGCTTCGAAGGTGCCTTCGGCGCTGCCGGCGCCGAAGTCGTGGTCGAGGCCTATCTCGATGGCGAGGAGGCGAGCTTCTTCTGCCTCAGCGACGGCACCCACGCGCTGGCGCTGGCCACCGCCCAGGACCACAAGCGCGTCGGCGAGGGCGACACGGGCCCCAACACCGGCGGCATGGGCGCCTATTCTCCCGCCCCGGTTATGACGCCTGAGATGGTCGAGCGCACCATGAAGGAAATCATCGAGCCGACGATGCGCGGCATGGCCGAAAGCGGTTATCCTTTTTCCGGCGTCTTCTTTGCCGGCCTGATGATCACCAAGAAGGGCCCGGAGCTGATCGAATACAATGTCCGCTTCGGCGATCCCGAGTGCCAGGTGCTGATGATGCGGCTGAAGAGCGATCTTCTGCCGATTCTCCACGCCACGGCGACCGGCACGCTCAACAAGGTGACGGCCGAGTGGAGCGATGACCCGGCACTGACCGTCGTCATGGCAGCCAAGGGCTATCCGGGTTCCTACGAAAAGAACACGCCGATCAACGCTATTCCGGAAGCCGGGGGCGGCGCCAAGGTGTTCCATGCCGGCACAGCGCTGAAAGACGGCGCGCTGGTCGCCACCGGCGGCCGCGTTCTGAACGTCACGGCGACGGGGAAGACCGTCGGCGAGGCCCAGGCCCGCGCATACGCCCTGCTCGACAAGGTCGAGTGGGACAACGGCTTCTGCCGTCGTGATATCGGTTGGCAGGCGATCAAGCGCGAAAAAGCCTGATCCGACCGCGAAATCGGGTCAGTTCTCTAAATTTTTACCCTTTCCCCTGACGGGATGGAAACAAAGCTCCGTTAAACCTGTACTCAAGGTAAGACGGAGTGGTTACATGCGTCAGGTTTTTGTGGGTGTGTTTGGTGTGTTGATGGCGGGCTCTGCCATGGCGTCGTCGATCGACGTCGTCGGTCCGAATGCCGTATCGGCCAACAGCAGCATCATCACCAAGGTCTGCACGACTTGCCCGCCGCTGCTCATCAAGCAGGCCAAGCGCGACTACATCATTCCGACGCTTGCCGATGGCGCGCTCCAGCAGTCGCAGATTCGCGATGTCGATGGCGAGAAGAAGCTTTATCGCACGGAAGGCTGGATGGGCGGTTCGCCCGTCGTCTTCGTTACCAAGGCGCCGGCTGCCTCCATGATCGCCGCCGCACCTGTTGTTGACGGGGTCGATACCGCGACCACCTCCGCGGTCATCGGTGGCGATGCCAAACCCGTTGCTGCCGGTATCGCCGGAGAGGCACCGGAACAAACGCACCCGCTGGACGTTTCTACTTTCAAGATGAGACCTTGAATTCAAAGTTCCCTGCCCCTCCCGTCCAAAGTTTTGGTCATCAGGGGTTCCACCCAAAAGGTGGATAAAATGCGCCCCCGAAGAGAAGCGGGGGCGCATTTTTCTTTGTGTTTTCAGGGGTAAGACTACCTGATTTAATCCACATATGAACATGTACATACTGGTTAAGTATTTCTTAGATCAAAGCAGCCATTTTTAGCCGCGACCGGTAGCAGCATGTCAGTTTCGCAGCAGTACCAGCGACGGGCGCAAGCGTCCTCGCATACGCGGTAGGATACCGCGCCGGATGATTTTCACCCGAGCAATGTTGCGAGGCATTATGAAGAATTTTAAGATTTCCAGGCAGCTATCCCTGCTTGTCGCAGGTTTGATGCTGGCATTTTGCATTGCATCCTATCTGCAGATCAGCGCATCCATCACCGCAATCTACAACGAGCGTTACGACATGTTGCGCACACAGGCGGAATCGGGCGTTTCGCTGCTGCAGCAATATTATGATCGCGAGAAGTCTGGCGAACTCACGCACGAGCAGGCGCAATCGCAAGCATACAAGCAGCTCGGCGGAATTCGCTTCGAGCCGAACGGCTATTTCATCGGTTACGATAATGACGTCGTCCTCAGAGTGCACTACGATGCCAGCAAGCTGAACAAGAGCAGCAAGGGCGTCCCCGACAGCCAAGGCAAGATGTACCGCGACGATATCGTCAAGGTTGGCAAGGCCGGTGGTGGCATCGTCGACTTCTACGGTCCGAAGCCCGGTCAACCTGCCGATGTGCTCGTCCGCAAGAGCGTCTATGCGAAGGCCTTCGAGCCTTGGCAGGTGGTGATCGCCACCGGTGTTTACCTCGATGATCTCGAGGCCCAGGTCGAAGCGACGATCTGGAAGGCAATATCGGCTGGTATCGTCGTCTTGCTGTTCGGCACCGCAGCCGCGGTCTATGTCGTTCGCAGCATCTCCAAGCCGCTCACCAGCATTCACAACGCGCTTCAGGCCGTAGCAGACGAAAATGTCACCATCGCTATCCCGCATACGGACCTGAACAACGAGATAGGCCTGATGGCCAAGGCCACGCAGTCGCTGCAGGAAAAGGTTCGCGAGCGTCACGCCATGTCCGAGCGCGAAGCCGCCCAGCAGATGGCGCTCGATGACGAGCGCGAAGGCAACCAGCGCATGCAGCGCGACGAAGCGGTGGCGCAGGCCCATGTGGTGTCCACCATCGGCCAGGCACTGGAAAAGATCGCCCGTGGAGACCTGACCGTCCGTTGCGCCGACCTCGGCCAGAAATACGGCGCCCTGCGCGACAACTTCAACGATGCGCTCGGTCATCTCGAGGCCGCCATGTCGAAGGTGACGGTCAAGGGCGGCGATATCGCCGTCAGCAAGGAAGAGATCCGCCGCGCCTCCAACGAACTGTCGCAGCGCACCGAGCGTCAGGCCGCTGCGCTGGAGGAAACCTCGGCAGCCCTCGATGAACTCAGCGTCGCCGTCCGCCACACCGCCGAAGGCGCCCACGAGGCCAGCCAGCGCGTCCATTCGGTCAGCTCCGAGGCAACTCGCAGCGATGCGGTCGTGACCCAGGCGATCGAAGCGATGAGCGGCATCGAAAAGTCCTCCGACGAGATCAGCAAGATTATCGGTGTCATCGACGACATCGCTTTCCAGACAAACCTGCTGGCGCTCAACGCCGGCGTCGAGGCTGCGCGTGCTGGTGAATCCGGCAAGGGTTTTGCCGTCGTTGCCCAGGAAGTCCGCGAACTGGCCCAGCGCTCCGCCGCTGCCGCCAAGGAGATCAAGGACCAGATCGCAAGGTCTTCTGGCCAGGTCGAGCAGGGCGTTCGTTTTGTCGGAGAAGCCGGCGAGGCGCTGAAGCGGATCTCCGACCAGATCAAGTCCGCCAACGAGATCGTCTCGAAGATCGCCCACAGCGCCTCCGAACAGGATACCACGCTGCGAGCCATCACCTCGTCGATCAACCAGCTCGACGCCGCCACCCAGCAGAACGCCGCCATGGCCGAGGAAACCACCGCCTCGGCGGAATCGCTCGCCAGCGACACCGACGAGCTGCTTAACCTGATCCGCGGCTTCCGCGTGGGCGGCCAGGCTGACTACGGCACGGAACAACGGCGCCGTGCAGCGTAAGGCCGGGCAGGCGCGATAGGATGACGACAGCCGCCGGAGCGATCTGGCGGCTGTTTTGGTTTCAAAGCGTTCGATGTCTCTGGCGGGTATCTGCAGTCCCTGAAGGTCTAAGCAGCGGCAACGGCTAGGTGCAAGCCGGTCTCTTCTTGCAGCCGACTGATAACGCCGAACAGATTATCGGCGCGGGGATTGCCCTTGGGTCCGAACATCCGCATCAGGCTTTTCGGCGGCGTCCCGACAAGTTCGGCAAGCCGCTCGAAACCGATCGTCGCGTTGATGAAGTCGCGCAGCACCGCCTTGCCGGTTTCCACATCGCCGGATAGCAGCAATTCCACAGCATCCGAAAGCAGCGCGGCGCGAAAGCCGACGTCGTCGGCTGCGCGCGCCTTGATCGTTTCCTTGAAGTCGCGTGTCAGTACCATCTTAACGGCCCTTTCTCTGCTTGTATTCGCTCCAGCGCATCAGCGCCGTGGCAATGTCTGCCTGCTGCCGCTTCTTCGTTCCTCCGGCCAGAAGAATAATAAGTCGCTCACCGTCTCGGCCGAAGTAGATACGATATCCAGGCCCGTAGTCGATCCGGTATTCGAGCAGCCCTGAGCCCACACTTTTCACATTGGAAAGATTGCCAGCCTCCATGCGCGTCAACGTAATAGTGACTTTTGACGCGGCGCGCGCCTCGATACCGGCAAACCACAGCGCGAAAGGGCTTGAGCCGTTCGGATCCAGATATTCAAGGATCTTCATGCCGCGATGGTATCACATACGTTACCAATTTCAATCGGCTGCGACTTGTAACGCAGGCAAGAACGTGATCATGGGGACAGGCTGCAGTCATCTGCGTCGTCCACCCTTGGCGCATGCGCACTACAGCTGGGCCGATCAGGAGAGCAAAGCATCGCATGACTGACCTCGCGGCCTACGCCGGCCTCTTCGCCATCTCCCTCATCGCCGCCACCGTCTTCCCGGCGCAGTCGGAAGCCGGCCTCGTCGCGCTCATCCTCACAGGAAAATATTCGACGCTGCTTCTCGTCGCCGCCGCAAGCCTCGGCAATATCCTCGGTTCGGTGGTCAACTGGCTGCTCGGCGTCGGCATCGAGCGGTTTCGCGACAGGCCGTGGTTTCCGGCGGGCGGCAAGGCGCTAGATCGGGCGCAGCGCTGGTATCGGCGCTACGGCAAGTGGTCGCTGCTGGCGAGTTGGGTGCCCATTATCGGCGACCCGATCACCTTCGTCGCCGGCGTCATGAAAGAGCCGCTGCCGATTTTCCTGGTGCTGGTCACGATTGCCAAGACCGCGCGTTACGCGGTCCTGGCGGCCATCACCCTGGGTCTGTTCGGCTGAACGATCAGCCTGATTTTTAGCCAGCGATCTTCGAGAAGTCGGCCACCGTGCCGGTCGCTTCGCGGATCAGCCGCAGCAGCGCCAAACGGTTGGCGCGAATCGCCGCATCCTCGTCGTTGACGAGCACATCGGTGAAGAAGCGGTCGACGGGTGCACGCAGCGTCGAGAGAGCGGCCATCGCAGAGCGGAAGTCTTCCTTCTCGATGGCGCCGGATGCCTCGGCCGAAACCGTCTTGATCGCTGAGAACAGTTCCTTCTCGGCGTCGAGCTTCAGAAGCGCGTCCGACACGCCATCGGCGACCACGGTGCCCTTCTTCTCTTCGGCGGCCAAGAGCTGCACGGCGCGCTTGGTGCCGGCGAGCAGGTTCTTGCCGTCCTCGGAACTGACGAAGGCGGTCAACGTCTCGACGCGGCGGGCCACCATGCGCAGATCGTCGGTCTCGGGCGTCAGCACCGCGTCGATCAGGTCGTGGCGCGCGCCCTGGTCGCGCAGATAGACCTTGAGACGGTCATGGAAGAAGGAGAGCAGGTCGAGCTGGCGCGTCATGTCGTCGGACGCGACCGTGCTTGATATATCCATGTCGATGCGCGCCATGTGGCTGACGATCCGCGGCAACAGCGTCAGGTGCACGCCGCGCTCGAGAATGATGCGGATGACGCCGAGAGCGGCACGGCGCAGCGCGAAGGGGTCCTTGGAGCCGGTCGGCTTCTCGTCGACGGCCCAGAAGCCGATCAGCGTGTCGAGCTTGTCGGCCAGCGCCACCGTGATCGCCACCTTGTCCTGCGGCAGCTGGTCGGATGGGCCCTGCGGCTTATAGTGTTCCTCGATCGCGGTCGAGACGACCGCGTCTTCGCCCTGCAGCGCCGCATACTTCCGGCCCATCACGCCCTGCAGCTCGGGAAACTCGCCGACCGCCTCAGTGCGCAGATCGGCCTTCGCCAGCACCACGGCGCGATCGACCAGCTTGTAGTCGGCGCCGGCGGGGAAGGCGACCTTGGCAGCCATGGCGCGGATGCGCTCCACCCGTTCGCCTTGCGTGCCGAGCTTGGCATGGAAGGTGACGTTCAGCGCGTCGAGCTTGGCCATACGCTGGTCGAGCGGCTTTGCGAGATCGAGGCCGAACTTCTTGGCGGATGCTTCCAGCGTCTCCAGATCCGGCAAGTTGCCCTGGTCGCGCTTCCAGAAATGCAGCGCGTCGGAGAGGCGCGCGCGCACCACCTTGCCGTTGCCGTGGATGATTTCCTTGCCGCCATCGCTGGCTTCGATATTGGAAATCAGGATGAAATTGTTCGAAAGCGTCTCATTACCCGGTTTGCGGGTGACGAAACACTTCTGGTTCGTCTTGATCGTCAGCCGGATGATCTCGGACGGGATCGAGAGGTAGTCTTCCTCGAAGCTGCCCATCAGCACCTGCGGCCATTCGACGAGGCCGGAAACCTCTTCCAGCAACCCTTCATCCTCGACCAGCTCGAGACCGTTGGCGAAGGCCACGTCGCGAGCGTCGTGCAGGATGATGTCCTTGCGGCGCTCGGCGTCGAGGATCACCTTGGCCTTCTCGAGGTTCGCCACGTAATCGTCGAAACGCTTGACGGTGATCGCCTCGGGCGCATGGAAGCGGTGGCCGTAGGTGACGTTCGAGGCGACGATGCCGGAGATTTCGAACGGAATGACCGAGGTCTCCTCATGCTCGGTGCCGAACACGCAGACGATCGACTGCAGCGGCCGCACCCAGCGCAGCGAGCCCGGCTGCGACGAGGCCTTGCCCCAGCGCATCGGCTTCGGCCACGGGAAGTCGCGGATGATACCAGGCATCACTTCGGCAATGATCTCCTCGGCGGCGCGACCTACCTTGGAGATGATCGCGACATAGAAGTCGCCCTTCTTCGAGTCGCTCTGCACCTGCGCCTCGGAGATCGACGACAGGCCTGCAGCGCGCAAAAAGCCCTCGATCGCCTTTTCGTTGGCGTCGGTGCGCGGTCCCTTGCGTTCCTCGCGCACGTCGGCGGAGCGGGCGGTGAGGCCACGGATGTCCAGTGTCAGCCGGCGCGGTGTCCAGTATTCGCGCGCGCCCTCATAGGAAAGACCTGCCTCGACGAGCGCGTCGGTGACGAGCTTCTTCAGGTCGCCGGCAGCCTTGCGCTGCAGGCGGGCCGGGATCTCTTCGGAGCGGAGTTCTAGCAGCAGATCGGGCATGTCACTTTCCTTGCCTCCACAGGGAAGGCGCTACCTTGCGGGTCTGAAAACGGTCGCCTCTGCTAGCAAAGAATGGCGCAGGTGTACAAGCTGCAAAAGCGGGGAGGAAGGGGCGAGGTGAGGGAAATTTGGGAGAGGTTGGGTCGCGTCGTGGGTGGCGATGGTCTTTTGGCGTTTTGCCGTGGGATACCCCCCTCTGCCCTGCAGGGCATCTCCCCCACAAGGAGGGAGATCGGCTGGGCTTGCCCGCTCGCTCCAACCTGAACGTTCTGCGAAGGGCTAACCACGAGCCGATCTCCCCACCTGTGGGGGAGATGCCCGGCAGGGCAGNNGGGGGTATCCCACGGCAAAAGCTATCGACCTTACAATCCAACCCACGCCGACTTCCGCTGTGGAAACCCATCTCAAGCATTGCCATGCCGCTTTTCACCGCTATGGTCCGCCAACTTCAGACAAACCGCAGGAACCATCATGGCCGCTGATATCCGCATGCTCTCCGCAGTCATCGCCTCCGAGATCAAGGCCCGGCCGGATCAGGCCA
This sequence comes from Hyphomicrobiales bacterium, assembly GCA_900472625.1. Lineage (GTDB taxonomy): Bacteria > Pseudomonadota > Alphaproteobacteria > Rhizobiales > Rhizobiaceae > Rhizobium. The sequence goes on along the minus strand of UCIT01000027.1, from coordinate 28,104 downwards.
AGGCGGCGATCGAGTTGCTGGACGAGGGCGCGACCGTGCCGTTCATCGCGCGATACCGCAAGGAAGTGACCGGCGGGCTCGACGATACGCAGCTACGTGATCTCGCCGAACGCCTCGTCTACCTCCGCGAACTCGAATCCCGCCGCGACACCATCGTCGACAGCATCAACGGCCAGGGCAAGATGAGCGACGAGCTGCTGGCCAAGCTCAAGGGCGCCGCCACCAAGGCCGAGCTCGAGGATCTCTATCTCCCCTACAAGCCGAAGCGCCGCACCCGCGCCGAGATCGCCCGGGAGCGCGGCCTGGGTCCGCTGGCAGAAGTCATCCTCGCCGATCGCGCGAAGGAGCCGGCGACGCTGGCGGAAGGCTACATCACCGCGGACGTCCCCGACGTGAAGACCGCGCTCGAAGGCGCGCGCGACATCGTCGCCGAAGGAATCGCCGAAAACGCGGATCTCCTCGGCCGCCTGCGTGCCCATATGCGCAGCGCCGCCCTGCTGAAGGCGAGGGTGGTCGACGGCAAGCAGGCTGCGGGCGAGAAGTTTTCCGACTATTTCGACCACACCGAACGCTGGGCAACCGCCCCCGGCCACCGCGCGCTCGCCATGCTGCGCGGCTGGAACGAGGAAGTGCTGACGGTGACGATCGAGGCCGATGCCGAGACAGCGTCGCCGAACAAGCCGGTCGAGCGCATGATCTTCGCCGCCTACGAGATCGACAGCAGCCGTCCCGGCGACCGCTGGCTGATGGACGTCGCCAGCTGGACCTGGCGCGTCAAACTCTCCATGTCGCTGTCACTCGACTTGATGCGCGAGCTGCGCGAACGCGCCGAGGAAGAGGCGATCCACGTTTTCGCCCGCAATCTCAAGGACCTGCTGCTGGCAGCGCCCGCCGGCTCGCGCCCGACCATGGGCCTCGATCCGGGCATCCGCACCGGCGTCAAGGTCGCCGTCACCGATGCCACCGGCAAGGTCGTGGCGACCTCCACCGTCTATCCCTTCCAGCCTCGCAACGACGTGCGCGGCGCCCAGGTCGAGCTCGCCTCGCTGATCCGCAAGCACAATGTCGAGCTGATCTCGATCGGCAACGGCACCGGCAGCCGCGAGACGGAAAAGCTGGTGGCCGACATGTTGGCCGAGCTGCCGGGCACCAAGCCCACCAAGGTCATCGTCTCGGAAGCCGGCGCCTCGGTCTATTCGGCCTCCGCCGCCGCTGCTGCCGAATTCCCCAATCTCGACGTGTCCTTGCGCGGCGCCGTCTCCATCGCCCGCCGCCTGCAGGATCCGCTGGCCGAACTCGTCAAGATCGAGCCGAAGTCAATCGGCGTCGGCCAATATCAGCACGACGTCGACCAGACCAAGCTGTCGCGCTCGCTCGATGCCGTGGTCGAGGATGCGGTGAATGCCGTCGGCGTCGATCTCAACATGGCCTCGGTGCCGCTGCTTGCCCGCGTCTCCGGCCTCGGCACTTCGATCGCCGAAGCCATCGTCAAGCACCGCGACGAGACCGGCCGTTTCGAGACCCGCCGCGATCTCCTCAAGGTCGCCCGCCTCGGCCAGCGCACCTTCGAGCAATGCGCCGGCTTCCTGCGCATCCGCGACGGCAAGGAGCCGCTCGATGCATCCTCGGTGCATCCGGAAGCCTACGGCGTCGCCAAGAAGATCGTCGCCGCCTGCGGCCGCGATCTGCGCTCACTGATGGGCGACAGTTCGGTGCTGAAGTCGGTCGATCCGCGCCAGTTCATCGACGACAAGTTCGGCCTTCCCACAGTCAAGGACATCTTCGCCGAACTCGAAAAGCCCGGCCGCGACCCGCGCCCGAGCTTCAAGACCGCGACCTTCGCCGAAGGGGTCAATGAGATCTCCGACCTGAAGCCGGGCATGACGCTTGAGGGAACGGTAACCAACGTCGCCGCCTTCGGCGCCTTCGTCGATATCGGCGTCCATCAGGACGGTCTGGTGCACGTTTCGCAGCTCGCCGACCGCTTCGTCAAAGACCCTCACGAAGTTGTGAAAGCCGGCGATGTGGTCAAGGTTCGCGTCGTTGAGGTCGATGCCAAGCGCAAGCGCATCGCCCTTTCGATGCGCAAGGACGATGGCGCGCAGCCGCCGGCACCGCGTGGCGAAAACCGTTCTAATCCAGCCCCTCGCGGTGGTAACGAGCGACGCACATCGGCTCCGAAACAGGATTCACAGGGTGCCTTCGGCGCAGCGCTTGCGGAGGCCATGAAGCGAAAATAAGCACTTGCGAATAGCAATTGCAGAAATGTCACACTTTGGCAGTCATGTGCCGGGTGTGCCAAATGCGGCGCTTGTAAGGCGGCAAGGAGGGTCTAAGTTTATTGGATTATCCTGTCACATTGCGAGGCCTCATACATGGCGTCGGCTTTCTTAGCGATTGTCCAAAAAATTATCCGCAAGGGTAACCTGAAGCTCACTCTCGCCAACGGCGAGACACACGCGATCGGGGACGGCACGGGAGATCCCGTTGCCGTCCGCATCGCCGACGAGGAGGCGGAGAGACTGATCCGCCGCGACCCCACCCTCAAGCTCGGCGAAATGTACATGGACGGCCGGTTCATTCTGGAACAGGGCAACATCTACGATTTCCTGGCCATGGTGAAACAGAACACCACCAACGAGATCTTCGACATCCCGATGGCAGCCCTCCTGATCGGCCGCATTGCCCTGCAGCAGCTCAAGAGCCGCCTTCCGGTCAACCACAACAAGCGCAACGTCGCCCATCACTATGACCTCTCGGAGAAGCTGTTCGAACTGTTTCTCGACGAGGACTGGCAATATTCCTGCGCCTATTACAATCCGCCGGGTATCAGCCTGGAGGAGGCGCAGGTCGCCAAGAAGCGCCACATCGCGGCCAAGCTGCTGCTCGAGCCGAACCAGCGGGTGCTCGAAATCGGCTCCGGCTGGGGTGGCATGGGCATGTATCTGGCGGAATCGACATCGGGTGTCGATCTCACCGGCATCACGCTCAGCGAGGAGCAACTGAAGATTTCCCGCGAGCGGTCTGAGAAGCGCGGTCTGTCCGATCGCGTCCGCTTCGAGCTGCAGGACTATCGGACGATGCGCGGCCAGAAGTTCGACCGCATCGTCTCGGTTGGCATGTTCGAACATGTCGGCATCGGCAATTTCGGCAACTTCTTTCGCAAGGTGCACGAATTGCTGGCCGATGACGGCGTCATGGTCCTGCACTCGATCGCCCGGCCGAAGCCGAGCTTCGCAACCAACGCCTTCATCGAGAAGTACATCTTCCCGCAAGGCTATATCCCCTCGATCGGCGAGACGCTGCCGGCCATCGAAAAGGCAAACCTTCTGGTACGCGACGTCGAGGTTCTGCCGCTGCACTATGCCTACACGCTGCGCCACTGGCGCGAGCGCTTCGTCGCCCGCAAGGCTGAAGCGGTGGCGCTTTACGACGAACCTTTCTTCCGCATGTGGGAGTTCTATCTGGCAGGCTCCGAAATCGGTTTCCGCTGGGACGAGCTGTTCATCATGCAGATCCAGATCTCGAAAAATCAGTACGCCACGCCCGATAGCCGTGATTATATCGCGGAGAACGAGGCGCGGCTGAAGGAATTCGAGGCCACGCGTCCGCCGCTCGAAAAGGTCATTCTCTAACCAACCGAAGAGGCGCGGCCGATCCCGCGCCTTTTTCCATTCATGCCATATGAAAGGGTTCCGCGATGAGCAGTGCATTCCCCGAGATCACGCTTGTCCGCCACGGCGAAACCGAGTGGAGCCTCTCCGGCCGCCACACTGGCCGCAGCGACATTCCGTTGACGGAAAATGGCGAGGAGGCTGCCCGCGGGGTCGGACCGCGTCTTAAGGGATCAACTGTCGCCGAGGTCTGGTCCAGCCCCTCGCAACGCGCGCGCAACACCTGCCGGCTTGCCGGTTTCGGGGAGGGCATGCAGGTGAAGGACGATCTCGCAGAGTGGGACTACGGCGCCTACGAGGGCATCAAGACCCGTGAAATCCACGTCGAACGCCCCGGCTGGCAGCTCTTCCGCGACGGCTGCCCGAATGGCGAAATGGCCGCCGACGTCGGCGCCCGCGCCGATCGCATCATCGCCGCGATCCGCCAGCTGAATGCGCCGCTGCTGATTTTCTCCAGCTCTCACTTCCTGCGCGTACTCGGCGCCCGCTGGCTTGGGCTGCCGCCGGAAGATGGCGCTCGGTTCGTGCTGGATACGACGAGCATCAGCGTGCTGGGCTACGAGCATGACCTGACGGAGCCGGTGATCCGGCGGTGGAATGGATAGGTCGGAAGGCGAGGCGATATAGCCGGCGTCGCGCCCGTAGCCCCCTCATCCGACCCTTCGGGCCACCTTCTCCCCCAAGGGAGAAGGGGAGGTGCCGCAACGTTTCCGTTCCCTTCGCCCCATCGGGGAGAAGGTGCCCGAAGGGCGGATGAGGGGCCCGCACCCACCAACCTCACCAACCCTTCACCCATCCTCCCGCTTGACCCACCATCCCCCACATCGCTAGATGGCCGCATGCAACAGATCGACGGAATCAACGGGCGCGTTGCTGATGCGCCTTCTAACAACTGGGTCTACCGGGTGCTGCCGCCATGGCTGTGGCCCTATGCGCAGCTGGCGCGCTGGGATCGGCCGATCGGCTGGCAGCTCTTGCTGTGGCCGTGCTTCTGGTCGGCGACGATGGCCGCCAATGCCGCCGCCCATGTCGGGCTGTTTTCCGGCGGTCAGCTGATCTGGCATCTGGTGCTCTATTTCGTCGGTTCCGTCGCCATGCGCGGCGCCGGCTGCACGTATAACGATCTCGTTGACCACAAGATCGACATGGAAGTGGCCCGCACCCGCTCGCGTCCGCTGCCATCAGGCCGGGTGACACGCACGCAGGCGAAAATCTTCATCCTGCTGCAGGCGCTGGTCGGGCTTGTGGTGGTCCTGCAGCTCAACTGGTTCTCGGTCCTTCTCGGCATCGCGTCTCTGGCGATCGTCGCGCTCTATCCCTTCGCCAAACGCTTCACCGACTGGCCGCAGTTCTTTCTCGGACTGGCCTTTTCCTGGGGCGCGCTGATGGGTTGGGCGGCGATCTTCGGCAGCCTCTCACTGGCGCCGGTGCTGCTTTATATCGGCGCGGTCGTCTGGACGATCGGCTACGACACCATCTACGCCCATCAGGACAAGGAGGACGACGAGCTGATCGGCGTTCGCTCCACCGCCCGCCTGTTCGGTGACAATACCAAGCCGTGGCTGGTTGGTCTTTACGGATTGATGCTGGTTCTGACCTTCGCGGCCTTTCTGCTCGCTGGCGTCGGCCTGTTCGCCTATCTCGGTCTGATCGTCGCGGCCGGAATGTTCGCCTGGCAGATCGTCACGCTCGACATCAACGATGCGGATCAGTGCCTCGTGTTGTTCAAGTCGAACAACCGTGTCGGGCTGATCATCTTCGTCGGGCTGTTTCTGTCGCTGTTGTTCGTGCTGCCTTAGGTCGATCAGCCTTCCTATGGAACGTGCTGCATGATGATTTGTGTGTGCAGCATTGGCGCATCGGAGCCGAAATAGGTTTCGAGCAACGGCAGAAAATCGTCCGAGAGATAGAAATCCGTCAACGCGCGATCAGCCAGCAGCCGAAAATCGGCGTCGTTGCGAGCCAAGGCTATCGCATAGGGTTCATGCGTGAACAGGCGATTGCCGACTTCGAGCAGGGATGGATCCCGCGCCCGGGTGGCTAGGCTGGTGAGCAACACCTGATCAGCGATATAGGCATCGATCTTGCGATCCTCCAGCGCCTTGAGACCATCCTCATGCGTTTTGAAATCGGCAATCGTCGTTGTCGATGTCTGGCCCTTCATGGCTTCGTGCAGCGCGGCACCCGTCGTACTGTTCGCACGTGCGCCGATGACACTTGGCGACGCGGCACGTTGGCTGACTGCACTGACCGCAGGCTTGTCGAAAAAGAAAGATTGCAGGTAACTGGGCGAATCCTTGCGAAGCAGCGCGCTTGCTCCGGTCAGAAAAATGGGCTGCGAGAAGTCGACGGTTTCCCGCCGCTCCAGATTGACAGTGATCGCGCCGCAAAGCAGATCAACCTGCTCGTCCTTCACCGCATCGAAGCCATTGGCGAGCGTCTTCTGGACGTATTCCCGTTTCAGCTCCGGAAGCTGATGCTCTATTTCGTCCGCGATCTTGTCGCAGAGGTCGATCGCATAACCCGTTGGATCGGCGCCGGCCTTGGCTGCGGCGAAGGGCGCTTCGTCATCGATATAGCCAATGCGTACGGTTCCGCGCTCAATGATGCCGTCGAGAGTAGCGGCGGTTGCCGTCAAGGCTGAAAGCGAAAGGGCGATAATCGCCAGCGCAAGCCGTCTCATGCACTTTGCCATCGGCATGACGTTCATCTCCCGATCACGGTTGCGATCTAAACGGTCTACACGCAGCTTATGACCCGCCCGGCGTTTGTCAACCGAGGTCACCCAAACGTCTCTGGCCGCTGATCCGCATCAGGCATCAGCGATGAGAAAAGCGCACGCCGCTTTAAAACGAAAAACCCGGCACGCCGGCCGGGTCTTTCCGTTCTGCATCTTATCCGCTCAGTTGCGGGCGATGATTTCCTTGCCTTCGATCTTCATGGCGACGCCAAGCGAACCTGTCGACCGGCGCACGAGGAAACGCGGACGACGATTGGCGAAGTAGGAGTGGCGACGGCGTGGCTTAAGATGGCTGGTGCGCAGTTCGCCGAGATGGTCTTCCAGCGGGCGTGCAATGCCGTCGGCCTCGACCATCAGCATCGGAATGCGGAAGGCTTCGGACCAGCCGCGCCAGTCGGCGGCGATGTCGGAGAGATCGTGGGCGACGAGAAGCGGCACGCAGAGATCGGGATCTTCATGGTGCAGCTCAAGCGTCACGGTCACTTCGCCGTTGCCATGGTCGATGGCGCGGGCGGCGACGCCCTTGAAGGCACGCTTCGGCAGCGCGATCGAGAGCGGCAGGCCGCTCGATGGCAGGATCTTGCGGAGGATGGCACCGCGTTCGTCGATCGTTATGCTGACGTCACTTGTGGAGTCGTGGATGGCGTAGCTCACCTGCTGAGGAAAGCGCGACGGATCGAGACGCAGTGTCGCTCCAGCCCATGCGGGCTTCATAACGGTGTTGTTCATGTTCTTTTCTACCCTTGTCTTACCTGAGAGCCGATTTCCGGTCTTCTCCTCGGGACTTTTCGTCCTCTGAGGCTGACAATAGGCGCCGCCTGTTCCGGACAGCTTAAAAATCGCGGTTAAGAAAACTTTGCCGCCTCGGATGGTTATCAAAACCGATCGTGGCAAGGTTTCCGAGGAGTGAACGCGTGGTGTCTCGATCCGCGACAGATCAGGGGTAAGTCTCGGGTAAGCTTTTTAAAGCAAAATGGCGCAGAACCAGTCTGTCATTCTTGCCGTGACTTTGCCGGAAAAGGGCGCTCATGATCTCCGCTTCGTTGGCCTTCAACATTATCTCTGGCGACATGCAGAAGAGCCTCGATCGCGTTGCATCGCAGGCGACGGTCAAGCGCGACTCCCAATACTACGAAGAAAACATCAACAAAGTCAAAGACGTAGATGATTTTCTCGGCAACTATAAGCTCTATAGTTATGCGATGAAGGCCTATGGCCTTGAGGATATGACCTACGCCAAGGCCTTCATGAAAAAGGTCCTGGAGAGCGATCTGACGGATTCGACCAGCTTCGCAAACAAGCTGTCCGACACGCGTTACAAGGACTTCGCGGCCGCTTTCAATTTCGGTGCATCGACCACAGATGCTCAGACCGACAGTCAGCAGGACGATCTTATCGGTCTTTATACGGCCTCCTACGACAATGAGGCGACCAACGCGACGACCGAAACGAACTATTACAGCACGGCGATCGATAAGGTGCAGACCGTATCAAATATCACCGGCAACAGCCGCCTGCGCAACTACGTGCTCGGCGCCTTCGGCATCGATTCGACCTACGTCTCGTCCGATTATCTCACCAAGGTGCTGACCAGCGACGTCAATGATCCCAACAGTTTCGTCAATGTCAGCGGCAACGCGAAGTACAAGGCGCTGGCGGCTCAGTTCAACTTCAATGCCGACGGCACGGTCAACGGCTCCGCGCAGACCACCACACAAAAAGACGCGGTCATGGAGAAGTATAACCTGACCGTTCCCTCGATCGTCACGCCCAAGGCGGCCGATTATAACAAGGCCTACTTCCAGTCCGCCATCGGCTCGATCACCTCAGTCGATCAGTTGATTTCGGACAAGCGACTAACGTCCTACATCAAGACTGCCTTCAGCATGGGCGCGACCTTCAGCGACGCCGGGTTGAAGAAGGTTCTCACCGACAGCACCTACGCCAGCCTGCTCAATTTCAGCGCAGTAAAGGCAGCCTTCAATTTCAACGCCGACGGGACGGTCGACAGTACCAAGGTTTCCTACACCGGCCAGACGCCGGCCCAGATTGGCACGATGTCCAGTGCGGCAAAGAGCTCATCCAGTTACTACCAGTCCAAGATTGCTGGCATCAAGACGGTGGATGCCCTGATCGCCGATCCGAAACTGACATCCTACATCAAGGACGCCTACGGCATGCCTTCGTCGCTAAGCGATGCCGATCTGAAAAGTGTGCTGACTGATTCCAGCTACGCAGGTCTGCTCGGCTTCGACGACGTGAACGCTGCCTTCAACTTTCAGGCGGACGGAACGGTTACGTCGGATGGCGCCCAGACATCGACCCAGTTGCGCCAGATGGGCTACAAGGCCAGCGACAACCTCGCCTATTTCCAGAGCAAGATCGGCACGCTTTCCAACGTTGACGACCTGATTTCGGACGCACGCATGACGAGCTTGGTGAAGAGCGTCTATGCGATGCCGGCAGATCTTAGCGATGCGGACCTGAAGAGCATCCTCACCGATCCGGATTTCGCCACCTCCAGTGGATTCAGCAATGTCAACGCTGCCTTCAACTTTGCAGCCGACGGCTCGGCTGGGGTCGCGTCTGGTCCGCAGACCAGCCAGCAGACGACAAACATCAACGCGCTCTATGCGACGCACTACACCGACGTGCAGCAGGCGACGATCGATTCGACTGTCTCCAATTACAAGACGCGGATGACGGACGGCGCGACGATGACCGTGACCGATTTCCTCCGGACCAATCTGGCCGACAGCACCACATCGAACGACAAGCTGGACGATCCCTATCACGTTGCCCTGCGCGCCTATGGGTTAACCGAGAACGATGTGTCGCGCACGATGATGCGCAAGCTGTTGCAAAGCGATCCCTACGATCCAGAGGGTTATGTCGCTTCGCTGAAGGACGACCGCATCACCAAGATGGTGCAAGCCTTCAACTTCGGGAGCGATGGCAAGGCAGCGTCGGATGTGCAGGCTTTGCCAAGCGCAGTGATCGCCAAATACGCCACCACCTACAAGTCGCTTGCCACGCTCGGCATGAGTGCTGGCGCGCTGAGAGACAAAGCATCCAAGGATGCCACATCAGAGGTGAACGATTTCGCCAAGAAGATCGCCGATGTGAAAAGCCTCGACGATCTGTTGGCCGACAAGACCTTGACCAGCTTCATCCTCAAGGCCAACGGCCTGGAACCGAAGGACTACGACACCGCGACGCTGAAGAAGATCTTCACCTCTGATCCCAACGATGCCGGCAGCTACCTGAACAAGACGGCTCCCGCCAAGTTTAAGGAGATGGTCGCCGACTTCAATTTCGATACGTCAGGTGAGTTGACGAAGAGCAAGATCGGCGCGATTCAGAACGTCGGCGCCGAGGAGCGGACAGAGAACGGCTATGTCCAGATGAGTCTTGAGACGCAGCAGGGTCAGACCAATGATGGTGTGCGCCTGGCGCTCTATTTCACCCGCCGGGCTCCGAGCATCACGTCGCTTTATTCGATCATCGGCGACAGCGCCCTGTTCCAGGTGGTCAAGACTACCTGGAACCTGCCGAGCGCGATCTCCAACATGGATGTCGACAAGCAGGCGGATCTGATGAAGAAACTGATCGACGTAAAGGATTTGCAGGATCCAAAGAAAGTCGAAAAGCTGATGCGCCGCTTTACCGCCATGTACGACCTGCAGAACAACACCAGCACTTCGCCGGCGTTGAGCATCATGCAGGCGTCCGCCTCGGCACTTGCCAATATCACCAGCAACAACAAGCGATAAGCACCAATCTATGACGGGTGCCGCGAGGCACCTGCGCTCTCAGTCGGTGGCGATGACCTTGCCAGGGTTCATGATTCCGGCCGGGTCGAAGGCGTGCTTGATCCGCCGCATCAGGTCGATTTCGATCGCCGGGCGGATCGCCGCAAGCTCGTCGCGCTTCAACTGCCCGATCCCATGCTCGGCCGAGATCGATCCGCCATGCGACAGCACGATGCCATGGACGATCTCGTTCATCTCGTGCCAGCGATCGACAAATGCCTGCTTGTCGGCGCCGACGGGTTGCGAGATGTTGTAGTGGATGTTGCCGTCGCCCATGTGGCCGAAGGCGCATATGCGCGCACCGGGCATTGCCGCCATCACCGCCTGTTCGGCCTCGTGCATGAACTGCGGCACCGTCGAGACCGGCACGGAAACGTCGTGCTTGATCGATCCGCCCTCCGGCTTCTGCGCATCCGACATGCTTTCGCGCATGTGCCAGAGCGCCTTCTGTTGCGCAACTGATGAGGCGATGACCGCGTCCTCTACGAAGCCGCCCTCGAAGCCCTGTTCCAGCACCGCCGTCATCATCCGCTCGGCGGTTTCGGCCGAATCCGAGGTCGAGATGTCGATCAGCGCGTACCAGGCATGCGGCGTCTCCAGTGGGTCGCGCACGCCGTCGATGTTGCGGGCGGTGATCTCGACGCCGAAGCGTGGCATGAGCTCGAAGCCTGTCAGCGACGTGCCGCAGAGGCTGGAGGCGAGGTTGAAGAGGGCGAGCGCATCCTCGACGGAATTGAGGCCGGCAAACGCCACCTGCTTGCCGAGCGGCTGCGGATGAAGCTTCAGCACGGCGCCGGTGATGATCCCGAGCGTGCCTTCGGCGCCGATGAAGAGATCCCGCAGGTCGTAGCCGGTATTGTCCTTTTTCAGGCGGCGCAGCCCGTCCCAGATCTCGCCGGTCGGCAGCACCACCTCGAGCCCGAGGCAGAGATGGCGCATGTTGCCGTAGGCCAGAACCGCGGTGCCGCCGGCATTGGTCGACAGGTTGCCACCGATGCGGCAGGAGCCTTCCGAGCCGAGCGACAACGGAAACAGCCGCCCATGCGCTTCGGCCGCCTTCTGCACCTCCGCGAGGATCGCCCCGCCATCCGCGACAAGCACGTTGGCGACGGGATCGACGGCGCGGATCTTGTTCATCCGCTCGAGCGACAGGATGATATCCGACTTGCCCTCGCGCGGCGTCTGCCCGCCGACCAGACCGGTGTTGCCGGTCTGCGGCACGACAGCGGTGCCGGTCTCGCTGGCGAGCTTCAGGATCGCCGAGACTTCCTGGACGTTTGCAGGCTTCAGCAGCATCGGTGACGAGCCGTGGTAGAGGCCGCGATTCTCGATCAGGTGCGGTGCCAGGTCGGCCTCGCCACGCAACGCGTACTTGTCGCCGACAATGGCTGCGAAACGGTCGAGTAGGTCAGGTGAAACGCTGCTCATCGGGCTTTATCCTCTGTCATTCCCGCGGGGCCGCGGCGCGCCGCAGCCGGTCGTTGATGGCTTCGCCGAGACCCTCGTCGGGAATGGCGGTGAATGCAATCGTCGCAGCGCCGCTGGCATCGGCCCGCTTCATGTAGTCGAACAGATTGGCCGCTGCTTCGGCAAGGTCGCCCGTCTCGCTCAGGTTGAGAACGATGCGGGCGGTGTTTGCTCCGGCTATGGTGGCGGGACCGAAGGCGATCAGCGCCTCGCCGTCCGCAACGTCGGTCGCCTCCAGCCGAACGGCAGCACCCGGCGCATAATGCGAGGCCATCATCCCCGGCGCCTCGATGGTAGCGGACGCCGTCTTCGGGCGGACTAGCCTCGTGCCAGCAACGCGCTCGATCTCGGCGGCCGGCAATCCGCCTGGGCGCAGCAACCGAAGCTTGCCGTTCTCGACCTTGATGATTGTCGATTCGACGCCAACATCGCTGGCGCCGGCATCGAGGATCAGGCGGATCTTATCGCCGAGGTCGGCATCGACATGCGCAGCGCTGGTAGCGCTGATCTTGCCGGATGTGTTGGCGCTGGGCGCAGCCAGCGGATGGCCGTAGGCGCGGATCAGTTGACCGGCAAAGCCCAGGGGAACGCGGATGCCGACGGTGTCGAGACCGGCGGTCGCCAGCGCATGAATGCCGCTCTCTGGCTTCAGTGGCACGACGATCGTCAGCGGTCCCGGCCAGAAGGCCTCAGCCAGCGCCCGCGACACCGGGTCGAACGTCGCATAGTCCTCAGCCATGGCGAGGTCGGCCATATGGCAGATCAGCGGATTGAACTGGGGGCGCCCCTTGGTCTCGTAGATACGGGCGACGGCGGCGGGGTTGGTCGCGTCGGCGGCAAGCCCGTAGACGGTCTCGGTGGGGAGGGCGATCGGCAATCCCTCGCGCAGCACCCCGCAGCCGGCGTCGATCGCCCGCTGCCTGTCTGTGGTGATGTCGATGATCTCTGCCATGGCCTGCCCGAATGTGCTCTCCGGCAGTCCTTAGGCTTTCCCGGGATTTCGATCAATATCAGAGCTGGCGAATGATCTCGATCAAAGCTGGCGAATGATCTCGCGGAGTTGCTGGTTGCGTGCCCCGAGCAGCAGCACGTTCTTGATCGCGACCTGCGGATCGTCGGTGCGAAACAGCAGGCCGTTGCCGCGCACATTGCGGTCGATCGTCATCTTCTCCGGTGTGTGCTCGCCCGGCCGGATGGCGACGGCGAAGTACATGCGCGAGTACCGGACGTCGATCTTCTCGAAGAAATTGTCGTTATCGCTGATGTCGGCATAGAAGTTTGCGATGTAGAAGGCCCAGCTGACCGCCTCGTATTGCGCGAACTTGGTGCGCGACGCGGTGACGTGGCAATAGCCGAGATGCGGGCTGTCCTGAAGCGTGCGATGAAACACCATCTTCGGAAACTGGATCGAGCGGTGGAAACCGTTGATGTGCTGGTGCGTCTTCTCGCCTGCCGTCTGCAGCTTGCGGCCGGTCTTCTCCGCCACTTCGTCGTGGGTGAGATAGCGACGTTCGGCCGCCAGCCAGTGCGACTGATGGCGGGTGATCTTGCCGGTGCGCAGGAATTCGGAATGCGGCGCGACAGGGGCTGCCGGCTGATCCAAAGTCGCTTTAGCGTCGAAGTACCGGAGTTTCGCCATTGTCTGTCTTCCGCATGCTCGTCTGTTCGCGAAAGGATAGGCAATCATGCTTAACGCAGTGTTAAGCAACGGCCGGGGCAGAGGCGGAGCAAAAACCTGTGGTGCGGATTGTCGTAAACAGGATATCTTGATTTCAGCCCGACGGATGCCCTTTCGGCCGCCCGGGTTCCCGCAGCGACGCAAATGTCCATATACATTTGATCAAGCGCCGGAATATGCGTTTCATGTTTATATCGTGGAGTGCCTGTCAGGCTGTCGCCATTTTCGAAGCCGATGTCGCTTTGCAACCACGCGGGCGGCCTAGGCGGTGCTTAAATGCAGCCAACGAGGAATTTCTCCCGACGGAGAGGGAACGAGCGCTTCCCGCGGCTTTCGTCTTGCAGTAAGCGGCAGCCCGAATAGACGAGGATATGAGATGGATATTCGCAGCAACGTTTTACGGCAGCTCAAGAACCGCCGCGAGGGATTCAGCCTCGAGCAGCCCTTCTATATCGACGAGGACTACTTCAAGCTCGATATGGAGATGATCTATTATCGCGACTGGCTGTTCATGGGCCATGATTGCGAACTGTCCAAGGCCGGCGCCTATTTCACCGTCCAGATCGGCCAGTATCCCGTCGTCATCGTGCGTGGCCGCGACAATGTCATCCGCGCCTTCCACAACAGCTGTCGCCATCGCGGCTCGCGCGTCTGCACCAAGGATCACGGCTCGTCGGTCCGCCTCGTCTGCCCCTATCACCAGTGGGCCTACGATCTCGACGGCAAGCTCGCCTTCGCCCGCCACATGGGCGACGATTTCGACAAATCGGGCTTTGGCCTGAAACCCGTTCATTGCGAGAGTTTTGGCGGCTACATCTTCATCTGTCTCGCCGAAAAGGCGCCGGACTTCCAGCCGGTTCGCGACATGGTCGCTCCCTACATGATGCCGCACCACCTGAAGGACGCCAAGATCGCCTTCGAGAGCACCATCGTCGAGAAGGGCAACTGGAAGCTCGTCTGGGAAAACAACCGCGAGTGCTACCACTGCGCCGCCAACCACCCGGAACTCTGCCGCACCTACCCGGAAGCGCCGAGCGTCACCGGCACCGACGGCGGCGCCGACGATCCCGAGATCGCCGGCCATTGGGCACGCTGCGAGGACGCCGGCCTGCCGAGCAAGTTCCAGATCTCGCCGGATGGCCAGTTCCGCGCCGCCCGCATGCCGCTGATCGAGGATGCCGAGAGCTACACCATGTCCGGCAAGCGCGCCGTTGCCCGTCCGCTGTCGGATGAGGTGACGATCGACCGGATCGGCACCATGCTGCTGTTCCACTATCCGACGACGTGGAACCACATCCTCGGCGACCACGCGATCTCTTTCCGCGTCTTGCCGCTCAGCGCCAACGAGACCCAGGTGACCACCAAGTGGCTCGTCCACAAGGATGCCGTCGAAGGCGTCGACTACAATCTCGAGGAATTGACCCACGTCTGGACCGAAACCAACGACCAGGACCGCCGCATCGTCGAGGAAAATGCCTTCGGCATCCACTCGCCGGCCTACGAGCCCGGTCCATACTCGATGTTGCACGAAGGCGGCGTCATGCAGTTCCTCGAATGGTACTCGCTGTTCATGGTCAACCGTCTCCAGGGAGATCAGGCCAAGCTTTCCGTCGTCGCCTGACACGATAGAACGTCTCAAACACGGCACTGCTCCCGAAAGGGGGCGGTGCCGTTTCTTGTTTGGGACGCGATCAGAAGTCCTGGTAATTCAGCGCATTGATTTCGCGGGCCGGCACCGAGGAGGTGACAATGGCATCCTGCGCAGCAACCGCAACGTTGACTGGCGGCGCGCTGGAGGCGGTCAACGTTGCCGCTGGGAGCTGCGCGATTGGCGGCAGGCCGGGCGCCGGGGCCGCGACGACGATCGGCGGCGGGTGCAGTGGTTCCATCTCCATCTTGGCCAGCACCAGCGGCGGATCCCGCTCGCGCGCCGGCAGAAGGTTGCCCTGCGCCCAGATTCTCGTCAGCTCCGCCCTGTTCATCGCCGCGACATTGACGTCGATATCGGTCAGCGTGCCGGGAACGCGATAGGGACAGCGGCGCTTGCTGCAGTTGATCCCCGACGAAAACTGCCAGAGCAGGTAATTGTCCCAGTTCCCCATCGGGAACACGCGCTTCACGTCAGGCTTGTAGCGGGCATACCAGATAGGCAGGCGCGCCAGAACCGGGTAGTCGTTGCGATAGGCGGCGATATAACGCGCCGTATCATGGTTGGTGTAGAGAACGGGATAGCGCCCGGTGCGCGTCTTGATGTGGCCGACGAAGATCTGCGCATCCTCGAGCGACATGAACTTGCGGGGATCGATGCCTTCGAGATCGAGGATCATCATCTCGTCCGGCTTCGGCGCGGCGTAGTCGAGATAGTGGTTCGCCTGATCGACGGGATTGCCCGGGCGCGCCAGATGATAGGACCCCCAAAGCAGCCCGGCGCCGCGGGCGACCAGCCGCCGTGTCTGGTAGAGTTCGCGGCTCACCGCGTATTTCCGCCACATCGTCTTGCAGTGCGCAACGGTATCGCCGGCATGATCGCCGGTGCACGAAAAGCTCTCCGGCAGCCCGTCCGACGCCTTGGAGATGAAACCGGCGATGCGCTTGTCCGACAACAGCGATTCCCAGTCGATCGTGTTCAGCTCGTAGCCGTCGACGACGAGCGCATTGTCGGGCTTGTTCCAGGGGAGGGTGTCGCTGGCCGCGGCGCGGTAGGGCGATCCGGCAATCAGCGCCAGAAGCAGAAAGCGAAGAATGGCTCTTCCGTGGTGTCGCTTCATGTAACGAGAGTGGTGAAAACTGGTTAATAGAAGGTTAATCAGATCTTACGCATAAACAATAAAGCGGCAACAGTCGCGAAAAAACATCGCCGTTGGAACAGAGAGGCGCCTCGCGCGTTTAGTCGCGGGTTGATTCGAATTGAAATTGGAGCGTTCGATGTTCAGATCGTTAAAACAAACAGCCATTGCGGCAATGTCGTCCTTCATGCTTCTGACCAGCGTTGCGCCGTCGCAAGCCGTGCAGATGCCATCGGCGCCGCAAGTGGAGAAATCGGCGGATGTTCAAAACGTCCAGTATTGCCGCTATGGCCGCTGTGGCCCTGGTCCCGGATATTATCGTCGACCCGGATACTATCCCGGCTATGGCCCGGCCTATCGCCCTTATCGCCCGGCCTACCGCGCCGGCTGGTACGGTGGCTACCGCGGTTATAATTATTACCGTCCCGGCTATCGCCACTACGACGGCTACTGGTATCCACTGGCAGCCTTCGGTGCGGGTGCGGTGATCGGCGGCGCCATTGCCGCGCAGCCGCGCTATGTCGCGCCTCCCGTCGGGTCCGGCCATGTCGCCTGGTGCCAGCAGCGCTACCGCTCGTACCGTGCCTACGACAACAGCTTCCAGCCGTACAACGGCCCACGCCAGCAGTGCATTTCGCCCTATTGATGGGTTGGGACGGAAGCGCTTCTTCCTGCGGGGAGAAGGTGAGCAAAGGGTCAGGCGCAATGTGTGGCGCCTGACATGAGCGGCTTCGAAGTCGATGCCAGAGAGCCCCTCAGCCCGATCGCCTATAAGATATCCACCCGCTTCAGCAGCCACCACGCCAGCACGATCGAGGCAACGATCAGCACGATCGCGTATTCTGTGCCGGTCGATCCCTGCGTGAACGGCAGGTTTGCCGTGTTCATCCCGAAGAAGCCGGTCACCAGCGTCGGCGGCAGAAGGAACGCCGTCATGATCGACAGGATGTAGAGATGTCGGTTGGTTTCTGACGACAGCTTCGAATCGATTTCCTCGTGCAATAGCCGTGCCCGGTCCTGCAGCGCATAGATGTCGTGATCGACCGTCTCCAGCCTCGATGTCAGCCGCCCGGCGATATCCTCGAAGCCGAACGGCATCTCGTCGTCGTCCGATGCCGCCGCCCGTCGCATCAGCGCCAGTACGGTCCTGAGGTGGCGGTGGATGCGCACCACGGTCCGCCGCACCGGCGCCAGCCGCCGCCGTTCGTCGCGCGGCGCGTTGTCGTAGACGAAGTCCTCGATGATGTTGAGTTCCTCGGTAAGGTCCATGACGATCGAGATCAGTGTTCGCTGGAATTCGGTCACCAGCAGTTCGAACAGATCGACGGGCCGCGTGAACTTCGCCGGGTTCTTCTCGATCAGCAGCCGCGCCCGCTCGACGCTGCGCAGCGGCTGCAGCCGCGTTGTGATGATGAAGCGGTCGGAAATCGCGAAATGCAGCCAGCCGAGATCGGCCGTCTCGTGGTCGAATTCGCGCTGGCAATCGACCAGCGTTCCGTAAAGCATCTGCTCGTCCACCGTGATCGCCGAATGCGTATCGTGGGTGGTCAGTGCCGATCTAGCATCGTCGTTCAGGCCGGCAAGCGTGTCGAGCAGCGCCGGAACGCGGGCATCGGCAAGGTTGAGATGCAGCCAGTAGAAGCCGCCGTCGACTGTCAGGTCCGCCGCCACGGCGCTGTTGGTCAGCCGCGTCGGCTTGCCGCCGTCCGGCGAGAAGCGATAGCCCCAGACGAAGCCCGGCATGCTGACAGGCAAAGTATCCATTGTTCGCCGGTCCTCTTGCGACTGCGGGATATGTCGACCATGACGCTCGACCTCCCGTGGTTGAAAGACGGGTGCTGGCTGTCGCGTTGTCTGGCGGGACCTTTTTGGACCATGCCGTAGAGCTTCTCTATGACAGTTATCTTGCAGTTTCATGACAGTTTGCAGGCACGACGGCACGCAAGCGCGACGATCTCCCGCGCAAGTTTAAAATTGACGTTTACGTAAAAATCAATTAGCCCTTCCCGTGGAGGAGCGGAACGGGGAGAGGTAGTCCCATGCCGCCGGAGTTACGAGGAGACCAGCATGTACAAGGCGCCCGTCGAGGAGATCGCATTCACCCTCAAACACGTCGCCGGCCTCGGCCAGGCCATCGATGACGGGTTGCTTGGCGATCTGGGCGAGGATCTGGTCGATGCCATTCTTTCCGAGGCAGGCCGCTTCGCCAGCGACGAGATCGCACCGCTCGGCGAGACCGGCGACCGCCAGGGCGCCCGCATTGCCGATGGCGTGGTGACGACGCCGGACGGCTGGCGCGATCTCTACAAAAGCTGGATATCAGGCGGCTGGAACGGGCTGACGGCCTCGGAGGAATTCGGCGGTCAGGCGCTGCCGCATATGCTGAATGTCGCAGCACTTGAGATGTGGAATTCGGGATCCATGGCCTTCGCGCTTTGCCCGACGCTGACCATGGGCGCCATTGAGGCGGTCGCGACGCACGGCAGCGACGCGCTGAAGGCGACCTATCTGCCGAAACTCGTCTCAGGCGAATGGACCGGCACGATGAACCTGACCGAACCGCATGCCGGCTCCGATCTCGGCGTGCTTAAGGCCCGCGCCGAACGTCGCGACGACGGCAGCTATCGCATCTTTGGCCAGAAGATCTTCATCACCTGGGGCGAACACGACGTCGCGGACAACATCATCCATCTGGTGCTCGCCCGCCTGCCGGACGCGCCGGCTGGAACGCGCGGTATTTCGCTCTTTCTCGTGCCGAAGTTTCTGGTCAATGACGACGGCTCGCTCGGCGCCCGCAACGATCTCTTCGCCCATTCGCTCGAACACAAGCTCGGCATTCACGGCTCGCCCACCTGCACGATGATTTACGGCGACGGCCGCTTTGGCGACGCGAAGGGTGCCATCGGCTGGCTGGTCGGGGAAGAGAACAAGGGACTGGCCTGCATGTTCACGATGATGAACAACGCTCGCCTGGCCGTCGGTATGCAGGGTGTGGCGATCGCCGAGGCCGCGACCCAGAAGGCAGTCGCCTATGCCCGTGAGCGCACCCAGGGCAAGGCCCCCGGCTGGAGCGGAGCGGGTCAAGCGGGGGCGATGAGCCCGATCATCGAGCATCCAGACGTTATCAGGATGCTGCTGACCATGAAGGCGCTGACTCAGGGCGCCCGCGCCATCGCCTATAGCTGCGCCCACGCCACCGACATGGCGCACCGCGCCGGCGAGGGCAGGCAACACTGGCAGGAGCGCGCTGCGCTGCTGACCCCGATCGCCAAGTCCTTTGCCACCGATATCGGCGTCGATGTTGCCTCACTCGGTATCCAGGTGCATGGCGGCATGGGCTTCATCGAGGAAACCGGCGCCGCCCGCTATCTGCGCGACGCGCGCATCGCGCCGATCTACGAGGGCACCAACGGCATCCAGGCGATCGACCTCGTCACCCGCAAGCTGCAGCTCTCGGGCGGCGCCGAAGTCCGCAGCCTGATCGCCGAGCTGAAGAGCATCGCCGACGATGTCAGAGGTTCCAACCGCGACGGCTTCGGCACCACGGCGGACCGGCTGGACAGCGCGATTGCAAGTCTGGAAGCGGCGACCGAATGGCTGCTGGCCGAACTGGCAGCCGGCAACACCGCAAAAGCCCTTTCCGGCGCCACGCCATATCAGCGCCTGTTCGGCCTGACGCTCACCGGCTGCTATCTCGCCAAGGGCGGTCTTGTGGAAGCCGAGGATGGAAAGGCGGACAGCCGCATCGCGCTCTGCCGCTTCGCCGCCGAAAACCTGCTCGCCGAAACATCGGCACTCAAGGACACAGTGACGACAGGCGCCGCCAGCCTTGCTGCCGCCAGATCCGTTCTCGCCTGAGGAGGCTGCCATGACCGATCACATCATCGTCGAACGATCCGCAGACCATCCCGGCGTCCAGATCATCCGCTTCAATCGCCCGGACAAGAAGAACGCCATCACCCGCGCCATGTACGTGACGATGACGGACGCGTTGACCGCAGCCGACGCCGATCCCGATATCCGCGCAATCGCCTTTCTTGGCACCGAAGGCTGTTTTTCGGCCGGCAATGACCTTGGCGATTTCCTTGCCGCGGCCATGGGCGGCGGCATGCCGGGGGAGGTGATTGGCTTCCTCCACGCACTTGTTCGCGCCCGAAAGCCGTTGGTCTCCGGAGTGGACGGCCTTGCGATCGGTATCGGCACGACGATGCATCTGCATTGCGACCTCACCATCGCCTCCGCCCGCAGCCAGTTCCGCACCCCGTTCGTCGATCTGGCGCTGGTGCCGGAAGCGGCCTCCAGCCTGATCGCCCCGCGCGTCATGGGCCACCAGCGTGCCCTCGCCATGCTCGCCGCCGGCGAGCCCTTTTCAGGCGAAGAGGCGCGGGAGGCCGGGCTGGTCTGGAAGGTCCTTGAGCCACAGGCCGTCGAATCTGCAACGCTCGCGGCGGCCTCCAAGCTCGCCGCCAAGCCACCGGAGGCGCTGCGCATCTCCCGTGATCTCATCCGTGGCGACCGCGAAGAAATCATCGCCCGCATCGACGAGGAAGCCCGCCACTTCGCGGCCCGTTTGCAGAGCGCCGAAGCGCGTGCCGCGTTCGAAGCTTTCATGCGTCGGTGATCGGCGGGTCAACTTGATTTTTGTCAAATTTTAAGTCTGTTTTAAACATCCCCCTAATATTTGAGGGGTGGCGATATCCTGATCGTCCGGGCGCATGAGGCGCCATGTCCAGCCCCTCCGTTGCTCGTAGCTTTGAATGGCCCGCGCTTTCTTTGTGCAGCGCGGACCGTTCCGAAAGGAAATTTCGTGAAGAAGAAGACGAACCTGATGACGCGCATCCTGGTTGCCGCGTCCGCCGTTGTCCTCGCGGCCTTTGCCGCCTTTTCCCTTTATATCAACTCCGTCGAGCAGAACACGGCCACCGCGTCGATCGAGGCGAACATTCGCTCGTCGGGCGAACAGGCGGCGCAGAGCCTCTCCAACTGGATGAATGGCCGTGTCACCCTCAGCGCCATGGTTGCCGACGCCGTTGGCCGCGCTGCCGACAGGCCGGCGATCCAGGCTGTCCTCGAGAACGATGTGCTCAGCAGCCAGTTCACCAGCACCTATTTCGGTGACGAACAGGGTGTGTTCACGCAGTGGCCGAACCTGCCCATGCCCGACGGCTACGACGCGCGCAAGCGTCCCTGGTACCAGGCGGCTGCCAAAGGAAACACCGCGGTTCTGACCGAGCCCTACGTCGATGCGTCGAGCGGCGATCTCATCATCAGCGCTGCCGTCCCGGTCAGCCACGATGGCAAGCTTGCAGGTGTCGTCGGCAGCGATTTCTCGCTGAAGTCGATGATCGAGATGGTCAAGAACATCGATCTCGGCGGCAAGGGCACCGCCTTCCTCGTCAACAAGAGCGGCCAGATCCTGATCCATCCGGACGCCACGCTGATGTCGAAGACGCTGGCCGATGCGTTTCCGACCGCCACGCCGTCGATCAGCACCAATCTCGCGGAGACGACATTCGCGGACAAGGACGTGCTCGTCAGCTTCATGCCGATCTCGGGCCTTCCGAGCGTCGAGTGGTCGCTCGGCTTCGTCGTTGATAGCGATGCGGCCTTTGCGTCGCTGCATGAATTTCGAATTGCCGCTACCATTGCCACCATCCTGGCCGTCGCACTGATGATCGCCGCCATGGCCTGGCTGCTGCACGGCCTCGTCATCCGCCCGGTCACCGACATGACCGCGGCGATGGAGAAGCTCGCCGCCGGCAATCTCGATGTCGTCATTCCCGGCGAAGGCCGCAGCGACCAGATCGGCTCCATGGCCGAGGCTGTTGCCGTATTCAAGCACAACGCCATCGATCGCCGCCGCCTCGAAAGCGAAGCCGAATCCGGCCGCAGCCTGACTGAGCGCGAGCGCCAGGAACGCGAAGCGCAGAAGAACCGCGAAGCCGCCGAAATCCGCCATGCCGTCGATGCTCTGGCCGGCGCGCTGGGTGCGCTGTCGGATGGAGACCTCGGCCATCGCATTGAAACCCCGTTTGCCGCGCATCTCGATCGTCTGCGCAGCGACTTCAACACCGCTGTCGGCAAGCTCCACGCCGCGTTGCAGGCGGTTGGCAACAACGCCTACGCGATCGACGCCGGCGCCACCGAAATCCGCACTGCCGCCGACGGCCTTGCACGCCGCACCGAACAGCAGGCCGCTTCGGTCGAGGAAACCGCCGCAGCGCTCGAGGAGATCACCACGACGGTCAAGGACACGGCCCGTCGCGCCGAAGATGTCGGCAATCTGGTCTCCCGCACCCGCGGCGGAGCCGAGCAATCCGGCGTCATCGTCGGCAAGGCAGTGTCGGCCATGACCGAGATCGAGGAATCCTCGCAGAAGATCGCCAACATCATCAGCGTCATCGACGACATTGCATTCCAGACCAACCTTCTGGCGCTGAATGCCGGTGTCGAAGCGGCCCGTGCCGGTGAGGCCGGCAAGGGCTTTGCGGTCGTCGCACAGGAAGTGCGCGAACTCGCCCAGCGCTCCGCGCATGCGGCCAAGGAGATCGACAGCCTGATTTCGGCCTCGAACACGCAGGTTCGTTCAGGCGTGACGCTGGTCGGGGAAACCGGCAAGTCGCTGCAGGCGATCGTCGCCCAGGTGCAGGAGATCAGCCATCACGTCGAGGCGATCGTCACTGCCACCCGCGAACAGTCGACCGGCCTTGCCGAGATCAACACCGCCGTCAACACCATGGACCAGGGCACCCAGCAGAACGCCGCGATGGTCGAGGAACAGACGGCCGCCAGCCATGGCCTTGCCCAGGAAGCGGCAAAGCTGATGCAGTTGCTTGGCCAGTTCAATCTGCAGTCGGGCTACGCCGCATCCACCAACGGCCGCCGCGCCGCCTGATCGGATTTATGGCAATAACGAAAAAAACGCTCGCGGCGACGCGGGCGTTTTTGCTTGAGAATTCAGGAAGGATCGGACGAAAACGCGTCAGCCGTGCATCCGACGCGGCTCGGAGCGTTCGTCGATAAATCGATCGTTGCGCGCAGACAGCGGTTCCACAGGCAGAATATCAATCACGTCAGTGGCGCTGAACCGGCGCTTCACGCCGCATATCGTCGCAATGACGGTGCCGCGATCAATATTGAACGAGGTCGCCAGGAAGTTTCGTTCATCGCCATTATCATCGATGGAAATAACAAACATATTATCCTCCGTGCATTATGCGTTGATACACGTATATTATTTACCATAGATGAATTTATGCATGAATTGTATTTCGGGCGTACAGTATACATTAGGATTTGCTGTTGAATGCCGCAGCATCCACCTGCTGGCGAATGCTGCGGGGCTCGTTGTTGCTGGCGGCTACTGCGGAATGCGGGCGATTACCTTGATCTCGAAATCGAAGCCCGCCAGCCAATTGACGCCGAGCGCCGTCCAGTTCGGATAGGGCGCTTCGCCCATCACCTTCAGCCGTACGGCGTTGACCGCCTCGAACTGCACGGCGGGATCGGTGTGGAAGGTGGTGATATCGACGATATCGTCGAAGGTGCAACCGGCGGCTTTCAGCACGGCGGTCAGATTGTCGAAGGCGAGTTGAACCTGTTTTTCGAACACCGGTTCGGGCGAACCGTCCTCGCGGCTGCCGACTTGGCCAGAGACGAAGAGAAGGTCGCCCGAGCGGATCGCTGCAGAATAACGGTTGATCTCGTAGAGTGCCTGTCGGCCTGCTGGGAAAATCGCATCGCGCTTGGTCATTCTATGCTCCTGTTTTTGGACACGGCAAATCCCTCGCGTGCACGGCTGCACGACGCATGGTTTTCAGGGATTTGCGTACTTCACTGATCGGGGCGGCAATGATATACGCTCCGTATGTTTATATAAGTAACATACGTCGCGTATGTCAACTAACGTGCGCGACGTATGTTGATTGCGGAGATGGTGATGGTTGCGAGAACGCGCGCGCAGATGGTCGAGGACACCCGGGCAAAGCTCATCGCGGCCGGCCGCAAGGCCTTTGCGACCAAGGGCTACGCCGCCGCGTCGATGGATGATTTCACCGCGGCTGCCGGTTTGACGCGGGGCGCCCTCTATCATAATTTCGGCGACAAGAAAGGACTGCTGCAGGCCGTCATCGACCAGATCGATGCGGAAATGCTGGTGCGCCAGCGCGCTGCGCAGGCGTTGGGAAAGACACCGTGGGAAGGCTTCCTCAACGAGGGCATCGCCTATATCGAGATGGCGCTCGAGCCCGAGATCCAGCGCATCATGCTGCTGGACGGACCAGCCGTGCTCGGCGATCCCTCACAATGGCCGAACCAGACGGCCTGCCTGCGCACGACGACGGAGACGATCGAGGCGCTGATCGAAAAGGGCATCGTCAAGCAGGTGGATGCCGAAGCGGCGGCCCGGCTGATCAATGGCGCGGCGCTGAACGCGGCGCTCTGGATCGCTGCGGCCGATGATCCGCACGCGGTGTTGGAGAAGGTCGTCGACGCATTCCGCCACCTCGCCGGCGGCCTGTTGCGCAGCGAGGAGTGACCGGGAGCCTCAGATGCTCTCGGCTATCTCGTCAGCGTTGCCACCACCTCGACATGCGAGGTCCAGAAAAACTGGTCGATCGGCGTCACCGAGGTGATGCGATAGCCGCCCTCGACGAGAATGGCGAGGTCGCGGGCCAGCGTCAGCGGATTGCAGCTGACGGCGGTGATCTTCTTGACGGTCGAGCGGGCCAGTTCCTTGCACTGGAACTCGGCGCCAGCGCGCGGCGGGTCGAAGACGACCGCGTCGTAAACCTTGAGCTCGGAGGTCATCAGCGGCCGCCGGAACAGGTCGCGGCGCTCGATGGTCACGGGCTTCAGCCCCTGCGTGTTGCGCGCGGCGTGGTCCAGCGCCGCCAACGGCTTCTCTTCGCTCTCCACCGCATGCACGCGCCCCAGTCGCGCCAGCCGCAGCGAGAATGTGCCGGTGCCGGCGAACAGGTCGGCGATCCGCTTTGACTTGCCGACATGGGCAAGCACCATCTCCGCCATCGCCTCTTCCGCGGGCTTCGTCGCCTGCGTGAAGCTGCCGGCCGGTGGCGATACCTGGACGCCGCCGAAGTCGAGCATCGGCTTCAACGGCTCCACCAGAATCTCGCCGTTCAGCGAGACGCGGGCAATGCCGCGCAGTGTCAGCACGGTTTCGACCGCCTTGCGCCGCTGCGGGTCGGAGATCTTCTTGATGCCGTCGACGGCGATGTCGAGACCGGTGAGCGTTTCCAGCACAGTGATCCGGAAGGAGTCGGCGCTGTTGGCAAGCGCCGCGCCGATTGCCTTGATTGCCGGCAGCCTTGCAATCAGGGCCGCCGACGAGATGGGACATTCCTCGATGTTGACGAGGTGGTGGCTTTCCGCCTGGTTGAAGCCGAGAAGCATTTCCTTCTCGGTCTTGCGCGCGGCAAAGGTCACGCGCCGGCGCTCGCCCGGATGGGCAACGACAAGCTCTCCGACATCGGGCGTCAAGCCCTTGGACTTCAGCGCATCGATCACCAGCTGCCGCTTGAAGGCGCGATAGGTCGAGTCCCCCACATGTTGCAGCGTGCAGCCGCCGCATGTGCCGTTGACCCCGTCGGGGCCGAAGTGCCGACAGAGCGGCTCCTGGCGATCGGGAGACGGCGTCGTGATCGACATCACGGTGCCCTGGCTCTTGATCCGCGCGATCGCGACCGTTTCGCCGGGCAGGGTGAACGGCACGTAGACGGGTCCATCAGCGCCGTTGACGATACCGTCGCCCTGGGCGCCCAGCTTCTGTATGGTAACGGTCTCGGTGCTCACGGCTTGGTTCCTGCGAGGAGATATTCCTGGTTGCCGTCGCCGCCTGCTATGGGGGAGGGGATCAGGCCAAGGCTTTTCCAGCCCATGTCCTCAATGAACCAGCGCTGCAGTTCCGCAGCAACATCCGGTGCCGTGGACGGATCCTTCAGCATGCCGCCCTTGCCGATCGCGTCGCGGCCGGCCTCGAACTGCGGCTTGACCAGCAGCACAGCCGTCGCGGCCGGCTCGGCAAGCTCGAGCGCCGGCGCCAGCGCCAGCTTCAGCGTGATGAACGACACGTCGGAGACGATGAACGTAAGGGGATGGCCGATATCGTCCGCGACCAGATTGCGGGCGTTCAGCCCCTCGATATTGGTGACATCGGCGCTCTCGGCCAGTCGCGGGTGCATCTGCCCGTGGCCGACGTCGATCGCCGTCACATGCGCCGCGCCGCGCTCAAGCAGCACCTCGGTAAAGCCGCCGGTCGAGGCGCCGACGTCGAGACAGTTGTGGCCGGAGGGGTCGAGCTTGAAATGATCGAGCGCCGCCGTAAGCTTCAGCGCCGCCCTCGACACGTAGTCCTGCGCCGGGTCGTCGATCTCGATGACGACATCCTCGCCGAAGACGGCGCCTGCCTTGGTGACGAGCTTGCCGTCGACCTTGACGGTGCCGCGCTGCACGGCATCGCGTGCGCGCGAGCGACTGGCGAAGAGACCCAGGCTGACGAGCAGCTGGTCGATACGTTGTGTGTTCTGATCGGACATGGCCTGTCCATGCAGGGCAAAGCGGTCCGTTGCAAGCCTTTTGTTCGCGATCGCCGATACGGTCGGCTTGGCGTAGCGGAAATATAACAGAATGGTCGAATATGAATTGGTCGTTTATGAGTGAAGCCAAAGCTACACCTTCTGCGCGTGCAGAGTACGGAGCCAATGCTTCAGACAGGTTGAATCACGGGAAATCCAGCGTTTTTTGATCTCCAAACGCTGGCTGTTGCAGTGCACACTTAAACAATTTTAAATATCCGGTGGCTACGGTCGACACGATTGCAGCGGTCAGAAAACCGCGTTCGCCATGATGGTCGAAGTCGCACTGCCGATCATGTCTCATTCCCAACCTAATCTCCTCCGCACGCGTTCGCGTGCCCCTTTGCCATGGCCCAAAGCCGCCCAGGAAAGACCGACTGATGTTTTCCAGAAACATGTCCCTGAACGGTAAGCTTGCCGCGACCTTCGCGGCGCTGATCCTTATCTTCGTATCCGTTTCCGCCTTCGTCTATGCGAAGGCCGGTGCCGTGGCCGCCGCTTCCGCCGAGGAGAAGCAGTCCGAGCGTCTGGTCAACCAGATCGACGATGCCCTCCAGGCGATGCTCGAGCAGGCCGTCAACCTGCGCGGCTTCCTGCTGTTCCGCAGCGACAGTACCTATGCCGATCTCTTTAACAACCGCGATCGCATGCTGAACGCGATCAACGCCGCCAAGCAGACGGCAGCAGGCAACAGCGATTTCCTGACGCAGATAGACGGCATGCAGAAAGCTGCCGACCTCTATTTCACCCAGCTGGCCGTGCCGCAGACCAAGGCCCGCAAGGAAACCGAGATGCCGATCGATCAGATCGTCAAGATCGGCGTCAACGAGACAAAGGGCCAGCTTGATGGCTTCCGCCAGGCCTCCGCCAAGATCAAGGCTGCCGCGCGTGACGAATCCGCAGCGCTCTCCGCCATCAAGGCCGATGCCAGCGCCGCCCTCAACATGACGCTGCTGATCGGCGGAATCTTCGCGGCATTCGCTGCCGTGGTACTCGCCTGGATGCTGTCGCGCAGCATCGTCAGCCCGATCGTCGGCATGACCTCGGCCATGGGCCGTCTGGCCGGTGGCCAGAACGATATCGACGTTCCGGCGCTCGATCGCCAAGACGAAGTCGGCCGCATGGCGCAGTCGGTTCTGGTGTTCAAGAACGCCGCGATCGAAAAGCTGCGTCTTTCCGGTGAAACCGACCGTATGCGCAGCGATGCCGAACGCCAGCGCCAGATCGGCGACGAGCAGAAGGCTCGTGAGGAAAGCGACCTGCGCTTCGCCATCGACAACCTGGCCGACGGCCTCTCGGATCTCGCCAACGGCAACGTCGCGACCCGCCTGACCACCCCGTTCGCCGCCCATTTC
>UCIT01000057.1 GCA_900472625.1 Hyphomicrobiales bacterium | reverse complement strand
CGATCGGCTCGGACGTACCGGGGGTATGCCCTGCGCCAATCGCCTTTGCCCTGACGAAAACCTGCTCCGGCAGAATGGTTCAATTTAACCCGGAAAGGCTCTAACGCCCAACGGCCTGTTGGCGCGGTCCGCCCGAGGCTGACAAACAAAGCTGCTTGCGTCCCATGGGGGGTGCAAGTCGCTCCGGATCATTGGTCGAAAACGGCAGGTAAACTGAATGCACATCAGACATGCAAGCTCCAGCGATTTTCAGAGGCTACAGGCCATAGAGTTGGCCGCGTTCGAAACTCTCCGGAACGCTGGAGCGGTCGGCGGTGTCCCATCCGCGAGTAGCGACGACGAGTTGCGTCGATATCTCGATGACGGCTTGCTTTATGTCGCATGTGACGAGGATGGCGCTCCGGTAGGCTATTCTGGAGGATATCTCGTGGAGGGGTTTCTTTACGTCGGGGAAGTGGATGTCCTGCCTGCCTGGCAGCGAAAAGGTCTCGGCCGACGCCTGATAGCGACGTTGGTGGAGGAAGGGCGCCGCAGATGGCTTGCGGGCGCCACGCTGACGACGGACCGGTTTGCGCCGTTTAACGCACCGTTCTACGAGAAATTGGGTTTCCGGATTATCGAGGGCGAAGCCGTTCCGCGGCACCTGCGGGACAACCTGGAGCGCCAGGTGGGGAATGGGCTTGATCCTGTCAGGCGAATTGCGATGGCTCTGCTGTTCTAGCTGTTTCGCACTGCGACGGCCGGCTGTGCGCATTTGAGACATGACGGCTTACGGCCCGAAACAGGTTTCACCGAACACCCAACCTCAGCCGCGCGGTTGTGGCAGCGACCGCGCGGAGCGCCGCTCGCCTCAGTCCCCGTCACCCCGCCCATTGACGATCTCGCGCTTGCCGACGTGGTTCGCCGGGCCTACCAGCCCTTCCTTTTCCATCCGCTCGACCAGCGAGGCGGCGCGGTTGTAGCCGATGCCGAGGCGGCGCTGGATGTAGGAGGTCGAGCACTTCTTGTCGCGCAACACCACCTTGACGGCCTTGTCGTAGAGGTCGTTGCCATCCTCGGCCGCCATGTCGCCCTTGTCGAACACGGCGCTGTCTTCCTCTTCGCCGTCTTCCTCCTCGTCGGCGGTGACGGTGTCGAGATATTCCGGACGTCCCTGCGTCTTCAGATGCGCCACGACCTTTTCGACCTCCGCGTCGGAGACGAACGGTCCGTGCACGCGCGAAATCCGTCCGCCGCCCTGCATGTGCAGCATGTCGCCCTGGCCGAGCAACTGTTCGGCGCCCTGTTCGCCAAGGATGGTGCGGCTGTCGATCTTCGACGTCACCTGGAAGGAGATGCGGGTCGGGAAGTTGGCCTTGATCGTGCCGGTGATGACGTCGACCGAGGGGCGTTGCGTTGCCATGATCAGGTGGATGCCGGCGGCGCGCGCCATCTGCGCCAGCCGCTGGATCGCGCCTTCGATCTCCTTGCCGGCGACCATCATCAGGTCGGCCATCTCGTCGACGATGACGACGATATAGGGCATCGGCGTCAGGTCGAGTTCTTGGCTTTCCTCGACGGGCGCGCCGGTGCTGCGGTCGAAGCCGGTCGTGACCATGATGTGGATGGTCTCGCCCTTCTCCTTGGCCTGCGAGACGCGGCTGTTGTAGCCGTCGATATTGCGCACGCCGAGGCGCGACATCTTGCGATAGCGCTCTTCCATCTCGCGCACCGCCCACTTCAGCGCCATCACGGCCTTCTTCGGGTCGGTCACGACGGGGGTGAGCAGGTGCGGGATGCCGTCATAGACGGAGAGCTCGAGCATCTTCGGATCGACCATGATCAGCCGGCACTGTTCCGGCGACATGCGGTAGAGCAGCGACAGGATCATCGTGTTGATAGCGACCGACTTGCCCGAGCCGGTGGTGCCGGCAACCAGCAGATGCGGCATCTTCGCCAGTTCCGCGATCACGGGCTCGCCGCCGATCGTCTTGCCGAGGCCAAGCGCCAGCTTGAAGCTGCTCTTCTCGAAATCGGCGCTCTCGATCATCTCGCGGAAATAGACGGTTTCGCGCAGCGCGTTCGGCAGTTCGATGCCGATGACGTTGCGGCCGGGCACCACGGCAACGCGGGCCGACAGCGCCGACATCGAGCGGGCGATATCGTCGGCCAGACCGATCACGCGCGACGACTTCACACCAGGCGCCGGCTCGAATTCATAAAGCGTGACGACAGGGCCGGGGCGGACATGGATGATCTCGCCCTTGATGCCGAAATCCTCCAGCACGCTTTCCAGAAGCCCGGCATTCTGCTCCAGCGCTTCCTGAGACATGATCTCGCCGATCCGTTCCGGCGGCTCCTGCAGCAGCGAATTGGACGGGAACTCGTAGCCCGAGGCATCCACCTTGGCGGCAATGAACGTGTGCGCCGACATCCGCGCTGCGGGTGCCAAGGGCGCGATCGGCGGCGTGCGCACCGGCATCGGCGCAATCGGCTGCAGGACCGGCTGCACGGCGGCCTGCGGGGCTGGCTGAATGACGGGCTGGAGTACGACCGGTTCGACCGTTGCCGGAACAGCGGCAGTTGCCTGCGGTGCGACGGCGACCTGCTGCGGCGGCGCGGTCACGACAGGCGCGCGGTTGGCCTTGCGCTCGATGCTGATACCCGGCGAAGGCGCGCGGGTGACGGGCGAAGTCGCTGCAGCACGGGCAACCGGCGATGCAACGATTGCGGCCGTAACGATCGGGGCAGGGGTCGCGGCAAGAGGCGCAGGCGCAGCATAGGGCGCGGCGATAACAGGCTGCTTGCCCGGGCGCCATTCCATGATGCGGAAGCGGCTGATGATCGTGTCCGGGCCGGCTTCGGTCTGCGGCGGCACCAGCTGCGGCACGGCGCGCGGCGTCTCCTCGATCTCCTCGAACGACATTGCCTCCCAGAAGGCGAAATCGGAAATCTCGGCCATCTCGGGCGTGGCGTGGAAATGCGTCTCGTCGGCCAGCGCAGGCGCGACGATGGTCGCCGGTTCGGCGGCGACCGGCTCCGGCTGGTAGACGTCGAATGGAACGTTGACGACGACGGGCGCGCGCTCTGCCGTGACGAAGGGCGTGCGTGCCGTTGCGGCGGCGGGCTGCTGCGGCGCATAGGCCTGGCGTGGTGCTTCGGGGCGCGGTGCCTGCGACGATGCCGGCAAGGGCCTGGCGGCGACGGAACCCTGGCGCGGCTGTGGCGCGACCGATACCGGCTGCGCTGCGACGGACGCGGCAGCAACCGACGGCGCCATCACCTGCTCGGGCTCCATCACCCGCTGCTGCACTGGTACGCGCTGCTGGCCAACGATCGGCTGCAACGGCGCCCGCTGCTCGATTGCTACAGGCGCCGGTTCGACCGGCTGCTTGCGCGGGTTGATCTGGCTTTCCGGCGTACGGCTGAAGCGCACGTTCGGGGCCAGCGAGAAATGGTTCTGCCAGACCGGCGGCACCGGCTTTTCGCCCGTCTGTACCTGCTGCTGTTCGCCTTCGATGTCGGCGGAGATCTCAGTGGCATCGGTCAGATTGGTTCTAGGAAAGCGCATACGACAGACACTCACTCATGATTGGCAACTATTATCCTCTTCCGGCTTAGGAAATGAAGGTTAATAAGTTCCTTCTCCGACCCCCTGCGTGACAGTGGCACGAAGGTGGAAATCGAGTGCTTTCAGTGACTTGCGTGATAAAGAAAATTTTAGCGATTTTTCGAAGAGGCGCCTGCGGCATCGGTCCGAAAATCGGAATCGATCTTCGGACCGACGCTGCTGTTTTACAGAGTTAGAGCGTCCATTGTGCGTCCGTACAAACGCGCGGCGCTCTAGTGCGCCTCGTCCCAGTTGCTGGCGGCGCGGGCATCCACCTTCAGCGGCACCCGCATTTCAAGCGCCGGCATCGTGGCGTTTTCCATGACGGAAACGATCACGGGCATGGCCTTTTCGACGTCCGCATCCTCGACCTCGAAGATCAGTTCGTCGTGCACCTGCAACAGCATCCGCACCCGGTCGCCGAGCCCCGATTCGGCAAGCGCCGGCTCGATCTTGATCATCGCCCGGCGGATTACGTCGGCGGCCGATCCCTGGATCGGCGCGTTGATCGCGGCGCGTTCGTTGAAGGCGCGCACCGAGGGGTTGGAGGAGCGAATCTCCGGATAGTTGATTCGCCGTCCGAAGATCGTCTCGACATAGCCCTTGTCGCGGGCCTGCTGCTTGGTGCTGTCCATGTAGTCGCGAATGCCGGGGAAGCGCTCGAAATACTTCTTGATGTAGTCGCCCGCTTCCGAGCGCTCGATCGACAGCTGGTTGGCAAGGCCGAAGGCCGAGATGCCGTAGATGATGCCGAAGTTGATCGCCTTGGCGCGGCGGCGCACATCCGACGGCATCCCCTCGACCGGCACGCCGAACATCTCCGATGCCGTCATCGCGTGAATGTCGATCCCCTCGGCAAAGGCCTGCGTCAGCTGCGGGATTTCGGCGACGTGGGCGAGCACGCGCAGCTCGATCTGGCTGTAGTCGGCCGAGATCAGCTTGTGGCCCGGCGTCGAGATGAAGGCGGTGCGGATCTTGCGGCCTTCGGCGGTGCGCACGGGAATGTTCTGCAGGTTCGGTTCAGAGGAGGAGAGCCGCCCCGTCGTCGTCGATGCCAGCGAGTAGGAGGTGTGCACCCGCTTGGTATCCGGATGGATGTAGCCCGGCAGCGCGTCGGTATAGGTGGATTTCAGCTTGGTCAGCTGCCGCCAGTCGACGATCTTGCGCGGCAGTTCCAACCCGACGGCGGCGAGGTCCTCGAGCACGCTTGCTGATGTCGACCACTGCCCGGTCTTGGTCTTTGTGCCGCCCGAAAGCCCCATCTTGCCGAACAGGATGTCGCCCAGCTGCTTCGGCGAGCCGATGTTGAAGCGCTCGCCGGCAAGCTTGTAGATTTCGTCCTCCAGCCCGGCCGCGCCCTGCGCCAGCTCACCCGAAAGCCGCGACAGGATCTGCCGGTCTACGGTGATCCCGCGTTCTTCCATATGCGCCAGAACAGGCAGCAGCGGCCGTTCCAGCCGCTCGTAAACCGTGGTCAGCTTCTCGGCCGCCAGCCGCGGCTTCAGCACCATCCAGAGCCGCAGCGTCACGTCGGCATCCTCGGCCGCGTAATGCGTGGCGCGGTCGATGTCGACGAGGTCGAAGGTCACGTTCGACTTGCCGCTGCCGGCCACGTCCTTGTAGGCGATCGGCTTGTGGTTGAGGAATTTCTCCGACAGCGGATCCATCCCGTGTGCGCCGGTGCCGGCATCGAGCACGTAGGAGATCAGCATCGTGTCGTCGAAATTCTTCGTCTCGACGCCGTGGCGCTTCATCAGCAGGTAGTCGTATTTCAGGTTTTGCGCGACCTTGAGAACCGACTGGTCCTCCAGCAGCGCCTTCAACCGCGGCAGCGCGTCGCGCATCGGGATCTGGTTCTCGGCCATGCCGCCGCCGAGCAGGTCGCCGACGCCAGTCTTGTGCGTAAGCGGCACATAGGCAGCGCGGATGTTGATGCCGGCGGGGCTCTTGGCATTGTCGGCGATCGCCAGCGAGAAACCGACCAGCTCAGCCTGCATCGCGTCCAGCGAGGTCGTCTCGGTGTCGAAGCCGACCAGCCCGGTCTCGCGCGCATCGGCGATCCATCTGTCGAGCGTCGCGACATCGCGGATCGTCACGTAGTTGGCGTGATCGAAGGGCAGGTTCGCGAAGGCCTGTGCCCGCGCCGCCGCAAAATCGGCCGGCGCGAAGCTGCCCTCCGGCGTCGCCGCGCCATTGGCCTTGGCGGGCACGGCAACCGCATCTCCGACGATCTCGGGCGTGCCACCGGCCACAGGTGCCGGCTTTGCCGCGTCGAGATCCGGTCCGTGCGCGCTGGCGCCCCATTCGACCGGCACGTCGACGGGATCGATGGCATTGGCATCGCAGTCGCAGGCATCGGCCACGCGCCGCGTCAGCGTTGTGAATTGCATCGTCTTCAGGAAGCCGATCAGCTTCGGCCCGTCCTGCGCCTCCAGCACTAGGCTCTCGACGGCGATGTCGAGCGGCACGTCGGCCCGGAGCTTCACCAACTCGCGCGACAGCCGCGCCTTGTCGGCATTCTCGATGATCGTCTGCCGGCGCTTCTCCTGCTTGATCTCGGTGGCGCGCTCGAGCAGCGTGTCGAGATCGCCATATTCGGCCAAAAGCGTCGCCGCCGTCTTCGGGCCGATGCCGGGAATACCGGGCACGTTGTCGACGGAATCGCCGGTCATCGCCTGCAGGTCGATCATTTTTTCAGGCGGCACGCCCCATTTTTCGATCACGTCGGCAATGCCGATTTGCTTGTCCTTCATGCTGTCGTACATGTGGACATTGGTGGTGACGAGCTGCATCAGGTCCTTGTCGGAGGAAACGATCGTCACATCGGCGCCCAGCGCCTCGGCCTGCCGCGCATAGGTGGCGATGATGTCGTCGGCCTCGAAGCCCTCGGTCTCGATGCAGGGCAGGTTGAAGGCCCGCGTCGCATGCCGGATCAGCCCGAACTGCGGAATCAGCTCTTCCGGCGGCGCCGAGCGGTTGGCCTTGTAGGCGTCGTAGAGATCCTTGCGGAAGGTCTTCGACGAATAGTCGAAGATGACGGCGAGATGCGTCGGCGTCACGCCGACCGAGGTATCGCGTGCCTCGGTCAAAAGCTTCCACAGCATGTTGCAGAAACCCGAGACGGCGCCGACAGGCAGCCCGTCGGACTTGCGCGTCAGCGGCGGGAGTGCGTGAAAGGCCCTGAAGATGAATCCGGAACCGTCGACAAGGAAGAGATGATCGCCTTTTTTCATGGGGAGCATGGATAGCGCGGCGGCCGGGCGAGGTCCATATAAAGTTAGGGCGCGGCACCCGTTGCGCACATGCTTGGAAGCGCGCGAAAACCCCTGACAACGCGGATATACCCTCAATAGCGGCGTCTTGTTTCGTGCGCTTTCAGCTCATACATTAGGTTTGCGTTTAACGAGAGCCCGCGATGTCTGGAGAACCCGAATCCCAGAGGTATCTTCTCAACCACATCTCCATGCTGCTCGAGGGCATGAAGGGGCTGAATGGGCAAATTGCGCGTCAGGTTCAGGCGATGGATCGTTACGATACCGAGTTCGCCAAGCTGAGGATAGACATCGGCGGGATGAAGTCTGAGCTCGGACAGGTGAGGATTGATCTGAATCAGTTTCGGTCCAGTACGGAGTTGCAGACGGAAGCAATTCTCCGCCGGCTGGACGTGTTGGACGGCACCATGCATGACGGCATTGATTATATTCGTGAACTGCGGTCCGATGGGCTGCGCCACTATAGTGATGTGATTAACGCCGTGCAGGAAGGCTATCAAAATCGCATGACGCTCAACGACATCGAAGATCGCCTCGCTGAGCTTGAGCGCTTCGTCGCCGATTTGCGCTCGCCGCCGGCAGCGTGAACCGCTCACCAGACTGTTACTAAAATGTAATAGTCAATTCTTTTTTCTCCCTTGAAAAGCCACATTCGGGACTACAAATAAAGATCACCGACGCAGACATCTGGTCTCGTCGTGGGTCTGATTGCCGGCTCGTCCCCCGCCGCATTGGACTTGGACAAAGGCCTCATCCCCTCTCCGGGCCTTTGTCCCCATTCCAAAGCCGCCATAGCCCCGCCCCGGCTATGGCGGCTTTGCTTTTGCGCCCTATCTCCAATCCTGACATGATCGACAAAGTGTTTTGATTCATCGCATACGATTTGTTGCATTGCTCGTGGCTGGGTTTTGCGCCTAACTGGAAAAATGGGATCTGAACGGATGGACTCTGGCGCCTATCTTGCCAGCCAGCTGGCCAAGGGCTTTGCCCGCTCGCTGCAGCAGCGGGCGGCGCGGCTGGGTTTTTCGCCCGGCCAGTTTCCTGTTCTTCTCGAATTATGGGCTTCGGACGGGCTCACGCAGAAACAGCTACTCACCCGCGTCGATATCGAGCAGGCGACCATGGCCAACACCTTGTCGCGCATGGAGCGCGACGGCCTGATCGAGCGCCGCCCGCATCCATCCGACAAGCGTGCCCAGCTAATCTTCCTTACGGCGCGGGCGAAAGTCATGGAAAAGGATGCCGTATCGGCTGCGCAGGAGGCCGATCTGGCTCTGTTCGACGGCTTCAAGACCTTCGAGCGCGAACTGACGCTGGAATATATCAGGCGGCTTCTGGAGAACGCCAAGAAGCTCTAGCGCCAGCTGTTGTCTCGGCGGCCATTCTTCCAAACTATTTCAAAACTGTCACACCACCGCAGCACTGCTGGACTAGACGGCCTACGCAAAGCGATAGGAAGTGCGTATGCCGAGAAGCGGACGAATGAATGTATACGGGACGGCCCTTTCCAGGCCATGCATCTTCACGGAGAACGAGGTCGGCGGCACCATCCGCGGCTGCCCGCGCTTTCTGGCGCTGGTATCCGGCAATTCCAACCTTCGCCTGTTCGATTCGTCCAGCGGCCGGTCCGGCCCGATCGCCTTGCATCGCATAAGCCGCCGGGGCAAGGCCAAGTTTCGCTGGCTCTAGCGATACGTGCGCCCCGTCGCGGCGCATACTCGCATAGGGCGGCTGTATGTCAGTTGCGCTGCAACAACCTGCTGCAATCGCGAAATGACGGGTTGAGTTGCCATCCCGCTGTGGCTATCTGGTGCGATACTCAACAAGCGACAGCGCAAACAACAAGGCACGTCCCGGCATGACACCAGAATTTCTCGTCACCCATTCCGGTGGCTTCCATGCCGATGAGTTGCTGTCCAGCGTCGTCCTGACCCGGCTGTTTCCCGAGGCCCGCATCGTCAGAAGCCGCGCCCCGGAATGGATCAAGCCCGCCGCCGGCCGGGTGATCTACGATGTCGGCGGTGCCTATGATGCCGATGCCGGCATCTTTGATCACCACCAGCGCGGCGCGCCGTTGCGCGACGATGGCCAGCCCTACAGCTCGTTCGGATTGATCTGGAAGCACTACGGCCGCGATTATCTCGCCGCATCCCACGTTCCCGTCGAGCATATCGACCTTGTGCATGCCTCCTTCGACGCAAGCTTCGTGCTGCCGATCGATCTGGCCGACAACGGTGCGCTAAGCCTGTCCGGACCCTTGGCCGGCCTGACCCTGCCGGCGCTGCTTGAAACGCTGAAGCCGGTGTTCGACGAAACCGATCCCGAAGCCGACGACCGCGCCTTCCATGCGGCGCTGGCCATCGCCCGCGCCTTCGTCGAGGCCAGAATCCAGAAGAGCGCGGCAAAGCTGCGCGCCGAGGCCGTCGTCCACCAGGCGATCGTCGCGGCCGGCGATGACAGGATTCTGGAATTGCCGATGGGCATGCCCTTCCGCCCGGCGATCATCAAGGCCGGTGCCGATCACCTGCTGTTCGTCGTTCATCCGCGCGACAAGGACTGGTGCCTCACCACCATCCGCCGCGCCGAGGAAGGGTTCGAGGTTCGCGCCGATCTGCCGGCCGCCTGGGCTGGCCTGACCAATGGCGATCTTGAGGCTGCCTCCGGCGTGCCCGGCGCCAGCTTCTGCCACAATGGCCGCTTCGTCGCCGCTGCCAAGACTCGCGAAGCAGCGCTGGCCATGGCCGAGCTTGCCGTCGCCGAGGCCGTCGCCCAGCAGGGCTGAGCCTGTTCTCCAAGCCATCGAGGACCATAGGACCGGCCGTCCGCCTCGGCCGGTCGTCCCGTGCGTCTCGATAATTCTCCGCTGGCAAACAGGCATTCCATGCTACGATCCCGCATATCAGGCAGACGTGCCCTGCGCGGCAGACCGCCGATGACCCCTGGCATCACGCTGAACACATGCTTTCCTGAAACCTGACAATGCCATTTGGGAGAATGACATGACGACATTGTTCGTAAGGCATGAAGTCTCCGACTATGCGACCTGGCGCAAGACCTACGACGCCTTCGCCGCCGTTCAGGCGGCAAACGGGGTGCTGGCCGGCGCCGTCTATCAGGCCGCCGACAATCCCAACGACGTCACCGTGACCCACGAGTTCGCAACGCTCGAGGCGGCACACGCCTTCGGCAGGCTGGAAGAGCTGCGAACCGCGATGCGCACCGGCGGCGTGCTCGGCGCCCCGAGCGTGTGGTTTGCCAACAAGGCCTGACGACGGGCGATGACCCGCGCGACCGACAGACCACCCACGATTGGCGGTTCGTCTCTTCCGGGTCTATAGAGTTCCCGACACAAGCGCGCCGGCCGCTGGCCCCGTGCGTGACACAAGCGTTTCCTGTTTGAACGGAGTTTGAGAGTGGCCGTTGCCTTCACCAAGGAAGAGAGTTTCGAGACCGCATCCGAAACCCTGCTGCCCGACCGCCCGATTTCGCCGCATCCGAACCTGGTGACCGAAGCCGGCCTGCAAGCGCTCGAGCGCCAGCTGCATCAGGCCCGCGAGGCCTATGAGCAGACGACATCGATCGAGGACGTCAACGAGCGCCGCCGCCAGGGCGCCAACCCGCTGCGCGATGCCCGCTATTTCGCCGCCAGGCTGCGCACGGCCCAGCTGGTGCCGCCGCCGCAATCGACCGACATCGTCGCCTTCGGCAGCACCGTCACTTTCAGCCGCGACGATGGCCGCGTGCAGACCTACCGCATCGTCGGCGAGGACGAAGCCGACCCGAAGACCGGCTCGATCTCCTTCGTCTCCCCCGTCGCCGGCTTCCTGATGGGCAAGGCGGTCGGCGATGTCACCGACGCCGGCGGTCGGGAACTGGAGATCATCGCCATCGCCTGATGCCGTTCCGCGAAGCCGCCAAACGGTTTTCCGCCCGCGTGAAAGCAGCAGGCCAGCGTCAAAACAGCGGGATGGAGCAGCGCCGCGGTTCCCGGAAAGCCGCAATGGCCCCGGAACCGCCAAGTCCTAACTACCCTTCCGCGTCTTCTTCGCGCGCGCCTCAATGTTGAGCGCGATCGCCGCCCGCACCAGCGCCGTCAGTGCCTCCTCGTCGATCGTGTCGCCCTCGTGAAAGTCGATCGCCCGCCGGACATTGCCGTCCAGACTGGCGTTGAACAGCCCGTTGGGATCGGCGAGCGCGGCTCCCTTGGCGAATGTCAGCTTGACGGCGTTCTTATAGGTCTCGCCGGTGCAGATGATGCCGTCCTTCTCCCACACCGGCACCCCGCGCCACTTCCACGTCTCGACCACGTCCGCATCCGCCCGCCGGACAATCGCCCGCGCCCGCGCCAGCATCTCTCCCCGCCAGTCCGCCAGCGCCGCGATCCGCTGGTCGATCAAATCCGACGCCGAGGCGTCCGCCTCCGATATCTCACTCATCCGTTTCCTCCCTGT
Organism: Hyphomicrobiales bacterium; assembly: GCA_900472625.1. GTDB lineage: Bacteria > Pseudomonadota > Alphaproteobacteria > Rhizobiales > Rhizobiaceae > Rhizobium. The sequence continues at coordinate 18,915 of UCIT01000057.1, read as the reverse complement.
CCGGGTTACCTCGTGCAAGGTAGGAAATTCCGCGCGGAGGGGAAGGGTATTTTTCGGGAGTCGGACGCCGATGCGCGGTCGTCGCGCCAGTGGCACCCCCTCTGGCCTGCCGGCCATCTCCCCCTCAAGGGGGGAGATCGGCTTGGGGGCCGCCGCTCGCTCCAGCCTTCATTGGTTGGGGATGCCGCCGCAACGAGTCGATCTCCCTCCTTGTGGGGGAGATGCCCGGCAGGGCAGAGGGGGGTAATTCTGGCTCAACGATCGATAGGATAACCAGACACGCATCGCCAAGCCCTCCAACGATCTGGCACCTACCACCGTCCCCCCACTTCCCCTTTGTCCCCCGCTCGCCCGCTGTGCTACCAATCCCTCGAGAATCGAGGAGAACTGATTCATGACACAGGTGCCGGCCGCCAATTGGGCGGAGAGCTTTCGCTACGGCTTCGAGGATTGCATCTACCCCTCGTCGCTCGACGCCGTCCGTGAGATCGTCGCGCGCGCCTCCGCCATCAAGACGCTCGGCTCGCGGCATTCGTTCAACGCCATTGCCGACGGCACGCTGGCGCTGTCGCTGGCGGAGCTGCCGATCGATGCGGCGATCGAAGCTGACGGCACGCAGGTCTCGGTCGGCGGCCAGTGCACCTATGGCGAGCTGGCGCTGTTTCTGCAGCGCCACGGTCTCGCCATCCACAATCTCGCCTCGCTGCCGCACATCTCGATCGCAGGCGCCATCGCCACCGCCACACATGGCTCCGGCGATGGCAACGGCAATCTGGCGACGGCGGTGGCAGGGCTCGAATTCGTCGTCGGCGACGGCAGTCTCGTCCACGTCAGGCGCGGCGATGCCGATTTCGAGGGCATGGTCGTCCATCTCGGGGCGCTCGGCGTCGTCACCCGCGTGACGCTCGACGTCCAGCCTGAGTTCGATATCGCCCAGTGCGTCTACGAAGGCCTCTCCTGGGACGCGCTGCTCGCCAATCTCGATGCCACAATGGCCGCCGCCTACAGCGTCAGCGTCTTCACCCAATGGGCCGAAAAGGCCGGCACCGTCTGGCTGAAGCGCACGGTCAGCGCCGACGACTGGCCGGCGGAGATCCATGGCGCCACGCGCGCCACCGTCAAGCGCCACCCGATCATCGGCCTCGATCCCGAAAACGCCACCGAACAGCTCGGGCGTTACGGCCGCTGGTCCGACAGGCTGGCGCATTTCAAGATGGGTTTCACCCCGAGCAGCGGCGCCGAGATCCAGTCCGAATACCACATCGCCCGCACGCACGGCGCCGCCGCGATCGAAGCCTTGCTGAAGATCAGGGACCGCTTCGCGCCGCTGGTGCAATCCGGCGAATTCCGCACCGTCGCCGCCGACCGCCTGTGGATGAGCCCGCAATACGGGAACGACACCCTGTCGATCCACTTCACCTGGGTGCGCGACCAGCCGGCGGTCGATGCGGCGGCAGCGGAAATCGAAAAAGCGCTCGCCCCCTTCGCCCCGCTGCCGCACTGGGGCAAGGTCTTCACCCGCAATCACATCGGCGCCGCCTACGAAAACCTCGCCCGGTTCGCCCGCCTGCGCGACCGCATGGACCCGGAGCGGAAGTTCTCCAATACGTGGCTAGAGGAAGTGGTGTTTGGGGTGGGTGGATAGGCCAACGGTCGAGGCTTGCATACCGCAAACGCGACAGGTTCGCGTAAAGCCTCTTGATGCATGTAGCGCTACACGCTACATTATGGCGTGATCATCAGTTTTCGCCATAAGGGTCTAGAGGCGCTCTACAGCACAGGATCGACGAAGGGGGTGCAAACAGCCCACGCGTCGAAGCTCGTGCGCATTCTGGCAGCACTGGATGCAGCCGCAGCGCCGGTCGATCTAAGCCATCCTGGCTATCGGCTGCATCCGCTGAAAGGTGAGATGAGGGGCCATTGGTCCATTTGGGTCAACGGCAACTGGCGCGTCACATTTCGCTTTGTCGGCGTCGATGTCGAACTGGTCGATTATCAGGATTCTCATTGAAAGGAGCCTCGACATGATGAAAGTCCATCCGCATCCCGGCGAGATGCTGCGCGAAGACGTTCTCGTGCCGCTCGGCATCGACGTGACCGACGCAGCCCAGCGTCTCGGGATCGCGCGGACAACCCTGTCTCGGGTGATCAACGGCAAGTCGGGCATCAGTCCTGATCTGGCGGTCAGGCTTGAACTCGCGGGCGTCAGCACGGCACGCTTTTGGATGACGCTGCAGACCAATTACGAGCTGTCGAAGGTGCAGCAGCAGGAACCGCCGCACGTCGAGAGATTGCAGCCGAAGGCGGCTTAGCGGCTCGGCCGAGCGGGCACTTTGCTACGCCATCTTGAGCGCTTCGAGATCGCCGCTCTCAAGAGCGCCAAGGTTCGCCTCGATCTTGTCCAGCGGCCAGTCCCACCAGGCGATATCGAGAAGTTCGTTGATCGTCTCGATAGAGTAGCGCATCCGGATGATGCCCGCCGGGTTGCCGCCGACGATGGCATAGGGTGGAACGTCGCGGACAACGACCGATGCGGCAGCGACGATGGCGCCCGAACCGATATGCACGCCCGGCATGATCGTCGCGCCATGGCCGATCCACACGTCGTGACCGACAACGGTATCCTTCACCGGCAGGTCCTTGTAGCCGAAGGTCTCGGGCTTGAAGATGCGAAACGGGTAGGTCGTGAAACCGGCCATCGGATGATTGGCCGAGCTCGTGATGAAATAACTCCCCCGCGCGATCTGCACGAATTTCCCGATGACCAGCCGCTCGCGGCAAGCGTGCCCGAGATAGGGGGCAAGCACCTGCGCCCTATCCTCCGGTTTCCCTGAATGGGTGAAGTAGCTGTAGTCGCCGATTTCCATCCTGGGATGGTCGACCACGGCCTTCAGATAAACCGTGTCGCGGTAGACCGTGCCATCAGGCAGCGTGATCGGATGCGTTGCGTTCGCGTCGAGAAGAGGCATCGGAAACCGTCCACGGAAAGGGTTTGCAAAGCCGAGGCTAGTCCGGAAGAGCGATCGAATCCATCGCGCGTCGCAAACGCCAGCATCAATAATTGGAATGATCCGGTCAGATGGGCAGCGCACACACAGCATCAACCCCCGCCCGCGGCGCCCAGTCTGCCGTTACAGTTCATCCACCCGCGCCAGCAATTCCCGCCAGCGCTTGACATATCCGGCCACCAGCGGCGGATGCAGGTCGGAGGCCGACAGGCGCTCAGCCAGGAGATCGAGGTCGAAGGCCTCCATCGGCGTATCGCCCGGATAGTGTTTCAGCGTGTATCGAAACACCTCCTCCCAGCTTCGCCTGACGCCGACGGATTCATCCGCCAGATGCGGCCGGTATCGCTGGATCAACTGGTCGAGCGTCATGATGGCTTCACCGCCCGCCCGCCGGCCCTGCTCGGCAAGCCCATCCGCCCGCTCGTTGCCGCCGATTCCCGCGTGCCCCTTGCACCACATCACCGTCACACCCGCGTTCACCGCAAGCGCCCGGTCGATCGCCTGCCACAGATCGGCATTCTGGATCGCCCGGCTGCGCAGTCTCGGGTTGGCGGTGATCTTCTTCCAGCCGTTGTTTCGCCAGATCGGTCGCCAGTCGTTGCAGCCCTTGACCGCGACCACCGAGTCCGACCAGATCACCGCTTGTTCGCCGGCTGCATTGGCGTTCAGCCAGAGCATCGCCTGCAGCAGCGCCGTCACCTCCATCCGGTTGTTGGCGGCATCCTCGGCACCGCCGCACCGGGATGCGACCTCGATGCCATCGCGATAGGCAACGAACGCCCAGCCGCCCCGCCGGCTATCCGGCGCGCAGCTGCCATCGGCAAACAGCTGCAGGCCGTCGCGGCTCTCCGGTGTCGGCGCGGAAGGGGAGTGAGGTGAGGGGATGTCGTTCATGGTGCCGTGGCGGTGATCGTGTGTGGCTTTTCACGAAGGCTATAGAGAAGTGGCCGCCACCTCAACAACCCACCTACTTCGCCTTCGGCACCACCTGCGGATAGCGCAGCACCGTGCTGCCCCGGTCCTCTTGCGCCGAGTGATACTTGTCGCGAGCCGCCATCTTGACGCTGGGTTCGATGTCGGGCTTGCCGAGCAGCAGGCCCTGCATCTGTTCGCAGCCCTCGTTGGTGACGATCTGGCGTTGCAGTTCGGTCTCCACGCCCTCGGTCACCACCTGGATGCCGAGGCTGTGACCAAGGCCGATGATGGCGCGCACGATCGAGCGGGCGGCGGCGTCGTGTTCGAGGATGCCGGTAAAACTGCGGTCGACCTTGATCTTGTCGAAGGGGAGCGCCCGCAGGTTGGAGAGAGAGGAGAAGCCGGTGCCGAAATCATCCATGACGATCCGGACGCCGAGATCGTGCAGCCGCATCAGCGTCGAGATCGTCGCCTTGCGGTCGCGGATGAAGGCGGCCTCGGTGATTTCGAGCTCGAGCCGCTGCGGCACCAGCCCGGTTTCTTCGAGAATGGCCGTCACCCGGTCGCAGAGGTTCGGCAGCATGAACTGCACCGGCGAAACGTTGACGGCGATCGACAGCGGTTGCGCCCAGCGCGCCGCTTCCGTGCAGGCCTGCCGCAATACCCATTCGCCGAGCTGGACGATGACGCCGCTCTCTTCGGCGATCTTGATGAACACGTCGGGCTCGCTGCTGCCGTGGCCGGGCCGGTTCCAGCGCATCAGCGCCTCGTAGCCGCTGATGCCGCCGCTGCGGCTGTCGAGGATCGGCTGGTAATGGACGTAGAGCTGGTTGCGGACGATGGCGTGGCGCAGCTCGTTCTCGATCTCGCGCCGTGCCTTCACCGCCGCGTCCATCTCGGCGTCGAAGAAGCAGGCCTTGCCCCGGCCGGCGTGCTTGGCGCGGTAGAGCGCCGTGTCCGCGTTGACGCAGAGCTGCTCCTCGGTCTGCCCGTCGGCCGGGTAGACGGCGATGCCGAGGCTGACGCCGACGGCAGTCGGGTCGCGGGCGACGTCCATTTCGGCAGCGACGCCGGAAAGGATGGCATCGGCCAGCGCCCTGGCGCCGTCCGGCTGCGGCTTGCCGGTCTGGATGATCGCGAACTCGTCGCCGCCGAGCCGGGCGATGGTGGCCGTCTCGTCGACCACGCGCTTCAGGATCGCCGATATCTTGCACAGGATACGGTCGCCCTCGGCATGGCCGAACAGGTCGTTGACGGCCTTGAAGCGATCGAGATCGAGATAGAACACGGCGACATGGCTGCGCTTGCGCTGCGCCACCTGCAGCGCCTGGCGCAGCCTTGTGTCGAACAGAGAACGGTTCGGCAGGCCGGTCAGCACGTCGTGCTGGGCGAGATGCTCGATCATCTGCTCGGCGCGCTTGCGCTCGGTAAGATCGCGGATCGCGAGAATCTCGCAGGCCCGGCCGCGATAGATCATCCGGCGCATCATTACCTCCACCGGCAGTTCGGTCTCCCCCCTGGTGGTCAGCAGCGTTTCATGGTTGACCGCCGATGCCATGCTGCTGGCAGACAGCAGCAGGAAGTCCGGCTGCTTGCCGCGCAGCTCGCTGAGCTGCCATCCGGACATCTCCTGGAAGCGCTCGTTTGCGTCGAGGATGTTGCCGTCGCACAGCACCAGGAGCCCTTCCATCGTCGCATTGGCCAGACCCTTGAGATCGGTCAGGTGGCTGGCGAGGAACACGGCGCCCAGCGCCGTCAGGATCAGCGCCGTCGATACCGCCATGACGATGGCCGCCAGCGTGCGCGGCTCGATGATCGCCGTCGTGATCTGCCGGCCGGGTTCCGGCACCAGCGTGATGTAGCTCATCGAGATGAAGTGGATGGCGGCGATGCCGACCACCATGGCGAGCGCCGAGAGCAGGATGCGTTTCGTCCCGGTCAGCGTGCGGAAGAACAGGAAGGCGAGGCTGGCGAGCGCCGAACCGATCAGCAGCGCCGTCAGCGTTGCCGAGGCGCTGAACAGGATATCGACCTGGCCCTCGATCGCCTGCATCCCTGTCAGGTGCATGGCGGTGATGCCGAGCGCCATCAGCACGCCGCCCTGCATGAAGGCGTAGCGGCTGGTGCTTTCGAAGGCGACGAGGATGGCAAGCAGCGATATGGCGACGGCGATCACCACCGAAAGTGCCGTCAGCCCCAGCCCGTAGGCGATCGGATAGCCGCCGTCATAGGCGAGCATGGCGATGAAGTGGGTCGCCCAGATGCCGACGCCGCAGGCAAAGGCGGCACCCATGATCCAGTTGCGGCGCTCGGCGGGATCGCATTGCTGGGCGCGAAACAACAGGAGCATGGCGGTGAGGTTGCCGATCAGACAGACCACAACGGCGGCAAGGATCAGGCGCCAGTCGTGGTTGTCGCGAATACAGGTGATCACAGTAAACATCAGCCGCCTCCAGCACTTGGAAGCGGACGTTATCAAGCATCTTCTTAAATAACCGTAAATTGCATATGGCACGAAATTGAACCGCGAAACGTGCGTTTCCATGCCCTTTCGTCGAATGCCGGTTGCGGCGTTTTTCACCTCGAAAGCCGCACGGCTTTGGTCTATCGTCCGGCCGAAATTCAACAAGGAGTCGGAAATGCCTGACCTGATGCCGGTCCTCGCCCGTGCGGACCAGAACTTGCCCTCGAGCCTCGACCAGCTGTTCGAATTGCTGCGGATCAAGTCTATCTCCACCGACCCTGCCTACAAGGGCGATTGCCGCAAGGCCGCCGTCTGGCTGGTCGATTATCTGAAGACGCTCGGCTTCGACGCCTCGGTGCGCGACACTCCCGGCCACCCGATGGTCGTCGCCCATCACGACGGCGCCAGCGCCTCGGCGCCGCATGTGCTGTTCTACGGCCATTACGACGTGCAGCCGGTCGATCCGATCGAGCTGTGGGACAACGATCCCTTCGAGCCGTCGGTGCAGGAAGCCGCTGGCCGCAAGATCCTCACCGGCCGCGGCACCGCCGACGACAAGGGCCAGCTGATGACCTTCGTCGAGGCTTGCCGCGCCTACAAGGAAATCCACGGATCGCTGCCCGTCCGCGTCACCATCCTGTTCGAGGGTGAGGAAGAATCCGGCTCACCATCGCTAAAGCCGTTCCTCGAGGCGAATGAAGCCGAGCTCAAGGCTGACTATGCTCTGGTCTGCGATACCAGCATGTGGGACCGCGACACGCCGGCGATCGCCGCGGCACTCCGCGGTCTGGTCGGCGAGGAAATCGTCGTCACCGCCGCCGACCGCGATCTGCATTCCGGCCTCTTCGGTGGTGCCGCCGCCAACCCGATCCATATCCTGACGAAGATCCTCGCCGGCCTGCACGACGACACCGGCCGCATCACGCTCGATGGCTTCTATGACGGCGTCGAGGAAACGCCGGAGAACATCAAGGCCTCCTGGGAAACGCTGGGCCTGACGACGGAAGCCTTTCTCGGCGACGTCGGCCTTTCGGTTCCGTCGGGCGAAAAGGGTCGATCGGTGCTGGAGCTCACCTGGGCGCGGCCGACCGCCGAGGTCAACGGCATCTGGGGCGGCTATACCGGCGAGGGCTTCAAGACCGTCATCGCCGCCAAGGCTTCGGCCAAGGTCTCGTTCCGCCTCGTCGGCACCCAGGACCCGGCCGCCATCCGCGACAGTTTCCGCGCCTATGTCCAATCACGGATCCCGGCCGATTGCACCGTCGAGTTCCACCCGCACGGCGGCTCGCCTGCTATTCACCTGTCCTATGATTCGCCTGTGCTGACCAAGGCCAAGACGGCGCTGTCGGACGAGTGGCCGAAGCCGGCCGTGGTTATCGGCATGGGCGGCTCGATCCCGATCGTCGGCGATTTCCAGAAGATGCTCGGCATGGAATCGCTGTTGGTCGGTTTCGGCCTCGCCGACGACCGCATCCATTCGCCCAACGAAAAATACGAGCTGACCTCGTATCACAAGGGCATCCGCTCGTGGATCCGAATCATGGAAGCGCTGGCCGCCTGAGCGGACAGACCGTGAAAAGGCGCATCGGCTGAAACCGGGCGCCCAAAACGACAAAAAGGCCGGGTTGAACCGGCCTTTCGTCATTCGCTTCGCAACAGTGCCAGTACATCCGTGGTCAAGGTGCAAGCGAACATTGCAGTCAGAGTGCCCGCGAAAGGTTAACGATACGTTAACAGCTTTTTTAGCATCGCGTTGATCACCTGTGGCCCTGTCAGGGCCGTGCCGGCGATCGGATCCGCTGCAACGGATGAACCCCATGTGGTCATGGCCACGCCGCATTTCAAGGGCGCGGCCTTTCTCCGTTCAAGCTGCGTTCATTCTCCGCCCAATATAAGTCATTGAAAGACAAGTTGAATCGCGCTCGCCCCACTTTGGCCGGGAAGCTGATGACTGTTGTCTTCGAACAGGCGCGAAAGCCTGAACATCGAGGCGCGGCGACGCGCCCGCAAGGGAGTGCAAACGTGAAAACCACACTGATGAAGATCACCGCGGTCGCTGCCCTGCTGCTGGCGCCGGTCGCGGCTGAGGCGGCGGAGGGTTTCGCAACCGCCAACGTCAACATGCGCGCCGGACCGAGCACGCAGTACCCTGCCGTCACCGTCATTCCCGCCGGCGAATCCGTCGAGATCCACGGCTGTCTCGCCGATGTGCCATGGTGCGACGTCGAGTTCTACAACGGCCGCGGCTGGGTCGCCGGTCGCTATGTGCAGGCGCTCTACCAGCAGCGCCGCGTCTACGTCGATCCGCAATATTACCGCCCGCTTGGCATCCCGACGGTGGTCTTCAGCGTCGGCAACTATTGGGATCGCTACTATCGCGACCGCTCCTTCTACGGCCAGCGCGAGCGCCGGCGCCGCAATCCGGTCTATGACCGCCCGGTCGTCGTCCGCCCCGGTCCCGGCCGCGGCCCTGATTTCGACAACCCCGGCCGCCCGCGCCCCGGCTTTGATAACGGTCCCGGCCGCCCGCGTCCTGATTTCGACAACGGCCCCGGCCGTGGCCCCGATGTCGACAACCGTCCCGGTCGCGGCCCCGGACGTGGCCAGGATTTCGGGCGTGGTCCTGATCCTCGCCAGGACAATGGCAGGCCCGGTCGCCCGCCGGAATTCAACGGCCAGCCTGGACAGCCTGGCATGCCGGGTCAGCCCGGTCGACGTGGCGATGGCGGCCAGCCGGGCCAAGCCGGTCAACGCGGTCAGCCGGGACAGCCTGGCCTCGACCGTGGTCCGGACCGCCGCCGCGACCAGGATCGCCGCCGTCCGCCGGTGTGCCAGCCGGGCGATCCGAACTGCAGGCCGGACCAGCCGTAATCAGCAAAGGGCGATCGAAAGGTCGCCCTTTCTTTTTTGGCTGAGGGGTAGGCGGCTCTGCGCCACGCTTGGCACAAGAAAGAACATCGCTTTTGATAAGTTTTCTGGTTGAATTAAAAAATAACACAACCTAACAATGGCTATTGTCATCCTTGCAGAGATACAATCTGCGTGACTATTCCAATTGAGCACCCGCCCATCAATGTTGATGGAGTTCTGTACGGCTTGGCGCATCTGGACGCGTTCTGCGCCTCGATTCCGGGAAAGGGAATGAACGCCGGCACCGACCTCATCGTTGAGGTGGTGTTCTCCAACCACGTTTATACGGAGAGGACCAAGCGGGGAGTAAGGCACCATGCCGTGGACCATCATGGCACGCGAAGAACGTTCGATTACGATCGCTACCAGATGTCCAAGCATCTCGGCAACGCGCTAAGGGCTAAGATCGGCGATAACGCCTTAACCCATGTTTCGAAAAGCTACGGCGGGACAGACAATCTTGTTTTCGTTGAAATGGATGACGGCCGTACTTGGGCGATTGTGTATTGCCTTACGCCCCGTGCAGACAGTCTTTCGGTGCGTATGGAAGTTCTGTCGGCTCATCCGAAGCTGATTGAAAGCAAAGCTGTTTCCCGCAGAAACTTGAGTTATTTCGCCCGTAAATGCCTGTACGAAAAACGCCGGATTCCAAACGCATAAGGCCCAGCAAAAGCCGGGCCTCATATGCAGGTGTCCATTACCGTGGTGTACAAGACCAACACGCTGGCGTCTTGGTTGACATGGCAGCGACCTCGTAAGTCAGCCTACCTTGCAAAAATATGTGATCGGGGTCGGCTCTTGTCAAGAGTTTTACCCCATCCAACGAAAAGCCCGACGCTCCTGAGAGACGCCGGGCCTGAATTCGATCGGCTCGTTTTGAGGGGAGACGGCCGACCAATCGCGAAACATGATCTGTTTCGCTGCAGAGATAATCGGTGAAACGCCGAATGGTTCCCTGCGTTCGTTCGGAAGTTGCAGGGTGCGGGCCGAACCCGGAATATGCAGTTACCAGGCGCGTGCCGAGTTGTCGCGCGTCGCCATCAGGTCGCGCATCTCGGCGAAGGGGCCGTGCAGCATCTTCAGGCGGCTCTCCTCGATCTTCAACAGCCGACAGCGCCGTGCAAATTCGTGCACGCTCCAGATTTCCCTGGGCCTGAAATCGTCTGTTTTTGCTGAATCGATGGTCATGACTGCCTGCATAATGCGCGAAATGCGCGAATAACAGGCGCAATCGGCTCGATATATGTCAGATTTGTGACTTCGGCAACGAATGGCAGCCATGTCGAAATCGCGTGGCTCGCAGGCGTCGCACCGTGGCCCGGACAGGAAAGGCCCGGGCGGATGCGCGGGCCTTCGAGTGTCATGGCGGTTGTGCCGGTCGCTAGGTCAGTAGCGGTAGTAGCCGCGATCACGATCGCGCGCCCATGGCGGCGGGCGATGGCCGCGGTCGTCGCGCCAGCCGTAGCGCGGTGGCGGGCGGTGGCCCCAGCCGTATCTGCGTTCGTAGCGGCGTTCGTAACGTGGCGGTGGTGGGCGGCGCCAGTTCGGCCGGCAATCGCCCCATGGCGTGACGTGGTAGCCGCGTCCGCAGGCGTAATCGACCTGCACGATATTGCTATTGCTGGTCGCGCCGCTCTGGACGGCACCCATGGGCATGGCTTCGGCGACCGAAACACCAAACCCGCTCAAAGCGATCGCCATGGCGATAATTGTCTTGCGCATCACTGCACCTCATTCCTTCTGCAAGTCCCTTTGCACCGGGATTAGAGGGCCAGCGAGGTGAACGGGGGCTGAACCAAACTGGGCATTATTGCGGCAGGCTCGACTGCGGAAGATCGGCCGGAAAATGCCGGTGTTGAAAGCTTTTGCCTTTGGCTAACGAGGTCTTAACTCCCCCTTAAATCGCCGCATTTAAAGTTCAACCGGGTAAAGATGCGACCGCCATCAAGCGGTTGCCGCAGCCGAGGGGCTGATGGGCGGATGCAGACCACGGGTTTGCAGTGAAACGGGTTGTTCAGGGCATAGATGGCGGGCAGGGGCAGATCAGGCGATAGAATCGAACCATCCTTCGGTGGCCGCAGAGGCCGCGAGGAGGAGGACGATTTCGCGCTTGGCGCCGATGACCGTGTTGCCGGTGGACGGTCCGTCAAGCGCGCTGCCGCCAAGCCGTCGCGCCGCGAGCCAGAGCCATCCCGCCGCCGCGAACCGGATTACGACAGTTACGACGATGAGCGGGACGAGGCGCCGCGCCGTGTCCGCGAGCCGCAGCGACGCAGCAGCAGCAAGCGCCGCGCGCCGCCGCCGCGCGAAGGCCTCGGTTTTTTCGGCCTGATCCGCCGCATGCTTTACTGGTGCGTCGTGCTCGGCATCTGGGCCGGCATCGGCGTCGCCGGTCTCGTCTTCTATTATGGCTCGCGCATGCCGAGCGCCAGCACCTGGGAAATTCCCGCCCGGCCGCCGAACGTCAAGATCACCGCCGTCGACGGCAGCGTCATCGCCAACCGTGGCACCACGGGCGGCGAAGCCTTGGCGCTGGAAGACATGTCGCCCTACCTGCCCGAGGCGATCGTCGCCATCGAGGATCGGCGCTTCTATTCGCATTTCGGTGTCGATCCGCTCGGCCTCGCCCGCGCCTTCCTCACCAACCTGACCTCCGGCCACATGGTGCAGGGCGGCTCGACGCTGACCCAGCAGCTCGCCAAGAACCTGTTCCTGTCGCCGGACCGCACGCTCGAGCGCAAGGTGCAGGAAGTGCTGCTCGCCTTCTGGCTCGAGCAGAAATACACCAAGGACCAGATCCTTGCGATGTATCTCAACCGTGTCTTCTTCGGCTCCAATGCCTATGGCGTCGAGGCCGCCTCGCGTCGCTATTTCAACAAGTCGGCGCGTGATGTGAATCTCGGCGAGGCGGCGCTTCTGGCCGGTCTCGTCAAGGCGCCGTCGCGCCTGTCGCCGGCCCGAGATCCGCAGGCCGCCAACGACCGCGCCCAGGTGGTGCTGCAGGCGATGCGCGATCAGGGCGTGATCTCCGACGACGAGGTCAAGACCGCGATGTCGCAGACCCCCGCCAAGGCCAAGCGCTATTGGGACGGCGCCGGCCACTATGTCGCCGACATGGTCATGGACCAGCTGCCGGCGCTGATCGGCGACGTCAAGGAAGACGTGATCGTCGATACCACCATCGACAAGACGCTGGAGAAGCGCGCCGAACAGTCGATCACGGACGTGCTCGGCAAGGAAGGCGCCAAGCTCGATGCCTCGCAGGCGGCCCTCGTCTCGATCGACGGCACCGGCGCCATCCGCGCGCTGGTCGGCGGCAAGGATTATGCCGACAGCCAGTTCAACCGCGCCGTCAAGGCCAAGCGCCAGCCGGGCTCCTCCTTCAAGCCGTTCGTCTATGCGGCGGCGCTGGAAAAGGGCCTGACGCCGTTCTCCGTCTTCAACGACGCGCCAATCCGCATCGGCGACTGGACGCCGGAGAATTATGAGAAGAAGTATAATGGCGAGGTGACGCTTGCGACAGCCTTGGCCAAGTCGCTAAACACCGTCGCGGCCCAGCTCGTCATGTATGACGGTCCCGATCAGGTGATCAAGCTCGCCCACCGCCTCGGCATCGAATCGGACCTGCAGCCGAACGCCTCGATCGCGCTCGGCACCTCGGAAGTGTCGCTGACCGAACTGACCGGCGCCTACGCGGCCTTCATGAACGGTGGCTACAAGGCGACGCCGCATGTGATCCGCCGGGTAACGACGGCCGACGGCAGCAAGGTGCTTTACGAGAACACCTATGACAGCCCGCCGCGGGTGCTGTCGGAAACCGTCGCCGTCAACATGAACACGATGATGATGGGCGTTATCGACCAGGGCACCGGCCGCAGCGCCAAGCTGCCGGGCTGGCAGGCGGCCGGCAAGACCGGCACCACGCAGAACTCGCGCGACGCGCTGTTCGTCGGCTTCACCAGCAATCTGACCACAGGCGTCTGGTTCGGCAACGACGACGGCAAGCCGATGAAGAAGGTCACCGGCGGCGGCCTTCCGGCCAAGGCCTGGCAGCAGTTCATGATCGCGGCCCACAAGGGCCTGTCCCCGGCGCCGCTGTTCGGCAACGGCCAGTTCATCAATCCGAACGCGCCCGTCGACAACGGCCAGCCGATGGCATCCGCCGATCCGAACATGCCGGCATCGGGCATGCCCGGTGACATGCAGGGCAACATGACCGGTTCGACCGGCGGCATGCAGCAGCCAGTGGAAGAGCAGAGCACCATCGGCAGCATCATTTCGGGTGTCTTCGGCGGTTCGGACGACCAGAGAAGCCAATATCCGCAGGCGCCGGTGCGCCGTGGCGGCCAGCAGCAGCCGGTTTACGGCGGTCCGGTACCGCCTGGCGATGTGGCCGAGGACGGTGGTTACGGCTACGGAAATGCGCTGCCGCCCGGCGATGTCGGCGGCGAGCAGCAGCAGACGCAACCGCGCGCGAAACGCACCACACTTCTCGACCTGATCATGGGTCAATAAGCGCTTAGTCGCGCAACAAAAAACGCCGTCCCGGGCCGACGGCGAAAATTAATTGCTGCTGGCTAGTTTTGCTGGTTTTCGGGACATTTCCCGCCTTGCAGTCGCGAAAACCCGTCCTTATATACGCCCCATCGCCGCAATCACGATTGCGTTAAACTTTAAGACCCATCCCGTAAGGGGCTGTCATTGAAATGCCTTCCCGGGGTTCAGACAGCTTGCTTCAAGGAGAGAATGACATGGCAAAAGTAATTGGTATCGACCTCGGAACCACGAATTCCTGCGTCGCGGTCATGGACGGCAAGGACGCGAAGGTCATCGAAAACGCCGAAGGTGCGCGCACCACGCCTTCGATCGTCGCATTTTCCGAAGATGGCGAACGCCTCGTCGGTCAGCCGGCCAAGCGCCAGGCAGTAACCAACCCCACGGATACGCTGTTCGCAGTGAAGCGCCTCATCGGCCGCCGCTACGACGATCCGACCGTTGAGAAGGACAAGGGCCTCGTTCCCTTCGAAATCGTCAACGGCGACAACGGCGACGCCTGGGTCAAGGCCCGCGGCAAGGGTTACTCCCCCGCACAGATCTCCGCGATGATCCTTCAGAAGATGAAGGAAACCGCTGAATCCTACCTCGGTGAGAAGGTCGAAAAGGCCGTCATCACCGTTCCGGCATACTTCAACGACGCACAGCGCCAGGCAACCAAGGATGCAGGCCGCATCGCCGGCCTCGAAGTGCTCCGCATCATCAACGAGCCGACGGCAGCTGCGCTGGCTTACGGCCTCGACAAGAAGGACGGCAAGACCATCGCCGTTTACGACTTGGGTGGCGGTACCTTCGATATCTCGATCCTCGAGATCGGCGACGGCGTCTTCGAAGTGAAGTCCACTAACGGCGACACCTTCCTCGGCGGTGAAGACTTCGACATGCGTCTGGTCGAATATCTCGTCGGCGAGTTCAAGAAGGACAACGGCATCGACCTCAAGGGCGACAAGCTTGCTCTGCAGCGCCTCAAGGAAGCTGCCGAAAAGGCCAAGATCGAACTGTCGTCTGCCCAGCAGACCGAAATCAACCTGCCCTTCATCACCGCTGACGCCACCGGCCCGAAGCACCTGACGCTGAAGCTGACCCGCGCCAAGCTCGAAAGCCTGGTCGACGATCTGGTCCAGCGCACCATCGCACCTTGCAAGGCAGCCCTGAAGGATGCCGGCGTGACGCCAGCCGAGATCGACGAAGTCGTTCTGGTCGGCGGCATGAGCCGCATGCCGAAGGTGCAGGAAATCGTCAAGCAGCTGTTCGGCAAGGAGCCGCACAAGGGCGTCAACCCGGATGAAGTCGTCGCTCTCGGCGCCGCCATCCAGGCCGGCGTTCTGCAGGGCGACGTCAAGGACGTTCTGCTTCTCGACGTAACACCGCTGTCTCTCGGCATCGAAACGCTGGGTGGCGTCTTCACCCGTCTGATCGAGCGTAACACCACGATCCCGACGAAGAAGTCGCAGACCTTCTCGACCGCCGACGACAACCAGCAGGCCGTCACCATCCGCGTTTCGCAGGGCGAGCGCGAAATGGCTGCCGACAACAAGCTGCTTGGCCAGTTCGACCTCGTCGGCCTGCCGCCGTCGCCGCGTGGCGTTCCGCAGATCGAAGTCACCTTCGATATCGACGCCAACGGCATCGTCCAGGTTTCGGCCAAGGACAAGGGCACCGGCAAGGAACAGCAGATCCGCATCCAGGCTTCCGGTGGTCTCTCCGACGCCGACATCGAGAAGATGGTCAAGGACGCTGAAGCAAACGCCGAAGCCGACAAGAAGCGTCGCGAAGGTGTCGAAGCCAAGAACCAGGCCGAAAGCCTCGTCCACTCCAGCGAGAAGTCGCTGAAGGATTACGGCGACAAGGTCACCGAAGCCGACCGCACCGCGATCTCCGACGCGATCGCCGCGCTGAAGTCCGCGACGGAAGCGTCCGAGCCGGACGCCGAGGACATCAAGGCGAAGACCCAGACCCTCATGGAAGTCTCCATGAAGCTCGGTCAGGCGATCTACGAAGCGCAGCAGGCTGAAGGTGGTGCGGCCGACGCATCCGCCGAAGCCGGCGATGACAATGTCGTCGATGCCGACTACGAAGAAGTCAAGGACGACGCCAAGAAGTCCGCGTAAGCTGGACTGAACGGTCACGTTTGAAACTGACATTCCGGCTGCTCACCATGGCAGCCGGAAATCCATTTCCGGGGTCTGATCCTTAATGGCAAAAGCCGATTTTTACGAAACGCTGGGTGTCGCCAAGACGGCGGATGAAAAAGAGCTGAAAAGCGCTTTCCGCAAGCTGGCGATGAAGTTCCATCCGGACAAGAATCCTGATGATCACACCGCCGAGCACAAGTTCAAGGAAATCAACGAAGCCTACGAGACGCTGAAGGACCCGCAGAAGCGCGCGGCCTACGATCGCTACGGTCACGCGGCGTTCGAGCATGGCGGCATGGGCGGCGGTGGCGGCGGCGGTTTCGCCGGCGGCGGCTTCTCCGATATCTTCGAGGATATTTTCGGCGAGATGATGGGCGGCGGCCGGCAGCGGCAGCGCTCGGCCGGCGGTCGCGAGCGCGGCGCCGATCTTCGCTACAACATGGAAATCACGCTGGAAGAATCCTTTGCCGGCAAGACTGCGCAGATCAGGGTTCCGACCTCGATCACCTGCGACGTCTGTTCCGGCTCCGGCGCAAAGCCCGGCACCCAGCCGAAGACCTGTGGCACCTGCCAGGGCTCCGGCCGCGTGCGCGCCGCCCAGGGCTTCTTCTCCGTCGAGCGCACCTGCCCGACCTGCCATGGCCGCGGCCAGATCATTCCCGATCCCTGCACCAAGTGCCACGGGCAGGGCCGCGTCACCGAGGAGCGTTCGCTCTCCGTCAACATCCCGTCGGGTATCGAGGACGGCACCCGCATCCGCCTGCAAGGCGAAGGCGAGGCCGGCACCCGTGGCGGCCCGGCCGGCGATCTCTATATCTTCCTGTCGGTCAAGCCGCACGAGTTCTACCAGCGCGATGGCGCCGATCTCTATTGCGCGATCCCGATCTCGATGACGACGGCGGCCCTTGGCGGCACCTTCGACGTGGCGACGCTCGACGGCACCAAGTCGCGCGTCAGCGTTCCAGAGGGTACCCAGGCCGGCAAGCAGTTCCGCTTGAAGGGCAAGGGCATGCCGGTTCTGCGCTCCAGCCAGACCGGCGATCTCTACATCCAGATCCAGATCGAGACGCCGCAAAAACTCTCCAAGCGCCAGCGCGAGCTGCTGCAGGAGTTCGACGAGCTGTCCTCGAAGGAAAACAATCCCGAATCGACGGGCTTCTTCGCCCGCATGAAGGAATTCTTCGAAGGCTGATCGAGATCAGTTCTCGGTTTCACAAGCAAAACCCGGTTGCGCGCAGCCGGGTTTTTCCATTTATATCTGGAAAATGATATATATTGTTGCTTCGTGGCTCGACAATTGTATTTTTTGTTTCTTTATTAGCGATAGACACATTCTGCCTGTATTGCAGCCCGGAATGGTACTAGACTTGCATCTCCGTTGGGTCAGCAGTGCCGAGGTCGACTTGGAACGCCGTCTTGCAGCTATTCTCGCAGTGGATATCGTCGGCTACAGCCGAATGATGGGTGCCGACGAACAGGGGACACTGGATGCGGTGAAGCTTTGCCGTAGTGAGATCGTCGATCCCCGTGTTGCCGAAGGGCGCGGCCGCATTGTCAAGCTGACCGGCGACGGCATGCTGGTGGAGTTCGCCAGCATCGTCAACGCCGTCTCCTGCGCTCACGAGGTGCAGCAGGCGATGGCCGAGCGCAACGGCCGCGCACCCAGCGACCAGCGCATCGAATTCCGCATGGGAATCCATCTCGGCGACGTGATCGTCGAGGAAGACGATATCTTCGGAGATGGTGTCAACGTCGCGGCACGGCTGGAAGCGATCGCCGATCCCGGCGGCGTGGCGATCTCCGCCTCGGCGCGCGATCATGTCGGCACGAGGCTCGACCTGTCGTTCCAGGATCGCGGCGTCTTCACGCTGAAGAATATCGAGCAGCCGGTGCGGGTCTATGCCATCGCGCCGCGGCGCGCACTGCCGCTGAAGGTCAACGAGGCGGCCCTTGCCGCCGCCCGCGAAAAGCAGAAGCCCTTGGTGGCGGTGTTGCCCTTCACCAACATGAGCGGCGATCCCGAGCAGGAGTACTTCTCCGACGGCATCACCGAAGACATCATCACCGACCTCTCGAAGATTTCCAATCTCTACGTCGTCGCCCGCAACACCTCGTTCACCTACAAGGGCAAGTCGGTGCCGGTGAAACAGGTCGCAGCTGAGCTCGGCGTCAATTTCGTCCTGCAGGGCAGCGTCCGCAAGGCTGGTGCACGGGTGCGCATCACCGGCCAGCTGATCGACGCCCGCAACGGCACGCATCTCTGGGCCGACCGCTTCGACCGCGACCTGACGGATATCTTCGCCGTCCAGGACGAGATTACCCACGCCATCGTCGATCAGCTGAAGATCCAGCTGCTGCCGGAAGAGCAGAGGGCGATCGCCGCCGAGCCGACCACCAATGTCGAGGCCTACACCTACTATCTGCGCGGCCGACAGTTCTCCCACAGCTTCACCCGGCACTATCTGCTGATGGCGCGGCGCATGTTCGCCACCGCCGTGGCGCTCGACCCCAACTACGCGCAGGCCTATGCCGGCATCGCCGATTGCGAATCGACGCTGCGCGACTGGCATGCCGGCGAGTACACGCTGAAGGGCATTCTCGATCTGACGGCGAAGGCGCTGGCGCTCGATCCGAACCTTGCCGAAGCGCACGCCTCGCGCGGTCTGGCGCTGCACCAGGATGGCCGCGACGAGGAAGCGCTACTGGAGTTCGAAAAGGCGCTGGCGCTGGAGCCCGATCTCTACGAGGTCAATTTCCAGTACGGCCGCTTCCTGTTCATGCAGGGCAAGCTTGAGGGCGCGGTGACCTTCTTCACCCGCGCCGCCGAGATCCGCCCGGACGATTACCTGTCGCCGATCCACCTGACCAGCGCCTGCCGCTCGCTGGACCGGCTGGACGAGCGCGAGCATTGGGCGCGGGTGAAGAAGGT
>UCIT01000143.1 GCA_900472625.1 Hyphomicrobiales bacterium | reverse complement strand
CGTCGACGCCATAATCGCGCAGACCCCAGTAGGGCGGCGACGTGACGACGCAATCGACAGAGTTCGCCGGCATGGAACGCATTGCGTCGATGCAATCGCCGACGAGCATGGTGCAGCGGCCGTCGAGGAGTGTTCTGGTTTCGATCATTGCCCTGCCTTCCTCTCTATCGCAGCCTTGGAACGCTCGCAGCGCTCACGAAGGCGGGTCAGCATCGACAGCTTGTGGACCTGGGTTTCACTCCCGGTCGTGCGGGCCTTGAGGCCGCGGATCTCCTCGTCGAGGAATTTTATCTCTTCGGAGAGGTCGGTAAGGGCGTCGGTCATGCTGCGCATTCCTCGCTTTCTGCCGCTCCACAAATGTTGCGGCGACGTGAAGCCTTTGCAGGCAATGTCGAGGCAGATTGACCGAGCGCGATCTCGCGGATCTCTGACCATGGCTGCTTACGGAAAGTGCCGAAGCCTAGGGCCTCCATGCGCTCCGGAAAGTCATCGTCAGGTGTTTCCCGCATCTGATTGCCGAGCTGGACGAATCCAAATTGGAAGCAAAGACGGCAGTTGCTTTCCACGTCTTCAGGTAGGTTGAACGGATGCTGATCCCAGAAATCGAGTACCATGGGCTTGGTGATGCCAGCCTCGACGAGCGGCATCCAAATCTCTTCGCGAGGTTGGTCTTCCTGTTCGTGACGATGCGGCTCGTCAGCACGGATGCCGAGCGTCTTTGTCCAGCTCGTCCATCCCGACGCAACAAGCATCCTTCTGGCAGTCCTAACCTTCAATTGCTCGGTGCAGATGCGCTTCCCGCCATTCGGGACAAAACGCTTGTGTTTGATCATCTGCTCGAATGGCTCGCCGTTGCGTGCCGCGCTATTGTGGTCGACAATCTCAAACCACGGATCATGTGGAAGGTATTGCACCCAGGTGATCGGCACCGACCATCGCTCGCCAATCTGTTGAATGAAATCGAGCGTTCTAGGGTCTTCACGGCCCGTATTGGCAAAGACCACCTGAACGCGCTTGGGCAGGTTGCCGTTCTCTTCCAGGACACGATGCAACAGATAGGCCGACGTGCGCCCCCCGCTCAATGTCATGTGAACATTGCCAGCAGGAAGACCGAACGTCGTCCTCTGCATCATAAGGTCGAGCAAGGTTATCTGCCGCACCTTCAATCTCCCATGATCCATTCGGCCCGATCGGCCCACTTATTCGCCCGTGCCCGCCACCGAGCGGCCAGCC